>NC_016112.1:1200000-2400000 GCF_000968535.2 Methylotuvimicrobium alcaliphilum 20Z
AGAGCAGGCCATAGCGCATCATGCTTTTGGCGCCGGCCCGGCGTCATTTCGATTTCCAACCGCTTCAAAGCCTCGCTGATCACATCGGCATAGCCGGTTTTATCGCCGAGATGATCGGTTATTGAACCTGCCAATTTTCTCAATCGTTCGCCGTCGTCTTTATCTAGCCAGAATGACACCCTAAAACCGCCGCCCAAGGAGATTTTGCAAGCCACGTTGCACAAAGGAGAACCTCGACCCATAAATACACAACAATTAGACACTAATTAAAACAACTTGGTGTCTCAATGTCATTGACGCATTCCGGAGGGGGTGATCACCTTAAAATAGACTATTTTTTGGATTTAAGATGGAGTCCACTTTACAGGTCTTGCAATCAAGCATCAGCTTAAACTAACAGGTAGTTAACGAATCAACTGCTGTCACTGACGCCTACAACATGGCAGTCCACAAAGTGGCCGTTACCCGCCTAATGTTCATCATTCGCCGCATCCGGCAAAACCACCACAAACGGCCCGGCCCGAAGATTCCCTTCGCCATAGCCCCGCACCGGCACCGACGGCCAGCGGTTGAATTCCGGTTCCGCGAGGATTCTTTCGGCCGCTTTTAAACATTCCGCCAGCAAATCCGCATCGATGCCGTGATCGAGTAGGGCGGTTTGAAGACTCGGATATTCGCCTTCCAAGTCGTAATCGGCCATCGCCGCCCCGAAGCCTTTGACCCATTCGATCAGTTCCGGATCTTCTTCGTTCGGCACAAAGCCCTTGCCTCCGGATTTATAAAACGCCCAGCCTTGCGCCCAGTGATTTGGTATGTCGGTCATAAGTCCTCTTTGTTTCAAACACATTATGCGGTTCGCATCATTGCTTGTAGCTTAATACCGCATATTGCATAATGCGAATAGCGTTTTATTAGGCGCTATTTTTTGTGCAGCCACATAATAATGGAATGAATAAAAACCCCCTCTCTATGTCTTCCTTATGGAATAGTGCGTGTTCCGGAGGGTTCACTCTTCTTGAAGCGTTAGTTGTGGTTGCGATTATCGCGATTTTAGCAGCTCTTGCCGCTCCTGCCTTTAATTCGAGCCTTGATAAACAACGTATTACCGGTGCTGTTGAAGCAATAGCCACCGATTTGCGTTTGGCACGCGCTGAATCGATTAAACGCAATAGAATCGTCAAGGTGACTTTTTCAGCAGGAAGCAACTGGAGTTATACCGTTCATGCCGATCCTGACGGAAGTAATGAATTACTCAAGACAGTCAACGGTAGCGATTTTTTCGGGACAACATTAGATTCAGCCGCCTTTGGCGGGGATGACGATGTTTTTACTCTATTTAATCCAACTCGAGGCGATAATCTGATGGATGGCGCGACTACTTTGACATCTGAATATTTTAGTGCGACTGTCACCGTCAGTCTATTGGGGCGCATTAGGATATGCGGAACTATAGACAGGTATCCGCTATGCAGCTAAGTAAACGATATCAAACCGGCTTGACTTTAATCGAGTTGTTGATTGGGATGTTGGTCGGTTTAATCGTTGTTGCGGGTGGTGTCAATGTTTTCGCTACATCGGTTAGAGGTCAAAGCGACAATATTAAATTGACTCGCTTAAATCAGGATATGCGGGCAATGATGGATATCATGGTGCGCGATATTAGACGCGCTGGCTTTGTTACAGACGATCCTGAAAATAATGCCGCTTTGCAAAATAACCCCTTTTTTGACGATCTCACAGCCGGCGCAACAACGGATATTGCGATATATGACAGTGGCTCATGCATTGTTTATGCGTATAACCGTAATAATGACAATCCTCCGGTTGTGAATGATGATGAACGTTTTGGCTTTCGACTGAATAATGACGGCGAATTGGAAATGCGTCGTGATGGCACGACCAATGAGAACTGTACTAATGGCGATTGGCAATCGGTCACCGAGCCGGATGTTGAGATAATTGATTTAGCGTTCGTATTGGCTACAGAAGTTCTTAATGTCACCAGCATGGCGACCGACTCAGATAATGATGGATGCTTTGATGGCGACGATAACTGCAACGGATTGTGCGATGCCGGTGAAGCGTGCCGGACATGCGTTCGAAATGGCACCGCACCTGATCCTGCTTGTTTGTTCGTTCGCAATGTTGCAATCGGATTGACGGGGCGTTTACGGACCGATACTGCAGTTTCGCAAACAATCACGCAACAAGTGCGGATCAGGAACGATAAATATCTACCGCCTCTTAATTGATTGGGACTGCCTTGATATGAATATGATTGGTATTGGCTTTATGAGACGACAGCAAGGAGCGGCTACGTTGATTGTGGTCATGGTTTTGTCGATAGTGATGGGGGGCGTTGCGCTGACTACGGCGCGTACAGGCGTCATGGAACAACAAATTGTCGGTAACGATTTACGAGCCCGCGAAGCACAGGAGGCAGCCGAAGCCGGGCTTGAATATGGCTTGGCTTGGGCCAAAAGCAACACAATTCCCAATAACGTCACTTGTGCAGCGGGTTCGTTGCCAAATGGTTGCCCCTCGGCGCTCCCGCCTGTTGTCGGAACCTCGACAGGTGAAAGCTATAATTATCTACTAACTTTTACTAAAGGAAGCGACGCGATACGAGTGACTTCGGTATCGCAAGGAAGTAACGATGCCAGCATAACAGCACAATCAGAAGCGTGGGTTAAACAAATCCGCAAAAGTCTGTTCGGTTCCGGCATGACGATGCCGCCGCCGTTGGCTGCATCAGGGTGTATTACGGGTACCAAAGGAGGCCCGACTACTTATTTACTCGGGGTAGGCAATCTTGTGGCCGCAAGCGGCACCAGCGCTTCTTCGACTTGTCTTCCTCAAGGGCATATGAACGTAAACCTGTGGGACGATGCGAATAACAATGGCGTGTTAGACACTGGCGAGACGGGGGTATCGGATAATTATAATGTCGGTACGTTTCCCGGGTGTCCAGGCACTGAATGCGCATGGAATAATTATTTTGAAATGAGCTTGTCCGATGCTAAACAAGAAGCCACAGATGCAGGCCATGTGTATACAAGCATTCCTTGCGGGCCGCCGAATTCAGCGCCTTCAATCTATGTTGTCAATAACAGTGGGCCGATAAATTCATCCGATATAACCGGTTCTTGTTCTGGCGTAGGCATTGACAATAGGACCATCGGCGGACCGAATAATCCGGTTTTACTGATTATCCCCAGCGGATACGGATGCCCGAAGTTTAATGGCAGCATTCGCGTCTACGGCGTTATTTATTACGAGACGGCGACAGATTGTGCGACCAATGGTTTTGGTGGAGCAGAAGTTTATGGGGCAATTCTGATCGAAGGGGATGCGGATAAGTTTAATGCCAATACGAAATTCATTGAAGTCGATCACGGCAGCGGTGACGCCTTGAATGATATTTTTCAAATGAGCGTGGACGATGCTACGCGCATTCCCGGTACCTGGAAAGATTTTTAAAGGCGTGATCATTATGAACGTGCAGCATCGCAAAATTCGAGGCTTTTCTTTGATTGAGGCTATGATAGCCTCTTTAGTGGTCGGCATGACAATGCTGGGCGTTGCCCGTTTGCAAGGGATTACGTTGTCCAGTAGCGGGGATAGCCGGATGAGAACGCATGCGCTGAATCTAGCGCAAGAAAAAATCGAAGAATTACGCACCTTTGTACATCAGTCCGACTATAGCGCGTATTCAGGGTCTGATAGCGATACACAATTAGGCGCCAATGCGACATTTACACGAACCTGGACGATTACGGGTTGTGCGAATTCAGTTGAGTGCAAACAAGCCAATGTTGCCGTATCTTGGCAAGATCAAGCGGATACGACGCAAACCGTACAGCTGACTTCATTCATTGCCGAAGTCGATCCGGTGAAAGGCGGCGTAGTGCTCCTGGCGATGAATAATACTGGCGGAGGCGGAGGCGGAGGCGGAGGCGGCAGTCCTGACGATTGTACTTGGATACATGGCACCGTGCCGAATGGCAGTACCGTAACGGCTTATTTGTCCGGTACAGTCGCGTCGCTCGATGATTGCGTCAGCGAAACCCGGTTATGCACCGAAGGTGTTTTATCCGGTGCTTATACCTATCTTTCGTGCAGTGTCGATGGCGAGAATGGTGACGGAGGCGACGATGGGGGAGATACGACGCCACCAGAAGAAGGTAACGACGGAGAAGGAGAAGTTGTAGGCGGCGGTGGAGACTTTGTTTCCTGTAGCTGTTTTTTTCGAAACCCTGGTCAAGGTTATTCGTTGAGCGGTACGAATCCTTCTGAGTGTACCGTGTCTTGTTGCCAAGAGAATGATACGGGATCTGGAAATAGCAGGTATTTTTCGGCAAGTTGCCCCGTTGAATAAATCGATTATTCGGGATTATCCTTGAGCCATGCCCGGAACTCATCGAGGATGCCTTTGCTGGTCAGTTCGGGGGTGGTGCAATTGAATACTTCGCAAAGGTGGCTTTTGATTCGGTACATGGCTACTATGCTTTAGTTGTATTTTTAAAATAACGAAAAAGGAACCTGAATGAAATTTTTATTAACATTTTTAGCGGTTATTTTCTTGACTGGTTGTACTACAGCCGGCCCTTACGTCACTAACATTTCAAGTGACGGCAATAATGGATTAAATATCGAAAAATGCAAAGTTGAACTCAATGCGTTTTTAGGTGTTGTAAATACTGGTGATTGTTCGAGCAGCAATATAAAACTTTCACATCAATAACAATTTATTTGTTTTCACAATCGTTATCTCCCCAAACCCCACCTCAAACAACACCCCCACCGCCGCGTCCAGTCGTTTAAACACCCGCGTTTGACCGCGCGCGGTTTCGAGCATCGGATTCAGTTTGTGCTTTCCTTCCAGCGTGACGGTCCAGCCGTCTCCGGAGGCGTGTTTTTGGATGACGGGCGCCTCTAAAGCGCCCGCCTGAAATAATAGTTCGGCTTCTTTACTATTCATATTCACTTTTGCGGCTACAAAAGCTAGACTAAGTTAAAACAAAATTACACTTTTTTATGATAAAAGTGCGCCTATGATCGTGCGAATCGTCTTTATTGTAGCCTTATTCTTGCCTTTCCGGGTAGCGGCCTGGGATGACGACGCCGTGTTGTCGTTCATCGGCCGGGTCAACCCGACCCTTCTGGCCCAGCAAAACGTCACCAAGGCCTATGCCAAGCCGGATGCTTTAACCTGGGCGTTGCAGAACACCTCGCTGGCCGGCCGGGTCGGTGTCGGCGGTACCGAGTTCCGGGACGACCCTTACACCGTGTTCGGCGGCCTGCAAATCAACATTCCGCTGTCGTCGGTCAAGGAAGAGCGGGAGGCGGCCTTGAAGCAAGTCGCCGAAGCCAAGGCGTTTGACGATATGCTGTCGCGCGTGGTCGCCGATATCGTGCAATTGCGGCAATTGGAGGCCGACCTGGAGGCTTCGGAAGTGAAGCGCACGTTTTTGAAGGAGAAGGCCGCGTGGGTCAAGGACCGCATCGATCAAGGCTATGCTTCGGACATGAACGAGCTGTGGCAGATCGGCAGCAAGGTCAACGCCGAAGACGCCCTGGTGGCCAAAGACACGCTGCTGATCAAGACGCAGCGCTACAAGCTGGCCCGTTATGCCGGCCCGGAATGGCGAACGCTGTTGGCCTATTTGGAGGGCAAGACCGAAACCTTGGGAGGCACCGATGGATGAGATTGTCGGCCTGATCGGCCGGGACGAAGTCGTCGGCGATTTGGTCGCCGAGATCAAGAAGGGCAAGCACGTCATTCTGACCGGCCCGGTCGGCATCGGCAAATCGGCGGTGCTGAGGGCGGCGCTGGACCGGCTCGGGGCGAAAGTGCCGCTGCTGATCCGGCTGCACGACCACCAAGCCAAGGGTCAGTTCGTCGACATGGCCCGGCAGATGTTGGCGCTGGATCTGGTCACGCCGAAGGAACTGGAATTGCCGGCGAAGTATCACGATACGCCGGGTTCCGAGATCGACTGGAAAGAGATCAAAAGCCAGGTCAACCGGATGAGCATGCGCGATTTGACGCACGCGGTGATTCCAGCGCTAGCCCGCGCCGAAGACAAACCGGTGATCGCGGTCGACGACCTGACCAGTTTGACGCCGACGCAAATGGCCTTCTGGCTGGCCATTTTCGACCATGCCCAGGTGATCGGCTGCGCCTCCGAGAAAAAGGCCCGGGTCCGGAAGCTGTGGTGGAAGATGCGCGAGATTGGGGTCAAGCCGCTACCGGCGGACACGATCCGGGCGATCGTCAAACGCTACATCGAAACCAAAGGCATCCTGATCGAATCGCCGGAGCTGTATATCAGCCACGTCGTCAAGCAATCGGGCGGGGTGCCGCAGGCGATTTACGACATGCTCGACGAATCCGGCAAGGAAAGGATCATCGACAAACGCAAAGTGCGGGAAATGCGCCACGAGGCCGGCGTGCAATATCTCGACTTCACGCCGATGGTGATGGTCCTCGGGGCGCTGATCGTGTCGATGCGTTACGTCGGCATGGGTACCGGGGACAAGACGCTGTACATCATGGGCGGGATCGGGGCGGCGCTGTTTCTGACCTTCCGGTTCTTTATCTTCAAGGGGGTAGGGCGGTGATGCTATACTTGTATAGCATTTATTCATTGAGGGTAAACATTATGTTAGCAATTCGATTGCCGGACGAGCTGGAAAAACGCTTGGACAATTTAGCCAAACTCACGGGCCGCACGAAAACCTTTTACGCCAGACAAGCCATCGAGCAGCACCTGGACGACTTGGAAGACCTGTATCTGGCTGAACAGCGCCTGACCGAGATTCGCGCCGGACGCACGCAACCCATTCCGCTCGAGGACGTGCTGAAGCGCTATGACCTGGAAGATTGAATTCGATCCGGCAGCCGAACGCGAACTGGCGAAGCTGGACAAGGCTGTTGCCCGCCGGATTTTAAAGTTTTTGACCGAGCGACTGGCGCCATCGGACAACCCGCGTAGTCTAGGCGCTCCGCTGGCCGGTTCTAAACTCGGCGAGTTCTGGAAATACCGCATCGGCAAATACCGTGTCATCGCCAGCATCGAGGATCGGATAATGACGGTTCTGGTGTTGAAAGTGGATAAGCGCAGCGATGTGTACAAACAAAAATAAACAACGCCGGTCCGGTTGGCAAGCCACGGCATCAGGTGTAGAGCGGTGAGAATCTATCCGGCAATACCGTATGATATGATTTCATATCATACTATATCGTTTCAAAGGTTAGTTTCACTTGAATTTGACTGTAATGAAATAAGTGGCGTTTGCAAAGTCGGTAATGAGCGCTAGGATACCTTCGTTCTTCTGATCGTAATGGGTGATCATTTCTTTTAATTGAGCGTAAGAGTCCGGGGAGGTAAATACCTCAAGTATCTCTTCTTCCGTTCTGTAGTCATCCTGGCTGGGAAGCCCCTTTGAAATGATATTTCTTGCATAAACTAACAAAGCCCCTCTGCCCCTCGAAAGGTAGCATTCTTTGTATAACTTGATAAGTTGCCTTAAGTTTTCGTTCAGTAGCGATATTGCCTGGTCTCTTTGTGTAATGGCCGACATGGTGTTTTTTAGTTCCGAAATTAAAATCTAAGTAGGTATTTTACGCTATGCTCGCCGCCACCCACGCCGCCTTTTCGACCGCGCTTTATCTGGGCGGTGCGGCGGTGTTCGAGTACCCGACCGAACCGATTGCCTGGGGCCTCGCGATTCTGTTTTCGTTCATGCCCGATATCGACATCCCGACCTCGAAAGTCGGCCGGCCGCTGTTCTTCATTTCGGTGCCGATTGAAAAGCGCTTCGGCCACCGGACCATTACCCATTCCCTGATCGGCGTCGGCGTCCTCGCGGCGCTGGCCTCGCCGTTGTATCTCCTTTGGCCGGTGGGCTTTTGGGCGATCCTGGGCGGCTATTGGTCGCACATCCAGATCGACATGGCCAACATCCGGGGCGTCGACCTGTTCTGGCCGTCTCCGCTGCGCGTGGTGATGCCCGGCAAGGTCAAATACCGGCTGGAAGTCGGCAGCAAGGCCGAAATGATCGTGCTGTGCGCGATGCTAGTGTTCTGCGTCGGGCTGTACCCGATGAGCAATCTGGGGCTGCGCGGCGGACTGCATCAGATATTGAAAGATTTCGATATCGCCTACGGCGAATTCGTCAAAGTCCAAGGCCTCACCTGGCACACGCTGGAGCTAAAGGCGATCGACAATTTGACCCTGGAACACATCGAATGCGCCTGCCCGGTGCTCGGCGCCTGGCAAAAGGGGCTGATCGTAGCCTATCGAAAGACTGACTTAGTCCGTTATTATTTTCCCCGCTTTTTGGCTTTTATGTTTAAAAAATTCTTGGCGCTTTTTTCTTACCGTATAAGGGATATTCTTCTCCTCCCAGCGTTCAAGATCTACTTGAGACGCTTTATTTAATGCCTGGTCAATCACCGCTTCTTTTCGACTGCCACATAAAGCAGGAATCAATAGCACGGAGCGATTCATGTCGGCTTGCGGACTGCGTTCAAGCATGTATTTATAATTTCCAAACAGCGTTTCAATAATATCGCTACTGCTTAACAACGGCAGTTCGGTCAGCTCTGCTTGAATCTGCACATGCTTTTTTAACCAAGCTTGTAGGTGTGTTTTGACTTTAGAATTTCGCGGCAATGTTTTTGATAATTGGTAACATTGTTGGTAGGTGACTTTGTTAAGCCCTTTGTTTTTAATGATTTCCATCACCTCTGAGACTATTTTAGTCGTCAACGCGAAGCGCTCAATAAAGGGTTTCATCCGTAAAAAGCCCGGAAACACCGTCCGTAATTTAGCTAACACGCTGCCTTTCTTCGCGCCGCCTTTAACGGCAAAGACATCCAGCATTTTAGTCCCCCATTCACCGAGTTTACTGATGCTTTGAAAACGCCCTTTAGTCCGTAATTTAGGGGGTGTCAAGCAGGCAAATTCTGTCTGTCTCAGGCATTTCGCACCTTGACCCAGTGCCGCAGTAAAGGCTTTATAATCCGCTGTTTTTTCAAATTGACTTTTCAGCGCGCTGGCCATGCAGTGACCGATGTCATCAATGACGGGCACCGGTTTTTCTTGTTTGGCCGACCAATGTCGCACACCTTTTGCTAGCGTGTAGTCGCAGTCTTTAACAATCGCTTGAGGTACGCCGGCGATAGCAAAAATGTCCTCTAAGTCCTGGCAAACCGTCTGATGATTAACCGTTTCACGCACCTTAAGACCGATACATTCACAATCTTGCAATTGAATGGCGCTGCCGCGTTGGCGTAGAGACTGTGTTTTTACGCGGAGCACGACCAGTGCTTTTTTAGTCCCTATATCAATGGAGTAATCAATAATCGCAATCCAAGGCTCGCACGTTGGGCACACTTGGCGCAGTAACCCTAAACCAACGCGCAAACTCCAGTTAATCACCGAAGTAAAATGTGGCGTCCACGGTAATTCAAGCGATGTTTGTGAATGAAATAATTCAAGAATGCGCGGAACGCTACGAAAAGAAACCACCGTATCAAGCACGATAAGCGCGCATAAAAGTCGCGTTTGCTGAGCTTGTGTTATGTCAATAACCGTTGAAGTATTCGCGGGTACAACAGCAATATCCTGGGTTGCTAGGGTTGACTGATGCTCGAAAGTAATGTTTTTTTTGCTTCGACAAGCTGTTCTAACTGACAATTATTCCGTTTCAGTTCCGCTATTTTTTTCAAATGACGTTTTTGTGTTTTTCTAAGCTCACGAAGCTCAGCTGCGCGCTCAGTCGCTTTGTTTTTCCATTTATCGCGGCTGTTTAGTAGTTTTGACATTTGAAGCATAGTATTTGGGGGATGGGTTAAAATAAGACCTATTTATACCGCATACAGCGATAATTTTAAATCCACAAGCTGAGGAAATAAAATCACTGTAAAGTGAACAATTATAAGCCATTCAGGTGTGCTTCTTTTAGCTAAGTCATTGATTAGTCGCTTTATGAGCAAAATAAAAGCGGCTTAAGCTGTCGTTTTGGTCAAACGATTGCGTCCAGAATGATTTTAAGTTATTGAATATTAATAAGGTATGTGATTTGATGCATGCGTTTCGACAGCCTAGGCTGATCGTCGACTACCAAGGCCAAGCCCGGTCAATCGGCAAGAGCCAGATACACCACAATCTCTATCCGGTCGACGCAGTGCTGATCGAGGGCGAGCCGCTGCGCGTGATCTCCCAGCGCGTCGACATGAAAGGCCGGTCGCTGCGTTGGCTGGTCGAGAATCTGAAGGCGAACCACGCTTATTACTTGCTCGGCGAATTGCATATTGACGCCGACAAGGTGGTCGATGTCACGCAACTGGAGGCTTACCATCCGGTCAGCTGGAACGGGGCCAAGGTCAAGCTGCATTACGCGAAGGCCGGGGATCTGGCCGATTATTTGAATCTGACCGCGATCCGGGGGGAAGTGGTGGTGCAGTTTTGGTTGAGGCCGGGGGATGCGATGGTGGAGATGCGGTTTGATGGTGGGGCGGGGAGGGTGGAGACGCCTGGGGTTTTGGAGGGGATGTTTTAAGATTTGTTATACTCCCCTCGCTATGGGCGGTTGTTTCCAATGGGAACGGTTGCAGGCGCTACGGTGATTGCATGATCCGGTTCGAATCCGGCACCGCCCATAGCCCATAGCTACAAAACCCCCGCCAATCCGTCGTATAGCGCGGTGAAATCCGATCTGGCAAATATTAATCATCCCACGAAAATGTAAAATGGCTATGTCTATTTCGTAAATGGTTAATAGGGTCTTGCTCCAGGTCAAAAATATTATTTAAGGTAAAAAAATAGATATGAAAATAGGAATTATTCTTCGTTTTGTAACATTGGGCTTAATTTTGAATTTGGAGACTGGATGTGCAACCTCAAGTGATATAGCAAGTGGAATGCTTTTTGAGAAGCGGGACAAAACTGTATTTGTTTCTGAACATTTCAGTGGTTATGCCGGAAGGCATGTCGGTGAAGTGGCGAGAGTTCTTGAAAAACATGGTTTTCTAGTAACCAAAAATAGAGAAAGGTCAGATTATTTTCTCGACTTTAATATAGATGGCGGTGCGACTTTAACTGTGTCTATAGGCCTTCTCCAAGAGGGCAAAAAACTTATTGAAGTTGAATCAACTAATGTTTGGTTTGGTACAGTTATGTTTCGCCCTATTGCGGTGGCTAACCGTGTAGAGGCAGCTATTGAGGAGTTTGATCAGGCGCTGTCTAAAATATAGCACGTAGGATGCGATGAGGCACGAACCGCATCGATCGCAACCGATGCTGTGTACGTTGTTTACCGCTTCCATGTGATCAGCGAACCGAAGGCGTTGAGGATGGCTGTGCGGACGCAGAAGTCGGGGGAGAAGGGTGGCGAACTTGGTGGGGTGTTTGGCGGAATCAGATTAATCGGCCCGATGTCTTCCTTGCCCCGCTTTCGATGCAAAAACTTGAGATTGATATCACTAGCTGAATAGACGTAGGTCTATTGAGAGTGTTGGTGTATAAGTGGGCGTAGAATTAGGAAAAAAAATAGTACGCTAAGCGTTATCATGACCCCCATGACAATTAACAAAAAATGATCGATTGCTGTTTGAATCTTTATGTGAGCGGGTTTGGAGGCCATGGCCTGATTTGGTGTTGTAATTGATCTTGTAGCCGCCATCCTGTTGGTTTTGCTTCAGGATAAAGCCAACGACATCCTTCCGATACCCATTTTTCATAGTAGGGTTCGTTATCATCGAGGCCATATTCGCAACCACAGCAATCGCAAATATCGTAGCTGAACCATAGCTCTTCCATTGACTCATAGGGTTTTTCGAGAGGTCCCCAACCACACAGTGGGCAGTATTCGATTTTCATTTATTCGGTGTATAAAAACGAAGTGCCTATTTTATTTGCATGGCTAATATTCCGTATACCCTTATTTGCTATACTCTAAACCGCTATGGGCGGTTGTTTCCAATGGGAACGGTTGCGGGCGCTACGGTGATTGCATTATCCGGTTCGAATCCGGCGCCGCCCATAGCTTTACCAAACCCCCGCCAATTCCCGCCAATCCGTCGTATAACGCTGCGAAATCCGCTCCGCCTTCGGCTTCCAGCTTTTATCAAAACCAGTTGCCGCGATCGAAACGGCACTCGGAAAGCGGTGGTTTATCCGGTCAATGGCTTTCATCAAGTGACGGTTTTCAGTAGATAGGCCGTCAACCATCAAGTCGAATACATCCATTTGCCCTGGCGTGGTTTTTGGCTGGATATGGCTCAGCTGGACGCCGCATTTCTGATAGTTATAGCCTGGCCTGTATAGCTCTTTGAGCATCTGGTTAGCGGTAGCAATGAGGGACCGCGTGTCTTGCGTAGCCGCATTCAGCTTACTACTGGCCGCCCGTTGATATTGCGGCTCATCCGGATTGAATGGGCTGGTCCGGATAAAGATCGTAATGCAGCCGGTCACTGAGTCTTGTTGCCGGAGTTTTTCGGCGGCCCGGCTGCAGAATTCGGCCATGGCTTGCGACAGCTCGGCGTATTCGGTTAAGCGGCGGCTAAAACTTCTGGAGCAGACAATTTGCTGTTTATCCGGAGCGATTTCTTCCCGTGCCAGGCAAGGCGTGCCATTCAACTCCATCACGGTTCTAGCCACCACAACATTGAACTGGGTTTGAATGCGCTTGCTGGATTGGGACGCCAAATCCCAAACGGTATGAATGCCAAGCTGGTTCAGCTTTGCCGCCGTGCGCGGGCCTATGCCCCACACCTCGCCGACCGGCACAATGCGCATCAGTTTTTCCCGGCGCACCGGGTTCGACAAATCCAACACACCGCCGGTTTGCGGCCATTTTTTGGCGGCAAAGTTCGCCAGCTTAGCAAGCGTTTTGGTCGGTCCTAGCCCCACGCAAACCGGAATGCCGGTGGTTCGAACCACCGTTTTTCTGATCAGCTGGCCGTAAGCAATCGGGTCTTTGCCGCAAGAGTAAACGCCGGTTAAGTCCAGAAAGCCTTCGTCGATGGAATACACCTCAAGATTTGGGGCGAACTCTTCCAAAGTGGACATGACTCTCGCAGACATATCGGCATACAGCGTGTAGTTTGATGAGAAAAGTTTAATTTGGTGCTGGTTGACCAGTTGCTGAATCTGGAACAACGGCACACCCATTTTAATGCCCAATTTCTTGACTTCGGCACTGCGGGCGACAACGCAGCCGTCATTGTTGCTGAGTACGGCAACCGGCTTGCCGATCAGATCAGGCCTAAACACGCGTTCGCAGCTCACATAGAAATTGTTGCAGTCGACCAGGGCGATCAGCCGTTGCGGGGACATTACAGCGGGTGAATGACATTGGTGACCACGCCCCAGATCACCGTATCCATCTCTTCACGAAGCACGATATCTTTATAAGCCGGGTTTTCCGAACCTAACAGCCACTGGCCAGACTGGCGCTTCAAGCGCTTGACGACCAGCTCCCCATTCAGCGCGCAAATCACGATCCTGCCCTGCACCGGTTCCAGCGACCGATCGACGACCAGAATATCGTTCGGATGGATGCCGGCGCCGAGCATCGATTCGCCTTGCGCGCGGACGAAGAACGTCGCGGCGGGCTTTTGTACCAGCAGATCATTCAGATCCAGGGTTTTCTCGATGTAATCGTCGGCCGGCGAGGGGAAACCGGCCGAGACTTTGCCGGCAAACAGCGGCAGGTTCACAGTTTTAGGGTTTGAAGCAGCGTATAAAACAGTCGTTGGCATAATGATCATAGCGGGTTTAGAGCGAGGAGAAGCCGAAAGGCGTTTATTATGTTCTCTTATTGTTCTCTTTTAAATCGGTTTTTGCTATGCTGTCAAAAAATTCCAAACCAGCGATGAGGGGCGCCGCCATGCAACGCAAAATTCACATGCAGGATCAAGTCAGAAACCGGGTGGCCGAGATTATGGAAGATCGTCGGTCGGATTGGTTGATTGTTTGGGGTATGAAGGTATTGGTGGTTTCGGCGATTATGTTGGTGGGGGTGGTTTGGTGATGGATAAGTTCGGGAATACGGCGGTGGAGTTAGATGGGCTGTTTTGATGCCTTTATTTATCCTGGCTATGCGAGAATGTGAGTTTTATTCTTAAATTTCCGCAATATGGACAACAAGCAAATGGCAAGAACATTAGTTTTATTCGGTTTCATCAGCATTTTCATTGGAGGATGCACATCAATAACGGTCGAGCCTTTAACCACTTCGTATAGCGTTAAGCGCATTTGTATCAGAGAGAACCCTAAAGTTATGGTACAGGATTTAGTGCCAGTGATTACCGACGGTTTGGCACGCCATCAGATAGAGAGTGAGTTTATTGAGTCAACGCTGGATAAAGATAAAGTGCGCAGAGAGGGCGCTGAATCTGATGAATACTATATGCATATCACCCCGGTACCAGATCAGTGCGAATTCAACTTGGCTTATACGGCTAGACGTTCATGGGACTTGGGTACTTACCTATCTTCTGCCGATATTGAGATTTTAAATCGGGAAGGCGTGATCGCTCGAGCAAATTACCATTTGGTTGGAAAAGGCGGATTGTCTTTATTTAAGTGGCAAGGCGTCAAAACCAAGCTGGACCCGATGATGGATGAATTGCTTGAACATTATAAAAAATAAGGATGGGGTTTGAGGCGCAGTGGAACGGAAAACCGAGTTAGCGTCTATTATGACGCGATTTTAGATGAGCTTGGAAATGTCGGTAGCCCCAATACGGGGTTATTTAACCCAAAGAACGGTTTGTCCCGCGACACCCTTGTAACCCTTGGTCTTACATGCGGTGTGAACGATAAATTCGGTTTATCGGCAAAATGCAGGCAAAATAGAGCACGAAAAACAGGAACGATCATTCAAAATTACTCTGATTTTGGAAAAAATCTAACTATAGGAAGGAACATGAAAGAAATTACAGTTGATAGCAACCCAAGTGAAGCAGTGTTAAAAAAATTGGGTGTTGCACACTGGCCAACATGGGAAAAAGACGTCTCTGTCTTCCCGTGGGCGTTTGTTACGACAGAAATAGCCTTTATTGTTGAAGGTGAGTGTGAAATGACACCTGCCGATGGGGGGCCGTCTACGATCTTTAAAGCCGGTGATTTAGTGGTATTCCCGAATGGGTATAAAGGCACTTGGGAAGTGAAAAAACCTCTTAAGAAGCAGTTCAAACACAAAGACGGTAATTTAGTGAAATGTGCTCTCAGCCGTTTTAAAATTTTAAAAAACTGTCTAAAGTCAAACAATTAAAGCGTGTCGTAATGCCTGTTAGATTGGGCTAAATTCAATGAATCTCAACAAATAGCTGTCATTCCCGCGCAGGTGGGAATCTGGTGACATTTATAGGTTGGAAAAAAAGTGAAAAAAAGGGTCAGGTCTTTGATTTATGATAAATGATGAATCACACACGTCACCACGCCCCAGATCACCGTATCCATCTCTTCACGAAGCACGATATCTTTATAAGCCGGGTTTTCCGAGCCTAACACCCATTGGCCGCCCAGGCGCTTCAAGCGCTTGACGACCAACTCCCCATTCAACGCGCAAATCACGATTCTGCCCGGCACCGGTTCCAGCGAGCGATCGACGACCAGAATATCGTTCGGATGAATGCCGGCGCCGAGCATCGATTCGCCTTGCGCGCGAACGAAGTACGTCGCGGCGGGCTTTTGCACCAGCAGCTCGTTCAGATCCAGCGTTTTCTCGATGTAATCGTCGGCCGGCGAGGGGAAACCGGCCGAGACTTTGCCGGCAAACAGCGGCAGGTTCACAGTTTTAGGGTTTGAAGCAGCGGAATAAAAATTCGTTGGCACAATGATCATAGCAGGTTGAGAGTGTGGAGAAGCCGAAAGGCGTTTTTTATGTTCTCTTTATGTTCTCATTTTAGGCGCTTTTTGCTAAACTGCCAAACATCCCAAAAGCAAATGATGTTGACACAATGACCGAACTGACCCGCCGACAACGACAAATCTTCGAGTTTTTGCGCGATAACTATGAACGCTTTGCCTATCCGCCGACGCTCGACGAACTCTGCGAATCCTTGGGCATGGCTTCGCGCGGATCGTTGCACAAGCACATCAGCGCCTTGATCGATGCCGGACTGATCGAGCCGTTCGCGGGCAGCAAACAAACCGGCATTCGTTTGACGGCTCAGGCGCAGCGGGATTATGCCGCGTGCGAACATGCCTTACCCTATGTCGGCAAAATAGCCGCCGGCAAACCGATCGAAGCATTGGCCGATGTGCAGTACCTGCCGGTCCCGGAGCTGCTGAAAAGCGACAAGCCGTGTTATGTATTGCAAGTCAAAGGGGATTCGATGAAAGAGGCCGGCATTTTCGACGGGGATTGGGTCGTGATCGAGCAGCGCGATTACGCACGCAACGGAGAAATAGTCGTGGCGTTGATCGACAATCACGAAGCGACGTTGAAATATATAGAACAATCGCCGGGCAAAGTGCTGTTGATACCGGCTAATTCAGCGATGACAACTCAAATTTATGCACCCGAACAAGTTCAAATTCAGGGCATTTTAGTCGGACAAATGCGCAGTTACCGGGCACATTAGCAACAACCCCTTAAACGAGGAGAGCCGCGATGCAACGTAAAATTCACATGCAGGACCAGGTCAGAAATCGGGTTGCCGAGATTATGGAGGATCGCCGGTCGGATGTTGCGGCCGCCTTGGGTATGAAGGTGTTGGTGGTATCGGCGATTATGCTGGTGGGGGTGGTTTGGTGATGGGCAAGTATGGGCGTGCAGCGGTGGAGTTGGTAAGGAGTTTTAAGGCTCTTTGGATTCAAGTCGCTCATCTATGATTTCCCAGATTCGCGGCTCAATCTCGATCACTGCCGGGCATCGACGTAACATTCGCCCAGCAATTCCGGCCGACAGGTGAAAAACTTGTCCGTTGCTGTTGTGATCACGTCGCCCAGGCCAAAGGGTTTCGGCTAATGTCGCGGCTCGTATTCTAACCTGGCCACTGTCACGAAGAATTCTAAGCGCCGCCAATACCTCATTCGAACCAACTGTCTTTGATGTGTTATTCATAGTTGTTAGTATTTGAAGTTATCGAATATTAAAGTTCTTGGATTTAAAATTACAGTTAATACTGAAGCTATAGGGGTAACCACCAGGGTAAACGCATTAAAACAGCATATAAAATCAAATGGTTACAATGTGTAGTGTTTTCAGCTATTTCATAGCGGCAGCCTTTATTGCCACAAAACAAAAAGCTAACAAATAAAATGTTCTGCAAGCTTAGGCTGAATAGTCATAACATATTGATATGGCATTTATTTTAATGCGTTTACCCTGGGGTAACCACAGAATTCGGAAAAAATAGTACGTTAACCACGAGAGGCAGTGCGTTAGGCATCAGAGGCAAAATATTGCCATTCACCGTTAGCGTTAATTGAGAATAACGGCAATCACATGCCGAAAAGAACTTCGTAGATGCCATAAATTTGTCGGCGAGTGTCGGCTTCCGGCGGGAAAGATTGCTAGCCATCCTTGGCTAACAATCGCGCCTACACCGCAACGTGATTGCCTTCGGCGGCCCTGGCCGTCCGCGTCACCTCGGCTTTGACCCAGCAAAGGGATCGACGCCGTATAGCGATGCCTTGCAGTTTTTCTAGTCGAAAAACCGCCCGGCGCTATGGCTTCCAGGGACTACTCAACCTTCACTCGCTAGCGCTTCGTTTCCAAGGTTTCGCAGCGTCAGAATTAACGGCATGAATCATGCCTTAATAACTTCAATGCTAATTCAGTATATTTGTATCAACAGCTTAATGGGAGAAAAATCATGTTGGTTAATGCAGCATCCAATACATATTTAGCTCAAGCGATGGCTTATTCCTCTCGGAATTCCCAAACTTCCCCAGCTACGGTAGCTGCAAGTACGGCTAAGGTCGATACTGTCGGCGCAAAGCAAGCCGATTTCAGCAACATGACACGCCAGGAAATGCGTGATTGGGTCAATGGTCAGATCAGTAGCGGGGAAATGTCGCTTGATGACAGCCGGTCTTTCATGGCAATGACAATGAAGATTCCAGTTGCTGGCGGAACCAATGTCGAGTTGCCGGCTGCTGATGACTCGGAAAGCATTGACTTCACACAAAGAGTTAACGACGGCATAGAGGGTGCGCTGTCGCGCAATGATCAAACGACACTCAAGATGCTTGAATCGGCTATGCAAATCATGAAACGTAACCAAGGGCAGACTATCGGCATCGATACTCACGCTTAGAAATAAAATGGACCGGTAAACCGGCCCTTACTTCATTATGGGGAGCCGCAGAATTCGGAAAAAATAGTACGCTAAGACTTTTCAGTGGTCCGTAGCGGTCTGAATTGCCCGTCTTCAATCTTTCGGTTCTGCCGCCAAATGTAATCGCCAGTCAGATTGATGTGTTCCCAACCCGACGGCGACAAGTATTGCAGTAGCCCATCATCAATAGGCTTGTCCAATTCCCGCAGTTTTTCGACAACCCTTTCCAAATAGGGGTTAATTGACCAAAAGAACGGTTTGTCCCGACACCCCTATGGAAGCCTTGGTATTACAGGCTTGCAGCCGAAATATCGATTTCTAAATGGCCAATCAGTTTTTTGACAAGTGATTGAACTTTAATTAAAGTTTCTCCTGCCGTAAAATTCATGCTGTTTTCGCGGCTGCAAGTATTCTATAGACGGTAGCTTCTCCGATATTCAACTGCCGGGCAATCTTGGTTTTTGCCATACCGCTTTCGGCAAGGCTTACGACTTCTTGTCTTAACTCGGTAGCCAGTGGAGTACGTCCTTTATACTTGCCCGCGGCTTTTGCCTTGGCGACGCCTTCCCGCTGCCTCTCCAGCATGATTTCCCGTTCGAACTGAGCGACACCTCCCAAGACGGTGAGCATCAGCTTGCCGGTGGGCGTCTGCGTATCCATGCCCAGGTTAAGAATGCGCAGGCCGGCCTGCTTTTGTTCCAGCGTCTGAATTAGGGGTTTGAGGCGCAGTGGAACGGAAAACCGAGTTAGCGTCTATTATGACGCGATTTTAGATGAGCTTGGAAATGTCGGTAGCCCCAATACGGGGTTATTTAACCCAAAGAACGGTTTGTCCCGCGACACCCTTGTAACCCTTGGTCTTACATGCGGTGTGAACGATAAATTCGGTTTATCGGCAAAATGCAGGCAAAATAGAGCACGAAAAACAGGCACGATCATTCAAAATTACTCTGATTTTGGAAAAAATCTAACTATAGGAAGGAACATGAAAGAAATTACAGTTGATAGCAACCCAAGTGAAGCAGTGTTAAAAAAATTGGGTGTTGCGCACTGGCCAACATGGGAAAAAGACGTCTCTGTCTTCCCGTGGGCGTTTGTTACGACAGAAATAGCCCTTATTGTTGAAGGTGAGTGTGAAATGACACCTGCCGATGGGGGGCCGTCTACGACCTTTAAAGCCGGTGATTTAGTGGTATTCCCGAATGGGTATAAAGGCACTTGGGAAGTGAAAAAACCTCTTAAGAAGCAGTTCAAACACAAAGACGGTAATTTAGTGAAATGTGCTCTCAGCCGTTTTAAAATTTTAAAAAACCGTTTAAAGTCAAATAATTAAGGCGTGTCGTAATGCCTGTTAGATTGGGCTAAATTCAATGAATCTCAACAAATAGCTGTCATTCCCGCGCAGGTGGGAATCTGGTGACATTTGTAGGTTGGCGCTGAGCTTGCGAAGCCCAACAATTGGTATTTGGCCGACCGTAAGGATTGCTTCGTAAATGAGTAAAGCATCCCTGTAACCATTGGTATCACTGGCTTGGCATAACTAACTGCAAGAAAAGTGTTTATCTTGTAGTCAAATAATCGCCAGTTTGTTCGGGAACAAGCACAAGAAAACTCATTGTGAGAATCAAATAAAGGTTCAATGCCTCGATTTTGCTTTTCTTGTCCTTCCTGTTACTCATCTACGAAGCAATCCTTACGGTACACCAGTTTCAGGTGTTTGATATGAGTTCGATAGTTTTGCTTGAAATCGAACGCGGATGATGCTGTCATAGCTGTGTAACCTCATGATTCGTCTTGGAATGTTCCCTCGTATAATGAGGGCGTGAGGTTACATTTTATCGTCAATCAAGCGGCACGGCTTTCCTCCGCGTTAGCGGCTTCGTCCAACCATCGGTTGGAACCGGACGCGTTTCAGCGGGCGTTATGCTAGCTAGTGGAGGCTAAGAAAAAATCATGAAAGATGTAAAAAAGGTGTTTCACAACTTTGAACAAAGTTTGAGGAATTCAAAGTGGTTTGACGATGGCTGGGAGGTATATAATCGTGGTCCTTATCTGCACCTCTATAAAGAGAACTGGCATAACCATAACCAGGGCGGAGTCCATTTTGAAACCTATATTGAAAAACCCCAGATACAGAAAAAAGAATTCCCTGTTCACCTGCATGCAGAAGAGGACTGTCCACAACAACAGAGGTTTATTCAAGAGCTTTTAACGTTAGAAGCTGATCGAATAAATAGCTGGAAGGGCTATAGCGTGATCGGTGAGGGAAATAACATATGTTCTCGGTTCCTACCTCTTAATTTCAAAAATCTAGAGCAACGTCTTCTCGAAGAATTCAACAGGCTTCGGCAACTCGAGGCCAGCATAGATAAGGTATTAGGTCGAGTTGAGTGATAAAGCATTGAAAGTGAACAAGAAAACTCCTTGTATCGATTTCTGTAAATTCTCCGGCCCTAGCGGGTGGTGCATTGGGTGTGGTCGCACTCAAGAAGAATCCCGGCAATGGAAAAAGATGAAGCCATATGCAAAACAAGCACTCCTAAACTCGCTTAAAAAAAGACTGTCCCAAATGAACGTTGCTAAATAGAATAACAAATCGTTTCACCTGACAATTTTCCCCTACGCTCCAAAATGCAGGTGAACTCAACTGTTACAGGGTTGGATCATGACCACAGATCTTCAAAAAACACGGCTCTGCAGCATAAGTATCTACACATCTTTTCCTAAAAATTGCTGAGCGGTTGCTTTCAAGCTATCCAGTTCTTCTTGAGAGTAGGCATCCATGATTTCAAGCATGGAGAGGAAGGCCCACAGCCCCGACAACAGTGCTGGATTCGTAAACTCCTTTTTGTGGCGCATTTGCCTGCCGCTGAGTTTGATCAGAAATAGTTTTAATTCAGCCGCTTCCTTGCTTTTGTCGGCAGCTATGGCCCAAACCGTAACACAGGCCATGCTAGCGACCAAGAGGCGTTTGGCAATGGCCAGGGCTGATTTTTGGCTCTATGTGATTCGTAGTGGGTAATGCAATAATATAGCCATGAACAGTGAAACTTTATTCAGCATGGCTTTAGGCCTGCAACCTCCTTGGCAGGTCAAAGCTGTGACCTTTTCTACAGATGAATTGGCCCGTAGCGAACTTCATCTGCATATCGATTTCGTGACTGGCTCGCGCTTCTTAGACGACGCGAATAACCTCTGTCCAGTGCATGATACCGTAGAGCGGCAATGGCAACATTTGAGCTTTTTTGAACACACCTGTTACCTCCATTGTGCGGTGCCGCGCATTACCACGACCGATGGCAAAGTCCGTACTGTTGACGTTCCTTGGGCACGGCCAGGCAGTGGTTTTACCCTGTTATTCGAAGCCTTAGCGCTAGCCTTGATTGAGCGGGAAATGCCGGTCAACCGAGTCGCCGAGATACTGAAGGTCAATCCACAGCGCATCTGGACTATCTTTAATCACTGGATTAGCAAGGCAAAAGCAGCCGATGATCCGAGCACGATAACCAAGCTGGGCGTCGATGAAACCTCGACCAAAAAAGGCCATCATTACGTTACGCTGGGCGTTGATTTGGATGAAGCCCGCGTAATTCATGTCACCGAAGGTAAGGGTAAGGCAACGCTGCAAAGTATTCAGCAACACCTTGAAGATAAAGGTGTTGATAAAGAACAGGTGGAGCAAATCAGCATGGATTTGTCACCGTCATTTATTGCCGGTGCTGCCGAATCATTCCCGTCTGCACAAATTACCTTTGACCGATTCCATGTTGTGAAATTATTGAACGAGGCCATGAATCAGGTGCGCATTGCCGAACGCAAAGAGCATGATGCTCTGAAAGGTCACAAATACACTTTTCTAAAGAACCGGGAAAACCTATCCGACAAAAAAGAAAAAGAGCTGGATGAACTGATACAACTGTACCCCACGCTGGGCGAAGCTTACCGCTTAAAAGTGCTATTCAATGATCTCTGGGAAATGCCCGACAAACCGACAGCGGAGGCTTTTTTGAGGCAATGGTGCGATGAGGTGGACGCAGCCAAAATTCCAGCGTTTATCAAGTTCGCCAACACAGTTCGAGGACATTGGTCGGGAATTGTGCATTTCGTGGAATCACTCATTAGTAACGGCATTCTTGAAGGCATCAATAGTAAGATTCAGCTGGCTAAACGGCGAGCCAGAGGCTATCGCAACATCAACAATTTCATTAATATGATTTACTTCCTATGTGGAAAGTTGAAATTTGATTACCCACTGTATTTCACATAGAGCCTGATTTTTGTTGCCACGATTCGAGGTGGTGGCCTGCCGACTTGACCAATTTGAAGAAACACTCGATTTGCCAGCGCCATTAGTACCATAGCGCAAGGGTCGAAGCATCAACGTCTTTCACATTGGTCAATAGCAACCATTCCGCCAACACATCGCCATCGTCGGACAAGACGCGACTGACCACCAGCCTAGCCGCTACAGGAATGCCAGGCACAGCCGGCTTTTTGCCTTTCTTCTGACTCGGTTTGGCGGGACGGGTTAGCGTCACGTCTGTTTCCGCCACCCACTACCAATAAGTCTGACCATAATAACTGACTTGCCGAGTCTTGCTGAACGCCAGCTCTTGCGCCACGGCTTTACAAGCCATGGGCTTCCCCTGGTAGTCCACATTGGGATTATTCCTTGATGCGGACTAGCCAGTGGCTATCCGCCGCTTCCCCGCGGCGGATATGACCCACAGAATTCCCTTCTCGGTCAATTAGGTGTACTAATGGCTTGGCAAAACCTTGTTCGTCCAAAAACTGGATGCAGTCGCTGACTTTATCCAGATGATGCTTGACGGGCAAGCCGGGCTCGGGCTCGCCGTAGGTGGCATAACTCCCGTCAGCACTCACTAATCGCTGCGCCACCGGCGCCAGCGGTTGCCCGTTCTGATCGCTGACGATCAGACTGGTTTGCAAGTCATAGCCAACATCCGTCTCATGCGTAATAGCATACGTATCGGTTTTGTTAGCATGTTTGAAGCTCAGGTGTGACCAATCATGCACGCATAAGGCGTACTGGCTGCAATGCTCGGCGATGCCTTCATGCGCTGCTGCAGTCAGTGTTTCCTGTAATTTCGACAAGCTGACCGATTCAGTCTGATAAAATCGCCAAGCTGCTTGAGTGCTGGCGAAACTGCTGATCTTATTCGGCAACGCCTTCAAGCCTGCGCTCAGGCTTTCGCTTGAGTTGATGTGTTCAAGTACCAATTGCTGATGCCGTTTGGCGAGGCGTGGGTCTATACCCGTCAGTGTTTTTTAAAATCATGCGATGATCATGCCATTTTTCTGGAAAACTTGTGTAGATACTTATGGCTCTGCAGAGGGGCAGAAAAAAGTTTGACAATAAGTAGAGGCCATTAGGGTACTTACGATTGCGTACCGCCAAGCGTTGACGGCGTCACACCGGATGAATAACATTCGTCACAACGCCCCAAATTACCGTATCCCTGTAGGCTCTATGCTGGCAAAGCCTTTGCCGCACACCCTGGTGCCTCCTCAGGCACTGCCGAAATTTTAAGTGCGAAAGGTATATTACCGCATACACAGCTTAAATTAATGGCAGTGACGCAAAGCGTGGGAACGATAATTACCGGGGGCTGAATAGTTACGATTAGTGTTTATTTTACTTACGACTTGTCGTCATCAGAAACAACGGTGTATTCAGCGGTAATACTATCGGGCTCGGATTGCCGAACTGATTGTTGCTGAGCGGTTTTGACCAGTCGCCACGCTTTGAAGCCAACAATACTCAACGGGATCAACAATACGGCAAAAAACACGGACAAGACCAGCGCGCCGACGACAGCTGCTGCGATCATGGCCGGAATAGCCAGGATTTTGGCAAGGCTAGAATTGGAATCCTCTTCGACGTGATATTCAAGTCGCCGTTGAGGATCGTTTGTCGTGCCAATATGAATGGTTCGTTTGTAAATTCTAAACATGAGTCGGAGCCGAAGGGTATGCTGAAAAGGCGATTGAAAGAAACAGTAGCGAAAACCTGGAGCATAAAAATGTCGGTGAATCTGCGTGATAGCTCTACAAACTCACCGACGTTTTACTATCTCCGTAATTACGACTAGCGATGAAAGCCAGAGTTCCTTGGGTATGGGTATAGCAAGCAACCAGCCATTCCAATGTTTAAACTGCATTCTTGTCCTGATGAATACAGGGTATCGCCCTGGCTAATGCGCTTGCAGCATCGTGCCAGCCTTCACAGCTGTTGTGCCCCTTGCGGCCCTTGATTAAATTCAGCAGATATTTGGCCTTGGCATAAATCATGAAAAACAGAAGAATAAGCCGCTGCTGTCTCACAGAGATGGGTTTCTGAGCGCATATCAGTTTATCTTCATAAATGCCTCCATCAATCATTCCAACGGTTCCCCACGCATAAACTGAAATCGATGCTCCTAAAGGAAGACGCGGCCCCAGCACGACCGCATCTAAAAAATCTCCGTCCGTACCGATATAAGCCGGAATTGAGCCATAGTTGAATGGACAGGGCAACGGAGAGATGAAGTCCAGTTTTCCAGTGGAACCCCGCTTTAAAAAACTGCCGCGAGGCGTCTCAATAATGACGTTAACCAAAGGGGCTTGTTCGAGAGTGTTTATAGAATGCATCTGAAATAAAAACCAACTTAGGATTTCGAGATAAATAACGTCCTGGAACTATGCGCTTTGTTGAGGATTCGGTAACTCGCTTGGCAGGACGCCGTGAACCCAACACCTAAATTATCCAAGATTAGTAAACCATAGCCAATGGACTATGGAATTTAGGTGCTGGGTGAATACGTCCATGTAGGCTTCATGTCAGAAAGCATTTACCGCCCTTTTCCGGTGATTCTAAACAGCGTAGCACGTATTCCGCTGCGCTGCATACGGGCTACGTGCTTTAATAGCAACTTGGGAAAGAGCGGATGGGGGTGACCTTTTTAGTGTGATGCGTATGGGTTAAGGCGCCGGCAGATGTAGTATCCAATTTGCTATCCAAAAATAAATCAGCACGCCGGAAGCATCGGCGATCGTCGTGACTAAGGGTGCGCTGGCGGTGGCAGGGTCCCAGCCCAATCGGTTCAAGATAAAAGGCAGACAGAGCCCGACCAGGCTTCCGGTCATCACGATACAGATCATGCTCAGTGCGACCACCCAGGCAATGTCGAAGCCGCCCCGATAAGCGCCGATCAATGAAACGGCAGCAGCCATCGTTAGGCCCAATCCGCTTGCGACGGCGACTTCCTTTAGCAGTAATTTCCCCCAGTCGCTGATTGCGATATCGCCGGTGGCCATGCTACGCACGACCAGTGTCGCGGCTTGCGATCCGGCGTTACCGCCGCTGTCGATGAGTAGCGGTAAAAAGAACACCAGTACGACATAAGCGGCAATCGTATCTTCGTAATAAGCGATTCCGGCACCGGAAACTAAATTGCCGAAGACCAAGAGTAGCAACCAGACAATACGTTTGCGGTAAAGTGTAAATAACCTCGCATCGCGAAAGTTGCCGGCCAATGGGCCGATTGTTGCACCTTTGTGCATGTCTTCGGTCGCCTCTGCCTCGGCAACGTCCATTGCATCGTCATAGGTAATGATGCCGACCAAACGCTCGTCATCGTCGACGACCGGCAAGCTCAGTAAATCGTATCGACTGATTAATTTGGCGGCATCTTCTTGCTTGGCGGATAGTTTGGTTTTCACCATGTCGGTAGTCATTACATCCTTGATTCGCGCTTCCGGTTTGTTCATGATTAGTTCGCGTAGCGATAGCGTGCCGATTAGACGATATTGAGCGTCGACGGTATAAATTTGATATATCAATTCGGCGCTGGGGGCGCTTTTGCGAATGACGTCGAGTGCTTCGCCAACTGTGATTTCGGCAGGTACGGTCATATAATCGCTGGTCATGATCGCGCCGGCTGTGCCTTCTTCGTAACTCGCTAGGCGTCTGAGTGCTTCGCGTTCGGCATGAGCGATCTTACGCAGCACGCGGTCGTGACGGTTTTCAGGCAAAACATGGAGCAAATCGGCGCCTTCGTCGGCGTCGAGATGACGTAGCAACTGCGATACTTCCTTATCGGTCATTGCGGTGGTTAATTGAGATTGCCAGTCGACCGGTAAATGCCCGAAAACCGACGCACGTTGCACAACCGGTAAGTACATCAACAGCTCGCGTGCAGCATCGACCGGAACGGTTTGCAGCAGTTCGGCCAGGTCGACAGCTTGAAACTCTTCTAAAAATTGACGAACGGCTTGGTAATCTTTACGCTCAATCGCACGGCGCAAGTAGTCGTTCAGAATGGCGGTCGGCATATTTATGTCTCTTTTTATTTGCGAACTCGTTTGCCCGCAGCGGAAACAAACTGAATCAGGTTGTCGCTAAAGTATACCTTTCGCACTTCAAATTTCGGCAGTGTCTTAGGAGGCGCCGGGGTGCTCGGTCGATTTTTGCTCCTCGGCAATTGCTGAGTTACAAGGAGGTAACGAATGCAGAAAATGCAGGAGCATTTTTCTGCCCTGCATTGCCCTAATACACGCCATCCGTGGCGTAATGCAAAATCGACATTCACGCCGTCCATGGCGCTCGCTAAGGCTTTGCTAGCATGGAGCTGGCATAGAGCCTACATGGATGTATTCACCCAGCACCTAAATTCCCTAGCCCATTGGCCATGGTTAATAGTCTTAGATAATTTAGGTGCTGGGCTCACGGTGTCCTTTGACGGGCACCCCGGTGCCGAATTTTGATCTACGATGGGTATTGCGGGAAAGAAATGCGCGTTAGACATTGTAAAGGGATTGTGTAAATCTATTATGAAATTTCGACTGGAACTTTCCATGAGCGGTTGTTGGAGAGCGCTGATCAATTCAGCCGGCATAGGTTATTAAATAAGTTGAATAATTTCAACTTATTGATTTGTAAAGAGTAGTTTGTTAGCGATATTGTTTTAGGTTTATTATGGGATATGAAGATGATACGGATTAGATGGCTTATCTCGAATTTTTGTTGTCTCGATAGTCTAGGTTGTTAGGATATTCTTATTCTTTTCGTAATGGCCTCCTCTTGCCAAAAGGCGAAGTGAGGGGCCTAAAGTCATGTCATCCTTATTCAACTTTTCCATAACAGGAGCATAAAATGCCAAAATTCATGACAAAAAGTCTTTTGATTTTAATTTCTTCGGCTTCTTCGACGTGGGTCTTTGCCGACAGCCCAAAAGAGCAAATTCATTATCTGGAACAAAGTCGCGCAACAGCTCATGAATTCATGCAGTCGCTGGGTAGAAAGCTGAAATCGTTACTGGAAACGGCCGACACGGAAAACGCGATCATTGTTTGCAAACAAATTGCGCCGGCAATGGCAGCCGATTATTCGAAAGACGGATGGATTGTGAAACGGGTATCGCTTAAATCCCGCAACAAATCGATGGGAGTGCCGGATACCTGGGAGCGGCGCGAATTGGAAGGTTTTGATAGGCATCACTTGTCTGGAGAACCTACCGACGAGCTCGAAATGTCTGCAATCGTAGATGAAGCGGATGGGCTTTGGTTTCGTTATCTGAAAGCCATACCGACTCAGCCGATGTGTTTGCAATGTCATGGTAAAGCGGAAGATATGCCTGATGGGGTAAAAGCGATATTGGCGCATGAATACCCGAATGACGACGCAATAAATTATAGTGTCGGCGAAATACGCGGTGCGATTTCGATTAAGCGCCAGATATCGGCTCATGAATAGAAAAATAAGGTGCAGAGCAGGAGCAAAAATCGACCTAACACCTCGGAGTCTCCTCAGGCACTGCCGAAATTTGAAGTGCGAAAGGTATAATTGTGATGATGAAAAGCAAATGGGCGTTAATGGCGGTTAAAACTCTCGGTTGGCGAAAGACGGCGTCAATGAAAGCCCTATTTTATTCTCGATAGTCGATTACGGCTTTTCTGACATCGGCGATCGTGAAGTGGTATTGCCTGCTTAATTGCCCAAGTTTTGCCGTCTTGTTCGTTGTCTCGGGTAAGTTCAGTCGCTCCATTAAATAATCGACCGGTACGCCGGTAATCTGCGCTATCTCCACTAAGGTCATGCTGCCTCGTATTGTTAGAGAGCCGTTATTCATTGCGCGTAGTTGTTTGCCGGATGCCCCCGATATTTCAATCGGTGCGACCAGCGGCGCAGTGGCGAAAGCGACCAAAGTCAGTACGCCGACTAGGCCCAGTCCTAAGCGCAGCCCCGACCCTTCCGTGACACGTCCTGAAATGAAGCCGACAACCCAACGCCAATGCAGTAGTAAGTGTAACGCCAATATTGCGAAAAAAAGTACCGACACCCAGAAATGAACGGTTCCCCATTGGTGGCGGTCAAGCCCCCAAATGGTCGCGAAGCGCCCGCTACCGGGCGGTAACAGATAGCGTAACAGCACGCCGGTCGTAGTTAGAAAAACAAAACCCGCGAAGGCTACGATATCGATGATGAAATTTAATTGGCTACGTTTCATTGTCAGTTTATCCGCAAATGCTTGAACCTAAAAAGAGCAGTTGACATGTGTTGTAGACCGTTCGTGCTGAGCTAAGTCGAAGCATGAAGGGTCTACAACACTTTCACCGTCTTGGTGAAGCCTCAAACTACCGTTCACGCTTCGACGGGCTCAGGGCGAACGGTAGTTTGAGGCTCTCAACTGCTCTTTTTACTGTGAAAGTTCGTAGATTTGGACACTTTATCTAATTTTTCGATATACAAAGCTCTGTGCTGGCAATACCGGTTCCAGAGAGGGTGCGGTTGTTCGATCGACAGGCGTCGGCGGCAGGGAGCCGCCGTCGAGCCTACATGGACGTATTCACGGCGTCCTGTCGGGCGAGTGACCGCACCCTCCGCCACCAGAGAACTTTCATTTGCCGGGGCGATGGCTAGGCCTTCATGAACGTTAGGTTGAAAGGTTTCTGCTTGAGCTTTGTTCCTCAAAATCCTTAACGCGGTTCATTGTGTAGATGAAAGTAAGGCGCCAGCGTTTGAAGCCTGCTGTCTTCTAATGGCTTGCCGATCGTAAAATGATAAATGCTTTGTAGGCCGGTGTCGTTTATTCCAAGAACCTCGTGTACCGCGTCATCAAAAAAGCAGCCGATGCCGGTTCCGCGCATTCCTATGGCTTCGGCTTCAAGATATAATGCTTGGCCGACCAAGCCGCTTTCCCAAAATCGACGGCGATATTGCCACGGTTCTTTTGCCAATTCATCGCCGAACTCCGCGACCATTGCTAAACTGAAGGCGCTATCGGCGGCGATATCTTGATGGCACGATAGCGTTTTGGCGGCGCGACGGCAATCGGCGTTGAGTAAGTTGTACAGTTTTAATGTTTCAGGCGCGCCTTCGACCTTTTGCCAAGAGAACTCTGCTCGAGTGTTGTCCTTCAGCATCTGAAGACTGGCTTGATTCCGCGATAGGGCGTAGAGACCCGGTTGCAACCCTTCGACGCGATGCACGAATAAAAATAAATGAATTTTCGCAGGCCAACGC
The DNA here is from genome assembly GCF_000968535.2 of Methylotuvimicrobium alcaliphilum 20Z. Lineage (NCBI taxonomy): Bacteria > Pseudomonadati > Pseudomonadota > Gammaproteobacteria > Methylococcales > Methylococcaceae > Methylotuvimicrobium > Methylotuvimicrobium alcaliphilum. Next base: position 1,229,832 of record NC_016112.1, read on the forward strand.
CAAAGGTCGAAGGGGATTAGGTTTTCAGGCATCGTAGCTTGCAAGATGCGATAAAAATGATTCAGCTCGATCGGCGTTTGACCGTCGAAATGTTGAGCGCTACGCCGCTGCCGAATGATCTCGAACGCGCTTTGGGAACCGTTAGTTAGTGGTGGCGATAAGATTATCCCCGGATGCCGGTAGTTTTCTTGTGTGGCTGGTTTGGCAGCTGCTAGCGCTGCTGCATCAATTAAAGGCCAATGAAAATGGTGGTAATGGCTCAATCGATTGGCCTTGCCAAACCAGTTGTCGATGCTAAGTTCAGCCAGGTAGCGATCAACCGATTCGTCCGAAGACATCTGAGATCCTGCGTGAATTCGGCATAATAAGTCGGGGGCTTCGTTTTCCTCGGCAACGAACTCATTGTGGCGGTCCAAGCCCAGTAGGCGTGCAATCGTTTCGTCGCCGCATTCGGCCAGCAGTTCGACCGACCAGCCCAGAACGGCTGCTGCATAGCGCAACGCGCCGAGCGCATGGCCGATGTCATGTTGGCAATAGCGAAATGCGCGTTCGCCGTATTTCCAGGCTTCCCGCCAATGGATAGAGCTCAAACCGATCAATATCCCGCTAAATGCCGGCGTCTGACGCCAATTGCCGCGCATTTCCAAGACATGGTCGTGACTTAAATAATGGTAAACACCGGCAGGAAGGTCGGTTGCCGCTGTATTGATTAAATAGGCTTCGGTCGGATGCAGATTGCCGCTGGACGGATTGCAGCGCAGGGCCCAGCGGTCTTTGCCGTATTGTTTCCAGGCGGAAAGTCCGAAGCTCAATGCCATCATAAGCCCCAGATTATTTCGGTTGAATGGCTGTGGTGGAATTAGCTCGGGATTTTGAAGTTCGTTATAGGTGGGTGTGGGGACGTTTTTGGGTAAAGGCAATTGAAATCGTTCGCTGCCTTCGAAACGCCTGAACGGGTCCGGTTGGTCGGCCCAATCGAGTCCGTTTGGACCTTTGGCATAACGGTCCAAATGGTGTTTGGTGCGTTGGTGATATTCCAGTATGCTGGTGAGTTGGGGCGATGCCATGCTTGTTTCGGGGGTGAGTGATCGACAAACCGATTGTAAAGCAGTCTTAATGGCTCTGCCATGACGAGGCAAAGAAATTTAAACATTATTTATACTTGATTAATCCATGGAAACGCTGATTGCTCTCATTCAAGCTCATATTGAACACGCTCATTTTATTATTTTCGGATCGCTGCTGTTGGCGGGCCTCAATATTCCGGTATCCGAGGATGCAATGCTGTTTATTTCGGGGGTGTTGGCAAGACAATACCCGGATCAATTGCCTTATTTATTTGCCGCGGTTTATCTAGGTGCTTACGGTTCGGATTTGATCTGCTATAGTTTGGGGCGATTCGTCGGGCCTAAAATATTACATATTCGTTTTTTTGCTAAAATGGTGCCGCCGAAAAGAGTCGAAATGATTCACGCATATTACGAAAGTCACGGTATTGCAACGCTGATACTAGGTCGCTTTATTCCTTTCGGGGTTAGAAACGGGCTGTTTTTGTGCGCGGGGCTAGGCAAGATGAGTTTTATCAAATTTGCATTAGCGGACTTATTGGCTTGTACGATTTCGACGATTGTTTTTTTCTCGCTGTATTATCATTACGGTAAAGCCGTCGTGGTGTATGTCATGCAAGCGAATATCGTGGTATTTATCATCGCGGCAATCATGGGAGGGTATTTGTTTTTTCATGTCAAAAAAAGGCGTAGTAAGCGGTGAAATATTTTGGATTGGGTTAAAACTCATAGCTTCAGGAAGTTATACCCATCGCAGATCAAAATTCGGCACCGGGGTGCCCGTCAAAGGATGCCGTGAACCTAGCACCTAAATTATCTAAGACTATTAACCATGGCCAATGGGCTAGGGAACTTAGGTGCTGGGTGAATACATCCATGTAGGCTCTATGCCAGCTCCATGCTGGCCCCTCACCTAGCGTTAGGTGAGGGGCCGAATACCCCGGTGCCTACTTAGGCACTGCCGAAATTTGAAGTGCTAAAGGTATATTTATCGCTAATTGAGATTTTTCGTTATTTTGGTGTGTTTCGCGGGAAAAATGCTTTTTTTGGGATAATGCAAACCCGTCGGCCTATTCATATAATAAAAATGTTTAACATATGACCAAAGCATGAAAAAACAGGATGCTGAAATTAAAGGCGAGCCTCGATCGCTTGAGGATTGGACAGCAGTATTGCGCGATCGGGAAATGCCGGTATTTTCAGATACCGTGCAGAGTATCAACTACATCATAGAAGACGAAAAGAAAGGCGCGATGGAACTTGCCCCTGTGATACTTCAAGATCCAAATTTAACGGCAAAACTATTAAAGCTAAGCAACAGTATCTATTACAACCCTTCGCGAAAACAGATGGTGACCGTATCTCGAGCTATTGTGATTCTCGGTATCGAGGTCATTCGAGAGCTGACACTGGCTTGCTCGCTTTTTGAAGCGATTTTGTCGCCGAACAACAGGCGCCGCGCCAATGAAGAAATCGCCAAGGCTATTCATGCGGCGGTTCAAGCCAAGGCTTTGGCGATCGCGGCGAAAGATCCTTCGCCCGAAGAGGTTTTTATCGCGGCGTTGCTCAAAAATATAGGAAGCATAGCCTTTTGGTGTTTTTGCGGAGCACAGGGCGATAGAATTCAGGCTTTGCTGAAAAACGGCCTAAGCAACGAAGCAGCCGAGAAGCAAGTGCTGGGTTTCAAGCTGGCTGATTTGGATATTTCATTGTGCAAGACTTGGAATTTAAAAGGCTTAATCGAAGCGGCTATTAAAAAAAGCACCAGGGACGTCGATCCGCGGGTTAAATTCGTTCGCATCGGCTGCGAAGTCGTCGAAGCGTTACGAGAAGGAGTCGGTACGCAAAATTATTACGCCTGTGTCGAAAAAATCGAGGCAATGACCGGACTGTCGAAAGAAGCGATTGAGGCGAGTCTCCGTAAAAATACCGACATTGCGGCAAATATCGCTTGTCATTTCGGCGCAACGGAGGCTTCGAATTTTATTCAGCATAATGTTCGACAAAATTCCGAAGCGAATGCGTCGGCGCAAAATGTGGATCGAAAAGTCTTGCAATTTCAAATTTTGCAAGATATTACCACAATATTGAGCGGAAGAATCGATATCAACCTGTTGCTTGAAACCGTATTGGAGGGTATTCAACGCGGAATCGGCATGGATCGAACCATTTTCGCTCTTTTGACAAAAGATAAAAATGCATTGTTGGAGAAAGTGGCTTTGGGTTGGCGTAAGGATAGTTATTTACAAAAGATTCGCTTTGAGCTTAGTCAATCTCCGCCTAATTTGTTTTTTCAAGCGATTACAAGTCACGAGGGTTATTGGGTAAACCCGAAAGAAAACGAATCTTTGTATAGCGCAAGCGATGTTAAGACGATCGGTAAACAGCCTTGTTTATTGATGGCTGTTTGTTCAGGAGATAAACCTATCGGCCTAATTTATTGCGATCGCGCCTACAGCAATTTCGAATTGACCGAGGATGATCTCAAGGCGTTTAAGCATTTTGTTCAACAGGCCAATATCGGTCTATCTCTCTACCGTATGCAAGCGAGGTAAGGGTTTCGTGATAAATAACGTCCTGTAATTATGAGTTTTGTAGCAGGTTCGGTAACTCGCTTGACAGTCCGGCACCTAAATTATCCAAGACAATTAATCATGGCCAATGAACTATGGTATTTAAGTGATGGGTCAAGGCGTCCTTTGGCGGGCCCCCCGGTGCCGAATTCTGATCTTCGATGGGTATGACTCTCTGATCGATATGCTCGCCAAAAAAATCACGACACCTCCTTAGAATATGGCTCTTTCTGTTCGGGTATGGGCTCTGCAGAACCGGGAAGGTATCGTCGATCTCCAGTGATCGGGTTCCGGCACGATGGCTTGTTTGCTCATTCACAAGGCGCAAGGCAAAAAAAGAGTTGGAAAATAGAATTTTCCAACTCTCAAAGCACGGAAGCATTAGGGGGAAAATTGCTTCCTATCGGCAAGAACTTAATCTGATGGGATGTTCTCCGCAATCAGTTTTTACTTATCGTACGTCAAATTTTGGTATTGGCGTATAAAAACGCCGCAGTGTTCTGGAAATATTGCTCATGCAAAATCCGCATTTCGGCTCTCCGTTGCAATCCCTTTTAGGCGAGGGTTCAAGCTCAAGCATGGTCGTTTGACGGGCGCCCCAGTGCCGAAATTCGGCTTACAAAAGGGGGCGCATACATTTAAGTGTCATCGACGGGACCAAGCTTTTATTCCCTGGCTTTAGGCAGCGAGCATGGTGTTTTAACTAAAGCCTTTTTGAATCGGGAGAATTTATAATACGATTACGGCGACAAATGCCGCGCCGAGCGAGCAACCGGAAATCATTTTGATTTTTTTACTAAACGGTAATTCCTTCCAATTTAATGTTGCCTGTTCGCGGGTTTTAAACAACCAATCCGGGAATTCGGTTTTGATGTTGAAATATAATCGTTTTGAATAATGATAGAACCAATAAGCGGCGCCAATAAACAGACCCCACATGATGTAAAAAACGATAACCTGAGTCGTGTGCCGGCTGGTATGAAAAAGATGCTCGACAATTTCATCCAATACTAATTCAAGCACTTCAAACAAGCCTATAACAAGCGATTCCAGTAACCAAAAAGCGGTTCCGGGCATGATCAGGATGGCCGCCAATGCGGACATAATAATTGCGATTTTTATATTGGTCGATAATGTCATGTCTGCTTTACCGTAAAAAATTAGTTAATCAAAATACATATCGATTTTTCGGACTGCTTTAAATTTTAAAATTCGAAAATGACTTGAAATTTGTTTTTTTGGTTCGATAGTATTGTATCGATACTTCCTTTCATCAACCTTTCACGGAAATTGGTGGCCTTCAGGATTGATCCTCGCAAGATACAGTTCATACCTTTTATTCTAAATAAGGCAGTTACACCTTTCGCACTTCAAATTTCGGCAGTGCCCGAAGAGGCGCCGGGGTGTCCGATCCCGAATTTTGATCTACGAGGGTATAAACCATGAGGCACATGAAGGATTTCAAGAAATTACCTAAATATTCCAGCTAACCTTTCGGGTGAGCGAAAGTTATACGCAAACGAGTGACAAGTTGTTGAATTAACTTTTTATTCTTCATGATCTTCATGCTGAAATGCTCTTTCTAGGTTTTGTTTTGGGTGAGTAAGTCGGTTACTTGGTAAGATAGAGGGATATTCATTAGTGGGCGGAGTAATAAAATGAAAGAAGACTTATCCAATACAGATATTTCAGTATTGAAAGCTATCGATACTTGGCATGAGCATATTCGGCCGCTATTTGAAAATGAAAATGACTGTCCCGACTGTCCGAAACGTTTTATTTATGGCTGTTTTTGTAGCTTCGAACGATTGGTTATCGAGCAATCTTTAGAGGGTTTGATCGAAAAAGGTATTTTATCCCAGGTTCAATGCACTAAGGATTCCACGGAATATTGTTACCGGGTAATGGTGAGTGTTAAGAATCAATAATGCTAAGTATTTAGAGTTTTAATGGCTGTTAGCGGTGAAAAGACGTCTGACCTTGCCTGTTACCTTTCGCACTTCAAATTTCGGCAGTGCCAGAGGAGGCGCCTGGGTGTCCGGTCGATTTTCGCTCCTCGGCAATTGCTCCTGCATTGCCCTAATACACGCCATCCGTGGCGTAATGCAAAATCGACATTCACGCCATCCATGGCGCTCACAAAGGCTTTGCCAGTATGGAGTTGGCATAGAGCCTTGTATGATTAATTTAAATGAATTTTAGCCAGGAAATACTTTAAGCTTTACCGAGTTCATTGGGAGGCCGCTTGAGCCTGAGGACTGGATTAAACCAGAGCCTGTCATGTAGATTGGCCCCCGCCCTATTCACCTATACCGCGGAGTATCTGAGGCTTAGAGCCTGCATTCACAAGGATGGTAGGTGCATACGCAGGGTCGGGAACCAATGACTAGTTTACTTTCCTTATCACAGAATAACAATTAAACATGGCAGATCAACAAATTAACAGCGCTTCACTTGACACACAAACCCGTATCTTCGCTGGCGTCGATGTAGGATCTAAAGAACTGGTTTTGGTGGTGCGCAAAAATGGCAAACCTTTCAATCCGCAGAAGTTCTCCAATACCCCAGCTGATCATGCCCGGATGGCCAAGAAACTGAACAAATTGTCCGGCATTATCGTGTGTATGGAAGCCACCGGCAGTTATCATTTCGATTTAGTCGTTGTGCTCCATGATGCCGGCGTCAAGGTAATGGTCATCAATCCCAAGGTCTCTCATAACTTTGCTAAAGTGTTGATGAACAATAGTAAAACAGATGATGTGGACGCGAATACTCTGGCGGTGTATGCCGAACGGATGGATTTTGCGCCTTGGTCCCGTCCTTCGAATGAAAAGATCGCTTTACGTTGTTTCTCACGCCGTATTAATGCACTAACCGATCAAAAAACAGCAGCAAAGAATCAATTGCATGCCTTAAGCGCAACAGTTGAAACACCCAAAGCCGTGCTAAAAGATGCACAAGCAGCCATCGATCAATTAGATAAGCGTATCGATCAGTTAACGGCTGGCGCCTTGGCATTGATCGAAAAACATCCGGAACTCAGTCGAGCATTAGTTTTGTTCACGAGCATTAAGGGTATTGCCAATACCAGTGCGATTGCCCTCATGGGAGAACTACTGATTTTGCCTGCGGATATGTCGCACCGTGAGTGGGTCAAGTTTGCGGGGCTCGATCCAAGAGCTTTTGATTCCGGCACGAGTGTCCACAAAAAAACGCGTATATCCAAGGCCGGTAACAGCCAGATTCGCGCCGCCCTGTATATGCCTGTCTGGAGCGCTGTGCAGCATGATCGCCATATTAAGGCGTATTACCAACATCTCCTGGATATGGGTAAATTACCGTTGCAAGCCTGTTGTGCGGTCATGCGTAAATTGTTACATGCGATTCACGGCATGCTCAAGCATGATAAACCATTCGATAACACGCGTTTTTATGCAATTCCGTCAATCGCTGAATAGCAGAAAAATGCCTATTTTTAACTTGATTTTAAACAGAGTATCTACATGGACGTATTCACCCAGCACCTAAATTCCCTAGCCCATTGGCCATGGTTAATAGTCGTACATAATTTAGGTGCTGGGTTCACGGTGTCCTTTGACGAACACCCCGGTGCCGAATTTTGGTCTACGATGGGTATAGACGGTTTTTCAATCAAAAGGGAGTAGAACTAACGTGGCCTGCATAAAGCATCGGACTTCAAGGCAGCGTTATAGCTGTTGCGGTCTTTAATCCTACATTCCAATCCCTCATGCTACTACGGAGCAATCATGGGTCCTCATTATCTCAGTCGATTTTTTACGCCTAAAACCGTTGCCGTCATCGGTGCCTCGGAACGCCTTGAAAGTGTCGGTCATCGAATTTTGGTCAATATGCAGGAAGCGGGTTTTACGGGCGGTCTGTATCCAGTCAATAATAAACGGAAGCAAATTTCCGGTTTGAAAGCCTACCCGAATATCGATGCGGTACCCGACAAGATCGAGCTGGCCGTTATCGCTACGCCGGCGCTGACCGTACCGGACATCGTACGGCAGTGCGGCGAAAAAGGCGTGGATTCGGTGGTGATCATTACCGCGGGCTTCGGCGAACTGGGTAGTGAAGGCAAGCGTTTACAACAAGAAGTGCTTGATATTGCCCGTCGATACGGTATCCGCGTCGTCGGTCCCAACTGTCTCGGCATTATTCGTCCGAGCGGGCATTTGAATGCGACCTTCGGCAGCGGGGTGATCAAGGACGGTAATCTAGCGTTGCTTTCTCAATCCGGTGCGGTTTGCACCGCCATTTTGGATTGGTCGCAGTCGCAGGATATCGGCTTTTCAACGGTTGTCTCGATGGGGGGGGCTGCCGATGTCGATTTTGGCGAGGTATTGGATTATCTGGCGCTCGATAGCAAGACGACCGGCATTCTAATGTATGTCGAAGGTATCCGTGATGCACGGCGTTTTTTGAGCGGTTTGAAGGCTGCGGCTCGCTTGAAACCGGTGATTTTGATTAAATCGGGGCGCCATGAAAGCGGCAGCAAGGCGGCAATGTCGCATACCGGCGCGATGGTAGGCGGCGATGATGTATTCGATGCGGCGATCGAAAGGGCCGGCGTGGTGAGGGCTTACAGTATCGCACAGCTTTTTTCGGCGGCGCGGGTACTGGCCAATAATTATGTCGTCAAAAAGAACCGTTTAGCGATTATTACCAACGCCGGAGGCCCCGGGGTGATGAGTACCGATCGTGCAGAGGAAACCGGCGTGGCGATGGCCGGGTTGAGTGCGGCCAGTCTTGATGCGTTAAATAAGGTGTTGCCGGTGCATTGGTCTCATGCCAACCCGATCGATATTCTCGGCGATGCGACGCCGGAACGCTATAAACAGGCGCTCGATATTTGTCTGAAAGACGAGAACATCGACGGCGTGCTCTGTATCCTGACGCCGCAGGCGATGACCAATCCGACGCAAGTCGCAGAACTGGTTATTGAAGCGGCCAAAACGACACGGAAACCGGTGTTGGCGTCCTGGACCGGCGGAAAGCGCGTCGAAGAGGGGCGAGCTTTGTTCGATAATAGCACGGTAGCCCACTTCGGTACGCCTGAAGTCGCTGTCGATGCATTTTCGTTTCTGGCGCAATACACACAAAACCAAATTCTTCTCAAACAGATACCTAGTGCGGAAAATGAGCTGGCGACGCCCGATATCGACGGCGCTCGCTTGATTATCGAGCGGGTATTGGCCGAGAGCCGCGAAATTCTGACGACTCAGGAATCCAAGGCGATTCTAGCCGCTTTCAGGATTCCGGTTTCGCAGACGATTAAAGTCGATAGTCCAAAGGATGCGATGATCGCGGCAGAGACGATGGGTTTTCCGGTCGTGTTGAAAGTCAACATGTCCGAATTCAGTCATAAATCCGATATTGGCGGCGTTCGCTTGAATATCTCGAGTGCCAAGGATATTTCGCATCATTTTCAGGAAATGGAGAGTCTGATCAAGCAAAAATATCCCGATATCGACAGGGTGATGATGACGGTCGAGCCGATGCATAAGTCTTTCAATGGGCGCGAACTTATGATCGGCGTCATTCGCGATCCGGTGTTCGGGCCAGCGATCAGTTTCGGATTAGGCGGAACGATGGTTGAGATTCTGCACGATAAAGCGGTGGGCTTGCCGCCCTTGAACGAATATATGGTCGAGAAGATGATTGCCAAGACCAAGGCGGCTAGGTATCTTCAGGCTTTCCGTCAATTGCCGCCGGTTAATATGAAAGCCTTGGTCAATACCTTGTTGAACGTGTCGAGCATGGTCAGCGAATTATCGGAAATAGTGGAGCTCGATATCAATCCATTGATTGTCGACGATAGAGGGGTGATGGCAGTCGATGCGCGGATCAAGGCCTGTGTTTCGCATCAGTTGAGCCCTTATAGCCATATGACGATTCATCCCTATCCGCATGAGATGATTCAGCATTATCAATTGCCGAACGGCATGAATATTTGTATTCGCCCGATTCGTCCCGAGGATGCCGAGATGGAGAAGGATTTTGTACATAAGCTATCGGAGCGCTCGAAATATTTCCGGTTCATGCAAGCGTTGCAGGAGTTGACGCCGGATATGGTGGTGCGTTTTACGCAAATCGATTATGACCGTGAAATGGCGTTTATAGCTGTGACCGAAGAACAAGACGGAAAGCCTAATGAGTTAGGCGTCGGCCGTTACATGGCTAATCCGGACGGGCATTCGGTCGAGTTTGCTGTCGTGGTCTCCGATGAGTGCCATGGAATGGGGATAGGTTCAAGGATCATGAAGACGCTGATGCAGGCAGCAAAATATAAAGGGATATCATTTTTTGAAGGCGAGGTGCTTGCGATTAACAAGCCGATGTTGTCGTTGGTTAAAAAACTCGGCTTTACGATCGAGCCCATTCACGGCGATAGTGAAGTCGTTAGAGTCGTGAAGGACTTAAGGATGTGAGATATACCCATCGTAGATGAAAATTCGGCCTCGGGATGCTCGTCAAAGGACGCCGTAAATACGTCCATGTAGGTAAAGCATTTACCGAGCACCCCGAGGCCTCCTCCGGCACTGCCGAAATTTGAATTGCGAAAGGTATAAGATTATTTGCCCTGAAGAACTTGACGGTAGTTGGGTAAATTAGATGGTTTCCGGCTCAATGGGCTTTTTGTTCTTGTTGAATGACGGCATCGTCTACCGAGTGGGCTGAAAACCAATTGTTCGCGATACGTTCGTGTAAAAAAGCCAGTTTCGTTTGTAATTGATCGAGGATATTGCGCAATTGCAATTGAGTGGTTTGCCGCGTGTCGATCGACTGCACAAAGTTTTTCAGGTCGGCGACATCTTCGGGTAGTTTATCGTGATTAGGCAACTTACCGATGGCATCGGCCATTTCGTAAAGGCAGCAATTAATCGAGCGGGGCAGCGCGCTATCCAATATCAGGTAATTTAACACGTCGTCGCCTTTGATTCGGCTGCGCACATGGCGTCGATACATTAATAGTGCATTCAAGGACTGCAACACATTCATCCACAGCAGGCTTTCATATTGACGCATTTCATCGCTGCGCGATTCCGATAGTAATAACGAACTCAAGTCCAATATCCGGCTAGTCATGTCGGCCCGTTCGATGTTTCTGCCGAGCAAAATGAAATGGTAAGGATGGTCGTGGCTCATATAGCCGGAAAGTAGACCGGTAAAGCGCTGGCAACCTTCGAGGATTTCATTCAAAAATAAAACCCTCATGCGCCGGCTCGACACCGAATCGAGATGTTTTTTAGTATATAGGTAAAGCTCGTTGACTTGTTCCCAAGCTTCGTCGGGCAATAGCTCGCGTGTCGTACGAATATTTTCGCGGGCAAGGCTTAAGCATGAAAAAAGGGAATTTCGATGGCCGGGATCCGTTAATAGGAAGCGTGTAACATTACGCTCTTGAGCCAGTTTGTAATGTTCATGAAAGGCCTCCTGACAACCATTGATATGGATCAATTGTTGCCAGCCCATCTCGACCCCTTTGGGCAGGTCCATTAATAAATTCATGTGTACGCTAACCAGGCGAGCAAGGTTTTCGGTGCGTTCCAGATAACGGGCGAGCCAATAGAGGCGTTCGGCGGAGCGTGACAGCATTAGTCGTTCTCCCGGTTGATTATCCATGTATCTTTACTGCCGCCGCCTTGAGAGGAGTTGACGACCAGCGAGCCTTTTTTGAGCGCGACGCGGGTGAGTCCTCCCGCGGTGACAAAGGTTTTTTCGCCTTGCAGTATGAACGGGCGCAGATCGATATGGCGAGGCTCTAAAATATCCTTACATAAAGTCGGCGAAGTCGAAATAGCTAGCGTGGGTTGGGCTATATAATTGCGCGGGTTTTTGAGAATGACCTTTCTAAAGGCTTCGACTTCCTTTGCGGTTGAATGAGGTCCGACCAGCATGCCGTAACCGCCGGATTCGTTAGCAGGTTTGACGACGAGTTCGGCTAGGTGCGCGAGGACATAATCGAGATGTTCGCTGTGACTGCAGAGATAGGTTTCGACATTGGGCAAAATCGGTTCTTCATTCAAGTAATAGCGTATCATCTCCGGTACATAGGCATAGACGACCTTGTCGTCGGCAACGCCGGCTCCCGGTGCATTGGCAAGTGCGACATTACCGGCTTGCCATGCGCGCATTAGGCCAGGTACGCCCAATACCGAGTCTTTGCGGAACACTTCCGGATCAAGAAAATCGTCGTCGATACGTCGGTAAATCACATCGACTTTTTCTGGCCCTTCGATCGTGCGCATGTAAACGCAATCATCATCGTCGACCATCAGGTCGCAGCCTTCGACCAATTGTGCGCCCATTTGTTGGGCCAAATAGGCGTGTTCGAAATAAGCCGAATTATAGATGCCGGGTGTTAATACCGCGATTTGAGGACGCCCGTTTTGATTCGGTGCAATCGACGATAACATTTCAAGCAGTTGTGTCGGATAGTCGTCGATCGGCAGAATATTAATGTCTTGCAATAATTCCGGAAAAACGCGCTTAGTAATCACGCGGTTTTCCAGCATGTAGGAAACACCCGAGGGCACTCTGAGGTTGTCTTCCAAAACATACATCATGCCGTCTCGGTCGCGCACCAAATCGGTGCCGCATATGTTGGCCCAAACGTTATGTCTAGGCTTCATTCCGATGCATTCCTTACGAAAGTTTTTCGAGCTGTTGATGATGTCGCCGGGAATCAGGCCTTCCTTGATAAAGGACTGTTTATCATAGACATCGCTGATGAAGCAGTTGAGCGCAGATAAGCGCTGTTTAAGACCTCGTTCGATGATGTGCCATTCTTTCGCATCGATGATCCTAGGAATGATATCGAAAGGCCAAGCCCTATCGATATTGCCTTCGTCGCTATAGACGGTAAACGTAATTCCCATTTCCATGATTGCCAGTTCGGCGGCGGTTTTGCGTTTGTCGATATCTTCCTTATTGAGTGTATTCAAGTACTGGCATAGATTGTAGCTGACCGCTCGTGGTTGAAACTCCGAATGCATCAGTTCGTCGTATGCGTTTTCGGTTTTGTAGTTTTCCCAAATGCTAGGCATAAAAATTCTGTTTCTTAAAAAGGGGGGCTAAGAAATAATAAGCATAAAAAGTGCCAGTTAATGAAAAGAAGAGGCGCTTTCCTGGTATATTTCAGAATTGAATAGTGATCAAAAAACTCACGAACCAAAGATAGGACATAGTCAATAATACACCCTTTATAATGAAATTTTGGTCTCGATTTAATAGCGTGCGCTGGCAGAGAGACATTTTTTCATTTTTAAGCACTGGCCGAATTCTATAGTTGTCTCATTATCAGTAACGGAAATTGAACTACGATCAATATGGAGGGGGCTTAATTGTCCAAAGTGATGCGTGCCAATTTATTTTTTGTCCATATTGGTGCATTCAATTCCCGTGCGTGCCAATGCGATCGCGCGAAGTAGACGTGCAAATTAGTGAACCGGTAAGCAGAATGTTACTGAACACATTGCATTTTTTGTTAAGCGTGCATTAAGGTTGCGGGTTGGTTTTTTTTATACCTTTCGCACTTCAAATTTCGGCGATGCTTAAGGAGGCGCCGGGGTGCTCGGCAAAGGCTTTGCCAGCATGGATGCTGGCATAGAGCCTACATGGACGTATTCACGGCGTCCTTTGACGGGCACCCCGGTGCCGAATTTTGATCTACGATGATGATAAGAAAGTTTCGGTTTGAATGAGGCGTTTGATGTTGCAATTTTTATCCTTGTTATTTACAAGGTTATTGGGTAGAGTTTTGATGCCGGCAAAGTTGGTGTGCGGGTTTTTGCATGGACTCTTTATAGCTTTGATATGTAATGCAAAATTTCCGCATGCTGGTTGTGATAATGGAAATTAGTAAACTATAAAATAGGAGAAAAAATTTATGCGTAACATTAAACTGTTCGATTCGGGTGAACATAAATTCGTATTATTGAATGAAAGCGAACCCGGCGAGGAGGAGGGGATTCGTTCCAATCAATATCTCGTCGTGCATGGCGATAATGGTGTTTTGCTTGATCCGGGCGGATTCGGAGTGATGCCGAGCGTGCTCACCGAATTGTTGCGCTACATCAAGACCGAACAAATTAAAGCGATTATTTTGTCGCATCAAGACCCCGATATCGTCGGCGGCTTGTCTACTTGGTTGGAGTTGACCGATGCTCCGGTATATGTATCCAGCATCTGGCTCCGCTTTTTGCCGCACTATGGTATTGCCAGCATGGCTCAATTTGTTGGGGTTCCGGATGCGGGAAAGCAGTGCCGCTTTGCTGAAGATTTTGTATTGCAATTGGTTCCCGCGCATTTCTTGCATTCAGAGGGTCAGATCAATGTCTACGACCCCATAGCCAAAGTGTTGTTCACCGGCGATATTGGTGCGGCGATGCTGCCTGTCGATGTCGAATATGAATTTGTCGACGATTTTGCCGCGCACTTACCTTACATAGAAGGATTTCACCGTCGCTATATGGTTTCCAACAAAGCCGCGCGTCTTTGGGTCGATGCCGTATCGGTTTTGGATATCGAGATGCTGGCTCCTCAGCATGGACCGGTTTATCGAGGACGGGCCGTAGCAGATTTTTTGAATTGGTTTAAGACGCTTCAATGCGGTGTCGATTTAATGACCAGAAGCGGGCATTTCGAGATGGAGAGCCGAAATGCGTCATGATTCTGGTAAAGGCGCGCCTGCTTATCCTGATCATATCGAGGATTTGCGTGTTCGCTTGATGAACCAGCTTTTTTCGCTTCTTGAAAGTCAAACGCGAACTCGAAGTTTCGCATCTTCAATCAGCGCTTTGGTGCGCCGTGTCCATGGCGAGATTCTAGAAAATTTTGAACAAGTCCTGGCGCGTATCGACGATCCTGTGACCGTTGGGATGTTCCGTAAAGCGATCACGGATTGTCAAAGCCTTGATATGGCCTTCGAAAAGCTGGTCGATGAAAGGCAGCGGCAATGGTATAAAAACGGAAAATATTTGAAATCGGTAGTCGACGAATTGGGTAAAACCACCTCTTATTTGGCTTCGGTGTTGGTTGAAAAAGGGTTGCTCGAACGGCAGAGCCAAGTATTGGAAAATATTATCTTTTCGCATGAGAAAGTATCGCAATGGAAAGAGTTTGTTCAGGAGATACTGATCGGTTTTCATGAAATTTTTCCGTTTAACTTTTTCTTTATTGCGTTTGCCGAAGAGCATGGCTTGTCTTTGTATTTTTATTACATGGGGAATTACTCCGATGCGGCAAAACAAGAAGTTCGCGGCCGTCTTGCCAAAGACATGCTCAGTCAACTTGGCTTACCGGAGAATGCGTTACTCGATATCGAAGAGTATGAAATTCCCTGTGAGTTTAATTTAATCGATGTCTGCGATATCAAGATGATTACCGTGCCGGTTCCGGATCAGGCTTACGGTTTGGATGGGCTTTTAGGCATTGCCTATGCATCGGTTAATACGTTAACGGCCCAAGAACAAGCAATCGTTCGTTCTTTGTTGTCGGTAATGGTGATGGTGGTCGGGTCTAGCAAGGTATTGAGCCGAACGCTGTCCGAATTGGAATATTATTCGATACATGATCCTTTGACCGGGATTCATAATCGCCGTTATTTCAACGATATGCTGGAATACGAGATTGGGCGATCGGAAAGGCATAAGCATCAGTTTTCGGTGTTGTTGCTCGATCTTGACGATTTTAAGGATATCAACGACTCGTACGGGCATCCATTAGGCGATGAGGTGTTGAAAATAATCGCCGAATCGATTACCTCTCATATGCGCAAGGGTGATATTGCAACGCGTATGGGCGGTGATGAATTCGCAATCATTCTGCCGGAAACTTCGCCGGAAGGCGCTAAGGTCGCGGCCGAGTCGATTCGGGCCAATTTGCAAAGCATTGCGTTCAAAACGCCGACAGGAAAGGGTTTTCATATTACGACATCGGTCGGCATCATTAGTTATCCGCGCGACATGCAGACTGTCGAAGATTTAATGTCGGGCGTCGATGTGGCGTTATATAAAGCCAAGGGCTTGGGTAAGAACGAAGTTTGCGAATTCGATGCGGCCGCACATTTGACGCAAATCATGCGCGATAGCCGTTCGTTTGTCGAAGATTTACGGTTGGCGCTTCGAGAAGAACGCATCCAGCCTTATTTTCAGCCGATTGTCGATTGCAAAACCGGTGAAGTCTTTGCGTATGAGTCGGTTGCTCGTTTAATTGAAACCGATGGAAAAATTACAGCCGCCGGTCAGTTCATTGAAACGATCGAAAAATACGGTTTGGGCCGCGAATTGGACCGGATAATGGTGCGTAAGGTCGTTGAGGCCAATAAAGCGATTATGCAGACGCAGGGCCGACCGAAACGCTTGTTCATCAATTTATCGGCCCAGGAAATTCAAGGTCGCGGTATTTTAGGTTATGCGGAGGAGTTATGTGCGCAATTGGAGGTGCCGCCGAGCAGTATCGTGTTCGAAATTCTTGAACGCGACGCAATCGGCGATATTACGCATATGGGGAAATTTCTAACCAATCTACGCAAAAAGGGATTTGCATTTGCTTTGGACGATTTCGGGAGCGGTTATAACTCGTTTCATTATTTGCGCGAATTACGCTTCGAATATGTCAAGATCGACGGCGCTTTCGTGCGCAATATCGTTAATTCCAAGATCGACCGGGCGCTGGTGCGCAATTTGTCGAATTTGTGTCAGGAGCTCGATATCCTGACGATCGGCGAGTTTGTCGAGTCCGAGGAAATCTTTGATTTACTGAAAAGCATGGGAATCAATTTCGGACAAGGATTTCATATCGGTTTGCCGCTCGATAGTTTGCCGGATAGTAAAATCTGAAGCCGGGTGTTTCGATGAAACGCAGTGGGATAGAGGGAGCTGGAGTTCGAGTCGGCTCTGCCGCTATTCCGTTCCGCTTCATCGAAGTTTAAACGGCTGGCTGCTTGGTTACTGAGTATTGTCCTTTTCGACGGCTTCGTCCAAGCGCTGCATGATGTCGGGGACTGCGCTAATGACTCGGTTCCAGCTTGGCATGAATGGGGTTTCCATTGGGTTGTCGAGAAAAGAATCGCCGGCGCGCATAATATTACGAGTAAACAATTCGACGGTTTTTTCCTCCTGGTGCCGATCCAGCTTCAATCCGTTGATACAGGCATCGTTGTAGTACGCTTCGATCGCATCTAGCGCGGTTCGGTAATAAGTCGCTTTTAGGGTTCGAAACGTTTCTTTGTTAAAAATTACGCCTTGCGTTGCCAGTTTGCGGTAAATCGCCTTGGCGATGTCTGTGCTCATTCTGGATAGTCCGAGGCTGGCATCTTCCTCCGATAGCTCTTGATGTTTGTGATCGTAAGCATCGGCAATTTCCACTTGACAGATATGATTGCTGGAGTGATTTCGGTAGATTTCGGATAGTACGCCGATTTCCAGTCCCCAATCGCTCGGTATGCGGATCTCCTTGAGACTGTCGACGCGCGTTGCGAACTCGCCGGACAAAGCATAACGAAAGCTGTCCAAATAATTGAGATAATCCATATTGCCGATGACTTGTTTTAGTGCTCTGATCAGCGGTGTGACTAATAAGCGGCAGACCCGTCCGTTTAGTTTATTGTCGGCAACCCGGTAATAATAGCCTTTGCAGAATTCATAATTAAAGCTGGGGTTGGCGACCGGGTAAAACAGTCGGGCAGGCAGTTCTCGGTTGTAGGTCAATATGTCGCAGTCGTGCAAGGCGACTGCTTCCGCTTGGCGCGATGCAAGAACATAGCCGTAACAATACCAGACGTTGCGCCCTTTGCCGGGTTCGATCGGCGCGAGTCCTTCTTCGGCAAGCAAGCGATCGATTGCTTGCAAATTGGGACCGTCGTTCCAAAGAATTTTATGGGGCTGCGGCAGTTTGCTGAAAAATTCGCGGGCATGGTTAAATTCGCTACGGTCGGCACGGTCCAAGCCGATGACAATCTGGCTTAAATAAGGAATTTCTCGTATTTGCTCGATAATATTATTCAGTGCCGGACCTTGTAGTTCCGAATAGAGCGAAGGCAATACTAACGCCATTGGCCTCTCTTTGGAAAAGGCCAGTAATTCATTCTCCATTTCGGTCAGTCGGTTATGTTGCAGGCGGTGTAAGGTCGTAATCGCACCGTTTTGAAAAAAATCACTCATGGTCGGTTCCTCCGTCGATACGTTTGAAAATAGCCTCCATCGCTTCGCGCCATCCTTCGGGGGCTTGATGTTGAGTATAGATGACTTCAGCATCAGGTTTATTTATTGCAAGAGATGTGCCTGACTTTTTGCGAATGACCGCAGCCAGGTCTGCTTGCTCGAGCATGGCTCTGTCATTTTGGCTATCGCCAAGGGCGATGCTGGTAAAGTCGATGCCATAGTTTCGATGATAGAGCTCAATCAGTTGATGCATGGCCTTGGCCTTATCGGTATTTTGTCCTTGTGCATGAAAAAATCGGCCGCCTTTCAATAGTTTTAGCCCGTTTTCTGTAAGGGCTTGTTCGAATAGCGCTAATTCAGCATTGCTGCCTTGCCAAAGCAGCGGCTCCGAGCCGGTTCTTTGTTTGGCCATTGTCGCTTTGGTCAAGGCTAAGCCGGTCAGTTTGCTGACGGCTTCGAGGCTGAGGTCGGAAAATCCGGTAAAAGGAAAGTGATGATCGGCTTTGAGTCTCTGCAGGACGGCTAAGATTTCATCGTAACCGGGGCCAAGGCGAACGGGTGTGAGTGGTGCCGTATATTCGCTAAATAAATTAGCCGGAATATAAATCGCAGCCCCATTTTCGACCACAAAAGGGTCTTTATTGTGGAGTGCTATTCGGATGTCGAGGATTTCGGGCAGCGTTTTGCTGGAATTTAGGATGAGCGGGATTTTATGGGCTGCGATTCTTGCAAGAACGCCCTTAGATGGTGCAAATGAGTAGGAGTCATGACCCAATAAGGTGCCGTCAAGATCTGAAAAAATGAGATAAGGATACATAATGGTGCTTGGTTTTCATGGATTTCCTGTCGGAGAGGGTGGGGCATCGGTTGAAAGTCGATTGATAATTCTAACCGTAGAGTTATTGATGAAAATTGTAAAGCCAGATATTGGCTTCTTGTAATGGTTGCTTTCACCCTAGAAAAAGCATTTCACCATGAAGGTCATGAAGAATTTCCTGATTCCCACGTCGGAGCGATGGGAGCGAGAAAAATTCGGCGCCGGAGTGTCCGTCAAAGGACGCCGTGCATACGTCCATGTAGGCTCTATGACAGCATCCATGCTGTCAAAGCCCATAGTTACGACCCAATCTTTAAGGCTATGTTCGCGTTAGCAGTTGAAACGGTTTTCCTTCCTACTAAATAAACCATTTAGGAACTATTCAATGATTGCTTTCCAATACACTGAGCGTGGAAGAGGGTACGATTACTCGCTTGACAGGACGCCGTGAATACGTCCGTGTAGGCTTGACGGCGGCTTTCCCTACCGCCGACACCTGTCAATCGAGCAACCGTACCCTCCTTTCAACCATTAGCGTCATATTGAAAAAAGGAAAGTTATTCAGAGTTGTATCCTTGAGTTTCATGTTGGCTTTAAGTTCAAAAGTATCAACTATTAACGCGAACATAGCCATCTTTAATCCCAATCTGCGGTAATGTCGACCAATAAGATGCGGTCGTTATCTAACCGGATTGCCAAAGTTTTACACAGTTGATCGGTGTTAAAGTCCTTGTATCTCGATGAGGCGACTGGGCGAGAGCTGGTCTCCGCTTGTTCTAATGCCAGTAGTTGATAAAAATAAGGCCGCCACGACCAATTAAAGCCGATTTGCTTAGGGTCTTCGAACCATTTTCCGAGTTTGAAATTAAAGTTTGATGAAATTTGCGTGCCTTGATTGTCGCATAGATAGAATCGGAGGATGCCGCTTTTTTCGAAAGGTTGTTCCGCGAGCTCATTTAAGTTGAAGTCATGTTGTAGTGCGTCTTGCAATTGCGCTATCAAGTTTTTTATTAAGTTAATCCGAGAGATTTTTTTACGTTCGCTCTCAACTGTTTTTTGTAGAAATTTTTTTCGTAGCGAGGCGATGTGGCGACTGTATTTTTCCGTAGGCGCGAAGTCCGGCGTAGCCTCTGAAAATAGAAAGCCCTGCATGAATTGAGCGCCGCAACGCAGACCGAAAAAAAATTCGTCGTCGGTTTCGATGCCTTCGCAAACAATTTTGCAGCCGTTGAGCTTGCCGAGCCTGGATAGCAAATGAACGACATCGCTGGCGATACCGCCTTTTACGGCCATTTTGAATAAGCGCATGTCCAATTTGATAAAGTCCGGTTTAATGGCCATGACTCTTTCGAGTTGTGAAAAACCGGTACCGAAGTCGTCAATGGCCACTTTTAAGCCGTTTTTGCGGTAAATTTTCACAGTTTCGGCGAGTTTATGTAGATCGCCTTGGGCTTCGGTAATCTCGATGATAATACGCTGTTGATTGATTCCTAATTCATCGATCATGCGGAGTGTGGGGATGGCGTGGAAGTTATCGAGTAAATCCAGCCATGCCGCTGAAATATTGATGGCAAGATAACTGTTACCGGGTAAAAGAGTGAACTTCTCGAGTGCAAGGCGTCTGACGATGCGGTCGTATTCGATGCGTTCCGTGTTGGCGATTTCAGGATCGGAAAAAAGCCCTCCGGCGGACACAATTCGGCGGTTTTCGTCGCGGCGTCTGGCCAAGGCTTCGTAGCCGACTATGTTGCCGCTGGCAGCACCGAGAATGGGTTGAAAATAAGGAAATAAAGATTGATTGTAGTCCATGTCCGAATATATAAGGTTTGCAGGGAGGGGGGGTAGCAAAGCCAATATGAACAAGCAATAGTTATGCCTATCTTGCTAGTGTGGGCGGTTTTTTATGTTTTCTGGTAAAGATGTGCGGAAATGGATTGCTTTGTTGCCGAAATGGTGCGGTCAATAGTGTTGATGGGCAAAAGTAGTGCGGCGAGAGTTGCTGCAATGAGCGGGGTTTATTAGAGTAAGTGAGTGTGTTGCGGGCGGGCGTGATGTCGCGGTATGTTTATTTCAGGTATAAAAAAACCCCCCGCCTTGTGGGCGGAGGGCTTTTTTTACGTTTTATTCTACGAAAACGTTTTTAGCCGATTTTCTTCTTTGTTCTGCGGCTTGAACTTGAGCTTCGCTTTGACCGACAGCTTTGCTTTCAAGATGCTCGGTTTCTCTGCCTTTCAGCAAGAATACGCCGATTACTGTGCCAAGAATAAGTGCGCCTATCCACAGCCAAAAAGTATCTTTTTCTTGTGCTTCTGCCATTTTATTATCCTCTTGTTATTTTAGTAGTGTTATTAATCCCCTTCTCCTCAAAGGGGGACTCTATAAAAGTCAGTTATAGAGCTTGTTCGCCGAAATTGAATTTCCACGACGGGATAATTTTTAACATGATCGAAGAAACATGTCAAAAACTATTATTAAAAACTTTTATTTTGTTAAGGGAATCAAAAGCTAGAGATTTAAAGTGCCGGTATACTTCGCGCGGTCATGTTTGCGGATTTTATGGTAATGCTATTTTGTTCGGTAGCAAGGCGCGAAAACAGGCGTTAAGCTATGAAACTGTTTTCGCAAAGCTTGCGCTCCCGCCCCTTACCTACATCCATGTAGGTAACGCACAGCTACCGTACAAAAGAGCGCGTTAGCTTACCGAAAATGTGGCCGCGCGAAGTATACACCCATCGCACTTCAAATTTCGGCATTGACGCATGGAGGCGCCGGGGTGTTCGGCAAAGGCTGTGACAGCAGGGATGCTGTCACAGAGCCTACATGGAAGTATTCACGGCGTCCTTTGACGGCCCCCCCGGCGCCGAAAATTGACCAGCAAAGGGTATATATGCGGTATAGGCTTTATGCGCGGCGACGATTGAAAGCGTAATAAAAATAATGCCGCTGAGTCTATGGAGCGTCGATAACGGAATTTTTTTCATTAGTGTTCGGCCGGCCAAAACCCCGAGAATCGAAGTCATGGCCAGCGCTACAGTTGAGCCTAGCCAGACTGCGGCGGGAAGGGTGGTGCTGCTTAATCCCGCAACCGCCAATTGTGTTTTATCGCCAAATTCCGCAACCGCAATTAAAAAAAAGGTCGTAAAGAAAATCCCGTGTCCACTTTTTTCTTTGATCACTTCATCGGTATCTTCTTCCTCGTTAACTCTCAGCGCATGCGCTCCGAATAGAGCAAATAAAATGGCCACGGATGCGGCCACGAGGTATTCAGGCAGCCATTTTGCGATGGCAGCGCCGAAAATGACTGCCAAAGTATTTAACAGCGCAAACGCGGCAATTGCGCCTAAAATAATTGGCAAAGCGCGATGCCGGGAAGCCAAGGTCATGCAGACTAACTGGCTTTTATCGCCGATTTCGGCGGCTGCAATCAGTACGAAAGAGGTCAATGATGCGGTGGAAAACTCGACAATATTATCGGAAAAAAGCAGGCTTAAAATTTGTTGCCACTGCAGATGAATAGAGGCCATGAGTTGATGAATAAAGTCCATGGATTTATGAAATTAACAGCAATTCTCAGTTTGAGCAGTTTCGCCGATTTTAGGGTGTGGGGTATGCCTGTCGAGGAACGCCGTAAACCCATCCATGGGGCTTGGCGGCAGCTAAGCGCCAAGGATGGCGTGAATGCAGATTTTGCATTACGCCAAGGATGGCGTGTAGTAGGGCAATGCAGGAGCAATTGCCGAGGAGCAAAAATCTGCCCCTGCTGCCGACATCCTCGCCAAGCATACCCCACACCCTTTTTGATCTCCAAATTGGGAATTGCTGTGAAATTAATGGTTTTTAATGTGGGTAGCAGTGAATAGTGTATTAGCCGAGTAAGTTGTCCAAAATCATCATGATGATGAAACCGATCATCAAGGCAAATGTGGCGTGCCTGGATCTGCCTTCGGAATGGGTTTCGGGAATGATTTCCTCACTGATGACGAATAACATTGCACCGGCGGCGAAGCCCATCGCAATCGGTAAAACCGGCGTGAAAATCGTAACCATCGTAATGCCTAATAATCCGCCGACCGGTTCTACCAAGCCGGTTAAAGTTGCGATGCCAACCGCTTTCCATTTATTGTAGCCCAGACCGACCAACGGTAATGCGACGGCAAGACCTTCCGGAATGTTTTGCAGAGCAATCGCTGTTGCCAGGATGATGCCGTTTTTCATATCCCCCGAGCCGAAACTCACGCCGACGGACATACCTTCCGGAAAATTATGTATCGTAATCGCAATGATAAACAGCCAGATTTTATTCAAGGAGTTTAGGTGTTGATCGGCAATGGTATCGAAATGAATATGAGGCAGTTTACGGTCGGCAAAATGAAGAAATAATGCACCGATCATCATGCCCAAAGAGGCCACCCAAAGCCCGTTGCCGGGCCAAATTTGGTTGCCGTAGTCGATGCTCGGCACCAGCAGAGAAAAGGCGGTAGCGGCAAGCATTACACCGGCAGCCGCGCCTAATAGGCTATTAAATAGATTTTTCGATATTTCGGTAAAGAATAGGGCTGGCAGGGCGCCGACTCCTGTTGCGAGGCCGGCCAGAATGCTTGCCAAGAAGCCGATCACTACGATTTCGCCGAAAATCACATAGAGGCTTCCGAAAACGATAACTTGCGAAGCGGCAAAGAGTCCGGTCCACGTCAGCCAGCGTTGGGCGGGAGGTAATGCCATGATTTTTTGATAGCGGTCGCTCGAAGTGATGGCCTCCCATTGGTGCGAAAAATAATCTTGAATGGTCGTTGAAAATGCGGATTGTGTCATGAGTGCGGTCCGAGTGAGTATTCCTGAAAATAACGTAAGAATAGTAGCGTTATTTTATACCTTTAGCACTTCAAATTTCGGCAGTGCCAGAGGAGGCGCCTGGGTGTCCGGTCGATTTTCGCTCCTGCAAAATCGACATTCACGCCATCCATGGCGCTCATAAAGGCTTTGCCAGCATGGAGCTGGCATAGAGCCTACGCGGACGTTTTCACCCGGCACCTAAATTTCATAGCTCATTGGCTATGATTAATTGTCATAGATAATTTAGGTGCTGGCGTCCTGTCAAGCGAGTCACCAAACCGCCACAAAGCCTACTACTTGTATAAGTCATTTTTCGCGACTGAATCGAACGGAATCCATTTTAGCTTTCGTGAAAAGTCTTGGCGCGCTTGAAAAAATTCACTAATCTAGGTAGACCGCCACTGATGACGAGATTGTGATGCCTGGATTGTCTAATCCTTTTGCCAATTGGAAAAACTGGATCGAGCAAATCTTCGATCCGCAGATTCCCGATGCCTTGCTGCAAGAAAAGCTTCAAGAGATTCGGCAGCGTTTGCCGCCGCCGGTGATTTGGTTGCTAGGTAAGACGCAAAGCGGCAAAAGCTCGATAATTCGAGTGCTAACCGGCTCGACTTCCGCCGAAATCGGTAACGGCTTTCGGCCTTGTACGCGCACGGCCATGTTGTATGATTTTCCCAATCCGGAAACCGCGTTTGTTCGATTTCTCGACACGCGCGGCTTGTCGGAGGTCGGTTACGATCCTAGCGAGGATATGCATTGGTGCGCAAGTCAGGCTCATTTACTGATTGTCGTGGTCAAGGCAATGGATCACCAACAGCAAAGCGTTGCCAGCGCGGTCAAACAAATTCATCTGGCGCATCCTCGCTGGCCAATTATTGTGGCGCAAACTTCGCTGCATGAAGGTTATCCGAATTCCGAGATGCCGCATATTCACCCTTACCCGTTTAGCGACGGCAAAATTGCCGGATCGATACCGCCCGATTTGCGCACTTCGTTATTAAAGCAACGCGACACGTTTGCCGGTATCGATGCTGTGTTCGTTCCGATAGATTTTACCTTGCCGGAAGACGGTTTCGAGCCTGTCGATTACGGTGCCGAAGCTTTATGGCAAGCGTTAGAAGAAGCATTACCGCTCGGTTTGCGCGACATGCTCGAACAGCATCAACAAATCGGCATGATCAGCGATGTATACAGGCGTGCGGCGCACCTGCATATTATCAGTTACTCGTTATCGGCCGGTATCGCGGCCGCCATTCCGGTGCCGGCCGCAAGTATTGCGACCGTGATCGCGATTCAGGCGAAATTGTTTCATAGTATCGCCAATGTTTATGGGCTGGAGCTGAGTAAACAAAGTCTCAGTGAAATCGGTAGTGCGATCGGTATAGGCGTCATGGCCGGCATGGGCGGACGCGAGCTTTTGAAATTGATTCCGGTTTATGGGCAAACCGTCGCGCTTGGCGTTTCGGGGCTTTATACCGCAGCGGTGACCTATGCTCTCGGTCAGACGTTGTGTTTTTATTTCGCGCAAACCAAACGGGGCAAAGCGCTGACCCCGGAATCCTTACGCGAAGTATTCAAGACCGAATTCGCGCGCGGCCGTGAAATGTTGCGCGAAACAATGAAACGGGAAGGTTGATTATGCGTAAAGCGTTGCTGTCAATATCGGCTTTTCTGCTGGTTCTGCCATGGTTGGCGCTCGTTGCCGCGGGTATTTATTGGCTTTGGCAAAGCGTTTATTTGACTGAAGCGGTTGCCGGGTTTTGTGTTGTGTATGCGTTGGCGTGGCTGATGATTCGAGGTTTGCGCAAACGTCAGGGTCTATTGGCATTGCCGGTCGTAAAACCCGATGATGCTTGGCCGCCAGCCGCGACCGAGATTTGGGCCAAGCTCGATAAAATGGCCGAGCAAATCGACCCGAAAGAGTATCCGTTGACCGACAGTTTGCGCATACTGGAACTGGCCAAACGCGTCACGGTCGAGGTGGCGCGTCATTATTCGCCGAAACACGAAGGGGCCGAACTCGATGTGCCATTGCGAAACATTCTCTACATTGCCGAGCAGGTGTGCCGGGACATGCGGCAAATGCTCGACGAAAAAGTACCGTTCAGTCATTTATTGACGGTCGGTAACGGTATGGAACTTTGGCGCTGGAAGGATCGTTTGGCAAGCGGACACATAGCCTATCGCGTAGGTAAATTGTTATTGAGTCCGATTGCTTCGATTCCGCGCGAATTGGGTCAATTTTTTGCCGGTAAGGCTTCGGCATACCCGAAAGGCATGATCGAGCGCTGGTTGCTGCAAACATTGATTAAAAAAATCGGTTATTACGCGATCGCGATGTATAGCGGGCAAGCGATTCCGCCGCAGATAGATTTTGCCGAATCGGAACCCACGCTTGAGTCGATGGAAATGACGAAACGGCCGCTACGAATTTTGGTTGCCGGCCAGCTCAAAACCGGCAAATCCAGTTTAATCAACGCCTTATTCGGAGAGTTACGGGCTCCGACCGATGTTTTGCCGTTGACCGGCGCGTTGGCTGTTTACCGCTTGCAGCATGAAGGGACCGGCGATGTCATCATCGTCGACAGCCCGGGCTATGGGGACCAAGAGCGCTGGTTCGAGGAAAATCCCGAGCAGGCATTCGGCGAATTCGATTTGATTGTATTGGTATGTTCGGCAACTCAGGCAGGGCACGGAGCCGACGCCGAGTTTTTGAGTGCGATGCGAACTTGGTTCGACGAACGCCTAGAGCGAAGGCAGCCGCCAATATTGTTGATCGTTTCGCACATCGATCAGCTGCGTCCGCTGCGCGAGTGGCAACCGCCTTATGACGTAAGTCATCCGCAAAATGCCAAGGAGCAATCGATTCGCGAGGCATTGGGATATATTAGCGAGACATTAACGATTCCACTCGAGGATTGTCTTCCGGTTTGTTTAAAGGAGCGTTCCGTTTACAACATCGAAGCGGTTTGGACGGGCATTGCCGATAAGTTGCCGGAAAGCCTTCGGGCTCAGTATTTACGATGCCTGATAGCAGCTAAGGATAAGGAGAAATGGGGTATGTTGCGCAAGCAATTGGCTAATGCGGGACGGATTGCGGTTGATCGCGTTAAGAAGATTAAAAAGGGGAAAGATGAAAGGTGAAAGGGGAAAGGGGAAAGGGGAAAGGGGAAAGGGGAAAGGGGAAAGGGGAAAGGGGAAAGGGGAAAGGGGCAGCGTAGCCCGGATGGAGCGTAGCGCAATTCAGGAAGTTCGAGGGCATGCCATTCCCGTATTTTGCTTCGCTGCATACGGGCTGCGTGATTTTATGGATAAACGAAAGTAACCTGTCGTAGGGTACGCTTCGCGTACCTTTTTTTGCTTGGTAACTTCGGAAGATTTGCAAAATGGTATGCGATGCGAACAATCGTCGAATTTCGGTATTGGCGTAGTACTTCATGTTTTCAGCTATTAACGCTATACCTATCGCACTTCAAATTTCGGCATTAGCGTATGGAGGCGCCGGGGTGTTCGGCAAAGGCTTTGGCAGTATGGATGCTGTCATAGAGCCTATATGGACGTATTCACGGCGTCCTTTGACGGGCACCCCGACGCCGAAATTTGACTAGCAAAGGGTATAACGTAGCCAAAGGGAAAGATAAAAGAGAGGAATGAAGGCTAGCGGTTTCGTTTGGGTTAAGTGTTGTTCGGGTAGCGATTGATATCGGTTTCTTGTAGGCGCTGGTTAAGTTCCGGCAGGGCTTTGGATAAGGTCTTGATGTCTTGGGTCGTGAGCCGGAGCAGCGTGACGTATGTTTTGGCTCTGACCGTCGCGGTTCTTACGGCATGATCGTAAAGAGCGTGCCGGCCGATGAAACTGCCTTTGCGCAGTTCAGCGATATGCACGCGCTGGTTGGGGCCGGTATTTTGAAAAACGTTGACTACGCCGTTGACTAGGATATAGATCGAATCGCCTCGATCGTTTTCATTAAAAATCGTATCGTTTGGAAGAAAGCTAACGTAATGTGCGTTTTTCGCGAGTTTTTTTAGTACGTCGCGAGGCAAGCCGTTAAAAATCGGTACGCTATCCAGCCAATCGTCGCGTTTGGAAAGGCTCAACTCCGGCGCTAGGTCCGGTAATTGTTTCAAAGCTTCATCCAGACGTTTTTCCAGGCGCCGATAAATCTTTTCGGACACCTTACCATGCTCGAAGTCCTCCGTAATCAGTTTCAACGAGTAACGGAGCGCGACTTCTTGAAATAGGCGGTATTCGAATTGATAATAAAAGTCGTGGAATTGCTTGCCCAGTTTTTTGAGCCGTCCTTGCCTTCTTTCCAAACGTTGCCGATAAATTTTTCTGATGATATTAAGCTTGTCGCTATGAAAATGGGGCTCTACTTGCTTCAGCGCCAACAGCGCTTCGTGAGCCATCAAAACCCCGGCCAGATCGTGGCGTATTAAGTTGGCAAAACGAATTTTTTGATAGCGAATCAACCAGTTGAGCGTCCATTCGTATTCGCTTAAAAATTTGATTATCGACATTTCAAAACGCAAGAACGGGTTCACGTTATCCTGGTTTTTATTGAAACGAATCATTTCGTCAATGCTTTTGGCTTTGTCTTTGCGGAGAATATCTTTGAAATTTAGATAAGTATAATAATTGACCAAGCCGATTTCATGGAGTCGTTGCAATTCTCTTTCTTCGACATTGAGTGCATGTAAATGAATTTGTCTGAGTTGCTGCGCCTCCGTCAGTGTCGCATGCCTCGGTGCAATTTTTCTGTTCAGCGATTGCAACACCGAATCTTGCATATCGCTCTCAAGCAAATGCAGCCTCGAAAACGAGTGTAGGCAGTCGTTGACCGATGTGCTTATTTGCTCCATGCCTTCTTGTAATTCGAGCCATTCATCATCGTTCAAGCGATCGATTTTGAGTGCGCGCATCAGGGGTTTAAGCGTCGGACCGCTCATGACCAGGCTGATCAATACCATGCCGAGCGTTAGTTCCAAGAGCAGGCCTCTATCGACGACCGTATCGGGGATCGCAAGCGCCATCGCGATGGCGATGGTTCCCTTTGAACAACCCCACCACATCATATGGCGGCTATTCAGGCTGATTGCCGGTAGGCTGAAAAGGCTCGTAGTCATTGGAATCAAGCCATAGACACTGATCATGCGCGCCGCGAATATCGCCAGGAGTACCCAGGTCAATTGTTGCCAATGTATCGCGAATGCAAAGATATCGACGGTCAAGCCGATCAATAAAAATAATAACGAATTCAAAACCAGCGAGATGATATCCCAACCGGCTTCGATATGGTGGGTCGATTCTCCGGAAAGCCGAGACATCGCGATACCTTTGATACAAAGTGCAGTAGCCAGCACCGACATGATGCCAGAGGCATGGAAGTTATGCTCCGCGACTATGAAACTCAAGTAGGCCGCGACGATCGAGGCGACCACGACGAAACTCTGTTGACCGTGATACATCCTGACCATCATTTCGCTGATGAGCAAGCCGATCACAGTGCCTATCAGCGCACCGAGCAAGAAGTGTTCAGTGAAATAATAAATCATCGTTGGCGCGTCCATCAGCGCCGATTCGCCGTGAATCACGGCGCCAAGTACGATATTGAAAAGTACGATCGCGGTCGCGTCATTGAATAAGGATTCGCCTTCGACTAGGACAGTAAGGCGTTTCGAAACGCCCAATTCCTTGAACAGTGCAATAACTGCAACGGGGTCGGTAGCGGAAATAATCGCGCCGAACAAAAAGGCTAATATGAAATTGAGATAAAAGAAGGTATTGAGACCTACGGCGACCAGAAGTGCCGAGATCAGCATGCCCGGAATGGCCATAACAAGTATCGGCAATAAGTCTTTGATAAGCGTGCGTGCATCGAGACTTAGTGCGGAGACGAAGATGAGTGCAGGGTGAAAGATGAATAAAACCAGTTCGTCGCTGAGATGAAAACCGCTTGGAATCAGAGCGAAAGGCGTGACCGTGGCCAATAAATTGATCGATACCCCGGTTACGACCAATAGAATGGTATAAGGAAGCGGTAAATGGCGACACAACCCGGAAAGCAGCAAGGCCAATGTCAACAGCAGCAGGATAATGAATAAGGTCTCGGAAAGCGGCATGATTGTCGGTGGCGGCCTTGGACGCTATAAAAAAATGATATTTCAATTTTAGCTGTTTGGGATGGATTAAAGAAGGGGAAGGGTGAAAGGTGAAAGGTGAAAGGTGAAAGGGGGAAAGAGGAAAGAGGAAAGAGGAAAGAGGAAAGAGGAAAGAGGGGGGCGCTGTTCCCCAAGCTCAAGCTTGGGGAACCGATACGCGAAGCTCGAGCTTCGCGATGCAAAGCGAATGCGTATGTATTTCTATTTATTTCTATTTTTTATATTGAACGCGGCTAGGCCAAAATGAAATGCTTTTTCTAGGATAATCCTTCTCAATCTCGTTCGATCGCGACCTGATTGCGGCCGTTTTTTTTGGCTTGATAGAGCGCTCGGTCTGCGGCCCGGATTATCGATTCGAGCGAGTCGATATAAGCGCTTTGACGACTGCAAATGCCGAACGAGAGTGTTGCCGGTATTCTTAGATGCTGATATTCGAACGCCTTCCGCGCTACTTTTTCACGGACGCGTTCGGCTAAAATCAGCGCCTGTTTTTCCGAGCTCCCCCTTAGCAGCATAATGAACTCTTCGCCGCCATATCGCGCCAGTGTGTCTTCGGTGCGCATTTCCTTATTCAGCATTTCAGCCAGTTCCCTCAAAACCTGGTCGCCGGCGGGATGGCCGAATGTATCGTTGATTTTTTTAAAATGATCGACATCGCACATGATGACGGTTAATGAGGTGCGATTGCGCTTACAAAATGAAAGCTCTTCTTGTCCGCGAATCACAAAAGCCCTGCGGTTGGGTATTTGGGTCAGAACATCGGTATTGGCAGCCTGGTATAAAGCTTGTTCAGACTGAGCTTCGCTTGGTTTTTTATAATCTATGCGCATGTAAGTCCCGCCGGCACGGATGCGCGAGAGTAAGGAAATCTTTTCTTTGTCGATTCGCCTTTCATCGATATAGGTGCCATTGGTCGAGCCGTAATCCTCAACCATAACGACGCCGGCTTTGATGATAAAGGCGCCATGACGTCGGGATATTTTGGGGTCAGCGATGATAATATCCGCATCGTGGCCTCGTCCGAATACGTTTTTTTGACGGGTAAGCTTAAATTGTTTACCGATGTGTTTGCCTGAAAGTATTACAAGATAAGGCTCAAGCGGAGCGTTTTCTGTAGTCCGCGAAGACAATGCCGTGTCGATCTGGGTATCCGATTGCAGACTATCCATTCGCGTTCCTCTAAATAAAGTTGTATATGCCGAATTTTATCAGGCACGGACTCCTTGCGCCGGATTATAGCCGTCATACAAATGAATATAATTTGGAGCGTTCAAATAGTGCGGGATTGGCACAGTGCTGCTTACTTAAATTGGGTTTTATATCATCGATGATTTCGTATTCGCGTTATACAAGCTAATCGATCAATTCATTTTTCATGGTGTTCAAATATTTTACTGTGAAAGATCGTAAATTTTGATTCATTATCTAATTTTTCGATATGCAAAACTCCGTTCTGGCGATGCCGGTTCCGGAGAGGGTGCGGTTGCTCGATCGACAGGCGTCGGCGGCAGGGACAGCCGCCGTCGAGCCTACATGGACGTATTCACGGCGTCCTGTCGGGCGAGTGACCGCACCCTCCCCACCAGAGAACTTTCATTTGCCGAGGCGATGGCCAGACCTTCATGATCGTTAGGTTAATATAAAGTCCAGAGATAACATTGTTTCGATCGGCAAAAGATTGCTTACGTACAGATAAAATCACCGGTTTTTCCGTTCGGGTCGACCAAACCGGGTAAAGTACCAGACTGCCAAAGACGGTGGGTGTTTTCGATGATGTCTTTTAGACCGGGTACCAGTTCGTAATGATCGAGTCGATCCAATGCAACCCAGCAAGCTTCCGAGACGTCGGAATTTGCGATGGGAGGTCGGTTTTCTCCGTCGAGAATTTCGACTAAAAAATCGGCAATGACATAATGAAAACTTTCGATATTGCGTTCGACAAGTGCTACGAGGCTGAGCACTCGGGTATTGTTAAACCCTGTCTCCTCCTCGATTTCACGTCGGCAAGCGTCGACCAGTGTTTCGCCAGGTTCCATCTTACCGCCCGGAATCGACCATAGTCCTTGTGCCGGGGCTTGATTTCGTCGGATTAACAAAACTTCTCGATGGCAGTTGAAAGCGATGCCGCTTACGCCGATCATGGGGATAGGCGGTGATTTTGATACTTGATGAGCCATAAAATAACAAGTTACTGACATTGATGTCGATGTCGCGTTATAGTGACCAACACTGATTCGGAATTTTTTAACTCAAAAATTCGGTCATGTCTACCGATGCAATTAGGAGGAAAAGATGAAAAAAAGTAATTTTTACAATTCGATTATGCTGTCAACCCTTTGTCTATTCGGCACTTTGATTTTCGCTGCTAGCGCAATCGCCGCCGATGTAAAGGCCGGAGAAAAAAAAGCGTCAGCGTGTACTAATTGTCATGGTTTGAACGGCATAAGCGTCGATGCTCAATTTCCGGTACTAGCCGGTCAACGGCCCGAGTATATCGTCAAACAACTAAAAGCCTTCAAGAGCGGTTCGCGCCAAGGCCCCATAATGAAGAATATGGCCCAGGGGCTTAGCGATGAAGACATGACCGATCTTGCTGCTTATTTTTCAAGCCTACAACCTAGAACTGCTGTTGTCGATCCAAAATTAGCCGAGTTAGGCGAGAAACAATCCGCGATGTGTCTCGGCTGTCATGGCAAAGGCGCAGAAGGGAGAATGCAATTTCCAAGGTTGGCTGGGCAACACCCCGATTACCTAGCCAAACAATTGAAAGCATTCAAGTCCGGTACGCGTAAAGGCAGCCCGATGAATGCCATCGCAAAAAATTTAAGCGAAGAAGATATCGAGGCCTTGGCTGCTTATCTCGGCTCTTTATAATTCGGAATTATTCGGCATAAGTCGTGTGTTCTCTTGGTTAGTTAAATCCAAGATCAATATCAGAAGCCAAAGCGATCACATACGCAGAATGTTTATATACCTTTCGCCCTTCAAATTTCGGCAGTGTCAGTGGCGACGCCGAATTTTGATCTAGGTGGTTCTACTATAAATTAAATTAAACGAATCCCGGGAGGCTGCGGTGATTAATAAACATGCTCTCATATTGTTCGCTATTTCGTTTTCGATTTTTCAGCCGGGGTTGGCGATCGCTAAACAGCCCAGTTCCATCCCTGTGGAAAACGGAGCTAGGCAGGCAGGCGAAACTAACCGGCAGTACAAGGAAAAAATGGGCCGGCGGAATGAACAAGATCAGGAGCAGAAGAAGACTAAACAAGAGCGCTTCGAAAATATGCGGCGGCGCTATCTCGACGATGCCGCGCTTCCCGAGCGTCGAGTCTATCGTAGGAGTAAGGATAATGCGAAACGTCCAAAGAACCGATACGAAGATTTCGAACAAAAACGCGAACGGCACCGAAAATATAATGAATATATCGAGCAGAATAATCTTGATAAACCGGCTGATCGCAAGCAATTAGGTGCTGAAGAAATCTATAGCAATTAAATGGAACAGTCATTGAGTTTAGTCTGGATATATTTTAAGTCACTATCCTTGGCTACTGAATTCCGGCCTTCATGATCTTCATGGTGAAATGCTTTTTCAGGTTAATCAAAAAGCGAACCGTTATTTTGTACGCACCCATCGGATGCTATACGGAATTAAAAACAAACCCGCTTATAGTGCCGATAGACCGGTTGCCAGAAATTTTCTTCGATGCTTTTCAGTAATTGCTCGTCGCTAATTTCAAGCGCCAAGTTTTGCTTAAGAGCGACTTTGCCTACCGCGAAAGCTATGCGTTTGCTCAGTTCGGGTAATTCCGTCAATGGCGGCAATAATTCGCCTTGTCCGGTGTTGGCCAAGGGCGATGCTGCGGCTAGAGTTTCGCTGGCAGCGATCAACATTTCGTCTGAGATTCGTCTGGCTTGCACGGCAATAACGCCGAGGCCGATTCCCGGAAAAATATAGCTATTGTTGCACTGCGTGACATCATAGCGCTTACCGCCGTATTCGACGGGGGGAAAGGGGCTGCCCGCGGCTAATAGAACCCGTCCTTCGGTCCACTCGATAATTTGCTCGGGCGTAGCCTCCACTTGGCGCGGCGGGTTGCTGAGCGGAAAAATAATCGGCCAATCGCAACCTTGGGTCATAGTCCGAATCACGGTTTCTGTAAAAATGCCGTGCTGGCCGGAAACGCCGATTAAAACGGTTGGCTTAGCGTATTGAATAACCTCAAGCAATGACGGATAGTCGCTTTCGATTGACCAATCCTCTAGTCGGTTTGATACTTGAACCAGTTTTTGTTGAAAGTCCCTAAGTCCTGTCATGCTTTCGGTGAGCAAACCGAAACGGTCGACCATGTAAACGCGATGACGGGCTTCGCGGTCGGACAGTCCCTCGGTCCGCATTTGCGCGATCACCTGCTCGGCAATGCCGCAACCGGCGGAACCGGCCCCGACAAAAACCACGCGCTGTTCTGATAATTTCCGGTTTTTAACTCGGCAAGCAGCCAGCAACGTACCGACTGTGACTGCGGCAGTGCCTTGAATGTCGTCATTGAAGCAGCACAGTTGGTCTCGGTAGCGTTGCAATATCGGCATCGCATTCGGTTGCGCGAAGTCTTCGAATTGCACGATAACATCCGGCCAGCGGCGCTTGACGGCTTGTAAAAAAAAGTCGATGAAAGCGTCGTATTCCGCTTGAGGAATCCTTCTATGGCGCTCGCCCATATACATCGGGTCTTGTAACAGCTTCTCGTTATTGGTGCCGACATCGAGTACTACCGGTAAGGTATATGCCGGACTAATTCCGCCGCATGCGGTATAGAGCGACAGTTTGCCTATCGAAATACCCATGCCGCCAATTCCTTGGTCACCCAAACCTAAGACTCTTTCGCCATCGGTCACGACGATAATTTTGACATTTCGTTTGGTGGTATTGCGCAGAATGTCGTCTATTTGCTGACGATCCACGTAAGAAATAAACAAGCCTCGGCTACTGCGATAAATATCCGAAAATTGTTCGCAGGCATCGCCGACGGTCGGCGTATAAATAATAGGCAACATCTCCGGCAGATGGTCCTGCAGGAGTCGATAAAACAGCGTTTCGTTATTGTCTTGTATCGAACGCAAATAAATATGTTTGTTGATTGCGTTTCTAAAGCTCGAATACTGAAGATAAGCGCGTTGGACTTGTTCTTCGATCGTTTCGTATCGAGGCGGGAGCAATCCGGTTAAATTAAATGTTTGCCGTTCTTCTTTACTGAACGCACAGCCTTTATTCAGTAAAGGCATTTCCAGTAGAGCGGGCCCCGCATAAGGGATATAAAGAGGAGTTTTCGACATTGCTGTCATAACGGAAGTTTCCTTAGTCAACCTGGTTTCGAATGTAACATGCGCGAAATAATTTGAACAAGTTACACATGTTCTCCAGGCGTGAGTGTTCGGGTTATTTCGTGCCTATTACAGCATGATTATACTCTCAACGACTCAAGTTTCAGCGCCAGTGAGGCATTCATATTCTCCAGCGTAGATAAAAATTCGGCGTTCTGGTGTCGATTTTAACTAAACAATACGTATAGGCCTGTCATGGCATTAGTATTGCTTTTTATTTGATAGGCTGTTCACTATAAACGAGAACGATGACTATGAAACAAAATCATTACCCATTGACCACCGATGACATCAAGCGAAACTTCTTTCGCAATTTAGCCAATGTGCAAGGCAAATTTCCGGCATTGGCCAGCACCTTCGATTATTACATGGCCTTGTCCTATACCGTGCGGGATATGCTGATGGCACGCTGGGTCGGTACCGCGACCGAATATGTCGAAAAAAAATCGCGCACCGTGGCGTATTTGTCGGCCGAATTTTTGATGGGGCCGCATTTGGCATCGAATTTATTGAATCTGGGCATGACCGAATTGGTTACTCAGGCCATGGCTGAACTAGGCTTGAAATTGGACGATTTGCTCGGGGAAGAGCCGGAGCCGGGCCTAGGGAACGGCGGTTTGGGGCGTTTGGCGGCCTGTTTTCTCGATTCGATGGCGACAATGAATATTCCTTCCGTCGGTTATGGCATCCGTTATGAATTTGGAATTTTCGAGCAGGTCATCTTCGACGGCTGGCAGGTGGAAAAGACCGATAAATGGTTGTTTCGAGGCAATCCCTGGGAGATTGTTCGCCCGGAATGGGCGGTCGAAATCAAGTTGGGCGGGCATACCGAGCGTTATGTTGCCGAAAACGGCGAAACGCGCGTCAATTGGATTCCTGGCTGGTCGGTCAAGGGCGTGCCGTACGACACGCCAATTTTGGGTTACCGCAACAATGCCGCGAACACCTTGCGTTTGTGGCAGGCAGTCGCGCCCGAGTCGTTCAATTTCGAGCGTTTCAATCAAGGCGATTATTACGGCGCGGTCGAAGAAAAGGTCTCTTCGGAAAACTTGACCAAGATTTTGTATCCGAACGATGGACCATTACAGGGTAAGCAGTTGCGTTTGGAGCAGCAATATTTCTTCGTTTCGTGCTCATTGCAAGACATGCTGCGCATCATGAAGACCCAGCGCATCCGTTTGGAGCATTTTCATGAAAAGTTCGCCGTGCAATTGAACGATACCCACCCCGCCATTGCGATCGCAGAGCTGATGCGGCTGTTGGTCGATGAGCACGATATGTCTTGGGACACGGCTTGGAACGTGACGAGACGAACTTTCGCCTACACCAATCACACGCTGTTGCCGGAGGCATTGGAATGTTGGCCTGTGGAATTGATGGAAAGTTTGCTGCCGAGATTGATGGAGATCATCTATGAAATCAATAGTCGCTTTCTCGAACAAGTCAGGGCGCAATGTCTCGGCGATACCGCCAAAGTCATCCGAATGTCGATGATCGACGAAAACGGGGCAAGAATGGTGCGTATGGCGCACCTGGCTTGTGCCGGCAGTCATGCGATCAATGGTGTCGCGGCGCTGCACACTGAACTGCTCAAGCGCGATGTGCTTAAGGATTTTTATAGTCTTTGGCCTGAGAAATTTAGCAATAAAACCAACGGCGTGACGCCAAGGCGTTGGATGGCATTATGTAATCCGAGGCTCAGTAAGGTCATTAGCGAAGCGATCGGAGATACCTGGGTGAGAAATTTGGGAAAACTGCAAGATCTTCAGCGCTTTTCGGACGATGCGGTATTTTTAAATCGTTGGGACGATGCCAAGCGGCTCAATAAACATGATTTCGCGCTGAATCTCTATAAGCGCACCGGCGTCAGCGTCGATCCGGAATCGATTTTCGATGTGCAGGCCAAGCGCATTCATGAATATAAAAGACAGCATTTGAATATTCTTTATGTGATTGCTCTTTACCGGAAGCTGAAAACCGATCCGCATTTCGATACTCATCCGCGCACCTTCATATTCGCCGGCAAGGCGGCGCCGGGCTATCATTTGGCCAAGCTTATTATTAAGCTGATTAATGAGGTGGGGCGGGTCGTCAATCGCGACCCGGCGACGAAAGACCGTCTCAAGGTTGTGTTCTTGCCGAATTTCAATGTCACGAACGGTCAGCAGATTTAT
Source organism: Methylotuvimicrobium alcaliphilum 20Z (assembly GCF_000968535.2). Lineage (NCBI taxonomy): Bacteria > Pseudomonadati > Pseudomonadota > Gammaproteobacteria > Methylococcales > Methylococcaceae > Methylotuvimicrobium > Methylotuvimicrobium alcaliphilum. The sequence goes on from NC_016112.1 coordinate 1,267,029, forward strand.
GCCGCAACCGAGGTGTCGGAGCAAATTTCCACGGCCGGAAAAGAGGCTTCCGGAACCGGCAACATGAAGTTTGCGATGAATGGGGCATTAACTATCGGAACGTTGGATGGAGCGAATATCGAAATTCGCGAGGAAGTCGGTGAAGAAAATTTCTTTTTATTCGGCATGACAGCGGAAGAGGTGCGCTTAACTTATGAGCGGGGTTATGCTCCGAATGACGCGTATCAGCAAGATGCGATTTTGAAAGATGCCATCGATCTGATTCGAAACGGTTTTTTTTCGCACGGCGATACCGGTTTGTTCCGTGATTTGACCGATAATCTGATCTACAGCGATCCTTATTTGGTATTGGCCGACTTCAATGCGTATCGGGAGTGCCAAGATTCCATCGATTCGGTTTACCGCGACAGAATGCGTTGGAATAAGATGTCGGTGCTGAATACGGCGAGATCCGGTAAGTTTTCATCGGATCGAACGATTGCCGAGTATTGCCGCGAGATTTGGAAGGTGGAATCGGTACCGATCGATGTTCCGGAAGTGGACCCATTTAGGCTTGTTTGACCTGTAAGTTGTGCATACTGTCTTTCGAAAAGGCTATGTATGCGGTAATAGTTGAAAACACCACCACTACCGGAAGCACTTAAAAGTTCAATGTAAATTGTAGGGTACGCTGCGCGTACCTAATGTCGGCACAAGGCAACAAATTAGGACACGTTAAACTACGGGTGGTACGCACAGCGTATCCTACAGTCTTCAAGTTTCGAGATTGGTGTAGGATTCACTTCAACTATTAACGCGAACATAGCCTTCGAAAAAGTCTCGGGCAAAAAAAATGCGGCTAAAAAGCCGCATAAAGGATATTAGAAGGATATAAGCTCTTAAAAAAATAGCAGTATTTGAAAGTTTGCATCTCAAGAGTTGTGCATAGTTTATGCAAGATATCCGGCTTTGAAAATGTGGCAAATTGTCGCGTGGCGGATTGTCGCAGTTTATTCGGTGTCTTTTTTTAGGTTGCGGCTCAAGGCCGCGAAGTCTTCCAGTGACAATGTTTCGGCGCGCACGGTCGGGTCGATGCCGAGTTCTGCTATTTGTTGTTCGTCAAGCAAATTCCTTAATGAGTTGCGAATCGTTTTACGGCGTTGAGAGAAGGCATGAACGACAACCTGATTCAACTCTTCGACTGAATTGACCGAAACCGGGGGCTTGTTATGAGGAATCAGACGGATAATCGATGAGGTTACTTGCGGCGCGGGGTCGAAACTTTCCGGCGGGACGTCGAATAAATGTTCCGCTGCGCAATAATAGTGCGCCATGACGCTCAATCGTCCGTATTTCTTGCTGCCGGGCTCGGCACAAATCCGATCCACGACTTCTTTCTGCAGCATAAAATGCATATCGGCGATGCAGGATGTGCTCTCCAATAAATGAAATAGCAACGGCGTGGAAATATTGTAAGGCAGGTTACCGATGATTCTAAGCGGTTTGCCGTCCGCCGCAAGCGCTTGGAAATCGAAACTCAATGCATCGGCGCTATGAATCGTCAAGCGTTCATTGTCGCCGAATTTCTTTTTCAACAGACTCACTAGGTCGCGGTCCAGTTCAACGATATCGAGCCGGATGGCATGGTCCAATAGCGGCGCCGTCAACGCGCCTTGCCCGGGGCCGATTTCAACCCAGTGTTCGCCCGGGCGGACCTGTATATTGCCGAGAATTTCTTCGATGATCGAATAATCGGTTAAAAAATTCTGGCCGAAACGTTTGCGGGCTTTATGCGTCATGGGTACGGATTGGGGAAGATGAGGACATTGCCAGTGCCGTTGCCAAGGCATATTCGATGCTACCCGTGTCGATAGAACCTGTTCCGGCCAGATCGAGCGCGGTGCCGTGGTCGACCGAGGTGCGTACAATCGGTAAACCCAATGTGATGTTGACGGCGTTGCCGAAGCCTTTATATTTCAACACCGGCAATCCCTGGTCGTGATACATCGCCAATACGGCGTCGGCCGTGTCGAGATATTTTGGCGTAAACAACGTATCGGCCGGGAGCGGGCCAATTAGGTCGAGGCCTTGTTCGCGTAGATTTTCCAATACCGGTTCGATGATCTCTTTCTCTTCCAGTCCCAAATGGCCGTTTTCGCCGGCATGGGGATTCAAGCCGCAGACCAGTATTTTCGGATTGGCCACATTGAAGCGCGTCTGCAGATCTTGGGCCAGGATGCGTAGAACGCTTCTTAGCCGGTTATGCGTAATCGCCGCGGCGACATCGGCAAGCGGGAGATGGGTCGTGACTAGCGCGACTCGGAGTCCCGGTGTCGCCAACATCATGACCGGATGCCCGCCGGTAATGCCGGCAATATATTCGGTGTGACCGCTGAAAACAATGCCCGCATCGTTGATGACGCCCTTATGCACAGGACCTGTGACCATCGCATCGAACGAGCCTTCGATGCAGCCTTTTGCCGCGCGCGTGATTGTTTTGAGGACATAGCGGCTATTTTCCATGTTAAGTTGCCCGCTTTGCGCCGGTACATTCATTTTAACCGGCAAGACGCTGATAGAGCCTGCGCTTTGTTCGACGAGTTCCGATAACGGGTCGAATGACTTGATCTCGAGTTTAAGACCTAGTGATTCCGCGCGTTGCATCAGCAAATCGGGGTCGGCGATCGCAACGAGTTGGCAGGCATGGCTTTGTTGTGCCAGCATGATACAAAGATCGGGGCCGATACCGCCTGGTTCGCCGGGAGTGACGGCGATGCGCTTCAATGTAGGAGTTGCGTCCATGGGGTAATTTAAGAAAAACGATTATTTTACTGTAAGCGTGCATCTACAGGAAGCGCTTTAAAGCCTGGTGCCGAAAACCCCCGGTGCCTCCTCGGGCACAATCGAAATTCGAAGTGCGATAGGTATAGTAAACAGGTCTATTACAGCATTTGAAATCTTGGCGATTCTTGCTTTGTTGTTCATTTGCCGTCTGTTCGCGTAAAATCTTGTCATAACTATTCAATTGAGACGGGAAATACGATGAAACAGGTTTTAATAATAGCGTTGGCTTTCATTTCCTTATCCGCACAAGCGGACGATGCCAAAAACGAATGGCATAACACCTCGCTATCCGACGCGACGATCAAAAAAATTCAAGAGTCGCAATATCATTATAAAAAATGTATTGCTAACGAATTACAAGTTGTTTCGGCAAAGCCGCAAGATGTTAGAAAAGGTACCGAAGCCATCGTTAAGAAATGCGAGAATGTTCTGGCCGATATGAGAAATGTGTATCTCCAGGAAAAAGTACCTGAAGTGATTGCCGACCGGCATTTAAAGCAAATGCGCATTCAAACCACGCGCGACGTGCTCAGAGAAATGATGTTCATCGAATCCGCGCGAAAAGCCGGACAACAATAATTAAATTAGTACGGATATTATGAATACGACCTATACGATAGATTTAACCCTAAAGCCGACAACCTTCGATTTATGGCATGTTTGTTTGGCGGGAACGGTGGCTTTATTAGCGATTTTGCTGATCGTGTTGTTGATAGTCATGTTGATCGGAATCGCCAGAGGTAGAAAAAAACTGCTTGAGGAAGCCTTACGCAAGTCTGCCGCCTCGTTGGCCGAAACCGTCAAGATACCCGAGCCTGAAGTCAAAGTCGTCGAGAAGATCGTCGAAGTCGAAAAAGTCGTTCAAGCGCCGGCGCCGGAGCCGGTCGTATTAAAAGAAGCAACGCCGGATGCGGCTTTACAATTGTTGAGTTTATTACAAAAAGAAGCCCGCTTCATCGACTTCATTAAAGAAGATATTACCGCTTACAATGACGCCGATATCGGTGTGGCCGCAAGGGTTGTTCATGAAGGCTGCAATAAGGCGATCAACGAACATTTTAAACTCGTGGCCGTCCATGAAGGTCAAGAAGGAAATAAAGTGACTTTGCCAAAAGGATTCGATGCCGCGTCGATTAGATTGACCGGCAACATTGTCGGCGAAGCGCCGTTTACCGGAACTTTGATTCATAGAGGTTGGCAAGCGGCCGAAATACGTCTCCCTAAATTGACTGCGGGGCATAATGCCAAGATTATCGCACCGGCCGAGGTAGAATTATGAAAAGTTTATTTGGACATTTGAAACCGGAAAATTCGAACAAGGATCTCTTCAAATCGAATAAAGCTAATGAAAACATAGCCGATTTAGAATCTCAAATAGAAGAGGTTCAAGAAGAGGAGCAACAGGTTGAAGGAGCTCAGGGAGGGCAGCCTGAGACTGAAGAGTCGAAAACTGAAGTATTACAGGCCGAAGGGAACGAAATAGAATCGAACGAAGAAATAGAGTCGAATGAAACAGAGTCGTTAGATGATAACACTGAAGAAAGTAATGATGTCGAAGTCATGACGAATGAAAGTACAGGGCCTCGTTTTTCGGTTGGGATAGACTTAGGCACGACGCATTGCGTGTTGTCTTATGTCGATTTAAGTCAAAGCGATGAAGATGGTCATGCTCAAGAAGTCATGGCGATACCTCAGTTAACTTCGCCGGGTGCGGTCGAGGAATTGATGCAGTTGCCGTCTTTTTTATATCAGGCGCATCATTCCGAATTGGCGGAAGGTTCGACGGCTTTGCCTTGGACCTCGAAACCTGAATTTTTAGTCGGCGAGATCGCTCGCAGTTTAGGGAGTAAAGCCCCGATTCGGCTGGTTTCTAGTGCGAAAAGTTGGCTGTGCCATGCCGGAGTCGATTGTAAGGCGCCAATTTTGCCGGCTGAGGCGCCTGAAGAAGTCGAGCGGGTTTCGCCTTTTCAAGCGACCGTCGCCTATTTACAGCACATACGCGATGCCTGGACGCAACAGCACCCCGATGCGCCGTTGGCTAGTCAAGACTTGACAATTACGGTGCCGGCGTCGTTCGATCCTGCGGCTCGCGAATTGACTGTCGAAGCGGCACGTTTTCTCGGTTTGGAACAAGCACTCTTGCTCGAAGAGCCACAATCGGCATTGTATAGCTGGATCGAAAGAAGTAACGGAGAATGGCGAAAGCAAACTGAGGTCGGCGATATTATATTGGTAATCGATATCGGCGGCGGTACGACCGACTTGTCCTTGATCGCGGTTACCGAACAGGACGGAAATTTGGAACTCACGCGAGTCGCGGTCGGAGACCATATCTTGCTCGGCGGCGACAATATGGATCTGGCCTTGGCTTATACCGTCAAAGCCAAGCTCGAAAAGGACGGAAAGCGTTTGGAGTCCTGGCAAATTCAAGCCTTGACCCATGGCTGCCGCGAAGCGAAAGAAAAGATTTTCAACGATCCCTCGTTGGATGTGATGCCTTTGGTCGTTCCGAATCGTGGTTCGTCGTTAATCGGCGGTTCGTTGCGTACCGAATTGACGCGCGATGAAATCAATAATGTGTTGATAGAAGGCTTCTTTCCGCGAGTCTCTGCCGCCGACCGTCCGATCAGCCGTCCTCGTGGCGGGCTGCGTACGGCGGGCTTACCTTATGCGCAGGATGCCGGTATCACACGGCATTTGTCGGCGTTTTTGGCCAAACAACTTAACGCAACCGACGACTTAAAAGATATCAATCTGCCAGAGCATGCATCGTTTTTACATCCGACTGCTGTGTTGTTCAATGGCGGCGTACTAAAAGCCGTGCCCCTGGCCGAGCGCTTGATGGAGGTTCTAAACAGCTGGTTGACTGGAGAGCAAGCGCCCGAAGCGCGCTTGCTAGAAGGTGCCGATCTCGATCTAGCGGTCGCGCGCGGAGCCGCCTATTATGGTTATGTGCGCAAAGGTAAAGGCGTTCGGATCAAAGGCGGCACGGCGGCTTCTTATTATGTCGGTATTGAAAGCGCAATGCCTGCGGTGCCGGGTATGCCGCCCGAGATCGAAGCGCTGTGTATCGCACCGTTCGGCATGGAAGAAGGCACTGAAGCAACATTGCCCGATGACGAATTCGGATTAGTCATCGGCGAACCTGTACGATTCCGTTTTTTCAGCTCGAATACACGCCGCGAGGACCAAGTCGGTACCCGGTTGGAGTATTGGATCGATGAAGAGCTCGAAGAGTTGGATGAAATCGAGATTACTTTGCCTGAAGAAGGAAGAAGAGTCGGGGAGGTTGTTCCGGTGCATCTAACTTCGGCCGTGACCGAAGTCGGTACCCTCGAATTGCATGCGGTCTCGCGTCAAGACGACAAGCGTTGGAAAGTGGAGTTCGACGTTCGGGCCGGCGAAGAGGATTGACTCGGGTATGGGTTCCCTCGGAGAGCCGTGGGAACCGGAAAATTATCTCGCGCAGGGGCGCTGAGAAAACACGTTTAACCAACGTGTCTGGATATACCTTTCGCACTTCAAATTTCGGCAGTGCCTAAGGAGGCACCGGGGTGCTCGGCATAGAACCTACATGGACGTATTTACCCAGCACCTAAATTCCATAGCCTATTGGTCATGGTTAATTGTCTTGGATAATTTAGGTCTGGGTTCTCGGCGTCCTTTGACGAACCCCCTGTGCCGAATTTTGATCTACGATGAGTATACATTCTCATGGGTAGCTTTTGGCTACGGAAGCATAGAAACAAGAATTAAGCTTCAACTCTCTGCGCCCTTGCGTCACTGCGAGGGAAAAGAAATAAAGCCGTCTATAATGCCTTGACAAGTAAACACACCGTGCAAAAACAAAATCCTCAATTTCTGGTCGGTATCGACCTCGGCACGACGCATACGGTCGTAGCCTACGCGCATGCCGATCCAACAGCCTCCGAAATCCGAATTTTCGACATTGAACAATTGGTCTCTCCGGGTGAAGTCGCGGCGCGGCCGTTGCTGCCGTCGGTGCGTTACCATCCGGCCGAAGGCGAATTGTCCGAGGCAGACTTGGCGTTCTTGCCGACCGAAGACAAGGCTGTAATCGGCGAAGCTGCGCGTGTGCTCGGCGCGAAAACGCAGGGTCGCTTCGTGACCAGCGCGAAAAGCTGGCTGTCGCATCCGTCGATCGATCATACTGCGGACGTTTTGCCATGGGGCAGTAGTGATGACATTTCAAAAGTGTCTCCGCTCGAAGCCAGCGCGAGTTATTTGGCGCATATCCGTAGCGTCTGGCGACACAAATTTCCGGACGCGCCGCTCGAAGATCAGGATATCGTCATAACCGTTCCGGCTTCGTTCGACGAAGGAGCAAGATCTCTGACGATCGAGGCCGCCAAATTGGCTGGGCTCATGCAAGTCAAGTTACTCGAGGAGCCGCAAGCGGTTTGTTACGACTGGCTCCGGCGTCATGACGGCAGGATCAAGCAAGAATTGGCCGACGTGCGTTTGCTGTTGGTTTGCGATGTCGGCGGAGGCACGACCGACTTGACGCTGATCAAGGTCGAGCCGGCCGAACCGGAACCGAAACTGACGCGGATCGGCGTCGGCGACCATTTAATGCTCGGCGGCGATAACATCGATCTGGCACTCGCGCATCTGGCCGAACAACGCATAATAGGCGGCGGTAAGCGTCTGTCGGCGGCGGATATGTCGCAACTAATCGAGCAATGCCGCATCGTCAAGGAAAAGCTCTTGGCCGACGAGGCGCCTGAACAACTCGGCGTCACGCTGCTCGGCGGCGGCTCGAAATTGATCGGCGGCACGCGCTCGGCAATGTTGACGCGCGATGAAGTGCGGAGCATCGCGTTGGATGGTTTCTTTCCGTTATCGGGCTTGAACGACTTACCGGACCGTAAGCGCAGCGGAGTCGTCGAATTCGGCCTGCCTTATGCGGCGGAACCGGCGGTCAGCAAACATATCGCAGCGTTTTTGAAATTGCATAACCAAGCCGCGCTCGATGCTTTGAACGGCGAGGGTGCCGTGCCGGATGCCTTGTTGCTGAACGGCGGCGTGTTTCGTAGCCGCCCGCTGACCCAGCGGATTCTCGATTTGATTGCATCCTGGCGAGGTGGTGCGCCGAAGCAGCTCGAAAACAAGCATCCGGAATTGTCGGTTGCGTTGGGTGCGGTTAGCTACGCGCAGGCAAGGCGAAATAAACAAGTCCGTATCGGTGGCGGTGCGGCGCGCAGTTATTTCTTGATTGTCGATACCGAACGCGGCGAACAGAAAGGTGTCTGTATCTTGCCGCGCGGCAGCGAGGAGGGGCACGAGGTTGTCTTACAAGATCGACAATTCGCGTTGCGATTGGGGCAGCCTGTGCGCTTCCATCTGGCTTCGACAACGGGCGACACTGAATATAAGCCAGGCGAGTTGGCTGTGATCAACGATGAGCGTTTTCATTCGCTGCCGCCGCTGGCGGTCGCGTTGTCAGGAGACGAGAGGTCGCTCGAAACCAAACAAGCAAAACCGTCTACTTCCGAAGTGACTGTTCGATTAGCCGTTATGCAAACTGAAGTCGGCACGCTTAAGATTCAGTGCGTTTCGGTGCAAGACTCAAGCAAGCGTTGGGACGTTGAATTTCAAATCCGCAAAAAAGCGGGCGCGGGCGTTCAGGCCGAATTGCCGGCGCAATTCGACAGGGCGGTCGAGTTGGTGCAGGCTGTGTTCGGTTCCAAGTCCAAACAAATTAATCCGAAAGCAGTCAAAAGTTTGCGTGCCGATCTCGAAAAACTACTTGGCTCTCGCGCCGACTGGGAGACGCCGTTATTGCGAGGCTTGTTCGGCGCTTTGCTCGACGGCATCAAATACCGCAAACGTTCCGAAAATCACGAACGGGTTTGGTTGAGCCTGACCGGTTTCTGTCTGCGTCCCGGCTTCGGTTATCCGCTCGATGATTGGCGCGTCGAACAATTATGGAAGATTTACGATCAATCGATTCAATACGTCAATGAAGCGCAAATATGGAGCGAGTGGTGGACGCTCTGGCGGCGTGTCGCCGGCGGTTTCGATGCGGCCAAACAGGAAAAGATTTTCGACGATATCGCTAAGTATTTGAGTCCGGCATCGGCGCGACAACCGGCCGTTGCGAAACAGCTCAAGACACGAGCTTATGACGACATCGTGCGCCTTGCTGCCGTGCTCGAACGTTTGTCGGTCGATAAAAAAATTCAACTCGGCGAATGGTTGTTGAAACGTTTGCAAAGTCCGGGCGAGTCCGAGCAAACCTGGTGGGCGGTCGGCCGAATCGGCGCGAGGATTCCGTTTCACGGTAGTAGTCATAACATCGTACCGCCCGCGATGGCATCCGTCTGGCTGAAACAGGTCATGCGAGTCGACTGGAAAAAAACGCCCCAGGCCGGATTTGCCGCGACGCTGATCGCGCGCATGAGCGGCGATAGAAGTCGTGATATCGACGACGCGTTACGCTTCGAAATCATTGAGCAATTGAAAGCGGCCAAGGCACCGACGTCGTGGATTGCGATGGTCGAAACGCTGAAGGAACTCGACGAAAAAGAAGAGAAACAAATCTTCGGCGAAGCCCTGCCGCCGGGTTTGAAGTTGATTGGTTGATTCAAGAAATAATTTCGCGCGTATTCATATACAGATAGGCATAGAATCCAAATAGAGTAGGAGCACAAACATGGGTTTTTGGAACAAGCTGTTCGGCGAATTCGTCGATGTGATCGAATGGACCGACAGTTCCAGTGATACGATGGTATATCGCTTCGAACGCTACGGGAATGAAATCAAATACGGCGCAATGCTGACCGTTCGCGAGTCGCAGACGGCGATATTAGTCAGCGAAGGACGCGTGGCCGATTTTTACGAGCCGGGTTTATATCAGCTCGAAACCCGTAATATGCCGATTCTGACCACGCTCGAAAGCTGGCCGCACGGTTTCAAAAGCCCGTTCAAAGCCGAAGTCTATTTTTTCAACATGCGCCGCTTCACCGATTTAAAATGGGGCACGAAGAATCCGATCATGTTGCGCGACAAGGAATTCGGGCCATTGCGGTTGCGCGCGTTCGGCACCTATTCGGTCAGAATTAATGAACCGCTAGCGTTTATTAAGGAAATCGTCGGTACCGGCGGGCACTTCCGCACCGATGATATCAGTTCGCAATTGCGGAATCTGATCGTATCGCGCTTTTCCGACATCATCGGCGAATCGGGCATTCCTGCCTTGGATCTGGCCGCGAATTACGACGAGCTCGGTGCTTATATCACGGAACGCATTGCGCCGGAATTTTCCGAATACGGGCTCGAAGTATTGCAGTTGTTGGTAGAAAACATCTCATTGCCGCCCGAAGTTGAAAATGCGCTCGACAAACGTACCAGCATGGGCATCATCGGCGATCTTCACCGTTATACGCAATTTCAGGCGGCTGAGGCGATGGCAGCGGCCGCGCAAAATCCGTCAGGAGGCGCTTCCGAAGGCATCGGCATGGGAATGGGTTTCGCGGTCGCGCGCGAATTGGGCAAGTCGCTCTCCGAGCAGCCGTCTGCTCAGCAAGCTACGCCGCCGCCGATTCCGACTTCGACGGCCTATTTCGTTGCGATAGCCGGACATCAGGAAGGCCCCTACGAGCTAAAAGTCATCGAGCAAAAAGTCCGCAGCGGCGAAATCAATCGCGACACTTTGGTTTGGAGCGCAGGGATGGCGCAATGGAAGCAGGCCGGTCAAGTGCCTGAGTTTTCCGCGGCGTTTGTTCATGTGCCTCCGCCGTTGCCGGGTTGAAAGCGGTTAGTAGTTAGCAGAGAGCGATTAGTAGATAGTAGTGAAAGGGGAAAGATGAAAGGTGAAAGATGAAAGGTGAAAGGTGAAAGGTGAAAGGGGAAAGGGGAAAGGGGAAAGGGGAAAGGGGAAAGGGGAAAGGGGAAAGGGGAAAGGGAAAGGGGAAATTAGAGCTTGACAAGTGGTTAAAATGTCGAATCATTTCACTATTCACCGCTAACCGTTAACCGTTAACCGCTAACCGCTAACAATGGAATCTTATAACATTGGATTGCTATGAAAAGTTGCCGTGCCTAAATTTAAGGCGTCTTTAAAACCCGGTGTCGAGCGTTTTCCGTGCGGGCAGTGCGGCGCGATTTTGAAATATGCGCCCGGTACCGAGCATCAGGTCTGCGAGTATTGCGGATTCGAAAATCATATCGAGCCAAGCGCCGCGCCGATTCAGGAATATGACCTGCAGCAAGCGTTGAGACAGTTGGCTCAACCTCAGGCTGAAACGGTTAAGGCGCAGATTCATTGCGATGAATGCGGCGCCGGGTTTCAGTTCGATAGTCACATTCATGCCGGCGAATGCCCGTTTTGCGGCACGCCGATCGTGACGGCAACCGCGCAAGCCAAACCGATTCAGCCGAAATCGCTGCTGCCTTTTGCAATCGGCGAAGCTGAAGCTAAACAGCAGTTTCAACGCTGGATCGCGAAGCTATGGTTCGCGCCTAATACGGTTAAAAAATATGCCCGTAGCGATACTAAGCTGACCGGAGTCTATTTGCCCTATTGGACCTTCGATAGCGACACCGAGACCGATTATGTCGGCGAGCGAGGCGATGTCTATTACGTCACGGTACCGGTTCAAGTGGTGCGAAATAACCGTACCGTCACCGTTATGCGACGAGTGCCTAAAATACGCTGGACGCCGGTTTCGGGTCGCGTACGGCGTTTTTTCGACGATGTGTTGGTGGGCGCGAGCAAATCGCTGCCGCGTAAGATTCTGGATGCCTTGCAGCCTTGGGATCTCTACAACCTGATGCCCTACGACGAAAAATATTTGAGCGGTTTTCGTAGCGAATATTATCAGGTCGAGCTCGATGAAGGCTTCGATGCGGCCAAGCAAATCATGGATAGCGTGATTTACCGGGATATCGCGCGCAACATCGGCGGCGATCATCAGCGTATCCATCAGGCAAGAACGAGGCACGACAAAACGACTTATAAGCATTGTTTACTTCCGGTCTGGTCGGCCGCGTTTCGCTATCGGGATAAATCTTATCGTTTTGTAATCAACGGTCGTACCGGCAAAGTGCAAGGCGAGCGGCCTTATAGTGGGTGGAAAATAGGCTTTGCGGTGTTGGCCGCGCTACTGACGGTTGCCGGTATTTATTATTATCTCGAGACTAGCGGCGCATTAGAGAAATTGCAGCAAAGCGATTATTACTCCCTTTTGATTGAAAAACCGTCTAAGAATAAAAGGTATGGGATGTGTCTATCGAGGAAAGCCGTTCACCCAGCACCTAAATCCAGCACCTAAATTCCATAGGTCTTTGGCAATGATTCAAAATTATGGCTTATTTAGATGCTGGGTAAATACGTCCATGTAGGTGTCCCTCACCCCGCGTTAAGTGAGGGGCTGATTACCCCGGCGCCTCCTCCTCCGGCACTGCCGAAATTTGAAGTGCGAAAGGTATAGATGGGGATGGGAGTCATGAAGACAGCGAATGAGTCTCTTTCGTAAGTAAAATGACAACCTGCGGGGTGCTCCCGTCAAAAGGCGAGATGATTCTTTTTTGGAGGTTCTATCGCAGAACTGGCCGCTATAAACGGCAAAAGTGCAAACTTTGCATGGAGAAAAACGGCCTAACGTCCTGGCTCCACGATACGCGATAATGTTTTCGCCCATTCCTAAAATTACTCCACCATCTTTTTTAAACGATAAAGCGTATCCAAAGCTTGCCTCGGGCTCAAGTTGTCCGGGTCTAACTCCTCGATCAAACAGACTGCCGGATGGCACTCTTGGGTCGCGAATAAATCCAATTGCTGATTGCCCGATTCGGTCTGGTTTTGATAATAAGTGTTGTTTTCGAGATGCTGCAATTTCAATTTGGCTTTGTCTATCACTGTTGCCGGAACACCAGCCAGTGAGGCGACTTGCAGCCCGTAACTTTGGCTCGCCGGACCTTCCTTGACCGCATGCAGAAACACGATTTTGTCGCCGTACTCCATTGCGTCGAGATGCACGTTATGGATCGGTTTTTGCTCGTCCGCTAGAGTCGTCAACTCGAAATAATGCGTCGCGAATAACGTATAAGCCTTTGTGACTTTTGCTAAATGATCGGCGCAAGCCCAAGCCAAAGACAAGCCGTCAAAAGTGCTGGTGCCGCGGCCGATTTCGTCCATCAATATCAAGCTTTGTTCGGTTGCGTTATGCAGAATATTGGCAGTTTCCGACATTTCAACCATGAAAGTCGAACGTCCGCCGGCCAAGTCGTCTGAAGCGCCGATGCGGGTGAAAATCTTATCGACCGGGCCGATCGTTGCGGCCTTGGCCGGAACATAACAGCCGATATGCGCGATCAACACGATCAAGGCCGCCTGGCGCATATAAGTCGATTTACCGCCCATATTCGGGCCGGTGATGATGAGCATGCGGCGCTGAGGCGATAGTTTAAGATCGTTTGCGACAAACGGAATGTCGGAGACTTGCTCGACGACCGGATGCCGTCCGCCTTCGATATCGATGCCGGGCTTATCGGTCAATTGCGGGCGAGTCAAATTCAATGTTTCGGCGCGTTCGGCAAATGCCGCCAGCACATCCAGTTCGGCGAGTCCTTGCGCGCATTGCTGCAGATCAATTAATGACTCGCCGAGCTTGTTCAGCAATTGATCGTATAGTGATTTTTCGAAGGCCAGCGATTTTTCTTTCGCACTCAGAACTTTATCTTCGAAGGTTTTTAATTCCTCGGTAATGTAGCGCTCGACGCCTTTCAGCGTTTGTTTACGGTGGTAGTGTGCCGGAACTTTCTCGGCATGTAATCTTGAAACCTCGATATAGTAACCATGCACGCGGTTGTAATTGACTTTTAGGCCGCTAATGCCGGTCGCAGCCTTTTCTCGCTCCTCCATATCGAGCAGAAATTGATCGGCATTGCGGCTTAAGTTGCGCAGTTCATCGAGTTCGGCATGGTAACCGGGGGCAATGACGCCGCCGTCGCGAATTAGAACAGGCGGGTTGTCGATAATGGCTCGTTGCAACAGCTCAGATAACTCGGGTTGTTCGGTGAGTTGCTTGGCCAGGCGCATCAGCTCCGGACTGTCGGTATTCGATAGCAAGGGCTGCAATGTCGGTAAAACGGCCAGGGTATTGCGTAACACGATCAAATCGCGCGGCCTGGCCGATTTGAGTGCGATTCGTGAGCTGATACGCTCGATGTCGCCGACCGCATTTAATTGATTGCGAACAGCATCTAAAAGCCGTTCGGACAATAGCGATTCGATTGCCGAATATCGGTTTTGCAGAATGGCTTGGTCTCTGAGCGGCCGGTTGATCCAGCGGCGCAGACAACGACTGCCCATCGCTGTGACGGTTTTGTCGAGTACGCCGAATAAGGTGTAGCGCAGCTCGCCGGTCGGATGCGTGTCCAGTTCCAGATTGCGGCGGCTCGCGGCATCGAGTTGAATGCCCTCGGAATTGTTTTCGACCCGAATGCCTTGAATATGGGGCAGGGCGCTTTGCTGCGTGTCTTTGACGTATTGCAACAGACAGCCGGCCGCGGCAATAGCGATCGGCATATTTTCGCAACCGAAGCCTGATAGATCGTGCGTGTTGAATTGATTCAATACCAGTTGACGCGCACTGTCAGGCTCGAAATGCCAAGGCGGGCGCTTACAAATGCCTTTGCGCTGCTTCAAAGCCTGTAGAAGAGCGATATCTTCGCTGACCAATAGCTCGGCCGGGTCCAGACGTTCGATTTCGCTCAACATCGTATCGGCCGAATCCAGTTGTTGCAATACAAAGCGTCCGCTGGTCACATCTAAAGCGGCGATACCGAATTTGGAATCGGCAACATGCAGCGCCACCAGCAAATTATCCTTACGGTCCTCGAGCAGGGCTTCGTCGGTAACGGTGCCGGGTGTGACGATGCGCACCACTTTGCGATCGACCGGTCCTTTCGAAGTCGCCGGATCGCCGATTTGTTCGCAAATCGCGACCGATTCGCTGTGGCGCAACAATTTTGCGATGTAGCCTTCGGCGGCATGATACGGAATGCCGGCCATCGGAATCGGCTCACCGGCCGACTGGCCGCGCTGCGTCAGCGTAATATCGAGAATCTGAGCGGCTTTTTTGGCATCGTCGAAAAAAAGTTCATAAAAATCGCCCATCCGGTAAAAAACGAGCGTGTCGGGATGGTCGGCCTTGATGCGCAGATATTGCTGCATCATCGGGGTGTGTTGGTTGCTGGTTTGTTTTATACTCATAGATATTATTTTATCTTAGGATTGAGTCATAGATATACTCATCGTAGATCAAAATTCGGCACCGGGGGCCCGTCAAAGGACGCCGTGAATACATCCATGTAGGCTCTATGCCAGCATCCATGCTGGCAAAGCCTTTGCCGAGCACCCCGGCGCCTCCTTAGGCACTGCCGAAATTTGAAGTGCGAAAGGTATAACTTTCTTATTTTTTAATGCAGGCTAACCGAACCCGCGACAAAGCCCATGGTTCCGGAAAGTTATTTGTCAAGAAATCCTTAATTGATAGGTCTTGCCCCATTGGTCCCATTAAATACAGAGAACGAAATCATCGCATTGGCTCGCGTGGTCGGGTTGAGTCTAAAGGAACGCGGTTGGCTGCTGACAACCGCCGAATCCTGTACCGGCGGCGGCATTGCACAAGCGATTACCGAAATACCGGGCAGTTCGGCTTGGTTTGACCGAGGCTTCGTGACTTACAGCAATGCCGCCAAAATACAAATGCTGGGCGTCCGGGCCGAGACGATCGAAAATTATGGCGCGGTTAGCGCCGAGACTGCGAGCGAGATGACAGGCGGCGCATTGAAACACAGTCAGGCCGATTGGGCAATCGCGGTGACCGGCATTGCAGGACCGGATGGCGGCACTTCGGTGAAACCGGTCGGCACGGTTTACATCGCTTGGCAGCGGCGTGGTGCAATTGCCGAAATTGCCGAAATGCATTTTGATGGCGATCGCCACCAAATTAGAACCGAAACAATCAAGACCGCATTGGCGGAATGGTTGAATATTGATAAGTAAACACGGAGGAGAATCATGAACGAACACAAGAAATTACGCTGGGGTATCTTAGGCGCGGCAAGAGTCAACGAGCGGCTGATGCCGGCGATCGTCGACGCGAGCAATGCCGAATTGGTCGCGATCGGCAGTCGACGTCCCGGCGCTGCGGCGGAAACCTTGGCGAAATATGCGCCGCATCAGCAAGGTGTTCGCGCTTACGATAGCCCTGAAGCGATTCTCGATGACGATGAAATCGAAGCGGTTTATTTACCGATGGCGAATCGTGAACATGCCGAGTGGGCCTTGCGCGCGATCGAGAAGGGCAAGCATGTATTGTGCGAAAAGCCGATGGCGTTGAAAGTTTCGGATATCGAAGCGATAGAAGCTGCGGCGCATCGTCATAACGTCACCGTGATGGAAGGCTTTATGTACCGTTTTCATCCGCAGCATGCGCGGGTCTTGGATATTGTGCATTCCGGCGAGATCGGCGAGGTTAAAACGGTGCGTGCGAGTTTTTCGTTCATGATGAAACCGGCCAGAAGGTATCGGGTCGCCGATAGTATCGATCAGGGCGGCGGAGCGATGTGGGATATAGGCTGCTATGCGATACATTCGCTCAGGTTGTTTTTCGACGGGATGCCGGAGTCGGTCACGGCGGTATCCAAATATATCGAAAGCGGCGCCGATACCGCAAGTAGCGGTGTGCTTGATTTCGGCGACGGTAAATATGCGCATTTCGATTTTAGCTTTGAACGCGCGCGGCGCTGCGAATACGAAGTTGTCGGTACAAAAGGCGGTTTGAAATGTCATGGCGTTTGGCAAAATCCGGGCGATATTCCAGTCATTTCCTGGTGGACGGAAGGAGGGCGGCAATCTGAGGAGATACTCCCTATCGCCGATCATTTCCGTTTGGAAATCGAACACTTCAGCGATTGCGTTTTGACCGGCAAGGCTCCCGCGCTTTCGCTTGAAGACGCTAAGACCAATTGCCGGATTATTGTCGGTGCGCTGCAATCGGCCGAGGACGGTCGGGTAGTTCGCTTTTAATCATAAGTAGCTTGGGTCAATCAAATCGGTTAAGTCGTTCTCGTGCGGTAGTTTTCCCGATTCGTACATGAAGATGCTAAGGTTGCGTGCGCTGTCTAGCAGAATTGGAGACGACCCTTCCAGTAAGCGTCGATTGTTGCTTCGATCGGGAATGACTAAACCCTTATATGTGCCAAGCACTTGAGCAGGCGATAATTTAAAGCGCGGTGCCATTCGGTATGCAGCATCTTGTGGGTTTTTGGTCAAATGCTCAAGCGCCTTAAGATGGGCGGAGACCAAATGGCGAATGGCTGGTGCTCGACTAAAGTCTAAACGATCGGTTCGAAAAGCCAACACATCAAGAATAGTGTCAGGAATTTTTCGACTGTCGAAAAGCTTGGTTGCACCTTCGCGTAATAAACGGCTGGCAATCGGATCGTATGTGACTAGGGCGTCGACTTTTTGCTGTTGCCAGGCCTGAAAATGGGCGTCGATTGTCAAGGGAACCGCTGTGATTTCAGCCATTGACAAGCCCGCGGCATCAAGTGCTTTGTGCAGCAATAGCGAGCCGACCGTGCCTTTTTCAAAGCCGATGCGCTGCCCCTTGAGATCGGCTGATTTTACTATGTATGGTCTAGCTAACAACATATCCGCACCAGCTGAAATGTTAAATACCAAAACCACGGTAAGCGGCAAGCCGGATGCGCGTGTCGTTAAAACTTCGTCCAGTGTCAATGCTGCACCGTCAATCTTGCCTTCGATCAGTGCGCTTAATGATTCGGTTGCAGAGGTTGTTTCCATCAAATCGACTAAGGAGCTATCCAACCATTTTTCGCGCTGGGCTAGAAACAGGAATTCATAACCGGGCCAAGCATGAGCGGCAATCGCAATTCGTCGAGCAAACAATGATTCACAGCCGGGAAGCCAGGGTGATAGGCTCAGTGCGGTAAGGCATCGAATGAAGTGCCGGCGGGATAGGTGTTTCGTCAAATCTGTTGTCGTCACTGCTGCTGATGAAAAATAAAAAATGTAAAGAGTCAATAAGGGCGCATTTTATCTGGCATCCGGTTAGTGAGCGGGCTATGGCGTTTATGCTTTGCTATAGCCGTCGTTTAATTAGGAGGTATTTATGGCTAAGGATTTCGTGGCAAATAACATCCTGGAGCTATGAGCTTTGTTGAGGGTTCGGCAACCGGTATATGTCAATGATTTTGAGACACCCATAATAAAAAATTAGTGTAGATTGTGAGTTTAGTTTTCCTGGTCGAGAGCCTCATTTGCCGTCCGTGAAGGGGGCGGGTTAATCCAAGCGGCTTCAGGTACGGCTTGGGCATGGGGTTGGCGGTTTTTGAAGCGTTCCGGATTGCGCTCGAATGCGGCATGCAGGACTTGCGTGCGCTGCGTAACTATCTCGACGGCTTGGCCGCTGTGAACGCTGGCCGGGGTTAACAGTGCAATGCCGGAGTGATAGTGGTCATGGTTGTACCAGTCGAAGAACGTTCCGCAAAAGCTTCTGGCATCTTCGATAGCGCCGAATTGAGCCGGAAAGCCCGGTCGGTATTTCAAGGTCTTGAACTGCGCCTCGGAATACGGGTTGTCGTTGGAGACATGGGGCCGTGAATGGGTTTTGGTCACGCCCAGGTCAGCCAGCAGTTGCTCGACGCCTTTGGAGGTCATACTGCTGCCGCGGTCGGCGTGAATAGTCAATTGGCCTTCACGGATAGTTTGCCGAGTACAGCTTTCGCCAATCAGTCGCTTAGCCAGCTCGGTGGATTCGCGGTGCGCTACCATCCAGCCGACCACGCAGCGGCTGAAAATGTCGATAATGACGTAGAGGTAGAAATACGTCCATTTGGCCGGGCCTTTGAGTTTGGTGATATCCCATGACCATACTTGGTTGGGCGCAGTGGCGAGTAACTCGGGCTTGGTGTAGTTGGGACGACGAAGCTGGTTGCGGCGCTCGCGCACTTCCTGGTGGCGCACCAGGATGCGATAGAGGGTGCTGATGGAGCACAGGTAAACGCCCTCGTCGAGCAGCGCCGCATAGACCTGATAAGGCGAGCAATCCATGAAACGCTCGCTGTGCAGATGCGCCAGGACGTGTAGCTCTTCGTCCGTACTCAGTGCCAGCGGCGGGCGCGGACGTTCGACCGGCCACGAAGAGCGATCTTGTTGTGCGCGATAAAACGAGGCACGGTTGAAGTTGAGCGCCTCGCAGGCGGCCTTAACGCCAACCTCACGGCTGAGTTCAAGCGTGGCCTTCATGATGCTCTCCCGGTGTGGGCTGGAATCTCGCACAAGCCCAGCAGTTGCGAAAGTTTTTTTTGGACATCGATGATAGCCTCCGCCTGTGTTAGGCATGCCTGCAAACGCTGAATTTCGGCTTGCAGACGAGCATTTTCAGCGGCTAACGGATTCTTGTCCGAAGGTTTGCGGCCACGCGGCTTGGATAGACCGGCGCGGATGGCCTGCTCACGTTCGCTGCGCCATTTGCTGAGATGTGAGGAATATAATCCCTCTGTGCGCAGCAACTTGCCGATGCAGCCCGGTTCGCTACACGCATCAGCCTGGGTCAAGATGCGCTCTTTGTATTCGGCGGTAAACGTCCGGCGGGCGGCCTTTTCAAGCACTTCGCTGGTGATGCGGGAAGGTTCCGCGGCGAACGCGGAGGACACTTCAGCCGCCCTACGGCTCTTGCGTGTCCTCCTCGTTCGCCGCGGCATGAGGAATAGCTTGTACGGTTGTGTCAGTCATGAGATTTTCTCCGAAAATGTTCCCTAATTAATGCATGGGGCGGTGTCTCAGGTATATTGACACAGAGGGACTCGCTTATGAGATAAGAAATGTAAAAGCATATTTACCTCAGAATGTTACGATCGAATTCGACTTAAAATTAACCCAAACTTCATCTCCTAATTGCAACTTTAAATCATGTAACGCTTCGAAGGTAATTAGAGCTTGAAAAATTTCGCCTGCTGAAATATTGACTCTCACCTTGCCCATTTCCTCCGAAATCGATGTGACGCGTCCCGGATATTGATTGCGAATACTGGAACAAAAAGGTTCTTTGGACAAGACAATTTCATGCGGATCGATCGAAATATGCCGACATCCTTCGATGTCCCCGGTTAAAACGACACTCAGTTTACCCGTATTAAAAATATGATTGTCAAGATGACCATGAAACAAGTTTAGTAACGGTGTTTGAACTTGGCTGCCGTTAATGAGCGTTATGACTTCGTCGGCAAGCGCTAAGCCTTGCAGCCGGTTATGGGTGCTAAAGATCAAGTTACGAGTGGAGGCGCTGTAATCTTGGATAAACTCCTCAAGCATGTTATTCGCGGCTTGATCCAAATAACTGAATGGTTCGTCTAATAACAAAACCTCGGGATCGTTAATTAGTGCGCGTGCAAGAGCCGCTTTTTGCAGTTGCCCACCCGACAGCGTATTGGCTTGCTGGTTGAGTAAATGAATGGCATCGAGACGGTTGAGAACCTCGTTAATTTTGTTTTGCCAAAGCAGTTTCGGTACGCTGTGTAATTTTAGCGCAAGTTTTAGATTATCAGCCACCGTACCCCGAAGCATGTAAGGTTTTTGGGTTAGTAGCCCAACACGCTTTCTTAATGCTTGCAGTTGCTTTTTGGTGCGAACGGTTTCACCCTTGAAGTTGATGCTGCCTTGCTGCGGCGAATCTAAAAAAGCCAGCATGTTAAGTAAAGTGCTTTTTCCGCAACCGTTAGGGCCGATCAATGCAGTGATTTTACCGGTTTTGACGCTAAGCGAAGGCAGTGTGAGTGCTACCTTATCAACGTAAAGAAAACGAATATCGTTTAGTCGGTAAAGGTCGGTCATTTAAGTTACGCGGGTTGCTTCTCAGGGTGTATTCTCGAACAAATAGCTATTCAAGACAAATAGATATTAATGGTCAATTGCGAGTCGTGAGATAAGGTTCGCTCGGTGGTATACCCATCGAAGATCAAAATTCGGCGCCTGGGAGTCCGCCAAAGGACGCCGTGAATACGTCCATGTAGGCTCTATGCAAGCTCCATGCTGGCAAAGCCTTTGTCGGACACCCTGGCGCCTCCTTAGGCAATGCCGAAATTTCAAGTGCGAAAGGTATAAAAGAGTTGTAAATCCTTTCTACTCCCTTTTGATTGGAAAACCGTCTAAGAATAAAAGGTATGGGATGTGTCTATCGAGGACCGTCGTCTCGCTAGCCACGCCCCATACCTTCTTCATAAAGTTAACTAATTTTTGAGTATAAAGGGAGTAAGAAGAGTGCTGAATTCTGAATTTACCGAATGTTTAATTCCTCTCAGGGCTATGTCGTGAAATAATACTCGTTCTGAGAGTTGTTTCGTTTCGGCGGGTCGAAAAGTAAAACATTTGATTTGCCGAAAGCATTTTATCAACAACTCTGTCGTTAATCGATGCATGAGGTTAGAGGAATGATTAAAATAACAACGATAGCTTGCCTGTTGGTTTTAGCTGAAATAGGTGTAGTTCATGCAGAAGAAGCCGGTGCCAAATCATATGTTCAGGCTTCGGCGGAACAAGGCGATGCGCTTGCGCAAGCTAAAATGGGTGCCTTATATTTATTGGGTCGGGATGGTTTTGAAGTCGATGAGCAACAAGCCGCCGGGTGGATGCTTAAGGCGGCTGAGCAAGGTCTGCTCGAAGCAGAAGTCGTAGTTGCTGCAATGTACGATAGAGGTTTAGGCATGCCACAAGATGTCAAAAAAGCCACGCAATGGTATGAAAAAGCAGCGGCAAAAGGCCATGGCGCTTCGTTGGCTATTCTGGGTAAAAATGAGGCGCCGAAGGGTAGTGTGGGTTTTAACTACCAGGCAATACGCATGCGAGCTTCCAAG
The DNA here is from genome assembly GCF_000968535.2 of Methylotuvimicrobium alcaliphilum 20Z. Taxonomy (NCBI): domain Bacteria; kingdom Pseudomonadati; phylum Pseudomonadota; class Gammaproteobacteria; order Methylococcales; family Methylococcaceae; genus Methylotuvimicrobium; species Methylotuvimicrobium alcaliphilum. Next base: position 1,288,764 of record NC_016112.1, read on the forward strand.
CAAATTCCAAATGAATATGCAAAAAAGATTTTATTGAAAACGAATAAGTAACAAATGACGACAAAAACACGATTTGCCCCGAGTCCGACGGGTTATCTTCATATCGGCGGCGCGCGGACCGCGCTTTTCTCATGGTTGTATTCCCGTAAGCACGGGGGCCGTTTTATTTTGAGGATCGAAGATACCGATCTGGAGCGTTCGACGCAAGAATCGGTTAATGCGATTTTGGAAGGAATGACTTGGTTAGGCTTGGAGTACGACGAAGGACCTTTCTATCAGACGCACCGGTTCGAACGTTACAAAGCCGTCATACAGCAACTGCTCGACCAGGGTGATGCCTACTATTGCTATTGCAGTAAAGAAGAGCTGGAACAGCTGCGTAACGAGCAGATGGCGAATAAGGAAAAACCGCGTTATAACGGTAAATGCCGGGAAACTCCGGGCGTATCTGAAGGCGTCATGCCGGTGATTCGATTTAGGAATCCGAATGATGGCGAGGTGGTTATCAGGGATTTGGTGAAAGGCGATATTGTCGTTTCGAACAAAGAATTGGACGATTTGATCATCGCACGCTCCGACGGATCGCCGACATACAATCTCAGTGTCGTCGTCGATGATATGGATATGGGAGTGACGCATGTGATTCGCGGTGACGACCACATAAACAATACGCCGAGACAGATGAATATATTGAAGGCGTTGGGTGCCCCGATTCCGGAATATGCACATCTGCCGATGATATTGGGCGCGGATGGCGCGAGACTGTCCAAACGCCATGGCGCGGTCAGCGTGATGCAGTACAGGGATGAAGGTTATTTACCCGAAGCGCTATTGAATTATCTGGTTCGGTTGGGTTGGTCGCATGGCGATCAGGAAATTTTTAGCCTGGACGAAATGATCGAGTATTTCGAACTAAAAGACGTCAATGTGTCGGCATCGGCATTCAACCCGGAAAAGTTATTGTGGCTCAATCATCAATACATCATGAACTCGGATCCGGCTCATGTCGCACGGCATTTGAGTTGGCACATGGGCGAGCAGGGTATCGACCCTACCGACGGACCGGATTTGGTTGAGTTAGTCAAAGTTCAGAAAGAGCGTTGTAAAACCCTGGTCGAAATGGCGACGATCAGTCGCTATTTCTACAAGGACTTCGATGAATACGACGAAAAGGCTGCAAAAAAGAATTTCAAATCGGAGAGTGCGGACGTTTTGCAGCAGTTGCATGATCAATTTAGCGGACTGGATAATTGGCAGGGAGAGGTTTTGCATCAAATTGTCGTCAATTTAGCCGAGACCTTGGGGCTGAATTTGGGAAAAGTCGCGCAGCCCCTGCGAGTAGCGGTTTGCGGGACTTCGGTGTCGCCCCCGATCGATATGACATTGGCGTTGTTGGGGCGCGAAAAAACATTGGCGCGATTAGTTCGTGCCGTGGATTTTATTAAGTCTTTAAATTAAAGCTGGACAAGAATTTAAAATCCTGTAGAATATGCGGACTCAAGTGAGGGGCCATAGCTCAGCTGGGAGAGCGCAACACTGGCAGTGTTGAGGTCAGCGGTTCGATCCCGCTTGGCTCCACCAATTGAATTAGCGTCTTAAGTCCCCATCGTCTAGTGGCCTAGGACACCGCCCTTTCACGGCGGTAACGGGGGTTCGAACCCCCCTGGGGACGCCATTTCGCACAAAAAAGTTCAGATATCGGTTCTGATAAAATACCGATCCGTTTTAGTCCCCATCGTCTAGTGGCCTAGGACACCGCCCTTTCACGGCGGTAACGGGGGTTCGAACCCCCCTGGGGACGCCACTTATTAAAGGCTTACGATCTTTGGTCGTAGGCCTTTTTTATTGTCTATTGTTTTCTACCTTAAATAAATCATCTAACCGTAATGTTCACGAAGCAGATCTAAAACGATCGGCTTTAATTTATGTGTACACTATTTCGGTAAGTGTATTATCCTGTGACATTATCATAACCGTTTAAGTTGTTGCATCGGTTCAATGTGTTACGAATTAAGGAGCTACAGATGAAAGGTAATAGTCAAGTTATCGAGCGCTTGAACGAATTATTGGCCGGCGAATTGACGGCAATCGATCAATATTTTATTCATTCTCGTATGTATGAAAATTGGGGGTTCGGTAAACTCTACGAACGCATTGCTCATGAAGTGCAAGATGAGACTGCCCATGCCGACGCATTAATCAAGCGCATTTTATTTTTGGAAGGCACGCCGGATTTATCGAAGCGCGAGCCTCTAAAGGTAGGTGCGAATGTCTCGGATATGCTGAAAAACGATCTTGAATTGGAATTAAAGGTCATTGCCTCATTGCGGTCGGTCATCGCCTTTTGCGAATCGGCGCAAGATTATCAGACCCGAGAAATTTTGGAAGGCATGCTAAAGGACACAGAGGACGATCATACGCATTGGCTGGAACAGCAATTGGGGTTAATCGATAGAATCGGGTTGCAAAACTATTTGCAATCGCAACAATAATGTTGATTTCTCGCTGCAGTATTGGCCTGTTAAGGCTGAATTAACAATGCTGTTATTCAATAGGATTTATTTAATTTAAATGTTGTATAAGGAGGGGATATGAAAATTCCAAGGCAATATGTCATCGTTTTTTTCACAGTTTTTATGATGTTTTCTGCGCAATACGCGAATGCTTATTCCGCAGCCGACAAATCGTTGCGTGGATTAGCTGGGATGACGACCGGAGTGCTCGAGATTCCGGGGAACATGGTCAAGGAGAGCCAGGCTCAGGGTCCTGCAATCGGAATACCGATGGGATTGGCTATCGGCTTGGGCATGACGGTTACGCGTACCTTGGTGGGCGTTTATGAGTTTCTTTCCGCTCCGTTTCCATTGCCGGCCGGTTTTCGTCCAATTTTGAAACCCGAGTATCCTTGGGATTACTTCAAATAGTTTTTCTTACTAATCTGAGAGCAAGAAAGCCGTTTCAGTTTGCTTAGGAATATGCAAAAAATAACTTAACTGGAACCGTTGCTTTTTATTCTTAGACGGTTTTTCAATCAAAAGGGATGCAATCTTTACGTGGCCTCCCGGCCAAGCCATTGCTCGACCGACGGCGCTCGATAGGTTGAAAAGGCATCCAATAATTGTTTTGGATGCTTTTCAATCAACAGCATCGACCGGTCGACCGGTTTGACGAATTGTTCGTCAACGGCATGATCCAAAAATGAAACCAAGCCGTCGTAGTAGCCGTCGATATTGAGCAGGCCGCAGGGTTTTCGATGCAAGCCCAGTTGCGCCCAAGTCAGTATCTCAAATAATTCCTCCAGTGTACCTAGTCCGCCAGGCAAAGCGATAAAGCCGTCGGCAAGATCGGCCATCAATGCCTTTCGTTCATGCATTGATCCGACAATTTTCAAATCGGTTAGTCCGTAATGAGCGACTTCCTTATCCACTAAGTTTTGAGGAATCACGCCGATGACTTCTCCGTTTTGCGCCAATACGGCATCGGCAAGTTGTCCCATGACCCCGATATGGGCGCCGCCGTAAACCAAGCCGATGCCATGGAGCGCAAGTTCCTTCGCGAGAAGATGTGCGGCAAGAGTATATTCGGGTCGTTTTCCGGATCTTGACCCGCAGTAGACGCAAATTCTTTTCATTCGATTAGCTTTTTAAAATCCGCCCAAATCTTGAATCGCATCGATTACCATGCCCGTGCCGGTTGTAACCATTAAAATGTCCGATGCCACACGGACAAACCGGTGACCGGCGGGAGGAGGGCCGAGCTCCAAAGCGACAGCCGGCGGTAGATCATGGAAAACGACATTTCGTGGCAGTGGCCGGCCGACTTGCCATTTTTTGGCTTGACCCGGCGGCAGGCAACCGTTGTTTTTCTTTGCGAGCCCTGGAGGACAGTGACCTCTACGGAATTGTTCGGAGTAATAATCGCGGATTATAATGCGCTGCCGGTCGCCGAAATAATCACCCTGTCTGATGTCGGCTCCTCTGTCTTGACGGGACGAGCCGGCGCTATGGCGTTCAGTTCCGGATTGGCGCTTATCGCCACCGCCGCGCGGTTGATCGTGTTGACGTTTATCGCCCTTCTTGAAATTGTCTTTAGATTTCTGAGGTTTGCCGGAATCCTGCCAATCCGGTTTTTGCGCATAAGTCGTAGCCGGTACTAGGGTTGCTGCACTCAAAAGTATAATTAGCAGGATGGATTTAAATAAATGTCTTTTCATGTCGGGTTTCCTGGTGATCCGTGGGTTTATCAAATGCTCGGTTTCTTAACCCGAACTCAGGTTAATTAAATAAAACCATCGCTTTACGCAATGTCGACCAAACACCCCAAGCTAAAGGAATGGCGACATAAAGCCAGTATACTAGCAACAGAACCCATTGGCCGGGTTTAAAAGGTTTGCTGTTTTTCATCGGCGGCTCACGAAGCGGTTTTCGTTAATGTTGAAGGGTTCGTGTTCCGATATTCATCGAGCGGATAAGCGCCGTCCAGTTCGTCGAATTCATCGTGTTGCATATAATGCTTTTCATGTACCGGCTTGATCAATAAATTACATAAAAAGCCCAAGAGTAAAATTCCCGCCATGATATACATCGTGACGTTATAGGCATCGGTTTTTGCGATGCCCTGGGCGATCTGAAATTCTCGGATATAGTTGACTAAAACCGGGCCCAACACGCCGGCCGTCGACCAAGCGGTTAGAAGTCGGCCGTGAATGCCGCCGATATAACGCGTACCGAAAATATCGGCCAAATAAGCGGGAATCGATGAAAAGCCTCCGCCGTACATGCTCAAAATAACCGCGTAAAGTAGAATGAACAAGGCGATATTGCCGGCCATGCCGACCGAAGGAACAACCGCATAAAGCCCGGCGCCGACGGCAAAAAATACAAAATAAGTGCTCTTGCGCCCGATATAGTCGGACACGGTAGACCAGAAAAAACGTCCGCCCATGTTGAATAGACTTAACAAACCGACGAAACCGGCCGCGGCCGCCGGCGTGACGAGTCCCTTGAATATTTCCTGAATCATCACCGAAGCCTGCCCCAAAACGCCGATACCTGCCGTCACATTCAAACACAAAACCAGCCACAGCAAATAGAATTGCGGCGTTTTCAAGGCCTGATCGATATGGACATGGCGATGCGTGATCATCTTGTTACGCAGTACTGGCGGTTTCCAGCCTTCGGGTCGCCAATCTTCCGGCGGCGTGCGAATCGTCAATGCGCCGATCGTCATCGATAAGAAATATAAACCACCCATAACCGAAAATGTTTCGATCACGCCGACCGAAACGGTCGATTGGAAATAATCCATCAGCAATACCGACAACGGCGCGCCGATCATCGCGCCTCCGCCGAAACCCATGATCGCCATACCGGTCGCCATGCCGCGCCGGTCGGGAAACCATTTTATCAAGGTCGATACCGGCGAGACATAGCCCAAACCGAGACCGATGCCCCCGATGACGCCATAGCCTAAATACAGTAACCAGATTTGATGCAGAAAAACGCCGAATGCCGAAATCAAAAAACCGCCGCCGAAACAACACGCGGCCACGAACATCGTCAAGCGCGGCCCGACTTTTTCGAGCCACTTGCCGCCGAATGCGGCCGATATTCCCAGAAACACGATGGCCAGACTGAAAATCCAGCCCAGCTCGGTCAATTTCCAGTCGTCCGGCGAGGAAGCCGAACCGCCGATCACCCGAGTCAAAGGTTCGTTAAATACGCTGAATGCATAAGCTTGGCCGATGCACAAGTGCACCGACAAAGCGGCGGGCGGTACCAGCCAGCGGTTGTAGTCGGGAGAGGCGGTTATACGTTGTTTAGAAAAAAATCCGGGCATGAAAAACCTTTTTCATTTCAGTCTAGGCCTTTGGGTCTGTAAACCTGGCTTTAACATTCTTCGGTTATAAAATAATACTCATCGTAGATCAAAATTCGGCATCGGGGTGTCCGTCAAAGGACGCCGTGAATACACCCCTGTAGGCTCTATGCCAGTTCCATGCTGGCAAAGCCTTTGCCGCACGCCTCCTCAGGCACTGCCGAAATTTGAAGTACGAAAGGTATAGCTAAAAATAAATATCAAAGCACTGCTGGAGGTTGCAGGGCTATCGGTGAGGGACGAGTGACTTCGGTGGGCGCTATCTTATCGGAATCGGGCTGGATGTACTATGGATATGGTCGTAAATAACTTCCTTATTTCCGCTCATTCCCAAGCTCTTTGCTTGGGAATGCGGAACGAGAAGCTCTAGCTTCTCGAAACCGGTTAGCAAGAGCTTACATAGAAAAGGAGGGGGCTTTTATTAGCGATTACTATTAATCAAAAAGTAACCTGACCCCTTTTAGAACTCTTTTAGGGTCCCCTGAACGTTTTTTGAAAACGGCTCGACTCAACAGTGTCTTCATGCCCGCTTGTTGCCAAAGACTTACTAAAGAAGTTATTCATCGTTCTTAAATTCACGTTTCAGCCTACAGATTTACGCATCGTGACAAGTTCTTCGGCTGCAGTCGGATGAATACCGATCGTCGAGTCGAAGACGGCCTTGGTCGCGCCGGCCCGAATTGCGACTGCCATGCCTTGTATGATTTCTCCGGCTTCCGGCCCGACCATGTGGATGCCTAGGACCCGGTCGGTGCTTTTTCTGACGATCATTTTCATCATCGTTTTTTCATCGAAACCGGACAGCGTGTGTTTCATCGGCGTAAAAACCGATTTATAGATCTCGATATCGGAATATCGCTCCTTGGCTTCGGATTCGGTCAACCCCACAGTGCCGATATTCGGCTGGCTGAATACCGCCGTTGGGATATAGTCGTAATCGACCGAAGTGGGTTTATCGGTATAGAGAGTGTTGACCAGAGCCATTGCTTCGGCGGTTGCGACCGGTGTCAGGTTAAGTCCGCCGGTGACATCGCCCAGCGCGTATATCGACGGAATATTGCTTTGATATCGGTCGTCGACGACGATTTCCCCGTTCTCTGTCAGCGCAACGCCGAGTTCTGACAGTCCTAGTCCCGCAGTATTCGGGTTTCGTCCGGTCGCGTATAAAATCAGATCGGCTTCAACGATTTGGTTCCGGTCGGTATGGGCTTCATAGCCGCTTTCGGTTCGGGCGACCGATTTAATGTTGGTGTTGAGCAGAATATCGATGCCTTTTTTTCGCATTTCTTGATCGGCGAATGCTCTAACATCGTGATCGAATCCCCGCAGTATTTGTTCGCCCCGATAGCATAATTTCGTGTTAACGCCCATTCCGTGCATGATGCCGGCGAATTCGACGGCAATATAGCCGCCGCCGACGATTAATAGCCGCTTCGGGAGTTTATCCAATGCGAACATGTCATCGGAATTGACGACATGTTCGTTGCCCGGAAAATCGGGAATAAACGGCTTGCCGCCGGTCGCGATTAGAATGCGTTCGCTGCGGTATCGAGTTTCGCCGACTTGTACGGTATGAGCGTCAAGCAATGTCGCTCGGCCTTCGATCAGCGTTACGCCTGACTTGTCGAGCAAGCTGCCGTATATGCCTCGCAGCCGTTCCAATTCGCGATCCTTTTGCGACAACAAACGCGGCCAGTCGAAGCCGGGTTCGCTTAGCGACCAGCCGAAACCTTTAGCCGCTTCAAAATCCTCGCGAAAATGCGAGGCATAGACGAACAATTTCTTAGGCACGCAACCGACATTGACGCAGGTACCGCCCAGATGGCGGTCTTCGGCGATGGCGACGCGGATGCCGAGGTTGGCGGCCGTTCGTGCAGCTCGAACGCCTCCCGAACCCGCGCCGATGACAAAAAGCTCGAAATCGTAATCAGTCATTTGCATTTTCTTGGATAGATGGATAAGGGAGCGAATAGTTAAATTATGATTTTAAGTAATCGAGCATCGTGTCCGCGTCGCTAACCGTGAACGGGTCGTCCGGGCAATTGTCGGAAAAGCCGGGTTCGCTGAACAGTTTGACGATCTTGCCGTCTTCAACCAGCATCGAATAACGCCAAGAGCGATAGCCGAAGCCGAGATTTTCCTTTTTGACCAACATGCCCATCAGACGGGTAAAGTCGCCATTGCCGTCGGGCAGCATTTTGACATGCTCGATGCCTAAATGTTTACTCCACTGAAACATCGTAAAGGCATCGTTGACACTTAAACAATAAACATCATCGACGCCTTGATCGATGATGTCTTGGTATTTTGCTTCGTAACCGGGTAAATGTGTGCTCGAGCATGTCGGCGTATATGCGCCCGGTAGGGAGAACAGCACGACTTTTTTGCCTTTGAAAATGTCGTCGCTACTAACATCTTGCCATCGAAAAGGGTTGTCGCCGCCGATGCTTTCGTCTCGTACGCGGGTTTTGAAAACTATATTGGGAACGTTTGAAGTCATTTTGATTCTCCGCTGGGTTGATCAATGAGCGATCGGTTTATCGGTAAATAAATAATCGCGCAATTCGTTGTCGAATTTCGGGTCTTGTCGGCGTATCCATTCCAACAGCATCGCCGCGTGTTCCTTCTCCTCATCGCGGTTATGCGCGAGTATCGCTTTGAGGTCTTTATCCTTGCACGCATCGACGCGTTGGTTATACCAGTCGACCGCTTCCAGTTCCTCCATTAAAGAAGTAATCGCTCGATGCATATCGCGCGTTGCATCGGAGAGTTCTTCTATTGCTTCGTGATAACCTTCGTTTGCCATTTTGGAGCCTCGTCTACTGAATAAATGATTGTCGATTAGGTAGGGAATCTCACAATTCTATCTTCCTTCTCGGCTCATTGACAGTGTAACGCCGTTTTAATGCAATGGATAATAGATTGTCATTATCAAGGCGATTTATTACGTCGATACACGATATAATCCCCAGTTAAAATTTATTCCGCGCCTTAAAACTGATTCATGAGTTTCCTCGAACTAAACGCCCGATTTCGCCGATTGCACAAAGAGCATGCCGCCTGGCGTTTGTTGCGTTCGGACAATGCGCCGTTGATACTCGCTTTCGTGGCCGATTTGTTCGAAGAGGCCGACGAAATCGCGTTCGGCCGCGCCAAGATGGCACTCGATACCGAACTGGAGCATTGGCGCGAACAGGGCGTTATTGAAGTCGAGGTCAATGCCGCGACCTATTTGCGACAATGGATTCAAGCCGGTTGGCTGCGCGAGTTGGACGATCAATTGAGCAAAACCGATGCTTGCGAGGTCGCGCTGCGTTTCTGCCGGCAATTGGATCAGCGCGAGACCAACGCTACCGCGTCGCATTTGCGTATCGTGCAAGATGCGGTACGGGATCTATCGGTCGCGATCAGTCCCGACCCGGCCGAACGCATTCAATTGCTGGAATCGCGCAAGGCCGAAATTCAACGTGAACTCGACGAACTGGAGGCCGGTATCGTTCATGAATTATCGGATACCGAACAGCGCGAGCGGATTATCGAAATTTATCAATTGGCGGCGGTGTTGACCGGCGATTTTCGCCGTGTCGAAGACGAGATCCGGCAAATCGACCAGACCCTGCGCGTGCAAATGATCGAGTCCGGCGGTAGCCGAGGCGACGTGATTCTGAACCTGTTGGAGCAGGAGCAACTGCTGGCTGCAAGCGATGCAGGCCGGGCTTTCGACGGTTTCTTTCAATTATTGTGCGATCAAAATCGCAGTACCGAATTGCGCGAACAATTGAAAGCGATTTTAAGCCGTCCGGCCGCGAACAATCTCAGCGAGCAACAGGCCCGTTTTCTCGGCAAACTGATGCGCGAATTGAGCCGCGAAAGCGGACGGGTATTCCAAGTGCGGCGCCGTACCGAGGAAAATCTGCGGCAGTTCGTCGAAAGCGGAGCGGCCGGTGAAATGCGCGCCGTGGACCGATTGCTCGGCAAGTTGGAGCGCTTGGCGGTGTGTTTCAAGGAAGCCGATATTTCGATGCGTCACGAAACGAGCCTGAGACTCGACAGCGGACATGTCAAAATACAATCGCCTGACGCTTGGTGTCTGAAAATGCCCGAGGAACAGCTCGACACGCGCGATGTCCAAGAACACATCAATAACGCCACGCCCAGCGAGACCATGTTGCGTCAATTGCATGCGGTGCAGGTGCTGGCTGTCGCGGAAAAATTGCGCAAAACATTACGGGCCAGCCGAATTCCGCTCAGTATCGCGGGCCTGGTTGCGCGTCAGCCGATTCAGGCCGGTCTGGAAGAATTGATCGCATTTCTCAGGGTTGCGCGCGCGGTCGGCGCGACCGAATTGCAGGGCAGGGAGACAGTGGAAATCAAAGATAGAAACGGGCAGCGTCTCAAAGCGGAAATTCCGCATTATTTGCTCAGTGCCGAGCAATTTCCCGAACAACTTGAGGAGTTGATTTTGTGAGTTTTTTCGATAAACCGCTGGCCGGAAATTCTGCCGAACAGCCCGATCTGTTCGATTTGCTTCGCGGCCGAATCGAGCCGTCCGAGGTTTCAAACGCGCAGCAGACAGATGAATCCCTCGCGCTCGACGAGCAGTCTGAAGCCGGCGGCGAGACGGAAGCCGATTCCGGCCGATTGCCGTCCGAAGCGCGCCGTGCTTTAGTCGGGTTGCTGCGCCACGGCGTGATCATGGCCGACAATAAACGCCTGCAATTCGAGGCCTTGTGCCGCTACCGCGCGCCAATCGAAGCCCATCTGGCCGATATGTATCTGCGCCTGTTGCTGGATGAGCAAGCGGGACTGGCTATTTTACTGCAACAAGAAGCGGAAGAACTCGACGAGGACGATGAAATCAGTAGTCTGATCGTCAGGCGAACCTTAACTCTGTACGATACCTTATTGCTACTGGTGTTGCGCAAGCATTATCAAGAACGGCAAAACGCCGGCGAGCAGCGCGTCATTATCGATATCGACCGCGTCGATGTCGCGTTGCGGCCGTTTCTGCCGTTGACCAACAGCAGTCGCAGCGACCGGCGGCAGTTGAGCGGGGCGTTGAAAATCATGAAAGACCGGAAAATTTTGGCGGCGGTGCGCGGCGATGAAGAGCGTTTTGAAATCACGCCGGTGATTCGTTATGTCGTCAATGCTGCCTTTCTCGAGCAAATGCTCGAAGAATATCTGAAGCTGGCGACCGGCGCCAGCCTGAGCGAAGAACAGGAGGCTTCCGATGTCTGACGGGAAGAGCGCGCAAGTGCGCGATTTATTCGCTTGCGGTGCGATCCGGCTGCGAGAATTGTCGGTCTATAACTGGGGCTCGTTTCACGGTTTGCATACGGCCCGTATCGATCCCGGTGGTACCTTGATCACCGGCGACAACGGCGCCGGAAAATCGACTCTGGTGGACGGTTTGATGGCCTTGTTGCTGCCGGCCGGTAAGGCGACGTTTAATGTCGCGGCGGCTCAGGGCGACCGGAGCGACCGAAGTTTGATGAGCTATATTCGCGGCAGTTTCGGCAGCGCTCACGACGGCGGCCGAACTCGGATATTGAGCAAGCGCGAAGGTGCGGTCGTCACCGGACTTCGCGCCTTTTATCAGGCCGACGACGGTTCGCAAATAACGCTCGCGGCCTTGTTTTGGATGTCGCATGCCGGTAATGCCCTAGGCGATCTAAAGCGGGTTTATCTAGTCGCACGCCGTAATGTGACCCTGAAAGAATTGCTCGACGCCTTCGGTGACGGCGATCCGCGCGCGTTGAAACAGTTCTTACGCCAAGATCCTATGATTACCGCTTGCGACGACCGTTTTTCCGAATATCAGGAACGCTACCGGCGCTTGTTGCACATGGATAACCCGAATGCGCCGGCGTTATTGGCGAGGGCTTTGGGCCTGAAGAAAATCGACGATTTGACTTCATTGATCCGCGATCTGGTGCTCGAACCCAGCAATGTGCGCGACGATGCGCGTAAAGCGGTCGACGAATTCGCCGATCTGGTCGGCATTCACAAGCAGTTGCTCGACGCCCGTCAGCAGCGCGATGCCTTGGCGGATTTGCCCGGCGTGACCGAAGACTTGCAGCGCGCCGAACAGGATTTGCAAAAGCTGGATGCCGAATTGGACGGCCTGTCGGCTTGGTTCGGCGAACAATGCGCCGGGCTATGGCGGTTGCGTATCGAGACCATCGCTTCGGCGCTGCAGCAGGCCAAGGATCATCTCGAACGGCTGGAAATTCAAGTGAACGAAGCCGCGGAGCGCTCCGAGCAATGCCATGCCGATTATCTGCAAGCCGGCGGCGAGCGTATCGAATTCATCAAGAAAGACTTACAGGCCGCGGAAGCTAAACTGGCCGAGGTCAATCTCAAGGCTGCGCGTTACCAACGAGTCGCCGGTGAATTGCAATTGGACGGTAGGCTCGAAGAGGCGGTTTTTCAAGACAATCAGCGTCAGGCGCAACAGGCCCGAGAAGCCATCGCCAACGAAAAAACGCAAGTCCAGAACTATTTCGCCGCGGAGGCCGCCAAACTGAGTAATGCTCAGGAACAACAACGGCACTTGCAGGACGAAATCGGCGAAATCGAGGCGCGTCCCGATTCCAATATCGACGCCAAGTTTCAAATCCTGCGCGATGAAATGGCCGAAGCGCTCGGCTTGGATCGCGGCAAGCTGATGTTCATCGGCGAATTGCTGGACGTGCGCGAAGACGAGCGCGCTTGGCAGGGTGCGATAGAACGCGCGTTGGGCGGGCTGCGTACGACGCTGGCGGTGCCGGAAAGCGATTTTTCATTGGTCACGCGCTGGTTGAATCAACGTCACACCGGCTTGCATGTGCGCGTGCAAGTCGTTCGCGAGCTCGACCAGGCGCCGGAATTCAAAGTCGACGGCTATTTACGCAAACTAGCTTGGCGTGACCATCCCTATCGCGACTGGCTGAAACGGCACCTGGCGCGTTTCGATCTGCACTGCGTCGAGAGCACCGAACGGCTCGACCGGACGCCTTTTTCGATGACTCGGCAAGGCTTGATGCATATGGATCGCGGCCGCTTCGAGAAAAAAGATCAGCAGCGTATCGACGACCGCCGCGCCTGGCAATTGGGATTTTCCAACAAAAACCGGCTGGCTCTGTTGCGTCAGGATGTCGAACGCTTGAAACAAGAAATTCTCGCGTTCGACGAGGCGGTCGGCAAGGCTCGCGAAGCCATGAACGCGGTCGAACGGCGCGACCGGCAATGGAACGAGCTAAGTCAGTTCCGCTGGGCCGATATCGATGTGCCGTACTGGCAAAACCGCATCGTGGAGCATAAAAACGATATCGAGCAATTGGAACGGGCCGGCGGCGACCTGGCCGCCGCGAAGGCGAGGTGGGAAGCGTCGAAATCGGCATTGCAGGATTTGCAAAAACGAAAGGAAAGCCAAATCGGGCGCGTGAGCGCGATCGGCAAGGATCATGAAAACGCCGAAAAAAATAGACAACAAGCCTTGAAGCTGGCCGAAACCGGAGTGGCCGACGATTTGCGCGCGGCATTGCTGAAAAAAATAGGCGCGCTCAAGGACGCGCAACTGGAAGATTCCGCGAAAATCGAGGAACGTTATCGCCGCGATATGGAACAGCAACGCGGCGTCGTTCGCGCCCGTAAAGACCGGGCCAGCCGGTCGGCGGTCGGCATCATGACCGGTTTTCGCGCGAAATGGGAAATCATCGCCGCCGATTGGGGCGGGGACTTGGCGAGTCTGCAGGATTATCTGGCGCATTTAGCGCAACTGGAGCAAGAAGGCCTGCCGGCCTTGGTCGAAAAGTTTCGCGAACGCCTGAACCGACACGCGACGCAATCGCTAGCGGGGATACGCACACGAATCGAATCGGAGCGGGAAGACATCGACGAGCGCATCCAAACGATCAATCGGGTGCTGGAGCGGACCGAATTCCGGGCCGGAAGTTATTTGCAATTGGGCATGAAAAACGAGCAATACGAGCATGTGCAGCATTTCAATCGTCTGTTGAGCAAGGTCATGGAGCAATTGACCAGCGACGATCACGAAGCGCGTTTCGCCGGCTTGCAGCAGGTCATCGCCATTCTGGACAAGGCCAGTAATCCGGCTACGGCCAATACGCAGGAAAGTCTGCGTTTGCTCGACCCGCGTCATCAGTTGTCGTTTTATGCCGAGGAAATCGGCGCGGAAGACGGCAAGATTCGCGATGTGTTGATGTCGTCCAGCGGGAAATCCGGCGGGGAAAAAGAATCGTTCGCGGGCACCATCGTCGCGGCGAGTTTGGCCTATGTATTGACGCCGGACGGCAGCGATAGGCCGGTTTACAGCACCGTATTTCTCGACGAAGCCTTTTCGAATACGGCTGAAGCGGTTAGCCGCCGGGTGCTGCGTATCTTCAAGGAACTCCATATTCATGTCAATTTGATCACGCCTTACAAGAACCTGAATTTGGCGCGCGAGTCGGCTCGTTCTTTGTTGATTGCCGAACGCGACGGCGCGGCGCATGAGAGTAGTTTGTGCGAAGTCACTTGGCAAGAGATCGACGAGCGTTTGCGGCAACAGGCCGAAGCATTCGATGTGGTATTGACACCCGAAGCATAGGCGAGATGATTGAGTTGCTAAGGCTGATTGTTTAACATCGCCCATTTGTCCGGCAATTTCGTTATGACTATGAAAGCACCTATTGTATTAATCGGTATCGGAGAGTTAGGCGGCGAATTCGCTCGTGGTTTTTTACGCTGCGGACATCCGGTTTATCCGATTACCCGGCAAATGGCACTCTCTGACGCGGCTGATCAAATACCGACGCCGGGCCTCGTTTTGATCACAGTGCAAGAAAGCGAATTGGACGGGATATTGAAGGATCTTCCCGAGTCCTGGCGAGATAGAGTCGGATTCGTGCAAAACGAATTGTTGCCTCGTCATTGGCAACGGCACGGCATCGATAATCCGACCGTTGCGGTAGTCTGGTTTGAAAAGAAACCGGGGATGGCGTTGACCAATATTCTCTATACGCCGGTGTATGGCCCTCGTGCCGATGTCTTGATGCAGGCATTGGAGGCAATCGATATTCCCACGCGCTTGCTGAAAGATGAAGATCAATTGTTGTTCGAGCTTCTGCGTAAATCGCTTTATATCATGACCGTCAATATCTGCGGCTTGTCGTGCGGCGGTACGGTCGGAGATTTGTGGATGTGGCATCGCGAACTCGTCCGGGAAGTTGCTCTGGAAGCAGTCGCTATTCTGGAATGGCTGAGCGGTCGAGCGTTGTCTGCAGAAAAGCTGATTGCCGGCATGATCGAAGGCATCGAGGATTGTCCCGACAGAAATTGCCTCGGCCGTAGCGCTCGATTTCGCTTGGAGCGCGCTCTGCAGTATGCCGGGGGAGCCGGATTGGAGACGCCCAGGCTCAATGAAATTTATCGGCAAGTCAATCAGCAAAAGCGTAAGTAATGAATCGGTGGGGGTTGTTGCCGGATAATGTGCTGGAGCAGTTGCGAACTCGGGAATGGCTGAATACTGAGAACCTTCGCGGTCGATTGAGCGGCGACCGTCCTTTTCCTATCCGTATAGCGCTCAAAGCGCCAACCGGCGCTCAGGCCTTGGCCGATCTGGAGCATTTCCTGCGCTTTATCGAAAGCTGGAAGCGCTGGCCGAATCAGAGTCAAGTGGACTGGCAAATTAAAAAATTCCAGCAACTGGGCGAGCAAACGCTGCCCGTTGCGGTGCAAATCGAGTCGATGTCGGCGTTGATAGCCGTTTTGGGTTCGAAAGCCGAAGTCAGAAAACAGCGATGGGAGCAGTTGATGAGACCGCTGTTGAATCTGGATGCCCGTCTGTCTTCCGTTTTGATCAGGCAATTGTCCGTTCTGGAAAGCATGGCGCCGGATGATAGCGCGCTATTGGCGCAATTGTTGCCGCAGTTACGTCGGGGCATGGGGCAGGGCGCCTATTTGCGCGCTTTGCCGCTGAAGGGCGTCGATACCAAGTTCGTCGAGAATTATCAAGGACTGATCGAAGCCTTGGCGGATCGGCTTCATGAGGGCGAGGTGACTGAACAAGGCGGCTTGTCGAATTGGTTGGCTTGTATCGCCAATCCGAGCGGTTGGCTCCTGGTGCGTCCGCTGTGCCGGCAAAGCCGCGAACGACTGGCGGGTTTGCCGATCATGCAAATGGATACGCGGACGCTGCAAAACCATGTTTTGCCTGCCGGCCGCATTCTGGTCGTCGAAAATAAGCAAAGCGGTTATGCTTTGCCAAAACTGGACGACACCATCGCGGTATTCGGCGGCGGCAGAAATACCGCTTGGATGGATGCCGAGTGGCTCAAGCAGAAAAGTATCGCTTACTGGGGCGATATCGATAGCTGGGGCTTGACGATTTTGAGCGACGCGCGCCGGCGTCAACCGCATTTGCAGGCGCTGATGATGGATGAGGATACTCTGCTCGAGCATCGAAAGCGCATGGTCGAAGAAGAATGCCCTCAAGGCAAGCTGCCGGAATATCTGACCGAAGCAGAGCGGCAATTGTTCGAACGTTTGCAAAGTCGGTATTACGAAAAAACGCGGCTGGAACAAGAGCGCCTGGCGCCGGATTATATTCGGACGTGTTTGCTGGGTTGGCATAGTTTATGAGCAGGGATTATCCGGTTCCTGCGGTTCTTCTTGGAAACCATGCCTCGGCTGCTGAGGCAAGATCGGTATGTATTCCCTCGCACCTTGCCATTACATTAAGCCGTTACAGAATAAGTAATGCTGGCTTCAGGCTCGAACGTGCATCAAAAGCCTGCCATTCATGGCGCTGGATTCCGCCAGTCCATGGCGGAATGACGGTTTCCCTTAACTTAATGACAGTTATTACCACGCTGGAGCGGTGGGAACGAGAACTCTTACATGATTTTTCCTGATTAGCAAGATGCTTCAGCTTGCTGAAGCCAATTGTCCGAGCAGTGGCCAGTCGTAGCCACTTATGCGGGACGGGTTATTTAACCCGTCCCCAACGTTTCGGTTTGCCCTAAACATTTCGGCTAACTTCGGCCAAAGTCAAAACGTTTAGGACGGGGTTGCAAACCCCGTCCTGCTAGGGATATGCTGGTTTTTGGGCTTTAGCTGAAGAAACTTGCTAATCAGGTGATTTTTATAGCGAAATGCTTTTCTAGGTTTATAAGTCCTTGTGATCTATTTCTTAAATCATTATTAATCAAGTAGGTTTGTGAAGCCCGAGTTGGATTATTTATTGCTTGAGTTTTAAGGGTTAATTTTTTTTGTGTTGGGCTTTATGAAAAATTATTCTTTTGCGATGCTGAAAGGCGATATATTCGGCGGTTTGACGGCCGGTGTCGTTGCATTGCCGCTGGCGCTGGCATTTGGCGTCGCATCCGGTGCTGGTGCATTAGCCGGCCTTTATGGTGCGATTGCGTTAGGTTTGGTTGCCGCCGTTTTCGGCGGTACGCAATTACAGGTGAGTGGGCCGACGGGGCCGATGACGGTCGTTTTTGCTTCGGCTCTGACGACTTTCGGAGGGAGTTTCCAGTTGGCGTTGGCCGTTGTTTTGGTTGGCGGTTTGTTGCAAATCCTGTTCGGTTTGTTGAGGCTGGGTGGTTTAGTGCGGTTTATTCCTTATCCGGTGATTTCCGGCTTCATGAGCGGCGTCGGAATGATCATCATCATTCTGCAGATGGCGCCGTTTTTGGGCAGCGCGCCGGATTCCTCTACACTATCGGCCTTGTTTAATTTACCGTCAGTCATCGAATCGGTCCGGTTCGATTCGATGTTTTTGGGTTCGCTGACCTTGGCGATTGTTTTTTTGACGCCGATCAAAATCAGCCGCTTCATTCCTTCACCGTTGTTGGCGCTTTTTATTGGTACCCAACTGGCCGTGTTTGCGAGTCTTGAAACCGCCGTGATCGGCGATATCCCGGCCGGATTGCCTGATTTGCATTTTCCGTCTTTTAGTCTGGAACATTGGTCCTCGGTGTTTATGTTAGGGTTGACGTTGGCTTTGTTGGGCAGTATCGACAGCTTGTTGACTTCATTGGTAACCGATTCGATTACGCACACGCATCATAAGCCCAATCGAGAGTTGATTGCGCAAGGTTTGGGTAACATTTTGTGTGCTTTTATCGGCGGCTTGCCGGGTGCGGGAGCGACGATGCGCACCGTGGTCAATGTCAAGGCCGGCGGGCAAACGCGGCTGAGTTCGGTGATCCATGCTTTATTCCTATTGCTGTTATTGCTTGAACTCTCGCCGCTGGCTAGTCAAATTCCGTTACCGGTGCTTGCCGGTGTCTTGATCAAGGTCGGTTTTAATATCATCGATTACAGAATGTTCAAATTGGCGTCGAGCTCGACCCGTTCGGAATTGATGATCATGTTTTGTGTGTTGCTACTGACCGTGTTAGTAGATTTGGTCATTGGCGTGACGGTCGGCGTGATTTTGGCGATGGGGATGTTGACGTGGCGTTTGGCACAGCAAGCCGACATTAGTTTCGAGACCAATCATGATTATCATTTGACTGAAAAACCGGGGAGGGGCGTTAGAATTATGTCGATCAAGGGGCCGCTGTTTTTCGGTTCGACCAGTCATATGCTGGACCGAATCGAGGCGGTCGACAGCATTATGGATACCGAGGAGGTGTTACTCGACTGCCGGCGAGTGGATTTGATGGATCTGAGTGCTATCGTGATGCTAGATGAAGTCGTGCAATATCTGCAAGGTCGCTCGATGCTGGTTAGAGTCTTGGTCAAACCGGCACTGCGAGAACAATTGTTAAGTGCAAAGAGTTCGAGTTTTAATGAGCGAATTCTTTTTACGAGTCTACATGATGCGCTGGTGCCGGATGCGCAATTACAAAACCTTCATGAGCTCGATTCTATGGGAATTATGCAAGAAGATTATTGAGAGCGGACCGGACGAGGCTTTTTGCCCTAACTTCGGTTTCAAATTGATTTTCGGTATGTTGCTATTGGATTTCTTTGCCGCGGTTGTGAAAAGCAAGAAAACTCCCGCAGAGGCGCAAAGGCGCTGAGAATATAAAGATTTCAAACACTTTTAGGTTTCCACAAGCCAATGGATTTATGGGATTTAACAAACTCCATCAGCCGGACGTTTTGGATTTGATTAAAAATTTACAAGAGCAATCTCCGCGAGCCATGCAGGCGGTTTGTTCGATCGGTCGATCGAGCAATGTTGAAATCAAGGCGTGATCGAAATCGCAAAGGTCCGAAAATTGTTGAGCCAAGTCGTGGTAGACGCAATTGGATGCTTTAATGACTGGCTGACCGGTGTCGGTGTCGAGCGATGCGTGATAACCCAAGCTTTGCATGGTATTGATTAGCGCCACGATTTTCTCTTCGGGCTTTTTGTCGCTGAATTGAGCGGTCAGGGTATTGGCAAGCTTTACGCCGAGTCGCCACATAAACTGTCTAAAGGCTTCTTCAGACATTTCGGACTTGAGTTCCGATAACACTAGATTACCAAACCAAGAATATTGTTTCGGAAAATAATTGATGCCGCGCTCGGTCAAGACATAATTTCGGGAGGGTCGTCCGCCGGTACTTTTGAATATGTCTTTTTTGATCAACTGTTCTTGTTCAAGGCTGGATAGATGTTGTTGAACCGCATTTCTGGAAATATCCAACTGCTCGGCAATCTCATCGATACCCAGGCCTAATCTTGACTCGAGCAATAATTTCAATATTTGCTCGCGTCGAGTGCCGATTCCTTTTGTCAAAATAATCTCCTCCCCTTGAATAATCGTCTTTGCGCCAATTTATAAGCTATTTCAAATAACAAGCATAACATAGTAAAGCAAATATGTAACTTATGTAACATAAATATTGCAAAAGCATGGTATCGAGACTAAACTTGTTCTTGGTAACTATTCAGTCCCCCGGCAATTATCGTTCGCACGCTCTGCGTGGGAACGCCTGAGTACCGCTCCAGCGGTACGAGACGCTAGAGCGTCTTGGTCTTCATTCCCACGCCGGAGCGTGGGAACGATAGGGGTGTGAATAATTACTGTTCTTGAGCCTTTGGTGCTCAGCGATAGAAATATAAACATAAACAAAGGAAGATAACGATGAGTGAAGCTACACCTAATCAATCATTATTTGAACAAATCGGTGGAGAAGCGGCTGTTAATACGGCAGTCGACATTTTTTACCGTAAAGTATTAGCGGATCACCGAATCAATCGCTTTTTCGATAATGTCGACATGGAGCAACAGGCGGCGAAACAAAAAGCGTTTTTAACAATGGCATTCGGCGGGCCGAATAGTTACACCGGCGCCGATATGCGCAACGCACATGCTAGACTAGTCAAAATGGGCTTGGACGATTCGCATTTCGATGCCGTTATGGAACATTTAGGCGGAACATTGAAAGAATTGAACGTGCCTGATAATCTAATCGAGCAAGTCGCTGCGATTGCAGAAAGTACCCGCAACGATGTATTAGGCAGATAATAGGGAAGTTTTGACGATGGCCCTGAAAAAAATTATATTGGACGAGCATGAGACTATTTGCCATGAGGGTGAAACAGTTCTTGAAGCTTTATTGCGCGACAATGTCGATATTCCCTTTAGTTGCAAACAAGGCGCCTGCCAAAGTTGTATGGTGCGCAGTTTGGACGTTCCTCCCCCCGCTCATGCGCAAAAGGGCTTGAAGGATGTATTGTGTAAACAAAACCATTTTTTGGCTTGCTTATGCTATCCCGAACAGGACATGTCTCTTACCCTGGGCCATCAACCCGAATACTTCACCGAAGGTACGGTTACCGCAAAGGAATTACTCAATTCTGAGACTGTTTTATTAACGATACAGTGTAAGGACGCGCTGGATTATTATGCAGGGCAATTTGTCAATTTAAAACGTGCGGACGGTTTGATTCGGAGTTATTCGATCTCGAATAGCCGAAGACATGCCGAAAAACTGTCTTTTCATATTCGCCGTTTGGCGGGCGGAAAGTTCAGCGAATGGGTGCATCAGGAATTGAATGTCGGCGATACGATTTCCGTGTCCGACCCCCAGGGCCTTTGTTATTATTTGCCCGATAAAATGGAACAAAGCCTATTATTGATCGGTACCGGTAGCGGTTTAGCGCCTTTGGCGGGGATAATCCATGAAGCCTTGGAGGAGGGGCATAGCGGTCCTATCCATTTGTATCATGGCAGTCGAGATGTGGATGGACTCTATTGGATCGACGAGATGCGTGAACTCGCTGAAAAATACGAGAACTTTCACTATATGCCTTGCGTATCGAGAGGCGATGCACCGGAAGGCGTCGCGCAAGGCCGCGCTAACGATGTTGCAATGGCAAACATTCCCGACTTGAAAGGTTGGCGTGTTTATTTATGCGGGCATCCGGACATGGTAAATCAGGCAAAAAGAATGGCTTACTTAAACGGCGCTTCGCTACAAGATATTTATTCCGATGCATTTCATGTCGCATCGCCTACACTGGACTGATATATACCCGGGTTTTCGTAGGGTACGCATCGCGTACCTATTTCGAGGTTTGTTTTTTCTATTACGTTTGTCAATGGTTCGATGCCTCTCGTTGAGCCTTAGTACCCGTTCCTAAGCAAAAATAACCGAACCTCTTTCGGTTATTTTTTGGGGTTCCGTCAATCGGCGAGACCATCATTTTCATTCATGCCAGCCGGATTTCGCTGCGCAAATTCTTGAGTCGCTCATGATCGAACCCGTCGCCTTAAAAGATTTTTTCATCACGTTTTTTTCATCCGCTTTGATCATTCTAGCCGGCGCAAGCTATGCGCTGCTCTATGCTTGGTCTAAAGTGAATCCGAATTCCCGAATCAAAATTGCCGCTTATTTTTCTTACGCCGTGCTGGTCGTATCGGTGGGCGTATTGTCGAATGCCGCGAATTTTTCGGGTTACTGGCTGATTGTCACCGCTTTGATGATCATCGGCTATTTTTTTGCACCGATAGGCATCTGGCATCTATGTGTTAAAACGCATCATGATGAAGAGGTCGCTATAACAATAAATAAGAGGAGGAGCGATGAATGAAACACCGCTGTGGGCATCGGAGTCATTCTGGAAAAAAACCGCGATCTGGGTAACGGCCGGATCGTTTTTAATTTTAGTCGTATTAACATTCGATTCACTCAAACAAACTACGGCAGGAACGCAGAGGGTGCCTGCCTATGACGTGATCAATAAAAAAATCGATTATCAATTCGATAAGGAATTGAATAAATTTATGCCGGTCATCGGCGGAGAAGAGCTGTTATTCGGTAAGGAGTACACCGAAGAAGAAGCCAGAGAGTTAGTCGATTTGGGTAAAAAGACCACACAGGCTAAAAATTGCATGAATTGCCATACCTTACTCGGTAACGGCGCCTATTACGCGCCGGATTTGACCAAGGCTTGGTTGGATCAAGGCTGGATAAGCCCTGAGATGCGTGAGGACATGATGCTTCAGTTTTTAATGAACCCGGAAAAGAACGCTCGTACTTTCGGTACAGGCCGCAAGATGCCGAACTTGGGCATTACCGAAGCAGAAGCCAGAGGTGTTGTGGCTTTTTTGAAATGGATGTCGAGTATCGACACGAACGGCTTTCCCTATAACTTTAAAACCTTGTACGCGGAGGATTGATCATGAAATCGGGTGGATTAGCGGGTGTGATTGAAAACGCGGGCGTATTGGTCGACCGGTCGCGCGGTTATTGGCAGGATTTTCAGAACTGGGTGCAACTGGATAGTAGTACGCTGAGTCCGGGCAGGCAACTGGCGGTAAAATATTTCATCGTTGCGGTGATTTTGTTTTGTGCGCAAATTCTGTTCGGTCTGTTGGCTGCGCTGCAATTTATCTTTCCGGGCTTTCTTTATGAAATTTTGGATTTCAGTGTCAATCGTATGGTGCATATCAATGCGATGATTGTGTGGATGCTATACGGTTTCTTCGGGTGTATCTATTGGCTGTTGGAAGATGAAAGCGGCACCGAAATTGTTGGCTTAAAATACGGCAATATTGCGTTCTGGGTGTTGACCGGGGCAGTAACGATTGTCGTATTGGTTTATTTGCTCGTGCAAATCGGGCCGGGCAAGGACTCCAGTCTATGGTTCATCAACGAAGGCCGCGAATATATCGAAGCGCCGCGCTGGGCCGATATCGGCATCGTCGCGGTTGTGTTGACGTTCTTTTACAACGTCGTCGCGACCTTCAGCAAAGGCAAGTGGTCCGGAATCGCAGGTGTGTTGACATTAGACTTGGTCGCATTGGCCGGCTTGTATGTGGCAGGTATGTTCTACATGACCAATATCACGCACGAACAATATTGGTGGTGGTGGGTTATTCATCTTTGGGTCGAAGCGACTTGGGAAGTCTTGGTTGGCGTGATCATGGCCTGGTCGTTGATGAAACTGTTAGGCGTGCGGCGGAAAATCGTCGAAACCTGGCTGTATATCGAAGTGGCGTTGATGTTCGGTTCCGGCATACTGGGTTTGGGACATCATTATTTTTGGATCGGCACGCCGGAATATTGGCTCACGATCGGCGGTTTTTTCTCGGCGTTGGAACCGATACCGTTGGTTGCGATGGTCGTGCATGCGGTTTACGACGCCGGCGCGCATTCGTTCAAGACCGGCAACCATCCGGCCTTGGCCTGGATCATTGCGCAGGCCTTCGGTAACTTCTTCGGCGCGGGCGTTTGGGGCTTCATGCATACGCTGCCGCAGATCAACTTGTACACGCACGGCACACAATGGTCGGCTTCGCACGGACATTTGGCCTTCTTCGGCGCCTATGCGACGATCAATATCGCATTCTTTTATTTGGCGATACAGCACTGGCGAGGCGATGTCTGGATGGCCGGTGGCATCAAGCATGCCTGGCGCTGGAAATGGGCCTTGGGTCTACTGAATGCCGGCGTGCTCGGCATGACGATTGCCTTATTGATCGCAGGCTACGAGCAATCTTTTATCGAACGTGCCGTCGAAGGATCGACTTGGGGCGGCTATTTTGCAGCACAGTCTCAACCGGCCTTCCAAAGCGCGATGACGTGGCGTTTGTTTTTCGGATTGATCACAGCAAGCGGGTTAGTCTTGTTGGTTTGGGACTTGCTAACGATCGGCAAAGGTGAGGAGCGTAAGGCCGAAATGCCGCAACAGGCTTAAAAAATAAGTCATTTGCCGCATAAAAAAGGCGCTTTATTCGAAAGAATAAAGCGCCAAGGCCTTAACAAACAATCACAAAAGAGGAGGGTATACAAAACGAAAATTTACGCTTAGGATTTCGTGATAAATAACATCCTGTGTAACTATTCAGTCCCCCGTCAATTATCGTTCCCACGCTCTGCGTGGGAACGCCTGAGTACCGCTCCAGCGGTACGAGACGCTAGAGCGTCTCGGTCTTCATTCCCACGCCGGAGCGTGGGAACGATAGGGGTGTGAATAATTACCATCCTGTAATGATGTAATGTGTTTAGGGTACGGTAACTCGCTTGGCAGGACGCCGTGAACCCAGCACCTAAATTATCCAAGGCAATTAATCATGGCCATTGAGTTATGGAATTTAGGTGCTGGGTGAATACGTCCATGTAGGCTTGACGGCGGCTATCAGGTTGCCATGGATGGCATGAATGCAGATTTTGCAGGAGCAAAAATCTGCCCTGCCGCCGACACCTGCAAACCCCTTCCAACAGTTGTCTAAGTTATTTCATGCTCGTTCCTTAGCTTGATGCGTATGGGCCTAACACCCCGGCGACTCCTTAAGTAATGCCGAAATTTGAAGTGCGAAAGGTATATGACCAAATCCTAAGTATATCGAGAACAAAACGCTCAGTTCCTATGGTAATACGGGATAGAGAGGAAAGAGGAAAGAGGAATGAGGGCTTGACAAGCGTTTTAAATGTTGCATCATTTTGCTAACTGCTAACTGCTAACTGCTAACTGCTAACTGCTAACTGCTAACTGCTAACTGCTAACTGCTAACTGCTAACTGCTAACTGCTAACTGCTAACTGCTAACTGCTAACTGCTAACTGCTAACTGCTAACTGCTAACCAACCCGAGACACAACCATTTCCAATTTACCTTTTACTTATCAAATTCGCCGCAGTTCAAGGGCGACTAAAGCGCGGATTACGGTAGCGCCTGGTAAGGTGCAAGTCGTCGCGCCGTCGGGCATTTCCGAGCGAACGTTGCATCGTTTTGTCGAGCAAAAACAGCAGTGGGTTGTTCAAGCGCTGAACCGCTTGGAAGCGCGCGTCCAACAGGTGGAAAGCTTGGCGCCGGAATTTTATATAGACGGTGCCGAGATTCCTTATCAGGGCGAGCGCTATCGGCTCAACGTCATGCCGACCCGTTTGAAGCGAATCAAAATTGAATTTTCCGATCGTTTCATTGCACATGTGCCGGAAGCCATGCCTTCGGGCGATCATAGCGAGGCGATACGGGGCGCTTTGATTCGTTGGATGAAGCTCGACGCCAAGCTCAAGACCGAACAGTATGTCGAAAAACATGCGCACAAACACTTGTTATCGCCCCGGTCGATCTCGATCCGCTCGCAAAAAAGCCGATGGGGAAGTTGCGGCATTCATAACGATATACATCTCAATTGGCTGTTGATTCTGGCTCCGCCCGAAGTATTCGAATATGTCGTCGTGCATGAATTGTGTCATATTAAAGTCAGAAATCATTCTAGTCAGTTCTGGGCGTTGGTCGCCGACCATTTACCCGATTACCGGCAGCGACGGAATTGGCTCAAAGAGCAGGGCAGCCGGCTGATGAAGGGCCTATAAACACCGATGACAATCAAAAAACTTTTGTTTTACGGCGCGATTGCCGTCATTTTGTTTGCCGGGCAGTTTTTATATAGCCGGGGATTGGCGACCGGAAAACCGCCTGAATTGGCGCAAACGACAATTCAGGGCGAGCGTGTTTCCGACCGAATTGCGACCGGCCCCGGCTTGATTTATTTCTGGGCCGAATGGTGCCGAATATGCGCGATGATGCAGGCGCCGGTCGGTGCGGTACTGAACGACTTTCCGGGCGTGACTGTGGCTTTGAGATCGGGCGATGCAGATGAGGTGAAGGATTATCTCGATAAAAAAGCATTAAATTGGCCTGCGGTCATCGACGAAGACGGCTTGATCGGCGATCGCTTCGGGATTCGGGGTGTGCCGGCGGTTTTTATTTTAAATCCTGAAGGCGAGATCGTTTTTACGTCGGTCGGCTACAGTACCGAATGGGGCTTGCGCTTCAGGCTTTGGCTGGCCGCTTGGCTTTGAACGTGAACGAGTCCAAGATGAGATCGTCAAGCCGGCCGCTCGCGTCTGTCGCCGCGCTGTTTTTCATGACCGGCATGGCGGCGCTGATTTATGAGGTGTTGTGGCTAAAAGAGCTGGGCCTGTTGTTCGGAAATACCTCTCAGGCAATGGCGACAACATTGACCGCGTTTTTCTTGGGGCTGGCCGCCGGCAGTTATTATTGGGGGCGAAAAGCTGCAGCTTACCGGGAGCCGCTAAAATTGTACGCCGGGCTCGAGGTTGCGGTTGCCGTTTGCGCGGCAGGTTATTTCATATTACTCGAGGCCTATGGCCGGATCTATCCGTGGGTATTCGATTGCTGCGGCAATCATGCCGGGTTGTTTACCGGCGTCAAATTCGCCTTGTCGTTGACGGTGTTGTTTCCACCGGCTTTTTTCATGGGCGGTACGCTGCCGGTGCTGAGTCATTTTGCGGCGCCGAATCGAGACGATTTAGGCCGCAACACGGCCTTGCTATACGGTGTCAATACCTTGGGCGCGGTGGCCGGTGCGCTGTTGGCAGGGTTTTATTTGCCGGTTTGGCTAGGCTTTAGGGCCAGTTACGGATTGGCGATGGCGATTTCGTTGACGGTCGCGGCGGGCGCTTATGTCTTATCGAAACCGCAAACTGAGCGAAGCCGAGCGCCGGTTGAAACCGGCAGCATCGTTTTTCGTCCGCTCGCCGTCATCGCGTTCATGTCGGGGCTCTCGATGCTGGCCTTGCAAGTATTGTGGGGCAGGATGTTCGCGCAGGTACTGCAAAATTCGGTCTATACCTTCGCGTTGATTCTATCGGTGTTTCTGATTTGTTTGGCTTTGTCGGGGTTTCTGGCGCGCTGGTTGATGGCCGTTCGATTCGATGCCGGAAAGCTGTTGTTCGGCTCGCTGATTGCCGGCGGCCTTTTGGTTAATATTGGGCCTTTCGTGTTTTTGGCGTGGACCGACGAGTTGCACTATATCGGTTCGGATGTCGGTTGGTATGCTTATTTGCTGCAAATCGCGGCACCCGCAGCGGTTATCATGGGGCCTCCTTTGCTATTGTTGGGTATGGCCTTGCCGCTGTCGATTCGTTTGGCGCAAAATCACGGACCAAGCGGTGGAGCGCTGGTCGGGCAATTGGTCGGGATCAATACCTTGGGCGCGATAGCCGGTTCCATCATCGCCGGTTTCTTGATATTGGAATGGATGGGGCTATGGGCCGGGATTCGATTGATTGCGGTTCTGTATTTTTTGACGGCCGCCTATTGGTTCAGTCGGACCACGGAGATAACTTCTAACTATCGACAGCCTGGTCTTTCCGATAGTCAGAAATTATTTCGATCAGACTGGTGGAGTCAACGGGGAGGGTTGTATTTACCGGCAATCGGCATTTTATTGGCTGTTTCTGCATTCGACACCGGTAAGTTGCCCCTGGTTAAAGTCGATCCGGTCAACGAAGAAGAAAGCCTACTGGAATTTTGGGAAAGCAGCGCCGGAACGGTCGCGGTGATCCGGCGCGGCGAACATTTGAAAATCAAGGTTAATAATCACTATACGTTGGGCGGGACAGGCTCTTTCAAGCTCGAGCAATTGACCGGCTCGTTGCCGGTTGCCTTGCATCGTAAGCCGCGTTCGGTTTATATATTGGGCCTCGGTACCGGCATTACCGCAGGCGGCGTGTTGGAACACCCGATTCAGAGCCTGACCGTGACCGAGTTGCTGAATGATGTCGTCGCGGCATCGGATAAATATTTCGGCGCCTACACCAACGGTTTGTTTTACGACCCGAGAGTGCGTGTCTTGCATGAGGACGGCCGTAATTATTTGCGCGGCGCGCGTGAAAAATTCGATGTGATGATCGGCGATTTGTTCGTACCCTGGGAAGCCGGTACCGGAAGTCTTTATTCGCTCGAACATTTTAGGACGGTCGCCGAACGCTTGAATGAAAACGGTTTGTTTATGCAATGGCTGCCGGCTTATCAATTGTCGCAAGTCGAATTCGATGTGATCGCCAGAACCTTTTTGGAAGTTTTTCCTTATGCGACGGTGTGGCGCGCCGATTTCGGGGCATTGAGGCCGGTCTTGGGTTTGTTGGGCAGCAAGAGCAATCAAGATTTTGCGGCATTGTCGGCGGAGCGTCATCAAAAACTACTGTTGCATTTTGCCGGCGATTTGGTTTCCATAAGAAGCCGTTTCGAACAGGCGCGGCTGAATACCGACGACAGGCCTATCATCGAGTTTTCCGCGCCGGTGAGTCAACGCTCGATTAAAACCGGACGGCAGGAATGGCTGGTCGGCGCCGATTTGATCGAATTAATGGAGGCGCTGCAACCTAGCGTTTCGGATTATATGATCGATGTTCCGAAGCCTTCGAAGCAATGGCCGCAAGCCGGTTTCAATTTGCAAAAGGCGCAATGGCTTCGCTACCAAGGCAGGCTGAAAGAGGCCGAGCAAGCCATGGCGAATTATCGGAAATTGCTTGGCGAAGAAGAACAATAGCGAGTAATTCGCTTGTTTTGCTGGTTGCCAGGGAGGACGACCATACCTTTCGCACTTCCAATTTCGGTAGTGCCTTAGGAGGCGCCGGGGTGTTCGGCAAGGGCTGTGACAGCAGGGATGCTGTCACAGAGCCTACATGGACGTATTCAAGGCGTCCTTTGACGGTCACGCCGGTGCCGAATTTTGATCTCCGATAGGTATACACAAGTCATGTATTACCTTTTGTCGTTTCCTGATTAGCAAGATGCTTCAGCTTGCCGAAGCCAACTGTCCGAGCAGTGACCAGTCGTAGCCACTTTTGCGGGACGGGTTATTTAACCCGTCCCCAACGTTTCGGTTTGCCCTAAACATTTCGGCTAACTTCGGCCAAAGTCAAAACGTTTAGGACGGGGTTGCAAACCCCGTCCTGCTAGGGATATGCTGGTTTTTGGGCTTTAGCTGAAGAGACTTGCTAATCAGGTGTCGTTTTGACTAACGAGTCTTCGATATCATTTATTGCTGCTTAACACTCTCGGCTTCGAAGTCGCGATCTGGGGATCGCTCCCACGGAGCATCCGCCCCTTGTGGGAGCGACGCCTTCGTCGCGATTTCGAAGCCGGAGCGTTAGGTGACAACAAACGGTATCGAGGTCACACTCGCTAAACCTCGAAGGATACGCAATGCGTTCCATAGCAACCGGAAAGAAAAACGATTCAGCTTTCACTGAATGCATTTACCTTTAAAAACCTATCAAGGAGTCTTTATGCACGTAACTTTGGTTCATGTTCACGTTAAACTCGATCATATCGACGATTTTATCGCCGCCACGAAACGCAATCATGAAGCGTCGATTCGCGAAGCCGGCAACCGCCGCTTCGATGTATTGCAATCGCCCGAAAATCCGGGGCAGTTCATTTTATACGAAGCCTACGTTTCCGCCGAAGATGCCGCAGCCCATAAACAAACCGAGCATTATTTTGCTTGGCGCGATACGGTCGCCGATTGGATGGCCGAGCCCCGTCAAGGGATTCGTTACGAAGGACTATTTCCGCAGGGGTAAACGATGCAATTCAAACCATTTTCGATTTCACGCCTGCCGCGCATTAGCTACGGCAGGGGACGGCTTAGCGAAGTGCCGGCCTTGACGGCTAGTTACGGCGGCAATGCCTTGTTGGTTACCGGTAAGCAATCTTTTTGCGGTACGGAACGTTGGCCGTCGTTTATCGAGTCCTTGGAAATGCAAGGCGTTCGCTGGTTGCATGTCACGGTTTCGGGCGAACCGTCGCCGGAGCTGGTCGACCTAACGGTTAGCCGGTTTTGCGACGAGACGATTGCAGTCGTTGTCGGTATCGGCGGCGGTAGCGTGCTCGATGCCGCGAAAGCGATAGCAGGGCTTTTGCCGCACGGTAATTCGGTCATGGATCACTTGGAAGGCGTCGGCAGGAATATTCCTTACCGGGGGCCTAGTATACCGTTCATCGCCGTTCCGACCACGGCCGGTACCGGCAGCGAAGCGACCAAAAATTCGGTGTTGAGCGTGCAAGGTCCGGAGGGATTCAAGAAGTCTTTTCGAGACGAATGTTTGATTCCCGAATATGCGGTAATCGATCCCGACTTGCTGGAAAGCTGCCCGCGCGACTTGATCGCGGCCGATGGCATGGACGCCTTCACGCAACTATTGGAATCCTACGTCTCGCTAAAGGCCAATCCCTTCATCGATGCGTTGGCTTGGAGCGGCATGACCGCCTTCAAGGAAGGTTTTTTTGCCGCTTGGGAAGGCCAGGAGCCGGAAGCTGCTAATGGCCGCGCTGCGATGGCCTATGCGTCCTTGCTTTCCGGTATTACGTTGGCGCAAGTCGGTTTGGGGTCGGTTCACGGCCTGGCTTCGCCGTTGGGCGCCTTTTTCCCGATACCGCATGGCGTGGTTTGCGGAACGATGGTTGCCGCCGCTACCGAAATCAATATTGAAGCGATGCAAGCGCGAGAACCCGATAATCCGGCGTTGGCTAAATACGCGCAAGTCGGGCGTTTGCTGACCGGACGTAACGACATCGGCGATTCGGTTGTGCGCGATTTATTGATCGCGTTGCTTGCCGAATGGAGCAAAACATTGCAATTACCGCGCCTTAGGGATTACGGCATCAGAGAGGCCGATTTTGCAAAAATCGTTGCGAATAGCCGTGGCAGCAGTATGAAAACCAATCCGATCGTGCTGACCGACACCGAGATCGAAGCGATATTGCAGCGTCGACTTTAATTGGCGCATTGAGCGGAGTTCTGAAACAGGCTGGTATTTCCGTCGATGAATTCGCTGAGGCGCAACATGCTTAACCATGCGCTCCAGCCCCGACTCTGCTAACGTTACGCAGCTAAGCTTATCGAAAAAGGGGACGGGTTACTTTATTACCGCACTTAAACCCACTGTTGGAGGAAATCGCCATGTCCAAGCCGTTAACGTTTGCTAACGAAGCCCTGTTTAATCGCTTTTTCAATACCTCTTTGGATGAATTGCTGACGGATCATAAGGATATCGACCCACAAGAGCGCGTACTGAAATTATTTCAACGCTGTGCGGTTGAAGTCCCCGCTTATCGTCACTTTCTCGACTCGCGGCAAATCAATCCGGCGGACATAACGACTTATCAACAATTCAGCGATTTGCCGCTGATGGGCAAAAGCGATTATATGCAGTCGTACCCTTTACCGGATCGCTGCTTGGGAGGAACCCTGACGGGAGCTGACCGTGTGGCAGTATCTTCCGGGTCTACCGGTCGGCCGACTTTCTGGCCTCGCTCCGCCGCTTACGAACTGGATGTGGCGCTACGCTTCGAGCAGGTTTTCCGCGACAGTTTCCGCGCGCACGAACAAAGTACCCTGGTCATCGTTTGTTTTGCGCTGGGCAATTGGGTCGGGGGATTGTTTACGACCTCCTGTTGTTGGCACCTAGCCCGAAAAGGTTATCCGTTGATGGTGGCGACACCCGGTAATAATAAAGCCGAGATTTTTCGCGTGGTTCGAGAGCTCGCGCCGCATTTCGAGCAAACGGTTCTGTTGGGTTATCCGCCATTCGTCAAAGACGTAATCGATGCCGGCAGTGCCGAAGGCATAAACTGGCATGCCTACCGACCTAAATTGGTATTTGCCGGTGAAGTATTCAGCGAGGAATGGCGTGAATTGATCGGCAAGCGCGCAGGTTCGACCGCGCCGTGTTTCGATTCGGCTTCCTTGTACGGTACCGCGGATGGAGGCGTACTGGGTAACGAAACCCCGTTGAGCATAGCGATTCGCCGTTGGTTGGCCAAGCATCCTGCTGCTGCGCGTCAATTATTCGGCGAATCGCGCTTACCGACGCTGGTACAGTATGATCCAATCAGCCGGTTTTTCGAAACGCATGAAGGGACTTTAGTCGTATCCGGTGAAAACAGCGTTCCTCTATTACGCTATCATATCGCCGACAAGGGCGGATTGATCCCATACGATACGATGTGGGCATTCCTCGAATCGCAAGGAATAAGTTCTCCAGGCGGGGTGGGGCTGCCGGGGGATTTTCAACCGCGAAAATTGCCATTCGTTTTTGTGTTCGGCCGTGCCGACTTTACCGTATCTTATTACGGTGCCAATATTTATCCTGAAAATGTATCGGTCGGTTTGGAAAAACCCGACATTATGCGTTGGGTTACCGGTAAATTCGTTTTGGAAACGGAGGAAACCGGTGAGGGAAATAAGGTTTTACATATTGCCGTAGAATTGTTACCCGACATCAATGCGACCGAAGCCATGGCGCCGGCGATCGCGGAATCGATTCGTCGGGAGTTATTACGCCTGAACAGCGAATTCGCTCATTACACGCCGGCCGAAAGACAGCTGCCCAAACTGACTTTACATGCCTTTGCCGATCCCGACTATTTTCCCGCAGGCGTGAAACATCGCTATACGCGAAACTAATTGCATAACTCTTGCGTAATTATTCACATCCACTTATCGCTGCCATGCTCCAACGCTCATCGTTATACATAAATTGTAGGGTACGCTGCGCGTACCAAAGCCGTGCCCTTCTGCGGGACGGGTTATTTAACCCGTCCCCAACGTTTCGGTTTGCCCTAAACAATTCGGCTGACTTCGGCCAACGTCAAAACGTTTAGGACGGGGTTGCAAACCCCGTCCTGCCAGGAACATGCTGGTTTTTGGGTTTTAGCTGAAGAAACTTGCTAATCAGGAAGGACTTTGAATTGACTCCCTTGATACTCGAAAATTAACTAACCTTAATGAAGGTGTTATACCCATCGTAGATCAAAATTCGGCACCGGGGTGCCCGTCAAAGGACGCCGTGAATACGTCCATGTAGGCTCTATGCCAGCATCCATGCTGGCAAAGCCTTTGCGAGCGCCATGGATGGCGTGAATGTCGATTTTGCAGGAGCAAAAATCGACCTAGCACCCTGGCGCCTCCTTAAGCATCGCCGAAATTTGAAGTGCGAAAGGTATAGGAAAAACTTGAAACCTCGAAGGGGAACAATATGCTTTGGCTTTTACTGTTACACATAGCGGCTGTGATCTGTTGGTGCGGATCATTGCTCTATCTGCCCGCGTTGATGACGGGTGTTTATTCTGATAGTGAAGAGGAAAGCCACCAAGCCTTGACGCTCAAAGTCTTCAGCAGTATCGCGACGCCGGCCGCGCTGGTCGCGATCGCATCGGGTACTGGCTTGTTCCTAACCGGCGGCATTATCGACCGATGGCTTATTTTGAAGCTAACCCTGGTCGTGATACTCGTAATGTGTCATGCTCTTACCGGCTGGATTCTAATTCGTACCGAGCAAGCGCCCGATAAAAATTTCACCCTGCCGTGCGTAGCAATCGGAATTACGGCTGCGATATCGATCCCTGCAATCGTTTGGATTGTGCTGACCAAGCCTTTTTAGGAGTTAACTGTGAGATATCTCAAGGTGACTATATCAAGGTTCGGAATGAACTCCGACGCCATGTCCATAAACCAGTTGCCCGCCCAACATGCTGGTGACGGCAATCAGCGCCGCCGTCAGCAGCGAAATATACAAATACCAAAAATCGAAGCCGCTTTCGTCATAAAAGCGCAACGCCCAATTGAACGAAGCCAGCGCCAGCGTCATGACCGCCAGCAGTGCATGGATCCAAGCGATAAGCAAATTTCGGATGCGCTGAACGAATACCAGGTCGATGAAGCCCGCCAGCCCGGCAAGCCAGCCGCCGAAGCTGCCAAGACCCGACAGCCACAAACCGACTCGAATCCAGAATGGGTCCGTCGTATAGAGATAGGCCAAATCGGCTCCTACCAAGCCGAGCAAAAAGGCTACCGGGAAATGGATCAGCATCGGGTGGATCGGATGTCCGCCGATGGACATGCGGCTGATGATGGGTTCTTTCGCCATTACGCTCTCCTTTCTCGGTTGAAGTCGGAATTATCAACGATGATTCCAAGTTTAACCTTACCCTCGCTAATTATCACTCTTAGTTTTCTGAGCGGCTGCAGCGGCCCTCAATCCATTTTAAATCCCGCAGGACCCTCGGCGCTTGCCGTAAGCAGGCTGTGGTGGGGGATGTTCGGTTTTTCGGTTACGGTATTGCTGGTCGTCATGACTTTATGGATTTATGCGATGCGGCGTAAACCGCGACCGCTCACCGAAGCGCAAGCCGATAGGATCAATCAGAGTTGGATCATCGGCGGCGGACTGGTGCTGCCTATCGCCGGCATCGTCGCGCTGCTAAGCTTCAGCATTCCGATGGGCTATCGCATGTTGCCTTTGCCCGTTGCCGGACAGTCGGTGCCGTATATCGATGTCATCGGGCACCAATGGTGGTGGGAGGTCCGCTATCCCGATACCGATATCGTGCTGATAAACGAACTGCATCTGCCGGCAGGGACGCCGGTCGATATCCATGTGACCAGCTCCGATGTCATTCATTCGTTCTGGGTGCCGAGGTTGGCCGGTAAGATCGATATGATTCCGGGGCGCACTAATGTCTTGCGGATCGAAGCCGATGCGCCGGGGCAATTATTAGGGAAGTGCGCGGAATTTTGCGGAGTGGGCCACGCCCACATGCTGCTGGAGGTTCAGGTTCATACGCCTGAAGATTATGAAGCGTGGCTGGAGGCATATGAATACGAATAATGAAACCCGAAAGACTAGGGACGCTCTGCACGATGAATTTCTCAAGGTCTGGGGCAATCCGCGCGGCTGGCATGCATTGACCATCGTCAACCATACGACGGTCGGCATTCGCTTCATGGTCACGGGCGGCATCTTCTTTCTGATCGGCGGATTGCTCGCGATGCTGATGCGCACGCAACTGGCATTGCCCGAACAGGACATCATCGAACCGAAACTCTATGATCAGCTGTTTACGATGCATGGAACGGTCATGATGTTTCTGTTCGCGGTGCCCGTGCTCGAAGGTTTGGCGATGTATCTGATCCCGAAAATGATCGGCGCGCGCGATTTGGTGTTTCCGCGTCTTAGCGCTTTCGGTTACTGGTGTTATCTATTTGGTAGTCTGATTTTGATGTCGAGTTTAGTGTTGGGCATCGCGCCGGCGGGCGGTTGGTTTATGTACACGCCTTTGACCAACAACGTTTACTCGCCGGGGCCGAACGTCGATTTCTGGCTGCTCGGCGTCACGTTTATCGAAATCTCGGCGGTATCGGCCGGCATCGAACTAACCGTGTCGATTTTGCGCACACGCACTTCCGGCATGGCATTGCTGCATATGCCGCTCTTTTGCTGGTACATTCTGGTCATGGCGCTGATGATCGTATTCGGTTTTCCGCCGCTGATACTAGGCAGCATCCTGTTGGAGCTGGAACGCGCTGTCGGCATGCCGTTCTTCGATGTCGCACGGGGCGGCGACCCGATTCTCTGGCAACATCTGTTTTGGCTATTCGGCCATCCCGAAGTCTATATTATCTTCTTACCGGCCGCGGGTATCGTTTCGACCCTGTTGCCGGTATTCTCGCGCCAACCCATCGTCGGCTATCGATGGATCGTGCTGGCCATTATCTCGACAGGGTTCATCAGTTTCGGTTTGTGGGTGCATCACATGTTTACGGTCGGGATTCCGCAGTTGGCCCAGGCGTTTTTCTCGATGGCCAGCATGCTGGTGGCGATTCCTACCGGTATTCAATTGTTCGCCTGGCTGGCGACATTGTGGACGGGGCGGCCCGTTTACCATGTGCCGATGTTATGGCTGGTCGGCTTTTTATTTATTTTCATGATAGGCGGCTTGACCGGGGTCATGTTGGCCTTGGTGCCGTTTAACTGGCAGGTGCACGACACGCATTTCGTCGTCGCGCATTTGCATTATGTGATGGTCGGCGGCATGCTCTTTCCTTTGCTGGCGGGGCTTTATTACTGGTTGCCGCATTTCTCGGGGCGAATGCCGTCGGATAAACTCGCGCGCTGGGGCTTCTGGCTGACGTTTGTCGGTTTTAACACGACATTTTTGGTGATGCATCTGACCGGGTTTCTCGGTATGCCGCGGCGCGTTTACACTTATCAAGCCGGAATGGGCTGGGAACTGCCTAACAGCGTGTCGTCGGTGGGCGGTTTTATCATGGCTATGGGTATCGCGATGGTTCTGCTCGATATCGTATTGCATTTTCGCTTCGGACGCCCTGCCGGATCTAATCCTTGGGGGGGCGATACGCTCGAATGGGCGACCGATACGCCGCCCCAACCTTATAATTTCATCAGCTTGCCGGACTGTCCGATGCGGCATCCGATGTGGGATCAACCGGATCTGCAAACAACGATAGCTGAAGGACATCACGGGTTATCGGAGATCGATCATGGCAGACGAGAGACCTGGGGTTCGGACCCGGTGTCCGGTGCTATTCGCGAAATCATTCATCTGCCCGGAAATTCCTGGCTGCCTTTTTACTCGGCTTTGGCGTTATCTGTTCTATGTATCAGTCTTTTGATCCGTACCTATAGCATGGCCCTGATCGCGGTAGTAGCCAGCCTGTTGTTGCTGCTACGCTGGTCATGGAAGAACGGCGCCTTTCTTGAAGCGGATTCCGATTCTGCTGGGAAACCCGGCTATCCGCAACTGCATTCGCGCACTTTCAACGGCCCCGGTTTGTGGGGCATGGTCGTAACGCTGTTGGCTGATGGCGCGCTATTTTTGTCCATACTTTTCGGTTGGCTCTATTTGCGGGTCGTAGCGCCGAATTGGCAAGCGCCCGAAACGGCGCCGTTGGCTTGGCTGCCGTTGCTGATCAGTGGTGTACTGCTTACGGTCGCAACATTTTGGCATCATTCTATCGTGCGCCGCTTGCGCGCGGGTAGGGATGATCATCTGCAGGGTCAATTATGGGGCATAGCGGCGATCGGTTTGGCTCATTGTTGTGTATTCATCTGGGCCTGGTCGGCTTCGTCTCTGGTTGCAACACAAACAGCCCATGATGCCGTGATCGCGGTGATACTGATGTATCAATTGTTTCACAGCGGACTCGCCGTGATCATGACTGCGCTGCAGGCCAAGCGCGTAGCTTATGGTTATGTCGGCAAGACTGCGCCCTATGAAATTGCAGTCGTGAAACCCTGGTGGATTTATACGAACGCCGTATTCTGGCTAAGCTTTCTCGCCGTCATCATGCTGCCTATTGCTTGGAGAAGCGCCTGATGATTTCAACGTATCATCCAATGCAACTGACTTTGGGGCTAATTGTCTGGATAGTCTGGTTTATCGTGAAGTACGGGGCCTTGGTATTATTCTGCGAACAACTGCCGCCTCCTGTCGAACAAGGGGCTTTCACTTGGATCAATGCGACGCTGTTGAGCGGTTCCGTAGCCGTAACCGCTCTGCTGTTGTTTTGGGCAAATAATTGTTGGCGGGCGGCGAGAATCGGCAGCAATGAAGCCGATTCCGAAATTAATACGTTTATCGCCGGATTGGGCGCCGGCATCAATCTGTTGGGCGCCGTCACGACGCTCAGCCAGGGGCTTATCTCGCTGCTATTACCGCCATGTTTGTAAGGCTTGCATTGTTCGCGGTCTCGGCTTCGCTAGTTAATCCTGCAAATGCTCATGGCTGGGACGATAACGCAGATGAAGACTTTTTTTCTGCCATGCTCGGCGGACTGTTGCCGGCCGCTCTTTGGTTGATCTATGTCGTCGGTGCCGGTCGCATCCGGCCTACAAATAACCGCCGGTTGATGTTTCATGGAGCCAGTCTCCTCGCTGCTATGACGATGTTCGGCAGTACGGGCGGTTGGCTTGATGAAAGCTCAACCCTGCACATGGTTCAACACATGCTGATACTGGTCGTTATCGCCCCGCTTTATGTATTGGCTCGGCCTTTGCCGCAATGGCTTGCCGTAAGCGGAAAAATCGGCATCCGGCTGTGGAAACCTTTTTTAAGGCTGAGTCGTCACCCGTTGCGGACCGGTATCCTGCAAAGTCTCGTAATCTGGTTCTGGCATACGCCGGTTTTTTATAATCTGGCGCTGGCGAGTCCCTGGTGGCATCTTGCCGAGCACTTGAGTTTCGCATTCGCCTCCGGCTTATTTTGGTGGTCGATTTTGCTAAGGCGCACCTTAACCGTGCTGCCGGCTTTATTGTTAACGCTAATGAGCACCGGCATGCTCGGAGCCTTGCTGACCTTCGCGCAAACTCCGTTCTACAACGATTTGCTCAATATTCAAGACCAACAATTGGCCGGTTTGATCATGTGGGTGCCGGGAGGCCTATTTTATCTTCTTGCTGGCGGCTGGTGCAGTCTGCGCTTATTTACGAAGTGTATACCCATCGTAGATCAAAATTCGGTACCAGGGTGTCTGTCGAAGGACGCCGTGAATACGTCTCTATAGGCTTTATGCCAGCTTTATGCCAGCTTTATGCCAGCTTTATGCCAGCTTTATGCCAGCTTTATGCCAGCTTTATGCCAGCTTTATGCCAGCCCCTCTCGACTAGCGTTAGGTGAGGGCAGCTCACCCCAGTGCCTCCTCAGACACTGCCGAAATTTGAAGTACGAAAGGTATGCATGAACACTAATTCGCCCTACTTGGCTAACGTGCTTCTAGCCGCCGAAGATTTTTAACAATGTCCGAAATCACCGACCTGTCCCTAACCATGAGGCTATGCACAATCGCATTAGCCCGTTTGTTGTTAGCAATTTTCCAATCAGAGCTTTTTGACGGAACAATCATGGCATCGAAAGGTGTTCTATACGAATAGAGCTGAATATTTTCGAGTCTATTTTCAGTAATTGCTAAATCAGCGAGAAAGCGGCTATTTGGCCTCATATCTTTTGCCCCTTTGCTTGGGTAAAAATAAGCTGTCATCGTTCCGTAATGTGGGCCGGATATAGCAAAAAAAGCCTTGGTTCTCTCGTGTCCTTCGAGGATTTGCAGATAATAACGAGAAACCATACACCCCATGCTAAAACCGATAATAGCAATAGGTTGGTCTACGCTAATTTGTTGATCGATATAATTTTTTAGCTTTATCGATAAATCAGTGATGCCTAATTCGGCGTTGGACGGTTTTAAATTAGGTGCGTGGCATTCATGCCCGCTTGCTTCAAGCTTAGAGGTCATATGTTTAAAAACACGGCCGGTATCAAATATACCGTGAACTAGTATGACCTTCATTTTTAATTGTCTCCCTTTATATGCCCATCGCAGATCAAAATTCGGCACCAGGGTGTCCGTCAAAGGACGCCGTGAATACATCCCATGAAGGCAAAGCCTTTGCCGAGCACCCCGGCGCCTCCTTATGGACTGCCGAAATTTGAAGTGCGAAAGGTATATTAATTAAGTCTGTTTTTGTTCTGCTGAACAGGGCGGGGTTTGTAACCCCGTCCTGAACGTTTCGAACGTGGCCAAGCCAAACCAAAACGTTCGGGGCGGATTAAATAACTCGCCCCGCCAAGAAAAAGCGATGCAAATCCATTGCAAAATCAACTGTGTCAAGACTGTTGATCAGCAATTCTTTTATTTGATAAGCGCTAATATCTGCAATTTCTTTATACGGTGTATTTCTGGCAATATAACTTTGCATGAAGTTTAAAATATCCGAACTGTTCATAATCCGCTATCAAAAAATGTTTTAAGCCTCATTTGCACCTTTAATATCAACAACCATTTGTTCAAGCTGCTCAGCTAACTTGTCAAAAGTAATTGTTTCAAATTTATCCACCCATTCTTCAATATTGAGCGTGTCTTCTTCAAACCCTAAAACCTCTTCCAGGTCTACCGCAAAATAAACAATATCAAGACTGCTGGTCAACAGCTCTGTCATACGATAGTCAGCAATGTCGGCAATATCTTTATGTGTAGTATTATTGACAATATAATCTTGCATAAACTGTAAAATCTCTGTTTTGTTCATTTAGCGTACCTTTTTTACACAACCATAAATTACGTTAAAACCCGCGCCCATTGTCAGCAGATTGATAGCCTGATTCTGACTTTCTGCTTTGGCAATCTCTTTGAGAATATACATAATGCTGGCGCTGCTCATATTGGAAAACTTTTCATAATGCGCGACAGAAGGGGCAATAGTACCACGCGGCAAGCTCAGTTTTTTGCTGAGTTTTAACAGCAGCAGAATACCGGCTGGATGAATCGCCCATTGGTTATTGCTGCGCCAGGTCTGTTCGGTTTCTTTTAACACTTCCAGAACAAACGCTTGCACATCTCGGTTAAAAGTCGTTTCATCAGCCAGTTCAAAGCTGTAATAACCGTCATAACCCCAATGGATTAAATCCAGTCCCTGTTGGGCTTTTTGGGTGTAGTGAATCTGCTCCAGCTCCAGCGCCATGTCGCCTTGTTCTGCATCAGAGGAAATCCACAACGCAGCCGCGCCGTCGCCAAAAGTGCAATTGCCCTGCCAAACATCTACCTTTTTAGATTGTAAATTAGCTAACGTACAAGGCACTTCTATGCTGACCACTAAAATATTTTTAAAGTCTGAACTTAAAGATTTAGCCAGATTCAAGGCTTTTACTCCACCGGTACAGCCGACATGGCCTAAGTCTATAATCAAACTGTTGGGGCGAATCAAATCCGGCAAAAGACGGGCTAAACGATAACTGATCCCTGGCATAATAGTGCCGGTAGCGCTGATGGTGAACACAGCATCAAACGAAATATTTTTATCGGCAAACGCCTCAGAAAGCTGTAAGGAAAGACCGGCAATAGACTCATCGATTCCCCGTTCGAAACCGGCGGCTTTTTCGTCAAAGTTTTTAAAGTCCAGCCAACCATCTACAACGCGGCGGGTGCGTTGCCCAACGAGAAAATATTTAACCGCCTTGTGCAGTTTTTCCTTTTCCTCTACATCCATATCCAGCTTGTCTACGGCTTCTTCGTAATAGCCAAGCAGGTCGTTGTTTGAATTAAAAATGCCTGTTTCCAGGGTGAATATATTATTAATATATCGGATGGGGTTCACATTTAATTCCTTACAATGTTTTTTAGGCTATTCTACAAGTTTTACCTTTTCCAAAAAAGAAACTTCAGCGAATTAAATTGATACGCTTAACACGCTTTGCTAATTCTCGCTTATGCCGGTCAGTAATTTCTATGGCTTTGGGCATTTTATACCCGTCGTAGATCAAAATTCGGCGCCTGGGTGTCCGCTAAAGGACGCCGTGAATACGTCCATGTAGGCTCTATGCCAGCTCCATGCTGGCAAAGCCTTTATGAGCGCCATGGATGGCGTGAATGTCGATTTTGCAGGAGCGAAAATCGACCGGACACCCAGGCGCCTCCTCTGGCACTGCCGAAATTTGAAGTGTGA
This sequence comes from Methylotuvimicrobium alcaliphilum 20Z, assembly GCF_000968535.2. Lineage (NCBI taxonomy): Bacteria > Pseudomonadati > Pseudomonadota > Gammaproteobacteria > Methylococcales > Methylococcaceae > Methylotuvimicrobium > Methylotuvimicrobium alcaliphilum. Next base: position 1,330,139 of record NC_016112.1, read on the forward strand.
AAGGTATAAATTGTAGGGTACGCTGCGCGTACCAAAGCCGTGCCCTGACGGTTCGGTTGGCACATGAACATTGCCGGGTTACCATGGTACGCACAGCGTACCCTACGCGGATCGCCTAGCGCTAGGTGAAGGATAGCCGAGTGTGTTAATGACAATAAAGGTATCGAGCTCTCATTGGCTAAGATTGCAAAAGGGTAATTTTTGACTTATGTATAACGATGAGCGGGAGAGCGTCACTGCCATTAAGTTAAGGGAAACCCGTCATTCCGCCATGGATTCACTCCGGGCTATCCTGCCCGGAGCCCTTCGGGTAAATGCAAATTCGTTCCGTACGGATTTGTGGCGGAATCCAGTGCCATGGATGGCAAGCTTTTGAGGCACATTAGAGCCTGAATGCAAGCATTACTTATCTCTGTGACGGCTTAACTTAATGGCAGTGGTGTAGAGCGTGGGAACGATAATTGCCGGGGACTGAATAGTTACTCTATAGATGTTCGGGTTATGATCGTGAAACGATTATCCTAAAAAGAGCAGCTGAGAGCCTCAAACTACCGTTCGCCCTGAGCCCTTCGGCTGCGCTCAGGAGAGCCCTGTCGAAGGGCGAACGGTAGTTTGAGGCTTCACCAGGCCGGTGAAAGTGTTGTAGACCCTTCATGCTTCGACTTGGCTCAGCACGAACGGTCTACAACACATGCCAACTGCTCTTTCTAGGATTATTATTAAAAACAACTGAGATAATGCGCAAATGAACGAAATAATTTTTGTTGTAGAAGAAGCCGCGGAGGGCGGTTTTATCGCTAAAGCGCTTGGCTGTTCAATATATACCGAGGCGGATGATATAGAACAACTGCATGCTAATGTTCGAGATGCGGTCGCCTGCCACTTCGAGTCGGAAGACAAGCCGAGCATTATTCGTTTGCATTTTGTCCGAGACGAAGTAATTGCAGCATGAAGTTGCCGCGAGATCTAGCAAGAATATTACTCGCTACTATTTTGTTCGGTAGCAAGGCGCGAAAACAGGCGCATAGTTAAGCTATGTAACTGTTTTCGCAAAGCTTCCGCTCCTGCTCACGCCCCTTACCTACATCCATGTAGGTAACGCCGCTACCGGACAAAAGAGCGCGTCAGAAAGCCGCAAATGTGGCTGTGCGAAGTATATCTATCAGAAGCAGGTGAAACCATGGGTATAGCACAATTACTGAGACAAGAAGGGCGCGAAGAGGGTCACGAAGAAGGTCGTAAAAGCGAATGCATGGCTCTAATAAACCGTCAATTGCGCCGAAAACTCGGATTGCAACCAACGCTCGAACAACTGCTGTCAAAGTTGCCCGCACTCTCTCTCGAAACTCTGGAAGACTTGGCCGATGCGTTGTTGGATTTCCAGGAATTGAACGATCTTCAGGCATGGTTGGATGAGCACGGCGGGTGAGATGCTGCCTTCTGGGCATATGACAATCCCAATGCTGAAACAAATCAGGTAGATGCGCCCAATCAGAAACGAGGACGAATCATGCGCCTAAGCCCCATACAAAAGCAGGCTATATGTGAAAGTGCGTTACGCCACTTCGGCAAGGAAGCGCAGATTTGGTTATTCGGATCGAGAGTTGACGATACACGCAAAGGCGGCGATATCGATCTGTATATCGAAACACCAACACAAAATGCCGAGGAATTGATAACGGCCAAATTACAGTTTTTACGCGAACTCCACAAAAAAATCGGCGATCAAAAAATCGATATCGTTTTGCACAGAGCTGGTACGCCAGTCGATTTACCGATCTACCGGATAGCTAAACAGACAGGGGTGCGATTGCAATGACAATAATCAGTATTGCAAACGGGGCGCGTCTGGTAGGCTTAGTTCTGAAAGCATTAAAAACCGCCATTCAAGATTATGCAATTTGCAATTCAGACATTCATCGGTATGTCCCAAACTAATAATAAAAAGCAAACAATCGATTTCTATAATGCCAATGCTGAACAGTATGTTGCCGAAACCTCCAATTTAGATGTTTCAGACCATCGAAATCGTTTCCTGAATTTCATCCCTAACGGCGGACATATTTTGGATTTAGGCTGCGGTTCAGGTCGTGACAGTCGCTTTTTTATCGACAGAGGTTATTCGGTGACGGCTGTCGATGCATCAGAAGAGATCGCTAAATTAGCTAGCGAATTTATTGGCAAAACGGTTGATGTCCTAGCTTTTCAAGAGCTCGATTGTTTTGAGGCTTTCGATGGTATCTGGGCCTGCGCCAGCCTGTTACATTGCCCAAAATCGGAAATGGATTCCGTTATACGAAGAATGACAAAGGCTTTGAAGCCGTCCGGTATCGTCTATATGTCTTTTAAGTATGGTCTCGGCGAACGAGTGGACGAACGGGGGCGTTTTTTCAATGATTACACGGAAGCCGACTTGTCTGAGTTGCTAGTCTCCCATTCGGATTTAGAAATTATCGATTTGTTTACCGAATCAAAACCGCTAAGAGGCGGGTTTCAAACCTGGCTGAATTTATACGCAAAAAAACAAGCCGACAATGACGCCTAACGTTATCCAACATTTGATCACGGGTGGTGACGATCCTTTTCTGCCAAAGCTAAAGAATGATATCAATTCCGCCAACAGAATCGATATCACGGTGTCTTTCATTCGGCAAAGCGGGCTAAGTTTAATCCTTGACGCCTTGATCGATGCGCTTGAACGGGGCGTTGATATTCGCATTTTAACCGGGGACTATCTATGCGTTACGGAACCGGTTGCTTTGCGTCATTTACTTTTGTTACAAGAATCCGGGGCCGATGTCCGGGTATTCGAAACGCACAATGGTCAAAGCTTTCATATGAAAGCTTATATCTTTGCCTTTTCGAGTGAGCAAGGTAAGAGCGGCGGTCATGCCTATGTCGGCTCCAGTAATATTTCGAGTTCTGCATTGAAGCATGGCTTGGAATGGAATCTCAGAGTGGCGCTTGAAGAAAATACGGCCAGATTTGATGAAATTTGTCGTAAATTCGAACAAATTTATACCCATTCCAGTACAAAACGATTGTCGAATCAATGGATAGAGGTTTATCAGCAAAGATTCGAAAATCAGCCTGTCGTTCTTTTTTCGGGATGGGAAAAAGAAGAAACGACACTCCCGCCGGAACCCAATGCCATTCAACAAGAAGCGCTAAAAGCGCTAAAGCATTCTCGTGAAATGGGTTATCGACGCGGTTTGGTCGTCATGGCGACAGGGCTTGGAAAAACCTGGCTAGCCGCATTCGATAGTCTGCAGTTGGATAGCGACAAAGTATTGTTTGTCGCGCACCGAGAAGAAATCCTGAGTCAAGCCGAATATACCTTTGTTTGTATTCGCTCTAAAGCCAAGGTCGCGAAATTTACCGGGCAGGATCATCAACTGGATGCCGATATGCTGTTTGCTTCGATCCAAACTTTGGGCAAACAGCATCATTTAAACAAATTTGCGCCGGATCATTTCGATTACATCGTCGTCGATGAATTTCATCATGCATCCGCTCGCACTTATCGGCAATTACTCAACCACTTCAAGCCCCGTTTTTTATTGGGCTTGACGGCGACGCCGGAGCGCACCGATCAGGCGGACATTCTGTCGCTTTGTGATGATAACTTGGTTTATCGCCGCGATATGTTCGACGGCATTAACTCCGGTCTTTTAAGTCCGTTTAATTATTACGGGATTGCCGATCAGGAAGTCGATTACCAAAGCATACCCTGGCGCAACGGCAAATTTGACCCGGATCAATTACAGAACAAGCTGGCTACCCAAGCACGGGCTAAACATGCGCTCAAGCGCTGGGTGGAGTTGAAACAAGTCAGGACGCTGGCATTTTGCGTGTCAAAAAAACACGCGGATTATATGGCTGATTACTTTCAGCAGCAGGGCTACAAAGCGGTATCCGTGCATAGCGATTCTTCCATTCGACGAAACGATGCCTTATCGAAATTAGAAAACGCTGAAATCGATATCATATTTTCGGTCGATTTGTTTAATGAAGGTATTGATTTACCGCTTATCGATACCGTTTTATTGCTCAGGCCGACCGAATCGAAAATTATTTTTCTTCAACAATTAGGGCGCGGATTGCGAAGACATCTTCTGAAAGATAGCTTGGTCGTATTGGATTTTATCGGAAATCACCTGAGTTTTTTTCGCAAGCCCGAAGCGCTTTTCAATGTGGGCGTCTCCAAACGTGAACGTAGCGAGTTCATCAGGCAAATTCAATCAAACACGCTCAAGCTGCCTGATGGCTGTTATGTGAACTTTGATCTTCAAGCCATCGATTTTCTTGCAAAATTAATCGCGACGAATATCGATACCCAAGAGGAGATTTATCGTTCGTTGAAGGCATCGAAAGATCGCCGGCCAACATTGGCGGAGTTTTATAACGCGGGCGGCGAGGTTCAAGTCATTCGTCAACAATATAGCCAGTGGCTGAATTTTATTGTTTCCGAGCAGGACCTTTCGGTAGAAGAAAGCGAATGTTTCAGCTGTTATAAAGATTTCTTCAAAGAAATTGAAGTCACCAACCTGACTAAATCCTACAAAATCGTTCTTTTGGAGGCGCTCTTGGAACTCGACGGTTTTCGACAGGCAATCGATATCAAGGATTTGTCCATGCATTGTTTCGGAATTATTCAACGCCGTCGTGCCTTGCTTGACGATTTGCCCGATGAGTTTAGGGCAGTCGATCTATTGGAAGGCAGGGCAGTCAACCGATGGCGAAGTTACTGGAAATCCAATCCCATCAAAGCGTGGACGGGCGGCAATAAGGCGACCGATCAAGCTTTTTTTAAAATTGATGACGAGCGGTTTCAATTTATTGGCGATGTTCCGGAGAACGAAATCGACATCTTTCTCGCATTAATCGGGGAGTTGATCGACTATCGTTACATGCAATACGAAGAAAGACTCCGAAAAGAGCCACCGGTACAAAGTAGGCCGAAAGCGGACGTTATCGACATTAACAGCGTCAGAAAACAAAGAATACCTTACTTTCAGGACTTGAAAATCGCATGCGGATTTTTCAAAACCAGCCAACATGATGAAGATAGTGTTCATAAGGTCGCTTTGCCGGAACACTATGGTCGATTGGATTCGGAACGGCATTTCATTGCCCGCGCAACCGGTAATTCGATGGATGGCGGAAAAAATCCGATCAAGGACGGCGATTTTCTTCTGCTCGAGGCGATCACGCCCGACCGTGCGGGAAGCATTAGTCACCAAATCGTTGCAATTGAAAGACAGGATGTATCGGGCGATGATCAGTATTTATTGAGATATGTTCGAAAATTAGGCCAAGGCGAGTATGAGTTGATCGCGAACAATCCGGATTATAAGCCCATGCGTGCGACGGAGGACATGCGAACCTTTGCGCGTTTCAAAGGCGTGATCGATTCGGATGACCTGACAGATGCCTGATTTGCGTTGAGGGATAACAATCCATGAAGCCCAAAAAGAATAACTGGGGTCAGGTACGAGTTGAATGATACTGAATTGGCCTGCGTTTAATTTGTACCTGACCCCAGTTATTTTCGGTTTCGGTTATCCGCAACCCGCTACCGTACAATAGTTTCACCACCAGTTGCGCCACGCCTTCAACGCGCTGCAACACCTGCTTGATCTCCTCCAGCGACAACACCACCGGCACATGGCGGCTGGTTTTGGAGCGGATGGCCTCGATTTGTTTGGTCAGCGGCGTATCCAGAACATGCTTTTATAAAACCACCAAAGCATTCATCGCCTGATTTTGGGTGGAAGATGCCACCTTGCGTTCTGTCGCCAGATAGCTTAAAAACGCTTCTATCTTGGTTTCGCTGTTTTCAAACTGCCCAGCTCGCTCATTCAGTCGATGAAACTTCACGAACTGCTAAATCCACTCGCAATACGAGCGTTCGGTATGTAACGAATAATGCTTGAGCCGCATGACGCGGCGAACATCTTCCAACAAGGTCGGTGACTTTGAGCTTGACATAAAATTGTTAGCGGCTATAGTGAGGCGAATTTATTATATAGGCAAATTTGCCTGAATTTATGGCTAATATCAAGTTATTAAGGCAAATTGCCTGGTCTGGGTGTTATCAGGGCAAAAGTGCCTGAAAAGATCGTCAATATCAACTTATCGGGCAGATTTGCTTAATAATCAATAGTTATGCCCCGAGAGGACAATGCCAAGATGTCAGATAGTGATTCGGTAACATTACTTGTCGGCGCAGGTGCTACGGCTGGCGCATTTCTTGGCATCTTTGTGACGGCATTGCTTTCACGCGCAAGTGCAACATCAACTCTCCGCCAAGATTGGATCAACTCTCTCAGAGCGGTGTTATCCAAATACCTTACTCATGCCGAGATATTTATTGATGTGCCCGACAAAAACAGCGAAGAAGCCTACAAAGCAAAAATTGCGCTAATCGAGTATGTGCACCAAGCGAAACTCTACCTAAATGAGAGCGAGAAGAAATCGGGAGATCTGCTTCAGCTAATGCAAGAGCTACCCAGCAAGTACTCAAAAGTAGAGCATGCGGCCAAGGAGTATCAAAATGAGAAGCCAAAAATATCATCCTTAATGCAAGATGTCCTAAAAGAAGAGTGGAACAGGGTTCGTGATGGCGAGATATTGTGGAGCATCAATAATTTTTTCAAGCTTATCCGCTTGCCCAAATGGTTTTACATTTCTCGAATTCGTTTGTTTTGGGTGTGCGTACTGTTAATCGCCTTATATGCGGCTTATAGATTTTGTACTTATGGTGTGGTGGTGCAGGCATAACATGTCGCTCAACCTCGCTCCCTTCGGTCGCTGGACGCTACGCGATAAAGCCGCGCAGCGCCGGTTAGCTCTACGTTAGGCTTTCATATAAACTTAATCTTTAATCGAATGAATAACTTTGATCCTTATGACGCATTGGTACCAATTTTTCGTAAAACAACCATCCCAAAAGGTACAAAACAGATTGCATCATCAGTATTCATTAAGAATGACATGGGATATTTTTTATTTACAGCCGCGCATGTTACTGATGATCTAAATATTGGAAAACTATTAATTCCAGTGGATGGTAATTTATATGAAATTCACGGCTATCTTGCACATATAGACTTGCCTCCAGAAATTAAAAGGAGTGAAGATGATATTGATTTTGCATATTTCAAGTTATCTACCCCTTTTGCAAAAGAATTAATCCGTACTTTCAAACCAATAACAGGAAATCACTGTGACATAATAACTAGCTCATTAAGTTTGAAAGTATGTTCAGTAGCAGGTTATCCCGCAAGCAAAAGCAATAAGAAGAATAATATTCATAGTTCTGAAATATTTGCTTTTACTGGTGTTGCTGCCTTACAAGAGACCTATCAATCCTTAGAGCTCTCTCATTCATCAAATATTGTTCTTCATTTTGATAGAAAAAAAGCTGTCGATCCTGAAAATGGGAAACCATTTCCAACACCAGGGTTAAAAGGTGTTAGTGGAGGGGGGATATTTTCTTGGCCAGACAAATTAGAAAGGATGCCACCAGATTGGTCAGAAAGAAAGCTAATCGGCATTTTTCATACTTACAAAGAAAGAGAAGGCTTAGTAATTGGCACAACTTTAATTCCATTTCTTTCAGGCTTAACTTTAGGGCATATGAAAAACTTTGGCGGGTATTTTTAAACTAACGAATCATAAGCCTAACCCGACGTTCCAGCCGACTCCGCTAACGCTAAGCGGCTGAGCTTTGCGTTAGGCTTGTACTCTGGTCTTTTTGCCCCTATCAATTCTGGTTGTTTTTATGGTAACGAATGATTACTGACTTCAAAAAAATTGATTTACTATCTCCCTCCGACTTTGAAATTTTCGTGCGTGATGTTTTTGTTGCTGCTGGCTGGAGTGATGCCATCATCACTAAAGTAGGGCAAGAATTTCAACATGGTGATGGCGGCGTTGATATTTTTGCCTACAAAGCCAAACGTAAATTTGCTATCGAAGTTAAACAAAGGACAGTAGGGATAACCGTTGATATAAAAGCCCTAAATCAATTGGTGACTGGTGCAAAACTTGCGAATGTCACCAATATGATTTTAGTAACAAACTCTTATTTTACATCGGAAGTAAAGGTTCGGGCGCTAAGGCTGGGAGTCGAATTAATTGATCGTGATTCCCTACAAAATCTTTGGATCGAAAAGCATTCTGAAATTGGGCGGGAAATTAAACCAAGAACATATCAAGAAACAGTTATTAACGATAGTGTGGCACGTTTTAATAATGGTAAAAATCGCTTGCTCATCGAAATGGCAACTGGCCTGGGAAAAACATATACCGTCGCCCATTTGGTCAAACGACTATTGCAGCAAGGCAAAGTTAAGCGCGTATTATTTTTAGCCCATCAAGTTGAAATTTTATTGCAATCCGTTACCGCGTTTAAAAACGTGTTGGGTATTGGCACTTATTCATTTTCTGCTTGCTTTGGTGGTGCCAATCCAGAAGATACCGATTTTGTGTTTGGCAGTTTCGACACCCTGTTTAGCAAAATAGCTGGACTGGAAAAAGAAACGTTTGACGTAGTGATTGTTGACGAAGCTCATCATACACCCGCCAGAACTTACGCCACGGTTGTTGATCATTTTCATCCGAAATTGTTGGTAGGCCTTACCGCAACACCTTTTCGTGAAGACAACAAAGATGTTCTAGCTTTTTTTGGTGGATCCGAGGGGCATGTCGGCAAATATGATTTGGCGTGGGCATTACGTCATAACAAACTGGCATTCCCAAAATATCTAGTATTACTTGATGACTTGGATCAATCCCGCATAGATCAGCTCGATATGGGCATGTCGATTAGCGACTTAGACCAACGGCTTTTCCTGCATAAAAAAGACGAAGAAGTTGTCCGCATTATAGAGAAAACCGTACAAGACAAACAAATTCAAAATCTTAAAGGTATTGTGTTTTGCCGTAGTATCAATCATATAAACTACCTCATTCAATTTTTCCCTGCGGGTAGTGCGACTTTCGTCCATTCAAAAATGACGGATCAACAGCGCTGGCAAAACATTCGTGATTTTCGCGAAGGCAGTTATCGTTATATTTTAGTACGTGATTTGTTTAATGAAGGCGTGGATATTCCAGAAACTAATCTACTGGTTTTTATGCGTTATACAGGGTCACATACAGTTTGGTTGCAACAGCTAGGCAGAGGTCTACGCAAAACGCCGAACAAAGACTATGTTCATGTGTTAGATTTTGTTGGCTCATTAGAACGCTTGAATGAAGTGCATCAACTAACTAAAAGGGTAAATAGCATCCTTGTTGAAACGGAGAATTGGGAACCAGCTCCACGCGATACAAAAAAAACAGTACATAATTCATCGTTAGAAGTGAATTACAGTCAATCCGCCGCACAAGTTTTGCAACTGATAGAAGAATTGCAATATCGGCTAAAATCTAGGATGCAAGCCATTGAGGTATTGCGAGGATATTACGAGGATTACAACAATATCCCTGCGCTGAATGAAGTAGAAAGCGTTCTGACTGACATTACTGCCGACCAAATTGCTACACACTTTGACTCGTATTTTGGTTATTTGGAAGCAGCATTAACAGGACAGTACGATCAAAGTTTTTTTCGTAACTTATGCTTGGATTATGCCTTGCAGTTTTATCAAGAAAATAATATTTGTCCAACTTTTAGGGCTATCAGCTTAGCTAATCAATATAACGGTTTATTGGCTTGTTCTGAACTAGAGGTTAAGTTTTTACTTGGCAATGAAAGTGAATTAGAAAGTTATTTGATAAGCAAAAATAAATCGGTTGAAACAATCCATCAAGTTATTACAGAACCCATTGGAAATGCGGCACCTTCTAATACAAAGGCTTTCGATATAAACGAAGAATCGTTGCTCATTGATAAATATTCAGGCCTTATTAAAACACGGCACGATTTATTAACACTTTCCTCCGAAGACAGGGCGGAAATTAAAAAAGTGTTTAACTCAGAATTTCGCTTTTTCCATTGTTTACAGAACAAAAAATAATTATGGATAGCTCTATGGCTGACAATGCCGAACCTGTTTTTATAGATGATGTTTTTGCATCACCTAATAGTAGCTACGATGTTGAAACCCCAATATATGAGCTTGCTTTATCGCCAAAATACCAAAAGCTTATAAAAAGAATTTCGTCGGTAATTAACCATGTTAAAACGGTTCAGAACATAATTGATATTGATGTTGCTGATTTTTCAAAACTACCTGGCGTAGGTAAATTGTACGTTGAATTGTTGATGAATTTACAAAATGCGCTTTCCCCAGCAAAAACAGATCAGTTTGAGTATAAAAAAGCAACCGTAAAAATCGAATTACCAAGCAAAAATATTCTTTCAAAACTTTATGTAAATTATGGCTTTTTAACTGAAGTAGAAACTAAGCAATTAAAAAAGTTAGAGAAGTATTATGAAGGAAAAATTGATATCCGCAACGTAAACGAGTTATTAAATCTTGACACAGTTAATTTAGCAAAACAGGCAGGATTCGGTGCTTTATTTCTAACAGCCATAAATGATTTGCAAGAAAAGATAACAAGCGAGCTTGTAGCATTACCCGAAAACATAGTTGGCCACACTATAAAACAAAGGTGTTTTTTTGTTTCGAGTGAAATAGTGTTTATCGAGTTTGCTGAAATAGATAATATTTTGATAGAGGACATTGAAGGCTATTTGTGGGCACAAGATGAATTAAAAATGGATGTTGCCCTATCACGTTGGGGATTTAATCAACAACATGAAACCCTTGAAGAAGTTGGGAACCGTTATAGCTTAACAAGAGAACGAATACGACAATATGAAAAATCCATCAACACTAATTTAACTTTAAATTTTAGGATACAACCCAAAGTTTTATGGGCAAACATCCGTGAAAAAATGACCGATGATTTATCGGTTTTGTTACCCAATCTGGCTAATTGTTTCGCAATAGATAAATTATTCTACGAATTTATAGAAATTTGTTGCCAAGTTAAAAGCGGTAGTATCCGTGAAATAATGATGCCAGAAATCAGCAGTAAAATCCTTAACCCTATTTTTTGCGCGAATCCATCACCAGTCGCAAAAGAAATAATTGTTAATGATCTGATGTCAAATTATGGTTACAGTAAAGCGGCAGCAATTCATGGCATTAAGCAACTAGGAAAATTCGATAAAATCGAAATATCTGAGCAGGGTATTTCCCCTAAAAAACTAAGTAGAGCAGAAGCAGTTGCTCATGCCTTAACTTTTCATCCCGCAGGATTGCCTTGGAAAGATATCGCTAGGATAGTAAATATAAAAGGCTTTTCATTAACTCAAATGGATGAAACAAGATCAACTCATGGATTCAATGATTCTGAATATATTTATTTATGCGCGAAAGGAACTTTTAGAAATTTAATATACCTTGATATTGAGCAGTTTGATATTCCAAAAATCATGCAGAACTTGCTTGATTATATGAAACTTCATGAGATGAACGCCCTACATTTACACGATTATTACTACCGAAGCAAAGGTAGTCGAAGTGAAATTGAATACTTTACATTACGCCATCTTGTCAGGGAATATGGCGAAGAATATGGGCTTTATTTTAATGGCAAATCAAATGTAGATTCCGTAAGTCTAAATCCAGATTTAAAACCTATTACCCAAGCTGATGTTATTATAAAGGTGCTTAATGAATCAAAAACTGCGCTAACTAAACAAGAAATAGCTGAACGACTGAGGAGCAAAAGCATAAATCATGCTGCTTTTTATATCAACAACTTAATGGAAGAAGGTAAGATAGTACGCGTTGATAAAATGGTTTACACCACCCCTGAAAAAGCCTTTAAAGATTTGGACATCAAAGCTATTATGCAGGTTATCAAAGATATTATGGGCATCTCCGATATTATTGTTGAAGCCGATGTTTTTCGAGAATACGTGAATATGGTACTCAATTTAAGTTATTCAAAATATATCTATGCTGCATTAGTCAAAACGCAAATTAAGGAATTGTCTTGGTATCGCAACGGCAATTTATTTAGTAAAACAGCTATACCATATAACAGCTTAATTGATATGTGCAAAAAACTCTGTGACCTAGAGTTATCAAACAGCCAAAACGTTAAAATCATTCAAAAAGCCGTATGGCTTACTGACACCGTAGCAATTGATGCAATTCAGCAGTGGAAATGGCAGATGAATATAATTCGGTAAGAAGTAATTAATAGAGCGTAATAACGCCAGCGTATTACGCCGAATGTTTACATAATTTCCAAGCCAACGAGCAGCAAACGAGCAGGGTCAAACGAGCAGGGTCAGGTCTATACTTTATGCTAAATTCTCAGGTTAGGGCTTCCAAGTAAATAAAAGCTAGGATCAAAATAACGAAACCGTTTCTAGCCTAAAGATCAAGTCATTAAACACAAGCACATAAAGGATTGCGGTTGCAGGACAAACAAAGGGAAGCATCCCGGAATAACTGGGGTAAGAATATGAACCCCTAGTTATTTATCAAATGATGATCGAATGAAAGTAGAGCGGCATTTGGTTTCGGTGCAAGTTCGATATGCTCAATTGAACGAGGCGCTTAGGCGATCAAAAGTCGAAAGTTGGCAACAGCAGTTTTTCTCGTTGGAAAATATAGATGCTCTAACGAAATTCGAGACTGAAAAATTGATAAAAGCAATAAATAGCCCGCCCGTCGAGCTGAAAAAAGCAGAGCGGCAGTCGCTGCAATTAATGGAGAACAAGCTAATATCGCATATTGATCAGATGAGCATGGATGACATTTTGAATCGTATAGAGAGGCTTCCTGTAATGATTCAACGACAACTATACGATGCGCTTTCTGAACGATTGGTTTTTGATAATTGATAAAGGTGTAATTTAGGGAGAAACAGGTAGTATTAAGCTTCTTGGATTCATAACCATGGCTGGTACTAGCGCAGAGTAAGTATTCAGACCCCGTTGGCAAATTACCGCAATCCAGGCGTATTGTTGGCATCCCCCCTTTGAAAAAGGGGGGATTGAGGGAGGTTATTTAAAAAATCTCCCCTAGCTCCTCGGCAACTGCTCCTGCGTTGCCCTACCTCCTGCATCCGTACAGTCGTCTTTTTCAAAGAGGGGGACTGAATACTTACCTCTGAATTGGACATGACATGACTGAAAAAAGAAGTGATTTTGAGGTTGCACTGCAAATGCGTGAGTTTGAGATTACTCAACTCGCTCAACGAAACAATTTTTTTATGATATTTCAAGGGGTGTTGCTTGCTGGGGTTATTCAGTCCGCCCACTCAATACCCGTGGTAAGTTTTTTAGGTTGTGTCGCAGGCTTTTCCATTTCGTTATTTCAAGTTGGTATGGCTTCTGGTGCAAAGTATTGGCAGGAGTATTGGGAGGCCAAGCTCTCTGAATTTGAACCCAATTTATTTCACGAAGACGATTGCAGGTACAACAACACCGTAAAGGGGCGGCTCAGCAAGCGAGGAATCAGCGGTAGAATTGAAAGCTTAATCATGCGCCGCTATTCAGTTAGTCGCATACCTATTTGGGTTGGTATCACGTTTGCGGCCATTTGGTTTCTTTTAGTTTTGTGTACCCTTCGTGGCTACTCGCCTCTAGGCATTCCGTCTTTTATCGTGGGCTTTAATTGCCATGCCTAACGCTGTAAGATGGTTTTGCACCAGCAAACCGTCATAACCAAGAGGGTATAACTTGACTGTATTATATGAAATGTTACAGCAGCAAAAAGCCAGTATTCTGGAAATTGCTAAGCATTACCACGCAACCAACATCCGCGTGTTTGGCTCCGTGGTGCGCGGCGAAGAGCGCGATGACAGCGACATTGATTTATTGGTCGATTTTCTGCCTGGCTCAACTCTATTGGATCAGGTTGGCCTGATTGATGCGCTATCGACGACACTGGGCCGCAAGGTCGATATAGTCAGCGAGCGCGCATTGAACAAATACTTACGCCAGCGGGTTTTGCAAGAAGCTGTAGCGTTATGAAAGATCGATATATCTTCATTGCTGCGGCATTGGAAAGCATCGAGTTAATTCAGTCTTATATCGAAGGCTACGATTTAACTGGGTTTTTGGCCGATAGAAAAACTCAGGATGCAGTGATTCGCAATCTGGAAATCATCGGCCAAGCGCTTAAGGACTTTGGTATTGAAACCTTGTTGGCGGAACAACCTAATATGCCTTGGCGAGAAATTGCCGGTATGCGCAATGTTTTAGCACATGAGTATTTGGGCGTTGATTCTGTGATGGTCTGGGAAACAGTGCAAACCCATCTCGATACATTGCAACAAGCACTCGAAACAATAATGGAACAACCAAACCTATAAGCTAAGCGCATACAGTAGATTTTATTACGCAGGATAATTGAGGCAGAATGGAGCAGGGGAGGGGGCCAGGTCTATATTTTATGCTAAATTCTTAGGTTAGGGTTTCCAAGTAAATAAAAGGTAGGATCAAAATAGCGAAACCGTTTCTAGCCTGAAAGATCAAGTCATTAAACACAAGCACATAAAGGATTGCGGTTGCAGGACAAACAAAGGGAAGCATCCCGGAATAACTGGGTCAGAATATGAACCCCTAGTTATTTATCAAGCGATGATCGAATGAAAGTAGAGCGGAATTGGATTCGGTGCAAGTTCGATATGCTCAATTAAGCGAGACGCTTAGGCGATCAAAGGTCGAAAGTTGGCAACAGCAGTTTTTTTCGTTGGAAAATATAGACGCTCTAACGAAATTCGAGACTAAAAAATTTTTGAAAGCAATCAATAACCCACCGGTTGAGTTAAAAGAATCAGAGCGGCAATCGCTGCAATTAATGGAGAACAAGCTAATATCGCATATTGATCGTAATTATTCACCCCCCCCTATCGTTCCCACGCTAGAGAGACTGTGAAAGTATTATTGCAGTCCATACACTATAATATATATTACTTAACCACTACCCGTTAACAAACCGCCATGTCATCCCGCCGCTATCATCGCGCATTAAACCGCCAGCAAGACATGCTGTTGCCGCTTTGTATTGATGACTATGTTAGTCAGAATAATCCAGTGCGAGCCATTGATGCCTATGTCGATACGTTGGACTTGTATGTCTTAGGTTTCAAAAACACCGAGCCGGTCATTGGTGCCGGGCAGCCGGCTTATGATCCGGCGGCGTTATTGAAGCTGTATTTGTATGGCTATTTGCAAGGTATTCGCAGTAGCCGTAAATTGGAACGAGAGACCACCCGCAATCTGGAAGTGATGTGGCTGATCGCAGGCTTACAGCCTACCTACAAAACCATCGCCGACTTTCGCCAAGGCAATAGCGATGCCTTAAAGGCGGCGAACCGCGATTTCCTATTGCTGTGCAAAGAACTCACGCTGTTCGGTGGCGAACAAGTCGCCGTCGATGGCAGCTTTTTCAATGCCAACGCCAGTAAAGCGGGGATTTACACCGAAGATAAACTCAACAAACAGCTTGAAAAGTTAAGCCGGAAAATCGCCGACTACCAACAAGCCCTCGCCGAGCAGGATTCCGCCGATGACCGAGCCAGCCTAGGCAGCCTGGTTGAGGATAAACAGCTGCCAGCAAAGCTTGAGCAATTGCAAACTAAACAAGCCGAGAAAAAAGCCTTGCTGCAACAGCTCAAAACCAGCGGCGACAAACAAGTCTCCACCGTCGACCCCGATGCCCGCTTGCTGACCAAACGCGGACAAACCGTTTCCGGCTACAATGTCCAAATTGCCGTGGACGACCGGCACAAACTGATCGTGGTCGACGAGGCCACACAAGCCGGTAATGACGTTCATCAGCTGGCGCCGATGATGGCAAAGGCGCAAGAGACCTTGCAGTCCGAAAGCCTGACCGGGCTTGCCGACAGTGGTTATTTCGAAGGCAACCAACTGAAATCTTGCGAAGACCAAAACACTCCCGTATATGTGGCCATACCCGATAAGTCGAAAGCCATCGCCGCGAAGGGACGCTTGACGCGCGAGCAGTTCAGCTACGACCCGGAACAAAATGCCTATTGT
The DNA here is from genome assembly GCF_000968535.2 of Methylotuvimicrobium alcaliphilum 20Z. Taxonomy (NCBI): domain Bacteria; kingdom Pseudomonadati; phylum Pseudomonadota; class Gammaproteobacteria; order Methylococcales; family Methylococcaceae; genus Methylotuvimicrobium; species Methylotuvimicrobium alcaliphilum. The sequence continues at coordinate 1,346,184 of NC_016112.1, forward strand.
TGCCCACAAGGCAAGCTATTGACTGTCAGCGGCAAAGCCCATCAAAAAAACGGCAAATGGATGACCGGCTACAAAAGCAAGCCCGCCGACTGCAGCCAGTGTCCCCTACGCGAACACTGTTTAACCGAAAAAGCCACGATCAAACAAATTCAGCGCTGGGAGCATGAAGACGTCATCGAACGCCACCGCCAGCGGATGGAACAACAACCGGGCATCATGAAGAAACGCGCGGCCTTGGTTGAGCACCCCTTTGGTACGCTCAAGCATCGCGCGGGCATGAACCACTTCTTGATGCGAGGCTTGGAAAAGTGTCGAGGCGAATTTAGCCTGATGGTTTTAGCCTACAACTTCACGCGCCTACTCACGATTCTCGGTGCTGACGCGCTGAGGGATTATTGCGTCCGGAGACCAGGAAATACGCTAAAAAACATGGAATATGCATAAAAAATGACGGATTTTGGCTGGTTAGCTTAAATAAAAACGATGCCATAGGCAGCAAAACCTGAATTTTCAAAAAAATGCCGCGCTGGGCAACCTGAGAGCCGCTTAGATTTGGAATACTTTCACAGTCTCTAGAGCGTGGGAATGAAGACCGAGACGCTCTAGCGTCTCGTACCGCTGGAGCGGTTCTCAGGCATTCCCACGCAGAGCGTGGGAACGATAATTGTCGGGGACTGAATAGTTACTATTGATCAGATGAGCATGGATGACATTTTGAATCGTATAGAAAGGCTTCCTGTAATGATTCAACGTCAACTATACGATGCGCTTTCTGAACGATTGGTTTTTAATAATTGTTGAAGGTGTAATTTAGGGAGAAACAGGTAGTATTAAGCCTAAAATAACCTGGGTTCGTAACCATGGTCGGTACTAGCGCAGACTATGAACGAAAAAAATCGCTATTCTAAAAAAATATGCCATGTTAAAGCCGAAAGTTACAGAATTAATTACCGAAGAAGACTGCTTGCAAGGCGAGCTAATTAACGATGTAAAACACGAGCTAAATGATACTGAATTGGCCTGCGTTTAATTGGCCATTAACAATTGGTACCTGACCCTAATGTATCCCCACAAAACGCTCGTTCCCATGCTCTGCGCTCACCGTTATACACAAATATCGGTAAACTTGCTAAACAGAGGTCATCGTATAACTGGAAACGGTGTTGTTTGATAAATCTGCGGATATTGGATATCAGTGGCTCCGAGATCGCGATCTGGGGATCGCTCCCACAGAGCATCCAGCCCCTTGTGGGAGCGACGCCTTCGTCGCGATTTCGAAGTCGGTTACGTTAAGCAACAATAAAGGGTATCGAGGTCACATTCGCCCAGCGCAAACCATGAGCGAATTGCTGGGAATGTTTATAGAAAGTTCGGCAATCATTTGGAGGGCTTGCCTTGCGAACCTTTCGGGTCGGATATGAAGGTCAAAGTGGGGGCAAACTTTTTTATCCCGATGTCACCGTTGATTGCGATTTCGATGAATCGCAGCCTTATTACGTGCAGTCGCCGATTATCATTGTCGAGGTGTTGTCCAAGGCAACGCGCAAGATGGATGAAACTATTAAATTGCTTTCCTACATCGATATTCCGAGCTTGCAAGAGTATGTGTTGATCGAGCAGGATTTTGTCGATATCCAAGTTATTCGCCGGAATGAGTCATGGCTGCCAAGGCATTACTTTTCCTGATTAGTAAGATGCTTCAGCTTGCCGAAGTCAACTGTCCGAGCAGTGGCCAGTCGTAGCCACTTCTGCGGGACGGGTTATTTAACCCGTCCCCAACGTTTCGGTTTGCCCTAAACAATTCGGCTGACTTCGGCCAAAGCCAAAACGTTTAGGACGAGGTTGCAAACCTCGTCCTGCCAGGGACATGCTGGTTTTTGGGCTTTAGCTGAAGAAACTTGCTAATCAGGTTACTTTTTGGGGGATGAAATTACTTTTGAATCGATCGATTTTAACTTGCCGGTCGAGTCGATTTACGCACGGGTGCATAACGAAGAGATGCTTGAGTTTTTAAGCAAGCAAGCGGCCAGTGATTGAGCGTAACCGTATTTCAAACCTCCTTACCCATACCATGAAAAAGCTGCCGATCGGTATTCAAACGTTCTCGGAACTGATCGAGGGCAATTATTATGTCGATAAAACGGCCCTGATTGCTGAGCTGATTGATTCCGGCAAATATTATTTTCTGGCGCGGCTGAGAAGATTCGGCAAATCGTTGTTAGCACGCTGAAATCGCTTTTTGCCGGTGAGAAGGCTTTAGTTGTACCGTACCTCAGCAAAGGGTAACGGCTATTGGTAGTTCTGATTGATAGAGAAGGCTATCAAAATTCAGTTTTCCGGCGTTTGTTGCGATTTGCCTCTATTGTGGCGCATTGCTACAATCGGGGAAGCTTTACCTGATTACTTTCGAGCTTCAACTAAAACCGGAACGTTACCGATCCTATTAATTCAGTTCATCGGGTCGTTTGACCTTTATCAAATAATCAGGAAACCTTTTGGAGAATTTGCAAATGGCTACCAGCAGTATACGCTTAGATCAAGACCTCATCGAAAAAGCCACTATCATGGCTAAAGCGCTTAACCGGACCCCTCCGAAGCAGATTGAACATTGGGCGAAAATTGGCGAGATGATGGAAGACAATCCCGATTTGCCATACGAGTTTGTGAGGCAGGCTATCATTGCAAAAGCAGAGCGGGAAGCCGGAAAACTCGAGGCTTACGATTTTGGTTGAAGCTGCCAGGGTATTACAGACACCTACATTTAAAAAGGCGGTAAAAAAGCTTAATCCTAATCAAAAAAGCGACCTCGATTCGGCCGTTAAGGAGCTGATGGCCAACCCTGACTTGGGCGAGCGGACAAAGGGAGATTTAGCATTTTTGAGGGTATACCAATTTAAAATGAACAAGCAACCGACTCTGCTAGGATACAGTTTTGATGATGGCACATTGGTTCTTGAATTGATGGCCTTAGGCTCCCACGAGAATTTCTATCGCGACATTAAGCGATGATCATAAACAGGTTGTCGATTGATATGATACCGAATGCAAAAAGGACTATGAGCGGTTTTAGGCGGTCGTGTTTAATCGCTTTTTTTGTTAAACACGGTGGAAGATCATGAAAAAGCTGCCAATCGGTATTCAAACGTTCTCAGAACTGATCGAGGGCAATTATTATTATGTCGATAAAACGGCCCTGATTGCCGAGTTGATTGATTCGGGCAAATATTATTTTTTGGCGCGCCCGCGGAGATTCGGCAAGTCGTTATTGGTTAGCACGCTGAAATCGCTCTTTGCCGGTGAGAAGGCGCTATTTGACGGTTTATTTTTGCAAAATCATTGGGATTGGTCGGTGAATTACCCGGTGATCCATATCAGTTTCGGCGGGGGTGTCGTGAATTCCGCTGCTATGTTGGATGAACGTTTTCGGGCTATTTTAGACGAGACGGCTGAGTTCTATCGGGTTGATTTACATCATGATGATTTGGCGAATCGTTTTGCCGAGTTGATCAAAAAGCTGGCGGATCAATTTCAACAGCGGGTTGTTGTGTTGGTCGATGAATACGACAAGCCGATTTTGGACAATATTGAGCATTCGGCGCGGGCTGTTGCGATTAGGGAAGGCTTACGCAACATTTATTCGGTAATTAAAGACAGGGATGCTTTTATCAAGTTCGCGTTGCTCACCGGTGTGAGTAAATTCAGCAAAGTCAGTTTGTTTAGTGGCTTGAACAATTTACGGGATATTTCGTTGGATGGCCGCTATGCCACATTATGCGGCTATACCTTGGCGGAAATTCAATCGGTGTTTAGCGAACGTTTGTCCGGTGTAGATTTCAGTCAGTTGGCCGAGTGGTATAACGGTTATAACTTTTTGGGTGAGAAGGTCTATAACCCGTTTGATGTGTTGCTGTATCTGGAACAGCGTTTATTCAAGAGCTATTGGTTCAAGAGCGGTAGCCCGGATTTTTTGATTCGTTTGGTTAGAGAGCGGCAATATGCCATTCCCGATTTAGAGAATGTGGTTGTCGATGAGGCGATGCTCAGCCGTTTTGATATCGATGACATTACGCTTGAAAACCTGTTGTTTCAGACCGGCTATTTGACAATTGAACGGGTGGAGGATTTGGGAGGAGAGCGTTTTTATCACCTGACTTATCCAAACCGCGAGGTCAAGGCAGGTCTGAATAGTCATTTATTGCGGGAGTTGGTGCAATCCGGGCAGGCGACGCGTCAGCAGATGCGCATTTATAAGGCTTTGGAACAGGCCGATCCGGAACAATTGCAACAGGGTTTGACTGCTTTGTTTGCCGCGATTCCTCATGATTGGTATCGACAAAATCAATTGGCTCGATATGAGGGTTATTATGCGTCTATCGTTTATTGTTGTCTGGCGGCCTTGGGGTTGAATGTGATCGCGGAAGATATGACCAACCAGGGTAGTGTCGATTTGACCGTCAAGTTGGCTGAAAAGATTTTTATTATTGAATTTAAAGTACTGGAGGGAAAGCGCGAGTCGGGGCGAGCATTGGCGCAGATCAAGGCAAGAAAATATTGGCAAAAATATGCTACCGGTGAGTTTCAGGTGATGTTAATCGGTATCGAGTTTGATAAATCTGAGCGCAATATTGTAAATTTCGAGTGGGAAGCGGTTTAATTGATATTTGTTACTATTTCGGCCAAAGCTTAGGATTGATAGCGGTCGCTGTGCAGCCGTTGGTTATGTCCCGTATCTTATCGGTGGCCCGGAATTCCAAGGACGAATGTTTTTTAACTGGGCCTCAAGAGCATCTTCCGTAATTTCGGTATCATAGCTTGCCTGAGCCCGCAGCCAATACCCGTTGGACAAGCCAAAGAAACGGCAGAGTCGTAGATCAGTATCTGCGGTTATCGAATGCTTTCCAGCAATAATTTGGCTGATTCGTTGAGCAGGAACTCCAATTTCTTTTGCAAGGCGGTATTAAGAAATATCCATGGGCTCAAGAAACTCTTCTCTCAGTAACTCGCCGGGCGTTACAGGGGCAATGTTGCGCATGAATTACCTCCTACCGATCTTCATGCAAACGACCTTCTACATATTTGTGGAGGATACTGGCAACAAGCGTCTGGTAAGGGATGCCTTCCGCCAGGGCTTTCTTCTGGAGTCCACGAAGATCCTTAGATGAAAGCCTGATGTTGATACGGGCATCTTTCTTGAACATGGCTTCTGCGTATTGCTGATGCCGCGCTTTCTGTTCTTCAAAATCTGGAGTTCGCTGCAACTCGCCAGCATCGAATGCATCCAGAATTTCTTGCTCTTCTTTATCCAGTCTGTTCATTTCGGACCTCCCAAATAAGCTTTGGTTGCTTTCCTGCTCGGAATGATTGTTTTCAAAAAAATCTCATCTTCCGATTCTACAAAGGGCACCAGATAAGCATAACCCTCTATCTCAACCACATGTATCTGTTGGCCAGGATATTGTTTCTGATTCGGATGCTCGAACGTGTCCAAAATTCCCCCAACCGAGATGTGAAAAACCACATTCTCGAAAGAGATATTCCGTTCCTCTTGGAGAAGCTTATTCCTCTCTGGATTCCATGTGATTGGCTTCATGGACAGAAGTGTAGAACATCGTGTGCTTTTTGTACTCATAGACGCTATGCGGGACGGATTTTGCAAACCCGTTCGCGCATTAATCCTAAAAAGAGCGGTTGACATGTGTTGTAGACCGTTCGTACCCCTAGCAGGACGGGGTTTGCAACCCCGTCCTAAACGTTTTGACTTTGGCTGAAGTTAGCCGAAATGTTTAGGGCAAACCGAAACGTTGGGGACGGGTTAAATAACCCGTCCCGCAGAAGTGGCTACGACTGGCCACTGCTCGGACAATTGGCTTCAGCAAGCTGAAGCATCTTGCTAACCAGGAATCTATTTGGTCTGGATTCCGGCAAGCCCTGCGACGGATAAAAAACAAAATGTATAACGATCATGGCTGTACGATGTGGGCTTCCCACTTAAGACGGGACAAAAGCACTAAGAATTAACCGTTCGCCCTGAGCCTGTCGAAGGGTGGATGGTTAATCCGCCCATGGTTCGATAGGCTCACCACGAACGGATTAACCTTAAACTGTCCCGCGTTAAGTGAGTAGCCACGATGTGCAGAAATGGTTATAGTTTTAATTTCTTAGTGCCAGCACAATAGCTTTAAAAGTATCATCTATGTCAGTATGTTGTTAGCTATACTCATCGTATATCAAAATGCGGCGCCGGGGTGTCCGGTAAACTTGATTTGGTGACTTGTCTCGTTCCCAAGTTCTCCTTCACTGCCATTAAGTTAAGGATTTTTCCGTTCGCCCTGAGCCTGTCGAAGGGTGAATGGAAAAATCCTGGGTCGATAAGTTAAGTTCTACTTGGGAATGCCTACCTTTAAGCTCAGCTTATCGTTCGTCAAGCAGAGCTTGACGGTAGACACTCCCAAACAAGAGTTTGGGAGCAAGCAAAAGCGTCAAAGAGCAAATGCATTTCAGCAGTGCTGATCGGATGTTTGCCAACTATCCGGTAAATTTGATTTGATGACTTTTTATTTTTATAAAGCACGCGTTTCGGGTTGCGCGAATACGATTATTTGAAATGAAGATAGCATTGAATCCAAAGGAGAAAGCGAGACAGGCCGCCTGAGGGCGGGTGCTATCCCAACCGGCTGAAGTTCCGGGGTTCTCGCGTAAATTGATGAAAAAAATTGTTATATATGCAGTTGCATTGTCGGCGGTGAGTTTGGCTGCCTGTGTCAGTCGCGGTATTAGTGAAAATGTCGTCGACAAGGGGCCGCAAGTCGTGGTTGCTCCATTGGCGCCGGAAGAACGGATGACCATTGCCGTGTCCCGTTTTACCAATGAATCGGTTTACGGCAGCGGTTTGTTTACAGACGCTTCCGGCGATAGGATCGGCAAACAAGCCGCGGATATGTTGTCGCGGCATTTGATGGCGACGCAACGTTTCAATATCGTGGAAAGACAAGACATCGGAAGGCTCAAGTCGGAGGCTGAGTTGATGGGCGCGACAGAACAGCAGTTCAAGCAAAATTTGCTTGGAGTCGATGCCTTGATCATGGGTTCGGTCGTGGAATTAGGGCGCGATACCACCGGCGGCGTTTGGTTGTTGGGTAAAGAAAAAACCCAGCGCGCTCGCGCTCGTGTCGTATTGCGTTTGGTCGATCCGAAAACCGGTCAAGTGTTTTACAGCCAAGAAGGCAGCGGCGATGCGACGATGTCGGCCACCAGTACTTTGGGTTTCGGCGGTACGGCCGGATTCGATTCGACCCTGGAAGGCAAGGCTATCGATGCCGCGATTGTCAACATGATCAATAATGTGGTTTCGACGCTGGATGCACGGCGCCAAAGCCGGCCTCGTTAACCATGTCTTCATTACGGGTTGTTGGTTGGTGCGTGATGTCGGTCTTTGTTTTGGCCGGCTGCGCTCCTCAGGGATTGTATTATTGGGGAGCTTATGAAGACGGGCTTTACGATCGGTATGTCGAAAACAGCGGCGAACAAGTCGAAGCTTATTTACGGCAATCGATGACCGAGGCAGAGGCTAGCCGCATGCCTGTGCCGCCGGGTTTATATGCGGATTATGGTTTTGTGTTGTATCAACGCGGAGACAAGGCGGGCGCAATCGACTATTTTCGTCGTGAGCGCGAGCTTTATCCCGAATCCACGGCTTTGATGAACAAATTGATAGAACGGATCGAACAGCAAGATAAGTCGGGTGCGGCGGAGTTGCCAACTGAGGAATTAGCCGGAGAAGAGCGATGAAATGGGGTGCGATTATTTTAACGGCATGGCTTATGGCCGGTTGCGTGCCGCGTCAACGGCTCGATCTCGATACGTTTTATGCGCATCAGCCGAGGTCGATTTTAGTCGTTCCGGTCGTTAACGAGTCTCCCGAAGTCACTGCGCAATCGGTTTTTATCAGCACCATAAGCCGGCCTTTGGCTGAGCGGGGCTATTATGTTTTTCCGGTTTATCTGACGGATATGATACTGCGCGATTTCGGTCTCGTGGAAGCCGGACATATTCATCAAATGCCGGTGGATCGGTTTTTTGAGTTGTTCGGCGCCGATGCGGTGTTGTTCGTCACGATCAAAGATTGGAGTACCAAATATTTGGTGGTGGCCTCGTCGGTCGTGGTCTCGATGGAATACGTTCTGAAAGATGCCAAAACGGGCTTGGTTTTGTGGGAAAACCAGCAGACTTACACGCACGATTCCGGCGGCGGTGGTCATCCGATTGCGATGGCGGTAGCGGCAGCGATCAATGCATTGGTTACCGATTATTTGCCGTTGGCGAGGAAAGCCAATTTCATGGCCTTTGCGCCCCCGAAAGGCTTGCCGGCGGGGCCTTATCATCCTGAGTACAAAAAGGATCATGAGCGGTTTTAGTTGAGATGTTGGGTTCGATCCCGCGCGGGGCCGGATGTTCTGTGGGAGCGATCCCCTGAACGTCCCTCGTCTACCAAAAAGGGGTCAGGTTACTTTTTGCTTTCTGATTGGATTAAGAGCAAGCGACAAGAAAGTAACCTGACCCCTTTTTTGTGATAAATGGCATCGAGGTCTCATTAGCTAAGATGGCAATAAACAACTTACCTGATTAGCAAGTTTCTTCAGCTAAAGCCCAAAGATCAGCATATCCCTAGCAGGACAGGGTTCGCAAACCATGCGCGTCAAGCTAAAAACGGCCAACCCACATCACGCTCTTTCCCAAGCTCCAGCTTGGGAAAGAGCCCCCCGGAAGCTCCAGCTTCCTGAGACCGACACAACCTCCGCATATTCTCAATCAACCCCGACCCGCTCGTTCAATCTTTCTTGATTGTCGGGAAGCTAGAGCTTCCTGAACAGGTTACCTAAGCTGGAGCTTGGGTAACAGCATATTTTAGTTTTTGCGACTACGACTGGCCCCTACTCGGACACTTGGCTTCGGCAAGCTGAAGCATCTTGCTAATCAGGACAACTTATGTATAACGATGAGCGGAGGACCGTGGGAACCAAAAAAAAAATCTCTTCGCTGTTTTCTGGCCCCCCTGTCTAGTAAAAGATTTGAAAGATTCGTTAAGAATTTGCATAGCTATTCAAACGTAGCATCAAAGTCATAGTATGCTGCGGCGACTCCTGAAAACCGTAATGCTCGTAGAACTGTTTCGCACGATCATTGAGGGCATGGACAAGCAATGCGCGAACGCCTGTGTTTTGTGATACGACAAGCGCACGTTTTACGGCGTCTTGCAGCATGGCGGCGCCCAACTTAATACCCTGCGCCCGGCGATCTACGGCCAACCTGCCAAGCACCATGACCGGAACGGGATCAGGCATGTTGCGGCGAATTGCACTCGTCGCCAATTGGTGGGATATCGCGCCAGCAGCCATGGCGTAGTAACCCCGCACACGCCCACCTTCATCAACGACCACAAACGTTCTACTGGCTCCGCTGAGTTGGTTGCTCATCGCTCGGCGTTTGAGCCAGTCATCCAGTGTATGTTCACCGCACTCGAAATCATTCAATAGGTGTGTGGGAGCAAGCGGTTGAGGTGCGGATAGCGTCAAGTTCATTCTTTATTATTTTCCCAAGGCGGCTTAACCGCCATCAGTCGCTCCAGGCCGACATTGGGCTTCGGCGGCGCGTCTAGCATTGCAGTGAACTTTTGGAATTGATCCGCATCCATGCCGAAAAAGACTTGGTCAAGTAAAACCGACTGGGCACGTTCACAAGCAGCTTCCAGCATGAAGTCCGAACGGTTTTTGCCTAGCAGATTAGCTGCATGATCAATGAGATCTCGCTGTTCCGGCAAGGCACGTAGATTGATAGAAGCTGCGCGCATAGCGATCTCCTTATGTGGTTACAATAGATATACAAATGGTAGTGTCGTGTGTAGTTGTTGTCAACACAAAGTTCCTTGTTTCCACTGCTCCAGCGTGGGAATGCATACCGATCTTGTTGCTGTAGCCAAGGTATGGGTTCCCACGGAGGACCGAGGGAACCAGAAAAGCATCCTGCTTCATCTAGGCCAATCGCCTTTTCCTCGGCACTTGTTTGCCAGATTCGGTCGTGACCATGTCGATGTATTCCCTTTTTTGCTCCGGCCCGTAGCTGACATGAATCGGCCGGTTTTCGTCGTAAAAATACAATCGGTCGAACGGCGTGTTTTCGGCGATCCAGTCGGCGACTTCGCGCATGTTTTCGTCCTCGACGATAAAGTCGACTGCAGCGCCGAGACGAGGGCAGATCAAATTGTTTCGCGTGTTGCGTTCGTGTGCGGCATGTTGGTCTAGTTTCGGCGCGACGCGCTTTTTGATCAGCTTACCCAGCTCATGCGAGCAAAAGCCGTAGGTCAGGCGAAACATGCCGAAATAGTCGATCGCAGGATCGAGTATGTTGACGGCCAAGTCGTACAGTGCGTTATAGCTGTCCGGCTGTTTGGGCAGATTTAGCAGGCCGGTGTTTTGTTGCGTTTCGCCGCATTCGATCAAGTGCCGATAGGTCAAATAACCGCCGCAATTGTCGTCGAGATTCGGAAGGCTTCGGCTGCGGATCAGTTCGAAGTCGTCGATTTCCCAGCGATGCTTGGCCAAGGTTTCGCGAAATTCGCCCGGTTTCGGGCCGTATCTGCTCAGGTCGAACAGATCCAGCGCTTGAAGTTGTTCGTCGAAATTTAATTGTTGTGCGTAATGCGGGAATTCTTCGTTGATGTAGCGCGATTTCAAGTACAAATAGGTCGGCTCGAATTCCTCGCCGTATTGAAACAGATCGAAAGTTTGTTCGCGTAGGTTGATTTTGACGCGTTCGAGCAAACGCGGCAGAGGTTGGCCGGTAAAGTCGTCGTAGCGCATTAGGCTCAGCTTTCCGGATTGACTATGAATCTTGATTAGATCCGTTTGGTCGATGTCGCCATACAATACCGTTGCGCAGCCGATGTAAATGCGCAGTAGCGCCGGTAGGCGGTCGACTAGGCTGGTATGCAGATACAAAGCGTGTTCGTCATCGAAATAGCCTAAACCTTGTTCTGTGGCTTGGCGACATGTTGTTTCGATCGATTCGGCATTGCTGATTTGAAATAGAACCGAGCGAGCGTTGGCAACGGCATTTTTATAGTCGCCGAAAAAGGCTTTAATGTCGCGCTGTAAGCCGCTTTCCAAGTGTTTATAAGGTTTGCGTTTGGAAAAAGTCTGCAAGGCAAGGTAGGTTAGAAAGTCGTCGATGCGGCTTTGCCGCGCTTGTTCCAGTAAATCTTCTTCAAACTGTTCGAGCATGAAGCGCAAGGCTTTATTGGCTGTGCCGAAGGCTTCGGTGAGCGCTATTAATTCCGGGATTTCGGTTTTGTCCGGCAGGCGTCCGAGAGCTAAGGTTTGTTGCCAAAGCGGATCGAGTAAATGCCGATAGGTTTGGTATATTTTCTCTCGGCGCGACAGTTTCGGCTGCGGCGGGCCGAAAGGACGTTGCGGTACGCGCAGAATATTTCGACGGCTGCGTTGCCGGTTTAATAAAAAACGCTGTTCGGCGTCTTGATCCTTGAAGATAAAGAAGATGCCGGGGGCGACAGGAATCGCGTCCGTGACTAGCGTGTCGCTTAAAAATTCTTTGAGTTCGGTTTGCGTGTAATATTTTTGGAAGGTATTGCGCTGCGTTATGACGCCATCGTTATAGGGTTGGCCTTTCAATGCGTTTTGGTTGAACAGCATCGCCGAAACGACCAAGATTTGCCGGGTTAGTCGGTAGGCGCCGATGAGTGCTTCCAGGCGTTCTTGGTAGTCTTCGATCACGTTAATGACAAATCCCAGGTTGACGATATCCGCTTCTTGCTTAAGTTGGTCCGGCGCGTAATGAGGGTCCCAGCCGGCGACAGGAATCGAATTGGCTTTGAGATTGCGAATATCGTCGCCTTTACCGCAACCGTAATCGAATACCGATAGGTTGCTGTCTAAAAATCCGTGTCGGGCCAAGCATTGCATCGGTGCGGACAAATTACTACGAGACAGTGCGGTCAAATGCCGAACAATCGAAGCGGACGGGCTATCTGCCAAGGTGTCCGTTGGCGTGTCGACTTCGTTGCCGATCGGTACGAATTGTCCGTCGATTAGCTGAAAGCCTTTTTCGGCAATCAACGCATCCCAAGCTTGTTTAAAGCCGATTGTGACCGGATTATCGAACAGGCCGAGTTGTTCGGCGGTAGCGGTGAGTTCTCGGTATTCCGGGTTGCGGGGATGCTGTTCGCCGAGTAATAGTTCTTTGCGGTGCAGAATGGGGGGATTGTATGAGTCTTGATAGCTGCGTTTTTCGACTCGTTTGTTGTTTAAATCGATGCGATAACTTGTTGCCAGGACAGGAAAGGGGGTGTCGAAAAAATCCGGATAATGCAGCAGGGATATGGCCGTTCCGTTGATTTCATATTTGACGATATTGTAATCGTGCTCCGCACGGCAACGGCTTAACTTCTCCGCTTCGGTAATTCGTTGTTGAACTTCGAGGGATTGTTCGCCGTTTAAGCTGAAATGCCAATAAATATGGTTGAGGACTTTTTTGCCGATCATATAACGAATTACCGCTTAGGTCAGGGCAAGCTCTCTTAAACGAGTGACTTCCGAAATGATCGCGTCTCCCGCATTTAGGATTTCAGCCTCGGTTGTATAGCGTCCGAAGCTTATTCTGACCGCGCCGTAAAGTCTATCGCCTTCAATCGCCATTGCTCGTAGGACATAAGAGGCTTCGATGGCGCCGCTATTACAAGCGGAACCCGATGCAATCGCGAGGCGATCTCTTAAGGCGATAATTAGCGAGTCGGAACCGACGTTGTCGAAGCTGACATTGAGGATATTTGGAAGCGTATGCGTTTGTCCGCCGTTGAGGGTAACGCCTTCGATTCGATGCAAGCTATTTATCAGTGTTCGTTTTAACTGTCGGCAATGTTCGAAATCGTTCGATAAGTTTTCGTGGGCGATCTTGAAGGCGTTTGCCATGCCGGCAATTTGATGGCTTGCTAAGGTGCCTGGGCGTAGGTTGTGTTCTTGTCCGCCGCCATGCATCATCGGTGTGAGCCGGGTTTTTTTGCGGTTGCGAACATACAAGCCGCCGATGCCTTTAGGTCCGTAAAATTTATGCGCCGAGATAGACAGTAAATCAATCGGCGTTTTTGATAAGTCTATCGCTAGTTTACCTGCGCTTTGGGCGGCATCGACATGAAAGAATAAGTTTGTGTCGGCGAGGGCGTCTGCGATTTGTTCGATTGGTTGTATGACGCCGGTTTCGTTGTTGACATGCATGATCGTCACCATAATCGTCTCGTCCGTGACCGCGTTCAGCAAGTCTTTCGTGTTAATCATGCCTTCCCTATTGGGGGATAGATATGTCACCGAAAAACCTTCGCTTTCCAGATATTTGCAAGTGTCTAAGACCGATTTATGTTCAATTGCCGATGTGATAATGTGCCGGCCCCGATCTCGATAGGTTAGTGCAATCCCTTTGATGGCAAGGTTATTGGATTCCGTAGCGCCGGAAGTGAAAATAAAATCTTTGGCATGGGCACCGATTAATTCGGCGATTTGAGTGCGTGCGCGTTCAACAGCGGATTCCGCCGCTTCTCCTAAGCAGTGTTGAGTTGAGGCGGGGTTGGCGAAGAGGCCCGATTGCGTTAAATAGGGCAGCATGGCTTCCACTGCTTCAGGCGCCGTCGGTGTGGTTGCGGCATAATCGAGATAAATTGGGGTATTCAAGTTATTCTAGGATTCGGTTGATGACTAAATTGCCTGGATTCTATCAAATTGGCCAATCCAGTGAGAGTTAGTTTTGTCTGGTTCTAGCGCTGGAGCGATGGGAACGGGAAAAAGCCTATTTCCAACAGTTTTAGGAAAGTTGTTGACAAAGCAAGATAATCGTTTCAATCTTCTCTTTTACTAAATCCTATCTCACTACCTTTAAGTTATCAAAAAACATCATTCTAGAATGGATTACAGGAACCAAAAAGCTAAGACGATTTTGGTTTGAAAGTATCCATATTGCTTGGGTGCGGGCATTAACCTAAAAAGAGTAGTTGGTAAGTGTTGTAGACCGTTCGTGCTGAGCCAAGTCGAAGCATGAAGGGTCTACAACCCTTACACCGGGTTGGTGAAGCCTCAAACTACTGTTCACCCTTCGACAGGGCTCAGGGCGAACGGTAGTTTGAAGCTCTCAACTGCTCTTTTTAGGATTAAGGCTTAACTTAACGATAGGCTAGGCTTACCGGCAAACAGTTTGGCCGATACGAGTTCCTCGACATCATGCAATTGGAATTTATTGTCTTATGGGTCGGGTAAATTATCGGAAACAGCAAGAAGTAAAAGCTTTTAATTTTGTACTTTGGCGGAAAATTCAATGAATCAGCTTACACCGGAAGGCTCTTCCATTATCAATCAACTCGCTCAGCGTTATCATTTCAGCTTTGATGCAGTTTGCAGCCTCCTGCAATCCGTGATCAACGGCAACGGATCGATGGCTCAATTCAATCATCCTGAATTCGGCGGCTCGGGGCAATGGATGCGCGGCGGAATGATTATGGTGGGCGACATGTTTAATAATCAACTCAAAAACTCTATCTCTGGATTGTGTCAAGAATTGTCCGATTTAGTCGCGAGTCAGCCGAATTTGCTTCAAAAGGGGTCTTTCCAGTCGCAATCACAAGGATCTCAGCAGCAAAACAATTATTCCGTAGGACAACAGCAGCAAAATAGCAACGGGCCGTCGGGACCGGTTAGCTTGTTCGTCCCGCCTTCGAATACTCAGTCCGCAAACTGGTGGCCGGCCGGCTTACAATTTCCTAACAGTACGGGGGCACAAAACAATGTACGTTATGCCTATTTTGCGACTATTAACCGGTTGGCGATTGAAGCCAATGGGCATGTAACGCTTTACGACACGCTGGATCATCAAATTAGCGGGTTTTCTCAGCAACAGTCGGTAGGCGGTTCTTTGTCTTTTACCAGCCAATACGGTTTGGTCGACGTAAACAGTTTGCCGGTGATTTCGGTGGATAACGTGCCAATGGATGCCAAGTCTAAACCTGTCCAGCAGTCGGCTGCACCCAATAAGCCGGTATCTAGTCATGAAGAGGACATTTTTGTGACTATCGAAAAGCTGACTGATTTGAAAAATAAAGGCATATTGACTGACGAAGAATACAATGCCAAAAAAGCCGAATTGTTAGGGCGATTATGAAGACTTTGGCATAGTTAACTGTAGCGCGAAATCGCCGTTTCCAAGCTAGGTTGTCGAAAAAAACCATTTTTAGCTAATTGCTGTGTTCCCGCTTTTTAAATTCAAAATATTTTTGAAATTATTGGTATTCATAGGCTATTAAGCGCTAGGAGTAGGGTGCGCATCGCGCACCTGGGTTGGGACTTCTTGTCGGTTAGCCGCCGTGGGAAGGTGCGCGATGCGCACCCTACGGCTACCTCTTACATTCAAGTAAGCGCCGAATGAAATAGCATTGCCATAAAAGCCGCAAACATGACCGCGTGAAGTATAATCAGCGGCCGCCTAGTTCGTGGGCGCTCTTATTCCAGCGACAACCGTATTAAACAATGGCTGCTCAAGGAGGGCAAAGTCGAGGCTAAAATGCGCGGGAACGTCAATCCCTATTTTGGCGTTTATAAAGAGCCCACTTATCGAGTCAGTGTGCAAATGACCCGACTGTCGGAAACGCAATGGCAAAAAATTATTCAGCAATTGTCGCAACGCGCCAGTTTTATTTCAAGATTGCTGCTCAATGACATTCCGGAAAACATAGAAACGGTTTTTAAGGATGTCGGCGTACATTTACTGCCGAACAGTTATAAAGACTTTAAAGTCTCTTGCGATTGTCCGGATTATGCCGTGCCTTGCAAACATATAGCCGGTGTCTGCTATCGATTAGCCGGACAATTCGATCGGGACCCGTTTTTGTTATTTGAAATGCGAGGCTTGGCGCCGGAAAAACTATTGCAGGACTTGGCGCTGTCACCGCTTGGAAAAGTGTTGAGTGATGCTAAAAGCGGCACGGCGGCGGAATTAGCGCCGGTAGAGAGTTTTTACACTCGCCCGAAATTTACGGAAATTCCCGATGAAATTAGCCTAAAAAGCTTTTGGCAGGGGCGCCACCCTTTACCCAATAGCATAGAACCCAGCGAACCGGCCGCTGTTCCCGCGATGTTAATCAAAAAAGGCGGTGATTTTCCCGCGTTTTGGCAAAAACAAAATTCATTTATCGAGGTCATGGAGGATTTTTATCTCAGGATGCGAAAGAATACATTGAAGGAGTTATGACCCCATAGGCGCCAGCTTAATGTCTATTCTATAATGCATTTGTGGCTTTATTCGTCATATCGACATGGATTGCCGATATTCAGGTTACATGATTGTGAAGCTAAGCATTGCCATCCCTGGCTCTGGATTCCGCCAATCCCTGGCGGAATGTCGCGTTTTTCCTCAAGTTGGCGCCTATGAGTTATGATCCTACTCCCTTTATACTCAAAAATTAGCAGGTAGCCCGTATGCTGCGTAGCGGAATACGGGAATGGCGTGGCTCCGAGCTCCCCGGATTGTGCGCTACGCTTCATCCGGGCTATACGCTGCTGAGCCCTTAGGCTACGCTCAGGAGAACCGCCGTCACGGCGTCCTGCCAAGCGAGTTACCGAACCCTCAACAACGCTCATAGTTCCAGGACGTTATTTGTCACGAAATCCTTAGCTGATACTTATGAACAAACACTCCCTGCAACGATCGCTAGCCAAGGCTGCTCATGAGCGGGTTTGCCTTTGGGGCGGTAATAATGATCGAGCACGGTGAAGCCGGCTTCCTCGAGATACTGCTTACTGGTTTCGAATGTCATGAAATGACCATAGCGTTGCCCGGACCAACCTTCCTCGTCATTACCGCGCGGATTCGAGGAAAATAAAATGCCGCCGGGCTTTAATGTTGTATGCAAGATTTTGAGTACGCGCAACAGCTCCCGGCTCGGCACATGAAATAACGAGGCATTGGCGAAGATGCCATCGAAACGTTGCTTGGCAAGGTTTAGGTTAAGGAAATTTTGATGCAGAATCTCGCAGCCTGTAAGACTGCGGGCCATCGCGCAAAACGCCTCGCAACCGTCTAGGCCGATCGGTCGATGTCCCAGAGACTTAAAATAGTGAATATCCCGACCAGGCCCGCAGCCCAAATCTAAAATATCCAGCGCTTTATCTTTAGGCAACTGGGCTAAAAAGGCCGCGTAGTTCTGAGCCACGTCATGATCTTTGGTGCCCAGCCAAAAGGATTCGGCGTTGTGTTGATAATGACTGAGCGTCAATGATTCAATGTGAGCTAAGTCTTCTTCTTTGCGTTCCATCTTTCACCTGATAGTCGATGTTTGGGTAAAAAGGGAGTAAAGGTATGGATTTTCAATAAGCCTCAAGCAGCTTGCAAGATATGGCTTATTTCATCGAGCATGCTTCGATAGTCGAGATAGTCAATGCGAATGGCGACCAATTCGTCATTATGCTGCAAGCGTAAGGACGGATAACTCGATACGCCCATGTTTCGAGCCAATTGAATTTCTTGCTGTAATTCATCTTCAATCGCCGGGCTCAACAAGCCTTTACCGAATAAAGAGGTATCTAAGCCGATTTCGGCGGCGCATTCCAGAAGCGTGCCAGTCAGCGACGGGTTTTTGGCGCGTTCATAATAGGCCGACTGGATAGCCTTTAGCATGGGGATCTCATGATCGGGACTTTGCTTTCTGGCCGCTAATAGCGCACGACAAGCCGGATAAGTTGAGCGGATCGGCGTATTGACAGCCCAAAATTCGAAATTAAAACGGACTTCGGGTACGGTTTGCTCGATTCGGCGCCAGTTTTGTTGAATGGTTTGCCGCATAGACTCGGGCATCGGCGTGGTGGAGTCCGGAGCCAAACCGCCCAGCAGGTAAATCAAACGGATAGATTGTGGTAGGTTGCTTTGTAAGGCGCTAAAGCTTGAGCGAAATGCATAGCACCAACTGCACATGGGATCATGGATATAGAATAAACGTGTTGTCGGCATGGTCAGTCTACGTGCAATAAAATGTCCCTCATTGTAACCAGTGCTTTCAAATTGCGTCAAAACACGAAAAAGCCAAGCCTACGAACCCCGCAAATAAATAGGGAAGTTATTGACCAAATCCTTATTTCTTGCGGACATGGGAGAGGGTGCTTAAACTAAGCGGGTTATAAATTCATTTCCAACATAATTTTATGAAATCAACTGCCAAAATCGTTTTCGGTTTGGTTATGACAGCCTTGCTCGGCGCATGCGTCGCGCCAAAGCCTGCCGCTATTTCCGACAATACTTTCGCTACCACCGCTGCCGCCGAGCCGCAAGCTCAGCCCGGTCGGAACCTTTATTTTATCCCTCCGCCGCCGTCGTCGTTGGATGGTCAAAGAACTGTCGAAGATGTCCTACAGGCTTACGGCCCGTATGCAACGCTCAAGCTTGCATCCTATTTCGCCAAGGCCAATGTTTCTTATCCGCCGCAGAAAGTCGCCTTTATCGCTCTGAAACAGGAAAAAAAACTGGAGCTATGGGCTAGAGACAGCGGCGAATTTCGGTTTATCCGCGACTATGATATTCAGGCCGCCAGCGGCGTGGCGGGCCCTAAATTACGTCAAGGCGACGAGCAAGTGCCGGAGGGTATTTACCGTATCGAGGGGTTGAACCCAAACAGTCATTATCACCTGTCGATGAAGATCAATTACCCTAACGAATTCGATCGATTTCATGCCTGGCAGGAAGGACGTAGCAAGCCGGGGGCGGATATTTTCATCCATGGCAAAGCCAGCTCCATCGGTTGCCTGGCCATGGGCGATGAGGCAATAGAAGAGCTTTTCGTGTTGACCGCGAATGTGGGCGTCGACAATGTAAAGGTCGTGATTGCACCGCATGATCCCAGGGTTTATCCTCTGGTGGCCGACACTGAAAAACTACCCGGTTGGACCCTTGAACTTTATTCGAGTATCTCCCGTGAAATCCATGCGTTGTCTCCTACAGTGAAGTCGGTAAAAACCGGGTTGTGATCATCAGGACCGGATTTTTCATTATTCCCAAGTTCTGCGGGGCGCTGCTTCGTAACCCTTAAGTTAAGCCTTGACAGAATAAGTAATTCGGGCATTCAGGCTCGAATGCGCTTCAAAAGCTTGCCATCCATGGCACTGGATTCCGCCAGTCCATGGCGGAATCACGGGCTTCCCTTGGCTTAATGGTAGTGGGACGCTACGGGGCATCATTGGGGGGGCTTATCTTAGAGACAGTTCTCGAGCGATACGATTTCTCAATTGATAAGGTACATTTTCATTCATCACGATGGCAAAAGGCTGCCATTCGCCGCGTTTTACCAAATAACCTGCTAACGAACTGACGCCCGTTAAAGTCCCGGTTTTCGCGTAGACGCCGGGCTCGATTTCCGGTAATAAGTGTTTCCATGGTCGGAAGGCTTGCAAGAGTTCGGTCAACTGCTGCGGCGAAAGACGGTTATTACGAGATAAGCCGGCGCCATCCTCAAATGTAAAATTCTCCCAAGCGAACTGTCGAGATAAGGATTCTTCCATGTATCGCTGAACATCGGCGGTATTCGCCGGGCGTTGATAGGTTTCCGAACTCAGCATCAAAATTAGCTGATTAGCAACGAAATTAGTCGAATATTTCAACATCGTCCGCACGATTTCGCCGAGTGTTTTGCTATTGGTGTGCGTATAAAATACAGGTTGATTCGGTACTTTGCCGAAAACGATTCGCGGATCGACCTCAATTCCTTGTACCCGTAAAAAGGCAGCCATTAATTCGGCAAAATAGTTTTCCGCGTTGCTTGGATTTCGGCCGGTATTGACGCGCAACTCGCCGCTATTGATCGAGCGGCCTAGGCTTTTCGCGTATGGAGTTAGCGGTGTTTGGGGCTCGGCAGACACTACTTTTCCGTTAATCTTTTTGATTGCTATGGTGTTGAAATTCGCCGCCGTTGCTGTAGGTACCGCATCGTAAGGGTTGTTCGTGGTACCGGTGCCCGGTAAAACCAAACCTGCTTGAAAAAGTGAGTTGTCGAGGCCTATGGCTTTAACTTGTCGCAGACCTTTTTGTTTCAGACTTCGAGCAATCCGGGCGAGTTCTTCGGAAACCAGATAAGGATCGCCGCTTCCTTTTACCCATAAGACTCGGGACGGTTCATCCCAATAAAACCGAGTGCGAAAACGATGCTCTTCGCCCCAGTGCATTAATGCGAGCCAAGCTGTGGCTAACTTGGTTGTTGAGGCCGGAATTAACGGCCTGTCGGCGTGATCGGCGCGTATCGTTCGCCCGTTTGAATCCAAAACGATAAGCCCTGCGTTGTTCAGTTTTGAAAAAGCGGTTAGGGCTTCATCCGCATGACTGAATGCAGGCAATATAAACAATAAACAGATCAGGTAGCTAATTCGGCGCATTTAAAATTTCCAGTAACGTTCATGAAGGTTTGGCAATCACACCGGATGATGAACCTAAAAAGAGCAATTGATAGTCTCAAGCTACCGTTCGCCCTGAGCCCATCGGCAGTGCTTAGGAGTGCGCTGTCGCGAAGGGTAGCTTGAGGCTTCACCAAGCCGGTGAAAGTGTTGTAGCCCCTTCATGTTTAGACTTGGCTCAGCACGAACGGTCTACAACACATGCGAACTGTTTTTTTTAGGTTTATGGGTAATAAAGACTATCATCTTTTCTTATGTTGTCGAAGGATCAGCGAAAGTCGTTGAAATGTACTTTTCCTTTTCAATCGCCCCTGTCGATAGATAGAAAAAAGCGTTATATTGAAGACCTACATTGATATTCATTTGTAATCAACGCAGGTTTACCATGGCAATTAGCGCATTCGATATATTTAAAATCGGCATCGGACCGTCCAGTTCTCATACCGTTGGTCCCATGAGAGCGGCTATGCAATTCGCTTTGAATTTGGACGAAGACAAAATTTTAGAGCAGGTTGAAACAATCACTGTGGCACTTTACGGCTCGTTAGGAGCGACCGGTAAAGGCCATGGTACCGACAAAGCTGTGATGTTGGGGCTTGAAGGCGAGTCGCCGGATTGCATCGATCCGGATATCATTCCGGGCAGACTGGAAACGATTAGGCAAAGCGGACGTTTACAAGTCTTGTCGCGCCGCTCCATTCAATTTATCGAGAAAAAACATCTACAGTTTAACCGTAAAGTCTTGCCGTTTCATTCCAATGGACTGCGTTTCACGGCAATTGATGCATCAGGGACCGAGCTGTTGCAGAAAGATTATTATTCGGTCGGTGGCGGTTTTGTCGTTAACGGCGAGCAGGCCGCGACCGATCGTTTGATCGATGACGATACGTGTTTGCCTTATCCGTTTAAGACAGCCGATGGTTTGCTTAAATTATGCAAGGAACATAAGAAGTCTATTAGCGAATTAATGCTGAATAATGAAAAAGCTTGGTTAAGCGAGGCTGAAATACGAAAAAATCTATTGACTATTTGGCATGTTATGCAGGCCTGCGTTGAAAGAGGGATTGCTCAAGAAGGCGTGTTGCCGGGAGGTGTGAAAGTTAAACGTCGAGCAGCGCAAATTTATAAACAATTGATACATGAAATTCCTTCGCATGCTCCGAAATTGCCTCCCGGTAAACTCGATTGGGTCAATCTTTTTGCGTTAGCGGTGAATGAAGAAAATGCCGCGGGCGGGCGTGTCGTGACTGCGCCAACCAACGGCGCGGCAGGAATTATTCCGGCTGTACTGCACTATTATTGGAGGTTTTGCGAGGGTGCGAA
Source organism: Methylotuvimicrobium alcaliphilum 20Z (assembly GCF_000968535.2). Taxonomy (NCBI): domain Bacteria; kingdom Pseudomonadati; phylum Pseudomonadota; class Gammaproteobacteria; order Methylococcales; family Methylococcaceae; genus Methylotuvimicrobium; species Methylotuvimicrobium alcaliphilum. The sequence continues at coordinate 1,367,984 of NC_016112.1, forward strand.
TGACGAAGGCGTGATTCGTTTTTTATTGACCGCCGCCGCAATCGCGATTTTATACAAGGAAAATGCCTCGATTTCCGGGGCCGAAGTCGGTTGCCAGGGAGAGGTAGGAGTCGCCTGTTCGATGGCGGCAGGCGCTTTGGCCGAAGTGTTGGGAGGGACGCCTGCTCAGGTGGAAAATGCCGCCGAAATCGGCATGGAGCATAATTTAGGCTTAACTTGCGATCCGGTCGGCGGTTTAGTGCAAGTGCCTTGCATCGAACGCAATGCGATGGGTTCGGTTAAGGCTATCAATGCCGCGCGTATTGCATTGCGAGGCGACGGTTCGCATTATGTATCGTTGGATAAAGTGATTAAAACGATGCGCGAGACAGGCGCCGATATGAAAACCAAATATAAGGAAACCGCGCGCGGTGGATTGGCGGTCAATTTGATCGAATGTTAGGACGATAATTGAAAGCGCCGGATCTTCAAATCCTTCATGTTCTTCATGGTAAAAAATAAGGGTCAAGCAATTAGCAACTGAGGAATTTTTGTTATTGAGGTCATTTGTCGAACCCAATAAAATCCCAGACTTTTCCGGCCATGGTTCTGTTTTCCCGTTCCGGTACCGGCGGCCCGTCCGGAAAATTCAGTTCATAAACACGCGAGGCATTGTTAGCCAGTGTTTCCATACCCAGTTTTTTATAAGCTTCAATCATAACCTCCAACGCAAACGGAACGGCGGTTGTGCGTTGGTAATTGTTCACGACTTCGGATGCGCGGTTAACCGCCGCGACATAGGCTTTACGCCTCAAATAGAACCTTGCGGCATGGACTTCGTGCATCGCCATGTTATTGCGCAGCGCGATCATGCGCTGTTGCGCGTCGGGGATATATTGACTGTCCGGGAAGCGGCTGAGTAATTCCTGGAAATTATTGTAGGCATCCCGAGCGCTGCCCGGATCGCGTTGCGAGGTATCGGTAGGTAAAAATCTTTCGAGAAATCCGATGTCGCGATTGTAATTGACCAACCCTTTCAAGTAATAGGCGTAATCGACGCTGGGATTGCGAGGATGAATTTTAATAAACCTCTCGGCGGCTGCAATCGCGGCTTCGGAGTCGTCATTTTTGTAATAGGCATAAGCAATATTCAATTGTGCCTGAGCGGCATACTCTCCAAACGGAAAACGCGATTCGAGCGTTTCGTACATTTTGATCGCTTTTTGATAATAACCATCGTCCATCGCTTCCTTGGCTGAGGTGTGCAGCTTCTCCTCGCTCCAATCTTTATATTCGTCGGTACTAGTGCTTTCCAGGTTGAAGTTTTTTAACGTTTCGCAGCCCGGAAGTAACAGGCCTAAAGTAATAACGAGAAGGAATTTTACTAAAAATAATCGCATAGAGCTGACGACACGTTGTAATATGTACGGTTTTTTCGTTGTGGATGAACAGGTTTCGTTAAGCGCAAGATGCGTTTAACGCTAATTATACTTCGCGCGGTCATGTTTGCGGAATTCTGACGCGCTCTTTTGTCCGGTAGCTGCGTTACCTACATGGATGTAGGTAAGGGGCGTGAGCAGGAGCGGAAGCTTTGCGAAAACAGTTACATAGCTTGCTATGCGCCTGTTTTCGCGCCTTGCTACCGAACAAAATAGCATTGCCATAAAATCCGCAAAAATGGCCGCGCGAAGTATAAGCAACGAGTATAACTTAACGGCGAACTAATCAGAAGATATAAGTTATGACAAGATTATCGGCACAAATTCCCGAAGAGATGGCGGGTATGCGTTTGGATCAAGTGCTTGCTGAGCTATTTTCGGATTATTCCCGAAGTAAGCTACAGACTTGGCTGAAGGTCGGGCGAGTGGTGGTTAACGGCGCCCAATTAAAGGCCAAAGACAAGGTCGAAGGCGGCGAGTTCATTGAGCTCGATGCCGAAGCCGAGGTGGTTTTGGAATGCGAGGCGGAAGCGATACCGCTGGATATCGTTTATGAAGACGAATCCTTGTTGATCATCAATAAGCCGGCGGGCTTAGTCGTGCATCCGGCAGTCGGCAATTGGACGGGGACTTTGCAGAATGCATTGCTCAATCATGTGCCGAGCCTCGAAACCTTGCCTAGAGCCGGCATTGTGCATCGCATCGATAAAGAGACCAGCGGTTTGTTAATGGTGGCAAAAACGCTGCCTGCTCATAACAGCTTGGTCAAGCAGTTACAAGAGCGTTCGATAGAAAGGGAGTACTTGGCGATTACCAAGGGACGAATCATCGCCGGCGCGACGATTGACGAGCCGATCGGTCGGCATCCGACCGATCGTAAACGCTATTCGGTCAGGCAAACGGGCAAGGATGCGGTAACCCATTATCGGGTTGTCGAACGTTTTGCTAGGCATAGTCTAATTCGTGTCAAATTGGAAACCGGACGCACGCATCAGATTCGGGTCCATATGGCGTATGTTCATTTTCCATTGGTTGGCGATCCGGTTTACGGCGGGCGTTTTCAGTTGCCGCCGGACTGTTCCGAACAATTGGAGATAGAGCTTCGGGCATTCAAGCGTCAAGCGCTTCATGCCGAAAAACTGGGTTTGCTGCATCCTGAAACGCAAGAATACTGCGAATGGATTCAACCTTTACCCGACGATATGATTCGATTATTGGCCGCATTACGAGACAATGAACAGCACTAAGTATTGGCTGAAGCCCGATTGGCCTGCGCCGGCCAATGTTTTCGCCGCAACGACCCTGCGAAGCGGCGGTTTCAGCACTGGATCGTTTCAAAGCCTTAATCCCGCGATGCATGTTGGCGATAATCCTGAATTGGTGTTGAAGAATCGGCAACGGATCATCGGCATGCTCGACTTGCCGAATGCACCGGTTTGGTTGAATCAAGTGCATGGTAAAACCGTAGTCGATGCGTCGCAAGTGAATACGCTGGTCGAGGCCGACGCGAGTTTTAGTCATGAGCCGGGAGTCGTTTGCACGGTATTGACCGCCGATTGTTTGCCGGTATTGCTGTGTTCTCGTGACGGACGCAGTGTCGCAGCCGTTCATGCCGGCTGGAGGGGGTTGTTGGCTGGCGTGATCGTTGAATCCGTTAAGGCGATGAAAACGCTTGACCTATTGGTTTGGCTTGGGCCGGCGATAGGGCCGGATGCCTTTGAAGTCGGTGATGATGTTCGTACTGCGTTTGTTGAAAGTAACGAGCGTTATGCCGATGGATTTCGTGCAGTCGCAAAGGGTAAATGGTTGGCCGATATTTATTGTTTAGCGCGTATCAACCTGGCTCTAGCCGGTATTGAAAGCGTTTATGGCGGACAGTTTTGTACCCTGTCCGATGTCGAGCGTTTTTATTCGTTTCGGCGCGACAAGGAAACAGGCAGGATGGCAAGTTTAATTTGGAGAATATAAAACCGTTATGGATTTATTGTTTTTAATTATTATTTTTACCGCGTTGGGCGGGGTTTTAAGTGTTTTGGCCGCTTCGTTTTTTTTATGGCTGGATGATGTTCAGCGGGCTCGGGTTTTGCCGCACGGCATCAGTTTCGCGACCGGCGCATTATTGGCGGTGGCCTTTTGGGGCTTGATTCCGCATGCTTTCGAGGATGTCGATTCGGATCGTATTCAAAGTTTGTCGGCGGTGATTATGGCTGGAATTCTGGGCTTTTTTATGCTGGAAAAGCTGTTGGTTTGGCGACATTGCCATCATAACCATTGCGAAGCGCATGGCGAAGATGCAGAGGGTCACCATCCGGCCGGAATGTTAATTTTGATAGGCGACGGTATTCATAATTTTGTCGACGGCATACTGATTGCCGCGGCATTTTTAACCGACGTCAAACTAGGAATAGTAACGAGTTTGGCGGTTGCCGCGCATGAGATTCCGCAAGAAGTCGGCGATTTCGCAATATTGTTGCAAAGCGGTTATTCCAAAGGCAAAGCGCTTTATTACAATATCCTATCGAGTCTTGCGACGGTGGTTGGCGGCATTCTTGCGTATTTCAGCTTGGAAGACTTGCATGATAGTCTTCCGTATTTTTTAGCGATGGCGGCTTCGAGTTTTATTTACATCGCCGTGGCCGATTTGATTCCGACCTTGCATGAAAAAACCGAGTTGAAGGTTTCAGTGCAACAAGTCGCATTAATTGCAGCCGGGGTGTTGTTGATTTGTTCGCTACATGGATTTGCCCATGATATTGAATTGGAAAGCCTTGAGCGGAAGCACCAGGAAGGTGGAAGATAATAGCGGAAAGCGGAAAGCGGAAAGCGGAAAGCGGAAAGCAGAAAGCAGAAAGCAGAAAGCAGAAAGCAGAAAGCAGAAAGCAGAAAGCAGAAAGCAGAAAGCAGAAAGCGGAAAGCAGAAAGCGGAAAGCAGAAAGCAGAAAGCAGAAAGCAGAAAGCAGAAAGCAGAAAGCAGAAAGCAGAAAGCAGAAAGCAGAAAGCAGAAAGCAGAAAGCAGAAAGCGGAAATTAGGACTTGACAAACGTATAAAATGCCGCATCATTTCGCTAACCGCTAACCGCTAACCGCTAACCGCTAACCGCTAACCGCTAACCGCTAACCGCTAACCGCTAACCGCTAACCGCTAACCGCTAACCGCTAACCGCTAACTGCCTACTTCGTCCTCAAGTGATTACAGTAGGTCCGTTTCTGCCGGTTCGTTTTTTGATCTCGCAAAACTTTTCCGCCAATTCGATGAGTGGCGCTAATGCGCTTTGTGCGTCTTGATCATGTAAATTGCTGTCGGGTTCGTAACGTTCCAAATAAATTCGAAGCGTGGCGCCTACGGTGCCGGTGCCGGATAGGCGGAATACGATCCGTGAACCGTTTTCAAAACCGATTCGGATGCCTTGGTTCTTGCTGACGCTGCCGTCGACCGGGTCGGTATAAGCGAATTCATCGGCATATAGGACGATATAATCGCCGAATGCCTTTCCCGGTAGGGTCGGTAATTGTTCGCGAAGATAAGCGACGATGCCGTCCGCAATATCGGTGGCTACGGCTTCATAATCATGGCGAGCGTAGATATCTCGGCCGAATCGTTGCCAATGCTCGGTGACGATGTCGGCAACCGATTGTCTTTTTCTGGCAATGAGATTGAGCCAGAATAATACCGCCCATAAGCCGTCTTTTTCCCGAACATGGTCAGATCCGGTGCCGAAGCTTTCTTCGCCGCATAGCGTAATTTTTCCGGCGTCTAATAGGTTTCCGAAAAATTTCCAGCCGGTCGGCGTTTCAAAACAAGGTAAGTTCTGTTGCGCTGCAACTCTATCGACGGCTTGGCTGGTCGGCATCGAGCGTGCGACGCCGCTGATACCTTTTGCGTAGCCGGGAATTAAGCTTGCATTGGCCGCTAAAATGGCTAAGCTATCGCTCGGCGTCACGAATATTTGCGAGCCCATGATCATGTTACGGTCGCCGTCTCCATCCGAAGCCGCTCCAAATGTCGGTGCGTTCGGTCCGAACATTGCCTCGGCCAATTCTTCCGCGTGTGCCAGGTTCGGGTCCGGGTGACCGCCGCCGAAGTCTTCTAAAGGCACGGCATTGATCACAGAGCCGGGTTTTGCGCCCAGCATGTCTTCCAGAATCGTTTTGGCATAAGGACCTGTGATTGCGTGCATCGCATCGAATTTAAGCGTGATATAACCTGAGCCTATGCTCTGCTTGAGTAAATCGAAATCGAAAATGGTTTGCATCAATTCGGCGTAATCGTTGACGGGGTCTAGGATGCTTATCGTAAGTGTCCCGAATTTTTGGGTGCCGACGGTGTCGAGGTCGATGTCAGGGATTTCTGCAATTTTGTAGGAAGCGATTTCCTTGCTGCGCCGGTAAAATGCCTGGGTATACTTTTCGGGTGCGGGGCCGCCGTTGCCGACATTGTATTTGATGCCGAAATCTTCCTCCGGTCCTCCGGGATTGTGGCTGGCCGATAGCACTAGTCCGCCATAGGCTTTATATTTGCGGATCAGGTGGGATGCGGCGGGTGTCGATAATAAACCGCCTTGGCCGATAATCAATTCGCTAAAACCGTTTGCGGCGGCAATTTTTATGATCGTTTGAATGGCTTGTCGGTTAAAATAGCGTCCGTCACCACCTAATACAAGTTTTTGGTCTACAATATCATCGAGAGAGTCGAAGATTGACTGAACAAAATTTTCAAGATAGTTCGGTTGTTGAAAGGTTTTCACTTTCTTTCTTAGTCCCGACGTCCCGGGGTTTTGGTCTTCGAATGGATGAGTTTCTATTGTTTTTATTTCCATGAGTGAGCCTTTAATGCGACAAATAACACGGTTTTTAAATTACACTAAAACACAAGCTAAGAGTAGTTTATTTATGATCCGAATTGGTGTGTTTCCGATTCTTTTTTTGTTGGCGTCGAATGCTTACGCCAGTAACGATGTCTGGTTGTTGATCGATACTGATGCGCTGACGCTTGAAGTTAAGAAAGGAGAGCAGACGTTAGAAAGATTGGAAAACATTGCGATAGGCCGTAATGGCGCGGGGGTCAAGGAATTGCGCGGCGATGATGTTACTCCTTTAGGGACTTACAAAATTGGCTGGATCAATGAAAAAAGCAGTTTTTATCGTTTTTTCGGCTTGTCTTATCCTTCGGTCGATAACGCTTATGCAGCACTTGACAAGGGGCTTATCGATCCGTTAACTTTTGAGACGATTGTCGAAGCACACCAAAAACACAGTATTCCTCCCCAGAATACTCCCTTAGGGGGGCAAATCGGCATTCACGGCTTGGGGCGTGGCGATGAGAAAATTCATAGAACTATGAATTGGACTCATGGCTGTATTGCATTGACTAATCGGCAAATTGACCGTTTGAGTAAGTGGGTTGATAAAGAAATTACGGTGCAAATAAAATAGTTCTGGAATATTTTGAAAAAAAAGTTCAATATATTTCATCGAATGCTTTTGAAAAAAAATCTTAGTAACAACTCTTACAGTAAAAAAGGAAAATAATATGAAAAAATTAGCGAAATTATCAGTGGTTGCTCTTACAGCAAGTCTGGCTGTAGGTTGTGCGAGTACTTCTGACACTGAAAACCTGCAATCTCAAATCGACGATTTGAATACTAAAGTTTCAAGAGCAGCTTCCGATGCGGCTAGCGCGAAAAGCGCTGCTGCTGACGCATCTGCAAGAGCGGCAGCAGCAGAGGCAGCGGCAAACCGTGCAGCAAGCTACGCACAAGATGCGAACAGCAAGTTGGATCGTCTGTTCAAAAAATCAATGATGAAATAATTAATTTTTATCTTTTGATTTGAAAAAAGCCCGTCAGATTCGTCTGACGGGCTTTTTTTGTTTGGCTATGTTAATAGTGGAATTCGTTTGTTCCCAAGCCGGAGCGCTCGCCGTTATACACATCTTCCGCTGTTTCTGTTTGGGAAAACCGTCTCGCAAGCTCTGCTTGCCGGCTTCGGGAAGCTGGAGCTTCCAAGACTTCTTGCCCAAGCAGAGCTTGGGCAAGAGCCGACATAGGGGGGGGAGAGCCGGAGCTTGGGAAAGAGCGAAGACTAAAATATGCTGTTACCCAAGCTCTAGCTTGGGTAACCTGAACGGGAAGCTCTAGCTTCCCGAGGATCAAGGAAGATTGATCTAGCGAGCCGGGGTTGGTTGAGGTTCTGCGGAGCTTGTGTCGGTCTCAGGAAGCTGGAGCTTCCGGGGTGTCTTTCCCAAGCTGGAGCTTGAGAAAGAGCGTGATGCGGGGTGGCTGTTTTAAGCTTGACGAGTATGGGTTACAAACCTCGTCCTGAGAGGCTTGGGGATATAACCGAATTCCTAGAGCGCTGCCTTGGCTGAATGCGAGGTTGTTTTGGGCTCCGGTTTTTTATAAATCAAAACGGGGCGACCGCTTTTTTCTTCGAGCGCTTTTCTGAGCGCGGCGCCTTCGATGACCGGAAGTTGATTGTTGTTTGCACGAACAATCAATTCCAGTGCTTGTTCCAGTCGGTCTTCATAGCTGATTTTGGTTTTTTCCAGATTCGGATAAACCTGGATATAGAGCGAGTCATCGAGCCAGCCGACTTTTGTCGGTTGGTTGACGATGTGAACATCGGTGCCGACCGGGACGTTTGGAAATAATTGCTCGATATTTTCCGGCAACATCCGAATACAGCCATGAGTTACACTCATGCCGACTCCAAAAGGTTTGTTGGTGCTATGAATTAGATAACCCGGTATGGCGAGTCGCATAGCATAGAGACCTAGCGGATTGTCAGGGCCGGCCGGGACGACATTCGGTAAAATATCGCCTCGTTCGGCGTGCTCTCTTTTAATGGATTCCGGCGGAGTCCAGGTCGGGTTTCTCGTTTTGGCGGAAATTCTGGTTTTACCGAGCGGCGTTTTCCAGTCAATTCTGCCGATGCTGATCGGATATGTGACGACGCGGCTTTTGTTTGGCGGGTAGTAATACATTCGGTATTCAGGCAAGTTAATCACGATTCCTTTTCGAGGCGCATTGGGTAATAAGCGACTATTAGGTATCTTAACTTGGGTCCCCTCCTTGGGTAGCCAGCGGTCGACGGTGGGGTTGGCCAATAAAATTTCATTTTGACCGATGTAGAAGCGCCTTGCTATGTCTAAAAGCGTGTCTTCCTCGGCAGCAACAGTATAAAAGTGCGGCTGGGGATGTTTATCGGTCCCTTCCAGGCGATCGCCGATTAGGCTGTCGCCGGGGGTTTTAGGAAGGTCGAATTCGGCGGCGTGTATACCGCTGCTACTTGAAGCGAAGATTAGCGCAATAACCGCAAGTTTTGCTTTTTGAATAATCATGATTTATGCTCGCCGCCAAATAATTCTATAAGACGCGGTAGGAAGGTCGAGAGTTCCAGCGACATAATCGAAAAATCGGCATCGAATTGTTCGGCTTCGTCTTGGGTTTCGATATCGGCTACCTGGTCTTGAACCAAATCTAAAAACTTTAAGCGTTTTATACTCAAGTTTTCGTCCACGATGCAAGCAATTCTATCCGCCCAGTTGATAGCTAGTTTAATGACTTGCTTGCCGGTATCGAGATGGTTTTTGATTTCGGGTAAGCTTAAATCGTGGCGTTTGCAACGTACAATGCCGCCTTCATCGCCTGGCGAGCGTAATTCGCATTCGTCTTCGATCGTAATGTCGCCCGGCGTGTCTTGCGTAATCAGCCAGCGTGTCATGACTGCGACAGGTTTCTCCTGAGTAATCGGCGGCACGACCGGCAGCGAGCCCAGGCATTTTCGTAGATTGCTGATTAAATCTTCGGCTTTTTTAGCCGATGGAGAGTCGACGATCAGCCAGCCGTTTTTAGGGTCGATATAGGCATAGGTCTTACGCGAAAACGTAAAGGCTCTCGGTAGCAGCTCGAAACAGATTTCTTCCTTGATCGCGGCGCGTTCTTTTTTACTGAGCTTTCGGTTTTCGAGGTCCTCGGCTTCTTGAATCTTTTCCTGGACCATTTCATTAATCACGGCGGCGGGCAAAACTTTTTCTTCCACTTTTGCGCATATCATCATGAAGCCGTTGGTGGCGTGGACCCGTTGCTCAGAGTTTCTGCCGAGCGGAGCAGTCCATCCGAAGCTCATTTCTTGTTGAGCCGCGCAAGGGCGAAACGGCATTTGTTCGAGTTTTTCTTCGAATTCGGCCGGTGTTAAAGTAAAGTCTTCTGTAAAACGGTAAACGGATAGATTTTTAAACCACATGGACGCTAGATCTCGTATAAAATCGATCATTATCGCAGATTAGCGGGAATCCCGAAAATGACGGTTTGTTTTTTACGACTGACAAGGTTTGCATGATAGTTGACGGTTTTCCACCGATAGCCGAGAAATCGGCGGAAGTGTTGATTTTAGGGTCAATGCCTAGTGTCGCATCGTTGTCGAAAGGCGAATATTACGGACATCCTCGGAATGCGTTTTGGCCAATCATGAGACAATTGTTCGGCGCCGGGCCGGAATTGGATTATCGAAAGCGCAGCCGCATTTTAATCGAACATTATCTTGCAGTGTGGGATGTCTTGCAGACCTGTTATCGGCCCGGCAGTGCGGATGCAAACATCGATGTCGGTTCGATAAAAATAAACGACTTTAACCGTTTTTTTGAGCAACATCGGGATATAAAGCGAGTATTGTTTAACGGTGGCGCGGCGGAGAGCTTATATCGTAAGCATGTGTTGCCGATATTGAATAGCTGTTTCAATTATCTTGAATATCAGCGCGTACCTTCAACAAGTCCGGCCTATGCGGCGATGTCGTTGGAGCGGAAAACCATGGCTTGGAAGGCGGCGCTTGGAATTGTAGTTAACGGTCGGCAATGATTAGTGAATAGTGAATAGGGACAGTATCGATAAAACAGATCTGCTTACCGCTGACTGTTAACTGCTATCAAAAAATAAAAAGAGGTCAATATGGAAAACTTGTCGACGACAGAAAGCTTGATACTGGGAGCATTAGTGCTGCTGGTGCTATTTTGGATGGGGCCAGGTGTCAAAGCATCGCTCGAACACAGTAAAAATGCCGAAACGGATTGGAAAGCGGTATTGTTGCCGCTGGGGTTCGTTGTACTATTTGTATTATTTTTAATAGCCATGGTTTGAAATGATTGAAGAACATCAGGAATACGAAGAGTTTGACGATGAAGTCGAATACTATGCGGTGAGGCCTAACAAATCCCAGATCAAACGCGATATTGCCGTGTTGTTTGACCTGGGGGAAGAATTAGTCGGGTTATCGACGGCGCAATTGAGCGCTTTGGAATTGCCGGAGGAGTTGCACAAGGCAGTTATCGGCACGGTTGGGATGCCGCCGAAAGGTGCCAGAAAAAGGCAGTTGAAATTTATTTGCGGGTTGCTTAGAAAGCTGGATGTCGAGCCGATTTTAGAAAAATTGGCTCGGATTAAAAACCAGAGTGCACATGCGGCGAGGGAGCATCATAAAGTCGAGCGTTGGCGCGATCGATTGATTTCAGAAGGTCAAGATGCCTTGACCGAATTGATTGACGAATATCCGCAAACCGACCGGCAATTGTTAAGGCAATTAATGCGCAGTGCGCAAAAAGAGGCTGCAGAAGCTCGACCTCTGAAATCCTCGCGGGAACTGTACCGTTATTTGAAGGAGTTGTTCGAAGCCGAATGAACGGCTTAATGAAGGCTATGTTCGCGTTAGCAGTTGAAACGGTTCTCTTTCCTACTAAATAAACCCATTAGGAAATAGTCAATAATTGCTTTCCAATATACTGAGCGTGGAAGAGGGTACGATTACTCGCCTGACAGGACGCCGTAAACCCAGCACCTAAATTCCATAGCCTATTGCCATGATTATACCTTTCGCACTTCAAATTTCGGCAGTACCTAAGGAGGCGCCGGGGTGCTCGGCAAAGGCTTTGCCAGCATGGAGCTGGCATAGAGCCTACAGGGACGTATTCACGGCGTCCTTTGGCGGGCACCCCTGTGCCGAATTTTGATCTCCGATGAGTATAATTACAGAGATAATTTAGGTGCTGGGTAAATACCTCCATGTAGGCTTGACGGCGGCTATCCCTGCCGCCGACACCTGTCAATCGAGCAACCGCACCCTCCTTTAAACCATTGGCGTGATATTGAAAAAAAGCCGAGTAGGTCGGGTTAGGCGGAGCCGTAACCCGACAAAATGATGGACAAAATGTCGGGTTACGCTAGAGCTAACCCGACCTATGCTACTAAAATAGGGGAGTTATTTACGACCAAATCCTTAATGAGCTGTGGGGTGCGTATCGTTAAAAATTTAAATTATTGAAATTGTTCGAACAAATCGATTTGTCGGTTGCTGTTGGGCGAGGCGAGTGATGACAGAGCGACACCCAGCAGGCGGACCTTACGCCGGTCGGTTGGCGCCGTTTTCAATAAGTCGTCCAACAGCGGTAGGGTATTTAAGTTTTCGGTGATTGCTTTCGAGAGCGTTCGGCTACGCGTGATTTGCACAAAATCGCTATATTTTATTTTTATCGTTAGGGTATAAGCCGCCAGTTTTTTCTCTTTCGCCTTGCCGAGCGCTTTGCTCAGTAGATTTTGTAGCTGTATCAATAGCGTTTCTCGGTTATCGAGATCTTCTTGAAAAGTGACTTCAACACCGATCGATTTAGTGATTCGTTGGTGATTGACCGGGCGGTTATCGATGCCACGGCAAATATGGTAATAATGCAAGCCGGCTTTACCGAAACTGTCTTGCAAAGAGGCGAGGGGCATCGTTTTTAAATCGGCTCCGGTTAAAATGCCCAGGTCATGCATTTTTTTCTCGGTGGCCTTACCGATGCCGTGAAATTTTCCGATAGGCAGGGTTTCAATAAACCCGGGGCCGTCGTCGGGTGTGATTAAATACAGGCCGTCCGGTTTATCGAGATCGGAGGCTATTTTTGCCAGAAATTTGTTATAGGAAACGCCGGCGGAAGCGGTCAGACCGGTCTGTTGTTTGATTTTTGCCTTGATGTCTTTCGCAATGAGCGTTGCAGAACCTTTGCAGCGATTGCATTGGCTAACGTCAAGATAGGCTTCGTCGAGCGATAAGGGTTCGAATAAATCGGTATAGTCGGCAAAGATTTTGCGGATGCTGTTTGATGCGTCTCGGTACGCTTCGAAACGGGGTTTGACGAAGATTGCATGAGGACAGAGGCGATGTGCAGTCGTCGAGGGCATCGCCGAATGGATGCCGTATTGCCGAGCTTCGTAACTGCAGGTTGATACTACCCCTCGAGACCCCGGCAGCCCGCCGACTATCAATGGTTTATTGCGGTATTGCGGAAAATCGCGTTGTTCGACCGCGGCAAAAAATGCATCCATATCGATGTGGATGATTTTACGAGCGGCTTCCATGGTCGTTGATGCGAATCAGTCCTGACGTTCTCGGTGAGACGGCAAATCCAAGGTTTCGGTCTCGTTCCAGTCGGCGAAAGGGAAGGGCATTCGCTCGGTGTTGAAGGTCAGGAATAGCACGATATGATACAGATAAGCCGCCAGCTTTTTCCCAAGATCGAGTATATTATTATTGGCCGAGCCGGTCAGCAGCATGGAGGCGATTTGCAGCAATATCACCGCCCACAACAATACCCTGACCAATCCCGCGATGACAGCGAATACCAGCATGAAGGCGATCCTTTTCCATGTGTTCGGTCTTTTGAGGTTTTCGTTGAGTTGTTCTTTCATGTGTAATTATCCACGGTTTAAGATGTCACGCAAGTCCAACGCGGCGGCATTGGCGCGAGCGATATAATTAGCCATCGTCAACGAGTAGTTCGCGAACAGACCGTAGCCGCTGCCATTTAAAATAACCGGGCTCAGGATGGGTTGTAACGAGCTTTCTAGTGCCCGAATCATGATGTCCACGGTATTCATCGCGCGTTTGCTGATCAAGATGCCTCTGAAGTCATGTTCGATCGCCTTGAGGATATGCAGCAAAGCCCAAGCCGAACCGCGCGCTTCCCAAAACATGTCGTCGACCAGCATCCATGGTGTTTGTTCTAAAGGCTCGGTACTCAGATGCTCTTGTTTTAATTTATCGGCTTCCGGCGTCAGCGTTTGCTGCATCGTCATTTCCCGGATATAGGTTTTGTCGGTGCTGGCGGATAGTCGAACCGACAAATTTCCTAAGCGCTTGATGACGATTTCGGTATATTGCCAAAGATTATCGGCTCGTGCATAGAATCGTGCGGCTTTTTTACCGGTTGGCTTATGGAGACGTATCATATAGTCGTGCAATGCATCGACGCCTTTTTGATATTCCGCTTCGGTCGAAGGAAGCGCCCAGGAGTTACGCTCATAGTAAAAATAGGGCTCGGCGATCGCCAGATCGGGGTCTTCAGCCGATTGCGATTGATCCCGCGCGAAATGATTGCGAAGTGCGGTCGTAGCGTCGCGTAAGATGACCAAGGCACCCAGTTCCCAGTTCGGCATGTTATCCATGAATACGCCCGGAGGCGCGGCATCGTTAGTGATATAGCCGCCGGGTTTATGTAGTAAAACTTCGGCGATATGCGCTAAGGTATTAGCGTAAACATAGCCCAGGGGAATGTCGGACGTGTCGTCTACCTTGGAGCGTTCTATCGCTTCGTCATAAACATTGAACGGATCGGGTTCCTGACTCCACCAGGTTGACAGAATTAGCATTAAAATTAAAATCGCGGATGTTATGACGCTAAGCGTCCAGAGGATCCCTTTATATGGTGTGTTCTGTGGTAAATCGTTTTCAGACATTTCCGGTATCCTTCGTGTGCAGCATTTTTTAAAAATTGCTCTAATAATAACAGGTTTTATAGCCGTTGGCTCGTTAACAAAAACCGGATCAAGGCGTTCTTTTTTTAGCGCGGGGATGGGCCTGATCGTAAACTTCGGCAAGATGTTGGAAATTAAGATGGGTATAGATTTGCGTCGTGCCGATTGTGCTATGGCCGAGTAATTCCTGAACGGCTCTAAGATCGCCGCTGGATTCGAGTAAATGACTGGCAAAGGAATGCCTTAGCATATGCGGGTGAATATGTTCGGCGATCCCTTTTTTTCGACACCAAGTCTCGAGTCTTTGTTGTACGCTACGTTGTGCGAGTCGAGTCCCTCTGGCCGATAAAAACAGCGCGGTTTCTTCGCCGCGATTGAGGTCGGTGCGTAATGATAACCAGTTTTTCAATGCTTCGACGGCTTTACTGCCGATCGGTAATATTCTGGATTTTCCGCCTTTTCCCGATTGCACGATTAAACTGCCATCGGCTAAATCGATGTCGACTAAATCGAGCGCGGTCAATTCGCTAAGACGCAGGCCGCAGGAATAAAATAATTCAAAAATCGCTTGATCCCTGATTTCCAGCCAAGAATCGGTATTGGCTTCAAGGAAGCCTGTGACTTGATCGACATCGAGCACGCTGGGGAGTTTTCTATCCTGCTTGGGCGCTTTGACCGCCTGGGCCGGGTTTAGTGTGGCGAGGTTTTTTTTCAGCAAATATCTGAACAAACTGCGTATCGCCGATAATTCTCGCTGCAAGCTTTTGCTACCGAGTCCTCGCCGGTGCCTCGAGGCGATATGGGTGCGAATATCGCTGGTGTGAATTGCCGACCATTCTTCAATGTCGTGTTCGACACAAAAATCGCGGAGTCTTTCCAAGTCATGCCGGTAGCCTTCGACGGTATGGTCGGACAAGCGCTTTTCGACTTGCAAGTAGCTTAAAAAGCTATTTAACTGAGTCAACGCGTCTTCAGTCATGTTCCGATTGGTGAAGCAACGAAATCAAACGTGTGGCAATAATCTCGCTCATTTGGGTCAAAAATAAATTACCCATGCTGTAATGGAAGCGGTTGTCTTCGCGGCTGCCGATCGCAACAATGCCTTCGAGTTGGGTGAACGACATGGGGATGATCGCGCAGGACTTAACCTCCGCTGCCTCATCGCCGAACAAGACTCTGGCTTGCGCGAGAGTGGGGCGTCCGCATTTCGGCTGGCTGCTGTTTAGAATGGATGCGAAGTGCTGAAGGTTAGGGTCGTTCGGTGCGATAAACAAATTGGCAATCGGCGTTTGCTCATGTTCGGAAATGATACGCACAGCCACGAAATCGGTCATGAAAAAGTCGACGAACACATGTTCGAGATTCGCGACGGCTTCGTCGAGCGTCGCGGCGTCGAGCAATGCTAAGGTCAGTTTATGCATGCGATTAAACGACGTGTCATTGTCGCGGGCGATTTCGATCAGCGCAGTCAATTGATTTTCCAATTCCTGATGTTTGACCCTGAAAATTTCCAGTTGTTTGGAGATCAGTGAAATCGCATCGCCGCTTGGATGCGGTATCGTCATGCTTTCCAGAAGATTGAGGTGGTCGTTGAAGAACTCGGGGTTCGCCTGTAAGTAGGCTTCAACTTGTTTGTCTGTCAGTGTGTTGAGTGCTTGTTTTTTCATAATAAGATACGTCCCTCGAAAACCGAAACGGCGGGTCCTGTCATCAATACCGGTTGTCCTCTCCCCGGCCAATTTATCGTTAATGTTCCGCCGGGCAGTTCGACGATGACTTCATGATCGAGTAGATTTTGTTCGATGCCGATGATCGCGGCAGCGCAAGCGCCGCTTCCGCAGGCAAGTGTTTCCGCTGCTCCGCGCTCATAAACGCGAAGCTTGATATGGCCGCGGTCGATGACTTGCATGAAACCGATATTGGCGCGCTCGGGAAAATCGGGATGGCTTTCCAGTAACGGTCCTAATTCATTGACCGGCGCGTGCTTGATGTCGTGAACCTGAAGCACGGCATGCGGGTTCCCCAGCGAAACCGCGCCGAAACCTCTTTCGATATTATTGGCGATAACGCTGTAAAACTTCGCTTCATCCTGTGTCTTTAGCGGGATTTCTTCAGGTTTGTGTTTAGGAATGCCCATGTTGACCGTGATCATGCCGTCCGCATTGAGCTTCAGCAATAGTTGACCGGCATTAGTATCGACGCGGATTTCGTCTTTATCTGTCAAATTTTTATCGCGGACGAATTTCGCAAAGCAGCGCGCCCCGTTGCCGCATTGTGCAACCTCACTGCCGTCAGCGTTGAAGATACGGTATTTGAAATCGGCATCCGGACTAACCGGAATTTCGACCAATAATAATTGATCGAAGCCGATGCCGAAATGCCGGTTCGACCAGGTGCGGATTTGTTCGGCCTGTAATGAAATGCTTTGATTGATGGCATCGATCACGACAAAGTCGTTACCGAGTCCATGCATCTTAGTGAATTCGATCATGGGTGTTATTTTCCGGTTAAGGCAGTAATTGTTCGCCAGCCCATAAGTGTGCAAGGGTTTCTCGCTCGCGAATCAGGTGGCAATCGCCGCCATCGACCATGACTTCGGCGGCGCGCGGTCTTGAATTATAGTTGGAACTCATCGTAAAGCCATAGGCGCCGGAAGATCGTACCGCGAGCAAGTCTTCGGGCGAGAGTCTCAATTTGCGGTCCTTGCCGAGAAAATCGCCGGTTTCGCAGACTGGACCCACGATATCCCAATGATTTTCATCCGCCGAACTTTGGCTTCGAACCGGAATGATTTCCTGCCAAGCGCTGTAGAGCGAAGGGCGGATTAAATCGTTCATCGCCGCGTCGACAATCGCAAAATTTTTGTCGGCCGTGGTTTTAAGATATTCGACCTGCGTGACTAGAATGCCAGCATTGCCGGCGATGGCCCGGCCGGGTTCGAGTAGGATTTCAACATCATCAGTCAGTTTAGATTGATTCAAGCGATTGAGTAGGGCTTCAACATAATCGGCCGGTTCCGGCGGTTGTTCGTCGCGATAACGGATGCCGAGACCGCCTCCGAGATCCAGGTGGTGCAGGGCGATTCCCATTTTTTTTAGTTCGTCGACAAGATCGAGTATCCGGCCCAATGCGTCCAAAAAGGGCGTCGTGTCGGTCAATTGCGAACCGATATGGCAGTCGATGCCGATGATATCGATATTCGGCATTGCCGCGGCGCGTTGATATTCAAGCAAGGCTTGTTCAATCGCAATGCCGAATTTGTTTTCTTTCAAACCGGTCGAGATGTAAGGATGGGTTTTCGCATCGACGTCGGGATTGACGCGGAATGAAACCGGGGCTTTAACGCCGAGTTCGCCTGCCAGTTCATTGATTCTATCCAACTCTCCGCCGACCTCGATATTGAAGCAACGGATACCGGTCTTCAGCGCACTTAGGATTTCATCGCTGCGTTTACCGACGCCCGAAAACACAATTTTTTTCGGATCGCCGCCTGCGGCCAAGACTCGCTCGAGTTCGCCGGCCGAAACGATATCGAAACCCGATCCTAACCTGGCCAAAATATTCAGCACCGCTAGATTGGAATTGGCCTTGACGGCATAACAGATCAGGTGCGGCCTATCGCCGAAGGGACGGTCGAAAGCATGCCAATGTCGTTCCAACGTGGCGCGTGAATAAATGTAGCACGGGGTTCCATGTTTAGCTGCGATTTCCCGCACCGGACAGTCTTCAGCGAACAATTCGCCGCTTTTATAATTAAAAAAATCCATGTTGTTAGTCTTCTTCGTCAGTTTCGATATCGGTCGGTTGTTCTTTTGGGACATGGATCGGCGCCGGTCCGTCCGGCAAATAAAGCGGTCCGGTTTGTCCGCAGGCAGTGATCCATAATGCGATAAAGGGAGCGATTAAAAGTTTGGAATAATTCATAATGCATCGTTGTAAATCTGAGTAGGAAGCCAAGTGGCCAGCTGCGGCCAATAAGCCAAAACGGCCAACATGATAAGCTGAATTGCGATAAAAGGCATCACGCCTTTATAGATTTGGCCGGTCGAAACCTCCGCCGGAGCCACGCCGCGCAGATAAAATAACGCGAAACCGAACGGCGGTGTCAAAAACGACGTTTGCAGGTTTAGCGCGATCATGATGCCGAGCCAGACCGGGTCGATACCCATCGCCAACAGTACCGGGCCGACGATCGGCACCACGACGAAGGTGATTTCGATAAAATCCAACACGAAGCCGAGAAAAAACATCACCAGCATCACGCTGAATACGGCGCCGAATTCACCGCCCGGTAAGTCCGAGAGCAGGTTAACGATCAGTTCATCGCCCTCAAACCCACGAAATACTAACGAAAACAAGGCTGCGCCGATCAGGATTAGAAACACCATGCTCGTGGTTTGCGTGGTGCTGCGCATAACTTCCTGCAGTGTAGCTAAATTCAACTCGCATTTTGCGAAAGCCAGAATAATGGCACCGAAAGCGCCGACCGATGCCGCTTCGGTCGGCGTAGCCAGGCCGCCTATGATTGAACCGAGTACCGAGAGAATCAATATTAACGGCGGCGCCAGGCTAAACAATAGGCTCCGATAAAAGCCCGGTTCGAGCCGGGCGTTTTGTTCTGCGGCCGGCATCAAGTTCGGACGCAGCCAGGCCAGCAAGGCAATATAGATTAAATACATTGCGACTAGGCCGAGTCCCGGCAGTAGCGCACCGGCGAATAAATCGCCGACCGAAATCGATTCCGGAGCAAATACCCCCATGTCGAGCTGAGCTTGTTGATAGGCCGTGGAAATGATATCGCCGAGCAAAACCAGGACGATAGACGGCGGAATTATTTGACCTAATGTGCCGGACGCGCAAATCGTGCCGCAGGCTACGGCCGGATCGTAATTCTTGCGCAGCATGGTCGGTAGTGACAACAGGCCCATCGTGACCACGGTAGCGCCGACGATGCCGGTGCTTGCCGCCATCAACATGCCGACCAAAGTTACCGCGATGCCTAGGCCGCCGCGCAGGGTGCCGAACAAATTAGTCATCGCTTCCAAAAGGCTTTCGGCTATGCGCGACCGTTCGAGCATGACGCCCATGAACACGAAAAGCGGTACCGCGATCAGCGTTTCATTACCGATGATGCCGTATAAACGGTTCGGCAATGCGTTTAAAAATGCGATGTCGAAATTGCCCAGCAATAAACCCAGTCCCGCGAATGCCAGCGCGGTGCCGCTCAATGCAAAGGCGACCGGAAAACCGCTTAATAGCACGACAAAAACCGTGGCAAACATCCACAAAGCCATCATATTATCCATTGTCACGAGTCTCTATTGAGCCGGGCTCATCCGAGCGATCAATACCCAAGGCAATCATTAAGTTAGCGAGGAACATGGAAATCCCTTGCAGGATCAAAAGGCAAGCGGTCAATGGAATGGTGGTTTTGATCAAGAACACCCCGGGAAGGCCGCCGGAATTACTCGAGCTTTCGAAGATTTTCCAAGATTCGGCGACATAATCCCAACTGCTGTAAAGAATAAATCCTGAAACCGGCAGCAATAACAATACGACGCCGCAGCAATCGATCCAGGCGCGGGCTGTTCTGCCAAGGCGTTGATAAAAGATATCGACCCGGACATGGGCGCCGGTTTTCAAAGTGTAGGCCGCACCCAGCATAAACACCAGCGCATGCATATAGGAAACCGACTCCTGCATGGCGATCGAATTGTAATTAAACGCATAACGAAGCATGACGATCGTAAACGTTACTACGACCATGATCAACGTTAGCCAGGATACGGTCGTCCCGATCCATTCGTTAAGCGAGTCGATTATATCGGCAAGGCGGCGACAGAACTGAACAGTCGAAGGCATATATGCTGAGGCCCGGGCGTAAAAAATGAGAAAGCCGGTAATTATACCTAATACTTTGTTCGGGGTGAGTGATTCAACCCGTCCAAGGGCGATTCGAGGGCTTCGACATAGGTCGTGAGCGATCCCCAGATCGTCTCTCAACTAGCGTTAGATGAGGGAAGGCAGAAAATACCCAGTTATACCCGTCGTAGATCAAAATTCGGCGCTTGGGTGTCCGCTAAAGGACGCCGTGAATACTTCCATGTAGGCTCTATGCCAGCTCCATGCTGGCAAAGCCTTTATCGGCCACCCAAGCGCCTCCTCTGGCACTGCCGAAATTTGAAGTGCGAAAGGTATATAATAAATGGTATCGAGGTCGCAAAGACTAAAATATGCTGTTACCCAAGCTCCAGCTTGGGTAACCTGTTCAGGAAGCTCTAGCTTCCCGACATTAGGTACGCACAGCGTACCCTACAATTCATCTATAGCGATGGGCGCGCAGGGCGAAAGAACCATTTGGGGAGGTTATTTTGTGCGTGTTTCTTGGTTCGAAGCTCGGCAATTATTGCCGGCATGATTATTGATTCGGTAAAGATATGCGGATTTCCTACGATGCCGCTGCGACATTCTGTTCGGAGTCATAAGCAATTGAAATAAAAATATAAAGTGTCGTCGCGGAAGAGCGGGTTCGCATTGCTATATTTTGATTCCGATTCTCGAAAAAATAAATAGCTAAGATTACCATTAAAAGAGTAGAAATTTAAATTCCCGCCTACTATCCTTAAACAAAACTTAACGCTTTGTAACCATTCAGTCCCCCGGCAATTATCGTTCCCACGCTCTGCGTAGGAATGCCTGAGTACCGATCCAGCGGTACGAGACGCGAGAGCGTCTCGGCCTTCATTCCCACGCTGGAGCGTGGGAACGATAGGGGGTGTGAATAATTACAACGCTTTCGTTACGGTTCCTTGAATGATTCGTGAAGAATCTTTTGTCTTTTAAAAAATAGTTTTTGGTGATTGGTTATGCAGCGACAAACTCTTGTCATTTCATTATTATCCGCGGCAATGGCATTGCTTCCGGCTTGCAGCAGTTCTCCTTCACGGCATGTTGAAATTAAACCGACGACTCCGCCAAGAGTTTCTACCGGCTCTCAGTGGGCCTATAAACCGGCTATAGCCGCTAAGTTCGCGCAAAAAGAGCAGGGCGTATTTCCTAGGCCGCCAACATTGGAACCGGCAGTCGATTTTTGGCGTAAGACTTATGGGGTATGGCATCGTTCGGAAGTCGCTTTTCATGATGATCGCTATATGGGCGTTATCTATGAAGTGATGAGGTTACCGGGCAATGTCGGCGAAGGTTTGACTAACCAACAAAAAGCGATGGTCGAACAGCGCAAAGCATTTTGGAAAAATCGCTTGAGCGACTTAGACAGGAAATTGCGAGCTAAAGCGCCGCTTGACGAATTCGATAAACAAATCGTCGCCAGAATCCAAAGCCAAGGTAATTTGCATGAGATTTTGCCGGAGGCCAGTCAAAGATTACGTTCGCAACGCGGCATAAAAGAACGCTTTAAACGCGGCATGGAGATCAGCGGTCGTTATGATGCGCAATTTAGAAGCATTTTCCGCGAATACAATTTGCCGGAGGATTTTGCCTATTTGCCGCATGTCGAGTCGTCATTTCAAGCTTCCGCAAAATCCCACGCCGGCGCGGTCGGCATGTGGCAGTTTACGAAAGGAGCCGCCGAAACGTTTATGCCGGGTAAAAACAGACCCGATAGGCGGCATGATCCAATCGCCTCGGCTCATGGCGCGGCTCGTTATTTAAAGTATGCTTACAACAAACTCAACGATTGGCCGACTGCGGTGACTTCTTATAATCACGGTATAGGCGGAATGTCGCGGGCACAAAATCAAGTCGGCCGCGATTTCGAACAAATCGTCGAACGATACAATAGCCCGATATTCGGGTTTGCGTCGCGTAATTATTATGCACAGTTTTTAGCTGCGAGAGACATTGCGGCAAACCCCTTGGCTTACTTCCGCGAAGGCGTAAACTTTGAAGGCCCGATGGGCTCGACTCACTATCTCGCCTCGGAATAACGACTTTTCCTCAACCGATACAGCCTCTCCAGTCCTCTATAAAGTTATACCCATCGCACTTCAAATTTCGGCATTGACGCATGGAGGCGCCGGGGGGGGGCAAAGGCTTTGACAGCAAGGATGCTGTCACAGAGCCTACATGGACGTATTCACGGCGTCCTTTGACGGCCCCCCGGTGCCGAAGTTTGACCAGCAAATGCTATAAAAGGGGGCTGGAGACTTTTTCGGATCGATATTCCCTCAAGCATCATTATCGCCAGTCTGCTAGAATTCCCCTATTTAAGGGCGGCGATCCATGCGTAAATGTAGACTTTATGCAATTGCCGATATTTTTTTCGGATAAAGCAACAAAGCGATCACATTCAGATATTGAATCATAAAAATCGCGTTGCCGATTAAATGGCGGAATAATTATGTGTTTTAGTGCGAATATGTCTTTAGGTCTGGGGGTGGTAGGCTTGGCAGCTTCAAGCGTGACTTTTTTAGATAAGAGCGAAACCCTACAGGTGAGATTGGCGAGAACCTACGCGATACTGCATTTTTCAATGATGGAATTCATTCAATATTTCGCCTATCCGGTTGCCGACCAATGCGGTTACGGCACGAATCTTTTTCTTAGCGAGTTATCGACATATCACATCAGTCTGCAGGCATTTGCGATTATGCCGGCATTGGCCAGCTATTCCTCGGATAAAGAAGCACTAAAAAAAGCATTTTACTTTAGCGCGACATTGAGTTCGTTATTTCTAATCTTCAATTTCCTGCCCAAGGAATGGCAATTATTCGGAATCGAGCCGAATTTTATCGGTAACAAAGTGGCTTGTCTTTACAGCGGGATTTATCACATCGGTTATGCGATACCGAGTGCTTTCGGTTTGTTGATTACCCACGGATCCCTTTTTGCGTTGGCATTGAGTGGGTTTATGTGGCCGGACAATTGGAAAATGGCTTCCTACCACTGCGTAATGGCATTGATGACCTTGCTGATGCCGCAATGGCTATTCGGCGTGTCGACCGGCGAAGCGGCGGCGATTTATTGCCTGTTCTCGATACCGATCACAATCAGCTTCTTGCCGCATTTCAAACAATTTTTTGCGGTAATGCCGCAGCAATTACAAAGGGCTTAGGAACGGGCATGAAATAAGTTACGCAGCCGACGCAGGATTTTCTCGTTCCCACGCTCCAGAGTCAATGCCATTAAGTTAAGCTGTTCGTGGTGAGCCCTTCGGCTGCACTTAGGAGAGCCCTGTCGAACCATGGGCGGCTAAACTTATCGACTCGGACTTCTCCATAGAGACTTTTAACTTGTCGGTGAGGATACTGGAGCGGCTTTATGCAAAGGACTAATCTTGTCCAAAAAGCTAGAATCCGAAAGAAGCTGGGCGTCGTGGCTTATCTCAAACAAGCTTTTAAAGATTTTTCCTGTCCGGTTTATTTGTTCGGTTCTTATGCAACAGAACAATTTCACGGCAACTCGGATGTGGATATTTTAGTAATATCGCCAAAAGAGTCGATTCAAATAAATTACCGCAAAGCGTGCGATAAAATGTCGGAATTAGGACTTGGTTATGACATTTTAGTAACCGATTCATTAGAGCAATTGGATCGGAGCATCGTGGATTCCCTTCTAAAAATAAATGTAACTTAGGAACGAGTATCCTCGTTCTCGTTCTCGTTCTCCTGCGTGGGAATGCATACCGGTCTTATCAAGGCTAAAGTATAAATTCCCACTGCGGATCGAGGTCGCCGGAAAAACGACATACTCATTCCTGATTAGCAAGATGCTTCAGCTTGCCGAAACCAAGTGTCCAAGCAGGGGCCAGTCGTAGTCGCAAAAACTAAAATATGCTGTTACCCAAGCTCCAGCTTGGGCAACCTGTTCAGGAAGCTCTAGCTTCCCGACAATCAAGAAAAATTGAACGAGCGAGTCGCGGGGTTGATTGAGAGTGAGCGGAGGTTGTGTCGGTCTCAGGAAGCTGGAGCTTCCGGGGTGTTTTTCCCAAGCTGGAGCCTGGGAAAGAGCGTGATGTGGGTGGCCGTTTTTAGCTTGACGCGCATGGCTTACGAACCCCGTCTTGCTAAGGGTTATGCTGATCTTTGGGCTTTAGCTGAAGAAACTTGCTAATCAGGTACTCATTTCATCGAATCCGCCCCGACAGCCCCGCCTTGAGTCGCTGTAACGCCTCTTAACCAAATACCGGCAACCGGATTTTTGGGTACGCCAGAGGCGGACAGAAAGACGAACGGCACCGAAGTCAACGCCATATCGCTATTGATTTGCACGGCAAAATGTAAATGAGGGCCGGTGGTGAATCCGGTATTGCCGGAATAAGCGATCAATTGACCCGCTTCGACGCGCAAGCCCGGATATACCTGCGTTTTTTCTAGTTCCAAGTGCGCGTAAACAGCCATTGAACCGTCATCGTGTAAAATGCGTATTCGGTTGGCCTTCTGGCCATAAGCCGGCTTGACGCCGCCTTCGAAAAAATCGCGCTCGACATCCATCACGACTCCGGATCTGGCCGCATGAATCGGCGTGCCGACCGGCATCGCGATATCGACTGCATAACGGTTTTCCGGGTCGGTGTGGCTGAATTCGCCCTCGAAACCTTGAGTAATTTGAAACGACTCGCCGGCAGCGAAAGGCGGAAGATAGGCATGCTTGGGTAGATAGTCCGTTAGCGGCGGCCCTATTGCATAACGATAGTTCACAGTAAAACGAAAACCGGCTTGCGGTTGTGCTTCGCTAATTTCGAGCAGCGTTTTCGATAGCCCTGGAGGCACGATAAAGCGATGCGGCAACGCCGGATTGGCCAAAGCATTCTCTTGCTCGACAAAATCGACTTCCACCTGCACCGGGCCGCCGTAATCGTTACGGATGGCATAGGTCGGGTGACGCTTGTCGCCCCCTTGTATCAACCAGACCTTTTGCCTCTGCTCGACTTTCAATTGCCGGATCGTAACCGGTAATTCTGTGTCGGGCGCCTTGTCGGTATAGTGCCAAATGCCTCTTTCGTCCTGATATTGATAAAGTTTTTTAGCGGCAACGTTAAATGAAAACAGAACCCATATAATGCCGACCAGAGCCGGTACGAGCCGTAAGGCAAAAGGCGATGTTTTGCCGCTTTCCCGATAGTCAAATAAAACAAGACGAAAGGGTGATGAAAAATGACGAGAACTCTTCATGCTTTGATTCCTAGTTTCAACGCTCCAGCGCTTATTGCTCTCTCCCAAACTCTTGTTTGGGAGTGTCTACCGTCAAGCTCCGCTTGACGAACAATAAGCAGAGCTTAAAGGTAGGCATTCCCAAGTAGAACTTGGGAACGAGACATACAGGAAGATCAACGATCTGTCGGATTAGGTAGCGATATGTCGGGTTACGGCTAGCGCCTAACCCGACCTACATGGCTACATGGCTTCACATTGTCCTCATCGGCGAATAATCTCCGGCTTTTTCGGTCACCACGGTAAAAAAATAGCTGCCCGCGTTGATATAAACACGGCGATAATGCATGGCGAAACTCCGAATACAGTCAAATTTGGCAATTTTGCGTAGGTCGGGTTAGCGTTAGCGTAACCCGACAAGAAGATCAACGATCCGTCGGGTTAGGTGGCGATATGTCGGGTTACGGCTAGCGCCTAACCCGACCTACATGACTCTTGTTTGGGAGTGTCTACCGTCAAGCTCCGCTTGACGAACAATAAGCAGAGCTTAACGGTAGGCATTTTTAAGTAGAGTTTGGGAACGAGGCAACCCCGTCCTGCTCCAATGTGTGAATAATGATCGTGCTAGCCTCCCGAACAATCAATATTTGAGAGAGTTACGGTGAAGTTCTGAGTAACATTACTTGTTACATTACCCAAATTAATAGTTAAAGCGCCCGTTCCTGTAGATGAAGCTGTCACGCTGCCACTCGTCGACAATATATAGTCTTTCGCAGGCGTATTTCCTTGTCTAGCAGAACATTTATTAGGAATGGCGAAAGTCATGCTGTTATTGCCCGCATAAACTTGGCAACTGTAATTACCTGTTCTGTTTTGAGCCCATCCGTTATTAGGCGGGGCTACAGTACATGATGCATTTGCAATATTTACACTAACGGTATCTATATTATTAACATTACTTTCCAAGGTAATAGATCCGCCAACCGTGTGTGTCGATAAAACTGCAGTTAGAAAATCAGGTCCCGTAATAAGAGATTCAGCACCGGCTGATCCGGTAAGTCCGGTTATGATGTCATCAATAGGGCTTACGGAAAACCCAAATGCAGGGCGTGCGGTTAGCGTTACGCTGCTCTTAGCGGTTGTAATCTTGCATTCATATGGTCGGCCACCAGCGCTTGCATCGAAATCTCCAATAGTGCAAGGCCTGACATAATCGTTTTCGGTTTCACCCTCGCCAAGCGCAGCAACGTCCAGAGAAGCAAGGTTCGTTGAATTCGAAGACCCTTCTATGTTTCCAGTAATGACGTAAATCGGATTGGTGGTTGTTGTGAAATTCAAAGCGCACCCTGTCTGCGGGCTCTGATTGATATCGAGCGTTATGACGCAGGATTTTTCTTCGTTATTAAAGATTCCGACGATATCGACAAACGATTTTATTGTTTTGATCGTGCAGTTATAGCTGGTTTCTGTTGTTTCGCAGGAAACTTGGGTTTGTCCGTCATTTGCCTTGACTACCGGCGGATAGGCGGCATTGGTGATTGAACCCTGTATCGTGTATGTTTCGCCCGGAATTTCCGTGCAATAACTGATGTCGATAACCGGGTCGTATACATTTGGTCCATTGATTACGCGCATGATGTCTTTGGAAGCCAGCATCAATCCGCCGACTTGACTTGCCTGTTCCTGACATTCTTCATGCAATTTCCGGTCATTAGGTTGACCATCAATAATCAAAAAATCATGGCATGCATAAGGTTTGTTGATTCCTTCATTCAAGATACCATTGCGCGTGTAGTAATTACGTGCCGTGTCACGAGTAACGGGCTCTCCAGCGACTTCCTCGGCGAAACAAATATTACGCCCTTGTGTCGCAACCCCCAATAAACCGACTCTTCCGCGCCAGCCCCCGGGACCCACTTTTGCTTGAGCGACTGCGGGGTCGGGGCATTGGGTAACATCTTCGGGGATGCCTGCCGGGCCAAACGTACAGTTCCCCCCCACATAGCATGTATAAGGCGCGCTATGGTCACCGGGGGCTGGCTTGAAAACACAGTAGGTTCCGCTTTCCGAAATATTGAATGTGAATAACTCTACATCAAGAATCGTGACATTTTGCCCCGTGCCGGTTGTGGCTCTTGAATGCACCGTGCCTCTTAAAGGAATAATTACACCGCCGTTAAATCGTACTCTAGCTACACAAAGGTCGGCATTATTAATTGTATGTACTTCGAAAAGCTCGATTGATTCAAGCCCCGCAACGCCGTCCTCATTGACTCTTCGGGTGCGCAGACCGTTTTCGAAGTTTATCGGCTGAGGATTCAACCCGTCACAGGCTTCGGCATAACTGCCGCTTAATCCAGAAGGGTCGACAATATAGTTATCGCCATTCTCATCTGTATATAAAGAACCCGGTGTCTGAGGATTTGGAAGGCTAATCCTTTTGGAGATATCTTCGGACGATTCGGCGGTTAAACTCGGCGCGTTAAACGGGCCGCCTGCACCATCGCCGTTCCCTCGGCTGTGGAACATGCTCGTGGTTAAGTCTGTAAAGGCGATCATGCTCTGTACAACGACTTGTTCGCTATCCCAACTGCATGTTGCAGTAATCCGTTTTCGAACCGGGTCAACGAGATCCTCGATATTCCATGTGCGCGTAAATGTCGCATTGGTTCCGGTCACTTGATCATTGCCGGAAGCTATGGCGAGATAGCTGTTGGCCGGCTCAGGATTACCACCGACAACGGTGCCGCGAATAATACGGTCGCGCAGTTCTTCGACTTTACTGTCGCAGAGCATTTTAGCTTCATCCCGTGCTTTGCTTAGTCGGCTTCCTCCCATCAATTCGCCTTGAAATGTTGCCAGCGCCAACAAGCCCATGGCAACTACGACGGTGGTAATCAGGACCTCTATGAGGCCGATGCCGATATTTTTGTTTGTATAATTTAATTTCATGATCAATTCTCAATTCTTTGCGTGACTACCAATCCCGCCATGAACCGGGGATGACGGCTCCCGTACCTAAGATAAAAGGATTAGGCGTGCCACTGCCTTCGCCATAAGGTACATACACTAAATTTAAAGTTCCGCCGCCGGCATTGGGGCCATTTTCACTAATTACCGAGCCTCTAACTCTAGGGGTTCCTGTTATCCTAAGTTCACCGGTTACATAGATAACGCCAAAAAAATCTACGTTACCGCTGATACTGAGATCGCCATTGACAATCAAAATGGCAATATTCGATTCTGAACCGATGGTACCTCCCGTTATGCTTGTCGTGGTTGTCGATGGTACGCCGTCATCTCCAATCCAAATCAAGCCGGTATCGTTAGTTGGAAAACTTGAGCCCACATCGTATCGTTGCCCGATACCGTCTGCGACATTCATCAAATCAGTCTTGGACTGTGCAAAAAACATTTCAAAAAACTCATCCGGCGTTTTAGTGCCTAAAGTCGGATCATTCGTTACGACATCAATACCGAACCCGGCGTCTCTATTTGAAACCAACTGGGTATTTGTGTTTTCATTGGGATCATTTAATTCTGATTGTTCGTAATCGCTGCGACTGGTGTTGGATGGTCTTAAAAATGTAGCGAATGAAGCGCCTGCAACGCCGGCATCGCCGCCCGCCCAAATATTGCTGTTGTTATAACGGTTGACGATTCGGGCATTACCGAAAACACCGACGCCTGCACGGGTTACGAAAGGTTGTTCTGGGGTTTTTCCTCCCGCGAAAATATCGAATGTCCCCAAACATTGAGAGATTTCTCGCATCGCCGAACAATCATCGCTCCAGCCTCGCGCAACTAGCAGGGCAGCATTATTATCACCGGCGTCTACACCGCAGCGATTACCGGC
The DNA here is from genome assembly GCF_000968535.2 of Methylotuvimicrobium alcaliphilum 20Z. Lineage (NCBI taxonomy): Bacteria > Pseudomonadati > Pseudomonadota > Gammaproteobacteria > Methylococcales > Methylococcaceae > Methylotuvimicrobium > Methylotuvimicrobium alcaliphilum. The sequence continues at coordinate 1,397,151 of NC_016112.1, forward strand.
AACGTTATCGAAATAAAACAGTGCCAAATGAGTAGTCAAAGCCGCCGGCGCTGCGGGAGTGCCTACAGGCATAACGCAATTGGCTACCGATGGTTGTTGCGCTGGTGCTGGCGCGGTAAAGTCGACACCATTCATCGGGTCGTCATGGTCTGTGCCGCCTGTCATGAAATAAGCGGTGCCTTCATCGAGTGCGGCTTGCGCGGCCGCGACCGCTTGACTGGTACGGTAATTGTTGGCGCTTATTTGTGTTTCGACCAGCACTGTTTTAGCGGTAAAAAAAGTAACCAAGCTAATGCCAATCAGTAATATCAAGGCTGTTAATAAGCTGATTGCACCTTTCTGACGGGTGTGTTGATAAATGATCTTCATAAAATTCTCCCGTGTCGCTAAGGTTCTTCTTGATAAAGTCTGTCGTTACCAAGCTTAACCGTGCCAACCAAAGTTTTCTTGATAGTGGCGTCTCTTCCCATTTCGCCGATTAATCGAATATTAACCACGCGTCTTTGTGCTATGTCATCACCAGCAACAACATTGGTGCAATCGATGTCGTTATCTATGGAATCCGCTGTTACATTTAAGCAACGAGAAGTTGCAGGTAGAGAAGGCGTACCGGCAATTGGAGTAAAGCTGAATTCGAGGCCGGTGATATTGACTTGTTCTCCGCCTTCACTAACAGTCATACGCTGCCATGTTCCGTCCGCATCGTCGCAACTCGCTAGGGTCGTGCCGGACAACCTCATGCTGACCGAGCCATCATTATTTAATCTAAATCCGAACATCTCGTTATCATCAACAGCGCCGTTTCCATTAGGAAAGTCTGGAAGACTAGGGGTGTCGTAACTATAGACAATACAATCATCACCAATTATTTGGACATTGTTCGCAGTGCTTGTAAACGGGTTAGTGCGGGTATCGGCATCATTGATGGCATCGCCCCAATAGCCGGCCCGCTTAATATCATTAACCATGAGCGTCATTAGAGAATCCATATCATGATTCAATCGCGCCGAGCGAATCGTGTCGGTGCTGCCTCGAATCGTGGAGATATAAATAGCAATCGTTCCTCCAATCACGATAAGCCCCAACAGTAGCGATATCAAGAGTTCCGGGAGTGTAAAGCCTGTTTGTTTTTTCATGATGCTTCTCGAATTTTATGGACATTCCGGATAATGAATCAGTGACCGAGCGCCTGATGAACAAATGGTTACCAAGCCGGCGGAATTAATATTGACTTGCGCGCCGTAGTTGGCAGAACTGAGTGTCGAGCTGCTTACCGCAATCGGCGTGCCGCGTCTGAACTCGAATGTGACATTGTTGCCATTAAAGGTAATATCCTGAAATTGTGCGCCATTAACGATTTTGATATTACAGAAGTCGGCATCTCCGACCGCGGCCGTGCAATCGCAAGTGCCACCGGTACCGATACCATAGCACCATTCCGTGTTATCTACTGACAAGGTGACATCCGCACTGCGTTTGATGGCCTCGGTACGAGCTAGCTTGATATCGGAGGATAGCGATTCGACAGCTTCTCTAACACGGTTACGTTCCAAAACATCACGATAGGAAGGTACGGCCAAGACCAAAATAATTGCGGCGATGGCAATAGTGATCATTGCTTCCAGTAGAGTGAATCCTTGATTCGTTTGATTTTTCATCGTGTTTTAGTCGCGTTTTTCATTTTATGTGTCCTTAACAATTTGCCGTCACAGAGGGTAGGCCCACTTTGCCGCTAGGTATGTTAGCGGACTGCGGTATACAAATTCGTATGCGGCCGGTATCGGCAAAAACCACTCTGGCTGCGTATTTCGCTGTACTGAACGTGACACCCCCGGCGGCTACGGTGCCTCGCCTGGGGTTGAAAGTGTTATTGTTGATGCCTGCGGGCTCCATGGTAATGTGTTCAAAATCGTTACCGAGTATGCGTTTGATGTCGCAAAAATCATTGGCGCTGATGTCGGGTTGTTCGCAATCGCAATTGGCCTTGGCGGGTGTTCTAATTGCCAGTCCGTAGCACCATGCGCCTTGATTGCCGGTCGTTCTGGAAACAACTATCGGTTGATGGCGCTTGAGCGCTTCGGTGCGCGCCAGTTTTAGATCGCCTTTTAACGACTCCAGGGCTTGTTTAAGGCGATTGCGTTCCAGCATGTCTTGATAACTCGGTATGGCTAATGTCGCTATAATGCCGGCGATTGTAATCGTGATCAGTAATTCCAAGGCGGTAAAGCCGGTTTCGTTCATTTTTGTTGGCAGGTGTTTATTCATTTCTATACCTCTTGTAAGAATGTATAGTGACCGCCAATGCCTTATCGGATTTTTCTGACCGTTAGACATTTAACGGCTATTATTGTTTTAATTTTAGAACAGGAATTTGAAATGACACGCAAATTTGAAGGTTTTACATTAATTGAATTAATGATAGCAGTTGCCGTGATCGGTATTTTGGCAGCGATTGCTTATCCGTCTTATACAAGCTACGTCATGAAGGCGAGGCGATCGGATGCGAAAGCGGGGTTGTTGAGTTTGCAATTGGCTCAAGAAAAATATCGGGCAAACAATCCGACGTATGGAGATTTGACGGATATCGGTTTGAGTGCCAGTTCGCCTGATGGCCATTATACGATTGGCGTGACGCTGGCCAATAATGATACAACTTATACGGCCACGGCCGCTCCAACGGGAGTTCAGGCCGGGGATAAGTGCGGTACTTTTCAGATTACCAATGCTGGCGTTAAGTCTGTGACCGGCACTGCTACCGATTGTTGGTAAAACAGCTGCGTAGGTTTGCGCAGCGTAACCCGACATTTGGTGCGGATGCGTCGGGTTACGGCTCGCGCCTAACCCGACCTACGCTGCTAGCCGTAACCCGACATATTGCCAACCCGAAGAATCGTTGGCCTTTCTGTCGGGTTACGCTGACGCTAACCCGACCTACGCAATTGCCAAATTTTACTTTATTCGGGGTTTCGCCATGCATTATCGCCGAGTTTATATCAACGGGGGCAGCTATTTTTTTACCGTGGTGACCGAAAAGCGCCGGAAATTATTCGCCGATTACGACAATGTGAAGCTTCTGCGCTCGGCGTTTAAAAAGATCATGCAAAAACGGCCATTTGTGATTGATGCCGCCGTTGTCTTGCCCGATCATTTGCATTTTATCTGGACATTGCCCGAACAGGATTATGATTATTCAACCCGCTGGCGTTTGATCAAAACGGAATTTACCAAAAAACTGCCAAATAAACCCCAAGTTCAAAATGCTAACCGTAAAAATAAACAGCAACAGGATGTTTGGCAGCATCGTGGTTGGGAACATTGCTTGCGGAACGAGCGGGACTTCCAACAACATATTGAGTATATCCACTATAACCCGGTCAAACATGGATGGGTCAAGCGTGCCTCCGACTGGCCCTATTCCAGTATTCATCGCTATATAAAGATGGGTCTATTAAGCGAACACTGGGGTGTCGACGTAATTGATTTTGATGATGATATTGGGCATGAATAGCTAGCCGTAACCCGACATTTGGTGCGGATGCGTTGGGTTACGGCTCGCGCCTAATCCGACCTACGCTGCTTGTGGTCTCCCACGGGAAATTCGGAATAGCCAAATTCGTTCGCCAGCCGGCTCGAAATTGCCTGGCTGGTCGTGTTGACGGCACGCAACTCGATATTTATTTATCGTTTCCACGCGAAGCGTCACAGCTTTAAGTTATGGCTAAGATTGATGTTTTTTGCCAGAATCAGCGTAGAATGATTGCCTTAAGAATTACCTCTGCTACCGCTATGAACGAATCCGCTCCGGACGAATACGATAGCCCTTGGAAAGAAGCGGTTGAGCGCTACTTTCCGGAATTCATGGCGTTTTATTTTCCGGACGCCGCGAATCTGATCGATTGGAACCAAGCCTATACGTTTTTGGATCAGGAATTACGCGCGGTCGTTCGAGATGCGACGCTTGGGAAACGCTTCGTCGACAAATTGGTCCAAGTGATGTTGCTCGATGGCGTTGAGCAATGGGTCTATATCCATGTCGAAGTGCAGGGCTCCAAACAAGCGCGTTTTGCCAAGCGCATGTTTACTTATAATTACCGAATTTTCGACCGTTATGATCGACCCGTGGCCAGTCTGGCGGTTTTGGCGGACGAGCATCCCGGTTGGAAGCCCGATTGTTTCGGCTATAGCGTGCTAGGTAGCGAGACGTCGATTCGGTTTCCTGTCGCCAAAATTACCGATTATCATGATCGTTTGGAAGCTTTGTTGACTGAGCATAATCCGTTTGCCATCGTGACTGCGGCCCATATTCTGACCCAGCAAACGCGAGGCGATGATCGTTTTCGCTTTCAGGCCAAATGGCGTCTGATACGTTTGCTTTATGAGCGGGGTTGGGACAAGCAGCGTGTCATTGATCTATTTCAGGTGATCGATTGGATGATGAGATTGCCGAAAGAGCTGGAGCGGCAATTGTGGCATAACATTCATGAACTCGAGGAGCATGGCAAAATGCAATATATATCAAGTGTGGAACGTATTGGCTTGGAAAAAGGCTTGGAAAAAGGCTTGGAAAAGGGCATGGAAAAAGGAAAATTGGAAGCGGAGCAAAACACGCTGCGGCGTCAGATTTCCCGCCGGTTCAAAACCTTACCGGCTTGGGCGGATGAACGTATTGCACAGGCCGGTCAAAGCGAATTAGAGCAATGGCTGGACAACATTATCGATGCGCCCACGATAGAAGCGGTGTTCGAGACCGATAATTCAACGCATTGATTGCCGGATTCCAGTTTGCTTTTGGCCCCCCTCTTTGCTTGGGAATGCAGCTTCACTGCCATTAAGTTAAGGACTTTTCTGTTCACCCTGGGCCCTTCGGCTGCGCACAGGAGAGCCTTGTCGAAGGGGCAATGGAGAAGTCCGAGTCGATAAGTTAAGCCGTCCATGGTTCGACAGGCTCACCACGAACGGCTTAACTTAACCTGATTTGCAAGTTTCTTCAGCTAAAGCCCAAAAACCAGCATATCCCTAGCAAGACGGGGTTTGCAACCCCGTCCTAAACGTTTTGACTTTGGCCGAAGTTAGCCGAAATGTTTAGGGCAAACCGAAACGTTGGGGACGGGTTAAATAACCCGTCCCGCAGAAGAAGCCGTCTATGGTTCGACAGGCTCACCACGAACGGCTTAACTTAACAGCATTGGAATGCAGCCTAGGTAGGTCGGGTTACGGCTCGCGCCTAACCCGACCTACGCTGCTTGGGAACGCAGTGCGGGAAGTTCCAGCTTCCCGAAGCCAATAGACTATTTAATCGTTTCGTTAAAGATAAATAGGTGTGAAATGGGTTCGCCTCAATTGAAACCAGCGACTTATCAGGATTTGTGCGCGGTGCCGGGAAACATGGTTGCGGAAATCATTGGCGGCGCTTTGTATAGCCAACCGCGTCCTTCTCCGCGCCATGCTCGGGCTTCGTCTATTTTGGGTGGAAAACTTACAGGGCCTTATGACGAAGGAATGGATGGGCCGGGCGGTTGGTGGATTCTCGATGAGCCCGAATGTCATTTGGGTTTCGATATTTTGGTTCCTGACTTGGCCGGCTGGCGGCGCGAACGATTACCGAAATTGCCGGAGGGCGCTTTTTTCGATTTAGCGCCGGATTGGGTTTGCGAGGTGCTTTCGCCCGGTACGGCGAGGATCGATCGCGTCGAAAAAATGCCGATTTATGCGCGGGAGGGTGTTTGCCATATTTGGTTGATCGATCCGGTGTTGCGTACGCTGGAGGTTTTTGAAAACACGCCAGCCGGCTGGTTATTGCTAGGCGTATTCGAGAATGACGATGCGATTTCGATCGCGCCGTTCGATGCAATTACATTTGACTTGAGTGTTCTGTGGGTTGACTGAGAAATAGCTGATAAGTAATTACTCCCTTGATAGTCAAAAAATGGCTAACTTTATGAATGTATGGGGTGTGGCTAGCGAGGATGTCGGCAGCAGGGAAAGCTGCCGTCAAGCCCCCATGGAAGGGTTTACGGCGGTCCTCGATAGACACATCCCATACCTTTTATTCTTAGACGGTTTTTCGATCAAAAGGGAGTACGTAGTTGGCAAGGTCGTTCAGTCAAGTTGCACACATCATTGAAACGCGTCATCCCGGCAGTCCCTGTCGTAATGACGGGCTGTAACAAATATCTATGATTTTTAGCAGGGCGAACTCGACAATTACGTTAAAGGTATGGCTCTCACGAGCTTTATTGTTTCTAGGTGATTCACCCAAGAAGTTGTTTTAACAATGTGTTCTGGCTAATATACCCCTCGTATATCAAAATTCGGCACCGGGGTGCCCGTCAAAGGACGCCGTGAATACGTCCCTGTAGGCTCTATGCCAGTTCCATGCTGGCAAAGCCTTTGCCGAGCACCCCGGCGCCTTCTCAGGCACTGCCGAAATTTGAAGTACGAAAGGTATATAACGGCTATTACTTACTGTTTTTTATGGAGCCATTAAGATGGCACTCGCCCAAGAAGATTTAATACAAATACAAAAGCTCATTGATCAAAGTATTGCGGCGCGTCCGGAAGTGGTTAATGCGAATGTACGTTATGAGCTTGAGCTTCGTGAGCGTATCGTTCGTGTCGAGGAGGAGCTTAAACATCAGCGAGAGTTGATGATGCAAGGTTTTGAGATGACTCAAAAGCGTTTCGAGCAAGTCGATAAACGTTTTGAAGAAATGCGTTCCGATATGAATAATCGTTTTGAACAAGTCGATAAGCGTTTTGAGCAAGTTGATAAGCGTTTTGAACAAGTCGATAAGCGCTTTGAGGAGGTCGATAAGCGTTTTGAACAAATGGATAAGCATTTAACCGCTATTACCCGACGCATGGATCGGTTTATGTTTTGGTCGTTAGGTTTAACCGTGTCCGCCGTTATCGCTATCGTTAAATTGACTTAGGTGGTAGCGAAAGCGCTATTGGATGAATAATATTTCACACCCAGTTTAAGATAAACAATGCATCAACTTCAGAAGGAAATCTTGTGGGACGTTCGCCCGGAGTCTAAGCGGCTGACGAATCGGATGGTTCTGTGCGAGGGGCTTTCTGCGGTTTTCTCATTTGGCTAGGCGTTTCGCCGTTAATCATAATTAGTATCGGAACGAATAAAAGCAGAATAATCGCCGTCGTATAAAAGCCTTTGTTTATGATCCCCGCCAGCCAAAGACAGCCGAGGCTTCCCCAGACCATGCGAATTGGTCCGGGTAGTTTGATTTCGGGCATGCTACCCTCCGAGTTTATATCATCAATTCAACCAGTATGTTGTGATAGATATCGGTCAGAGTATCCAAATCTTTAAGGTCGACGTTTTCGTTGATTTTGTGAATCGTTGCGTTGATCGGTCCGAGTTCGACGACTTGTGCGCCGGTGGGGGCAACGAAACGTCCGTCCGAGGTTCCTCCGCCGGTATCGTCGACCGGTTCGAAACCGGTGACTGAATCGATCGCGGCGTGTACCGCATCGATCAAATCGCCTTTGTCGGTCAGAAAAGGTTTTCCCGACAATCGCCATTCCAGGTCATATTTTAAATCGTATTTATCCAGAATGGCTTTTGTGCGCCTTTTGATACTGTCTTCGTTTGATTCGGTGCTGAATCTCAGGTTGAACTGGACCTCGATACTGCCCGGAATGATGTTTTCGGCGCCGGTGCCGGCGTTGATGTTCGAGACTTGCAGGCTGGTCGGCGGAAAGAATGCATTGCCCCTATCCCAGATTTCCTCGGTTAGTTCTTTCAGTGCCGGGGCGAAACGATGAATCGGGTTTTCGGCGATTTCGGGGTAGGCGACATGGCCTTGTATGCCGTGTACGGTCAGTTTCGCGCACAGCGAGCCGCGCCGACCGACTCGAATGACGTCGCCAAGCTTTTTGTCGCTCGACGGTTCGCCGACCAGGCACCAGTCGATTTTTTCGTTGCGTCGTTCCAAGGTTTCGACGACCTTGACGACGCCGTTTGTTGCGGGGCCTTCTTCGTCGCTGGTTAGCATTATCGCGATAGAGCCTCGGTGATCCGGGTGTTTTTCGATAAAGCGTTCGACCGCAGTGACGAAACAGGCGATGCCGCTTTTCATGTCGGCCGCGCCGCGTCCATAGAGTTTGCCGTCCTGTATCGTCGGTTCGAACGGCGGCGATTGCCAGCGCTCGATCGGGCCGGTCGGCACGACATCGGTGTGACCGAGAAAAACGAACAGCGGTTTATTTTCGCCGCGTTTCAGCCAGATATTTCGGGTATCTTCGAAATCGAGATATTCGGCACGGAAACCGGTTTTTTCGAGACGTTCGGCGAGCAGTTCCATGCATCCGGCGTCGTCGGGCGTGACCGATGCGCGGCTGATCAAGTCTTTAAGTAATTCCAATGGATCGTTCATGATTTGTGTGCGGCGGGTTTTGTAGCGTATTTCGTTGTTATTGAATGAGGTGTTTTCGCTAATTTCCAAACTCTTTGCACGGAAGTGCAATGCGAGAAGCTCTAGTTTATCGAAGTTGGCAAGCTAGAGCTTGCGAATTTGATTCCTATGTAGGACCTATGCAGGACGGGGTTTGCAACCCCGTCCTGAACGTTTCGACCATGCCCAAAGCAAACCAAAACGTTCGAGGCGAGTTGAAAAGGGTCAGCGGTCAAATTCGGCTTGATAGTGTTCAGCCTTGAAGCCGACGATTAATTTATCTTCGGTATCGAAAACCGGGCGTTTGATCAGTGTCGGCGTTTCGAGCATCAATTGTAAGGCCTTGTTTTCGTCCAGGTCCGCTTTTTGCGCCTCGTCGAGTTGGCGCCAGCTGGTGCTGCGCTGGTTGAGCAAGGTTTGCCAGTCGCTTCGAGCCAAAAAGTCTTTCAGTAATTCGGTCGTCAGGCCGTCTTCGCGATAATCGTGAAAGCGGTAATCGATGCCGTTTTGATCGAGCCACTTTCGGGCTTTCTTGATCGTGTCGCAGTTTTTGATTCCGTAAAGTGTAGGCATAGGTCGGGTTTATAATTCGCTATATAGCAGTTCATCTAGGCTAGGTAGGGTTTTATCCGCTTTAAGGCGGTTTTTATATAGCTCGATAAACTCCATTAAGGCTTGCTCGAGATCGGCGAGCGTTTCTTCTTCGTATTCTTTTTCGTCTACCGGCAGTTCCGGCGAATCGAGATAATCTTTTTGTATGGCAATTTCGCTGTTGATCGAAAGCATTGCGTAGATGACGGCATCGTTGGATAAATTTTCTGTCATGGTCGAGGTGTGGTTGGTTAAGAGTTAAAAAGCTTTTAGGGCACGCATCGCGTACCTTGTTCGGGGAGCGTTAAGAATCAACGTTCAGCAAAATACTTGATTATGTCGGCATTGTCGACTTGATAATAAATGTCCTCAACCGAAGCCGATACGTCTAGCGAAGCAAAGTAGACGTCATCGCCTAGGTAGTAATAAGTCGACTGCCAGTGATCTTTTCTTCTGAAAACCTCGATTTCGCAACGTTCCTGTTCGATGATCGCATATTCTTCCAAGCTAGGAATATTCTGATAAGTTAAACGTTTATGAGTTTTATCGAATTTCCGGGTGCTTTCGGATAAAACCTCGATAATCAAGATCGGTGCACTTTTGTAGTATTCATGTTCGCTGTCTTCTTCGCAAACGACCACGACATCCGGGTAAAAAAAATCGCCGCCGGCTTTGACTTTCATATCCGACATGAAGGTTTTACAAGACGAGCCTTTTAGTCGGTTTTTCAATTCGGAAAAAACGTTGCCCGACACTAGATTGTGGTTTTCATTCGCGCCGGCCATCGCATAGGCTTCACCATTGATCAATTCATGTCTAGTCTCGGCTTCTTGTTCGCCTTGGAGATACTCTTCCTCGCTTATGAAATGTTCGGCTCGTTTTAAGCTCATCAGTGATTTACCGTTTTAATCGCAGTCATTCAAGAAGCGGGTATTTTCTTGGGGCGGATTTTTGGTTCCCACGGTCCTGATACTGTGAAAGTATTCAAAATCACGAAATAACTATGAACCTAAAAATAGCATTTGAGTGCCTCAAGCTACCGTTCGCCCTGAGCCCTTCGGCTTACGCTCAGGAGAGCCCTGTCGAAGGGTGAGGGTGGTTTGAGGCTTCACCAAGTCGGTGAGAGTGTTGTAGACCCTTTATGCTTCGACTTGGCTCAGCACGAACGGTCTACAACACATGTCAACTGCTCTTTTTAGGATGAAGGGCATGAAGTCACATGATGAATTAGGCTGTAGATCTTATAGTCTTTTTCTTCATTACCTTCATGTTCTTCATGGTGAATAATCTTTTACCCTAGCAGGACGGGGTTTGCAACCCCGTCCTAAACGTTTTGACTTTGGCCGAAGTCAGCCGAAATGTTTAGGGCAAACCGAAACGTTGGGGACGGGTTAAATAACCCGTCCCGCAGAAGTGGCTACGGCTGGCCACTGCTCGGACAATTGGCCTCAGCAAGCTGAAGCATCTTGCTAATCAGGTGATGAATTAGGCTGTAGATCTTGTAGTCTTTTTCTTCATTACCTTCATTACCTTCATGTTCTTCATGGTGAATAATTTTTTATCTTGTATCCGCCAATACTTTCGCAGCCTTTGGGGCGTGGGAATGCGTATCGGGCAAAATGCGAATCAATCGCGCAGTAATTCGTTAATGCCGGTTTTGCTGCGGGTTTTTTCGTCGACTTGCTTGATAATCACCGCGCAGTATAGGCTGTATTTGCCGTCCGAGGAAGGTAAGTTGCCGGGAACGACGACCGATCCAGCAGGTACGCGACCGTAGGTGATCTCGCCGGTCATGCGGTTGTAGATCTTGGTGCTTTGGCCGATGTAAACGCCCATCGAAATGACCGAGCCTTCTTCGACGACCACGCCTTCAACGATTTCCGAACGCGCTCCGATGAAGCAGTTGTCTTCGATGATGGTCGGTCCCGCTTGCAAAGGTTCAAGTACGCCGCCGATGCCGACGCCGCCTGATAAATGTACGTTTTTACCGATTTGCGCGCACGATCCAACCGTGACCCAGGTATCGACCATCGTGCCGCTGTCGACATAAGCGCCGATGTTGACGTAAGAGGGCATCAATACCGCTCCGGGCGCGATGTAGGAGCCGTGGCGAGCATTCGCGTTCGGCACGACGCGTACTCCGGCTTTGGCAAAATCGTCCGGCGTATAAGACGCAAATTTGGTTTCGACCTTGTCGTAATAACGGTTGACGCCGCCGTCCATGACGCGGTTCTCATTGACGCGGAACGACAATAACACCGCTTTTTTGAGCCATTGGTTAACGACCCATTCGCCGTCGATTTTTTCGGCGACGCGGGCTTTGCCGCTGTCGAGCAGATTAATGACTTCTTTTATCGTCTCGCGCAGTTCCGGATAGACGTTTGTCGGTGTGATGTCGGCGCGGTTTTCAAAGGCGGCATTAATGATGTTTTCTAGTTCAGACATGATTTTCCATTTGTTATAACGTGTGAATGAAATTTTTAATGCGCCTTGCAGCATCGATACATTCGTAGATCGGTGCTACTAAGGCGATCCTGACGTGATTCCGGCCGGGGTCGGACTCATTGAACGGTCGGGATAAATAACTGCCCGGCAAGACTGTTACATTTTCGGATGCAAACAGCTGTTGTGCAAATTGAATTTCCGATACCGGCGTTTTTAGCCAGATATAGAAACTTGCCGGAGGGATGGTAACGGCAGTGGCTTCGGATAATATATCTTTGAATGCACTGAATTTTTCCCGGTATAACTGGCGATTGTCGACGACATGGGCTTCATCGCGCCAGGCTGCTATGCTGGCATGTTGCGTCGGTACCGGCATCGCACAGCCGTGATAGGTGCGGTATTGAAAATAACGCTGCAGTATTTCTGCGTCTCCGGCAACAAAGCCCGATCGCAAACCCGGCGCATTCGAGCGCTTCGATAGGCTGTGAAAAATCACGCAACGCTTAAACTCGGTGTTGCCGATCGCAACGGCCGCCTCCAAAAGTCCGGTTGGCGGGTTATTTTCGTCGGCATAAATTTCGCTGTAGCATTCGTCCGACGCAATTACGAAATCGTATCGCTCTGCCAATTCGATCAAATATTCCAGCTGCGTTTGGGGGATGACCGCACCGGTCGGATTGCCCGGCGAGCAAATATACAATAATTGGCAACGCCGCCAAACCGATTCGGGAACAGTGTCGAAGTTGGGTATGTAAGCGTTTTCCTCGGTCGTATTCAGGAAATAAGGCTGTGCTCCGGCCAGTAAAGCCGCACCTTCGTAAATTTGGTAAAACGGATTCGGCATCAAGACCAACGGTTTTTCGCTCGGTTCGACGAGGCATTGCGCGAACGAAAACAAGGCTTCGCGGGTTCCGTTAACCGGCAGAATTTGTGTTTCGGGATCGAGTAAATCGGCCGATATTTGAAAGCGCCTCGCGATCCATTCGGACATCGATTGCCGAAGTTCCGGCAATCCGCGCGTCGATGGATAAGCCGATAGACCATGCATGTGCGTGATGAGCGCTTCTTGAATGATGTGCGGCGTAATGTGTTTGGGTTCGCCTATCGATAGAGCGATGTGGGCTTTGTCGGCAGGCGGAACGATGCCCTGTTTGAGCCGAGCTAGCTTTTCGAACGGGTAAGGCTGTAGATGGTTTAAATTTGGATTCATTATTTACTGCAACGAGGTTGTTTGCCTTGAGCGACTGCTTGTTTTTGAATTTCTAATGCTCTTGGTATGGCATTTTGCAGTTCTTGAATTCGAGTGGCATGAGCTGGATGTGTAGACATGAATTCCGGCGGTTGTTGACCGTCGCCGGCTCTCGCCATCTTTTGCCACAGTGTAACGCTTTGGCGGGGGTCGAAACCGGCCTTGGCCATCAAGTCGAGGCCGATTTTATCGGCTTCGTTTTCATGCAGTCGGCTGTAGGGCAACAGCACGCCGTATTGAGCGCCGACACCGAGCAGTCCGAGAGCCGTTTGGCCCATTGCGGTTTGCGGTGCGCTGACGGCTTGAATCAAGGCCATGCCTGAGCTGACTGCCATTTGCTGCGAGACGCGTTCGTTGCTGTGTCTTGCCAATACATGGCCGATTTCATGACCGATGATAGATGCTAATTGGTCTTGATTGTCGACGAATTTGACCATGCCTGAATGCACGCCGATTTTATTGCCGGGCAAGGCGAAGGCGTTCAAGCTGTTGTCTTCGAATACGACGACTTCCCATTTGCCTCCGACTTCCCGGATGATCGCATCGGATACGCAATTTACAAACTGGACATGCCGTTGGTTGGTGCTGACCGGATTTTCTCTTTTTAAGCTGTCGAAAGCCTGAAGTCCCATTTGATTGAGTTGGGTATCGGGCATGAATGCGAATTGCGTTCTGCCTGTCGGGCTGGTGGCGCAGGCGCTCAATAACAGGGTGACGCTAAGTGCCAGTGAGATTTTATTAAACATAATGCGGTACCCTTTGCCGAATTGAAGACGTTAGGTTGATCAGGAATACTTATGCGATTATCGGCGAGAACATACTCTAATCAGACAAGTCAAATTTCGGTGCCTGCATACGCTAAAACCAGCAATTCCTAGTTTGAGCAGTTTCGCCGATTTTAGGGTGTGGGGTATGCCTGTCGAGGAACGCCGTAAACCCATCCATGGGGGCTTGGCGGCAGCTAAGCGCCAAGGATGGCGTGAATGCAGATTTTGCAGGAGCAAAAATCTGCCCCTGCTGCCGATATCCTCGCCAAGCATACCCCACACCCTTTTTGATCGCCAAATTGGGAATTGCTGCGCTAAAACCGAAAATTGAAGGGCGATGGGTTTATACTGTGAGATCGCCGTAATCTGCAATGAATATTCGTAATTTCGATCGATATTTTAACGTAACTCGATATTGAAGGTTCGAAAAAGTATTCAAGAAGATTTTAAACGGATAATGGTGAGGTCATGTCGTGCTTTCAAAGTTGATTGATTTTTCGGGCTCTTAATCTAATGGTTGTCTGTATAGGATGAATGAAAAATTCTAAGCAGGAAATGCCGGGTGAAACGGGACAGGGCCGTTATTTCGGGTTAAAATGCTTGCTATTGCTGTAGTGTCGGTTCGCGCTAATCGTTTAATCGGCATGGCTAAATCTAAATCAATCAAAGATATAAAGAGGAAACGCGCGTGACTGAAATTACCGAAGTGCCCAGTCCTTTTTGCGGTATTGGAACCGATGATCTAACAATCAGTGTCGACGGTTTGTCGTTGAAGGTGCTTAGCAACGGCTGCGCGGTCAATACCCCTGCATTTGAACAAGTCATTACCGACTTTAAGCCCAGAGTCGACGGGAAGCAAGTCGCTCTTGAGCATGCTGTGGCTAAGGCCGTTGAAATATTGCAAGATTCCAATCAGCCTATCATCGGGGGGGGTGCGACCGATGTTAACGGTATGCGCGCGTTGCTGGCGTTGGCCGACCGTTGCGGCGCGGTGGTCGATCAGATGAACTTCAATGCATCAAGACGGAATTACTTGGCGATGCAAGATTCCGGATGGATGACGACAACGCTGGCCGAGGTCAAGAATCGTTGCGATTTACTGTTGGTGGTCGGTAAAGATTTGGAAAGTTTTGTGCCGCGTTTTTTCGAGCGTTATCTTTGGAACCAGGAGTCGATGTTTCTGGAAGATACCGCTAACCGAGAGGTGATTTATTTAGGCAAGGCCCCCTCCGGCACTGCTCAGGTTTCGCCAAACGGTAAACAAGCGCAAGTATTGACTTGTGCCGATGCCGATTTGCCCGAGGTTGTAGCGGTATTGAGAGCTCTAGTCAAGGGACATAAGATCGTTATCGATTCGGTGGGAGGTATTAAGGTTTCCGACTTGCAGACCGTGGCCGAGCGTTTGCAAGCTGCGAAATACGGCGTCGTGACTTGGGCAGCGTCCTCGTTGGTTTTCGATCAAGCCGAACTTACTGTCCAATCGATTTGCGAGTTGATCAAGGATATCAACGATCAGGGAAGCCGTTGTTCCGGTTTGCCGTTGAGCGGCAAGGAAGGCGACCTGACAGCCAATCAAGTTGCCGGATGGATTTCCGGATATCCGGCACGTATTAGCTATGCAAAAGGCTATCCCGAATACGATCCTTATTTGTACGATAGTAGAGCAATGATCGAGAACGGTGAGGGCGACGCTTTGCTGTGGGTGCAAGCATTCAATAGCAAAGCAATACCGCCTGTTACCGATGTGCCGACCATTGTCTTAGGCCGTTCGGGCATGCTATTCGATAAAGAGCCGGATGTTTATATTCCGCTTGGCACTCCGGGTATCGATCATGCCGGCCACGCTTATCGCGCCGATAGCGTTGTGGCGATACGTCTGAAAAAATTGCGCGATTCGGAGCTGCCCGCTACGGCTGAAGTTTTATCGGCGATCGAGCGAGCGCTATAGATTAATTATTATACCTTTCGTACTTCAAATTTCGGCAGTGCTTAAGGAGGCACCTCGGTGCCGAATTTTGATCTACGATGGGTATATCTCGGGCAGGGCGCGGAAAAAATAAGAATACGAGATTGTTGGTAGGATAGCGTCAGACATTTTGTTTTACGGTCGTCATTGCATATGAAACGATCGTTTGGTTTTTTAACCATCAACTCTCTGCGCCTCAGCGCCTTGGCGCGATAATGATACAATTCAACCTAATAATCCGATGTCTATGTGCTTCGATGTACTGCTCATCTCTAATCATTTGGAAAAGCTATGCTGATTAAATTAACAGGTGGAACGGTTTATGACCCCGCCGGCGGAATCGACGGCCAAAAACGGGATATTTATATTCAGGACGGTCGCATCGTCGATAAACCTGCGGCCGATCTCAAAATCGATCAAGAATATGATTTAACCGGTAAGGTTGTGATGTCCGGTGCGATCGACATGCATACGCATATCGGCGGCGGTAAGGGCAATATCGCGAGAATCTTGTTACCGGAAGACCACCGCTCAGATCCGGTTATCCGCACCGATTTGACGCGTTCCGGAAGCGGTCATGCGATGCCGAGTACTTATGTCACCGGCTATCGTTATGCCGAGATGGGCTATACGGCCGCATTCGAACCGGCGGTGTTACCGGTTAACGCCAGACAGGCGCACATGGAAATGGGCGATATTCCGATCCTCGACAAAGGCGGTTACGCGATGCTCGGCAGCGACGACTACTTGCTGCGCATGTTGACTGCAAAAAAAGATCAGAAAGCGGTTAACGATTATGTCGCATGGACGCTTCAAGCGTCCAAATGTATCGGCATTAAAGTCGTTAATGCCGGCGGTATCAGCGCGTTCAAGTTTAATCAGCGCAAGCTCGATCTCGACGAAAAAAATGCGCATTACGACGTGACGCCCAGGCAAATTCTGCAAACCTTGGCGACTGCGGTCAAAGAATTAGGCGTTCCGCATCCTTTGCATGTGCATGGTTGTAATCTGGGCGTGCCGGGCAATGTCGACACGACGCTCGATACGATTCAAGGCGTCGGCGGCCTGCCGATGCATTTGACGCACATTCAGTTTCATAGCTACGGCACCGAAGGCGACTTCAAATTCTCATCGGGTGCCGCGCAAATCGCCGAAGCGGTCAATAAGCACAAGAACATTACGATCGATGTCGGGCAAATTTTGTTTGGGCAGACCGTTACGGCTTCGGGTGATACGATGCGTCAGCATGCGAACCACAAGCACGCGCATCCGAACAAGTGGGTGTGCATGGATATCGAATGCGATGCCGGCTGCGGCGTCGTGCCGTTCAAATACAGGGACCAAAATTTCGTCAATGCCTTGCAATGGGCGATCGGTCTTGAAATTTTCTTGCTGGTCGACGATCCGTGGCGTGTATTTTTGACCACCGACCATCCGAACGGCGCGCCGTTCACGACCTATCCGCATCTGATTCGTTTGCTTATGGATAAAAGCTTCCGCAACGATATGCTCGCGACGATTCATCCGGAAGCGCAAAAAATGACGACGCTGGCATCGATCGACCGCGAGTACACGCTGAACGAAATCGCGATCATGACCCGCGCGGGCGCGGCTAAGTTGATCGGCCTTAAAGATCGCGGCGGCCTGACCGCTGGGAATTGGGGCGACATTACTGTTTATACCGAAAACGCCGATCGGCAAAAAATGTTCGAAAAACCGGATTACGTGTTCAAGGACGGTGAGATGGTCGTCAAAGATGGTCAGATCGTCCATGTAAAATGGGGAACGACACATGTTGTCAAACCTGATTATGACGCGGCCGTCGAAAAAGATCTCAAGTCTTATTTCGACCGATATCTGACGATGAAAATGGGCAATTTCAAAATCAGCAACGACGAATTTACCGAGGACGGGCGGGGAAGTTTGACGGTGCATCCGTTGCAGGTGTGACGAAGCTGTTTTTCGCATCGCTGATTCCCATGCTGGATCTTGGAAATCAGCGTATGGACTACGAGACTACTAGCTGATGCCTGTTATACTCATCGTATATCAAAATTCGGCGCAGGGGTGTTCGACAAAGGGCGCCGTGAACCCAGCACCTAAATTATCCAAGATAGTTAACCATAGCCAATGGGCTATGGAATTTAGGTGCTGGGTGAATACGTCCTTGTAGGCTCTATGCCAGCTCCATGCTGGCAAAGCCTTTGTCGAACACCCCTACGCCTCCTCGGACATTGCCGAAATTTGAAGTGCGAAAGGTATATTTCCATTTACATCCGGATGTATCACGATGATCACAATCCACCGCAATTTCACGCTGAGTATCAAGGTCATCAGGCGTTAATTGCGATCGAAAGCGGTGAGGTGCTTGAAGGCCGTTTGCCGAGTAAAGCATTAAAACTGGTTAGAGAATGGGCGAAAGAGCATCAGGAAGAATTAATGGCGGATTGGCAGTTAGCCATTCAGTTAAAGCCGTTGCAGCGTATAGCCGGAGCCGATAATGATTAAAATCGTCAAAGCCAAATATATTGAACATAAAACCATACGCTTGTGGTTTTCCGATCAAACCGTCGGCGATTACGATTTGCAGCTTCTGTTGGACAAACAAACTGAGTTAGTCATTCCATTACAAGATGAAGGTTACTTTAAACGATTCTTTATAGAGCTAGGGGCATTATGCTGGAAAAATGGTTTGGAGCTCAGTCCTGGAAATATACATAACAAACTCAAGCAGCAAGGTAAGTTGCAGCGTGATTTGAAGGCTGCTTGAGGTAGAGTTAATTGGACAACTCGCAAAATTGGAACATATCAGCGTTTCCGCGGCATTATCAAACGAAAATAGATTGATAACAGCCGTAGAAGAAATAAACAAAAAATCCGGAGATACCTATGGCTATAGATTATCGCAGCATCATTACTATCGAACCCGGAAAGCGAGGTGGTAAGCCTTGTATTCGCGGGTTGCGGATTACGGTTTACGATGTTTTGGGATGGCTTGCGGAGGGTATGAGCGAAGTGGAAATTTTGGACGATTATCCTGAACTGGAGTCAAACGATATAAGGGCTTGTTTGGCTTTTGCAGCCGAACGTGAGCATAGCTTAGCGGCAATTATTTAATGAAGCTGCTGTTGGATGAAAACTTGTCGCGCCGTGCAGTGGCCTTTTTAGTTGAAGCATATCCTGAATCCACACAAGTTGCGATATTAGGTTTGGAACGCGCCAGTGACTGGGAAATTTGGGAATATGCCAAAACCAACGACTTTGTTATCGTCACGAAGGACGCTGATTATTTTGAAATGTCGAATCTTTACGGTCAACCGCCTAAAATTGTTTGGCTGAAAATAGGCAATCAGTCCAAAGCGGCGATTATCAATTCTTTGTTGACTAAAAAGGACGCGATAGAAATGGCATTGATCGACGAAAACAAGGCCTGCATCGAGATATACCGATAACGTCAACACTTTACTTACTTTCAAATATTTAACCATGTGTACCCATGATGATTATTAACGGCGTAACGATAGACAAAACCTTTGCCGAAGCCTTTCCGATGAAGGCGACGCGCGCGATCATCACCGCGCAAAACGAAAAATGGGCGATGATCTCGGCACAGGCGATGACCGGTTTCGCGACTTCGGTCATCGCTTGCGGCTGCGAGGCCGGCATTGAGCGTGTGCTCGATCCTTCAGAAACACCCGACGGACGCCCTGGCGTCTCTGTGATGATCTTCGCGATGGGCGGCAAGGGCCTTGCGAAACAATTGGAAACGCGCGCCGGGCAATGCGTGCTGACTTCGCCGACTTCGGCATTGTTCGCCGGCATTGAAAGCGACAAACCGATTCCGCTGGGTAAAAACCTGCGCTATTTCGGCGACGGTTTCCAGATTTCCAAAGTCATCGGCGGTAAACGCTATTGGCGCGTGCCGGTCATGGACGGCGAGTTTCTGACCGAGGCGACGACAGGGCAGGTCGATGCGGTCGGTGGAGGTAATTTCTTGGTATTGGCCGAATCGCAGCCGCAAGCGTTGGCGGCCTGCGAGGCCGCGATCGAGGAAATGCGCAAGATTCCGAACGTGATCATGCCGTTTCCGGGCGGCGTCGTTCGCTCCGGATCGAAAGTCGGTTCGAAATATAAGGCGCTCGGCGCATCGACCAACGATGCTTTTTGCCCGACACTGAAAGGCATCACCAAAACCGATTTGTCGCCTGAAATCGAATCGGTGATGGAAATCGTGATCGACGGTCTAACCAAGGAAGACATCGACAAGGCGATGCGCGTCGGCATTCAGGCGGTCTGCGACTTGGGTGCCGCGAACGGCATCAAACGCATCAGTGCCGGCAATTACGGCGGTAAACTCGGCCCCTTCCATTTTCATTTACAGGAGATCATGGCATGACTGCGTTAACCTTCACGCTGAAACAGCGACCGGCTCAGCGCGTCGATTTGTCGCCCCTGGTTTGTCAAAAACTGGCGGGGTTATCGCCGACCGAGATTGCAGCGCTCGAGCTCGATAGCGGCAAGCGCAAAATTCGCGTCGACGAACTATTCACGATTGCCGGTTACGATACACAACAGATTGTCATCAAGAACAGTTATGCCAAGCTCGATTTTATCGGCAAAGAATTAACGGAAGGACAGATCCGTGTCGAAGGCGATGTCGGTGCTTATCTCGGCCTGGGCATGAAGTCCGGTACGATTACCGTCAACGGCAACGCAGGATTATTTGCGGCTTGCGAAATGAAAAAAGGTTTCGTTCAGATCAACGGAAACACCGGCGATTTTCTCGGGGCGGCCTTGCCCGGTAACAAAATGGGCATGAAAGGCGGCACCGTTTTGGTTAAAGGCAACGCCGGCGAGCGGGTCGGCGATCACATGCGCCGCGGCGTCATTTTGATCGAAGGCAATGCCGGCGATTATTGCGGGTCGAGAATGACGGCCGGCACGATCGCGGTAATGGGAAAAACCGGACGCTATACCGGTTTTGCAATGCGCCGAGGTACCTTATTGCTCTGGAATAAGCCCGAACTGCCGGCGACCTTCAACGATTGCGGCTCGCATACGTTGGCGTTTTTGCCGATGCTGTTCGCGTCGTTCAGATCGTTTGATTCGAAATTTGCAGACCCTGCGGCGGTCTTTAATCGTGTCCGGCGTTACGGCGGCGACATGGCTGAAATGGGGCGCGGTGAAGTGTTGGTCAGGCTATGACGATGTAAAACGATGAACTGAAGAGGCCGGCAGACATGAACGAGAGCATTTCGGACAAGGAGGCGGTCAAGGATGACGAAGATGCGGATTACGCGGCCCGCGTCTTGTTGATCGACCTCGAAAATTGTCCGAAACAAGTTTATCAGTTGATGGAAGATTTAGCCGCCTATACCCACGTCGTGATTTGCTATGCGCAGTGCGGCGCGCGCGTTCCGCTCGATTGGATCGTGCCGCTGACCGCAACGGTCAATCAAAATCGTCTTAAAATCATTAAAATGCCGAACGGCGGCAAGAATTCCGCCGATTTCGGCATCACCTTTTGGGCCGGCGCAATGATGGCCCAGCTCCCCGAAAATACCCATTTCGATGTCGTTTCCGACGACAACGACCTCGATCATGCGGTTAGCCTGTTAATCAGCCAGAACCGGAGCGCGCAACGTATCGGTGTCAAACTCGAAAATATGCCGGGCTTCGCACCGAAAAGCCCTGAAGTCTTGGTACAAGAGTTTTGCGCGCATTTGATCAAGCACAGTCGAAGCCGGCCGGTCAAAAAAGAAACCCTGCTCAACAGTATTCGCAGTAAATTTAAGAATAATGTGGTTAATGAGGGGGATTTATTCGATGAGTTGATTCAACAGAAGGCTATAGAGATTAAGGATAATAAAGTCACTTACAATCAAACTAAAATCGAAGTGTTAGCGACTGAATAGTCGCTCTTTACCTTTGCCGGAAGGGGTTTGTATACTCATCGTAGATGAAAATTCGGCCTCGGGGCGCCCGTCAAAGGACGCCGTGAATACGTCCATGTAGGCTCTATGCCAGCTCCATGCTGGCAAAGCCTTTACCGAGCACCCCGAGGCCTCCTCCGGCACTGCCGAAATTTGAAGTGCGAAAGGTATAACCCCGTCCGGAAAGTTTCGACTATGCTCAAAGCAAACAAAAAACGTTTGGGGCGGGTTGAATAACCCGCCCCGCGCCAGCATTAGTGCGCGGGGCGTACTCAACCTGGTTTTTCCCAGCAGGACGGGGTTTGCAACCCCGTCCTAACGTTTTGACTTTGGCCGAAGTTAGCCGAAATGTTTAGGGCAAACCGAAACGTTGGGGACGGGTTAAATAACCCGTCCCGCAGAAGTGGCTACGACTGACCACTGCTCGGACAATTGTCTTCAGCAAGCTGAAGCATCTTGCTAATCAGGAAAAACGTTTGGGGCGGGTTAATAACCCGCCCCGCGCCAGCATTAGTGCGCGGGGCGTACTCAACCTGGTTTTTTAGTGGGATTGAGACAGGCGCTTTAAATCTTTGTCGATCGCTTTAGCCAGGGTTTTTACTGTTTTATTGGTTTGGAATCGATTGGGTCCTTTGGCTTCGAAAGTGTAATCGGCAATCAGTTTGCCGTCTTCGACTCGTATCAAATGTCCCATGATATAAGCAAACAAGAAACTCGGTTTATGAAGTCTACCGACTAGAATGTAGTCGGCGCCGAATTGCTTGCCAAGTTTCGCGGCCACATCATGGTGATCGAATAGATATCCGGTTCCGGCATCGGCCTGTTGTTGGGATGCGAAGTCGGTTTCGACTATGTCATTCCCTAATGTGGTTAATTCGGCTTCAAGTTGAGGCTTGATCGAAGCGGTGCGCTCCTGTTCCTCGGGGATGCCGGGAGCCAATGTGAGGTCTTTTAGTTCGAAAACCAAAACGGCAATTCGAGATTCCGCTAAGGCGCTCGTTCCGAATATCATCAGGAAAAAAGCGGCAATGAGGCGAGCATCAACAGAGTTTTTCATCGGCTTTCTCGTTCGTGATTGATAAGAGAAAGACAGTCTACCCGTAAATCGAAACGATAGAAAGCGTGATCGTTACTTCAATAAATCCGCCATAGAAATGACGTTTTTAGCCATTTCGCCGATCGAAATATTCCGGTCCATCGCCAGTTTTCGCAGCGCATGATAAGCCTGAGCTTCGTCGAAGCCTTGCGATTTCATTAGAATCCCTTTTGCTCGGTCGACCGCTTTTCTTTCTTCCAGTTGCGATTTGGTTTTTTTCAATTCTTCCTTGATGGCGTTTTGCTCTTTGAATCGAGCCACCGCAATATCGATGATGGTTTTGATGCGTTTGGGATCGAGCCCGTCGACGATATAAGCGCTGACGCCGGCCTTGATGACTTTATCGATCGTGTCGCTATCTTGATCCTCGGCAAACAGGATCACCGGCGCCGAATGGCTTTGATTGATCGTCAATATGGCATCGAGTATCTTCGGTGTCGGGGTATAAACATTCAACACCACGATGTCCGGCAATAAATTTAATACCAACGAATTTAAATCGATAGTATCGAACGGAAGACAAGCGGTTTCGAAACCATGCTTTTTCAGGGTTTTCTCGAGTAGTTTTTCGCCTTGAATTTCATCGGCGATTAAGACTTTCAGAGCTTGCATGTCAATCCAGTTCGATTTTCACTAAAGTGCCGTCAGGCATGATTTCGGTAATGAACTCTTTAGGCTCTTCGAGGCGGCGCGCCAAGATTGCCGATGCCAGTGCGCAAACTGCCAGAATGATGAAAAACGTAGATGGTGCGACATGGCCCATTAGCGCTAAAAAAAAGATGGCTCCGGCATTGCCGTAAGCGCCGACGATGCCGGCGATCTGGCCGGTCATGGGTCTTTTGATCAAAGGTGCGATGGCAAATACCGCACCTTCGGCGGCCTGAAGAAATATCGAACACAACACCGTCATTGAAATAGTCATCAAAATGGGCCAATCGCCGGCAATAAAGGACATCAAGTAATAACCGAGCGAAGTGCCGGCTAGAAACATCGTCAGCGAGAGCTTGCGGCCGATTCTGTCGCTAAGCCAGCCGCCGGCCGGGCGGGCGATAAGATTCATGACAATGAAGCTCGATGCCATCAGGCCTGCATCGATCATCGAGACAGCTTGGGTTTCGCGGTAAATCGTAAAGAAAAACATCGGCAGCATCGATACCACGGCTAATTTGGAGCCGAACGTCATCAAATAGGCGACGCTAAGGATAGTGATTTGTTTGAATGGATAATGGTGAATGCTGTCGATCGGACGACTGAGCCGTTCCGCATTGATGTCGACGATTTGACAAGCTTGAAAAAAGAAAAGGGCCCAAATAATGATGTTAATCGCAATGACCCAGGGTGTGCTAAGTAAATCGGCTTCCGGTGTCGATAGCTGCCAAGTGAGCAGAGACATTGCGGTATAAAGCGGTACGGTCGTGCAGATGTAAAGGAATAGATCTTTTATCGAAGTAACCTCCATTGCGCCCGAACGTCTAGGTTTCAAATAGGGCACGTCGGGCGGCGTATCCTCGACATTCCGGTAATAGATGAGCGCATATGCTAGCGACAAAATACCGGTTACCGCAATCGCATAACGCCAGCCGTTTTCGGCGCCGAAATATAATGCCAGTCCCGGTAGCAGGATGGTCGCGGCGGCTGAACCGAAATTGCCCCAGCCCCCGTAGATGCCTTCGGCAACGCCGACTTGCCGAGCCGGAAACCAATCGCCGATGATGCGAATGCCGATCACGAAGCCCGCGCCGATAAACCCCAAACAGAAGCGCGCCCAAGCTAATTGTTGAAACGATTCAGCCATCGCAAAGGCGAAGCAAGGTAGGCTACTCAGTGCCAGTAGAGTGCTGTAACTGATTCTTGCGCCGAAGCGGTCTACGACCATGCCGATGATGATGCGAGCAGGAATGGGCAGCGCAAAATTTAATAACAGCAGAATGTTGACTTCGGATTCGGTGAGATTCACAGAATCCATGATCATCAGCATCAGAGGGGCGTGATTGAACCAGACGACAAAGCTGATGAAAAAAGCCGTCCAGGTCAAATGCAGTATTTTGATTTTTCCGGAAAAGCCGAGTAACTTGAGTTGTAGTATGGACATTAGCTGGTTTTACTGTGAAAGTTCGTAGATTTGGAGTCATTATCTAATTTTTCGATATAAGAAGCTCGGCAGAGAAAATACCGGTTCCGGAGAGGGTGCGGTTGCTCGATCGACAGGCGTCGGCGGCAGGGCAGATTTTTGCTCCTGCAAAATCTGCATTCATGCCATCCATGGCAATCAGTCGCCGCCGTCGAGCCTACACGGACGTATTCACCCAGCACCTAAATTCCATAGCTCGTTAGCTATGGTTGACTATCTTGGATAATTCATCCAGCACCTAAATAAGCCATGATTTTGAATCATTGCCAAAGACCTATGGAATTTAGGTGCTGGATTTAGGTGCTGGGTTCACGGCGTCCTGTCGGGCGAGTGACCGCGCCCTCCCCACACAGAGAACTTTCATTTGCCGGGGCGATGGTCGGGCCTTCATGAGAGTTACGGTGACCGAGAGGTGAATAGTGCTCAATTTAATGAATCTAGCAATTAATATGCCGATTTATGTTTTGGTGTCGCACGCTTGTTCATCCGGTTGCGGATAAATATATTGCTTTATATTGGTGCGGAAAGTTAACGCTATTCACCGAATGTGTGCGATGAAAGCGGTAACTTAATGATTATCGAATTCGAATTGACTAATTAATGGTTTGTTAAAACCAGTTAAATCAAGGCTTCGCGAAAGTTGCTTGAAAACATGGCATTCATATTGCTTTATCATTAGCAAGACTCCTAACGGAGTACCGATTTTGTTGGGGCATTGGCGTCCTGTTCGAGTGATTCGTCACATCGACTGGACGCCTTTTTTTTGCCTAAAATTTAGATACAGAAAACCGAGGTTGCCGATGAGCAAGAAACAAACATTAGTCGTGATTGGTAACGGTATGGTCGGCCAAAACTTTTTGGCCGGACTGGCGAGTAGTGGCGCGAAGGAACATTTTGAGATCGTCGTGTTTTGCGAAGAGCCCAGGCCGGCTTAC
Organism: Methylotuvimicrobium alcaliphilum 20Z; assembly: GCF_000968535.2. Classification (NCBI taxonomy): domain Bacteria; kingdom Pseudomonadati; phylum Pseudomonadota; class Gammaproteobacteria; order Methylococcales; family Methylococcaceae; genus Methylotuvimicrobium; species Methylotuvimicrobium alcaliphilum. The sequence goes on from NC_016112.1 coordinate 1,422,678, forward strand.
GACCGGGTTCATCTGTCGGCGTTTTTTTCCGGCAAGACCGCACAGGATCTATCGATGGTCGAGGAAGGGTTTTTCGAACAACACGGCATCACCGTGCACTTAGGCGACAGAGCAAAATCGATAGACCGTAGCGCTAAAACAGTGCTGTCGGAAAATGGCGTCCGGATCGCTTACGACAAAATCGTGTTGGCGACCGGGTCATACCCGTTCGTGCCTCCGGTACCGGGGCACGAACGCGATCGTTGCCTGGTTTACCGAACCATAGAGGATTTGGAAGCGATTGAAACTGCGGCCGAACAATCCAAGGTCGGCGTCGTGGTCGGCGGCGGCCTGCTCGGACTGGAAGCCGCCAAAGCCTTGAAAGACTTAGGCTTGACCACGCATGTCGTCGAATTCGCGCCGCGCCTGATGGCGGTGCAATTGGACGACGGCGGCGGCGCGTTGTTGAAGCGCAAGATCGAAGCGCTCGGCGTGACCGTGCATTTAAATAAGAACACCACCCTGATCGACGACGGCGAGAGTTGCTTGCATAAAATGAATTTCGCCGGCGGCGATGCGCTCGAAACCGACTTGATTTTGTTTTCGGCCGGTATTCGTCCGCGCGACGATATCGCCCGGGACTGCGAATTGGAGGTCGGCCCGCGCGGCGGCATCGTGATCGACAATCAATGCCGGACCTCCGATCCGGATATTTTCGCGATCGGCGAATGCGCCTTGTGGAATAACCGAATATTCGGCCTGGTCGCGCCGGGATACGCGATGGCGCGCACCGTCGTCTCGGTGCTCGAAGGCGGCGACAATTATTTTACCGGCGCCGACATGAGCACCAAGCTGAAGCTGATGGGCGTCGATGTCGCGAGCATCGGCGACGCGCATGCGCAGACGCCGGGCGCATTGGTCTACACTTATCAAAACGGCGATAGCGAAGTCTACAAGCGACTCGTGGTCAGTGCCGATAAAAAAAGGCTGTTGGGCGCGGTGCTCGTCGGCGATGCTTCGGGTTACGGAACTTTGCTGCAATATTGCTTGAACGGCATCGAACTGCCGGAAAATCCCGATTCGTTGATTTTGCCGCACCGTTCCGACGAGTCGGTCGGCCTCGGGCCCGATGCACTGCCGATGTCGGCGCAAATTTGTTCCTGTCATGACGTCGACAAGGCAACGCTTTGTTCGGCGATCGAAGCCGGTTGCAATACGGTATCCGCGCTCAAGTCGGAAACCAAGGCCGGAACCGGTTGCGGCGGTTGCGTACCGCTGATGAAATCGGTCATGGAATGCGAATTGGCCAAACTCGGCATCGAGGTCAGTACCGATATTTGTGAGCATTTTCCGCATACCCGGCAGGAGTTGTATCATTTGATCATGGTCGAGGAAATCAAGACCTTCGACGAATTGATCGAAAAACATGGGCGCGGCCGCGGCTGCGAAGTTTGCAAACAAGCGGTCGGCTCGATTCTGGCTTCTTATTGGAATGACTATATTCTCAAGAAAGAGCATATCGGTTTGCAGGATACCAACGATATTTTTCTCGCGAACATGCAAAAAGACGGCACCTATTCGGTAGTGCCGCGCGTGACCGGCGGCGAAATACAGCCTGACAAATTGATCGTGCTGGGGCAGGTCGCTAAAAAATACGGTTTGTATACGAAAATTACCGGCGGTCAGCGGGTCGATCTATTCGGCGCCCGGGTCGAGCAATTGCCGTCGATCTGGCGGGAATTGATAGATGCCGGTTTCGAAAGCGGTCATGCTTACGGCAAATCGCTCAGAACTGTCAAGTCCTGCGTCGGCAGTACTTGGTGCCGTTTCGGCGTCGACGACAGCGTCGGTCTCGCGATCGAGCTGGAAAACCGTTATAAAGGCCTTAGGGCGCCGCACAAAATCAAATTCGCCGTGTCCGGCTGCACCCGCGAATGCGCCGAGGCGCAGAGCAAGGACATCGGCGTGATCGCGACCGAGGGCGGTTGGAATCTGTATGTCTGCGGCAACGGCGGCATGAAGCCCCGGCACGGCGATTTGTTCGCGACCCAACTCGACAAGGAAACACTGATCAAATATATCGACCGCGTGCTGATTTTTTATGTGCGTACGGCCGACCGGATGCAGCGGACGTCGGTGTGGATGGAAAACATGGAAGGCGGCTTGGATTATTTGCGTTCGGTCGTGATCGAGGATAGTCTCAGCATAGGCGAGGCACTGGAAAAACAAATGCGCCATGTCATCGACACCTATCAATGCGAATGGAAAACCACGATCGAGGACGAGAGCAAATTGAAGCGTTTTCGGCATTTCGTCAACAGCGACCGACCCGACGACAACATCGTGTTCGTCGAGGAGCGCGGCCAAGTTCGCCCTGCCGATGAACAAGAGCGGGAGGCATTGAAGGCCAGGAAGCATTTCAAGATATTGGAGGAGGCATGAGCATGAGCGAATGGATCGATGTCTGCTCGGTCGAAGATTTGCAGCCGGATTCCGGTGTTTGCGTCTGGGCGGATGGCAGGCAAATTGCTTTGTTTTATATGCCGAAGGAACAGGCGGTTTACGCGGTCGATAATTTCGACCCTTTCGGCAAAGTCAATGTATTATCGCGCGGCATGATCGGCGATATCGGAGGTCAGCCGATGGTGGCATCGCCGCTTTATAAGCAGCATTTCAATTTGGAGACGGGCGTTTGCTTCGAGGACGAGACTGTGAAAATCGAAACCTATGGTGTTCGTATCGAAAACCGGCGGGTTGCCGTTAACGTTTAGGGAGATTTATGAAATATCACTATTATATTGCCGACGTTTTCACGAATCGGGTTTTCAATGGCGCGCAGATTGCCGTTTTTCCGAAAGCGGACGGACTCAATGCCGAAAAAATGGCCTTGATAGCCAAGGAACTGAATTTGTCCGAAACCGTCTTCATTTTTCATAAGATCAACGGCGGCAATGTACGAAGAATGCGCATATTTTCGCCGCTGGCGGAGATTCATTTAGGCGGTCATCCGGTCATTGCCGCGGCTTTTGTCTTGGCCAGTTGCGGCGATATCGAATTAAACGAGCCGATTACCCGGGTCGTGTTCGAACAAAATGCGGGGCCTGTCGAGGCGAACATTACGAGTGTCGGCGGTAAGCCCGGTTTTGTGCAATTTACCCGAAAAGTCAGCGCCATTGTCGACCGGTTTGCACCGGGCGATGAAGAGTTAGCCGCATTTCTGGGGTTGGAGCAATCGGAACTCGATCACAAAAAGTATTCGCCAAGACTGGTTTCCTGCGGTTATCCCTATTTGATCGTGCCGGTTTGGAAATACGAGTCGGTACGAAAAGCGCTTTTCAATTACCCCGCCTGGAGCCAATCCGCCGCGCCGCAAACCGCGGCGCAAGAGATTTTGCTATTTGCGCCGAAAACGCCGTTCCCCGATGCCGATTTCAATTTGCGGCTTCTTGGGCCACGCCTTGCTTTAACCGAAGATCCGCCGGTCGGCAATGCGGTGCCGGCTTTTTGTTCGTATTTGTGTTCGTTCGAACATACGCGTAAGGGCACGCACAGTTTTGCTGTGGAACGTGGCGACGAACGTTCGCGACGCAGTGTTATTCGCATCGAAATGGATAACAAAGGCGAGGAATTATTGCCTCTGCGCGTCGGCGGCGAGGCGGTGATGTTCGCCGAGGGGCTAATCGATCTGCCGAAATGAAGGTTTACCCTTAGCAGTGTAGCCCGGATGGAGCGTAGCCCAATCCGGGACGGTCGAAGCCATGTCATTCCCGTATTCCACTATGCTGCATACGGGTTATACTCATCGGAGATCAAAATTCGGCGCCGGGGTGTCCGTCAAAGGACGCCGTGAACCCAGCACCTAAATCCAGCACCTAAATTCCATAGGTCTTTGGCAATGATTCAAAATCATGGCTTATTTAGGTGCTGGATGAATTATCCAAGATAGTTAACCATAGCCAATGGGCTATGGAATTTAGGTGCTGGGTGAATACGTCCATGTAGGCTCTATGCCAGCTCCATGCTGGCAAAGCCTTTGCCGAGCACCCCGGCGCCTCCTAAGGCACTGCCGAAATTTGAAGTGCGAAAGGTATACATGCTGCAACATTACGGTTTGAATAGAGTTGGGTTATAAAGCAAATCTACCTAGCTTACCAAGACTTATAAGGCAAAAACTTGCCGTTCATCGTGATAATAACGCGATCGCCCGCCGGGTTTTCTTCTTTGCCGACCGTCATGCTGAAATCGATCGCGCTCATGATGCCGTCGCCGAATTTTTCGTGAATGATTTCTTTCAAGGTTTCGCCGTAAACGCCGACGACTTCATAAAGCCGGTAAATGAGCGGATCTTGAGGTACGTCGAAAGCCCATTGTTTGTAAGGGAACATTGCCAAGGCGACTTGTACTTCGTTGGGTAGTTCCAGAACGGTGCATAGCTTTTCTGCCAGTTCCGGTTTCATGCTGTTCATGCCAAGGCAAGCCGATGTCAGCCAAACTTCATCGACGCCGATTTGTTCGGCAATGGCTGTCCAGGTGAGTTGCTTTTGTACTTTTGCCGTGATGATCCGATCGGTCATTTGCTCTTTGGTGAGCAAGGAGTCGGCTTTGCAAGATGATGGAGTCGTTTTCATATTAAATACCTCTTTTGCTTAGTAATATGCGCAAAATAACTTCCCGAAATAGTAAGTACTGATGAGGTTCGATGGCTCGCTTAACAGGACGCCGTAAATACATCCTTGTAGGCTTGGCGGCGGCTATCCCTGCCGCCGACACCTGTCAATCGAGCCACCGAACCCCTTTTCGACATTTGAAGAAGTTATTTCACGCTCGTTCCTGAGTTGGATTAATAACGTGACGACGATAATCGTCAATATGAGAGAAATGCTTTTCCAGAAGGTTACAGGGTCGCGCTCTATGAGCGGCGGATGCGTTTTATTTAAAAAAGTTTGATTCGGATAACGCAGGTCGTGAACAAATTCGGATAATGCTTCATATCGCTTGTAGGGATTCGGGTGGACGGCTTTCTTGATGGTATCATCGATCCAGGCCGGAATTGCCCGCTCATTGTTCAGGATGGAGTAATAGTTCAATCGATTTTGAGCCGCTTTCGTCTTACATTTGGCCACTTGAGTACCATAAGGCAGATTACCGGTCAGCATTTGATAGGTTATGACGCCTAACGAAAATAAGTCCGAGCGGGGCGTTCCATTTTCGCCTAAAAAATATTCGGGGGCGCTATACGGAGCGGTGCCGAGTAATGGGTGCCGTTCGATGGGGCTGTTCATTTCCGTCAGTCCTGCAACTCGAGTCGAGCCGAAGTCGATGATCTTTACCGTGCCGGAGCTATCGATCATGATATTTTCCGGTCTCAAGTCCTGATGGACCATTTCAAGTCGGTGAAACGCGCGTAAGCCTTTGGCAATTTGGTCAATGATGCCGCGTACGGTTTCCAGATCGGGTTTCGGGTTATCGATCATCCACTGTTTCAAGGTTAGGCCATCGATGAATTCGGTGACAATGTAGAGATAATTGCGTTTTCGGGTTTGTTCGCAGGGTTTTAAGACATGGGGACTATCGATGCGGCGCGCTATCCAGTCTTCCATGAGAAAATTCTCAAGGTAAGCGGGATCGTTTCGAAGATCGATTGAAGGCGTTTTAATGACGACCGGTGTATTTGTTTCGGTATCCATTGCCAAATAGACATGGCTCCGGTTGCTGTTATGCAGCTCTCTCATGATTTGATAACCGTCGAAAATCATCCTGGCGGTCAATGTCGGCGGAAACGGAAGCTCTGTTATTTGCCGATAAATCTCATCCGCATTTTGATTCGGCAATTCCTCGACAGCGACAATCTGTATCGTCAAGTTATCCGAACTCCCTTGCCGGTAAGCTTCGTTGACGATCATTGTTGCGACAGTAGCTAAATCATCGCCATGCTTCTTGATCGCATTAATGATGAAAACATGATTAACAAATTCATAAACGCCATCGGTCATCAACAAGAAGCGATCGCCCATTTCGATCGGTAGCGCTTGGTAATCGATTTCAAGGTGATGATCGATACCCAATGCACGACTCAGGTAGCTTTTGTCTTGGGAAACCCAAAGTCGATGATCGTTAGTTAATTGCTCCAGATGATTGTCCTGTAATCGATAAATCCGCGTATCGCCGACATGAAAAATATGCGCGGTATTCGACTTGAAAATCAAGGCGCTAAAGGTACAAACATAGCCTCTGTCTTTATCGTAACGATATTGGCTTTGTTGGGTTTGAGCATGCAGCCAGGAGTTGGTTGCAAGCAAGACCCGTTGCGCCGATTTTTTGACCGACCAAGCTTCCGAGGTGCAAAAATAATCTTCTAGGAATCCGGTGACCGCAGCTTCACTGGCAATATGGCTGACAGTGCTGCTGCTGATTCCGTCGGCCATCGCAATGGCAACACCTTTTGAACTCAATTGCGGTTCTTTCGGCATATAGACGCCATGAAAATCCTGATTGATTTCCTTTCGGCCTTTATCGGAATACTGCCCTACGGATATTTTTAGTGTACCGGACATGGGTTTTCGTTTAATGAAGAGTCTCAACCTTAAGCTAAGTTTGAGACTCTGTTAAGGGGGCGAGTTACAGAGCACGCTTCGGTGCGGTTCTTATGTGAGTGCTGTACAGCGTCATGCCGGTAAATGCGAGTCCGCCGACTAGGTTGCCCAGAACCGTGGGTATTTCGTTCCAGATGAAATAGTCCATGATCGAGAAATTACCGCCCATGATCAAGCCGGCGGGAAACAGAAACATGTTCACTACGGAATGTTCGAAGGCCATGCCGAAGAACAGCATGATCGGCATCCACATCGCGATTACTTTACCGCTGACCGTGGTCGATATCATTGCTCCGACCACGCCGGTAGACACCATCCAATTGCATAGCATGCCTCTAGTAAAGATCGTAAACCAGCCGGCGACACCATATTGGGCATATCCCAACGTACGGGCCTCGCCGACGCCGGCGAGTTTTTTTCCGACGGCATTCGGTTCGACCGAAAAGCCGTAGGTGAAAACTATCGACATCAACAACGCCACGGTCAAAGCACCGAGGAAATTGCCGACGAAGACCAATCCCCAGTTCCTGAAAATACCGCCTATTGTCACTCCCGGGCGTTTATCGATCCATGCCAACGGCACCAGAACAAAAACACCGGTCAATAGATCGAAGCCCAGCAAGTACAACATGCAAAAACCGACCGGAAACATAATCGCGCCGAAGATCGGAGAACCGGTTTCGACAGTGATACTGACTGCAAATACGGCGGCTAATGCAAGGATCGCACCGGCCATATAGGCTCTGATCAGCGTATCTCGTGTTGACATATAGACTTTGGATTCACCGGCATCGACCATTTTTGTGACAAATTCCGAAGGGACTAAATAAGACATGGCATTCCTCTGATCAAGTTAAAAAATACGTAACTATTCAGCGCATGCGGTAGGTTGGTGTCAGGCATTGATTTCTAAGGACGCGTGAATACATCCCTGTAAGCTCTGACTGCAACGTCCTGTTGCAGACAGCCTTATAAATCAGTGCCTGACACCTTCTCATACATGACTTATGCTGAATAATTACAAAAACACAAGGCAAAAAAAAGGCGCTTTAATCCCTAGTGGGGTTAAAGCGCCTTTGCTTTAAGAAACTCGAATGAAGATAAGCGGAAATCGTGCCAAGTTCTATTAAAAATATAAGCTATTGATATTATAAATAGTAAATATTAGCTCTTGTTGGGTAAGGGTTGTTTTGTGTCTTTGTGAACCGGTCTGGTGCATTGCGGAGTAGATTTTAGTGCGTCGTCTATGACGTAGCTGCGGAGCGCGGCTTATTGTTCATTTTCATCGACGGCAACGGTTTCCCTAACAAAATGCAAAGCAAAATTGAAGCGGGCAGGCCTACCGAGTTCCGTATGTAAATCGTCCTCGAGCCGAGTAAATACCGATTCGTCCGGTATGGTATTGATGAGTAGATCGGCATTTAGATTGAGCGGTCGTAGCGTATTGACCTTGATATTCCGAAGTTCAAGCCGGTGTCCATTGATTTGATAGGTTTTACCGGCCAGTTGCGTTTTGATATCGGCGATATGCTCCATGGTTTGGAAAGAATAGAACAAAGGCACGGAAATCAATGCCAACAATAGGCTCGATAGCAAAATTCCTTTTCTGGCCCGAGTAAAAGGCGCGAACCCGATAACCATAAATGAGATGAGGGCGGCCATCGTAATTCCGATTAAGTTAGTCAAGAATAAGAGCATGGCGCCAAAAAAAATATCGGATTCAAGCCAACCGATGCCGATACCTGCAACGCAGAGGGGAGGCACCAAGGCGACTGCGATGGCAACGCCCGGCAAACTTTTGGCTATGCTTTCGCGGGCTTGGGCCATCGCGCCGGCGATACCGGAAAAAACCGCGACCAATAAATCCAACGTCGAAGGATGCAAACGGGCTTCGATTTCCGGCGTGGCATCTTTGAAAGGCAGTAATGCCGCCATTGCCGATGAAATCGCAAGCGCGATGCCAATGCCGATCAGCAGCGAAACGATTGATTCTCGAGTCAAGAATTTTTCGGAGCGAAGCAAGCCCATCGACAAAGAAATAATCGGTGCCATCAAGGGTGCCAAAACCATTGCGCCGATAACGACGGATGGACTACTCAGGAATAAACCCAACGTGGCCAGCATGGAACTGAGTACCATTAATAAGACATAGGTACTCGTCGTCCTGGCGTTTTCCTTGAGTGCTAGGAACAAGTCTTTAAAGTCGGATTCGAGCGCATGGGGAAAAAACGGCAAGGTTTTACTGAAATATTTCAGCCGCGCTTCCCCTTGCGGCAGGTTTTCGACATTGAAATTTTCTTTGTCGCCGGATTGCGAGTTGAGCGATCGAAAACTGTCGCCGACGGTGATTTTAAGGGCTGCAGGAACCGTTTCTAACAATAGCTCGCGAGTCGAGACCGGTTTGTGTTCTATCCAAAAGTCAATGTCCTGTTTTGCAGTTATGCGCAAAGAAACGCTTCGAACGAATCCTAGTTGTCTCGGTAGTTGTGCCGAAGCCTGCGGAATAGTTATCGATGTCGATTGTATGTAGCTTAAAATCGATTGCGGTGCAAAGAACACGAACGACAATCGGCCATCTTTAAGCGATGCCGATTCGCCGAAAAGTTTGGCGAATGGATTTCGTTTTGCAAGATCCAATAGATACAAGCCGATGATCGCCGTTTTGACTGATTTTCCTTTCGCGGTTTCTATTTCGATGGCAATCGGTTGTAAGTTGAAGGCATGAATCAAACGCTGACAATAAAACTTTGTTTTCTTGAAGAGATTTCGCGTATTGCCGGCCTCGATCAATTCGGCTAGTGCTGTTTGATTCAACAGGCCGATGCCGCGGCTAATGAATTCTCCGTTGCAGCGGATCAAATCGACCGGAACTATTTCTGTTTCTAATACTAAGGCCAAGCAGTCGTCAAGCTTATTGGGCAGACCGAGATGATCGAAAAATACGGGTCGTAATTCGTTGGGATACGGCAGAAAACTTAGTGCGATGGTTTTATTGAATGCAGCAGTAAGTACGGCTTGAAATTCGGTATGTTTAACCCAAACCAAGGCATGATTTAGATTGCCGTTGACATGCAGTCCGCTAAGGTTCGACATCTTAATCGTGCGAATTGAGATGTCGTTCTCAACAATTAGCGGATGTTGCTTGACTAGAGCCAAATTCTTTTTATCCAACTCATCGGAGTGAATCAGGTAAAGCGGTTTGGGGTCTGTCATTCGATATATACATTTCGCAGGTTAAACGGGGCTAAGCGATTTCAATGATCGTTTATTTCAACGGTCTGCCTTTGGCGTCTATATCGAAATTTTTGCTGAGTAACAAGGCAAACTCGATAAAGCCCCATACCACGCCGAAACCGATGGTCAAAACAGTTACCGCGATTTGAGCAAGACCGATCCAATAATAGCCAAGGTAAAAACGATGTGCGCCAACGCCGCCCAAAAGCAACGCAAGTATTGTTGCCAGCAGTCGAGACTTTACCGGTTTGTGCGGATTGAGATAGGATCCGATTAGCACAACCGATTTGGCTTCGCCTTCTTCCAATTCGAAGTTGATATCGTCGCCCGGCTCCGGTAAGTCGGGTGATTGCCAACTGTCGAGATGAAACTCGTAAAAAGAGTCGCCGCTTTTTATTACGCCGGTTTGTCTGCCGAGGTCAAAACTTTCTATATGTCCGATCATGTTTGTAAAATGAGGTTCAAGGTTCAAGGTTCAAGGTTCAAGGTTCAAGGTTCAAGGTTCAAGGTTCAAGGTTCAAGGTTCAAGGTTCAAGGTTCAAGGTTCAAGGGAGGTTATTCGTCTTTGATGCGTACCGCAAGGACATCGCATTTGGCATGATGTAATACGCCGTTGGCCGTGGATCCTAGCAGCAATGCGAGTCCGTGCCGGCCGTGAGAGCCGACGACGATCAAGTCGACCGCGTTTTCCTCGGCGATTCTGACGATCTCGATTTTCGGGCTGCCTAATTCGAGAAAGCGATTGTTTTCGGGGATATTGAATCGTTCCGCCAGTTTTTCCAGTCGCAATCTGGCCGACTCCATTAATTGTTCGGTTAGGTCTATTTCATAAGGAATAATCGGACCGTTCACGGTGTCGATAATCGGAAGGTTATCGACGACATGCAGCAGGCTTATTTTAGCTTGGTATTTATCGGCCAAGTCGCGTGCACGTTCGGCAATGGCATCGGTATGATCGGAAAAGTCAACCGCGAGCAAGATATGGGTATAATTTTTCATAAAATTTCCATTAGAAGCGCCAGGTTAGGAAAACAGCTGAGCCATGAGCCAATAAGAAGCCATGATATACAAGAATGCGATACCCAGTCCAAAGCTAAAGGATTCGGACAAGGCATGGCTGACTATGTGTCCGGTAATTAGCCAATGCCAGATCATTAACGCGACTAGTGCCGCGAAGGCCAAAAGCGAGACTCGGCCGGTCGTCATGCCGGCAATAATCGGGAGCGCGAAGAAATTGATCAAGGCATCGGTTCCAAATAGTGCGCACGATGTCTGCAAAAAACGGCCGGGTTTTCGTGAAATGAGCAATATGATCTTGGCAAAGGCCAGCAATAATAAGGCGCCGACCGATATCTGTATAATTGCGTTAAACCAACCGCTATCGATATATAGCATCAAAAAGCCCAGAATGGCATAGGCCATAATAGAACTCAGCAGCAAAGCCTGCGAATAAGGAAGGTCTTGCGGGCCTTTCCGAAATCGGCAAAGATCGAAAAATAGCATGACCCATTCGTACATAAGCTAGCCGGCTTCTTCGAGTTTGGTTTCGGCCTCGAGCCATTCCGCTTCGGCTTCTTCAAGGTCCTTATCGATCCGGGTTTTGCGCGCCAGTAGTTGTTTCAAACGCTCTTTTTCCTGGTTTTGATAAACAGCCGGATCGGCTAATTGCTGTTCCAATTCATATTGTTCCCGATGTAGATTTTCTACAGCGAGTTCGGCTTTTTTCAGTGCGTCGAGCAGCGGCTTGTTTTTTTGCCGGCGTTCGGCGTCGAGCTTGCGCTGATCTTTTCGCGAAAGCGATTGATTGGGGACGTCCTCAGGCGGTTCTTCGTTTTTAGTTTGTTCGGTCAGCCAGGAGCGGTAATCGTCCAGATCGCCGTCGAAAGGCCTAACCTTGCCGTCCGCGACTAAAAGGAGTTGGTCGGTGACCGAGCGCAGTAAATGACGGTCGTGCGAGACGATCAGCATGGCGCCTTCATAATCTTGCAGCGCGACGCTCAAAGCGTGGCGCATTTCCAAGTCGAGATGGTTGGTCGGTTCGTCCAGCAGCAATAAGTTCGGGTTTTGATACACCAAAATCGCTAAAACCAAGCGTGCTTTTTCGCCTCCGGAAAAGGGACCGACCGGTTCCAGAACTTTGTCGCCCCTAAAATCGAAACCGCCGAGATAATTGCGTAAATCCTTTTCGGTCGCTTGTTTATCGAGTCTTTGCAGATGCTGCAGCGGACTTTCATCGATTCGCAATTGCTCGAGTTGATGCTGGGCGAAATAGCCGATGTTCAGTGCGTCGGCGATCAGTATTTCGCCGGCCAAAGGCTGCATTTCTCCAGCTAATACTTTGATTAAGCTAGATTTGCCTGCGCCGTTGGGGCCTAATAAGCCGATTCGATCGCCGGGAGCAAGCGTCAATTCCGCACCGTCGATCACTATTGTCGTTCCGTAACCGATGCCGGCCTCTTGCAATTTGAGCAGCGGGTTAGGCATTTTTTGCGGTTTACGGAAACTGAAATTAAAGGGCGAATCGACGTGCGCTTGAGCGATCAATTCCATGCGTTCAAGCGACTTAATTCGGCTTTGCGCTTGTTTGGCTTTGGTGGCCTTGGCTTTGAACCGGTCTACAAAACTTTGAATATGAGCGATTTCGCGTTGCTGTTTTTCGAATGCGGATTGTTGCTGTGCGAGTTTTTCCGCGCGCATTTTTTCGAAAGCCGAATAATTGCCGGTATAGAGCTCGATTTTTTGTTGTTCGATATGCGCGATATGGCTAGCGATGGCATCGAGGAAGTCGCGATCGTGCGAGATCAACAATAGGGTGCCGGGATATTTGCAAAGCCAATCCTGCAGCCAAATGACCGCATCCAGATCGAGATGATTGGTCGGTTCGTCGAGTAGTAAAAGATCCGAACGGCACATTAAGGCTTGCGCCAGATTCAAGCGCATGCGCCAACCGCCCGAAAACGAACCTACCGGGTTTTGTTCTTGATCGGGGCGAAACCCTAATCCGTTCATCAAACGGGCAGCGCGGGCTTCGGCGGTATAACCGCCGATGATATCCAAGGCCGCATGTAATTCTGCCAGTTTTAGCCCGTCGCCGGTTTGTTCGGCTGCGCTTAACTGTTTTTGCAGTCGTCTTAACTCTTGATCCCCATCGATCACGTAATCGATCGCAGAGCAGGCGACTGCCGGCGTTTCTTGTGCGACATGGGCGACTTCGAGGCCCGGCGGCATCGAAAAGTCGCCTTCATCGGTGTGCAACTCGCCCCTCAGTAGTGCGAAAAGGCTGGATTTTCCCGCGCCGTTCGCACCGGTCAGGCCGACTTTTTGGCCTTGATGAATCGTAAAAGACGCTTGGCTGAACAGAACGTTAGGGCCGCGTCTCAAGGATACGTTTTTAAAGTTCAACATGCTTGGGTTTAGCCTTTTCGATCGATCATACTCTGCACTTGTTCAGCAAATTCTTTCAGTTTGCCTTTTTTAACGGTTTTTGCAGGAATGACCAAAGCCGTATTGAGACTAATAAAAATATAGACATAATGATCGCCTTCTTGTTCGACTCGGATCAATTCGTTCCACGGCATTTTGTGTTTGCCGCTCGGCGATATTTCGAGCAAATGATCGGGTTCTATCTTGAGCGTATATCGGCCGAACATATCGGCTTTTTCTTTTTCGGTATAGTTTTTCATGATTTGGCGACGCATGTCGAGCATCATGATTTTCGGCGAGAGCAGCGCCCAAAGGATGGCAATGCTGGAAATATAGGCCGCCGTCATCATATCGCCATAGTACAAATAATAAAAAATACCGATAATCACTAGCGCACCGGGGAAAACTAGCCGGTTTTTACGGATATTATTCAGGACTTCGTCGTTTTGTTGCAGTTGGACTTCGTTGAAATGGATTAAATCCTCTTCACGAAAAATGTATTCAATTTCAAACATGATAATTATTAAAGGTATGTGGTTTGTAAAAAAGAAGCTGATTGAGTCTGGTTCTTAGTGCATTTTGATTTTGGCATGGGCACTGCGTCGGAATAAATTGGAAAGTGTCAACATCGCGGTTCTAAAATAACCGTGTATCGCGACCTGATGCATTTTATAAAGCGACAGATAAACAATGCGGGCGATAAAGCCGCCGATCGTGACCGAGCCCATTAAGTTGCCCATCAAATTGCCGACGGTGGAATATTTGCCCAACGAGACTAGCGAACCGTAGTCGTGATATACAAATTTGACGGGGTCTTTGCCTTGCAAGCGATTGACGATGGATTTGGCCACGGTCGAGGCTTGTTGATGAGCGGCCTGAGCGCGCGGAGGAACGTTTTGTTCATGCCCCGGCCACGAACAGGCTGCGCAATCGCCAATCGCGAAAATGGTAGGGTCGGCTGTTTGTAAAGTGTCATCGACGACTAACTGATTAATTCGGTTCGTTTCCAATCCGTCGATTTGTTGCAGCCAGTCCGGAGCTTTAATACCCGCCGCCCAGACTTTGAGGTCGGCTGGAATGAATTCGCCGTCATGGGTCGTGATGCCGACTTTCGACACTTCGGTTACGCGACGTCCAAGCTTTAGGTCGATATTGAGCTTGACCAATTGTTGTTGCGTCGCGTGTGCCAGCTTAGTCGGGAGAGCGGGCAATAATTGCGTGGCCGCTTCGATAATCGTGATTTTTACATCGCCGGCTTGGTCGAGTCCGTAGACGTTCAAAAGATGCGTCACTTCGTGCAGTTCGGCTGATAATTCGACGCCGGTTGCACCGGCGCCGACGATCGCGATCGATAACGGTTTGTCCTTGTTGCCGCCTTTACTGACATGGCGTTTGATATAGGTTTCGACCAATTGTTTTTGAAACTTGAAAGCCTGCGAGGTGGTATCGAGAAACATGCAGTGTTCGGCCACGCCTTTGATATTGAAAGTGTTGCTGACGCTACCGACAGCCATGACCAATGTGTCGTATTTGAATGAGCGTTCGGGTATCAGTTCTTCGCCGCTATCGCTGTAAGTCGGGCTTAGATAGACTTCTTTTTTAATCCGGTTTAGACCGGCCATTTTGCCGAGGCGGAAACGGAAATGACTGCGATAGGCCTGCGCCAGATAGTCGACTTGCTCGGTTTCATCTAAGGTACCTGCCGCGACCTCATGCAATAAGGGTTTCCAAATATGAGTCGAGGAGGCATCGATGAGGTTAATTTCAGCCAACCCCGCTTTGCCTAGTTTATTACCCAGTGTCGTTGCCAACTCCAGTCCGGCCGCACCGCCGCCGACAATTAGAATTTTATGAAGTTCGTTGTTGCTATCACTCATGCATCCCCCAGCTTATTTTCCGCTTGTCGCGGTAATTGTTTTTTTAGCAAGGTATTATAACGAATCAACTCGAAAGTGGACGATTAATAAAAATAATTCCCTAGCTCATTATTTTGGGGTATTAATAAAACCAATGAGATGTTGTTGGTAAATTCCCATATTTATTTTAAGGAATGCTAGTATTAAGCCCTGATTGGCTAATTTTTGGCTGTGTAAAGAGACGTTATAGCCGTCGTAGATCAAAATTCGGCGCCTGGGTGTCCGCTAAAGGACGCCGTGAACCCAGCACCTAAATTCCATAGGTCTTTGGCAATGATTCAAAATCATGGCTTATTTAGGTGCTGGGTGAATACGTCCATGTAGATACTCTGTTTAAAATCAAGTTAAAAATAGGCATTTTTCTGCTATTCAGCGATTGACGGAATTGCATAAAAACGCGTGTTATCGAATGGTTTATCATGCTTGAGCATGCCGTGAATCGCATGTAACAATTTACGCATGACCGCACAACAGGCTTGCAACGGTAATTTACCCATATCCAGGAGATGTTGGTAATACGCCTTAATATGGCGATCATGCTGCACAGCGCTCCAGACAGGCATATACAGGGCGGCGCGAATCTGGCTGTTACCGGCCTTGGATATACGCGTTTTTTTGTGGACACTCGTGCCGGAATCAAAAGCTCTTGGATCGAGCCCCGCAAACTTGACCCACTCACGGTGCGACATATCCGCAGGCAAAATCAGTAGTTCTCCCATGAGGGCAATCGCACTGGTATTGGCAATACCCTTAATGCTCGTGAACAAAACTAATGCTCGACTGAGTTCCGGATGTTTTTCGATCAATGCCAAGGCGCC
Source organism: Methylotuvimicrobium alcaliphilum 20Z (assembly GCF_000968535.2). NCBI lineage: Bacteria > Pseudomonadati > Pseudomonadota > Gammaproteobacteria > Methylococcales > Methylococcaceae > Methylotuvimicrobium > Methylotuvimicrobium alcaliphilum. Next base: position 1,438,641 of record NC_016112.1, read on the forward strand.
AGCCGTTAACTGATCGATACGCTTATCTAATTGATCGATGGCTGCTTGTGCATCTTTTAGCACGGCTTTGGGTGTTTCAACTGTTGCGCTTAAGGCATGCAATTGATTCTTTGCTGCTGTTTTTTGATCGGTTAGTGCATTAATACGGCGTGAGAAACAACGTAAAGCGATCTTTTCATTCGAAGGACGGGACCAAGGCGCAAAATCCATCCTTTCGGCATACACCGCCAGAGTATTCGCGTCCACATCATCTGTTTTACTATTGTTCATCAACACTTTAGCAAAGTTATGAGAGACCTTGGGATTGATGACCATTACCTTGACGCCGGCATCATGGAGCGCAACGGCTAAATCGAAATGATAACTGCCGGTGGCTTCCATACACACGATAATGCCGGACAATTTGTTCAGTTTCTTGGCCATCCGGGCATGATCAGCTGGGGTATTGGAGAACTTCTGCGGATTGAAAGGTTTGCCATTTTTGCGCACCACCAAAACCAGTTCTTTAGATCCTACATCGACGCCAGCGAAGATACGGGTTTGTGTGTCAAGTGAAGCGCTGTTAATTTGTTGATCTGCCATGTTTAATTGTTATTCTGTGATAAGGAAAGTAAACTAGTCATTGGTTCCCGACCCTGCGTATGCACCTACCATCCTTGTGAATGCAGGCTCTAAGCCTCAGATACTCCGCGGTATAGGTGAATAGGGCGGGGGCCAATCTCCATGACAGGCTTTGGTTTAATCCAGTCCTCAGGCTCAAGCGGCCTCCCAATGAACTCGGTAAAGCTTAAAGTATTTCCTGGCTAAAATTCATTTAAATTAATCATACAAGGCTCTAGCTAGCTCCATGCTGGCAAAGCCTTTATGAGCGCCATGGATGGCGTGAATGTCGATTTTGCAGGAGTGAAAATCGACCGGACACCCAGGCGCCTCCTCAGGCGCTGCCGGAATTTGAAGTGCGAAAGGTATATTTTAGATTTGAGGCCGCAAACATCATTTATTCCGGATATCGGATCAGTGATATTTTAAGGCTATGTATGCAGTAATAGTTGGAAACACCTACCAATACCGGAAGTACATAACTATTCAGTCCCCCGGAAATTATCGTTCCCACGCTCTGCGCTCATCGTTATACATAAATTGTAGGGTACGCTGCGCGTACCAAAGCCGTGCCCTGGGGGTTCGGTTGGCACATGAACATCGCGGGGTTACCATGGTACGCACAGCGTACCCTACGCGGATCACCTAGCGTTAGATGAGGAAGATCCGAGAGTGTTAAGTGACAATATAATGGTATCGAGGTCTCATTGGTTAAGATTACAAAAGGGTAATTTTTGACTTATGTATAACGATGAGCGCTCTGCGTGGGAACGCCTGAGTACCGCTCCAGCGGTACGAGACGCTAGAGCGTCTCGGTCTTCATTCCCACGCCGGAGCGTGGGAACGATAGGGGGGTGAATAATTACAATTCAATGTGAATTGTAGGGTACGCTGCGCGTACCTACAGTCTTCAATTTGCTAGATTGGTGTAGTATTAATTTCAACTATGAACGCGAACATAGTCTATTTTAAAGGGCGCTACAAAACTCATAGCTCCAGGAAGTTATTTTTCACGAAATCCTTAGTATTGGAAATCGGGTTTATAGTAAAGAAATTCTTATGAAAATATTGGTAATAGACGATAGTAAAGCCATTCGAATGCTGGTTGCGGAGTGTGTCAAGGAGCTTGGACATCATGTGATTCATGCCGAAAACGGAGCGGAGGGGCTTGAATTTATTCGATCGAACGATGTCGATTTGGTCATGATGGATATTGAAATGCCCGGTTTGAACGGGTTCGAGACGACACAAGCGATCCGGTCCTTGAAAGGCGACGATTGGTTTCCGATTATTTTTTTAACGATCAAAACCGATGACGACTCCTATGCCGCATGTATCAGAGCGGGCGGCGATGCGTATCTGGCCAAGCCGATTAGCCCGAAACGTTTGGAAATGCAAATCGTTGCAATGGAACGCATTTATGAAATGCGGCGAAAACTGCATGCCGTCCAACGGGATTTGATACATGCCAATGAAGCGCTCAGTTTTGCATCGCTACACGACCAACTGACCGGTATCGCGAATCGACGCAATTTCGATACTACCTTGTTAAGAGAATTTAATCATGCCAGGCGAGACAAGCAACCGCTTTCGTTGTTGATGTGCGATATCGATTATTTTAAAGTTTATAACGATCGGTATGGGCATATGGCGGGCGATGACTGCTTGAAAAAAGTCGCCGAGGCGATCGCTTCGGTGCCTCAGCGCGCGACCGATTTGGCCTGCCGTTACGGCGGCGAGGAATTTGCTGTGATCATGCCGAATACGGACTGGCAGGTAGGCAGGGATTTAGCCGAAAAAATTAGGTCGGCCGTGTCCGCTCGGCAAATTCCTCATGAAGGGTCGAAAGCCGATAGTTATGTTTCGCTGAGTTTGGGTCTTGCAACCTACAACGGTCAGTTTAAAAACATCGATGAATTGATGAAAGCATCCGACGACGCGCTCTATCGGGCCAAGGAAAAAGGCCGAAACCGGCTCGAGAGCGCTTGAGCATTTAGTAGGCCAGGATGTGTCGAATAAAACGATTTAAACGAATGTTTTTATCGGAATTTAGTAATTATTATGTATTTAGCGAAAGATTTCATTGAGACTGCTGAAGGGCTGGTTTTTGCCGTAGTGGAGCACGGTATCGAGCAGGGCAGGGTGTTGTGTTTTTTACGTTATCGGCGAACCACAGACGGCTGGCAAAAGCAATCTACTCGGCAAGCGGACGACTTATTGAGCCGAGATTATCCTGAATATCTGTATTATTGCCCGATGCGGGATGTCCGTGTTCATGCCGTTCCTGAAGAGCGAGTAATTAAGCATTATCAGCCACGACAACGCTTGAGCGGGCTATTATCGGCGGCATGGCTCGACCCGGTCGAACAAGATTTGCTTCGATTATCGAATCTGTATCAGAGCCACGGGCTGGATGTTAAGCAAATGGGTGTAACCGGTTCTTTGTTGATAGGCGCTCAAGGCAAGTCATCCGATATCGATTTGGTTTTTTATGACCGGGATTTGTTTCATCAGGCCAGAGCGATTAACCGTGAGTTGATTCAAGCCGGCTTGCTGCATGAGCTCGACCTGAGGCATTGGCAAGAGAGTTTCCGTCGCCGGGATTGTCATATCGATTTCGACGATTATGTTTGGCATGAACAGCGCAAATTCAATAAGGCTTTGGTCAATGATCGTAAATTCGATTTGAATTTCATCGATCCGGAGTCGGTCGCTACCGAGACTTACCGTAAATGCGGCGAAATCTTATTGCGTTGCATTGTGACCGACGATAGCCGGGCTTTCGATTATCCGGCGCTGCTTAAATGCAATGATCCTAATATCGATGAGATTGCGGTTTTTACCGCGACTTATACCGGTCAAGCGCAAGTCGGAGAAGAAATCGAGGTTTGCGGTTTGTTGGAAGAGTCACAGAACGGTTTGAAGCGTATTATCGTCGGTTCGAGCCGCGAGGCGAAAGGGGAGTATATAAAGGTGAAAGGTGAAAGGTGAAAGGTGAAAGGTGAAAGGTGAAAGGGGGGGAGTGGAGGTCTTTGTGGGAGCGATCCCCAGATCGCGATTTCGGAGTCGATAAGCTTGGATAACACTAATTTGGTATCGAAGTCACATTGGTTAAGCGCCGTAGGATGGGTAGTAGCGAAGCGGAAACCCATCGTTTTGTTTGAGTGTAGGTACGTTTGCGGTAATGCTGCCATTAATCAAGCCCGCGATTTGTCACAATGGCGTAAAGCCGACTACTTGTAGAAGTTATTTTGTGCATATTCCTTAGTAAAGGTGAATGGTGAACGGTGAGGCGGATGCCGTTCGGCAGGCTTTGAGGGCTGTCGAGGGGGCGATATTCGATCTGGATGGCTTGGTGTTGGATACCGAGAGCACTTATTTTATGGCGTGGCGTCAAGCTGCCGAGCACATGGGATATCAGCTGCCGAGTGCTTTTTGTTTGTCTTTGTCGGGACTTCATTATCGCGATGTCGAAATGCGCTTGCTCGAATTTTGCGGGAATGCTTTCGATCTTCAGGAATTTAACCGTCTGAGCGGTGTGTGTTGGTATCGCATCGTCGAAAAACAAGGCATCGACATAAAAAAGGGTTTTTTGACGTTGCTTTGGTTATTGCAGGATTCCGGCATTCCCTACGGTCTTGCGACTAACAGTCGCCTGAATAATGCACTCGAGTGTCTCGATTTTGCCGGTCTCGGCAATGTTTTTGAGACGATTGTCGCTCGCGATCATGTTGAGCTAGGCAAGCCGGCGCCCGATATTTTCTTGAACGCGGCCGAACGCTTGTCGATCCCTATTTCTCGTTGTCTAGCATTGGAAGATTCCACTGCCGGTGTGATGGCGGCGTCTGCGTCCGGTGCTTTTACCGTCTATATTCCGTCGGTATTGCCGGCCGACCTTTATACCAGCGAATTATCACACCTACAATGCCGCGATTTGGGCGAGGTCGCGGCTTTATGGGCGGCGCGGGACTTGTAAAACTGCTTGACGCTAACGTTTCCTTCGCGTTTACTTGCCGCTAATATCCGTACGATTCATACCAAATTAATAAAAATAAATTAAGAGGAAGCCATGAAACCATTAAGTGAAGAAGAACGTGAAAAAATCCTGAACAGCTCGCCGGTCGGCACTTGGGCGTTGATGATCGCTGTCGGCGCAAGCATGGTTGTCGCATGGCTGTTCCTTTACTACGGGGTATTCTTGCCGCGCGGCGCGATCAATTAGTGGTGAGTTTATGCATATAGATCCTCTTGAAAAAAAATGGGCCTATGCGGCGGTCGGCATCGCCGGTCTTTTTGTCGGCATTATCTTGATCGACGCATTATTTCACGGCATTAATGCTCCGAGCCATGTCGAGACCATCGACTCGGCGAGTCTGCATCTGAGCGAGGAATTCGACGAAGATAACCTGGGTGTGCAAGTCGACGAAAGCGGCAATATAACCATCCGAATGGTTGCCGGGCGCTACGGTTTTTATCCGAAACACATTACCGTCCCTGCGGATACTTCTTTGACATTCCGCTGGGTCAGCATGGACGTACTTCATGGCGTGCATATGCCGATGACGAATATGAGCACGATGATCGTACCGGGCTATGTCGCGCAAGTGACGACAACCTTGCCGAAACCCGGCGAATATCCGCTGCTATGTAATGAATATTGCGGCATAGGGCACGACCACATGTGGAGCAATGTTTCGGTTGTCGCAAAAGAACATTGGGCCGCGCCGGGAAAAGCCCCTTCAAAAGGAGGAAAAGACAATGATTGATGCGGTCACTAAAAAACTGGCGTTCTGCCATCTGTGGGTCGCCTTCGGCGCGTTTCTTTTGGCCTGTTTCATGGGCGAGTATCAAGTCTTGGAACGGAGCGGTTTCATTCCGGCAATCGAATCGCCGTCGGTGTATTTTGCATCGGTCAGTACGCACGGCGTATTGATGGCTTTCGTGCTAACGACATTTTTCATCATGGGTTTCGGTTATGTCGTCGCGACGACTAGTCTGAAACAGCCGATTTGGAATCCTCAATGGGCCTGGGCCGGGTTCGGAATATCGTCGTTCGGCACCGTGCTGGCGGCAATACCGCTATTGACCGGTAAAGCCTCGGTTTTATATACGTTTTATCCGCCGATTATCGGGCATTGGATGTTTTATGTCGGTGCGACATTATTGATTGTCGGTTCCTGGTTGTGGTGCGTCATCATGATCATGATGATGCGCGAATGGAAGAAGGCCAATCCCGGCGCGCCGGTGCCGCTCGCGATGTTTGCAACCGCCGGCAATGCGCTATTGTGGCTTTGGACTAGTGCCGGTGTCGCGCTGGAAGTGCTCTTTCAATTGATTCCGATGGCACTCGGTTGGATGGACACGCTCGATCCGGGCCTCGCGCGCACTTTGTTTGCATGGACCTTGCATCCGATCGTTTATTTCTGGTTGATACCGGCATATACCGCCTTTTATGTCTTCGTTCCGAAACAGGCCGGCGGTTATTTGTTCAGCGATGAAATTGCCCGTGCCGCCTTCGTGGTCTTGATCGTCTTTGCGTTGCCGATCGGTTTTCATCATTTATATATGGACCCCGAGCAAGCCAAGGGGTGGAAATTGCTGCATGGCGTCGGGACTTTCGTTGTTTCGCTTCCGACCTTCATTACCGGTTTTACCGTGATTGCATCGCTCGAAATCGCCGGCCGGTTGCGCGGCGGCAAGGGGTTGTTCGGTTGGATCGGTTCGCTGCCCTGGCGTAATCCGATGGTGCTGTCGGTTATTCTGTCTTTGTTGATGCTGATTCTCGGCGGCTTCGGCGGCCTAGTCAATGCCAGTTATGCAATGAATGCAATGATTCATAACACGGCTTGGGTGCCGGGACATTTTCATTTGATCTTCGCCGGTACGACCGTGATCATGTATTTTGCGATTGCTTATTATCTTTGGCCGATCATGGCCGGTAAGCCGCTTTTTTCCAAAGACATGGCGCTGGTGCAATTATGGACTTGGTTTATCGGCATGACGATTTTAACCACGCCTTGGCATGTGCTCGGCTTGTTGGGGCAGCCTCGGCGCATTTCCGGTGTCGAATATAACTCGCTGTTGACGCTGGCCTGGGATCCTTATGAGCTGGCGATGATCTTCGGCGGTTTGGTGATGCTCGGTTCCGCGTGTTTGTTTGTTTACAATTTAGCGATGACGCACCGTTCGCAAGAAGTATTCGAAGGCGAAATCGAATACGCCGAGCCGATTCATCCGGTTATCGATCTGCCTGAATATCTGAACGATTTTACGCTATGGAATAAAGTCATCGCCGGTTTGATGGCGCTAAGTTTCGGTGTACCGATTCTACAATTCTTTTTTATGAAAACATTCGGCTCAAGCGCGTGGGGATTTTGATCATGAATAAAATGGTTGTCGCGGCCCTTTCGGGTCTTCTCGTTTCGACTGCCGCCCAGGCCGAGCCGGCGTCAAAAGTCGCCTGGACGCCGGAGCAGTTGAACTTCGTTAAAAAAGGCAACGCCGCCAAAGGCAAGGAATTATCCGCGACCTGTACGGGGTGTCATGGAGAGCAAGGCGTGAGTCAGGTGCCGAATTATCCGTCTTTGGCGGGACAGTTGGCGACGTATACTTATAAACAGTTACAGGATTATAAAACCGGTCATCGAAAGCATGAGCTGATGGGGTCGATGGTGACCGGGTTGAGCAATCAGGATATGGCCGATCTTGCCGTCTGGTTTAGTACGTTACCTACTCCCAAACCCCAGGGAAGTCGCCAATCGTTGGCTAAAGCCGAATTTTTAGTCAAGAAGGGCGACGGCAAACGGACTCTGCCGCCTTGTGCGGTGTGTCATGGGGCCGAAGGTAAGGGAGAAAAAATGGATATTCCAGCGTTAGCCGGCCAGCAAGCCGACTATTTCGTGCAGACCCTTGAAGCCTACCAAAAAGACGAGCGGCGCAACGATATTTTCGGCCGTATGAGAATTCTCAGCAAGCAATTGACTGCCGAGGAAATCAAGGAACTAGCTCAATATTACCAAGCAAAATAAATGCCGCTATTTCATGGGGTAAGTATTCAGACCCCGTTGGCTAATTATCCTAAATTCGGCAGTTTAACCATGAAGTTCATGAAGGGTTTCAAGAAATTACCTAAGCATTCTCGTTAACCTTTTTGGTGAGCGAAAATTCTCTACAAACGTGTAATAAGTTATTGAGTTAACTTTCTATTCTTCATGGTGAAATGCTTTTTATAGGATTATACCTTTCGCACTTCAAATTTCGGCATTGCTTAAGGAAGCTGGCATAGAGCCTACAGGGATGTATTCACCCAACACCTAAATTCCATAGCCCATTGCCATGCTTTATTGTCTTGGATAATTCATCCAGCACCTAAATATCCCCTTTGCTGGTCAAATTTCGGTGCCGGGGTGTCCGTCAAAGGACGCCGTAAATACTTCCCTGTAGGCTCTGTGACAGCATCCCTGCTGTCAAAGCCTTTGCCGAACACCCCAGCGCCTCCATATGTCAATGCCGAAATTTGAAGTGCGATGGGTATAAGCCATGATTTTGAATCATTGCCAAAGACCTATGGAATTTAGGTGCTGGGCCTTTGACGGTTACCCCGGCGCCGAATTTTGATCTACGATGGGTTTAATTTTCCGCAGGTAGGGCAGTTCGGATTTTTTTTTAACTTCATGCTGTTCCATTCCATCGTCAAACCATCCAGTAATAATAATCGTCCGGTCAGCGTTTCGCCGGCGCCGGTAATTAACTTAATGGCCTCAAGCGCTTGAATGCAGCCAATAATGCCGGTAATTGGCGCAATGACGCCGTTGGTTGCGCAATTCTGCATCTCTTCTCCCGTGTCCGAGTACAAGCAGTTGTAACAAGGGCTGTCATATAATCCCGGTGTAAAAACCGACACTTGGCCTTCAAACCGTATCGCAGCTCCGGATACCAATGGTGTTTGGTGTTTGACACAGGCGCTGTTAATCGCGAATCGCGTCGAAAAGTTATCGCTGCAATCGAGGACGATATCGGTTTTTTGAACCGTTTCATCGAGTGAGGCTCCGTTCAAGCGTTGCTTAAAAATATGTACCTGAGTATCCGGATTTAATTTTTTTAAGGTCTTTTGGGTTGAAATTACTTTGTCCGTCCCAATATCGTCGGTGTAGTGAGCGATTTGTCGCTGTAGGTTCGAAAGGTCGACTATGTCGTCATCGTAAATAGTGATTTGTCCGACGCCGGCTGCCGCGAGATAGATCGACGCCGGTGAACCAAGTCCGCCCGCACCGACGATCAAGACGTGTGCGCCAAGCAATTGTTGCTGGCCTTCGATATCGATTTGCGGCAGCATGATTTGCCGGCTGTAGCGTAATAGTTGGTCGTCGTTCATATTTTGAGGATGAATATCAATTTAGGTGCGAATGATGCCAAAGAACTTGACAGACTGCAAAAGCTGATTATTATTAGCACTCATTACTAGCGAGTGCTAATAATTTACTTTATTTTTATATCGATTAGGAGATATTGATGAAAATACGCCCTTTACACGACAGAGTGATTATCAAACGTGTTGAAGAAGAAACCAAAACCGCCGGCGGTATCGTACTGCCTGGTTCTGCCGCCGAAAAACCGAGTCAAGGTGAAGTTCTAGCGGTAGGAACCGGTAAAGCGCTCGACAACGGTCAAGTTCGCGCGTTAGAAGTTAAAGTCGGCGATAAAGTGTTATTTGGTAAATATTCAGGTAGCGAAGTCAAAATCGACGGTGAAGAAGTCGTTGTGATGCGCGAAGAAGACATCATGGCTGTTCTGGGCTAAAAGTCTCTTTTTAACTGATTAAGTATTTAACATTAACCACAGAATCTAGGAATAAACATGGCAGCAAAAGAAGTTAAATTCGGTAGTGACGCACGTACCCTGATGGTTGCAGGTGTCAATATTTTAGCGAATGCGGTAAAAGTCACTTTGGGTCCTAAAGGCCGTAACGCAGTTTTGGATAAAAGTTTCGGTGCACCGACCATCACTAAAGACGGTGTCTCAGTCGCGAAAGAAATCGAGTTGCAAGACAAATTCGAAAACATGGGCGCGCAAATGGTCAAAGAAGTTGCGTCTCATACATCCGATGTGGCAGGTGACGGTACTACGACTGCGACAGTTTTGGCTCAATCCATCGTTAACGAAGGATTGAAAGCAGTTGCAGCCGGAATGAACCCTATGGACTTGAAGCGCGGTATCGACTTGGCTGTGACTACAGCGGTTAAATCCATCGAAGCAACGGCGACACCTTGCACAGACAGCAAAGCGATTGCGCAAGTCGGCACGATCTCCGCTAACTCCGATGAGTCGGTGGGTCAAATCATTGCCAAAGCGATGGAAAAAGTCGGCAAAGAAGGCGTCATTACCGTCGAAGAAGGTTCAGGTCTGGACAATCAGTTGGATGTCGTCGAAGGCATGCAATTCGATCGCGGTTATCTGTCTCCATACTTCATCAACAATCAAGACAGCATGAGCGCCGAATTGGAAAATCCGTTCATTCTGCTGTACGACAAAAAAATCTCCAACATTCGTGATTTGTTGCCGGTACTGGAAGGCGTTGCAAAATCAGGTCGTCCGTTGTTGATCATTGCCGAAGACGTCGAAGGCGAAGCGCTGGCGACTCTGGTTGTCAATAATTTGCGCGGCATCGTTAAGGTCGCTGCGGTTAAAGCGCCTGGCTTCGGCGATCGTCGTAAAGCGATGCTTGAAGATATCGCGATTCTGACTGGCGGCACCGTGATTGCGGAAGAAGTCGGTTTATCTTTGGAAAAAGCTGAATTGGATCTTTTGGGCACAGCGAAAAAAGTTCAAGTCACTAAAGATAACACCACAATCATTGACGGTGCTGGTACAGATGAAAGCATCAAAGCGCGTGTTTCACAAATCCGCAAGCAAGCCGACGATGCATCTTCCGACTATGATAAAGAAAAATTGCAAGAGCGTTTGGCTAAATTAGCCGGCGGTGTTGCGGTGATCAAAGTCGGCGCGGCAACTGAAGTTGAAATGAAAGAGAAAAAAGCCCGCGTCGAAGATGCGTTGCACTCTACTCGTGCTGCGGTTGAAGAAGGTGTCGTTGCCGGCGGCGGAACCGCTCTGGTTCGCGCATTGAAATCGCTCGAAGGCCTGAAAGGTGTGAACCACGATCAAGATGTCGGTATCAACATTCTGCGCCGCGCGATGGAAGAGCCTCTGCGTCAAATCGTTAAAAACGCGGGCGAAGAGTCTTCAGTCGTGTTGAACGAAGTTGCAAAAGGCACTGGTAACTTCGGTTACAATGCAGCAACCGGCGAATACGGCGACATGATTGAAATGGGTATTTTGGATCCTGCAAAAGTCACTCGTTTCGCATTACAAAACGCTGCATCTGTCGCGAGTCTGATGATCACCACGGAAGTGATGATTGCCGACGCACCGAGCGACGATAAAGGCGCTGGCATGCCGGATATGGGTGGCATGGGCGGAATGGGTGGTATGGGCGGAATGGGCGGCATGATGTAATCGCCGTTCGAGCTCATCGCTTGACGTAAGTAAAGCCCCGGCCGATTTATCTCGACCGGGGCTTTTTTGTTTGTTGCATAAATCTAAAAAGAGAAGTTGAATTGTGTTGTAGACCGTTCGTGTTGAGCAAGTCGGTCGAAGCATGAACCTAAATTCGGCAGTTTAACCATGAAGCAGATGAAGTTCATTAAGTTTTACAAGAGATTACTTAAATATTCCCGCTAACCTCTTGGGTGAACGATAGTTCTAAAAAACGAATAACAAGTTATTGAATTAACTCCTTTTTAGGATGAACGGTCTACAGCAACACTTTCGCCAGCGCTCAACTGATCTTTTGAAGATAAATACAAAGAGTGATCATATGAAGAATCAACCGATCGCCTGCGAGTTTCACGACTACATCGAAATAGCCTGCATGTACGGCTATCGCGTCAAATTAATGCTGACGGAACATCGAATAGTTGAGGGAAAAGCGACCGATATCTTGACTGAGCAGGATAAGCGTGAATTTTTGGTTATTGATAATGGGGAAAGGCAAAAAGTTGAATTGTCTGAAATCGTTGAAATGGAAACGCGGACCCCGGGGGCGAAATTTCAAAATATTCGATTCAAATAATTGTTTTTTGAGTCGCTGTAGGCCCCGGTTTTAGATTTAAATCGGGGCCAGGTATGATGAGCTTAAATTATTATCCGGTTAGAGATAGCTTCGGATATTGGACTCGTCTTGAGCGACAAGGTTTTTGTCGATTGATTTGCCGACTAGTTTCATGATTTGGTCGTTCAGGGTTTGGCGCAGTGTACCGAGGAAAGCCGGAGCGGCAATTAAAACGAGATCGTTGTATTTGTTCTTAACACGGCCCTGTTCCAATTTATCGCCTATTTGTTGGGCAAAGCGGATGGCTTCTTGTTGCTTGACATCGGTAACCGGTTCAAACGAGTGTGCCCCGTTGCCTCGCCCGCCTTGTTGGTCGGAAACGACATCTTGTGTCTTGAGTTTTCCTTCGGCATGGACTAGATCCTCAAGTTCGCGCAACGGTTCTTTTTTTCCTTCATAGAAAAAAAAACGCGCTCTACTACTGTCTGCTACCACGACCCATTTACTATACATAATCTGTACTCCTTAACCAATATGTCGGAACGGTTTGTCGCATCCTTGCAATTATGCTGACATTCCTTTGTCATGTTGAGTGTAGCTCTTTGCCTAGGGTTTGTCTAAAGGAAAGGTGCAGCGCTTGCCATACCTTTTATATTTAGGAGCGAGCATGAAATAACTTAGACAACTGTCGGAAGGGGGTTTGGTGGCTCGATTGACAGGTGTCGGCGGCAGGGATAGCCGCTGGCAAGCCTAAATGGTGTTAATGGTCAATTAAACTGAGCCAGAAATGGCCAACAATTTTGAGCCACTTTTTCAGACTTTATTTATACCAATAAATCTGACAGAGTCCCTGAATTTTTTCCAGGGAGCGTCATGAAGGAGTGGATTGTGATCCATCAGATTAAAGCGTTATACAACGATGGCAACGGCTTATCCGAGCGTCAGATTGCCAGTCAATTGGGTATTTCCCGTAACACCGTGAGCAAATACCTGAAGCTGTCGGCTGCGGACATTAGTGCCCTGCAGGAAGAGATATCCCGTGGTAAGAAGCTGGACGATTACCGCGACTACATTATTCAGTTGCTGCAAACCTATCCGGGCTTGTCAGCGGTCAAAGTGCTGCGCAAACTGAAGGCCAAAGTGGACGATTTGGCCGTTTCCGACCGTTCGGTACGGCGTTATATACAGGCTCTCAAGCAAGAGATTAGCTTTAAGCAGGCGCGTTATTATGAGCCGGTATTGGACATGGTGCCGGGCGAACAATGCCAGGTCGATGGCGGCGAACTCCGCGATGTGATGATTGGCGGCGTGGCGACGACGGTATATTTCATGGTGTTTGTGCTATCGTATTCGCGTCTGATGCATGTTTCGATCTGTGCCAAGCCGATTGATACCGAGATGCTGATTCGCCAGCACGATGCGGCATTTCGCTATTTCGGCGGCATGCCGCAAGAGTGCGTGTACGATCAGACCAAGCTGGTGGTCATTAGCGAAGTGTTTCGCGAGTTGCGCTTGAACCAGCGCTTCCATCAGTACGCCACGGCAGCGGGCTTCACGATTCGGGCTTGTGAAGGTTATGATCCGGAAAGCAAAGGCAAGGTCGAGGCCGGGGTCAAATACGTCAAACAAAATGCCTTGTATGGCGAGACTTTTACCGACTGGGATGCTTTGAAGGCCCATATGACCGACTGGCTCGACGGGATAGCCAATCAACGGCGACACGGCACCACCGGCCAACAACCGGCGATACATTACGCGGCCAACGAGCAAGGCCATATGCGGGCTTACCTGACGCCGTCTTGTGTTGACGCTACCGCCAGCCAGGCCCGCATCACCCGCAAGGCGGATAAAACCGGCTTGATCGCCTGGCAATCCAATAAATACTCGGTACCGATGGCGTATCAATGCGCCCGTGTCGCCGTGCATGAAGCTAACGGCGTCATCCAGATCAGCGATCTCAGTACTCACAAAGTGATCGCCGAACATGCTGTGTGTCTGGAAAAGGGGCAAATTATCAAGAACCGGCATCATTACCGAGATATGTCGCTACGCATCGAAACGCTTGAAAAGGACTTGCATGAACTGCTGCCGTCTCCGGCGGTCGTGACTCAGCTATGTGCCTTGTTGAAAGCCAGCTCGCCGAAAATCTACAAAGACCAGCTGGCCGGTGCCAAGCAGGTGCTGACCGAGCAGATCAAACAGCAGGGTGCGATTCCCGAAGCGGTGCTGACGCGACTGATCGACACGCCTCGGTTAACGGCCAGCGGCCTGAAAGAACGACTGGAGGCCTGGCGGCAGTCTGTGGGACGCTCGGACGACAGCGATGCCCTATCGATGCCGCCATCAGAGCAGGCCACTGCCGCCATCAAGCAAGAATGTCCGCTGGCCCGTTATCGTGCCCTGAATGGCCACTCGGCTGGCCAAGGAGAGAGCCATGCCATCCATTGATCAGATTGCCAGGCAATACCGCAGCTTGTGCCTGACGGCCATTGCCGAGCACTTGCCGACCTTGCTTGGCCAAGCCGAGACCCATGAAAGTTCCTACCTGCAGTTTGCCGAAAGCTTGGTTGAACATGAACAGCGCCAGCGCAACGCCAAGCGCATCGAGCAAAACCGCAAACGCGCTGGCTTTCCTTTGCTCAAAAGCCTGGAAGAGTTCGATTATCGCTTTCAGACCACCATCAGTAAACGGGAAGTCAACAGTCTGCTCGACTTCGGCTTTATCGACAATCGGGACAATGTGGTCTTCATCGGACCGCCCGGGGTCGGCAAGACCCACCTGGCCATCGGCATCGGCCTGAAAGCCATTGATGCCGGTTATAAGGTCAGCTTCAACACCGCACTAGGCTTGATGGAGGTATTGGAACTGGCCGAACTCAAAGGCGAGTTGAAAAAGAAAATCAACCAACTGCTCAAATTCGATGTGCTGATCATCGACGAACTAGGATACCTGCCGATGAACAAACAAGGCATGCACAACCTGTTTCAGCTCATCAATGCGCTGTACGAATACCGCTCGGTGATCCTGACCACCAACAAGGAATTCACCAACTGGGGCGAGTTTTTTATCGGCTCTATGTGATTCGTAGTGGGTAATGCAATAATATAGCCATGAACAGTGAAACTTTATTCAGCATGGCTTTAGGCCTGCAACCTCCTTGGCAGGTCAAAGCTGTGACCTTTTCTACAGATGAATTGGCCCGTAGCGAACTTCATCTGCATATCGATTTCGTGACTGGCTCGCGCTTCTTAGACGACGCGAATAACCTCTGTCCAGTGCATGATACCGTAGAGCGGCAATGGCAACATTTGAGCTTTTTTGAACACACCTGTTACCTCCATTGTGCGGTGCCGCGCATTACCACGACCGATGGCAAAGTCCGTACTGTTGACGTTCCTTGGGCACGGCCAGGCAGTGGTTTTACCCTGTTATTCGAAGCCTTAGCGCTAGCCTTGATTGAGCGGGAAATGCCGGTCAACCGAGTCGCCGAGATACTGAAGGTCAATCCACAGCGCATCTGGACTATCTTTAATCACTGGATTAGCAAGGCAAAAGCAGCCGATGATCCGAGCATGATAACCAAGCTGGGCGTCGATGAAACCTCGACCAAAAAAGGCCATCATTACGTTACGCTGGGCGTTGATTTGGATGAAGCCCGCGTAATTCATGTCACCGAAGGTAAGGGTAAGGCAACGCTGCAAAGTATTCAGCAACACCTTGAAGATAAAGGTGTTGATAAAGAACAGGTGGAGCAAATCAGCATGGATTTGTCACCGTCATTTATTGCCGGTGCTGCCGAATCATTCCCGTCTGCACAAATTACCTTTGACCGATTCCATGTTGTGAAATTATTGAACGAGGCCATGAATCAGGTGCGCATTGCCGAACGCAAAGAGCATGATGCTCTGAAAGGTCACAAATACACTTTTCTAAAGAACCGGGAAAACCTATCCGACAAAAAAGAAAAAGAGCTGGATGAACTGATACAACTGTACCCCACGCTGGGCGAAGCTTATCGCTTAAAAGTGCTATTCAATGATCTCTGGGAAATGCCCGACAAACCGACAGCGGAGGCTTTTTTGAGGCAATGGTGCGATGCGGTGGACGCAGCCAAAATTCCAGCGTTTATCAAGTTCGCCAACACAGTTCGAGGACATTGGTCGGGAATTGTGCATTTCGTGGAATCACTCATTAGTAACGGCATTCTTGAAGGCATCAATAGTAAGATTCAGCTGGCTAAACGGCGAGCCAGAGGCTATCGCAACATCAACAATTTCATTAATATGATTTACTTCCTATGTGGAAAGTTGAAATTTGATTACCCACTGTATTTCACATAGAGCCTTTTTATCGATGACAACGTCGCCGTACCCATCGTCGACCGCATCATCCATCATTCACACATTTTTATGCTGGGAGGGGAAAGTTATCGACTCAAATCAAAGCTAAATCAAGCATCGTAACCCTGGAAAAGTGGCTCAATTTAAATGGCCAAAACTGGCTCAATTCTGTTGGCCATTGACAAAATGGACGTATTCACGGCGTCCTGTCAAGCGAGTCACCAAACCGCTACAAAGCCTACTACTTGTATAAGTTATTTTGTGTATATTCCTTAGACGGTTTTTTCGATTAAAAGGGAGTAATAACACCATCGCTATGTTTAACTAATTTATCGATGAGTTGCCCGTCCGCGTCGATTAACTCCAATTGCAAAGGCATTTTTCCGACCGCGTGGGTTGCGCAAGATAAACAAGGGTCGTAGGCGCGGATCGCGACTTCTAGATTATTTAATAGCGGTTCGGTCAATTCGCGACCGTTTAAATATTCAGCAGCGACCTGACGGACCGATTCGTTCATCCCCATGTTATTGCTGGTTGTTGAAACGATCAAATTGGCGCGGGTGACAATGTCGTTTTCATCGACTTGATAATGATGAAACAGTGTGCCGCGAGGGGCTTCGATCACGCCGATGCCTTCGAATCGCTTTTCACCTTGCGCGACGAGGTCGTTACTCATGATTTCCGGGTCGTTCAGTAAGACTTTGATGCTTTCGGCGCAGTGTAGCGTTTCTATCATGCGCGCCCAATGGGTTGCCAGCGTGCTATGAACCATTGCTTCACCGCCGTGTTGTTTAAATTCGATGCGAGCCGCCTCGGCCAACGGGGTGTCGATATAGTCGCAGTTATTGACGCGGGCCAGTGGGCCGACGCGGTACCAGCCGTTTTCCTTACCTTCCGACAACAAATAAGGAAACTTCATGTAGGTCCAGGAACGGACTTCTTCATGAATATAATCGTTGTAGCGACAATAATCGACATGGTCGAGGATGGTTTTGCCGTTGTCTCTTTTCGCGCGCAGACCTCCGTGATAAAGCTCCAGCGCACCGTCCGGACGGGTGAGGCCCAGATAATTACTGCGTATCGTCGCGAAATCGTCGTAATAAGGCAGATTCGAACAATGGACTCTTTTGACCAGTTGTACCGTTGCTGCCGCCCATTCGATCATTTGATCGATATCGGTCAACAAATAATCGCGCTCTTCACGGGATAACGGTTTGTTCATGCCGCCGGCGATTGCTCCGGTGCCGTGAATGCGCTTGCCGGAAATCATGCGGATTACTTCTTGTCCGTATTTGCGAAGCTTGACACCCTGTACGCCGATTTCAGGGTGCTCGGCCAATACCGCGATGATGCTGCGTTTGCCGATCTCGCTTTCGAAGCCGAACAATAAATCCGGGCTCGACAAATGGAAAAAATGTAAGGCGTGGGACTGCATAACTTGGCCGAAATGCAGCAAGCGTCTTAATTTGGTTGCGGCTGGAGGCAGATTTTCCGGGTCGATGCCGACGAGCTGATCGATTGCCTTGGCGGCGGCTAAATGATGACTGACCGGGCAGATGCCGCATAGGCGCTGCACTAAAACAGGTAGCTCCCAATAAGGACGACCTTGAATGAAGCGTTCGAAACCTCGAAACTCGACGATATGCAAGCGGGCCTGTTGGACCTTATTGTTTTCATCGAGCAATAATGTGACTTTGCCATGGCCTTCGACCCGCGATACCGGATCGACCACGACACGTTTAAGGTTTTCCGGGCTGGCGGCTGTTTCTAAATGTTCGTACATAAGTGTTCTCGAATAATTTTATTGACTCGCGCAGAGGCGCAGTATTTATTTCATGGTTCGCTCAATGATAGGGTTCATCGCGCAAACCCTGTGGACTGCCGAGATCTTAATAATGCTGTTCTCAGCGCCTTTGCGGGAAATAATTAATCCTTTCGAATTAACTCAGCGCGAGAATACACATCAATCATAATGCACCAACTCGTAAGGCAGTGACGGTTCGCGGCCTTCGAGCAGGTCGGTCAAAAATTTCCAAAAAACATCGGCCGACGGCGGGCAGCCCGGTAGGAAATAGTCGATCTTGACGATTTCATGAATCGGGCGAACCTTGTCCAGCAATAAAGGTAGCTCCGGGTCGCTTGGAATCTGCGGGTTTTCGACGCCAATACCGTCTAAGTACGCTTCGCTAAGGCATTCTTCGAGTGGTATAAAGTTGCGCATCGCCGGCAAGCCACCGTTGATGGCGCAGGCGCCGACCGCGACCAGTGTTTTGCAGTTTTTACGAAATTCGCGCAGCACATGAACGTTTTCCGAATTGCAGACGCCTCCTTCGATTAAGCCGATGTCGCAATTCGTGCAATGTTCGATGTCGGTAATCGGCGAACGGTCGAATTCGACCGCCTCGGCGAGTTGCAGCATGCGTTCGTCGATGTCGAGAAACGACATGTGGCAACCAAAACAGCCGGCTAGCGATGTGGTTGCGACTCTGATTTTATTAGTCATGGCTCTCATGCTCCGTTTCCAAGCTGACTTGATCGATTTGTTTATGATCGTAAATACGTTGTCCGATCGGGATCGTATAGCCGGTTCGTTTGATCAGAATCGCTCCGGTCGGACAGATGTGCGCGGCTCGGTCGCTGGGATCGATATCGCTGTCTTTTAACTGCCCGGACTCGGAATTAACGATCAAGTGCTTGTTAATACCGCGGCCTGAAATCGCAAAAACGTCTTTACCGTCGGCTTGTTGGCTGGCCCTAACGCATAAGGTGCAAAAAATGCAGCGATTATGGTCGATCATGACGTCCGAGTGGCTCGCATCCATTTTACGTTCCGCGTAAAAATGCGGAAAATGATTGTCGAGCATATTCAAATGGTATGCGACCCCTTGTAATTGGCAGTTCCCGGATTTTTCGCAGGACGGGCAAAAATGATTGCCTTCGACGAAAAGCATTTGCGTGATTTTTTGGCGGTCCTGATTGATTTCGGTCGTTTCGCTCAATACATCTTGGCCCTCAGTTGCCGGGAATGTGCAAGCCGAACAAGTGCGGCCATTGACATTAACGTTGCATAACTTACAGCTGCCGTGCGGCGTGAATTCCGGATGATGACAAAGATGCGGAATGTAAACGCCGGCCGCAGTAGCGGCATCCATGATGGTTTGTCCATCTTCGAATGGAATGGGCTTGCCGTCCAAGGTAAATGTTTTGCTCATGCTATTCCTCCACCTGGGCTAGATGTGCCCCTGCATCATTACGGTTTGCCATGCGTCTGGCAGTTTCAAGGGAAGCGTTCAAATCGAAGCCGGGCTCGTAACTGATTTTTTTCAATTGGCTTTGGTATAAGTCCGGATACCTCTCTAAGGTATGAATGATCGGGTTGGCCGCCGTTTGGCCTAAGCCGCAATGGCTATGGTTTTTGACTAGGCGAGTTAGTTCTTCAAGTGCAACCACATCGCCGGCCGAACCGTGGCCGTCGACGATTTTGTCGAGCTGTTTTTTCAATAACGAAGTACCGACTCGGCAAGGCGTGCAGAAACCGCAGCTTTCATGCGCGAAGAAGTCAGTGAAATTACGCACGATATCGAGAATGTTGCGTGTCGAATTAAAAACGATGAATGAGCCGCCCGTGGCTAAATCCTCGAATCCTAGTATGCGATCGAGTTCCTGGTTGGAAATAAAGGTGCCGGAAGGCCCGCCGATTTGAACGCCGAGTACATCATGGGCATCGCAATCCTCCAGAATTTTCCGTATCGTAACGCCAAATGGATATTCGTAAATGCCGGGACGTGCGCAATCACCGCTAATGCTAAGAATTTTGGTCCCTTGGGATTTTTCCGTGCCTTTAGCTGCGAACCAAGCGCCCCCGTGTAAGGCAATGTTAGCGGTGGCTGCGAAAGTTTCAACATTGTTGACGACGGTCGGCTTGTTTAAATAGCCTTGGGAAACAGGGTAGGGCGGGCGGTTTCGCGGAATACCGCATTTGCCTTCGAGCGATTCGATGAGTGCCGATTCCTCGCCGCAAATATAAGCACCGGCACCGAGGCAAATTTCGATATCGAAATCTAGGCCTTTGCCGAGAATATTGTTACCGAGCAAACCGTTCTGACGGCGTTGTTCGAGAACGTTTTCTAATTTGTGATAAAGGTGAAGATATTCGCCGCGTAAATACAGAAATCCTCGCTTGGCGCCGATAAGTGCCGCGCAAATAGTCATGCCTTCGAAAACATGGTCGGCATAGCTATTTAGTAATACTCGGTCTTTGAATGTTCCGGGTTCGCCTTCATCGGCATTGCAGACCACATAGCGTTCTTGTTCCGATTCTTCGGCGCAAAATCGCCATTTCATCGCCGTTTTAAAGCCTGCGCCGCCTCGGCCTCTGAGTCCGGATTGATCGATTTCCGATAGTGTTTCTTTTAGGCCGCGTGCGAAAGTCGATTGTAGACCTTCTCCGGCGGTAAGGCGACTGCTCAATAATAAATCGGATTGATAGATGTTATCGCCGACCTCAAAGAATTCCTTGGGCCAATCCTCAACTGCCATTTGTTCGTCGATTAATTGTGCGATCGCGTCGATTCTAGGCCGGTCAAGTCGAGTGATCGCGTGGCCATTGATGAGCCCGGCAGGGCCTTGATCGCACATGCCGGTGCATGAAGTATTATCTAGGCTAACCAAGCCGTCTTCACGAACGCTGCCGGGTGACACGGAAAGTTTGTTAGATAGATAGTCCATCAAGTTGTGTTTGCCGAGCATGTGATCGGTAATCGAATCGCTGATCAATATATCGTAACGTCCGCGAGGCGTTAAATGAAGAAAGCTATAAAATTCGATAACGCCGATAATGCGTGTTGTTGGAATGTTTAATTCCTTGGATAACAATCGAATGGCTTGGTTCGGAATGTGGAAGTATCGCGCCTGAACGGCACGTAATATTGCTAAAAGCCGAGTTGGGCGCCTTGCGTGGGTTTCAACGAGATTTTGAATGAACGATTCCATGGTGTCTCTCTGCTGCGCTGGGTTATGACGGAGGGCTTAAGTCCAACTATATGCCAATATTAAAAAAAATACCATTACATAGAGTGAACACAGTGTTTTCGAATGTTGGCAATTTCAGCATAGTTTGTCAGTTGGGCTCTGTATAAGGGTTATTCGGCTGGTATGACCTCGCTATCTCCGTTGAAAGTTGCGATTCCGGACTCAGGGATGCTCACGATTTTCGTGAATAAACTAAAACATTCACGGCGTAACTATTCAGCCCCCCGGCAATTATCGTTCCCACGCTCTGCGTCACTACCATTAAGTTAAGGATTTTTCCGTTCGCCCTGAGCCTGTCGAAGGGTGAATGGAAAAGCCTGGGTCGATAAGTTAAGGCGTCCATGGTTCGACAGGCTCACCACGAACGGCTTAACTTAATGGCAGTGAGGCTCTGCGTGGGAACGCCTGAGTACCGCTCCAGCGGTACGAGACGCTAGATCGTCTCGGTCTTCATTCCCACGCCGGAGCGCATAGGTATCTACACAAGTTTTCAGCTTTATAAAACAATTAGTTAAGTTAATTTTTCTGTGATCTAGGATAAAAAAGTAGATTAAAAACCTAAATTTTTAGTCCCTATCTTCATAATAAACCAGAAGAAACTTTATAACAGCATGATTTTAAATGATAAAGATGTGTAGATACTTATGGCCGGAGCGTGGGAACGATAGGGGGTGTGAATAATTACTTCACGGCATATATAAAGCCTGTTATTTTGTTTGTTGTTGCGAAAAAAATACAATCTTGGCGTGGCGATAACAAAACATTTAATTAGCTAAATAAAGTATTAAATTTAGAGTCTATTGCTATTGATAAATAATGTTTTTTAAATAAAAACTAGGTTGATAGAAAAATAATGATGTAAACTATACGCCACTTGAAGTTGTATAAATACGGCAGGTGTTTGTTGTAAAAACACAACGGACTTTGTTAAAATTGCATGCAATTTGAGTTTTTCTTAAAAAGTAACCATTTTTCATATCGGTCATTCCTATCAAGACCCCCGGTTTGTTGAAGGTTTTTTATTCAACTTAGAGGTTGTTATGTGTTTAAAAAAAATAATGGCTAGTGCTTTATTGGCAGGATTTGTCGCCATTCCTTCGGCTTGGGCCGAGGAGCCGCAAGATGATCGCTGGTATGTTGCGCCATTCGGCACCTTCATCAAATCAGGTGGCGACCGTGGTGCTAAAGACGGCTGGGGCGGCGGTATGGGCTTCGGGAAAATGCTTAACGACCATTTCAACGTCGAGTTAAGAGGTTTTTACCAAGGTTTCAGTGGCTACAATAACGCCGAAACAGGCCAAACCAAAGGGCGTTGGGATTTAACCGGCGGTTCAGCGGATCTACAATATTACTTTTTTCGCGATACCTTTTCTCCATATATTGTTGCCGGCATCGGCGGCATGAATACCAGCGTGCCTGGGAATAGCGCAGCTTCGATTACCGGCGAAGGCGGTGTCGGCTTTACTTACGAATTGCATGATAACTTCCTGCTGCGGAGTGATGTGCGTTACCGTTACAACAATAACTTCAACGCCAATCTGCGTCCCGGTACCGAGGAATATCATGACATGACCGTTAATGTCGGTTTTGTGATTCCATTTGGAGAAAAACCGAGAGCGGCAGTTACGCCTGTGAAATTCGAACCAGCCCCAGCAGCTGCCCAGGATTGTTCGACCCTGGATTCTGATGGAGACGGCGTCAACGATTGTTTGGATAAATGCCCGGGTACTATTTCCGGGAGTAAGGTTGATGCGCAAGGCTGTCCTATTAGTATCGAGCTCAGAGGTGTGAACTTCAAATTCGATTCTGCCGAACTGACCGAGGAAGCAAAGGCAATTTTAGATGGAGTCGCTGAAAAACTGATCGCCTATCCGCAAGAAAAAGAAATCGAAGTTCAAGGTCATACCAGTAGTGAAGGTGGCTACAACTACAACATGAGATTGTCTGAGCGCCGTTCGCAATCGGTTGTTGATTACCTGAGAGCCAAAGGAGTAACCGATAGTATGCACGCTAAAGGTTACGGTCCCAATCGCCCTGTTGCCGATAATAGAACCGAAGCAGGTCGAGTTCAAAACCGCCGTGTAGAATTGATCTGGATGGAAAATTAAGTAATAATTTTCATCGGTTTTGAACATAAAAACCCGCTTTCGAGCGGGTTTTTTTATATCTGGGGGGGGGGCAGCGCACCCTTTGTGCACAGTCCGCCATGAACCGAAAGTGAATGATTAAAACGCATGCGACGCAATAATATTTTTTTAAAGAGCAGACTCCACCTTAAATTAGGCCGTTTTCTGTATTGACGTTGGGGTCAATTTTATAAAACACTCAATTCCCTTCATTATCTTCATGCCCTTCATGGTAATAAAAAACAAGCTATACCTTTCGCACTTCAAATTTCGGCAGTGCCTAAGGAGGCGCCGGGGTACCTAGCAAAGGCTTTGCGAGCATGGAGCTGGCATAGAGCCTACATGGAGGTATTTACCCAGCACCTAAATTCCATAGCCCATTGGCCATGGTTAATTGTCTTGGATAATTCATCCAGCACCTAAATAAGCCATGATTTTGAATCATTGCCAAAGACCTATGGAATTTAGGTTCTGGATTTAGGTGCTGGGTCCACGGCGTCCTTTGACGGGCACCCCGGCGCCGAATTTTGATCTGCGATGAGCATATAAACATTGTGCAGCATCAGCACCTAATCAAAACTTATCGGCATTCCATTGATAGGACTCCATGATGTCTTTACAAAGACCAGGCTCTTGGCCGCTGATCCAGCCTTCCCCTCTATCGAAACCCTCAGGAAGATCGGCAAGAGTTGGACCGAATTTGCGGGTTTTGCATCCTTGGGACTGAGGGTTGTCGCAACAGCATTTCATTGCGGCGACATGTTTTTTTATCACGGCCGGATCGACGGTAATCGGCGGCATCCAGTTTCTTTCACTCGGACCCGAAGTTAGCCAGGTGCTCAGCGTTTTGTCCGGATGACCCGTGGCAAGTTCAAAACTATAACCGCAAGTTCCGGAGGTCGTCATTTTATGGCACTGAGTGCAGAGTTGTGGTTCACCATCGATAGAATCGGTTGTAATCTGGAGAATATTATGATTATTGAAGAAATTTTGAAAAGGCTTGCCAACCGCTAAAAAGGGTAAAGGCGCCATCGTGTAAATATCCGGTAGGCCGTGTTTTGAATTAATGTACGGACTGTATTTGACACCGTGCGCATTATGGCAGGCAACGCAACCGGCTTCTGCGGTAAACGCCGGCGATTTAAAAGCCTGGTTGGCATCACGGTACCAAAGATCCTGCGGAAAGTCTTTCGGTGGTCTTGCTTGCTCCGGATTGTATTGATCTAAATAATCGTCCTTGCTAGGCAGGGGGGCATCGAGGGGCGGCAAAAAACCGACCACTGCTTCGCCATATTGAGTGAGATAACAACTTTTTCCTGTTTTTGTATTCCGCAGGATAATGCCGATATCGTTAAAAGTATTGTAAAGATAATAGAGTTCGGTTCTCTCGGTGCTAGATGCTTTCTCAAATCGTTCTTTTCTTTGCTGCTGGTTCATGCCGAGATTGGCTTTGGTTTTTCGAAACCAATCTTTTTCGAATTGATTTCCTTTTTGCCGGCAGTTGAGCGCCATGATGTTGTCGTCATCGAGTTGCTTAATTTGTAAATGCGAGTAGGTCCAGCAGCCCATATCGCCGCCCAGCCAATGCGGGTTGTCGCATCTTTTCGAGTTGGAGAGGAGTTTTTCCCAGTTATCTTCTTGAATTTCTTTTTTGTCTACATAAATAGGCACTTGTGTGCCGTCTAAACATGAGAGTACCGGCAATTTTCGGGTGATCCCAAGCTCAGCTTTGCATGCCTCTACATGCTGAAGAACGGTATAGTCCGATGTGGCATCATGAGTGCTGGGACGGTAAATCCAGTATGCAATGACAGCGATAATCAGTGTAACTGTCAGGATTAGTGTTGTTTTCATAGTCTACTACCTCTTAGGATTTCGTGAAAAATAACTTCCTGGAGCTATGAGTTTTGTAGCGGGTTCGGTAACTCGCTTGACAGGACGCCGTAAACCCAGTACCTAAATTCCATAGCCTATTGGCCATGATGGATTACATAGATAATTTAGGTGCTGGGTAAATACATCCGTGTAGGCTTGACGGCGGCTTTCCCTGCCGCCGACACCTGCCAATCGAGCAACCGAACCTGCTTACCCTGCATTAAAAATAGGGAAGTTATTTATGACCGAATCCTTAGTTTATTAGGTTTGTTATAGAAAAGAGGTGTTGCCGGTTGAGTCATTAAATAAATAACGCTTTAGCTTTTTTTATGCAAGCACTAGCCATAAAAATTTTAAGGTTATTGTCATGTAACGGACATGAGCGCTTTGGTGTCGGCTTAACTAGAATCAATAAAAACAATAAGTTATTTAGTTACTGTGCGGAAAGGTAAGTTTTTTTAATCAAGGGCTTGAAAAAATGTGAAATCGATCATAATATCCAACTATTGCAGTCAAGAAATACTCGTCCGACACGCCCATAAGCCTGTCGATCATTATTGCCAAATTAGAGGTTAGTCCGGTCAAAACTTAATTTTCACCGTAAATTAGTTATTTAGGGGGGGCGTATGGACATTACACATCAAAGTGAAATCAGACGCGATAATTTTCCTATCTTCTTGTTCGCGTTGACGTTATTCAGCAGTGCTTCTTTAATGTTTGTTTTACAACCGATGTTTGGGAAAGCGCTTTTGCCTTTATTAGGCGGCTCTGCATCCGTATGGAATACCTGTATGGTGTTTTATCAGAGCATCCTCTTTCTGGGCTATCTCTATGCCCATTTTCTCTCCACTCGCTTTGGCTATCGAAAGCATCTTGCCATCCATCTTTCGATACTGCTTATCAGTCTTTATTTCCTTCCGGTAAGTATCCCTGAGGGTAGCAGGCCGCCCAGTTCGGAAAATCCCAGTATTTGGTTGTTGTCGACTTTATTTGTGTCGATAGGCTTGCCGTTTTTCGTGTTGTCCACTAACTCGCCCTTATTGCAAAAGTGGTTTTCAAAAATCGGCCATCAGACCAGTAACGACCCTTATTATCTTTCGATCGCCAGTAATGCCGGCAGCTTGATCGCGTTATTGAGCTATCCTTTTTTACTGGAACCCGCCATCGGTATTAGCCAGCAACAGCAGTACTGGAGTGCGGGTTTTCTTGTACTGATAGGCTTGATTTCATTGTGTATGCTAGTTCTGAAACAGCAGCACTTTCAACCTGCAGTCAATAAGGCATCAAGTATTAATCTAGTCGAAAAGCCTGAACCGAAATTACAAATTCAATGGTTATTATTGGCGTTTGTGCCTTCTAGTTTGTTATTGGGCACGACTAATTTCATCAGCATCGATATCGCTACGGTGCCGTTGTTATGGGTTATTCCTTTAGCCTTGTATTTGTTCTCATTTATTTTGGTATTTTCCGGTTACGGTGCGGCGATTCATAAAAAAATATTATTGATACAGCCTTGGCTGGTTGCACCCTTTTTGATTTACTACTTTTCGAATCAAAAACTGGCCTCTTTTTCAGTTGAATTATTGATTCATTTATTCGTTTTCTTTATATCCATCATGGTATGTCATGGGGAGTTAGCTAAGAAACGCCCCTCGACAAACTATCTCACTCAATATTATTTAATCATGTCTTTCGGCGGCATGCTCGGCGGTATTTTTAACAGCTTTATCGCGCCGTTTATATTCAGCTCGATTTACGAATATCCACTGATGATTGTTTGCGCATTGCTGTTGAACCCAATCAATGGCATTGGTCAGTATGTTAAGGAACATTTGGCGAAAATTATTTTTAGCGCTTACTTCATTACGTTTGCGGTCATTTTATCGATCAGTGTCAAACAACTGGACGATGCATTTCTCATTAGTTTTGCGATTATTGCTTTAATGGGCGCAGCCTACTTTCTATTTAAAAAAAATTCGTTGTATTTTCCTTTGGTTGGACTGTTGGTATTGTCCTGTGCGGCTCCGGAAAAACATCAAGGCGGAGACCAGCTCTTACATCAAAGCCGAAATTTTTATGGCGTATTGTCGGTCAAGAAAATTTCGGATCTCAATGTCGACAACAATACGCACACATTGCATGAAATTTATAGCGGCACAACCCGGCATGGCTTGCAGTTGTTGAACGATGTCAATCGACAATGCACGCCGAACGGCTATTACAGTCCGCAAGGGCCTTTGGGTTCCATTTTTGCGAATTACAACAACCAAAACAACACTTGGCGGATCGGAGTTGTCGGTCTTGGAGCTGGAGAAATGGCCGGTTACGCCAAAGCGTCTCAACACTGGACATTTTTCGAACTCGATCCGGCCGTTGTGCAGATCGCAACGAACCCAGAGTATTTTACTTATTTAACGGATTGTATCAGCGGTTACGACATTCAAGTCGGGGACGCCAGAATCACATTGGAAAATCAACCAAATCCTTTTGATTTATTGGTTATCGATGCGTTTACTTCGGATTCGATACCGACCCATTTGCTCACCAAGGAAGCTTTGGAGTTGTATTTTTCTAGGCTGGAAAATCACGGTTTGTTGGTTTTCCACATTTCCAACCGTTATCTGGAGCTGAAGAAGGTGTTGGCGGATCATGCGGAAAAATTGGGATTGACGCTGTTGCTGCAAGAATTTAGGCCTGAGCAAAATATTCCTTTTGTTTATCGATCGGATTGGGCCATTCTGGCTCGAAAAGAAGCGGACCTTCTGCCTTTAGTCAATGCCGACTTGCAGCATAATTGGCAAAGAGTGCCTCATTACGCCGATGCTCGTTCATGGACGGACGATTTCACTAGCATCATGAACGTTTGGAAATAAGCTATATACTTTCGCGCTTCAAATTTCGGCAGTGCCTAAGGCGCCGGGGTTCTCGTTCATACGCATCAAGCTAAAAACGGCCAACCCGCATCGTGCTCTTTCCCAAGCCCCAGCTTGGGAAAGACACTCCGGAAGCTCCAGCTTCCTGTGACCGATATAACATTCCCAATCAGCCCCGATCGCTCGTCTAATCTTCCTTGATTGTCGTGAAGCTGGAGCTGGGTAACAGCATATTTTAGTCTATGTGACCTCGATGCCATTTATTGTATCTGGGTATTCTCGGCCGTCCCTAATCTAACGTTTGGTGAGGGAGCATAGAGACTACAGCGCCTACTCCTTTTATAGTCAAAAAATGGCTAACTTTATGAAGGTATGGGTGTGGCTAGCGAGGATGTCGGCAGCAGGGCAGATTTTTGCTCCTGCAAAATCTGCATTCACGCCATCCTTGGCGTTTGAGCTGCCGTCAAGCCTCCATGGAAGGTTTCACAGGTCCTGCCTGGCGAATGACCGCATCCTCACCACTCTTTCCATGCTTTCATTTACCGTGGCGATTACCAGGCCTTCATCAACCTTACTGTTTCGGAAGGTTATTTCGTGTATATTCCTTAACACCCCTCAAGCTCGACAAAGGAGGAAGTCAGTGAGCTATATATTCGATATCGATCGTCTTCATGCCATTGCTTTGCAAGGAATCGGGAAGACCCACGACGAAATGGTGAAAGTAATAGTGGAAGAAACCGCCCGGGCCTACCCCAAACACGTCGATTCCAATCCAAATCGCCGATGGCTATTCAGCTTGACGGCGGGTGCGACCGGTGTGATGACGATACTCCATGCATCTTTTACTGAATATTTGATCATTTTCGGAACGCCGGTCGGTACGGAAGGCTTTTCCGGCCGCTACCGCATGGAGATACATGATTTTTTTATGGCCGGTGAGGTTTGGACTTATCGGAAAGACCGTTGTGGAGTACGCGAAGTGGCAGGGCCCGGCGATCATACCGTTCTGGAACGTGGTAGCGTCAATGGGTTTAAGATCCCTGATTCGGCTTGGATGTTGGAATATGGCCGAGGATTCATACCATCCGCTTTTCCGCTTATTCTAGGCGATGTGGTATTCAGTGCCGTCGATGGGACGACCTTGGCCGAGACGGTTTGGTTATACGGAAAAATGGCGTTACGGGAGCTGTTAGTCAATCAGAAGTTTTAGTATTGAAAAGGAGCGGATAATGAGTGAACAAGAATCGAGAGACAATGCGGCCGTCGATGCGGTTCGTCAGAAATACGGTTTCGGCTTTTCATGGCTTGTGCTCATGATAGCGCTGCCGCCACTGGTCTATTATTTATGGATTTGCGTCACTTATTACCAAGGTGAACTGGTCTTCACTAGCGACGCGGCGGCTTGGCGGCGGTTTTGGTCTCATGTTGCGCCGCCGACCTGGCATGCCGCAGGCCTTTACGCGGCTTGGTTTTTAGGTCAGGCCGCGTTGCAGGTTTGGGCGCCTGGTCCGACCGTTCAAGGCATGAAATTGCCTGACGGCAGTCGGCTCGATTATCGGATGAATGGAATATTTTCTTTCCTTTTTACCCTGGCCGTGGTGTTCGGTTTGGTAACGATGGGGTGGTTGGACGCTACCGTTTTGTATGACCAACTCGGCCCATTGCTTACTGTAGTGAATATTTTTACCTTTGTTTTTGCGGGTTTTCTCTATTTTTGGGGCTTAAACGGGAAGCAATGGGAGCGGCCGACCGGACGTCCTTTTTATGATTATTTCATGGGAACGGCGCTTAACCCACGGATTGGATCTCTTGATCTCAAGCTGTTTTGCGAAGCCCGCCCCGGCATGATTTTTTGGTTACTGATGAATCTTTCGATGGCGGCCAAACAGTATGAATTGCACGGCACGGTGACTGTCCCGATGTTGCTCGTGGTGGGGTTTCAAAGTTTTTATTTGATCGATTACTTTATCCATGAAGAAGCCGTCCTGACGACTTGGGATATCAAGCACGAGAAGTTTGGCTGGATGCTTTGTTGGGGAGACTTGGTGTGGTTGCCTTTTACCTATACCTTGCAGGCTCAGTATTTGGTCCATCATACCCATGACCTGCCCGTATGGGGCATTATTGCTATTGTGGCTTTGAATTTGGCCGGTTATGCAATTTTTCGGGGCGCCAATATCCAAAAGCATCATTTTCGGCGCGATCCAAACCGGATTGTGTGGGGGAAGCCGGCAAAATATATTAAAACCAAGCAAGGTTCATTATTACTGACTTCCGGTTGGTGGGGCATTGCTCGTCACATGAATTACTTCGGCGATTTGATGATTGCACTCTCGTGGTGTTTGCCCGCTGCTTTCGGTAGCCCCATACCTTATTTCCATATCGTATATTTCACCATTTTGCTTCTGCATAGAGAAAAGCGCGATGATGCGATGTGCTTGGCAAAGTACGGCGAAGATTGGTTGCAATACCGGAAAAAGGTGCCTTGGCGTATCGTGCCAAAAATTTACTAAGGATTTCGCGATACATACCCATCGTAGATCAAAATTCGGCGCGCGGGTGACGGAGAACGCAATGCCATTAAGTAAAAAGGACTTTTCCGTTCGTCTTGGGCCCTTCGGCTGCGCTCAGGAGAGTCTTGTCGAAGGGGAATGGATGCGTCCGAGTCGATAAATTAAGCCATCCATGGTTCGACAGACTCACCACGAACGGCTTAATTTAACCTGATTAGCAAGATGCTTCAGCTTGCTGAAGCCAATTGTCCGAGCAGTGGCCAGTCGTAGCCACTTCTGCGGGACGGGTTATTTAAGCCGTCCCCAACGTTTCGGTTTGCCCTAAACATTTCGGCTAACTTCGGCCAAAGTCAAAACGTTTAGGACGGGGTTGCAAACCCCGTCCTGCTAGGGATATTCTGGTTTTTGGGCTTTAGCTGAAGAAACTTGCTAATCAGGTAATTTAATGCTAGCGGGACTCCGAATAGAAATCGGAGCGCTGTTTATTGTTTGTTAATCGGTAATTGGGCGATTCGATGCTCTATTTTTTGCATCATTTTCTGATAGGCGGCGCCTTCTAAACCGCCGTAGAGTCGATTAAATTCCTGTTCTGCAAGATATTCGGGTAAGTCGGCTGTTTTCGGGATGATGTCGCGCTCTTGGGCCGTGCTCATAAATGCTTGAATTTTTCCGGCTTGTGATGGATTTTGCACGGCGAGCTCGCCCATGAGCGTGCCGGCCCGATTGGCGGTCATATCGATGAATGAAAAGCCGCTGCCGCCTCTCGAATCTTCCAGTTCTTTATATAATCCTATGGCGTCGGCCAATGGCGTGCCGGCATAGGCTGCAAGCGTAGCCGACACTAAATAATGTTTGCTTAAATCGTTGCGTTGATTGAGAGTCACGGTTCGCCAAATCGGACGATATTGGCTTTTTAGTGAAGGAATGATTTTATTAAGCGTTAAACGGTTGGCGTATAACGTTAGCACCAGAATGACGGCACGGTTTTCACCAATCGGGTCGCTTCGGCGACTGCGTTCGTTTGCCAATTGAAATAAGGGTTGCGTGAGCTCGGTCAAACTCAAGTGCTTTTTGGGCGCGCGCGTTAGTATTACCAAACGTTGCTGATAAACTTCAATTCGATGCTGTTCTTGTTCGGGTAAAAGAGCGCCGCTGAGTTTGGTCGGTAAATTTTCATGCCATTTATAAGTCACGATCATTCGTTTGTTGATGAATCTGACCTTTCTGATCATGGCTTGAAGCGCCTTCCAATCGGCATCCGGTAGTATAAGGCTGTAGATACTTTTGCTTAAATTATTTGCTATAAGTCCGGGTATTCTTAATTTGCCCAACGATAGATGGTCGATTTCAGGAAGACTATGTGTTTGCTTGAGTTCGATTGTTAAGTTTAAATAATTGCCCAGTGGGTTTGAAGGTAGTTTTAGAGTGCTTTCAATGATGGCTCGATCTTGTTTGATTGTTAAACCGGCAACGCCGCCGAAATATTGATTGACGAAATAATTGACGGCTAGGTCCAGGTCTCTCTGTTCAATGCTGGCTCTTGCTATCGTGCCGGTTGCTAGGCGTCGCGGGTCGTTTTCTACAAAAATTTGTTTTCCTCTAGCTATTTGCTCGGGGGTGATATCAGGTCTTGCTCTTAGCTTGGGTTTGTCTTCCACGACTAGCAGCAGTAAGGTGATAGTCAGGACCAGAAAAACCAAAAGCGATGAGAACAATAGTTTTATAATTAATTTCATTAAAAAGTTTTGAATTCGCCAATTTAAAAGATACCCTTTGCTAGCCGTATTTCGGCGCCGGGGCTGTCAACGCCATTATTAAGTGTCAAGAAGTTAGGTGCGGGGCAAATTATTACCTGATTAGCAAGTTTCTTCAGCTAAAGCCCAAAAACCAGCATATCCCTAGCAGAACGGGGTTTCCAACCCCGTCCTAAACGTTTTGACTTTGGCCGAAGTCAGCCGAAATGTTTAGGGCAAACCGAAACGTTGGGGACGGGTTAAATAACCCGTCCCGCAGAAGTGGCTACGACTGGCCACTGCTCGGACAATTGGCTTCAGCAAGCTGAAGCATCTTGCTAATCAGGAATTATTATACCCTTCGTTTATCAAAAATCGGCGCAGGGGCGTCCGTCAAAGGCCCATCCCTAAATTTGGAGTGCGAAAGGTATATAGCGATGAGAGCTGGAGCTTGGGAAAGAGCGTGATGCGCTACAAAACTCATGGCTCCAAAAAAGTTATTTCTCACGAAATCCTAAATAAATTTGACCGTTATAGTAAGTTTTTTTATAGTGAGTCGATACTATTTTTGGAAGTTTTGTACAATTATTACGAATACAATGGTCTGATAAGGAGTCGAAAACATGAAATTTCTTGCTGTTCATCCTAGCCCGCTGATGTATACCAAGGTGTTTTTACGCCTTGAGCCGCTTGGGCTGGAACAAGTTGCCGAAACGGCCCGGCGGCAAGGTTACGATACACGGTTGATCGACTTGCAAGTAGAGTCTCATCAAGATTTATTTCGGTTAATGGACGATTGGCAACCCGATATCGTTGGTTTCTCGTTGAATTATTTGGCCAATGTTCCCGAGGTCATCGATCTCGTTAAAGCCGTGAAAGCTCGTTTGCCGAAGAGTTTTGTCTTTATCGGCGGGCATAGTGCGTCGTTTACCGCCGAAGAATTATTGGAACACGGCGAAGGCAGTCTTGATGCTATTCTCAAAGGGGAGGGCGAGTCGGGTCTTCCTTTGTTGTTCCAAGCCATAAAGGAAGACAGAGAAAACGTTCATGACGTGCCCGGTGTGGTGACGATGAAAGGCGAGGGCGGACAGCCGACGTTTATCCCTGATCTTGACAATCTTGCGCCGGCTCGCGACTTAGTCCGACATCGTAATAAATATTTTCTCGGTACGCTCGATCCTTGTGCGTCGATCGAATTTTCCCGAGGTTGCCCGTGGGACTGTTCGTTCTGCAGTGCTTGGACATTCTATGGACGAAGTTATCGCGTGATGAGTCCCGATAAAGTTGTCGAAGAAATGGAAAAAATTCGCGAGCCCGGTATTTTCATTGTCGACGATGTCGCATTTATTCAAGAAAAAATGGGCTTCGAAATCGGCGAGGCCTTGGCTCGGAAAGGCATTAAGAAAGAATATTATTTGGAAACGCGCGGCGATGTGTTGCTGCGTAATAAAGACGTCTTCAAGTTTTGGAAGGAGCTTGGGATGAGCTACATGTTCTTGGGTATCGAGTCGATCGATCAGGACGGGCTCGAAAAATATCGTAAACGTATTGATTTGAGTCGTAATTTCGAGGCTTTAGAGTTTGCGCGGACTCTGGGTATCAATGTCGCGATCAACATCATTGCCGATACCGATTGGGATCATGAGCGTTTCCGTGTGGTCAGGGAATGGTGTAAAGAAGTTCCTGAAATTGTTAATATCAGCGTCAATACGCCTTATCCGGGAACCGAGAGCTGGCTAACCGAGTCGCGTAATTTGACGACCCGCGATTATCGATTGTTCGATATTCAGCATGCGGTGCTGCCGACGCGTTTACCGATAGAGGAGTTTTACGCGGAATTGGTCGAAACTCAGCGTGTGATGTTTACAAAACACATGGGGTGGGCGGCTATGCGCGATGTGACGAAGGTCTTGGTCGGCAATTTAATGCGCGGCCAAACGAACTTTGCGAAGAATCTGTTTAAATTCGATAAAGTATTCAATCCGGAATTGCAATTGGCAGACCATCAAATGCCGGTTAAATATCAAATGAAGCCGCCGGTTAAAGACACTAAATTTTCCAGCGCCAAGGCGTTATCCAAGTCGCTGTATGTTCATGAGCCGTTAGGGCGGACGAGTCGACAGTTGGATGACGATACCGAAAAATTTGTCGATGAGAGTCGGGGCGCTTTGAGCGAGTCTTGACGGTATTCGTTATCGGTTTGGCAGATATTCCGGTAGAGACGAGGCGACTGTCTCTACCGGCCTAATGTTTTGAAAGGAATAATAATCGATCTATCGGATCCAGTTTGTGTTCCATTTTAAATGCGAGGCTAATTCCGCCTCGATGAGTTGATCGTAATGGCGCTGCAGAGTTGCCTCTGTCGGGCGCGGAAACAGTGACGTTTCGATTTCGGTGCGTAGTTGCGTCAACCAGTGTCTTCTCAATACGCTATCCTCGGGGATTTCGTGCTTAAAGTCGGATTTGCTTGGCGTGCCGACGATTGCGAGTTCGATTGGACTTGATTTTTCCTTTACGTCGATAATCGAAGCAGACGCGGCAGCGTCGGGTATTTCGATGCCATCGATAAGTTTAAATCGTTGTAATGCCTCCGGGTTAAGTAAGCGGTTTTCCGCTTCGGATTCGACTAATTGCCCGTAGTGGCGCAGCAATACGCAATCGGCCGGGCGCGGAAATAATGTTGCTTCGACTTCGGTGCGCAACTGCGACAATAAGTGACGTCTCAATACCGAATCTTCGGGAATCGGAATCTTTTGTTCAACCCGTATTGTAGTGTCTCTAACCGGAGCACTTTCAATTATTGATACCGTGGATGCGGCGGGTTTTCGGCTTTGTTCCGATATTTCAGAGTGAGATTGCTTGAGGTTTTTTTCAATTTGCTTGAGTGTCCGTCCTGCCCGGCTTTTGATTTCTTCCCGTTGCCTAACCTCTCGCCATATCAGAAAAGGCAATATCAAGCCGATGACGGCAAATAAACCTGAAACCGCAGCCCAGATTAAAACGCCTTTCGTGAATAACTGAAAAGTCCACCAAGAAAACCCTAGTAATACGGCAATGCCGAAGGAAATTTTCAGCGATAACTTAAAAGTTGAGGTACTTGAATTGCCGCTATAGATGTAAGCAGGGTCGATGCCGTTTTTTAAATCTTGGAAATGTGCGGTATCGTATTTCGAATGTTTGGCGGTTTCGAGCCAATCGAGGCTTCTTCTGAGTCGTTTTTTATGTACGGTGTTTCTTATAGCCAGAAGCATAATAATCAATGTGGTCGACAGTGTAGCGGCCATGGTGATCATGATTTCGTCGGTAATCATAGCTACCCCCTTTATTGTAATAATTTTTGGTTGTGTCCATTTGCCGTGACAACAGAAAAGCTGAGTTGTCATGAGATCCTGCGACCTAGCATGCGTTCAGATGAAAGTCAAATGTAAATCTAACAGAATTGACATTAAATATCTAATAATTTATTGAGAGGGGTTAAAACATGCCGCAAAAGGGCATTACGGTAACCCAATCGCCGGCGGATTTTGATGTATCTTGATGATTCAAAATAATAAACGCATTGGCTTTGCTCATCGACATCAAAATGCCCGAGCCTTGTTTGCCGGTCGTCTTGACGATCCAGTCGCCGTTTTCGTCGCGGCTGACAATACCGCGTTGGATTTCGGTTCGGCCCGGTTTTTTGCGTAAATTTTCGGTCGTTCTTGCCGTTAAGGTCGGGGCTATCGGCTTGTCGACGATGCCGAGCATTTTTTCCAAAGCCGGCAGCACAAAAAAATAAAAAGTCACCAGCACGGCAACCGGATTCCCCGGCAGCCCGAAGAAGGCGGCATTGCCTATGCGCCCGAATGCAAGCGGCCGGCCCGGTTTGATCGCGACTTTCCAAAAATCGACTTGTCCCGAATTTTTCAAAGCCGTCTTCGTAAAATCGGCTTCGCCGACCGAGACGCCGCCGGTCGAAATAATCACGTCGGCATGGCGGCCTGCCTCATTGAAGCGCTGCAAAAGCACTTCGGCATCGTCTTCGATGATGCCGAGATCGATGATCTCGATGTCGGATCTGTCCAATGCCGCGAACAAGCTGTAGCGGTTACTGTCGAAAATGCCTGCTTCGGTCGGAATTTGATGCGGCGCGACGATTTCGTTGCCGGTCGATGCGATCGCGACGGTCAATTTGCGTTTGACGTTGACTTCGCAAATGCCCAGGGAAGCAAGCAGGCCGATATCGGGCGGAGTCAGCAGTTTACCGGAAGCCAATACGGTTTCGCCTTGTTTGATGTCCTCCCCGGCGCGGCGAACGTTTTGGCCGGCCTTATGTCGGGAGTCTATTGTGATGAAACCGTCCTTAATTTCGGCATGCTCTTGCATGATCACGGTATCGAGCGCTTCCGGCATCGCGGCGCCGGTCATGATGCGCAGACAAGTTCCTTTTTCGATGCTGCCGCGAAAGGGTTCTCCGGCCAAAGCAATGCCTTTAACGGCTAGACGAGCGATGCCTTGATCCGGAAGATCGGAACTGTGCAGCGCGTAACCGTCGACCGCCGAATTGGTGTGCGGCGGAACATTCGACGCCGATACGACGGTTTCATGCAAGACTCGACCGCGCGCTTTTTCGATCGGTAACCTTTGGTAGCCTTCGATTGCAGGTAGATTGTTTAAAATACGGGACAGCGCCTCTTCGCAAGGCATCAGCCCCGATTCGAAAATGTCGGTGCAACTCGGTTGGGTGTGAATCATTTGCGGATACTCGGGCCGTTAATCGGAATGCCGTTGCTCATTGTGCTTAAAAAGTATTCGAGATTACGAAATTCTTCGCTCTGCGCGCCGGGAGATTCTGCTCTGATTTGTTTGAGGCATTCTGAAAAACGCCGGTGCAATGTGCCGGTTTCGCCCCATTTGAGACGATACACCGGCCAATGGCTGGTATGGCCCAACGACGGGCTCAACAATTCGGAACGCAGCAGTTTGCCGGCGTTTTGCACATGACAGGTCGCGCAGGCGAAATTCAATTGACCTTGCCGCCGGTAATAATAGTCCTTGCCGGCTTCATAAGCGGCCAATGCGCGCGGGTCGGAAGCGGGGATTTCGATCGCGATGGTTTTCCCCCTGCTGGTGTAGGCCAGATAGGCGAGCAGTGAGGCGATCTCGCCTTTCTGATAAGGAAGAGGATCTTCATCGTTTCGTTGCCGGCAGTCGTTCAGGGCTTTCGCAAGCGTGACGACTTCGCCGCTTTCACCGTTCCAAACCGGATAAAGCTGCGCGATTCCGACTCCTCGTTCCGGCAGGCAATCGGCATAATGTGCGCCGTTGCCGAAAGGGGTGTTGAATAGGGTTTTGCCTTCTTCGATCGCCCATTCGTAAGGCGGAAACTCCTCGATCGCTCGCCAGGATTCGCGCGCATTCGGATCGATCGCGTAAACGCCGTCGGCGTAATCTTGAAGCGACAACGTCGGAAAAAGCTTTCGATAATGTTCGACGAAGGCGCTTCGGTCCTGTTCAGGATTGGCATGTGTCGAATCGGCAAAACCGCAGATGAGCAGGGCGCCGGCAAACAGTGCGGTTTTGGTCATGACGGATCGGTCAAGATTTGCTCGGCGCTGCCGGTGAGTCCCCGGTTATCGGTCCAATCGACTCGAATCAGGTCGCCCAT
This sequence comes from Methylotuvimicrobium alcaliphilum 20Z, assembly GCF_000968535.2. Taxonomy (NCBI): domain Bacteria; kingdom Pseudomonadati; phylum Pseudomonadota; class Gammaproteobacteria; order Methylococcales; family Methylococcaceae; genus Methylotuvimicrobium; species Methylotuvimicrobium alcaliphilum. The sequence goes on from NC_016112.1 coordinate 1,476,490, forward strand.
TTCGATGCCGTTCAACACAAAGGCGAAATATGGATTCTTCGAGATGCTGCCGGCCATCCGGGCGGTGATTATTGTTTTGTCGTTATGGCGAACGGTCAACGTTTTGATGTAATGCGCTGGAATCAACTCATTTGTTTCGGGGTCTCGGTTGCGGCCGTGTTCCATCGGGTGTGCGATCAATATTTTGAGTTCGGTCGTGTCGTCTTTGCGCTTGATGCGAATTTTCGTGTTTGCCATCTTAGCCACCGCATCCGCCGATCGTAACTTTGACTTGTTGGCGCGCGCTGTAAAGCGTTTCGCCCGATTTGATGACCGCGATCACGTCGCAGGTTTCGGCCATTTTTAGGTGAGCTGAAACGAACGGCTCGGTTTCCGGTGCGATATTGAAAATAGCGGCCAGAGGCACAGGGTTCTTTTCGACCAGAATTGCGATGCTTTCGACATTGGCCAGCGTGCTCGATACCGTGATGGGCACGACGGCGCCGTCTTCGGCTATCAGAGGCAATTTGAGCGCGATCGCATCCGATTCGACGATGGTCGCGTCGGCGTACAATCGATCCAGCGTTCGATCAAGCTTGCCGGGAGCGAAGTGGTCCTCGGCCCAATCCGCGAACGCAAGCCGAGGTGCGATTACACCGCTACAGGCGATCACCGATTGTATCAAAAATGTTCTTCGAGAATTGGACATGATTTCGTTAAAATAAAGTCGAATAGGGCTATTCTATCCGATAAAGGCAAAATATGATTACTCTGGAAATGGTCGAATTATATAAAAAATACGGCGGCGATATCGATGGCTGGGCGCGCACGGCCGTAAGCAATGAAAAGTCGGTCATGAGCGACGCGGACTGGTATGAAATCGACGCTTTCGTTCATGAATACGGCTTGGTTAAATCGGGTCTGGCATCGGCGCGTTATGCCGAAAAACTGCACCATCGAATGTCTGCGGCGGTCAGCGACGAAGATGCTTTACAAGGACTGAAGGCGCTCGTCGAAGAATCGCGGCAGGGCGCGCTTTGAGTTTTTGCAGGTTGGGGCGCCCGGCTCGTCATGGATAATGATGAGTGTCTGACAGGGCGTCGGGTGAGCGCCCGGAAAACCGAAATTTGATATGCGACCACAATACTGAAACGGAGCAAGCAATGACTGTCAAAATTGTTGAAATCATCGAGGCGATTGAATTTATCAGCGCAGATCCCAGCCTGGATAGCGAAGCATTTTTGTCGCGCGAAACCGGTAAAATTCATATCCGCTCCGGTGATTTTGATTTTGATGACGCGGAGGATTTACCCGAGGATCTGGACGACCCCGATCGCTATATCGGCTTGCCGCATAAGCACGATCTTGATCTAGGCAACTCATTGGTCCGATCGTTTGTCACTGAGTTTTGCCCAAGTGAAAGCGAAAAAGTCCGGGATATGTTCAGAAAGCGCGGAGCCTATTCGCGGTTCAAGAATTGGGCGGAAAGCAAAAATCTCCTGGACGATTGGTACCGATTCGAGAATGAGTCTGCCGAAGCGGCTATTCGCGAGTGGTGCGAGGATAATGATATAAAATTGACGGGGTGACCGGGCGTATCGTTTTCTTTATACCCTTTGCTGGTCAAATTTCGGCGCCGGGGTGTCCGTCAAAGGACCCAGCCCCTAAATTAGTAAGACTATTAACCATGACCGATGGGCTATGGAATTTAGGGGCTGGGTGAATACGTCCATGTAGGCTCTGTGACAGCATCCCTGCTGTCAAAGCCTTTGCCGAACATCCCGGTGCCTCCATACGTCAATGCCGAAATTTGAAGTGCGATGGGTATAACCTAGAAATAGCATTTCACCATGAAGATCATGAAAAATAGGAAGTCAATTCAATAGACTATTCTGCGAATCATAGGGTATGGATTTACCCAAAACGTGAACTTTCTATTCTGGGATTCCGCGTTGCTTCATCCCGACCTGCACTGTCAAAATAGTCGAGTATAGGCTGGGGTGAGGCACTAACCCATGCGCATCTAGCTAAAACGGTCAACCCGTACGCTTTCCTAATTTCCGTACTCATCGCTATACATAAGTCATGTATTACCCTTTTGCAATCTTAGACAATGTGACCTCGAAGCCATTTATTGTAACTTGACATTCTCGGCCTCGAAGCGACCTAAATTCAATACAAGGGCGATTTTAATCGCCCTAGGCGAATGAGAACTTGCTCCTACAAGAAACATGAGCAAGTCAGGAAGTTAGTTTTAGCGACATCCTTAGCTTGATGCGTATGTGCACGAACCCCGGCACGATACTGCGGCATTATCCGCAAAATTGCTCGATGCTCTGCAATATGCCTTGGGTATCCAATCCGCAAAAACTCAGTAATTCTTCGCGCGTGCCTTGTTCGATGAAGGCATCGGGCAGGCCGATGTTGAGCACCGGCATCACGATTCTTTGCGCCTGCAGAAATTCGTTGACTGCGCTGCCGGCGCCGCCGGCGACGACGTTTTCCTCGACCGTGACGATGACGTCGTGACTCTTGGCCAGTTCCAGAATCAATGCTTCATCGATCGGCTTGACGAAACGCATGTTGACTACGGTCGCGCCGAGTTGCTTGCCGGCCTCGACCGACGGCGTAACCATGCTGCCGAACGCCAGAATCGCGATGCGGCCGCCTTGATGGCGCAATTCGGCCTTGCCGATCGGTAGCGCGGTCATGGTGCAATCGACCGGCACGCCCGGGCCTTTGCCGCGCGGATAGCGTACCGAAGCCGGGCCTTTATGCAGATAACCGGTATAGAGCATCTGCCGGCATTCGTTCTCGTCGGCCGGTGCCATGATTAGCATGTTCGGCAGGCAGCGCATGTAGGTGTAATCGAAACTGCCGGCATGGGTCGGGCCGTCCGGGCCGACTAAACCTGCGCGGTCGAGCGCAAACAATACGTCCAGGTCCTGCAAGACCACATCGTGTATCAATTGATCGTAGCCGCGTTGTAAGAAGGTTGAATAGATCGCGACGACCGGTTTGCCGCCCTCGCAGGCCAGGCCCGCCGCTAAGGTCACGGCATGCTGCTCGGCGATGGCGACATCGAAATAACGCTTCGGAAAGCGTTCGGAAAAAGCGACCAGGCCCGAGCCTTCGCGCATTGCCGGGGTAATGCCCAACAAGCGCTCGTCCTGCTCGGCCATGTCGCAGAGCCATTGTCCGAATACCTGCGTATACGTCGGGTGCGGAGAAGGGGCCGATTTCGGCAGACAATCGCGGCTCGGGTCGAAGGCCGGCACGCCGTGATAGGCGAGCGGGTCTTTCTCGGCCGGCGCATAGCCCTTGCCTTTCTTGGTGACGATATGCAAGAAACGCGGGCCGGAAATGTGTTTTAGATTCTCCAGCGTTGACACCAGCATGTCCAGGTCATGGCCGTCGATCGGACCGATATAATTGAACCCCATTTCCTCGAACAAGGTGCCGGGCACGACCATGCCTTTCATGTGCTCTTCGGTCTTGCGCGCCAGCTCCCAGACGCTCGGCATGCTGCTGAGAGCTTTCTTGCTTTCTTCGCGTACCGAAGAATAAATCTTACTCGACAGAATCTTAGTCAGATAATTATTCAACGCGCCGACATTCGGAGAAATCGACATATCGTTGTCGTTCAAGATCACCAACAGATTCGCATCGATCGCACCGGCATGGTTCATTGCTTCGAAGGCCATGCCGCCGGTGATGCTGCCGTCGCCAATGATCGCGACACAGTGCTTGTCCTCGCCGCGTAAACCGGATGCGATCGCCATGCCTAAGGCCGCGCTAATCGACGTGCTCGAATGGCCGACGCCGAAGGCATCGTATTCGCTCTCGGAACGGTTCGGAAAGGCGCAAATGCCGTCGCGGGTGCGAATCGTCGTCATGCGCTCCTTGCGTCCGGTCAGGATCTTATGCGGATAGGCCTGATGGCCGACATCCCAAACCAATTGATCGCGCGGCGTGTCGAATACGTAATGCAGCGCCACAGTCAACTCTACGGTGCCGAGGCCTGCCGAAAAATGCCCGCCGGAAATACTGACTGTGTGGGTCAGAAACTCGCGAAGTTCTTTGGCAAGCGGAATCAGATTGGCTTTGGTCAGTTTTCGTAAATCCGCCGGTTTATCGATCAGGCTCAGTAATGGATACTCGTTAGCTAGGTTCATAGTATTTTCTCAATGGATGCTTCATTAACCATCAAACGAAGCGGGCCAAAAGGCTTAATAAAGCGGCTCTTGATAGAACATCAAGATCATGCCGACTTGTAGCATCGCGAACGCCGAGATTAGTCCGGCGATTTGTTTTTGTTTCGGGTCGTGCAGTTGTATTTCAAGCCAGCGTGCGCTGGCTACGATGATGGAAAAAAAACCCATCAAGGTGTGGCCGGCTTGAATCAAAAAGGCTGTTTTGGCTTGAAAGCCGACATGGGAGTGCGTCAGCAGCATCAGTCCGCCGATGGCTCCTAATATCGGAAACATATATATCAATTTTAGATTCGAGTTTTTGGGATGCCTTGCTTTATATTCCAGTATGCCCATAATGCAGGCCATGAGCGTTGCGATGCGGTGTTGCAGGATCTCGCCGCTATTCAATGTGCTTTCCCAAAAGCCGACCGGTCCGAGCGGCCAGACTTCGGGATCGCTGCGAATGAACAGAAATAGTCCGAGAACCGCGAAGCCGAGCGGCCATAAGGGGCCGCGATGCGGCGGCGGCGGACGCAAATTGGCATAGATCGACAGTAATGCAATCGTTGCGACGAAGACGCCGGCGACATTGTGATTATGGTCGGACCAGTCGGCCATCGCGCGCGACGGGACTTGACCGACAATCGCGGTTCTTCCTTCTTCGCCCGCCATCAGTTCTTCATGGGACGGCGAAGTCAGCATTGGTATTCGCGGTTTGAAAGTAGCGAGAGTTTCCTGCCAAGTCGCGGTGGTTTCCGGAATATCAACCGCAGGCGGTTGGGTGGCCAGACTGACGGCGGTAAACAATATACTGATCAAGATAAAGGTTTCAGCCTGGATGTAATAGGGGATTTCTCGATAGAGATTACTTTCCCGATGTTGCGCGAAATATTCTCGGGTTCCGCGGTTATTCAAATAAGCCAAAAACAAGGCAATGCCTAGCATGAATAACTTGACCAGTAACAAATTGCCATAGCCTGTGCCGATAAAACCGTTCCAACTATCGATGTATTCGAAGGTCATCGGTAGCCCGGTCAGCAGTAAAATGGCAAGCGAGGCGATTCCGAGCGAGGTGAATTTTTTTAGAAACGCAGGCCAAATATCGGCGGCTATGGTTTTTCGCCGAGCTAATCGCCAAATATTAAGTAACTGAAATATGCCTCCGACCCAAATCGCGGCACCGATTTGATGGATTACGGTGAGGGTCATCAATTGAATACGTGCCTCGTAACGACCCGCGCCATGCGCAAGCCAGGCGCCGGCAATCAATACCAGTGTGGCGATTACTCCGGCAATTAACCATCTGTCTTTCGAGGCAGGTTGAGTGGTGAGTTTATGACCGATATAGAATGCCAAGCCTCCAGCCAATAGCATGCGGGCCATGCCGGCTTTAAATTGTATGGTTCCGGCGAATGCCGGAAAGGGCCACACACCTAAGGTTGCGTTCATCAACCATACTTTTAGTACCAGCGATAAGGCTTGTGTCAATGCAAGGCCGAAGGCGCCGTAGTAAATCAGAGTGACGGTCGAATTGAGTTGCGGCTCGGAATAACGCTCGTTGGTATTCCAGGGTTTCAATATAAACAAGCCCCATACCAATCCGCCGATCGCCGCGCTAAAGAAGACGCGGTCGACGCCGCCGACCAGAGAGTCTAAAAAATCAGCCAATCCACCCATTGCAAAACCCTTATTCGACGACAAAGAAATGAATAATGTCTTCGGTCAAATGACCGTCGGCGGCGAATACTTTCAGCCGAATCGCATGCTCTCCGGGATCCAGTACAGGAAGCTCTACGATGACTTCGCCTCGTTTTTGACCCCGTTCGACCTTTAATCTTTCGTGAATATCGCCTTTTTTGACCAGGTCGAAATGCGATAAAGCCAGTTCGACTCTGGAATTAAAGACCAGCGACACATTGTTACTCTTACCGGCTTGAACCGGATCTATTTTTAACGAGGTTTCAGTGACCACGGCATGAGCGAAAACAACTGTTGAGCTTATGGCAGACAGTAAAAAAAAGATTCGAAAAAAGTGTTTAAACATAAATTTTAAAAGTTTTGAAAATAACAGTGAGTAAGGTCAGTTCTACTTGCTTGGGTTAATCAGTGCCGGCAAGACGATCAAGCTGCAGGCCAAAGTCATCGTAATGCCGACTGATAGCAATAAACCCATGCTGGCGATTCCCAAGTGCGACGTAAACGCCAGGCTTGTAAAGCTGCACAGCGTGGTCAATGCGCTGAAAAACACGCCGCGCGCCGAGCTCGATTGCAGCAAGTCGGTTTGATTGCTGTGTTTGTGTTGTAGTCGATGCACGATATGAATCGCGCTGTCGACGCCCATCCCCAACAGCAAAGGCAAGACGATGATGTTTGCGAAATTAAAGGGATTGTTCAGTAGGACGTTGAATGCGCCGGTGAGTAGCGCGGCAAGCAGTAGCGGCACGATTACCAATAACGTCGATTTTATGCTGCGCGTGATAATCAGTAGCAGCGCTACAATGAATATCAGTGCGCTCGAAAAGGCTTGGATGAACGCGTCGACGACGGCTTGTCCGGAAGTGACGTCGCCAATCGGCAAGCCGAATACTTGCGGATAGGTATCGAGTACTTGATTGACGAATACTTTTAGATGATTCGGGTCGTTAAGGTCTTGTTCGGGTAAAACCAGTAGTCGGACGATGCCGTCGGGGCTGATCCAATGGCTTTTGACAGTTTCGGGAATGTCGTCGATTGCGAATTCGGTAGCGGTCAGGCCATCCCGCAACATACGCATCGTTTCCGGCAATAAAATCATCACATTGGTTTCCAGTTGCGAATAGACCGAATCGGGGCGTTCGGCCTTGTCGGCATGGTCGATGAAAGCTTGAATGTTGCGGCGAAGTCGTTCAAGCAATTCGGCCGAAACCGGAGTGGCTTTTTGCGACAAGGCTTGTTGCAGCGATTGGTCGAAATGGATCAAGGCGCTTCTGATATCCGATTTTTCGTAAGCGCGGTCGAATCGATCGAGTTGCGCGGGCATGATCAAATTGAGCGTATCGAGGATGTCGAGTTTTTCGTCTTGCTGTTCGGGGACTAGGTTGCTCAGTGTGATTGCTTGATGAACGCTCGATAAGGTGCTGAATTTTGCGGCTAGGTTGTCGGCGTCTTCTAGGCTGTCGGTGAGTGCGGAAATGATGAATGGCGAGTCGGTTTTGCTTTGCAGCAGTTTCTTAAAAGCCACAACCGACGGCGTTTTCGGATCGCGTAAATGAATCGGGTTCGAATCGAAAGTCAATTGCGTCAAAATAAAGCCGCTAGCGACCGCCAATAACAATGCGATCTTGCGGATAGACCTGGAATGGCGGAACGGAAACCGATAGAGCCAATCGGGCAGTGTTGCGGTCGGCTTCGCGCTTATCGGTTTGAAACGCATTAATTTCAACAAGGCGGGCAGCAGAAGCAGTGAAATCGCCAAGCCGATAAACATGCCGGCGCCGGAAATGATACCGAGTTCCGAAACGCCCTTGAAGTCGGTGGGTACGAATGCGAAAAAGCCGATCGCGGTCGTCAAGGCGCATAAAAACAATGACGGGCCTACTGTATGAATGCTATCCGAAATGGCTGCATCGGTGGGCATGGCATGCAGACGGCACTCTTGATAACGCAAGCATAGGTGGGTCGCGAAATCGACGCCCAATCCAATATACAAAACCGCGAATGCGACCGAAATCAGATTCAAGTGGCCAATGGCGACAGCAGCAAAACCTGCGGTTAGGACGAGTCCGGCGATCAATGCGATGAAGGTCGAGAAAACCAATCTTACCGAGCGAAGCCCTAGCCAAAGCGCGGAACAAACCAAGATCAGCGAAACGATCCCGGAAATGACCATGCTTTCGTTAACGCTCTCCATTTCTTCATGTTCCAACGCGACTTCACCGGTGAAGCTCAGGCGTACCCCAGGAAATCGCGATTGCATTTGTTCGGAAAGCGCTCTGAGGTAGTCCATCGGTTTTTCTGCAGGCATCAAATCGCTGAAATCGAGATGCGGTTTAGCAATGACGAGACGGCGGGTTTGGTCTTTTCCGAAGCTGTCTTCGGCCAGCATTTTTTGCCAAGACAAATAATGGTGGCGGTTTTCTTGGGTTGCGGACACCGTTTCATTGAAAGCGCTTAATAACGGGTCGATCGGCATCGTTAAGTCGCGATCGCTTTCTGTTAGCGCCAGGGAGAGGATGTCTAAAAAACCAGCGAAGTGATAATTCTTGGATAGATGGCCGATAAACGGCTGTGCATCGACCAGTTTTTCCGATAAGGCTTCGAGTTCGTCCAATTCCAAAAATAAAAAACCTTGTTGCCGGAAAAACGGATTGTCGTCAGGAATATAAACCGATTCGAATAGGTTTTGCCTCGTTTGCAAATCCTGTTCTAGGTATGTGGCGGCGAGAGAAGTTTCTTCGGGCGTGTCCGATTCGACAATGGCAATAATCGCGGCGGCATCGAGCGGAAATGCTTGCTCTAGTTTGAGTCTGACTTTTTGAAATGGCAGTTCTTGTGACAATAACTCGGCGGTGTTGTTGTTGATGCCGAGATTTTTGATCGTGTAATTCAGGCTCAGAGCGCATAACAAAACAAACAACGACAACAGAGTCCAAGGAAAACGCAAAGGAAGTTTTGCTATGGATTCGAGCAAGCGGGTTTGTATCGTTGCGGTATGTTTTGCCATGGTTTTAAAGGTGGATAGTTTGTTGAATGTCGGTTTAAGAGTGCAGGTTTACAATGTGTTTTGTAATGCTTTCGTGTCAGGCGGCTTTATTAAGTCAATACCGTATCTTGCTTCGTGTCGAAAATGGAGTCATAAAGGTGCGGAAAAGGCATTATTCATGTGGTATCTGGAACTCGACCGTCAAGCCCCCTTGCGTCATTCATTCGAGTAACAGGACGCGCTTATCGGCATGAAACCAAAGTTAGGCATTTGATCTAGCGGGACGGGGTTTGCAACCCCGTCCTAAACGTTTAGACTTTGGCCGAGGTAAGCCGAAATGTTTAGGGTAAACCGAAACATTGGGGGCGGGTTAAATAACCCGTCCCGCAGAAGTATCGGAAACCCGTCATTCCGTCATGGATTGCCGGAACCAGTTGCCACGGATGGCTGTATTAAGTGCACCTTTATGGTCTGAATTTCGGCAATCTTTTGTTACATGACGACTTAACTTAATGGCCCATGAAACCAAAGTTAGGCATTGATTATAGTAACGCTGTTGGCATTATGCAAAATATTGTTGTATTTAGGCTAAATGATACAAGTATGGGTAAAAATGTGACGGCATGTTTTTTGATAATCTATAAGCATGGTTGTTGTCAGGATTTTAGTGCTCCTCAGCGATTGATATTGCTTGATCATTTAAGGATATTGAGTGTTCTGCTTCACCGCCGGGATTGTTTTTAACCGAATTTGCACTTGTTGCGTTTGAGCCAATCAAATATAATACCCCTCGCTTACTATATTAAAGCCAATCTATATGCATTTTCGTTTCGGCTTTCTCAGCTACGAAATCAGTCACGTCATTCGTCAGCGGTTTAATAAAAATGCCGAAATTATCGGTATTACTCATTCGCAATGGCGGGTCTTGGTGCATTTGTCCGAAAACCCTAACTGCCGACAAGTCGATTTGGCCGATATTCTCGATATCAAACCGATCACACTGGTCAAGCAGCTCGATCAACTCGAAGCGCGGAATTTGGTGCGTCGCATCAAAGACAGCGATGATCGGCGCGTCTATCGGCTCGAGTTGACCGCAAATGCATTGCCGGTCATGCAAAAATTGTGGGACATTGCCGACCGGGTTGAAGCCGAGGTATTAGGCGCATTGACTCCGGATGAGCAAGCATTGGTCATTCGGCTATTGTGCCGGGTTAAAGGGGCTATTTGCGGCAAAGAACCCGATATGTCCTAAAATTCTCTTCGGTGCCGTAACGCGCGGCAATAACATCAAAGGCAAATTGTGTTTGATTTCATTAAAAAACTGAAGAAATCGCAAACTAACGGATGGATAGTCGGTTTATTTAAAAAGCCCGCTCCGGCATCGCCCGACGAAAGCGATCGGCAAATGCTCGCAAGAGTCGCTCGGCAGTTTTTTTGGTTGTTTATCATTTTGTTTTTTTTCGAAGACCTGCTGGATTTTGCAGTCGAAATCGTGCATTCGGTTTTTGAAATTCTTCATCTGCTAATCGAGTTTATCGAAGGCTATATCGAAGAAATACTCGAACATCTGTTGCATACCGATCACCATCAGAGCGAGACAATTATCGTCAATGCGGTTTTGTTGATCGGAATGTATGGATTTTATCGTTTCGTCCGCGCATTTCCGCGTATTGTCCGGCGCTTGAAAAGAAGCTGTTACGCAGCCTGGCTCAAATACAAAAGAAATAAATTAGCTTATTGGCAGGCGTTATTGCCGGAACAGAAAATTAAACTGACGGCTGCTTACCTGGTCGGCCTGGCGATGCTGCTGTTTTGGTTGACGCTATGAAGTTAAACCGGATTCCTACACTATTAAATTTATTCTCGATGACTCATACACATACGCCACCTTAGCGTTTTCCCTGATTTTCTTAACCACTCCACATTTGCTCACAGCCTTCGAAGGCTCTTTTCGTCTCGTAAACAGGGCAGGATACGGGATTGGAGTGAGCATATTTGTTCTCTTAATTTTCATTCGGCGGTCGGACCGGCCGTCGACGGTTTTGTATTGACAGGAATACCATGCTCTTTTTATCGAAAAAACAAGATTGGCTCGGCAATATCCGGGGGGATTTATTGGCCGGCATCGTTGTTGCACTCGCACTGATTCCCGAGGCGATCGCATTCTCGATCATCGCCGGCGTCGATCCGAAAGTCGGACTCTATGCCTCGTTTTGTATTGCGGTCGTGACCGCGTTCGTAGGCGGCCGTCCCGGCATGATATCGGCCGCAACCGGGGCGATGGCGCTGTTGATGGTGACCTTGGTCAAGGATTACGGACTGCAATATTTGTTAGCGGCAACGCTATTGACCGGCATGCTGCAGATCGTCGCAGGCTACATCAAGTTCGGCAGTCTGATGAGTTTCGTGTCGCGCTCGGTCGTAACCGGTTTCGTCAATGCCTTGGCGATTTTGATCTTCATGGCGCAATTGCCTGAATTGACCAACGTGACTTGGCACGTTTACGCGATGACCGCAAGCGGATTAGGGATTATTTATCTGTTTCCGTTGATTCCGGCGGTCGGCAAGTCGGTACCGTCGCCGTTGCTCTGTATCGTCGCATTGACTGCCTTGTCGATCTATTTGGGATTGGACATCCGCACGGTCGGCGACATGGGTGAGCTGCCTGACGATTTGCCGATATTTTTGTGGCCGGAAGTTCCATTGACGCTTGAAACCCTGAAAATCATCTTTCCTTATTCTGCATCTTTGGCGGTGGTGGGATTGCTCGAATCGTTGATGACAGCGACGATCGTCGACGATTTGACCGATTCCGGGAGCGACAAGAACCGCGAATGTAAAGGCCAAGGTTTGGCCAATATCGGTTCGGGTCTGCTCGGCGGCATGGCAGGCTGCGCGATGATAGGACAATCGGTGATCAACATCAAATCGGGCGGTCGCGGACGTCTGTCGACGTTGGTGGCCGGTACACTGCTGTTGATCATGGTTGTCTTTCTCGACGAATGGATTTCGAAAATCCCGATGGCCGCGCTCGTAGCCGTAATGATCATGGTGTCGATCGGTACCTTCAGTTGGCGTTCGGTACTCGATTTGAAGAAACATCCCCTATCGAGCAGTGTCGTTATGATCATGACCGTGATCGTAGTGGTATTTACGCACAATCTCGCGATCGGCGTGTTTGTCGGCGTGTTGTTGGCGGCGCTGTTTTTCGCGAACAAGATCAGTCATTTTCTATATGTCGAATCGGAAATCGACGAAGATCAAAGCGTCAGAATCTATCGTGTGGTCGGGCAGGTGTTTTTCAATTCAGCCGAAAAATTCATCCAATCGTTCGATTTCAAAGAAGCAGCCGAAAAAGTCGTCATCGATTTACATCGCGCGCATTTCTGGGATATAACCTCGGTCACGGCATTGGACAAGGTCGTGATCAAGTTTCGGCGCGAAGGTGCTGAAGTCGAAATTATCGGCATGAACGAAGCGACCACGACGATTGTCGACCGGTTCGGCGTACACGACAAGCCGGAAGAAATCGAAAAAATCATGGGAGGACACTAATGAATAATAACGAAAATAGAGTGCTGGCTTGTATCGACGGATCGGCGTTGACCGAAGCGGTTTGCGATTACGCGGCCTGGATCGCGCAGCGCGTCGAAGTGCCGCTGAAATTATTACACACGATCGATCATCATCCCGAAACCGCGACAATGTCCGATCTGTCCGGCAATATCGGTCTGGACAGCCGCGACGAATTGCTGGAGGAAATTACTCGATTGGACCAGCAACGCATCAAGTTGCGTCTGCAGCAAGGTAAATTATTATTGGAGCATGCAAAACAGCGCGTGATACAGGCCGGCGCCAGCGATCCGATTCTAACTCAACGGCATGGCAGTTTGGTCGAGGCCTTGATCGAACTGGAAGATGTGACGCGCGTTTTGGTAATCGGCCTTCGCGGCAAGGTGCATGAAAACCAGCCCGACAAGATCGGCGCGAAACTGGAATCGATTATTCGTTCGCTACACAGACCGATATTGGTCGTCAACGAGTCGTTTAAAGCGCCTGAGCGTATCATGCTCGCCTACGACGGTAGCTCGGCGGCCGAAAAAGCGTTGGATATCGTTGCCAACAGCCCGCTCTATAAAGGCTTGGTTTGTCATCTGGTCTGTGTCAGTAAGGACGACGGCAAGGGACAATTGCTCGAAATCGCCGAGAATAAACTGAAGCAGTCTGGCGGTATCGAAGTGGTTGCACAAAAACTGGCAGGAAAACCCGATTTGGTACTCTGCGAATATCAAGAAACCCATGATATCGATATGACCGTGATGGGCGCGTTTAGTCATACCAAGTTACGCGATCTCTTGCTCGGCAGTTTTACCGCGAAAATGCTGTTGCATAGCAAAAAGCCGTTGTTGTTGCTGAGATAAACAGGCGAGGGGCGAGGAAAGACGTCAGCCCTTCAAGGGGGCTCATGTTCTGTGGGAACGATCTCCTGATCGCGATTTCGAGGGCATGAAGGTTGGCTAAAAATAAATGCCATCAAGGTTGCATCGGCAAAGATTGGGATACTGATGAAGAATGGGTGGCTACTTCGGGCTATTTTTGTTGCTAAGATTACGGCAATTTAGTCCGTAATGACGATTAGTTGTAGCCATGTAATAAAGTAGGGTTAATGCGTAACGTGAACTTTTATTTTGAGGCTCTCAAGTTGAGGTGTTTATGTTGTCTGATGCGGAAATAACCCGATTCAAGGTGCTGTTGGAAAAACAATTATACCTTTCGCACTTCAAATTTCGGCATTGGCCTATGGAGGTGCCGGGGTGTTCGGCAAAGGCTTTGCCAGCATGGAGCTGGCATAGAGCCTACATGGTCGTATTCACCCAGCCCCTAAATTCCATAGCCCATCGGTCATGGTTAATAGTCTTACTAATTTAGGGGCTGGGTCCTTTGACGGTCACCCCGTTGCCGAATTTTGATCTACGATGGGTATATTCAAGTTTTTCATGTTGAGTTCAGACGTATCAATGACGCCTTAGACCTTCATTCTCTTAAGATGCTCGAAAAATCTACCGGTCTGTCATCGTCGATTTCCGCCGCAAGAATTATCAATCGAACAACGTCCGATTTGTCGGAATCGATCCGCAATAGCTCGAATCACCACAGTTTTAGTCATGATCCATCCCACGATATTCAATCCTACCGAAGCCGCTGAAAAAACCTATCTCGAACGAGTCAAAATCAAACTCGGCGATGCCTTGGAAAGCATCGATGCCCGAGTTAGGAGCTATGCGGAAGACACTCAAGAGCAAATGACCTATCTCTGGGAAAACCGGGCGGAAATGGATCATGCCGAAAAAAATTCCACGCGGGAAATCGTACCCGACGCTTCCGAAAAGAATTATGCGACCGAGATGGACAAAAATCTGCTCTATGTCGCTTGCACGCCAGCGATGCATGAATTGACCTTGACTTTTGCCGGTAACGCGACAACTTTCATTCCGGAATAGGCGGCTAGAGGTGCATGAACGAAACCGGAAGCGGCTTCTTGTAAGAACAATGAAAGATCAATAGACGTAAATAACCGGTTTGTCGACGGTTTCGGGTGAATCAAGCGGTCGTCCATGTTGTATTGTTGAAATTAAACTTAAATTTGGCAGTTTAACCATGACGAAAATGAATTTCATGAAGTTTTTCAAAGGTTAGTTCTAAAATTTTGAATAACCTTTTAGGAGAGCAAAAATGAGTTGTATGGATAGAATAAGCATTGAACCTAAAAAGAGCAGTTGAGATCCTCAAACTACCGTTCGCCCTGAGCCCTTCGGCTACGCTCAGGAGAGCCCTGTCGAAGGGTGAACGGTAGTTTGAGGCTTCACCAGGCCGGTGAAAGTGTTGTAGACCCTTCATGCTTCGACTTTACTCAGCACGAACGGTCTACAACACATGCCAACTGCTCTTTTTACTGTGAAAGTTCGTAAATTTGGATTCATTATCTAATTTTTCGATATACAAATCTCTGTTCTGGCAATGCCGGTTCCGGAGAGGGTGCGGTTGCTCGATCGACAGGCGTTGGCGGCAGGATAGCCGCCATCGAGCCTACATGGACGTATTCACGGCGTCCTGTCGGGCGAGTGACCGCGCCCTCCCCGCGTCTCGTACTTTCATTTGCCGGGGTGATTGCCGGGCTTTCATGAACGTTAGGTTGAATTAACTTCTTATTCTTCATGGCCTTTGGTGGAATGCTTTAGATAGGTTAAATTGAATATTATTTTAAAAATAAAACGATTGAGGAGTGAATGTGAGCGATTCAAATGTATGGGATATCGACATGAAGTTTCTAAGCGAATACGAGGAACGCCATACACACAGCTATGATTTGGCCAGCGAGTATATGAATCCGAAACTGGTCGAAGTGATGGATATCCTTGGCTTCAACAAGCATTATGCGAAAGCCGAGGGGAATTATCTCTACGACAACGAAGGCAAGGCCTATCTGGATATGCACAGCGGCGAAGGTTTCGCGAGCCTCGGGCACAATCACCCCGCGATCAATCGCGCGTTGATCAAGGCGTTGGATTCGAACTTGCCGGACGGCGTGCAAATTCATCATTCGACCTTGTCCGGTTTGTTGGCCGAGAATCTGTGCAAGCGCTTACCGGACGGTTTGGACCGCGTGTTTTTCACGAATTCGGGTACCGAAACGGTCGAGGCGGCGTTGAAGTTCGCGCGTGCGGCATCAAAGCGTCACCGTCTATTGTCATGCGAGAGCGGTTATCATGGCCTGACTTACGGTGCATTGTCGGTATCGAGCGAGGAGTATTTCCGCAAAGGTTTCGGTCCGCTATTGCCGGGCTGCGACAGGGTGCCGTTCAACGATCTAGAGCGGCTCGAAGAAGAATTGAGCGCGAGGGACGTCGCGGCGTTCATCGTCGAACCGATTCAGGGACGCGCCGTGACGATGCCGAGCCACGGTTATTTCAAAGAAGTCGAGCGCCTGTGCCGTAAATACGGTACCTTCTTGATCTTCGACGAGATTCAATCCGGGCTCGGACGAACCGGGCGCTGGTTCGCGCTCGATCATTGGGGTATCGAGCCCGATTTCGTTTTGGTCGCAAAAGCCTTGAGCGGCGGTCACATGCCGGTCGGCGCGATGATCTCGCGGCGAAGTATTTTCGATAAAGTCTTCAATACGCTCGATCGTTGTTATGTACATCATTCGACTTACGCACGCAATCGTTTGGCGATGGTCGCGGGGCTCGCGACGCTCGAAGTGATGGAAAATGATAAATTGGTCGAGAATGCCGACGCGATGGGCAAGCGTTTGATGGACGGATTGAATAAGCTGAAAGATCGTTATTCGCTGCTCAAGGACGTACGCGGCATGGGCTTGATGATCGGTTTCGAATTGGGCTGTCCCGACTCGCTGCGCAGTAAAATGGAATGGAAATTGATTCACGCCGCGAGCGCCGGCCTGTTCCCGCAATTGGTCGTGATTCCGCTACACCGCGATCATCAGATCATCACGATGGCGTCTGGTCATAATGATGTGATCAAACTGCTGCCGACGATGGTGATCTCTGAAAAAGAAGTCGATCACTTCCTGAATGCGATGGAGACGATCTTGCGTAACAGCCAGGAAGTCGGCAGCGAAAATTGGAAGACGATTTATCAAATCGCTAAGCGAACGATCAAGGGAGGCGATTGATGGTACCGAGCCTCAAAGTCGCCGTGACCGGCGCATCGGGATTTGTCGGCAAACGTTTGGTTGAGCGCTTGTGTAGCCAAGGTCATTCGGTGGTGTGCCTGCTAAGGCCGACCTCCAACGCCTTGGGGCTCGAGCGGCCGCAAGTCGAGCTCAAGCGCGGATTTTTAACCGATGCCGGTTTCGTGGGTGAAGTGTTAACCGGTTGCGATGTCGTGATTCATTGCGCGGCCTTGGTTTCGGATTGGGGAACCGTGCATGAAATCAAAACCGCGAATGTTGGTGCGACCCGGATCTTGGTAAAGGAAGCGGCTAAATGCGGAATTAGTCATTTCATTCATGTCAGTACGACCGATGTTTACGGTCATTCCGGAAAAAGAGGCGTATCGGAAGATCATCGACCGGCGGATAAATTTGCGAATTGGTATGCCGAAACCAAAAAAGAAGCCGAGGGCATCGTGTCGGCTAGTTCGGTGGTGCATACGATCTTGCGTCCCGCAACGATTTACGGTCCCGGTTCGAAAACGTTGGTCGGCGAAATCGCAAAAGCGGTTGAATCCGGTTTCATGTTGTTGATTGACGGCGGTAAGCAATGTGCCGGTTTGACTTATATCGATAATCTTATCGATGCGATCGAGTTGACCTTATTCAATGAAAACGCCTTTGGCGAAGTGTTTAATGTTTCGGATGCAAGTTCGGTGACTTGGGCCGAATTTGTCGATCATATTGCATTGGGGCTTGGCTCGCGTTATCGAAAAATCAGTTTGCCGTATCCTTTAGCGTTTAGGCTAGGACACTTTTTGGAAAGCGGATACCGTCATGTCAGAGGCGTCACCGGTTTGCAAACGCAAGCCTTGTTATCGAGACAGGCTGTGCAAGTTCTCGGTGTTCATCAGGATTTTTCGATCGATAAAGCACGGAGCCGATTGGGGTTTGAGCCAGCAGTGCCATTCGACCAGGGTATTGAAAAATCGATCGAATGGGTTAAAGGGCAAATGTTGTAAAAGTTCGCCGATTTGGACTTGTTATACCCCTCGTAGATCAAAATTCGGCACCGGGGTGTTCGTCAAAGGACGTCGTGAATACATCCATGCCAGTTCCATGCTGGCAAAGCTTTGCCGCACACCCCGGCGCCCCCTCAGGCACTGCCGGAATTTGAAGTGCGAAAGGTATAGCTTCTTTCCGAACTTATTGCTATTCGATATTAATTTTCCTGATTAGCAAGTTTCTTCAGCTAAAGCCCAAAAACCAGCATATCCCTAGCAGGACGGGGTTTGCAACCCCGTCCTAAACGTTTTGACTTTGGCCGAAGTTAGCCGAAATGTTTAGGGCAAACCGAAACGTTGGGGACGGGTTAAATAACCCGTCCCGCAGAAGTGGCTACGACTGGCCACTGCTCGGACAATTGGCTTCAGCAAGCTGAAGCATCTTGCTAATCAGGTTAATTTTTAAACAAGTTTCTACAAATTAAGGTTTATTTCTTCCCAGAGATCTTGATAGGCCTTTATCGAACGGCCGCTTTTGACAAAGCCGCCTAGCGGCATGCGTTCAATACCCATGCGTTCGATGTCGCTGGCATAAGGGATCGTCGTTTTCAGCAATTCCGGGAATTGTTTGGAAGTCGTTTCAAGGATGTCGAGGTGCATTTTTTTGCGGCGGTCGACCATCGAAAAAAACGGCATGACTCGTACTTTCTTATTATTCTCTTCTTTGAGAAATTGCTTCAGTTGATCCAGCGTTCTTATCGAAAGCGTCGTCGGAATGACGGGCGACAGCAATATATCTGCGGCTTTGAAAACGGCTTCCGATAATAATGAGATGCTCGGCGGACAATCCAGGAAGATGAAATCGTACTCCTGAGAGAGCGGCTTCAATAGTTTTTCGAGCCGATGCGTCGGTTTTTTCTTGCTTTCCAGCACTAAGTCAAGGTTTCTAAAAGAAAAGTCCGAAGGCAACAAGTCAAGGTTATCGAAATCGGTACCTTTAATCATATCGTCCAATTCACGCTTGCCTTCGATCAATTTTTTGCTGCCGCCCTTAATTTTTGGCTTGATTCTGAAATAGTAGCTACTCGCCCCTTGCGGGTCGAGGTCCCATACTAAAGTACGCGATCCGCCTTGCGCCGCCAAATAAGCAAGATTGACGGCCGTGGACGTTTTTCCTACACCGCCTTTAATGTTAAATGTTGCAATGATTTTCATAGTGTTTTTGTACTGCCCTATGTTTTGAGGCCGACCGGCGTTAACAACCGAATAACGAATGAAACGCATCTTGAATATCGGGTTGATCGAATGCGTCGAACTTTTCCTGGAAAGCTTCGCGTGCTTGTTGTCGGCGCTTGTCTATCGTTTGAATCAAAACGCCCATTGCCAGAAATGTGTCGGCCGGAACCCCTTCGTTCATCATCTCTTCGCTAAATTTTTTCAAGGTAATCTCTTGTACTTCAAGATCTTGGAATTCGCCTAAGATATCCTGGAAATGTTTCAGGCTTTTAATCAAAGATTTGATCTCGCTTTTGGGATACAGATTTTGAAAAAACTCCATAAGATATCTCAATTTTTTACAGGTTTTTCGTAAGTCGTGCAGTTCCCCCGGAGGCGATTGATCGGTGATGCGTTGTCCATCTTTGATGATGCGTCGGAAAACTTTTAAGATACGGTTGTCGGCTAATGTCTTGATCGGTAGCAAGGCATTGGCTTGAGTCGGTTTTTTGATCGTCGGCGAGCGTAAAAACTCTTCCCATTCGATTAGCGGCGCGATATAGTCCGGCGATTTTAATTTACTGGCTAGATTCTTTTGCGCTTGCTTTTGTTTGTGTTCGATAAAATCGTAAAGCGGGTTTAAGTTTTCCCTAAGTGCAGGCGGCACGCTTTTCTTATAATGGTCGAAATCGAGTAAATAAACGTCGAGATCGCGTGTCGGAGTCGTAATTTGACCCAGCCAGGCAAAAAAATGGCTGAAACGTGCCGTTTCGGCTTCGGGTAAAACATTTTTTAATTGATTGAGTCCGGCGCGAGTTCTCCGTACCGCGACTCTAAAATCATGCAAGAATTCGCTGTCGGTAGCGGCGATGGTGTCTTGCTCGTTGACTTTGATGGCTTTTAGTAAGTCGTTAAAAATATATTTAACCGCAAGATCCGAGCGCATGTTCGGGTCGAGCTTGATGTTCAGCTTAGAGGTGTAGTCTTTCGGTTTCCGTCCTTGAGTTTTAAGCGCGTCGATTAACGGGGGGAGATTGGACTCGACCAAACCGATGCGAATTAAGTCCTCGATGAACTTGAGCGCGGCTTTATCGTAGCCTTTTATCGGGGTTAATTGAAGCCGGCAAGGGATATATTCGAAGGTATCGATCATGAGTTTTAATACTGTCTTTTCATCTTTATTCAGTACATTGACAAATTTTCGAGTACCTTCCAGCGTCGTCAGCGGTAGTAGAGCACGCATTTCGAGTAATGGAGCGAGTACATTACGAATGTTTTTCGGCTGAAATTCTTTCGCGAACTTGGGAACAGAGTCGAGGTCGGCTGATGCGATCAGTTGGCCGGTATGAAGGTTTTTCAGCGTTAAAATAGAAGCTGTTTGGGAACGATTGAATTCGCAGATGATACCGTCTCGATAAAGGCGCCAGTCGAAGCTATCATAATAAGATATTAAGGTATAGTGTTCGGAAACCGGTTTGAAATTCGCCTTGTCAGCCAATTGGCTCAAAAATTTGTTAGCGGTCAAATACCCCGGGAATTCGAAGTTCAAAGTGATTGTAGTCATTGGCGGGATATCATTGAAGGATTTGTCAGAAAAAGCTTTTCCATAAATTGTCATATTTTTGGAATAGTAACAAGTTAATATGAAAAGTAAATTACAAAAAAGGGGAAAGAGGCAAGATGAAAGAGGAAAGAGGAAAGAGGAAAGAGGAAAGATTCGCTCGTTCCCAAGCTCTTGAGACTGTGAAAGTATTCCTCATTCCCACCGCTTCAGCGTGGGAATGAATAAGATGAAAGATGAATGTGGTAGATTTTTGGGTTTTGTTACGGGGACTGGGTGAGCGATGGCTAAAACTTTAATGTTGCTTCGGCATGGTAAATCGGATTGGGAGGTTGATGCCGATGATTTCAATCGCCCTCTGAAAAAACGCGGGAAAAAAGCCGCAGTTCGCATCGGACAATGGATGCGTAAGCAAAAACTTAAACCCGGCTTGATTGTTACTTCGCCTGCCGTGCGTGCGCAGACAACCGCCGAGAGAGCAAGTGAAGCTTTAGGTTTTGCCGGTGCCGAGATTATTCGGGATCAGCGTCTCTACGAAGCTGAGTTAGCCGATTTTAAGGCCGTTTTATCCGATTGTCCGGCCGATATCGGGCGGATTTTATTGGTGGGACACAACCCTGGTCTTGAAACTTTGTTGCACTATTTGGTTGCCGGCATCGAGATGCCCGACGACGGCAAATTGCTTGCGACCGCAACGCTTGCGGTTTTGACGATGCCGTCCGATTGGACGGAGCTTAACGAACACTGCGCGAAATTAGTCTCGATTACACGCGCTTCATCGTTGTCATAATCTTGTAATATAAAAGTCATATTCTTATGCGTAATTATTCACACCTCCCTATCGTTCACACGCTCCGGCGTGGGAATGAAGACGGAGACGCTCTAGCGTCTCGTACCGCTGGAGCGGTACTCAGGCGTTCCCACGCAGAGCGTGGGAACGATAATTGCCGGGGGACTTAATAGTTACTGTTATGCAACTGTTCCGCAATGGAATAATGGCGTTACCTTCTTGCACTACCTTCTTAGAGAGAGTCGATTCATGACGTTTTCATTTAATTTAAATAAATTAACTCAGGCATTGGGTTTTTCTCTGGCTTTTTTGATTGCCGGTCCCGCTGTAGCGGTGCAGACGGTCGATCCTGGTCTGTCCGACTATCAAAAAGTGAGCGGCGTATCCGGTAATCTCTCGAGCGAAGGGTCCGACACACTCGCCAATTTGATGACTTTGTGGGCCGAGGAGTTCAAGCGCATTTATCCGAGCGTTAATATTCAGGTACAGGCAGCAGGTTCCTCGACCGCGCCGCCGGCGTTGACCGAAGGCAAAGCCAATCTCGGGCCGATGAGCCGGAAAATGAAGGATAACGAACTGGATGCTTTCGAAAGTAAATACGGTTATAAACCGACTGCGATTCCAGTCGCAATAGACGCCCTAGCGGTATTCGTCAATAAGGATAATCCGATCCGTGGTTTGACTTTAGCTCAAATCGATGCGATTTTGTCGTCGACGCGTAAATGCGGTTATCCAAACGATATCGTAACTTGGGGGCAGGCTGGGCTTGACGGCGCTTGGAAAAACCAAAGCATGCAATTATACGGACGTAATTCAGTATCCGGTACCTACGGTTATTTCAAGGATGAGGCCTTGTGCAAAGGCGATTTTAAAAACAATGTCAACGAGCAACCCGGTTCGGCATCGGTCGTTCAATCGGTAACTAGTTCGCTCAATGGTATCGGTTATTCCGGTTTAGGCTATAAGACTTCCGGAGTCAAAACGGTTGCGCTGGCGTCGAGAGAAGGACAAGCCTATGTCGATGCGACGCCGGAAAACGCAATTGCCGGAACTTATCCGTTGGCGCGTTTCTTATATGTCTACGTTAACAAACATCCGAATAAACCTCTAGCGCCGCTCGAGCAGGAATTCATCAAAATGGTTTTATCCAAAACCGGTCAACAAGTCGTCATTAAAGACGGCTATATCCCGCTGCCAGCCAAGGTCGCCAATAAAGTTCTGGGTTCGATAGAAATGAGGTGAAAGGTGAAAGGTGAAAGGTGAAAGGTGAAAGGTGAAAGGTGAAAGGTGAAAGGTGAAAGGTGAAAGGTGAAAGGTGAAAGGTGAAAGGTGAAAGGTGAAAGGTGAAAGGTGAAAGGTGAAAGGTGAAAGGTGAAAGGTGAAAGGTGAAAGGTGAAAGGTGAAAGGTGAAAGGTGAAAGGTGAAAGGTGAAAGGTGAAAGGTGAAAGGTGAAATCGGCGCTTGACAAGCGAGTTAAATTCTGCATTGTTTTACCACTTACCACTTACCACTTACCACTTACCACTCACCGCTTACCGGCAAAGTTAAATCGAGCACACTATATCCGAAATTATTGACCATTTCTTAGCGGCATTGATCATTCAATCATCCATATGACAGAACCGAAATCCGGGGCTTCGGCCTCTCTGAATGCCATGACGGGCTTTTATCCGCGTTGGCGACTTATCAAGGACAGTGTGGCTCGTTACGGCGTTATCGTTGGCGGCTTGAGCATTATCGCCGCGATAATGTTGATTTTTTTCTATTTATTGTATGTTGTCTGGCCGCTGTTTATAGAGCCGAGCGCAGAATCTGTCTCGCGCTACCTTGTACCGGAGCGCGCGCTTGGCGACACCGCTATGTTGGCGGTCGAGGAACAAAATGAAGTTGGCGTGCGCTTCACCGAAAATGGCCGGATTATTTTCTTTGCCGCGCCGACCGGTCAAACGCTTTTGATTCACTCAATCGTTTTACCTGAAAGCGCTCGAATTAGCAGTTTCGCCGATGGCGGTCCTGAGAAAAATGTTGCCGTGTATGGCTTGTCGGACGGCCGCGCGATCGTGCTGAAACACAAGTACAATGTGTCATACCCGGAAAATCGGCGGGTCATAACGCCTGTTGTCGATTATCCGTTGGGACGAGAACCGCTGGTTTTGGATGAGTCAGGCCAAGCGCTTGAAAAGATTGCAATTCGTGTCGATGACGATCAGACCTCGCTGGTCGCTAAAACGTCGGATAAACGATTGATATTGACGAGCTTCGAAAAGAGACGTTCGTTGTTCGATGATGATGAAGATTTCGAACGGACCGACAGCATACTCGATGTACCGGCTCTCGATATTGCGTTTATCTTGATGGACAAGGATCAACGCAATTTATATCTCGCCGATAGCGAAGGTCGTTTGAGTTTTTTCGATATTGCCGATAAGTCGAAACCGGTGATTCGCCAGCATCTGAATGTAATCGAAGCCGGTCGTAAATTGACCTCGATGGTCTTTTTGAACGGCAGTATTTCGTTATTGATCGGCGATTCGGGCGGACTGGTTGCGCAATGGAGCGTGGTCAGGGACGCCCGAAATAATCCGGCGATGCAAAAAATACGATCGTTCAAGGTATCGGAACAGGCGATTGCCGGCATCAATGCCGAGCAGCGCCGCAAAGGTTTTATCGCGGTCGATACCGCAGGCGTCGCCGGTATTTATAATACGACCGCAGAGCGGGAGTTGATTAAAACGCCGGTGTCGAATGGGATGCCGAAAACGGTTTCGATGTCGCCGCGAGCTAATGCGTTTATCGTCGAATCGGAGGCGGGCTTCATGGATTTTTGGTCGGTCGAAAACGATCATCCAGAGGTTTCCGTCAAATCGTTATGGCAAAAAGTCTGGTATGAAAGCTACCCGAAGCCCGACTATATTTGGCAGTCTTCCTCGGCGAGCAATGATTTCGAACCGAAATACAGTTTGACGCCGTTGGTGTTCGGCACCTTGAAAGCCGCTTTTTACGCGATGCTCATTGCGGTACCGCTGGCTTTGATGGGGGCGGTTTATACCGCTTATTTCATGGCCCCGCGCATGCGCACGTTGGTGAAACCCGGTATCGAGATTATGGAAGCGTTGCCGACCGTTATTTTGGGCTTTCTCGCAGGTCTTTGGCTCGCTCCGTTCGTCGAAGAGCATTTGGCCGGCATTTTCACGCTTTTGCTGACGATGCCGCCGGCGGTGCTGGTTTTCGCTTATCTATGGCAGTTATTACCGGGTTGGGTAAAGCATAAAATTCCGGATGGTTGGGATGCCGCCTTGTTAATCCCCATAATACTGTTGAGCGGCTGGTTTGCGTTTTCAATCAGCGTGCCTTTGGAATCATGGCTGTTCGGCGGCAGCCTGCGCCATTGGCTCGATGCCGAATGGGGTATCGGCTACGACCAACGAAATGCCTTGGTGGTGGGGTTGGCGATGGGCTTTGCGATCATTCCGACGATATTTTCGATCGCCGAGGATGCGATTTTTTCGGTTCCGAGACATTTAACGGTCGGTTCTCTCGCCTTGGGCGCGACGCCTTGGCAAACGATGACGCGCGTTGTGTTGTTGACGGCCAGTCCCGGGATTTTTTCGGCGATCATGATCGGACTCGGCCGGGCGGTCGGCGAAACGATGATCGTATTAATGGCGACCGGTAATACACCGGTGATGGATTTGAGTATATTCCAGGGTATGCGCACCTTATCGGCCAATATTGCGGTCGAGATGCCCGAGTCCGAAGTCGATAGCACACATTACCGAGTACTGTTTTTGGCTGCCTTGGTGTTATTTTTGTTTACCTTTGTCGTCAATACCTTGGCCGAGTTGATTCGCCAGCGCTTACGTGAAAAATACAGTTCCTTATGATCAAACAATGGTTTAAAAGCGGTTCCCCGTGGATTTGGCTCAATGCCGCGGCAGTCAGCACTTGTCTGATTTTGGTGGTCGGTCTATTGGCGTTGATCGTGTTTCGTGGAGCCTTGCATTTTTGGCCGTCGAATGTCGCCGAGTTTATCTATATGGAAGACGGACGCAAGCAAACCGTCATCGGAGAGGTCGTTGATACAAGCTCTACAACGGCATTGATGGCACGCGCTTCAGGTCATGCGATGGCAGACGATGCCGATCTGCTGGTGCAACACCTGATAAAAATCGGCAACCGAGATTTGACCGGCATGGATTTTCGCTGGATTCTGGACCGTAATATTCAGAGCCGACAGTATCCGGACGATATTCTCGTGATCGAGCGGCGTGAATGGGGCAATTTTTACGGTTACCCGGTCGCACTCAAGCAAGAAGGGCAAGTGATCGCCGAAGGCCCGCAAGTATTTCCAGTCGTGTCGGAGCGATTACGTGATGCCTTGTCGGTTTATAAACAAATTCAACGGCTTGAAAAGAAGGAAATCGGCGCAGTGAATTACGGTTTGGAGCGACTGAGGCTTAAACAAAGACGCTTGGAATTGAACGAGCAATGGGATGAAGCAGCAAAACAATTGCTTGCCGCCGAACGCGGCGAGTACGAGCGGCAATACCGGGAATATCAGACCGAGTTGCAAGCGTTGTACAAGACGATCAACCGCAATTCCTTGGTGGTGAAGGCATCCGATGGGCGAGAAGTCGATATGCCTTTGGCTAAGTTGGTCAGAATTTATCGCCCGAATACGATGAGTGTTTGGGCTAAGACCGGGCATTATTTCGAAAAAATCGCCGAATTTTTGCTGGACGACCCGCGCGAGGCGAATACTGAAGGCGGCATATTTCCGGCAATCTTCGGTACCGTGATGATGGTCATCATTATGTCGGTGATCGTGACGCCGCTCGGCGTGATCGCGGCGATTTATATGCGAGAATATGCGAAGCAAGGCTTTACGACACGCTTGATTCGCATTGCGGTCAATAATCTGGCCGGCGTCCCGTCGATCGTCTACGGCGTGTTCGGCTTGGGTTTTTTTGTGTACATTCTAGGCGGTAATATAGACCAGCTGTTTTTTCCGGAAGCCGCTCCTGCACCGGTTTTCGGAACGCCGGGCTTATTGTGGGCGTCGATTACGCTGGCCTTATTGACATTGCCGGTCGTGATCGTGTCGACCGAGGAAGGCTTGTCGCGTATTCCGAAATCGATCCGCGAAGGCAGTTTGGCCTTGGGGGCGACGAAGGCCGAAACGTTGTGGCGAACCGTGTTGCCGATGGCGAGCCCGGCGATGATGACCGGTTTGATCTTGGCGGTCGCCAGGGCCGCCGGCGAAGTTGCGCCGCTGATGTTGGTCGGCGTCGTTAAATTAGCGCCATCGTTGCCGCTGGACGGCAATTTTCCATTTTTGCATTTGGATAGAAAATTTATGCATTTGGGTTTTCATATTTACGACGTCGGTTTTCAAAGTCCGAATGTCGAAGCGGCGAGGCCCTTGGTTTATGCCACATCCTTATTATTGGTCGTCGTGATCGTCGGATTGAATTTATCGGCGGTCGCGATCAGAAATCATCTGCGCGAAAAATACCGGGCTTTGGAAGGTTAACCTAGCTTTAACAAATGTAGTCATTTAGTGTTTGTCTGTTTTCTATTATTTATTTTAATTACAATGGTTTACGATTATAAAATATTAAGGCTGGGTTAAGCGCTATGACCAATCAACCCTTACGGAAACACATGCTCGATTTGGATGCGTTGACT
Organism: Methylotuvimicrobium alcaliphilum 20Z; assembly: GCF_000968535.2. Taxonomy (NCBI): domain Bacteria; kingdom Pseudomonadati; phylum Pseudomonadota; class Gammaproteobacteria; order Methylococcales; family Methylococcaceae; genus Methylotuvimicrobium; species Methylotuvimicrobium alcaliphilum. The sequence continues at coordinate 1,503,276 of NC_016112.1, forward strand.
CAAGATAAGAAGTCGAAAGGTATAGATCAAGAAGAAGTGTGCATCAAGGTGAAAAATCTGAATCTATTCTACGGCGATCAACAAGCTTTATATGGCATCGATATGCATATTCCTCGGCAAAAGGTGACTGCCTATATTGGTCCAAGCGGTTGCGGGAAATCCACATTGCTGCGCTGTATCAACCGCATGAACGACCTGGTCGATAATGTCAGAATCGAGGGCAAGATTTTGCTCGATGATGAAGATATTTATGCGAGATCGGTTAATGTCGCGGCGTTGCGTAGACGGGTCGGAATGGTGTTTCAAAAGCCCAATCCGTTTCCGAAGTCGATCTATGAAAACGTCGCTTACGGTTTGCGGATACAAGGTATCAATGATCGCAGAACACTCGAAGAGACCGTTGAGGAGGCTTTGCGCGGCGCGGCGCTTTGGGATGAGGTCAAAGATAGACTGCATGACAATGCTTTAAGTATGTCGGGCGGTCAGCAGCAAAGGCTCGTGATTGCTAGGGCAATTGCGATCGAGCCCGAGGTCTTGTTGCTGGACGAGCCGGCATCGGCTCTGGATCCTATTTCAACTCTGAAAATCGAAGAGTTGATCAACGAATTGAAAGAGAAATACACGATTGTGATTGTCACGCACAACATGCAACAAGCGGCACGCGTATCCGATTACACGGCGTTCATGTACATGGGCAAATTGATCGAATTCGACAATACTAGCCATTTGTTCACTAATCCGTTGAAAAAACAAACCGAGGATTACATCACCGGTCGTTACGGCTAACGGAATGTTAATTTCGCGCGGAGGCCGCAAAGAAAAAGGTTATAAAATGAGAGTTTTCATCGTTCCCCGGCTCTGCGTTAATCGCGACGAAGGCGTCGCTTCCACAAACAATTGGTTGGATGCTCCATTGTGGGAGCGACCCCTAGATCGCGATATCGAAGCCGGGAACGTCAAACAACCATCAACGGTATCGAGGTCGCATCGGCTAAGGAACGAGCCAATTTCGCGCAGAGGCGCCGGGAAAGAAAGGTTTAAATAGTTCCCACGCTGCATAGAAACTTTGGTGGGAGAGGGATGCTATATCGTCCTTGAACCTCAAAGCAGTTCAGGCTGTAATTACTTGGCTTTCCCCGCGCCTCTGCGGGAGTATTTCTGTTCTCAGTCGGAATCGCTATTTTAGGCTTACTTATTAACTGCGCTTGCATGCTAGGATAAACCATGGATATCAATAAAATCGGACATCATATTTCGAGTCATTACAACGTAGAGCTCGAGGATATCCGTAACAGCGTTTTGAAGATGGGCGGTATTGTCGAAAGGCAAATCGAATTGGCGGCATTGTCGTTTACCAGCAACGACATGGAAATGGCCGAGCAAGTGATTCAGCAAGACGACTACGTCAACCGGCTCGAAAAGCAAATCGATCAGGCCTGTACCGAAATTTTAGCAAAGCGCCAGCCGGCCGCGTTCGATCTACGCTTGTTGTTGTCGGTGATTCGAACGATTAACGATTTGGAACGGATCGGCGATGAGGCGACTAAAATCGCGGAAATGGCGATTCATTTGAGCGATACCGAAGGCAAAACCCGGAATGAAGAATATTACGAAATTCAGCATCTGGCCGAATTGGTCATGAAAATGCTGCGTAGCGCCTTAGATTCCTTTGCACGTTTGAATGTCGAAAGCGCAGTATCGGTTACCGCCCAGGATGCCATGGTCGATCGCGAATACGGAAGTATTATTCGGCAAATGGTGGCGCGGATGATGGAAGACCCGCGTAATGTCAGGCGAACGCTTGATGTGTTGTGGACGGCGCGGGCGCTCGAAAGAATCGGCGATCATGCCTGTAATATCTGCGAACATGTAATATACATGGTTAAAGGAGAGGATGTCAGGCACATGAGCCACGAAGAACTGGAAAGAAAAATTCAAGGTTGATATGCCATTAACGCAAGGTAAAAAGGGAAGTCGGTTACGTTATTTATCGCCTACGATAAGACTAAAAAAGTAACCTGACCCCTTTTTTACCCCTTTTTTACCTTTTTCATATCGCGAAATCCCCAGTGAATCAGAGTCGTTCCAAGCCCTATCGATAATGAATGGATTCACAAAATAATGCGGAACTTATAAAAATTTTAGCACTCATAACGCGAGAGTGCTAAAATCGGGCAAACTTAAAAAAAGGGGAAATCATGAGTAACGCATTAGCCTTTGCCTTACCAACTAATCTTTCCGTAGGAACATTCGACACTTATTTGAATGCGGTCGCGCAAACGCCGACCTTGTCTCACGAACAAGAGCGCAAGCTGGCGCTTCGCTATCGCGATGAAGGCGATTTGGAAGCAGCGAAGGAGCTAGTTATGTCGAATCTTCGTTTTGTCGTTCATGTCGCGCGTGGATACAGCGGTTACGGACTACCGTTGCCCGACATCATTCAAGAAGGCAACGTCGGCCTAATGAAAGCCGTCAAACGCTTCGATCCCGATGTCGGGGTTCGCTTAGTGACCTTTGCCGTGCATTGGATCAGAGCGGAAATACATGAATACGTCATCAAAAACTGGCGTATCGTCAAAATCGCTACAACCAAAGCTCAGCGTAAACTGTTTTTTAATTTACGCAAATCGAAAAACAACCTAGGCTGGTTGTCGCACGACGAGGCGAAAGCTGTCGCCAACGATTTAGGCGTTGATCTCAAAACCGTTTATGAAATGGAAAAACGTATGGACAGTTCGGATATGGCTTTCGACATGCCGCATGACGAGCCGTCCGAAGAAAGCACTTACGCCTTTCCGGTCAGTTACTTAGAACAACATAACTCGGACCCAGCGGATCTGCTGGAAAACGAGCAATGGCAAGGTTATGAAGAAAACATGCTAAGCGAAGCAATGGCGGAGCTCGACGAGCGTAGTCTCGATATTCTCAATAGCCGCTGGCTAAGCGAAGAAAAAGCGACATTGCATGATTTGGCCGCACGCTACAACGTTTCAGCCGAGCGCATCCGGCAGTTGGAAAAAAACGCCATGAACAAGCTGAAAGCCGCATTCGTGCTGGAAGCATAATACGTCGAACACTTCACGCGGGGCGGGTTATTCAACCCGCCCTAAACGTTTTCCGGTTTCCATAAGCCTCCGTGAGAATCCATATTTTGGCAGGACGGGGTTTTATAACCCCGTCCCGCAGGAATATACCTGACGTGCAAAAAGAAGCGCCCGATTGCTAGAAGATTGCCACGTTGTGTGAAAGGCTATTGGGGGTTTAGTGTTAGCGGCTTCGATAGCCGCGACGAAGGCGTCGCTTACACAACAATTGTAATCCCTTGTAGGAGCGATCCCCTGATCGCGATTTCGAAGCCACGAGAGTTAGGTGGCAATAAAGGGTATCGAGGCCACATTAGCTAAAAGACAGCAAGACAGAGTATCTACCGCTTAAGTATTACGACGAGTGGTCTTCCGTGGGAATCCATAAGAGTAGGAAATAATCACCTTCTCGTAACCGGAAGTCTATCAATCCGAAATCCGCGCAATCTCCCCATAACGGAAACAATCGACGGTATGATCGTTAACCATGCCGACGGCCTGCATGAACGCATAGCAAATCGTCGAGCCGACGAATTTAAAACCGCGTATTTTCAATTCCTTACTGAGCCGATCCGATAAAGGCGTATTCGCCGGCAACTCGGCGTGCGTCCGCCACGCGTGCTGGATTGGCCGGCCGTCGACAAAATCCCATAGAAACGCATCGAAACTCCCGGCTTCTTCTTTGACGTTCAAAAAAGCGCGTGCATTGGTCACAGCGGCATTCACTTTGAGCCGGTTGCGTATGATGCCTGGATTCTCCAGCAACTCCGAAATCTTTGCCTCATCATAGCCGGCCACCGATACCGGATCGAAATTGTCGAACGCCGCCCTGAAATGGTCGCGTTTTTTTAAAATCGTAGACCAACTCAAGCCCGCCTGGGCGCCCTCCAAAACCAAAAACTCGAACAACAGACGGTCGTCATGCACCGGCACGCCCCATTCGCGGTCGTGATAGTCCTCTTCAAGCGGGCTGGACAAAGCCCATCGGCATTTGTTCATGTTAATTGAAAGATATGCTTAGATTTCAATGAAGGATATCGTGCGTTAAAAAAAGATAAAGTCCTTGATCTCATCGCGATTCAAAAGCACGATTTGCTGCTCCATCGCTTCCCGATGCAGATCGTCCTTGCCGATTCGCATACTCAAAAGAAAATACGACAACAAGGCAGCCCGAATTTGAGTAACGCATTTACCGTCGACCATCCCGAAATCGCGCTCGATCACGCTTTTTTGCGCATCGTTTAGTCCCGGATGCGGACCGATTTCGACAGTCAACCACTTGTTCCACAAAGTGTCTGTGAAAGAGGGCTCGTCAGCCTTACCCAAAATAGAGACGCGATGAATACGTGCCAGAACGAAATCGCGGTAGTCGTTGTGAGTTACGCTGAAAGACCGAACGTGCCAACGTAAACCGTCGAACACCAAAGTATGAGGATTGATTTGCAAAGTCTTAGGCTCAGGACTGGACAACGATTGATATGAAATCTCCAGCTCGAATTTAAATCGCACCGCCTGCACAATGCCGCGCAAGACTCGCGTATCGATTTGCCGTGCCAACGGATTGACGATTTCAACGGTTGGAAGGTTACCGACTAATGCAATCAGGGTTTCGTAACCGTTTTGTTGCTGTAATTTTAAAACCTGTAACAGCTCGCCGGTCGTTCCATCCATGAAACCCGGTTTAAACGAATCGTCGACCACATAGCGTTTCAAATACTTATCGTAACGAATATTCCCCGGACACAACGATTGATAAAGCGTCAAATCCTTCGATGCCTGTACTCGACTGATGCCGAAATAATTAATCAACGTTCCGGTCGAAATTTCGCCGCTCCAAAACACCGTTGCTTCCAGCAAAGTTAATCGATGACGCTGTTCCCACTTTAAATTCGGTTGCAAGAGATTACCCATGGTGTTAGAGTCATGAAAACTAAATTTATATGTTTATTGTGGAATGGTTAAGAATTCTATCAGTAGCTTAGCAGGTATCAAGCGTAAGGGCAGGGCAGATGAAAAAATATTTTGCGCATAGTGGGAATGATTTCGGGAGTTGGCATTTGTTGAATGAGCATTTGGAATCGGTCTCGAAATTGGCTCATTCCTATTCCGAAGGCTGGCGGGGCGGAGAAGAGGCGGCCCTAGCCGGATTGCTGCACGATTTAGGTAAATATGGCGACAGATTTCAAAATCGTTTACATGGTCAGGACCAGGGACTTGATCATTGGTCGCAAGGCGCTTTTTTGGCATTGACAAAATACGGATCGATAGTCTCTGCGATCGCGATACAAGGCCATCATATTGGCCTGCAAAGCTTGCAAAAAGAAGATTTGAAAAAGTTAATGCCAGGAAACTTGGCGAAACACCACCCGCAACACTTACAGCTCAGCGATTTGGACATCGAACGGTTAGAGAGTCGGTTACATCAAGATGAATTGACTGCTCAAAAACCTGCTTCCCGATTATTTTCAGGTTGGTTGGGTCAATCGCAGGCGAGAATCGATACCATGCTGGATGTACGGCGGGTTTTTTCGGCATTGGTCGATGCGGATTTCATCGATACCGAATCGCATTTTAACGGCGATGCAAATGGAAAGATATATCGTAAACCGGGACTTAAACTCAATGACGATGGAATAGCATCAGCAGCATTGAAAAAGCTTTGCGACTATATTGACGCTAAATCAGCCCTAGCCGATCAGGCTTCCGTGCTGCAGCAAGTCCGCCGACAATTATTGAATTGCTGCTTAACCAATGCGCAGAAATCAACAAGCATATTTACATTAACCGCGCCGACCGGCAGCGGTAAGACATTGAGCATGTTGAGCTTTGCACTACAACATGCAATCCATAACAACTTGGAAAGAATCATTCTGGTGATCCCTTATTTGAGTATCATCGAGCAAACAGCTCAAATATATCGGGAGATTTTTGCCGAATTCGGTCCCGATTTCGTTTTGGAGCATCACAGTATGAGCGGACTAGGCGAGGAGACCGCCCAATCCGACGCCGAAGGTTGCGAAGATCGAGAACGTCAACTCAGGCGGCAGCGCTTGTTGTCGGAAAACTGGGATGCCCCGGTTGTAGTTACAACTAGTGTTCAGTTTTTGGAATCGCTATTTTCGAATAGGCCTTCCGCCTGCCGCAAAATCCATCGCATTGCCAACTCAGTGATATTATTCGACGAAGTGCAAACCCTGCCGACTGATCTGGCGATTCCGACTCTCGCGGCGCTCAGTCATATCGGGCATAGTTGGCAAAGCAGTGTCGTATTTGCTACTGCGACACAACCGGCTTTCGACCATCTCCACGCTGCGGTTCAAAAACAGTGCGCGTTCGGTTGGCAACCGACTATCCTTGTTAACGAGCATGGCTCTATGTCGAATGCTTTGCGCCGTGTCGATTATGACTGGCTTGACGAAAATCCGACCTGGACTGAGTTGGCGGCAATGTTGAATGAGCAAACGCAAGTCCTATGCATCGTCAATCTCAAGCGGCATACGCAAGCGCTTTGGGAAGCATTCGAGACGACGGACGAACTGTTTCATCTTTCCACGAATCTTTGCCCGTTACACAGGCAACAAGTTTTGAATGAAGTCAGGCAACGTTTGAAGGATGACCTGCCATGCCGCTTGATTGCGACACAGTGTATCGAAGCGGGTGTCGATGTCGATTTTCCTTTAGTATATCGCGCCTTTGGGCCGTTGGATGCCATCATTCAAGCGGCAGGTCGTTGCAATAGGGAAGGGAAATTGAATAAGGGGAAAATCGTTGTTTTTACTCCCGATTGCGATGGACGACTATATCCCGACAAAACCTATGAGCAAGCCTCTTCGGTAACAGCAAGCTTGAAACATGACTATGGCGAAGCTTTTGATCCTTATGATTCGAAGATTATTGAGCAGTATTACCGGCGGCTTTATACGGTGGCCGCGCCGGAACAGCTCGGAAAACGCTTGAACGAAGCCGTTCAAGATTTAAATTTTGTCGACGTTGCAAAGCATTACAGACTGATCAACAACGATACGATCAATCTGGTCGTGCCTTACGATAGAGAGCTTTACGAGAAATTACGGGAACAGGCCGCAACAGAAGGATTGACCTCGAAATGGGTCAAACAAGCGCGCTGTTTGAGTATCAGCCTGTTTCGCCCAAAACCGGATGATGTGATTTGGGATAGCCTGGTGCCTGTACAAGTTTTCAGAAATGGTCGGCACAGTCGACAAGAAGATTGGTTTATTGTCAATAACCTTGAAGATTACGATGCGAACTTGGGCTATATCAAGCCCGAGCATCTCAATCTATATATTGCTTGAGCCTGCACAGATGGCAAAGGTCATTTATAAAGCTTCGCATTTAATCACGAAATTTTTGCGAAATAGCCGTTATCCATGAGGAGCATATGTGAAAAATAAAGTTCATTGTTTAGATGTATGGGGCGATTTGGCCTGTTTCAGTCGACCGGAAATGAAAGTCGAGCGCTACAGCTATCCAATCATCACGCCTTCTGCGGCGCGTGGTATTTTCGATGCGATTTATTTCAAAAAGGAATATGACTTTTACTGGCAAATCGAACGTATCGAACTGCTTAAACCGCCCAAATACATTGCGTTACGACGCAATGAAGTCAAAGATAAAATATCGGCGTCGGAAGTGCAAAAGTGGATGAAGGGAACTAAGGCAATCACGCCGCTATGGGCGGATGGAACGCGGGACGAATTGGGAACCGATCAAAAAGGACGGACGCAACGTCAAACGATGGCCTTAAAAAATGTTAGGTATCGACTTCATGCCCGTATCCAAAGCCGTGATACCAAGGCAAACCTGAATGCCATGAACGCTCAGTTCGAGCGCAGAGCCTCCCAAGGCAAATGTTTCTATCAGCCGTATTTCGGTTGCCGGGAATTTCCGGCATTTTTCGAACTGGTCCAAAACAATCCTGAAACGAAGCCTGTCGATCTCGACTTGGATTTGGGGTGGATGCTTTATGACGTTTTCGATTTAAGCCGATCCAACGACTCTCAAGCCAAGCCGGCGATCAGCGTTTTTCATGCGGAACTGAAAAGCGGCGTTATGCGGGTACCCGATTACGAAAGCGAGGCTGTACGCAAAACGGAGCATGATAATGTTGAATGAGGTCTTGGCACATGCCGAACGTGCCGGCATCAAAACCGAGCCGGGTTTCAGCGTCAAATCGGCAAAGTGGGCGATTGTGATCGGCAAACAAGCCGAGATTACGGGGTTGATACCGTTGGGCGACGGTAAAACCGGTCTTGAATTTGCGTGTTGTCCCGATCTTTCACAAAGTGAAATGATCACCGGCAGTCTGACGCGTAGCCAGTTTTTATTGGAATCGTTGGCCGTCGTGGCGCTTTATTACAAGGAAAGTACCGACGAAAAGGAAGTTGATAAATATCGAAGCAAGCATGAATATTTTGTCGGGCTTTTAGAGCAGGCCTCTGCCAATTGTTATGAATTGGCAAGGGCCGCCACGGCGCTGAATAATCCTGAAGAGTTGCAGAAGCTGACACGCTTTCTCAACAACTATCAACCTAAACCCAAGCCGACGGACTCGGCGACCCTATTGATCGAAGATAGTTTTCCTTTGTGCTCGACGGCTTGGCATGACTGGTGGCGAAATCAAAGAGCGAGTGGAAACATCAACGATTTCGACAAAGCTGAAAACAAGGAGTCGATGCGTTGTTTGCTGACCGGCAATGCGATCGTGCCGGTCGATACACATCCGAAAATCAAAGGGTTGTCCTCGGTCGGCGGGTTGGGGACGGGGGATGTCTTCATCGGTTTCGACAAAGAGGCTTTCCAATCTTATGGCCTTAACAAATCGGCCAATGCCGCGACCGATGAAATCACGGCAAAAATCTACGCAGAAACCTTTAACCAACTGATCCATCGGCAAAGTATTCGCTTGATCAATGGTTTGGCGGTCTATTGGTTCGGGCGTGAATTGGCGAATCGAGACGACGATTTATTCGCCGAACTGGAAAACCCGGCCGAACCTTTGTCAGGTCAACCCACCAAGCCGAAGCAATTACTGAATGCGATAAAAGACGGACAACGTCCCGATTTGCTGGAAAATTATTACTATGTAATGACGGTATCGGGGCAATCCGGGCGTGTCATGGTCCGCGATTGGCAGCAAGGCCGACTTATCGAAATGCTGGAAAACGTCAATGCCTGGTTCGATGATTTACAAATCATTGCCCGTGACGGCGGAAAGTTAGCGCCACCTCCCAAATTTTTGGCGGTGGTCGGTAGTTTGTTTCGAGAACTTAAAGATGCCCCCGCACCGCTGATCAACGATCTTTGGCGCACCGCGCTCAACAAAAATAAGCCGGTATCCAATTCGGCATTTGCCCAAGCCTTAATGGCAACGCGCAAAGCCGTCATCAACGAAGAAGCACAAAATCATGCCCGTATGGGTTTGCTGAAAGCCTACCACATCCGAAATAAAGGAGATCGCTACATGAATACCCAACTCAATCCGGGGCATCCGAGCCCGGCCTATCAATGCGGGCGTTTACTCGCTGTGTTGGCTGATTTGCAATATGCCGCGCTCGGCGATGTCGGTGCGGGCGTCGTGCAGCGTTACTACACGGCAACTAGTCAAGCGCCCGCGTTACGCATCGGTCAACTGATGAGCAACGCCAAGAACCATCTCAACAAAGTCGGCGGTGGTTTGGCATTCGAATTCGAAAATCGTATCGGCGAAATCATGAGCGCCATGACGCAAATCCCAAAGACCCTCGATTTGGAACAACAAAGCTTGTTCGCATTGGGTTATTACCAACAATTGGCCGACAACAGAGCGCGCATGGCTGAAAACAAGGCTAAAAAACAAGCAAAACTAAACCAAGCAGAAGGAGAAAATTAATGAACATAGAAAACCGTTACGAATTCTTATTCTTATTTGATTGTGAAAACGGAAATCCAAACGGCGACCCCGATGCCGGCAATGCGCCGCGCATCGATCCGGAAGATATGTACGGCTTGGTGTCCGATGTCGCGTTGAAGCGGCGGGTTAGAAATTATGTACAAATCGCAAGACATAACATGCGTCCCCATGCGATTTTTATCGAACATGCGACCAATCTAAATCGGCCGATAGCCGAGTCGCATTTAGAAGCCAACGGCGAAATACCCGAAAAAGGAAAAGCTTCAAAAGACAAAGTCCGCCTGGCAAAAGAATGGATGTGTAAGAATTTTTACGATGTCAGAACTTTCGGCGCCGTGATGTCTACAGGCGCGAATGCCGGACAGGTTCGTGGTCCGGTACAGTTTTCTTTTGCCCGTTCGTTAGATAAGGTGTTGCCATTGGATATTTCTGTGACACGAATGGCGGTCGCGGAAGATGTAAAGGGCGCTAAAGATATTGCAAGTTATAAGGCTTGGGAAGATGCCCAACCTGAAGATCAGTTACGCACGATGGGACGTAAGAGTCTGATTCCTTATGGCCTCTATGCTGCTAAGGGTTTTATCAGTGCAAATTTGGCGCAAGAGACCGGATTCAGCGAAGCGGATTTGGAATTGCTATGGGAAGCCCTTCTCAACATGTACGACCACGATCGCTCGGCCAGCAAGGGAATGATGTCCTGTCGCGGATTGTATATATTTAAGCATACTGGTACCGATAGCGATCTGGAACAGAGGAAGAAACAAGCGATGTTGGGGTGTGCTCCGGCTCATAAATTGCTCGATTTGGGCGGTATCATTGACATAAAAAAACGTGAAGGGATTGAGACGCCGCGCAAATTCGCCGATTACGAGGTAACGGTCAATAAAGATCGTTTACCGGACGGTATCGAGCTCATTGCAAAATAATCGTGATAAGAATATCTCCCGGCTTGATGACCGGGAGCGGATTGAAACTACTGACGCACCGGCCGTTTAGAAAAATGACATCTTTAACAGCTTCACTATATGGTTAACAACATAGCCGATTCGATTGAAAAAATACCGCTTTCCGCGTTGAATCAATACGTATATTGCCCAAGGCGCTGTTATTTGATTCACGCGGAAGGCGAGTTTACTGACAATGTACATACCGAAAGCGGAAGTCGTGAGCATGAACGCGTCGATACTTTGCTTCATGAGATCAAACAAGATGTGCGCATCGAGTTCGCACTACCGGTTTGGTCGGACCGATTGGGATTGACCGGGCGTTGCGATGTCGTGGAATTTCGTTCGGACGGCATCGTTTATCCGGTTGAATACAAGCATGGTAAACGGAAAAAATGGCTCAATGACGACCTGCAATTGACAGCTCAAGCCTTGTGCTTGGAGGAAATGTTGAATGTCTCGGTGTCGTTCGGAGCGATTTACCATATTCAGTCCCGACGACGTCGTGAAGTTGAGATCGATTCCGATCTGCGGAAAACAACCGAGAGCTTGATAATTGAAATCAGATCGCTACTCGATCAATCCCGATGCCCGTCGCCGATCGCCGATAAGAAACGGTGCCCCGACTGTTCATTGAACAGCCTTTGCCAACCGGAACTTATCAACGAGATTCGGCGAATAAAGTACTGGTCCGATCAGCTATTCGACGTTTCCGAAGAAGAATGGGATTCTCTATGAAACAAGCGCTAAATACTCTTTATGTGACAACCCCGGAAGCTTATTTACGGTTGGAAGGCGAAACCGTATGTGTAATGATCGAAAAACAAAAGAAGATGCAAGTACCTCTACATCATCTCGGAGCTTTTGTCTTATTCGATAATGTCATGTTGAGCCCGGCACTTTTGGGTCGTTGCGCCGAAGATGGCCTAAGTGTTGTCTGGCTGAATCGATCCGGGCGTTTTCGAGCCCGATTGGAAGGTCCGGTAAACGGCAACGTACTACTGCGCCAAGCCCAGTACCGCGCCGCCGATGATCGAGACAAAAGTATCAAGCTCGCAAAGCGTTTTATCGCAGGAAAAATACGGAATAGCCGACAAATATTGATGCGGGGCGCTCGAGAAAATAAATCCGAAGCGGAAAAATCCAACCTGGTTCATGCTTCGCGGTTGTTGGCAGGCAATCTGAAAAAACTGCCGACAGTGCAAACGCATGATGAATTACGCGGCGTTGAAGGCGACTCAGCCAGAATATACTTTGATGCGTTACCGAAAATTATCAAGCCATCGGCAAGAGAAACCTTCAACTTTACGACCCGCAACAGGCGCCCGCCAAGAGATCCTTTCAATGCTTTGGCTTCATTTCTTTATGCATTAGTGTTGAGCGATTGCAGATCGGCTTTGGAAACCGTCGGTTTGGATCCACAATTAGGTTTTTTACATGCGGTTCGGCCGGGCAGGCAATCACTTGCGTTAGATATGTTGGAGGAGTTTCGAGCGCCTCTGTGCGATCGATTGGCATTGACTCTGATCAATCGCGAACAACTGAATGCAAAAGACTTCGACAAACGAGAAGGAGGCAGCGTGTTACTCAATGACAAAGGTCGAAAAACCGTAATCGGTGCATTTCAGACGCGCAAGCAGGAAGAGCTGAACCATCCGGTTTTGGACCAATCATTACCCATCGGCCTACTTGCTCAAATCCAGGCACGCTTGTTGGCGCGCTTCCTTCGGGAAGATTCCGAGGATTACATTCCCTATCTGCAGCGTTAGAGGGAAGATGTCATGTTGGTATTGATAACTTACGACGTTTCGACTGAAACCAGTGAAGGCAGACGCAGACTGAGAAGGGTTGCCAAGACTTGTTTGAATTACGGCCAACGCGTACAAAAATCGGTATTCGAATGTCGGGTCAATACAATGGAAATGAAGAGGCTGAAGGATCAGTTGCTGGATATTATCGATCTCGAAGAAGATAGTTTGCGTTTTTATCGAATAATCGAACCCTTGGAAAAAAACCGTGAAGAATTCGGTAATAGCAAAGCGATCGATTTTGAAAACACCTTGATCGTTTGAAGTTCGCGAACCTCGAGTGATGGTAAAATATCCTAGGTTACGCGCTTATTTTAAGTTTATGAAAAATAATGCAAAGATGTGGAGAAGAGGTTTGGTAAAGATGAAACTCGAATTGCAATCAAGTTGTTTCGCGCGATCGAGCCAAATTAGCTATAATCCTCATGGCCTTATACAAAGGCCGTATCTCCCGGCCAAACAGCCGGGAGCGGATTGAAACGAAAATATAAAGCCTAAACTGCTGGCCCTATCGGGTATCTCCCGGCCAAACAGCCGGGAGCGGATTGAAACATGACAACTCAAACAGCAAATCAAGTAAAACCGCGTATCTCCCGGCCAAACAGCCGGGAGCGGATTGAAACTTTTATCGCCACGCCCAGTTGCGGAGGACACGGAGTATCTCCCGGCCAAACAGCCGGGAGCGGATTGAAACCCAATTTCCCTGCGCCATGTATGAAATTGAAAATGTATCTCCCGGCCAAACAGCCGGGAGCGGATTGAAACTCACCTAACCAATGCGACATCGTTCGAAGAATCGGTATCTCCCGGCCAAACAGCCGGGAGCGGATTGAAACAAAGTATCAGCATGAGCGCCCCCGGAAGCGAGAAGTATCTCCCGGCCAAACAGCCGGGAGCGGATTGAAACATGCCATCGACGATGCCGGGGAGGTTACGCATTTTGTATCTCCCGGCCAAACAGCCGGGAGCGGATTGAAACGTGCCAATTTTGACAATTTTGTGCATCAAGCGGTGTATCTCCCGGCCAAACAGCCGGGAGCGGATTGAAACTAGTTAGTGGCGTTGTGAGTTACTGAAATGGAGGTATCTCCCGGCCAAACAGCCGGGAGCGGATTGAAACATTCAAAAGCCTGTGCGAGCTGCCGGAATTCGAACGTATCTCCCGGCCAAACAGCCGGGAGCGGATTGAAACATAGTTCGCGGTTTTGGTTTGAAAATGAACGGGCGTATCTCCCGGCCAAACAGCCGGGAGCGGATTGAAACCTTGGATTGGCATGATTTGTCCTATTGCATTGTTGTATCTCCCGGCCAAACAGCCGGGAGCGGATTGAAACGTCCATGACCTGGCTTTCTACGAATACGATGTTCGTATCTCCCGGCCAAACAGCCGGGAGCGGATTGAAACCTTTCCATGGGTTGCCTTGAGGATCGATTCCGTTTGTATCTCCCGGCCAAACAGCCGGGAGCGGATTGAAACAGGCTGGAAGTCGAAGTATTGAGAGAAAAGACCGGTATCTCCCGGCCAAACAGCCGGAGCGGATTGAAACCTGTTGTCGTGTAGCGTCAGGCATCGCTGCATTGTATCTCCCGGCCAAACAGCCGGAGCGGATTGAAACGCGGGGAATTTTGAATCTTTGTGCGCGTTTTCCAGGTATCTCCCGGCCAAACAGCCGGAGCGGATTGAAACCTGTTGTCGTGTAGCGTCCGTTCATCGCTGCATTGTATCTCCCGGCCAAACAGCCGGAGCGGATTGAAACGCGGGGAATTTTGAATCTTTGTGCGCGTTTTCCAGGTATCTCCCGGCCAAACAGCCGGGAGCGGATTGAAACATTCGTGGCTTGCATAGAGTTGGCACGGAATCAAGGTATCTCCCGGCCAAACAGCCGGGAGCGGATTGAAACCGAAAAGTTGCCGGATTGATAGCTGTAGCGCTTCTGGTATCTCCCGGCCAAACAGCCGGGAGCGGATTGAAACATTTACAAGATTTCATCGTAGTTAAAGGCATTTGTGTATCTCCCGGCCAAACAGCCGGGAGCGGATTGAAACAATAAATCGAGCTGGGCGAACTGCCCGATTGCCTGGTATCTCCCGGCCAAACAGCCGGGAGCGGATTGAAACCCCAGGGATGCGGACTAGATTTAACTATCTAATTGTATCTCCCGGCCAAACAGCCGGGAGCGGATTGAAACCACCGATCGTCCCCTCTCCGCGCGCGTGGATGATCGTATCTCCCGGCCAAACAGCCGGGAGCGGATTGAAACACACCATGCCGATTGTGTGTTATTACATTGAAGAGTATCTCCCGGCCAAACAGCCGGGAGCGGATTGAAACTTCTAACAGCGGTTCATAAATATTTTCAGAAACAGGTATCTCCCGGCCAAACAGCCGGGAGCGGATTGAAACATCAATATTTCTGCTAGATTTTAATCTGTGTGGCTGTATCTCCCGGCCAAACAGCCGGGAGCGGATTGAAACGATCCGGCACCGTCACGCATTTGCAACAGCGTATCGTATCTCCCGGCCAAACAGCCGGGAGCGGATTGAAACGCTGGTGATATCCGGGCGTTTGTCCGGAGCGTTGCTGTATCTCCCGGCCAAACAGCCGGGAGCGGATTGAAACAACCTTAAAGCCTGCGCGGCGACTGAGCGCATCAAAGTATCTCCCGGCCAAACAGCCGGGAGCGGATTGAAACAGGTGAAGGAGGCTGAAGATGCCAGGGTTTATGAGTATCTCCCGGCCAAACAGCCGGGAGCGGATTGAAACGAATATACGGATCCGCTCACTTTCGAGCAGAAATCGTATCTCCCGGCCAAACAGCCGGGAGCGGATTGAAACGGCAATGTTGGCGTCGGTCAGCACCGAGTCGATGCGTGTATCTCCCGGCCAAACAGCCGGGAGCGGATTGAAACGTGTCGGACCCGTTCAATGCCGACGTATTGCCGCGTATCTCCCGGCCAAACAGCCGGGAGCGGATTGAAACTTTCGCGGACCGTCGACAGCGCCGCAATCTACGCGTATCTCCCGGCCAAACAGCCGGGAGCGGATTGAAACTAAGTATCGTCGGCGTTTTGATTGATAAAATATCGTATCTCCCGGCCAAACAGCCGGGAGCGGATTGAAACAAATCGGGGCGACGTATTATTTCGCGTTTGAAGCGGTATCTCCCGGCCAAACAGCCGGGAGCGGATTGAAACACCTCGCCCAGCAACGCGACGGTCTATTTCGAGGGGTATCTCCCGGCCAAACAGCCGGGAGCGGATTGAAACATTTCAACCCTCCAGCTTAAAGCGTAAAAATACCGTGTATCTCCCGGCCAAACAGCCGGGAGCGGATTGAAACCTTCCGGTTTTTGCACGATATGCGCTAACCAATGTATCTCCCGGCCAAACAGCCGGGAGCGGATTGAAACAATAAAGGCGATACGAACGAAAACCGGCCAGCGGCGGGGGGAGGTATCTCCCGGCCAAACAGCCGGGAGCGGATTGAAACAAGCGCGTTCGGCGAGGCCGCCGGCAGTATCCTGGGTATCTCCCGGCCAAACAGCCGGGAGCGGATTGAAACCAGGTGGTCAGGCGCGGATTGACGGCAGCGCGGAGTATCTCCCGGCCAAACAACCGGAAAAATATAGTTAATCGAGAATTGTCGAAAGAAGTCGATTCCACATAAAAAAATGGAAGAAAATAGTATGAATCTAGTTGAAATAAAATGATTTTTTTTAATCCTTTGGTAGAATACGCGCCGATCGTCTTTGCGCCGTTATCGTTTTAAGTTAGATAGGCCGTTTGCGTTTTAATACAGATTTATTTAAAGCGTTCGGTGTAATGATTGAGTGATTTCTCCGGGTGCTTAATTCGGTAATTTTGTAGATATCCTATTGCTGTTGAGATAGTTATTTTGATGAATACGCGCGTATTATTCGCTTTGTTGGTTGTGGGTTTCTTGGGTAGTGCTCATGCTGTAACTTATTCTTGGCCGGAAGATCCTAACGATAACGTGGTTACCGAGCATGCCGACGATTTTCCTTTTACTCGCACTAACCAGGATGAGACTTTATTAGATATAGCTCGACGTTTTTCATTGGGTCAGGTCGAAATTGTGCGTCTGAATCAAGATGTAGATCGTTGGTCGGTCAAACAAGATGAGGTTGTGCGTTTGCCTAATCGCCGCGTGCTACCCGATACGCCGCATGAAGGCATTGTGCTCAATATCGCCGAATATCGCATGTATTATTATCCGCCGGCTCAAGCAGGTATGCCCCGTACGGTAATGTCGTTTGCGCATGGCGTCGGGCGACAGGATTGGCAGACGCCGTTGGGTCTAACCAAAGTCGTCAAAAAAGTTAAAGACCCGTCTTGGTATCCTCCTGAGTCGATTCGTCGGGAACATGCGGCGATGGGCGATCCGTTGCCGACCGTGGTGCCTCCGGGACCGCATAATCCTTTGGGTGCTTATGCCTTGCATTTGGCTTTGAAGGGGGAGTATCGGATTCACGGTACCGATGTCGATAAGATTTACGGTATCGGCATGCAAATTACTCACGGCTGTGTTCGCATGTATCCCGAAGATATCGAACAGTTATATCATTCGGTTTCAGTCGGCACGCCCGTGCGAATCGTACAACAACAGATAAAAATGGGTTGGCTCGATAATCAACTCTATATCGAGGCGCATCCGGATTTAGAGGGTGTTGAAACGACTTTCGAACAGCGTCTCGATACAGCAATGCAGCTCATTGCCAAAGCGAATAATGGGGTGATTCCTGAGTTGAATGAAGCGGTTTTGATAAAAGCGCTTACCGTTCTCGATGGCGATCCTGTGCCGATTTTTGAACGTTTGCCGGATATGCCGGATTTTGAGGAGGAAATCGGTTTACGAGAAGCTGCGGTCGAATCAACTTATCGCTTGCAGTGATTTTTTGTTTTAGGTCTACAACACATGCCGTCTGCCTTTTTAGGGTTATAGGTCTTGTTTAACATCTTCTTTTAAGTTGGGCCAATGACAGAATGCAAAAACCCATATCATGAAGATGTTAACGATCGGGACCAATAAACATAAAACCCAAGCTTTATGTAGTCCGGCTTTGTCCATGATTTTCGTGCCTAGCCACATAACTAAGAGCACCATTAGCGTGATTAGAAAAACTTCCATCATGAACTCCTATCATTTGTTTTTTGATTAGGCCATGGCAATAAGGCTAATTGTAAAAAAATCAGCAGTAAGCCGAATCCCGGTAAAAAAACCAGTAATGCCCAGGCAGGATGAAAGCCGGCTTTTCGGTAAATCAACATCGCGGGAATGACAATCATTAGCGCGACAATGATGATACGGCCCATTTCAGGAAATACGTACATTAAGCGTCTCCTTTTCGATATATAGGCGATAGTACTACGACTTTTCGGTTAATGAAAGCCACTCGATTTATCCGGTTGTAGTATTTCAGATCCTTTTTTTCACCAAGCCGGTGAAAGTGTTGTAGACCGTTCATGCTTCGACTTGGCTCAGCACGAACGGTCTACAATACATTCCAACTGTTCTTTTTCGGATAATGAAAGGGTTCTGGGTGTTTAGCATTACGCCGAATGGCGTACAGTAGGGCAAAGCAGGCGCAGTTGCTGAGGGGTTAGGGAGGGTAATAGAGACTAGTTTTAACTTTTTCAAATACAGGGCTGAACAATTACCATGGCGGCGTTTGCGTTAAATATCGGTAGTCGTCAGGAGTCTTTTGAGAGCATTTATATATAAATCACCCTCGATCGCGCGGACTCTTTGACCGAGCGATTCGACCGTGTCGCCGGATAGCACAGGGACTTCCTTTTGTAAAAGCAATGGCCCTTCGTCATAGGCGTCGGTGACGAAATGTACCGTGGCGCCTGATACGGTTTCACCCGCTTCGAGAACGGCGGCATGCACAAAATCGCCATACATGCCTCGGCCGCCGAATTTCGGCAGGAGAGATGGGTGAATGTTTAGTATTTTGCCGGAATAGGCCGATAATGTTTGCGGCCCGATTTTTTTCATGTAGCCGGATAATACGATCAATTCGGTGCCGGCGGACTGTAAGGCTTTTTTGATGGCTTGGTCTTCGTTGTCGGAGTGCGTTTTACTGCTGATATGAAAAACTTCGATGCCGTGAGTCAAGCACCAGTCATAAATTGCCGAATCTTTGTTGTTCGTGATTAATATGCCGATTTCAAACCCGGGCAATCCCCCTTGTTCGATCGTTTCGATGATTTTCCGTGCGGAACTGCCGCCGTGTGAAGCTAAAAAGCTTATTTTCATAGATATGATGATTTAACTAATGATTCGTAGGGCACGCACCAAAAAGGTGGCGCTTGGAATCTGCGCATCCTTGAAATAGGGAAGTTATTTACGGCCAAATCCTAAGTGCTCCGACTGATTTTCTAGAAACATGCGTGATTGGGGATTCCGGCCGGCGGACCCAATCACGACTTCTTTTGAGGAATCAACGTTTTTTGCCGAGATACAGGTCTGTGATCGTGCCGGCGACGACTTCGGATGCGAAAGCAAAGGTTTCCGATAAGGTTGGGTGCGGGTGAATCGTTAATGCGACGTCTTCGGCGTCAGCTCCCATTTCCAACGCCAATACGGCTTCGGCAATCAAATCCCCGGCATGCGGGCCGACGATGCCGGCACCGAGGATTCGGCCGGTTTCCTTGTCGCAAATGACTTTGGTCATGCCTTCGCTACGGCCCATGCTCAACGAGCGTCCGCTCGCGGCCCATGGGAATACGCCTTTGTCGATCTCTATGCCTTGTTCCTTCGCTTGGTTTTCGGTCAGTCCCATCCATGCGATTTCAGGGTCGGTATAGGCAACCGACGGAATCGTCAGTGCATCGAATGCGGCTTTGTGACCGGCGATGACTTCGGCAGCAATTTTACCCTCATAAGCGGCTTTATGCGCCAGCATCGGATTGCCGACGATGTCGCCGATCGCGTAGATGTGCGGGATATTAGTGCGCTGTTGTTTGTCGACTTCGATAAAGCCTTGTTCGGTGACTTGAATGCCGGCATTCTCGGCGCCGAGTTTTTTGCCATTAGGACGACGGCCCACGGCAACCAGCACTGCATCGAAAATTTCGGATTCGGGGGCTTTGTCGCCTTCGAACGAGACCTTGAGGCCTTCTTCGAGGGCTTCGATCGCGGTCACTCGGGTTTCTGTCCAGATGGCCTCATATTGTTTTTTGATGCGGTTGTGTAATGGCCGAACCAGGTCTTTGTCGCAGCCGGGAATAATCTGATCCATTAATTCGACTACGCTGATTTTTGAGCCCAGGGCATGATAGACCGTTGCCATTTCTAGGCCGATGATGCCACCACCGACAATCAACAATTTTTCCGGAATTTCGCGTAATTGGAGTGCTCCGGTCGAATCCCACAGACGCGGGTCGTCATTCGGGAAAGCCGGAATTTTCGTCGGTTCGGATCCGGCTGCGATAATAGCTTGATCGAAGCTAATCAATTGGGTGCCGTTTTCATTATCGACTTGCAATTGATTTTCCGATACGAACGAGCCGTTTCCTTGTATGCGCGTGATTTTTCGTTGTTTAACCAGGCCGTCCAAACCGTTATTCAGGCCTTTCGTAACGCTATCTTTCCAGCTCCTGATTTTATCCAGGTCGAATTTCGGGGCGCCGAAATCGACGCCATGGCCGGAAAATTCCTGTGCTTCATGAACGATTTGGGCCATGTGCAGCAGCGCTTTGGAAGGAATGCAGCCGACATTTAGACATACGCCGCCCAATACCGGGTAGCGTTCGACGATGACGACTTGTTTGCCCAGGTCGGCCGCACGGAATGCGGCTGTATAACCGCCGGGGCCACCGCCGAGGACCAGGACTTCGGCATGGAGATTGGATTCGTTTGCAGCAGCATTTGCAGTCATGAGTATTCCTTATCAAGTATGCGTTTTGACGCCGAGCATCATTTCGCCAATCGGTATGTATTCGGCGAACGTTGCTCGACGTTTGAGTCTAGGCGCTTTTTTAAAGTATCAACCGTCTGATATCGGTCAAAAAATCTGTTAATTTGACCATAAAACGCGCCGCTTCGGCACCATCGATGACTCGATGGTCATAGGTCATGTCTAGCGGTAACATCAAACGCGGTTGGAATTCCTTGCCGTCCCATACCGGCTGCATTTTGGCTCGCGTGACACCGAGTATCGCGACTTCCGGCGCGTTAACGATCGGTGTGAATGCGGTGCCGCCAATGCCGCCGAGACTGGAGATCGTCATTGAGCCGCCTTGCATTTCGTTCGGCATTAGTTTGCCGGCGCGGGCTTTTTCGCTCAATGTTGCCAGTTCCGCCGATAATTCATAAATGCTTTTTCGGTCGACGTCTCGCAGTACAGGTACGACAAGGCCGTTAGGCGTGTCGACGGCGATGCCGATGTGGCAGTATTTTTTCAGGATCAGGCTCTCGCCGTCCGGCGATAACGAGGCATTAAAATTCGGAAACTGTTTCAGCGCATTTGCCAATGCTTTGATGATGAAGATCAAGCCTGTGACCTTACCGTTTTGACTGTTTTCGGCATTGATTTGTTTGCGAAAGGCTTCCAATTCTGTGATATCGGCTTCGTCATGATGGGTCACCAATGGTAGGTTCAGCCACACCCGGGTCATGTTTTGTCCGGTTAGGCGTTTGATTTTACTCAATGGCAAGACTTCGGTTTCGCCGAATTGCGTGAAGTCCACGGCAGGTATCGGCGGGATGCCCGCTCCGGAAGATTTGACGCCTTCGCTGAGTGTTTGCTTGACATAGGCTTTGACGTCTTCTTTTAGAATTCGTCCCTTTCGGCCGCTGCCTTGTCTAATAAGACTTAGGTCGACGCCCAATTCACGGGCGAATAATCGAATAGCCGGCGTTGCATGCGGAAGGTGTTGGCCGCTAAGTTCGGTATCGATCGTGGCGGCCGGCGTCGGAGCAGGAGAGGCGGCTGGTGCCGAAGCGGCACTTTCAGCCGGTTTTTCCTCGATCGGCTTGTCTTGCTTGTCTGTGGCTTCAGTTGCCGGTTCCGGTTCTGAAACCGGAGGCTTCTGTTCAGGTTCGGAGGGTTCGCTAGCTTCGACGGTAGCGATGGTAACCCCTTGGGATACTTTGTCGCCGACTTTGATTTTGAGTTCCCGAATCGTGCCGGCAATCGTCGATGGCATATCCATTGTAGCTTTGTCGGTTTCCAAGACGACTAAAGGCTGTTCGATTTCTATCGTATCGCCGGGTTGAACAAGAATTTCGACCACGTCGACTTCGCTGGAGCCGCCGAGGTCGGGTACTTTAATCTCAATCAATTCACTCATGTGCCAATTCCTTTAATTAAAGCCGCCACGGGGCAACAGTTTCCGGGTTAATGCCGTATTTGGCAATGGCCGTTTCGACTTTTGCGAGTTCGAATTCGCCGATATCCGCAAGGCTTTTCAGTGCCGCGACAGCGATATGATAACGGTTGACTTCGAAGAACCGGCGCAAGGCTTCGCGAGTATCCGAGCGACCGAAACCGTCGGTGCCGAGTACCGTATATGGCGCCGATAGGTAAGGACGAATTTGTTCGGCATACAGGCGAACGTAGTCGGTTGCGGCGATGATAGGCCCTTTGGCATTTTCAAGGCATTCAGTGACATGAGGCTTTTTAGGAGTTTCGGTCGGATGCAGCCGGTTCCAACGTTCGCAACTGTGTCCGTCGCGTGCCAATTCGGTAAAGCTTGTGCAGCTCCAGAGATCGGCTGTTACGTTCCAGTCGTTTTGCAAAAGTTCGGCTGCGGCGATGGCTTCGCGGAAAATCGTGCCGGAACCCAGCAATTGCACGCGCGTTTTAGCGCGGCCGTCCCCCTTCTTGAACGAGTACATACCTTTAAGGATCGACTCCTCGATGCCTTTCGGCATTGCCGGATGTTCGTAATTCTCGTTCATTACGGTGATGTAATAGAAAATGTCTTCTTGATCGACGTACATTCGACGCAAACCGTCTTGAATGATCACCGCGATTTCGTACGAAAAGGTCGGGTCGTAGGAAATGCAGTTCGGGACGGTACCGGCAAAAATATGGCTGTGTCCGTCTTCGTGCTGTAAGCCCTCGCCGTTGAGCGTCGTTCTTCCGGCCGTTCCGCCAAGCAAAAAGCCGCGTGTGCGTTGGTCGGCAGCCGCCCAAATCAAATCGGCGACGCGTTGGAAGCCGAACATCGAGTAGAAGATGAAAAACGGAATCATCGGCACGTTATGGGTCGAATAGGATGTGCCGGCCGCGATCCAATCGCACATGCCGCCCGCTTCGTTGATGCCTTCCTGCAAGACTTGGCCGTTTTTGTCTTCTTTGTAAAACATTAATTGGTCCGCATCCTGCGGGGTATAGAGCTGTCCGACTTGCGACCAAATGCCTAATTGGCGGAACATGCCTTCCATTCCGAAAGTACGCGACTCGTCCGGCACGATCGGTACGATGCGTTTACCGATGTTTTTGTCCTTGACCAAAATATTCAGCATTTTGACGAAAGCCATCGTCGTCGAAATCTCGCGTCCTTCGCCGGTTGCTTGCAATAGGGATTTGAAGTCCGATAGAACGGGAACATTCAAAGCGTAGGATTTTGCTCTTCTGTTCGGCAAGTAACCGCCCAATTCGGCGCGGCGCTCTTTCATGTAGGCCAGTTCTTTCGAGTCTTCAGGAAACTTCAGGTAAGGCAGTTCCTGTATTTGTTCGTTAGTTACCGGCAGTTCGTAACGATCTCTGAATCGGGTCAGCGAGTTGATGCTCATTTTCTTTTGTTGGTGCGAAGTATTCTGGCCTTCGCCCGACTCGCCCATCGAGTAACCTTTGATCGTTTTTGCCAGAACCACGGTCGGTTGCCCTTTGTGGTTGACTGCGGCATGGAAGGCTGCATAAATTTTTGCAGGATCGTGGCCGCCTCTATTGAGTAACCAAATGTCCAAATCGGACAAATCGGCAACCATTGCTTTCAATTCCGGCGTGTTGAAGAAATGCTCGCGGACATAAGCGCCGTCTTTGGCTTTGAACGTTTGATAGTCGCCGTCCACGCATTCCGTCATGCGTTTGACGAGTAGGCCTTGATGGTCTCTGGCCAACAGTTTATCCCAATGGCGGCCCCAAACCAGTTTAATGACATTCCAGCCGGCGCCTCGGAAGGTGCCTTCCAATTCTTGAATGATTTTGCCGTTGCCGCGAACCGGTCCGTCCAATCGTTGCAGGTTGCAATTGACCACAAAAATAAGGTTGTCCAGTTTTTCGCGGCCTGCCATGCCGATTTCGCCGAGAGACTCCGGTTCGTCGGTCTCGCCGTCGCCAAGGAAGCACCAGACTTTACGATTGGAGGTGTCGGCTAAGCTTCGATCTTTCAAATAGCGCATGAAGCGGGCTTGGTAGATTGCCATAATGGGGCCTAGGCCCATCGATACGGTCGGGAATTGCCAAAACTCAGGCATCAGCCATGGGTGCGGATAAGATGAAAGTCCGTTACCGTCGACTTCCTGGCGGAAATTGTCCATCTGTTCTTCGGTCAGTCGATCGAGTAAAAAAGCACGGGCATAATCGCCGGGTGCCGAATGACCTTGCACGAACAAGAGGTCTCCGTCATGTTGCTCGGACGGCGCGCGCCAGAAATGATTTTGACCGACATCGTAGAGCGTGGCCGCCGATGCGAAACTGGCGATATGGCCGCCGACATTGGTGTCTCTGTTGGCGCGAAGTACCATCATCATGGCGTTCCAACGGACATAGGACCGTATTCTTTGCTCGATAGTGGTATTGCCGGGGAATTGAATTTGTTGATCGACGGATATCGTATTGATGTAGTCGGTGGTCGCACTAAACGGTATGTCGGATCCCGACTGCCTGGCCACAGAAACCAATTTTTCAATGAGAAACTGAGCACGGGTTTCGCCCTCGATTTCCATCACTGCTTTCAGTGCATCGATCCATTCCTGAGTCTCGATAGGATCGACATCTTCCTGTTCGACAACCGCAGGACTTTTATTGTTTTTCATTTATAACTCCACTTATCAGGTAGGGTTCCCAACCTGAAAATCGCTGTTAGTTTGGTGATCATTTGTCGTTAGTAACGTTTAGAACGCGAATTTTATAACGGCCAAGGGTCGCTTGTCTTGTTATTCGCATGTTTGTCTAAGTTGTTAGGGATCGACCGGTGATGTTTTTGGTATTCATTATACCGATGAGCTTAAACAAACTAATGATGGGTTTTGCTCCGCTCTATCCATTCTACATTAGCGGCCTATCAAACTTCCGGCGCTGTAGGATGGGTAGCAGCGAAGCGGAAACCCATCGCTTTGTTTTAGCGCTGGTACGGTTGAGATAATGCTGCCATTAACCAAACCCGCGATTTATTACAACAGCGCTCATGCCTTTAAATGATGGGTTTCGCTCCGCTCTACCCATCCTACATTAACGCGCGCTGATTGAAACGACATCGCGCTGTGTGTGACCTTTGTATAGCTGGCGCGGACGCCCGATTTTTTGTTCATCGTCGGAAATCATTTCATCCCAGTGAGCAATCCAGCCGATTGAGCGGGCCATCGCGAAAATGGCCGTGAACATCACTGTTGGAATGCCCAGAGCTCTCATGACGATGCCGGAATAAAAATCGACATTCGGATAGAGTTTTTTCTCGATGAAGTACTCGTCTTCCAATGCGATGCGTTCCAATTCCAGTGCCAACTTGAATAGCGGATCGTCATGGAGTCCGAGTTCGTTAAGCACTTCATGGCAGGTTTCGCGCATGAGTTTGGCGCGCGGGTCGTAATTTTTATAAACCCGGTGTCCGAAGCCCATTAATCTAAACGGATCGTTTTTATCCTTCGCTTTGTCGATGAATTCGCCGATTCTCGAAACATCGCCGATTTCGAGCAGCATTCTAAGTACGGCTTCGTTAGCGCCTCCGTGAGCGGCTCCCCATAGACAAGCAATGCCGGAGGTAATGCAAGCATAAGGGTTGGCGCCGGAAGAGCCGGCCAGCCTGACCGTGGAGGTTGATGCATTTTGTTCGTGATCGGCATGCAGAATCAAAATTCTGTCCATTGCTCTGACTAAAATAGGGTTTTGCACATAGTCTTCGCAAGGTGTCGCATGCATCATATACATGAAGTTTTCGACATAACCCAATTTGTTTTGCGGGTACATGAACGGCATGCCGCTACTATATTTGTGGCTCATCGCAACGATCGTCGGCATTTTGGCGATGAGGCGGATGGCGGACAAGTTTCGGTCTATCGGACATCGAATATCCAGTTCATGGTGATAAAACGCGGATAGCGCACCGACAACGGCCACAATGGTCGCCATCGGATGGGCGTCGCGGCGGAATCCCTTATAAAAGTCGGTCAGTTGATCATGTACCATTGTGTGATAAGTGATGTCATTGACAAACTCTTGCATTTGCCGGCCATTCGGCAATTCATCATGTAATAATAAGTAGCAAACCTCCATGAAATCGCATTTTTCGGCGAGTTGTTCGATAGGGTAGCCTCGATAAAGAAGAATTCCCTTGTCGCCGTCAATGAATGTGATCTTAGAGCTGCAGCTGGCGGTGGATGTGAAGCCTGGGTCGTATGTGAATACGCCGGTATCGCGGTAGAGCGTTCGGATATCGATGACATCGGGACCGATAGTACCTTGTAGAACAGGTAGATCACATGAAATCCGGTCGTCCTCATTTCGTATCGTTACTTGGTTGTGGTTTGTCATGGTATTACCTTTCTGTTAAGTATTCGTGATATCACGGCCTGTTAAAATTATAACCATTAACGCGCGGGTGTACTGTTGTCAACAATTATAATGCAACGGAACAAACGTAAGACGCTACGTATTTCTTTTTTATGTCGGAATTCAAAACGTCGATTATAAAGAAAGTTTCAATAAATTATTTTGAGGTTGTGTAATCGTAACTATTCAGTCCCTCGGCAATTATCGTTCCCACGCTCTGCGTCACTGCCATTAAGTTAAGGATTTTTCCGTTCGCCCTGAGCCTGTCGATGGGTGAATGGAAAAATCCTGGGTCGATAAGTTAAGCCGTCCATGGTTCGACAGGCTCACCACGAACGGCTTAACTTAATGGCAGTGACGCTCTGCGTGGGAACGCCTGAGTACCGCTCCAGCGGTACGAGACGCTAGAGCGTCTCGGTCTTCATTCCCACGCCGGAGCGTCGGAACGATAGGGGGTGTGAATAATTACGTGCAATCAGTTCCCGTATTCCGCCAAGCTGCATGTTTAAAAAAATACCTGATTAGCAAGATGCTTCAGCTTGCTGAGGCCAACTGTCCGAGCAGTGGCCAGTCGTAGCCACTTCTGCGGGACGGGTTATTTAACCCGTCCCCAACGTTTCGGTTTGCCCTAAACATTCCGGCTGACTTCGGCCAAAGTCAAAACGTTTAGGACGGGGTTGCAAGCCCCGTCCTGCTAGGGGTATTCCGCCAAGCTGCATGTTTAAAAAATATACCCATCGTAGTTCAAAATTCGGCGCCTCCTTAAGCATCGCCGAAATTTGAAGTGCGAAAGGTATAAATAGGCCTGGCAAGGCATTATTTTTTTACGGCATTCTCGATTGCGGTTTTAGCTAATTCGGTAATTCTGGGCCAGTCTTTGGCGGCGACGGCATCATCCGGTGCTAACCAGGATCCGCCAACACAGGCAACATTCGGTAAGCTTAGATACTCGTTATAGTTACTCGCCGATATTCCTCCGGTTGGGCAGAATGTTACTGAAGGAATGGGGCCGGCAATACCTTTGAGCATATTGACGCCGCCGGCTGCAGCCGCAGGAAAAAACTTAAAGTGATCCAGGCCGTATTCCATGCCTAACATGAGTTCTGAGATCGTTGATATTCCAGGAATTAATGCGATGTTACTTTTCGTCGCGGCTTTCAATAATGTCGGCGTCAGTCCGGGGCTAATCGCAAATACGGCACCGGCATTTTCGGCGGCCTGCAATTGCTCCGGAGTGGTGACTGTGCCTACGCCAACAATGGCATCTTTGACTTGTTCGCTGATGAGCTTAATGGCATCGAGCGCAACCGGGGTCCGTAACGTGATTTCAAGGACTTTGATGCCGCCCTCGATCAATGCTTGCGCCAGAGGCACTGCGTCTTCGATATTTTTGATGACCATGACGGGCATGACGGGGCCCGCATTCAGCACTGCGGAGGGGTGAAGTTTCCAATTGTTCTGTGTCATGTAAATTGAGTTTCCGATAGATTTGTTGTGTGTTGTCAAGCGATTGGCAAGGCGGTTAGTCGTTGATAAACACGTTGGTTGCCCCGGTTTCCGCCGAAGAGGCATTTAAACGAAAGCCTGCGAACAATTCACGGCCCATGCCGTGATGATGGTCTTTGGCATGGTTTGCGGCCGGGCGGCGGGCATTGAATTCGGTATTGTCGACCAATACATTGATTTCGCCGGTTTGAGCATTTAAACGAATCATATCACCATTGCGAACTTTTGCCAGTGGACCGCCGTCCGCACATTCCGGACACATATGAATTGCCGAGGGGACTTTGCCTGAGGCGCCGGACATGCGTCCGTCTGTTACTAGAGCTACTTTGAACCCTTTGTCTTGTAATAAACCCAGTGGCGGAGTCAGTTTATGCAGTTCCGGCATGCCGTTGGATTTCGGGCCTTGGAATCGTATGACCGCAATAAAATCCTTTTCCAGTTCGCCGCGCTTGAAGGCCTCCATTAGGTCATCTTGATCATCGAAGACAATGGCCGGTGCTTCGACGATTTGATGTTCTTCTTTCACTGCGGAAACTTTCGATATGCCGCGTCCCAAATTGCCATGCATGACATGTAAGCCACCGCTCTTGGCAAAAGGTTTTTCCACGGTAGACAATACTTCGGGATCAAGGGAGGCAGCCGGTGAAGGCTCCCAAGTTAATTGACCGTCGATGAGTTTGGGTTCCTGCGTATAGTGCTGCATACCCTGTTCGTCGGCGACAGTGATGGTGTCTTCGTGCAGCAAGCCGTTGCGTAATAGCTCTCCGATCAACACACCCATACCGCCGGCCGCTTGGAAATGATTCACATCGGCGGGTCCGTTCGGATAGATTTTGGCGATTAACGGCACAACTTTCGATAGATTGTCGAAATCGTCCCAGTTGATCACGATGCCCGCCGTGCGCGCGATGGCTACTAAATGCATCGTATGGTTCGTAGAGCCGCCGGTTGCGAGCAGGCCGACAATGGCATTGACGATGGCTTTTTCGTCGACGACATGACCGATGGGGCGGAAATCGTTGCCCAGTGCCGTGAATTTCAGTACCTGCTTGGTAGCCGCTTTAGTCAGTTCGTCACGTAGCGGCGTATAAGGATTGATGAACGAACTTCCGGGTAGATGCAGACCCATGATTTCAACCATCATTTGGTTGCTGTTCGCGGTACCGTAAAAAGTGCAAGTGCCGGGGCCGTGGTAGGCTTTCGATTCGGATTCAAGCAGTTCCTTTCGTCCGATTTTGCCTTCGGCGTATTTTTGGCGGGTGCGTGCTTTTTCTTTGTTGGTAATGCCGCTGGTCATCGGGCCGGCAGGCACGAATATGGCTGGCAGATGACCGAAGCTCAATGCGCCTATTAATAAGCCGGGTACGATTTTATCGCAAACTCCCAAATATAGGGCGGCGTCGAACATGTTGTGGCTTAAGCTAATTGCGGTCGACATCGCTATGACGTCACGGCTGAACAATGAAAGCTCCATGCCGGGTTGGCCTTGCGTGACGCCGTCGCACATCGCAGGAACGCCGCCGGCAAATTGTGCGACGCCGCCGGCTTCTTTCGCTGCATCTTTGATTAGATTGGGAAAATCTTTATAGGGCTCGTGGGCCGATAGCATGTCGTTATATGCGGATACGATTGCGACATTGGCTTTTTGGTCGCCGGCTAGGTCTGCTTTTTCCGTAGCGGCACAAGCTGCGAAGCCATGCGCGAGGTTGCCGCAGCCAAGCACCGAGCGATGAGGGCCTTTTTTTGACGCCGAATCAACTCTAGCTAAATATAAGGCGCGGCTTTCACGGCTGCGTTCGATAATCTCTTCGGTAACTGAATTAAGAATAGGATGCATTTTATCTTCCTGCTGTTGGAGGTCGCGTATGAATCGCCAATTATCTGAACGATGATAAAGAGTCTTTATCGCTTCGCTCGAAAGGTGGTTGCCTTTAAGTTATCGTGTCTTGGGAATGGTGTCGGTTTGGCCTGGCAGGCGTCGGTGACTTTGCAGGATAAGACTTAAGCCGCGTTGTTTTAAAGTTTTTTGCGATTGCATAGGCGATAAGGTAAAAGTGTTATTTAGCAGAAGGCGATTGAGTTTTGTTCTATCACTTTAAGCAAATATTGGGCCGGTAGAATAATTTTGTAAGCCTCTGTTTTTCATGTGTTCTTGTTTCGCACTCGCTTGTGTCTAAATCATTGGAAGGGCGAATTTAGGCTGTAATTATACATCTAAACCGGTGCTTGCACCAAAATAGCCAAAAATCATCCAGTCGTGCGTGCCGGATGGTGTAGGTAGGGAAGCTGGAATCAATGA
This sequence comes from Methylotuvimicrobium alcaliphilum 20Z, assembly GCF_000968535.2. Lineage (NCBI taxonomy): Bacteria > Pseudomonadati > Pseudomonadota > Gammaproteobacteria > Methylococcales > Methylococcaceae > Methylotuvimicrobium > Methylotuvimicrobium alcaliphilum. The sequence continues at coordinate 1,533,572 of NC_016112.1, forward strand.
CGGATTTTAAACTTTATCGATGTCGGGTACAATTGCCGGCCTTTGTTGATCCGGTATCGGAAATGGTGCTTAGAGGAAATCATAAATGACTGTTTTAGTTGGAATCATTATGGGGTCGACTTCCGATTGGGAGACGATGCAATTTGCGGCCGAGAAGCTGGAGCAATTCGGTATTGCTCATGAAGTTGAAGTCGTTTCCGCGCATCGAACGCCGGATAAATTATTTGCTTATGCCGATGCTGCGGAAAGCAGAGGTTTGGAAGTGATCATCGCCGGCGCCGGGGGGGCAGCTCATTTGCCGGGCATGGTCGCGGCAAAAACGGCGGTTCCGGTATTGGGTGTACCGATTCAATCCAAAGCGCTCAACGGCATGGATTCTTTATTGTCGATTGTGCAAATGCCGGCGGGTATTCCGGTCGGAACATTGGCGATCGGTAAGGCGGGAGCGATCAATGCGGCTTTGCTAGCGGCGGCAATAGTCGGTAATAAATATCCCGAATACCGGGAAGCTGTGCGCCATTTTAGGCAACAACAGACTGATGCGGTGCTGGCTAATGCCGATCCGAGGAGTGTCGAATAATGATGATTGGTATCTTGGGTGGCGGGCAATTGGCAAGAATGCTGGCATTGGCCGGAAAACCCTTAGGCTTGCAATTCATGTTTTTGGATCCGGCGGACGAGGCTTGTGCTAGCGAATTAGGCGAGCATTTGCAAGGTGACTATACGGATCGTGCTCTGTTGGCGCAAATGGCCGAACGTTGCGATGTGGTGACTTACGAATTCGAAAACGTTCCTGTCGAGATTATCGATTTTATCGCTGAAAAAACGCCTGTTTATCCATCGGCTAAGGCCTTGGCGGTTGGTCAGGACCGCTTGACCGAAAAGAATTTTTTTCGAAAGCTGGGTATTGCGACCGCGCCTTATTATGCTGTCGATAGTTTCGAGCGCCTGCAGGAAGTTATGCCGGAAATTGGTTGGCCGGCGATTTTGAAGACTCGAAGATTTGGCTATGACGGTAAAGGTCAAGCCATTTCCCGTTCCGCGGCCGATTTACAGCAAGCTTGGCGGGAACTGGAAGGCTCGCCGGTCATTGTCGAAGGTTTCGTGCCGTTTCGCCGAGAGGTTTCTATCATCGCCGCGCGCAATATTTCAGGAGCTATCGTTTATTATCCATTGTCGGAAAACCAGCATCGAGGCGGTATTCTTCGTTTGGCCAAGAGTTGCGATAACGATCCGTTGCAGTCGCAAGCCGAATCGATGATTGCAAGATTGCTGGAAGCCTTGGATTATGTTGGCGTACTGGCGCTAGAGTTGTTCGATCTCGACGGGCATCTAGTCGCTAACGAATTTGCACCGCGCGTGCATAATTCGGGTCATTGGACAATCGAAGGCTCCGAAACCAGCCAATTTGAAAACCATTTACGCGCGATACTCGATCAACCCTTGGGCAACACCAAGACACGCGGTTTTGCCGCGATGCAAAACTTTATAGGCGGCGTGCCGAGCCTGAAAGAGGTGTTGGCTCTGTCCGAAGTTCACATGCATTTATATAATAAGACGCCAAGAAAAGGCCGTAAAGTCGCGCATGCCACAATCAGATCGGATACTCCGGAAGCTTTATCCGGGCGGATAGCGGCGTTGGCAAAGCTGGCCGAGCAGACCGACGATTCTTGAAAGCAGGCTTCCGGTACAGCAATTCCCAGTTTGAGCATTTTCGCCGATCTTAGGGTGTGGGGTATGCCTGTCGAGGAACGCCGTAAACCCAGCACCTAAATTACCCAAAATAGTTAACCATAGCCAATGAACTATGGAATTTAGGTGCTGGGTAAACCCATCCATGGGGGCTTGGCTGCAGCTAAGCACCAAGGATGGTGTGAATGCAGATTTTGCAGGAGCAAAAATCTGCCCCTGCTGCCGACATCCTCGCCAAGCGCACCCCACACCCTTTTTGATCCCCAAATTGGGAATTGCTGCTTCCGGTATCCGTTTCTGGACCCCATCCTTATTTATAGGATAGACTGACCGGATTATTTTTTCAGATCTTGATTTATGACTTACTGTATCGCCGCTTCACTCAATGAAGGTCTCGTTTTGGTGTCCGATTCAAGGACCAATGCCGGGATCGATAATGTCAGCACTTATGGAAAAATGCATGCGTTCGATACGAATGCCGATCGCAAAATAGTTTTGTTGAGCGCGGGCAATTTAGCCACGACGCAAGCTGTTTTAGAACAGTTGAAGCGCGATAAGCTCAAGGATGCGAAGCTTAATATCAATTCGGTGGACTATTTGTCGGATGCGGCCAATTACCTCGGTCAGGTCAGTCTCGAGAAACAAAAACAGCATCTCGATACCGAAGGTCAATCGGCGTTCAATCCGTCCGCCACGTTTATTCTTGCCGGTCAAATCGGTAATGAGCCGCCGGGGGCTTATATGGTCTATGCCGAAGGCAACAGTATCACGACTTCTCCGCATACACCGTTTCTGCAAATCGGCGAAATTAAATACGGTAAGCCGGTGTTGGATCGTTTTTTGAAGCTCGAGACACCGTTGGACGAAGCCGCGCGCTGCTGCTTGGTTTCGATGGATTCGACGATACGCAGTAATGCCAGCGTCGGACCGCCGGTCGAAATGTTGATTTATCGTAAGGATAGTTTCCGTCTGGATGAGTATTATTGTTTCGAGGCTGAAAACCCTTATATGGTTAATCTAAGAAAAAGCTGGGAAAGTACGTTGCGTAATGCCTTTGCGAAGTTGCCGCCGTTAATGCCGCAGTACGCTAAGCCATTGGAGCCCGATCTTTGAGTCGTAATTATTCACAGCTCTATCGTTTTCATCCTCCAGAGCTCGCCGTAATACACAAGTAATGTCATGCGTAGCACACACGGGCTTCGATAAAAACCATGGTTACCAAGCGTTAATGGCTCCGATAGTCGCGACGAAGGCGTCGCTCCCACAGAGAGCGGCGGATGCTATGTGGGGGGCAATCTTTCTGCGGGACGGGTTATTTAACCCGTCCCTAACGTTTCCGGTTTGCCTCAAATGTCTCGGCTTGCTTTGACCTCGGACGAAACCCTTAGAACCAGGTTGCCAACCGTCCTCTCAAGGGAGCTTATCGCCACCGCCCCACTAAGGGTCTTGCTACTGCCGCTTCCCACCAATTTAATTCGCGTACGATCGGATTTTGACAGCTTTCATAACCGTTGTATTCGATGCCTTTAAATATCTCTTTCTGTAACCAGGCATAGGCTTCCGGCGATTCGCTTTTCAATCGCTGCGGAATTAAAATATACTGACTAAGCAGTTCTGCCAGTTTTTCATTGATTTTGCCGTTATAACGGCCGTCATTGACTTCCCATAGAAATTCAAAGGCGTCGAACCAACGCGATGGCCATAGCGCCAAATCAGCATCTTTGATCATATGCATATAGACGATATCGGTCGAAAGTTTGCGATACCAAAAGAAAAAATACAGCGATTCATGTCCGTCCCAAAAATGAAAGTTGTCGATCACATGGGCCAGTTCATGCACGATCAATGGAATTCTGAAATCTACTAGATATTTCAGCCCGATATCCTTATAAAACTGACCCTCTTTGGCTTTATCGAAATTCTTGATCGTGAAAACAATGCGATTAGTGCCGCTGTAAACCTGGGCGACGACTTGGTTAATAAAACCGACGCCGGGAATGATGGTTAGGGGGTGTGTGTCGTCGGCCCAAACTTGGCTTTCGGTGTCGTCCGGAAATGCATCAAGGATCAATCGCTGCGTTTTTTCCGGGATTTTAGCATTAACGAATACGTTATCGAGATCTCTGATCGGCTTGGCTTTGACGATGAAGTCGCGCATGAACGACGGAATCTTTCTTAGGCCTTTTTCAAATGCATATAAATGATCGGCTTCAAAACGCGGCAGGCGGTAATAGTTACTATGCTTGATCGCGGTTTTGGTGTCGTAAAACAGCGCTAAAACGCGAAGCGCATTTTCTTTATCATCCCAATAACCTTCCAGAATACATAACTCGTCCTGGTTTTGATTACGGCAATGTTTCTTGATTTGTTTTAGGTCGTCGAGGTGATCGGGGTGGGTGTGGCGGGTTAGGAAAGCGACTGCCGCTTGCCGGAGGCCTGGATTATCGTTTTCGTAATGGTGAATGATTTCATGAAGTCGCTCGATAGGTAAATAGCCGGATTCGCTGGTGGTACATAATAAATCGGAGTCTTGGGAAAGCGTGAAGAAGCGGTTTTGGAAAAGGCCGCTAAACACTGGCTCTTGCGCCGATGCCTGTAGGTGCGTGGCGGTCAGCAGAATAAGCCCTATAATTCTTAAATTCGGCAGTTTAATCATGAAGCATATGAGGTTTCTCAGTTGCTTGTCCTAAAGTTTTGAATAACTTTTTATTCTTCATGGTTGTTATGGTGAAATGCCTTTTCAGGGTTGATGTTTCAGAGCTCGTAATAGAAATGCTTCGATAAAATCATGGAGAGGTTTGTTCCTTAACCTTAATCAAAATATTCACGCGTCGATTCATTTCTCGGCCTTCGGGGGTATCGTTGTCGGCAATCGGTTGCGTGTCTGCGTAAGTCACTGCGCGCATTCGAGTACTCTCAAGGCCTTGTGTCGTCAAGTAGTGCAAAACACTTGTGGCTCTAGCGGCACCTAATTCCCAGTTTGACGGAAATTGAACGGTTTTGATCGGACGATTATCGGTATGGCCTTCGATGAAAATCAATCCGACAGCCTGTTGTAACAAAGGTACTAGATCGTCGAGTAAATGTTTGCCCGGGTCGGTCAGGTTGGCTTGCGACGACTCGAATAAAATATTGTCTTGGATTTCCAGTTGTGCGTAATCCTCCGTTACCTTGATCGCTACCGACTTATCCAAGCCCATTTGTTCGAGTTTTTCCGATAGTTTTGATTGTAGTGTTTCCTGTGGCGTTGTTTCGGGCTCGGGCATTAAAAAAGTTTCTTCCGGTTCAATGTCGAGCGTTATTTTTTCGCTAACAATCGCTTCCTCAGGTTTTTCAATCTGGGGTTTGGGAGGGCCTATGAATGGTGCAACAGCCGACTCGGGCTTCGTTTCGATAGCCGGAGGCGGTTCTTTGATAATCCGTTCGGCTTTGGGTAAGGCCGGTTTAGGTTTTTTTATCGGTTGCGGAGTGGTAATCAATGCCTTGGGTTCGGTTTCGACAGAAAAATCGCTGAGCGCTATGAGCGTAATGATGAACATTAGAATCAATACGAATACGTCGAGATAGCTGATTAGCCAGTTTTGATTTCCCGGCTTATGGCTGTCTTCCATCAATTCTTCAAATGTTTGCGAAGACTGCAGTTTGAAAAAAGGGTCTTTATTCATCGATTTTCAGTTCATTATCATAATGAGCAATAAATGATTTGAGCGTTTCCCTTACAAAAGAAGGGCTGCGATTGTCGGCGATTAAGGTGATGCCCTCCATGACCATGCTCATAATCATGACGCGATGTTCGGTGCGTCTTTCTAGTTTGATTGCGATCGGGGTAAAAACGAGATTGGCTAGTATCAAACCGTAAAATGTCGTGATTAGAGAAACCCCCATGTTGAAGGTAATGGCGCCAATATCCCTCATGTCGATGATTTGCAGCATGTTAATCAAGCCGATCAACGTGCCCAGCATGCCGAAGGCCGGTGCAAAGGTTGCCATGCTGTGAAAAATATTAGCTTCGGCTTTTTCCTTGGCTTTTAGTCTAGCGATCCGCCATTTCAATAGCGATAAAATATCATCGACAGGCGTTTGGTCGACAACCAATTGAAAGCCGGTTTTCAGATAAGGGTTATTGATCGTATCGATAATGTTTTCAATGGCCATGAAGTTTCGAGTGAACCACATTTTCGAAACATTAATGATCTCATCGGCTTCATGTTGAGGGTTCAGGCTTTCATAAACAAAAATCAGTTTGACCGATTTTAATCCGTTAATGATATCTCTTAAGGGGTAGCTCAACAGCACCGAAGCAATCGTGCCGACAACGACAATAAAGAGCCCAGTCCAATTCATGAATGATTTGGAGTCATTGGCTGCATAAAGACCGATAAATAAGCACAGCACTATGCCGCATAAAAAGCCTAGAGCAGTCGAGTAATTTAGTTTCTTTTTAGTATTCTGAAAAGTGTGGTTTAGCAAGTTGCTTTTTTTCATCGGCTTATTTTAGGCAATGCTATGCAAATGGGTTAAGGAAAAAAGGGCTTTGCGAAATGTTGAATTAAACATTTGAAGCTACTCCCTTTATACTCAAAAATTAGCTATCTTTGTGAAGGTATTGGGTGTGGCTAGCGAGGATGTCGGCAGCAGGGCAGATTTTTGCTCCATGCAAAATCTGCATTCACGCCATCCCTGGCGTTCGATTGCTGCCGTCAAGCCCCCCATGGAGGGGTTCACGGCGGTCCTCGATAGACACATCCCATACCTTTTATTCTTAGGCGGTTTTTCAATCAAAAGGAAGTATTTAGCGTCTCTGGTCGATTTGGCTTCAATATTGATTATAAATCAACGCCCTCCATAAGATAGGGAAGTTATTTACGCACAAGCGCTTATACTGAATAATGACAAACATTCGTTCATTGTAACTATTCAGTCCCCTGGCAATAATCGTTCCCACGCTCTGCGCTCATCGTTATACATAAGTCAAAAATTACCCTTTTGCTATCTTAACCAATGAGACCTCGATACCATTTATTGTCACTTAACATTAGCGGATCACCTAACGTTAGACGAACCGCGTAGGGTACGCTGTGCGTACCATGGTAACCCCGCGATATTCATATACCAACCGAACCGCCAGGGCACGGCTTTGGTACGCGCAGCGTACCCTACAATTTATGTATAACGATGAGCGCTCGGCGTGGGAATGCTTGAGTACCGCTCATTACTGTGAAAGTTCGTAAATTTGGATTCATTATCTAATTTTTCGATATACAAATCTCTGTTCTGGCAATGCCGGTTCCGGAGAGGGTGCGGTTGCTCGATCGACAGGCGTTGGCGGCAGGATAGCCGCCATCGAGCCTACATGGACGTATTCACGGCGTCCTGTCGGGCGAGTGACCGCGCCCTCCCCACGTCTCGTACTTTCATTTGCCGGGCTTTCATGAACGTTAGGTTATGAAATTTTGGCAGCGCTTGGTTAGGAAATATTCCTTTAAGTAGGTTGGGCGGATTATCCAAGCAATCAGTAAAGACAATTGTCATATGAATTGAAATATAATATCGATTTTGGCACACTAGAGTAAAAAGAAATCGGGGATTTATTTTTACATGCCTATCGAACGAGCCAAGGTAAAATCAGGGGTTCGATCCTATTGATTTTATATTGCTTTTAACGTAAGTGTTCAGCCCCCCCTCCCTTAATTCCCCTTTTTCAAAGAGGGGGAGCAAAGTTCTAGTTTTTTTAAATGCAGGGACTGAACAATTGCCTTTTAACGAATTAGTAATATGATAAAAGTTTTGCTTGTTGATGATCATGAAATTGTTCGTTCCGGAGTTGAAGCGCTTTTAAATAAAGCCGGTGATATTCAGGTTGTGGCGGTGGCAAAAACCGGTGAGGAGAGCGTCGAGGCGGTGACGGAGTTGCATCCTGATGTGGTAGTCATGGATATCAGCATGCCGGGCATTGGCGGCGTTGAAGCTTGTCGGCGAATTCTGCAAGATAATCCGGATATGAAGATTATTGTGCTGTCTGTTTGTAACGACGGACCGATACCGCTGCAGCTTTTGAAAATGGGGGTGTTAGGCTTTATTTCCAAAAGTTCGCCAGTCGATGAAATGGTCGCCGCGATTCGAAAAATTATGGCCGGGCAGCGTTATTTATGCGCGGAGGTAGCTAACAATTTAGCATTCATGAAGTTGCCCGGTAATAATTCTCCTTTCTCAAAGCTTTCCCAAAGGGAATCGGAAGTGGTTTCGTTAATTCTGCAAGGCAAAACGATAAAAGAAATGTCGGGTATGCTGACGCTTAGCGATAAAACGATTAACACTTACCGCTATCGGCTTTACGATAAATTAAAAGTGAAGAACGATGTCGAATTAACGCGGCTTGCCATCAAATTCGATTATATCGATTCCGCATCGATTTAAGCGATACGGAATCATGGGCTAGAGAAAGGTTGGTAATTATTCAGCATAAGTTATGTATGAGAAGGTGCCTGACACCAACCTACCGCATGCGCTGAATAGTTACAAAGGTTGTTTATAAAATTTCCCTGGCTTTGGCAAAGGCATTTCTAAAGTCTAAAAATAAAGGTTTATCGGTAGTCAGCATCGATGCTAACAGCAGGTGTTGTAACTGATATTTAACATTACCGACTGCTAGTGCGCCGACGCCGCTAGCGTTAGGCGCGTGTTCCATGGGTTTGCCAAAATCATTGGATTTTATGCCTTCGATACCGGCCGGCGGGACCGCATTGACATCGCCTGCCACTTTAAGTGCTTTGGCATGGCTCAGTACTTTGCCGTTGATGACTTGTATTCCGGCTTTCGCGGTACAGAAGATGATATCGGCATCGGCGATCAGTTCGGCTTTTTGTTCGTCAGACGAAGCGCTGGCACCTTTTAGATTAGATTTGAAGCGTCTATTATATTCTTTGGCTAAATCGTTGGCGGTTTCGGCTGAAAGATGGTCGACTAATATTGTATCCGCGCCTTCTAGCGAAGCGATGACTCCGGTGGCAATCCCGACTGGACCGGTGCCGCCGAATACCAATGCTTTGGCGTCTTTCAAGTCAAGGTTATGCTTGGTCTTCAGTTCTTTTTCGACGCAACCGACTAATGCTGCAGCGGTTGTGAATGCACCGCTGGGATCGGCGAACACTGAAATTTCAAAAGGCGGAACCATCGCTTGTTCTGCGGCGCTCAGCATGTCTATTGCCAGACCGATATCCCGTCCTCCGATAAACAGACCGGTGCGCTTCACACCGTTGGGCCCCCTGGAAAAAATGGCATCTTGCGTCAATCCGTGAACGCCGTCCAGTTTGACATTGCTGTAAGGTATTAAAACATCGAATCCCGCGTCCAAAGCCATATTGACATCGAAAGGGCTATTATTGGGCATCGGGTCCAGCATATGCAGGATGCTGCGCTTCTCCATAGGATTTCCTCTTTATTTAAAATCGTTAGGCTTTGGTTTTGATGAAGTCCCGGGCAACTTCGAATGCATGGGTAAAATGCAAGTAGACCGGTTTTTCGGCATCGAGCATAGTTTTGAGCAGTTTGTTTTGTGCTTGGTATTTCACATTGCCGATAGCCAGTGCGCCAATGCCGACTGCGCCGCTTTTCGATCCGGGCAGAGGCGCACCGTTATGGAATGCGTCGAGTCCGGCGATTCCTGATGGCGGAACGGCGTTGACATCGGCCGCGACTTTTAATTGCGGCGCCGAAGCGATTTGCTCGGCACTTAAGAGTTCGATTCCGGCGGCTCCGGTAGCGAAGACGATATCGGCAGTTTTCATAAATTCAGCTTTGTCCGCATCCGCGCCGGCCATGATTTGGATAGTACCTTCGCCGAATTCGTTGCTGCAAAGATCGGCAATACGCTGAGCTTTTTCGAGTTGGCGTCCGATGATTCTGACTTTTGCACCGGCCTGAGCGGCGATAACAGCAGCTGCTTGACCTACCGGTCCGGTACCGCCCAAGGCGAGCACGTTTTTGCCTTCAAGAGAGGTGTTGAAATTTTTTTGCAATTCGTGTTCAACCGCTGCAACCATGCCGGCTGCCGTCGTAAATGCACCGCTCGGGTCGGCGAAAACGGAGACTTCAAAAGGCGGGACCATCGAGTTTTTGGCGGTTTTAAGCATATCGAGCGCTTGTTTGGTATCCCTGCCGCCGATAAAAATGCCGGTTTTTTTCAAGCTTTTAGGGCTGCGTGAAAAAATAGCATCTTGTACTAGGCCGCGTACTTCGCTGGGTTCTACATTGATGTAAGGTATTGCCGAAACCCAGCCCGCGTCGAGCGCCATATTGACGTCGAACGGACTTAGGTTTTTAGCGGTTGTGAGCATATGTAAAATAAATGGTTTTTCCACGGGTTCCCCCCTCCTTAAAATTTAGCACCTCAGTATAAAAGAAATTAAAGTATTTTAAAAATGCCTAGCGCTTTTTGTGAGTGTTGAATTGCTCGCGAGCATTTAACAGCAATTCCCAGTTTGAGCAGTTTCGCCGATTTTAGGGTGTGGGGTATGCCTGTCGAGGAACGCCGTAAACCCATCCATGGGGGCTTGGCGGCAGCTCGAGCGCCAAGCATACCCCACACCCTTTTTGATCTCCAAATTGGGAATTGCTGAGCATTTAAGCTTGGTATATTTTGGATCATTAGGTGATTTGCTGTGATTGGTTTGATAATGGCTGTGTTTCTTAACGTTGCAGCCGGTATAATCGATGCCGATTCGAAGGTTAATTAGATGAGCCAAGATGCAAACAGCAAAAGCCCAACAGCGGCGAAAAGCTTATGATGCCCGGAACGCTCAGCGAGATAAGGATGCGGTGAGCCGGGAGATAATCGATAAATTCCTAGAGCATGCGGCTTACCGGCGGGCCATGACGGTCATGTTTTACTTACATTGCCGCTCCGAAGTTAGAACGCGCGATAGGGTTCGCGAACAGTTGTCGGGCGATAAGCAGGTAGTTGTTCCTTATTGCACCAAGGATGCCGACGGTCAAAACCGATTGGGTCTTTGGAAGCTCGAGGACTTGCAAGAATTGCAGCCTGGGACGTGGGGCATACTCGAGCCGCCGAAAGAACGGTGGGGGGAGCCTGGAAAGGAAATAACGCCCGAAGCTTTGGATTTAGTCATGGTTCCGGGTGTTGCTTTCGATAGAAGAGGAGGGCGTTTAGGCAATGGCGCCGGTTATTACGATCGTTTATTGAAAAGTGTCGGAAAAGATACGGTGCTAATCGGAGTCTGTTTCGAAGCGCAGATAATGCCGGAAGTTATCATGGAGGCGCACGATGTTTATATGGATTATGTCATAACCGAAGCTGCAATTTATAAAGGTAGAGGGAGATTTTGACGATGCCATGGACGCTACTAAAGGAACAGCTTGCCGAGACGCCTGCCTTTGTTTACGACCTCGATGCGATTGAAACAACATTGCAGACCTTGAGCAATATTCGCGATCGGTCAGGTTGTAAAGTTTTATATTCAATCAAGTCTTTACCATTTTTACCGATTTTGCATATGATGCAGTCATATCTCGACGGCTTTTCGGTAAGCTCTTTGTTCGAAGCGAGGTTGGCTTCTGAAGTATTGGCCGGACAAGGCTCGGTGCATTTGACCACGCCCGGTGTACGAGCGGACGAAGTCGAAGAGTTGGCGCGGATTTGCTCGCATGTCAGTTGCAATTCATATCGTCAAATGGAATTGTTTACAAAGCATTGGGAACAAGGCGCTTCGGTCGGTTTGCGTTTGAATCCCAAACTGTCGTTTTTGGACGATCGGCGCTACGATCCATGCCGGCCCTATTCGAAGCTCGGCATCGATTTGGAGGCTTTGGATATGAATGCCTTGAATGGCCGGATTAAGGGATTGCATTTCCATAACATTTTTTCGGCATCGGACTTCGAGCCGCTGATTCAAACCTTGGCGGCGATAAGAAGTCGGCTCGGTAACGGTTTTGCCGGATTGGAATGGTTGAATCTCGGCGGAGGCTATTTATACGATCAAATCGGGCAGTTCGATGTTTTTATAGATTCGGTTAAGCAATTACGCGAGGATTTCGGGCTCGAAGTGTTGATCGAGCCGGGCAAGGCCCTGGTTGGAAGGGCCGGCTATTTGGCGACTTCGGTCGTCGATTGTTTCGTCAGCGACGGCAAATCCATCGCGGTATTGGATACTTCGGTCAATCATCATCCCGAAGTCTTCGAATACCAATGGCATCCGCCGTTGCTTGAGCATTGCCCTAATGGGCGGTATTCGGCGATTCTGGCGGGATCCACATGCTTGGCCGGGGATATTTTCGGCGAATACCGTTTCGATCGACCGTTGCAAGAGGGCGATCGATTGGTGTTTTCGGATGCCGGCGCCTATGCCTTGGTCAAAGCGCATCGTTTCAACGGCTATAATCTACCGGATATATACGGCATGACTTCGGGAAATGCATTTTTGCTGAAGCGCCATACCTATCAACATTACTACGATCAGTGGTCGGGGCTTGCGCCGACTTGAACTATCGACAGGAGAAAAATCAGATGAAGGCAGTTTTAATGACCGGAGCCGGCGGCCCCGAGATGTTGCAATTGGCGGATATCGCGGAGCCGAATATCGTTAAACCGACCGAATTGAAAGTCAGGCTCAAAGCGGCCGGTATTAATCCGATCGATACTAAGGTTAGAAGTAACGGTTTGTTTTATCCGGACGCCTTGCCGGCAGTATTAGGTTGCGACGGCGCCGGCGTGGTTGACGAAGTGGGCGCCGACGTTCTTAATTTCAAGCCCGGCGATGAAGTTTGGTTTTGTAACGGAGGGTTGGGGCGGGAGCCCGGTAATTATGCCGAATTTACCGTGCTCGATAGCCGTTGGGTCGCGCCGAAGCCTAAGTCCTTGTCATTCGTCGAGGCGGCGGCTTTGCCGTTGGTGTTGATTACTGCGTGGGGAGCGTTGTTCGATCGCGGCGGTTTGCAGGACGGCCAAACCGTCCTGGTTCATGCCGGGGCCGGCGGCGTCGGTCATGTCGCGATACAATTGGCTAAATTAAAAGGAGCCGAGGTTATAACGACGGTAAGTTCCGAATCGAAAGCCGATTTTGTCTTAAGCCTGGGAGCGGATCAAGCAATTGATTATCGTCAATGCAACTTCGCCGAAAGAGTCAATGAATTAACCGGCGGGCGAGGGGCCGAGGTCGTTTTGGATACGGTCGGACCCGAAGTGTTCAAGGACAGCATCGAAGCCACTGCGCATTTCGGAAGTTTGGTCACGCTGCTCGACCCCGGAGCCTTGAATTGGTCGGAAGCGCGGATGCGCAATCTCAAAATCGGTTTCGAATTGATGTTGACGCCGATGTTGCGAAATTTGGATTCGGCGCGCGATAAGCATGTCGGAATCCTCAATCGTTGCGCCGAATTTATCGAATCCGGAAATTTACGAGGGGTTGTCGGGCATTGCTTATCGTTAGATCAAGCCGCAGAAGCGCATCGCTTGATCGGAGAAGGGCATACGCAGGGCAAGATAGTATTAGAAATAATTTAACCGGCGGAATGACGTGTTATCGGTGCGGGTAAAATATGTTGAATATCTCCTCGAATTGATCGTGGACTTTGTCGATGATGTTGCTTAGTTGCTCATCGGAAATGCCGGCTTCCGATAGGTCGGTTTCAGAATCGAAAAAGGCCATTTTAGCGATCCGGTTGGCCGATCTGACAATAGCAGCTGCGGTTTGATAGCGGCCGGTGCTGTCGGGGTGGGCATGCAAGGCAATCGTTTCGTTAATGATTTCAGGCAGTTTCCATAATTTGGCGAGTTCCGCCCCGGTTTCATAATGATCGAAACCGATTAAGTTTCGTTCGGTTTCGATTTCATCGGCATCGGTCGATTCGACTAATAGTCCGACTTCTCGAGCTAATTCGGGAATGCGGCGATAAAATACCAGCTTGCCGATTTCATGTAGTAAGCCGCAAATAAAAATGGCTTCGTCGTTTTCGTCAGTGTCCCAATGGGCTGCTAATTCTTTAGCGGTTAATGCGCTTCTTAGACTCATCGCCCAAAAATCATGCATCGAAAGCATGCCGTTAGGTAGCATTGAGAACCGATCTATAATCAATGTGCTCAACACTAAGTTTTGCAGTTCTTGCGTGCCGATCAATGTGATGGCATGGCTGATTGTGACGATGCGTGACGGGAAGCCGAAGAAAGCGCTATTGACCAATTTCAATAAACGTATCGATAATGCCGGATCTTTTTCGATAATTTTGCCGGCGTCGATGATCGATTTATGCGGATCTTCAAGCGTTTTTTTTAGCTCGAAATAAATCGCCGGCGGCGATGTTAATTGAAGATCGCCTTTCAATAAATCGGCTGCGGTTAAATTGGGCGAGTCGGAATGCGGCATTGGCAAAACGGATTTCTTCATTATACTTGTTAAAGTTTTGACATTTTATAGTGTATTGCAGTCAAGCTTAGGTGAGGCTTGCAATAAATCAAGGGCTTCATCGAGAAATAGTCCGAATAGGAAGCCGTCAAGCATTTAACACATCAACCAGTGAATACGATGTTAAGTAACTCTCAGCGACAAAGTAAAATCATTATTGCCGGAATGGATCGGAAAACTGTCGCACAGATAGAAACGATTTTGATAGATAAAGGGTTTTCTAATTTTGCGATTGCCGCTGAATGCGGCGATATTTATCGCATTATTCGGCCCTATGTAGACAACGCCGAAGAGTTAGGCTTGATTATTGTCGATGAAGATTTGCCCGGCGGGCACGTAAGAGATATGTGTCATTCACTTTCGGGTGAACAAGCGGGCGTTTTTGTACCTTTTATCATTCTTAAAAACGAACGACCTAGTGAAACGCTCGATGCTTCCGCTTCGTCGTCGCTGATCTACGAACTATGTAAGCCGCTTCGTGGGCCTGAACTCGTTATTCTAGTCGAAATGCTGTTACTACTAAAAATCGAGCGGTCTATGCGTTACCAGCAACAGGAAAGGTTGATCAACGAGTTGGCGACGCGGAAATTGCTCGATGCTAAATTAAAATATTTGGTCGCTCATGATGAATTGACCGGCTTGATGAATAGAACGCAATTAGAAAACTATATTCGATTGAGTTTGACGCGGAATCAAAGGCTGCAGCAAAACGGCGCATTGTTGTTGATTGACCTGGATCGGTTCGGCTTGATTAACGATTTGGAAGGCTTTGATATGGCCGATAAATTGATTATCGATGTCGTGGCAACGATTCGAAAGCTGGTGAGGCTCGAGGCTTGGTTTGCCCGCATCGACTCGGATGAGTTTTGCCTATATTTCGATAATATATCCGGTCTTCAGGCCCGCGAAGTGGCCGAAGATATCCGCAAAGGGCTCAATGAAAGCCGGTTTCAAACAGGCAATGTTTGTTACAGCATTACCGCCTCTATCGGTATCGCTACGTTGCAATCGGCTAAAGTTATCCAACATCCTGAAGAATTGATATCCAGAGCGCACCAAGCTTGTTCCTTGGCGAAACAAAACGGCCGAAATATGGTCTGGTTTTATAATGAAGAAGATAAAGCCATCAAAGAACGGCATCGCGATGTTTATTGGGTCCCTTTGATCAGGGACGCTTTGTTAATGCGTAATTTCTTTCTGATGTTTCAACCGGTGGTGAATCTTAGAACCGGTGAGGTCTCGCATTATGAGGTATTGATTCGAATGCGGGGACATGAAAACAAGGTCATCAGCCCTTCCGAGTTTATTCCGGTTGCTGAACGAATGGGTTTAATACACAGCATCGACTTATGGGTAGTTGAGAATGCGATTGATTTTTTAGCTGCGCTTCCTCCCGAATTGTCCAATGTATCGTTGTCGATCAATTTATCCGGAGTCGCTTTCCAAGACGATGCTTTATTGCCGACCATCAAAAGAAAACTGGAATTGTCTTGGGTCAATGCCGAGCGGATCACCTTTGAGATCACCGAGACCTCGGCGGTCGATAACTTCGAGCAAACTCGGCAGATGATTAATCAGATTAGAGCTTTGGGTTGTCATTTTGCATTGGACGATTTTGGCGCGGGATTTTGTTCGTTCAATTATTTAAAGAAGTTTCCGGTCGATTTTGTAAAAATCGATGGGCAATTTATTCGAAATTTAGTCAATGACGATACGGATCAAGTGCTGGTTCGGTCAATGAGCGAAATTGCGAAGCAACTGGGAAAAAAAACGATTGCCGAATTTATCGAGTGTCCTCGGGTGATAAAAATTTTGATTGATCTTGGTATCGATTATGGACAAGGTTATATTTTCGGTAAGCCCAGCCAGCTATTGATCGATCAAGGTTATGTTCCGCTGCAGCAACTATTAATAGAAGGCGATAAAAGCACTCGTTTTCTATATAATTAAGGCTCATCTTAAGTTCAAATAATCCTAAATTCAGCAGTTTAACCATGAAGCACATGAAGTTCACGAAGGATTTCAAAAAATTGCCCAAACATACTCGATAACCTTTTTGGTGAGCGAATGTTCGATACAAACGTATAACAAGTTATTGAATTAACTTCTTATTCTTCATGGTGAAATGCTTTTTCTAAGATAATACCTCGTTGAGTCATACAAAGGTTCGGCAGAGGCTCCAGGATAACGCTTCTTTAAGCAATCATCGCTACTATAGTCATCATACTCGCGTCTTCTGAATATTCGATAGTTCCTTTTCTTCAAAAAATACTTGTCAATCATAGGCTTACTATTTGTGTGGGCGCAATATTTAAATGACTACTTGGTAATTAAAACCGCAACATCATGGCAAGACAACCCAAAAAATCCGTAACGCCCAAGAAAACGACCAGAAAGCCGCGTAAGCGCGCGACTCGCACCAAAAGTCGTCCGGAAAGACGCCGTTTCGGGTGGTTTAAAAAAATCCTGTTATTAGGCTTTGTATTTGCTGTATTTATATTAACCAGTTACATCGGTTATCTGGATTATAACGTTCGTAGGCAATTCGAAGGCAAGCGTTGGGCGATTCCTGCGCGTGTCTATGCTAATCCGGAAGAGCTTTATGCCGGCTATAGAATGAGCATCGCCGATTTTGAGGTACTTCTACAGCAATTGCGATATCGCCAGGATTCGCAGTTATCTTCCGAAGGGACCTATTACCGGTCGGGATTGTTTATCAATGTTAAAACCCGTGCGTTCGATTTCTGGGACCAATCTCAGGATAGTCGTGCATTACAGATTCGATTCTCCCCGGGTGAAATTTCCGATATCTCCGATTTATCGGGCAGGGGGGCGGTTGCTGTTGCCCGTTTAGATCCCATTCAGATAGGCAGCTTTTATCCGACTCGTAAGGAAGACCGGGTTTTGATCAAACTATCGGAAACTCCGGATACCTTGATTCAAGGCTTGCTCGCGACAGAAGATCGTGATTTTTATAATCATTACGGTATTTCGATCAAAGCGATACTGCGGGCGATGCTGGCGAATGTCAGGGCGGGCGGCATTGTGCAAGGCGGCAGCACGATCACCCAACAATTGATCAAGAATTTTTATTTGACGTCAGAGCGTAGTTTTTGGCGTAAGATCAACGAAGTATTTATGTCGTTGATCATCGAGTATCGTTACGGTAAAGACGAAATTCTTGAAGCCTATCTCAATGAAGTCTATCTAGGGCAGGATGGCGCCAGTGCCGTCCATGGTTTCGGCTTGGCAAGCGAGTTTTATTTCGGGAGAACACTTAAGGATTTACCCTTAGCTCAGATGGCGACTCTAGTCGCATTGGTCAGAGGCCCCTCTTATTACGATCCGCGTCGGCACACAGAACGAGCATTAAAAAGGCGGGAGTTAGTGCTCGATAAAATGCATGAGCAAGGTTTTATCACGTTAAAACAGGCTGATGAAGCGAAAAAACAGCCGCTGGAAGTGATGCCGCAAACCCATCGTTCGGCCAATCGATATCCGGCTTTCATGGATTTGGTCAAGCGTCAATTGCAGCAAGAATACAAAGACGACGATCTGACTTCCGAAGGCTTGAGAATATTTACCACGTTGGAGCCTCGAGTGCAAAACGCCGTGGAAAAATCCTTGGTGGTAAAAATGCGCGAACTCGAAAAAAATCCTCGCGCGAATGAATTGGAATCGGCAGTTATCGTGACGCGTCGAGAAGGCGCGGAAATTGTTGCGATGGCGGGAGGTAGGGATAAAACCTCGGCCGGTTTCAATCGGGCTCTGGATGCGGTGCGCCCGATAGGGTCGTTGATAAAACCGGTGGTATATTTGACCGCGCTGGAATATCCGGCCAAATACACGATAACGACTCCGGTTAGCGACACTCGGATTACCGTCAAAAGCGGCAAAGGTAATTGGACGCCGAAAAATTATGATAATACCGAACATGGCGAAGTACCGCTGCATAAGGCATTAACGAATTCTTACAATCTCGCGACCGTCCGAATCGGCATGGATGTCGGTATCGCGAGGGTGGCAAAGACCTTAAAGGATCTGGGCGTGGATCGTCCTGTGGATTTATACCCTTCTCTGTTATTGGGGGCCTCGCCGTTGTCGCCCTTAGACGTCACGCAAATGTATCAAACCCTAGCGGGAGACGGTTTCGTCACGCCGCTCAGAGCGATACGCGGCGTGGTCGACGGCAATGGCAAGCGTTTACAAAGTTACCCGTTTAACGTGCGACAATCGGTCGATCCGGCGGCGACTTATATTACCAATACTATTTTGCAGGAAGTGATGACTGACGGTACCGGCAGATCGGCCTATAATTATTTGCCGGGAGATTTCGGGTTGGCCGGCAAAACCGGAACGACCAATGAATTGCGAGATAGCTGGTTCGCCGGTTTTAGCGGCGATTATCTGTCGGTCGTATGGGTAGGACGCGACGACAATAAACCTTCGGGATTAACCGGTTCGACCGGTGCGTTGAAAATTTGGTCGGACGTGATGAAACAGATTTCCAGTATCCCGGTCGTTTTGACGCCGCCGGATAATGTCGACATGGTTTGGATCGACCCGTACACAGGGTTATTGGCTAATCAGGACTGTGAAAATGTCAGGCAATTTCCATTCATTCGCGGATCGGCGCCCACTAGCAGTTCGCCATGCGTACAGACCGAGGTCGAAAAAGCGAAGGATTGGTTTCAGGATTTTTTTAAGTTTTAGCGATGAATATACCCATCGTAGATCAAAATTCGGCACCGGGGTGTCCGTCAAAGAACGCCGTGAATACGTCCATGTAGGCTCTATGCCAGCTCCATGCTGGCAAAGCCTTTGTCGGATACCCCAGCACCACCTCGGGCACTGCCGAAATTTGAAGTGCGATAGGTATAACTCGTCCCGCAGGAGGTGGTTTATTCATCTCTAAATGGAATAGAAAAACACTCTTATTGATGATGAATCGGTAAATAGTAGGCAATTTTCATCACCCCAGGTCCCGACCCAGTGGCTCAAGGAAGCACTCATTATATTCCCGCTAAAACCGAAAATTTCCAATATGATTCAACTAGGTATCGACTGCTATGAATAAAATCCCATTGGGCATCAGTGGTTGTTTGCTTGACCAACCCGGAGAAAAAGCAGTGGCTAATCGCGATAGTGTGATTAGCGAAGTGCTCGAGAGTTTTTTTGAATGGAAGCCGTTTTCGGTCGAAGAAGAAAAGTCCTTGCTTGTTCAGGAGGCTTCGGGAATTTCCGATTCCGGCGCGGATAAGATGGCTGGAATCTGCGGTTATATTATGAAAAGACCGGAGCAAGCCGCTACAAAAACGGGGGGCGCATTTGAGGGTTTGGCGATCGAAACATTGAGAATCATGCATCGATTTCCATTGGTACCCATCGAAGAAGCTATCCGGCTACAAAATCCTTGTTTACGCGATCTTTTTTTTAAGCGGGTTTATGTTATGCATCGCTGGCAAATGCTGTTGAAAGAAGGTCTTAGTGCCCGTGCTTTGATTGAGTTTCATGCTCGTCATAAATTAATCATCATGAGTCATGGCGACTATCGGGATCTTGGGCAATTATTGGCTGGGCTGAACAAAGACAATTTAACCGAGATTGCCTATCAATATATTTTACAGCTGATGAGCATGTTGTTGACGATGCCGACCCGGGCTAATCACGTCAATGTTTTGCAACATATTCAAGGACATTTAAAAAAAGACATCAGCCGCGACGATAAAGCCGAACTGTGCGAATTGATCGACAGCTACCGGAACTACGAAGTACCTCTCATTGCACCGATAATCTTGTTGAAGCATCATTTTCGAAAATCGCCGGATCCCTATATTCAATCGTCGTATTATTTTTCTCCTTATCCGAGCGCATTGGGTTCTGTTAATCCTTAAAAATTTCTCAGCGGCTATGTTTTCAGCTTTTATAGGCTCTTGGCTGGGATGTCGAAAAAGCCAGCACGACTAATATCTGTGTTTCCGCTTTTTAATCTCAAACTATCTTGCAAATTGTTGGTGATCATCACTTATAAAGCATCAGTCCACGAAAATCACGAAATACACTAAATTATCATACGGTTACAAGAATTTCTTGAATCACCCATTGGGTAAGCAACCTGGAAAGTATAACTTTTGAATATTTTCGTGATTTTCGTGGACAAAATACTTTTCCTGATTAGCAAGTTTCTTCAGCTAAAGCCAAAAAACCAGCATATCCCTAGCAGGACGGGGTTTGCAACCCCGTCCTAAATGTTTTGACTTTGGCCGAAGTCAGCCGAAATGTTTAGGGCAAACCGAAACGTTGGGGGCGGGTTAAATAACCCGTCCCGCAGAAGTGGCTACGACTGGCCACTACTCGGACAGTTGGCTTCGGCAAGCTGAAGCATCTTGCTAATCAGGATACTTTTGATAGGGTTATCGATTTTGTGATCAATATCTATATGATATCGATACGGTTTTCTCAATTGTCTTTCGACCATTCCTCCGCTTTGAATTCGTCATCGAGCGGTGTTTCCATAACATGATTGGCGTAATTACTGAGCGTTTTCATCGTAACACCGAGAATGACTTCCAGAACATGCCTGTTCGAATAACCGGCGACGTTAAACTCGCTCAAGGCCTGTTCGTCGATAAACCCGCGATTTTTGACCACGCTCCGGGTAAACTGTGCCAATGTTTGCAGTTTGTCATCGGGGATGGGATTTTGTTCGCGTAACGCATCGATGATTCGAGCGTCGGCCTTGACCATATTCTTGGCAATGATCGAGTGCGCGGCGACGCAATAGGTGCAGTCATTTTCGATGCTGGCGACGATCAAAACGATCTGACGCTCCACCGGGCTTAGCGAAGTTTTATCGAAGATCGAATTCAGCGTCAGATAGGCTTCGAGCGTTGCCGGCGCTTCCGCCAATTCGCTCAATAAATTCGGAACAAAGCCGAATTTTTGGTGCGCGCCGGTCAATAAGGGCCGGGATTCAGCCGGCGCTTGTTCGATTGAATGGATTTTGAATAAAGACATTAGGGATCTCCGAATTAAAATGATTAACTAACCAGGCCGCTAACTTACCGTTTGCCGGTTAGCAATACGGTTAATGCTTGGCGGCCGATACCGGTATGGCAATGCACGGCACTGCAATACCGATGCCTACAGAGTAAGCAATCGGCACCGTGTATTCCATGCCCGGAATTCCGGCGTTTTTGTTCGTTCGTTCGGGAGACTTTTATGGATGTGTTGACTTCGCTCGTCAACGGCTTGAATTTACATGCAAAATTGATTTATTCCGGTGGCGTGTGCGGGCGTTGGCTGATGGATCACAATTCGGATCGATCCGTTTTTTTTCATATGCTCAGCAAGGGCGAAGGTTGGGTTTATACTTCGAAATGGGACGCACCGCTGTTATTGGAAAAAGGCGACCTGATTTTATTTTTACCGCATTCGGACGAACATTTTTTGTCCTACAGCAAGGACCACTTGCCGGACACGATGAGCGATACGCAACTCATGCCCTGGGCGGACGGGGAGGCGGGATTCGTGTGCGGCGAGATTGAATTGGGAATGCCCGAATCATTGATATGGCGATCTTTACCGCCGGAAATCGTGATCAAACGAAGCCATGCCGGTGATGCGTTAACTCGCTTGATCGAGTTGATCGACATGGAAGCGTCCGCGCCGCGATTCGGCAGCGGTTCTGTCGTCGAACGCTTATGCGACAGCATATTCATCTTGGCAATGAGGCATTGCATCGAGAACGAGCTCGTCGACCGAGGCGTGTTTTCGGCAATGCAAGACCGAAGATTAGCTGCCGTCCTAGGCCTGATTCACGAACAACCTTGGGAGACCTGGACCATCGTCGAGTTCTGCCGCCGCGCCGGTATGTCGAAGACCGTGCTCTCAGAGAAATTCGCGGCGTCGGTTGGCGCATCGCCGATCGAATATCTCGGTCAATGGCGCATGCAGATTGCGTCGCATTGGCTGAGGGAGCCGGGCATGACGATCGAACGCGTGGCCGAGCGTTGCGGTTACGAATCGGTGCCGGCTTTCAGCAAGGCTTTCAAACGGACCTTCGGGAAAACACCGGGGGCCTATCGGCGAGAGAGGCCTGGTGAGTGAGTTATAGTAATGGGTCTGATCGGTCTCTAATCGGCCGACGTCAAGCCATTCTGCATTTTTTCTGTAAGGAAATCGCTGTTACAACCGACTGAAGCATAGACACACTCGCCCTTGAGGCTCAAACCATGATAACGACAAGGATAATACGATGAAAGCCCCGAAGCTGATATTGATTGCTGTGATCACGATGCTGATCGGCGCCTTTTTTTATTTCGGATATCACGACTATCTAACACTGCATGAACTGAAAACCCACCAGGCCGCGATCGAAGCCCGCATCGCCGCGCAACCGGTTAGCGCGGCCTTTGTTTATGCGCTGATTTATGTTCTGGTCACGGCGCTGTCTCTGCCCGGCGCGGCGGTGATGACCCTGGCCGGAGGCGCGCTGTTCGGTTTACTGTGGGGCACCGTGATCGTCTCGTTTGCCTCTACGATCGGCGCGGCATTGGCTTTTCTGGCTGCGCGCTTTTTGTTTCGCGATGTCGTCAAAGACCGCTTCGGTTCGGCGATACGAACGATCGATGCCGGAATCGAACGGGACGGTCCGTTTTATTTGTTCACGCTGCGTTTGATCCCATTGTTTCCGTTCTTCATGATCAATCTGGCGATGGGGCTGACCGCCATTCGCGTGTCGACATTTTATTGGGTCAGTCAAGTCGGCATGTTGGCCGGCACGTTGGTTTATGTCAACGCCGGCACTCAGCTTGCGGGGATCGAATTGTTGTCGGATATTTTGTCGCCGGGCTTGCTCGGTTCGTTCGCGTTATTAGGCCTTTTTCCATTACTGACCAAGAAAATCGTCGAGCACATACAAGCCCGGAAAGTCTTCGCCGACTGGCCGAAGCCGGCGCGTTTCGATAACAATATCGTCGTGATCGGCGCTGGTTCCGGCGGATTGGTGACCGCTTACATTGCCGCGGCGGTCAAGGCCAAGGTCACGCTGGTCGAAAAGCACAAAATGGGCGGCGATTGCCTGAATACCGGCTGCGTCCCGTCGAAAGCGCTGATTCGTTCGGCGAAATGGCTGGCGCAGCACCGGCGCGCCGAAGAGTTCGGCATCAAACACAGCAGCGCCGATTTCGACTTTACCGACGTGATGGAGCGTGTGCAATCGGTTGTCAAAAAGGTCGAACCGCACGATTCGATCGAACGGTATACCAAGCTAGGCGTCGAGGTCGTGACCGGCGAGGCGAAAATCATCT
Source organism: Methylotuvimicrobium alcaliphilum 20Z (assembly GCF_000968535.2). Lineage (NCBI taxonomy): Bacteria > Pseudomonadati > Pseudomonadota > Gammaproteobacteria > Methylococcales > Methylococcaceae > Methylotuvimicrobium > Methylotuvimicrobium alcaliphilum. The sequence goes on from NC_016112.1 coordinate 1,556,991, forward strand.
CGCCTTGGGAAGTGCATGTCGAAACGCCGGAAGGTAGTAAAACGCTGACCACGCGAGCGATCGTCATAGCCGCGGGCGCCCGACCGTTCGTGCCGCCGCTACCCGGCATCGATAGCATCGAACCGCTGACGTCCGATAATTTATGGAACTTGCGTGAATTGCCGGAACGTTTGCTGGTACTCGGCGGCGGTCCGATCGGCTGCGAATTGGCGCAATGCTTCGCCCGTCTCGGAAGCCTTGTGACGCTGGTGGAAATGGCGCCGCGCTTGTTAGTCCGCGAAGACCCGGAAGCGTCGGAAGCGGTGATGGCACGTTTTAGACAGGATGGCGTCGATTTGAGGCTGGAACATACCGCGAAGGAATTCATCGTCGACAACGGTGAAAAAATCCTGATCGCCGAACACGAAGGAAACACGGTCAACATCCCGTTCGATCAAGTGCTGATCGCGATCGGACGGGCCGCGAATATCGAAGGCTACGGCGTCGAGGCGCTGGGCATTACGCTGTCGCCGCGCAAAACCATCGCAACCGATCCGTTCCAGGCCACCAATTATCCGAACATCTATGCGGTCGGCGATGTGGCAGGTCCTTATCAATTCACGCATACCGCCGCGCATCAGGCTTGGTATGCCGCCGTCAATGCCTTGTTCGGAACGTTTAAGAAATTCCGCACCGATTATTCGGTGATTCCTTGGTCGACCTTCACGGACCCCGAAGTTGCTCGGGTCGGCCTAAACGAGCAAGAAGCCGAACAGCAAAATATTCCCTATGAAGTCGCGACTTACGGTATCGACGAACTGGACCGAGCGATCGCCGACGGCGAGGCGCACGGCTTCGTCAAAGTGCTGACCGAGCCCGGCAAGGACAAAATCTTGGGCGTGACGATAGTCGGCGAACATGCGGGCGATTTAATCGCCGAATTCGTGCTGGCGATGAAACACGGCATCGGCTTGAACAAAATTCTCGGCACGATCCATATCTACCCGACACTGGCCGAAGCCAACAAATACGCGGCCGGCGCTTGGAAGCGCGCGCATGCTCCGCAGCGGACGTTGCGTTTTTTGAGTCGTTATCATGCTTGGCGTAGGAACGGTTAATAACTATTGCTCTGCGAGATTCGGTGTCGGGCGGGGCGTCAAAGGGCAGCAATTCCCAGTTTGAGCAGTTTCGCCGATTTTAGGGTGTGGGGTATGCCTGTCGAGGAACGCCGTAAACCCAGCACCTAAATTACCCAAAATAGTTAACCATAGCCAATGAACTATGGAATTTAGGTGCTGGGTAAACCCATCCCTGGGGACTTGGCGGCAGCTAAGCGCCAAGGATGGCGTGTAGTAGGGCAATGCAGGGCAGAAAAATGCTCCTGCATTTTCTGCATTCATTACATCCATGTAACTCAGCAATTGCCGAGGAGCAAAAATCTGTCCCGCTGCCGACATCCTCGCCAAGCTTACCCCACGCCCTTTTTGATCTCCAAATTGGGAATTGCTGGTCAAAGGGCGTCGTGAATACATCCAAATAAGCTTTGTGATAGCATCTGAACGTCACGGAGGTTGCTAATAGTGATTTTTCCGGAAGCAAAAATCGGACCTGCTAGCAAAGCCTTTGCTGAATAACCCGGCACCTTCATAGGTTAATGCCGATATTTGAAGTTTGATAGGTATAGTCATGAACGAAACCGCGATAACCGATTCGATAAAAAACTACTACGGCAAAGTGCTCAACTCGAGCCAGGATTTGAAAACCAGCGCGTGTTGCACTGCCGATGCCTTTCCAAAGCATTTGCGCGCTTTACTCAAGGATGTCCATCCCGAAGTCGTCGAACGCTTTTACGGCTGCGGTTCGCCGCTGCCGCCGGCGCTCGAAGGCCGCACGGTTTTGGATTTGGGCTGCGGGACGGGGCGCGACTGTTATTTGTTGTCCCGGCTGGTCGGCGAAAACGGGCGGGTTATCGGCGTCGATATGACCGATGAACAGCTCGATATCGCGCGAACCTATCGCGATTGGCATGCCGAACGTTACGGTTATGCGCGTTCGAATGTCGAGTTCAGACAGGGTTATATCGAGGATTTGGCCTCGCTCGGTATCGCCGACAATTCGATCGACGTGGTCGTGTCGAATTGCGTCGTCAACTTGTCGCCGGACAAGCGGCGCGTGCTGTCGGAAATTTTCCGAGTACTCAAACCCGGCGGCGAATTGTATTTTTCCGATGTCTATGCCGACCGGCGCATCCCAGAACAACTTAAGTTGGAACCGGTATTGCTCGGCGAGTGTCTGGCCGGGGCGTTTTATTGGGAGGATTTTCGCCGCGCCTTGCAGGATCTTGGCTGTCCCGATGTGCGTATCGTCAGCGAAAGCCCGATCGATATCGATGATGACGAAGTGCATGCCAAAATCGGCATGATCGGGTTTCGTTCGGTCACGATACGGGTATTCAAACTGCCGCTAGAAGACCGCTGCGAAGATTTCGGGCAAGTCGCGACTTACCGAGGCACGATCGCAGGTCATCCGCATTTTTTCGATCTTGACGATCATCATCATTTCGAAAGCGGAAGGCCCTTGCGCGTGTGCGGCAATACCGCCGACATGCTCGGCGGCAGCCGCTACGGCCGTCATTTCGAGCTATTAGGCGACAAAAACGTGCATTTCGGTCTGTTCGACTGCGCGCCGCCGAACAGCAGCACGAATCTAACTTCCGGCGCGGCGTGTTGCTGATGGCCGCACGCGGCGCGATTGCCTTATTCGTCAAAACCCCGGGGCTCTCGCCGATCAAAACACGCTTGGCGGTGAAGCTTGGAACCGACAGGGCCGAGCAATTTCATTGGCAGGCAGCACGGTCAACGGCAGCCGTCATCAAACAGGCAGAACAATCATGTGAGCTTCAAGGCTATTATGCCGTGGCCGAAGAAATCGCGGCGACTAACGAAATTTGGCGAGGCATGTCGTGTCTGTGGCAAGGCGAGGGCGGTTTGGGTGAGCGCATGCGTCATGTTTATGAGCATTTAATACAAAATCATGATTTTGTTATGTTGGTAGGAGCCGATATTCCGCAAATGACCGTTGCCGATTTGCAGCAAGCTTCAAGCTGGCTGGCGCACGAAGAGCAAGCTCGTTTTGCTTTCGGGCCGAGTCTCGACGGCGGGTTTTGGCTGTTTGGGGGCAATTGTTCTCTGCTCGGGCCTTGGTGGACCGATGTCGAATATAGCACCGCCGATACCGGCACGCAGTTTCTCAATGCCGTCAAGCAATGGGGCGAAGTGCAAACGCTACGAGTGCTGCAAGATGTTGACGAACCGTCCGATTTACTTGTCTTACATAAAGCACTGCAAGCACTGGCGTCGCCGGTACCGGAACAAGTTCACCTGATGCGTTTTTTATATGGGTTGACGCCTGAGTTTACGACATTCGATGAGGGGCCTTATGTATAACAGTAAGCCGTTATTGCTCAAAAGCGAATTCCCCGCTCTGCGCAGAGCGCAGTTGACGACGCTGCAGATGAACCTGGGCTATCTCTGTAATCTGAGTTGCGTCCATTGCCATGTCAACGCGGGGCCGAAGCGCACCGAGTTGATGGCGCGCGAAGTCATGGAAAATGCGTTGCAATTCGCCGAAAAGCAGGGGCTACAAACTCTGGACCTGACCGGCGGTTCGCCGGAAATGAATCCGGATTTTCGCTGGCTGGTCGAGACCGCGAGGCGGCAAGGTCTCCACGTCATCGACCGCTGCAATCCGACCATTTTGGTCGAGCCGGGTTACGAATGGGCCGCCGAATTCCTGGCCGGACAGCAGGTCGAAATTATCGCGTCCTTGCCGTGCTATATCGGCGATAACGTCGATGCGCAGCGCGGCAAAGGAGTGTTTTCGTCCTCGATTGCCGCACTAAAGCGACTCAATGAACTCGGTTACGGCCGGCCGGATAGCGGCTTGGAGCTGAATTTGGTATTTAACCCTCAGGGCCCGGTGCTCCCGCCGCCGCAGCAAGCGCTCGAACAGCAATATCGCGACCATTTGGGCGGTGAATTCGGTATTGAATTTAACCGCTTGTTGGCCATTACCAACATGCCGATACAACGTTTCGGCGCCGTTTTAATGGCGGGCGGCAAGCATGAAACCGATAGCCGGCAAGTCTTTGACGATTATCTGCGATTGCTCAAGGACGCCTATAAACCTGAAAATTTGAGCAAGGTCATGTGCAAAAGCTTGTTGAGCATCGATTGGCAAGGTTTCGTCTATGACTGCGATTTCAATCAAATGTTGGACATGCCGCAGGGCGGTAAACAGCCGGTTCATATCGGCGATTTGTTAGAGAAAGATCTGGATTCGGCGCCGATTCAAGTGGCCGAACATTGTTTCGGCTGTACCGCAGGCCAAGGATCGAGTTGCGGCGGCGCGCTCTAACCCAAGCGGTAAATGGCTTGTCGGCGGCAATAATCGCACATGAAATTTCGGCGGTCACGCGCGGCCGGTGAGCGCTTTCTTCTTGAAGATCTGAACAGCGTATAAGATAGTCCGTAACGATTCAGTGCGGCGATGTTAGAATGACGACCCGGTTTGAAGGCCTGCCGCTAGCGGCAGACTGCGGCCATCATGGTTGAAACAGCCGGTTCATTTTTGGCTACTCACTTAACGCGGGGCAGTTTAACCTAAAAAGAGCAGTTGGCATGTGTTGTAGACCGTTCGTGCTGAGTAAAGTCGAAGCATGAAGGGTCTAACAGCACGTTCACCGGCCTGGTGAAGCCTCAAACTACCGTTCGCCCTTCGACAGGGCTCTCCTGAGCGCAGCCGAAGGGCTCAGGGCGAACGGTTAATCCTTAGTGCTTTTGTCCCGCCTTAAGTGGGAATCCTCATTTTTGACAGTCCGTTAAAAAACCGGCAATTCGGTGGGATAGCATTTTTTGTGCGTGCCGGAAATAGTGAACGGCATTCGACCGACATCAAGCGATTAAGAAAAATAACGATCTAATGGATAGTATCAAAACTAGCGACAGCACGACCCTTTCCAACTTCATCTGGAAAATAGCCGACGACCTGTGGGGCGACTTCAAACACACCGACTTTGCCCGCATCATCATTCCCTTACTGCTGCTGCGCCGCCTCGAATGCGTGCTGGAGCCGACCAAGGACGTCGTGCTCAAAGAATACGACAACGAAAAAGACTCCGGCATCGATCTCGATCTGATCCTGCCGTCCTTCTCCGGCTTGCCGTTTTACAACATCAGCCGGTACACGCTGGATACGCTCGGCGGGACTAACACCCGCGCCAATCTGGAAGACTACATCAGTAAGTTCAGCGCCAATGTGCGGGTGATCTTCGAAGAATTCGGCTTCATCAACACGATACACGAATTGGACAAAGCCCGCCTGCTGTACCGCATGACGCGTCAGTTCGCGGCTATCGACCTGCATCCGGAAATGGTCTCCGACCGGGTGATGTCCAATGCCTATGAAGACCTGATCCGACAGTTTGCCGCCAGCATCAACGAAAAGGCCGGGGAATTCATGACCCCGAAAGACGTCGTGCGCCTGGCCACCAAACTGGTACTGGTTCCGGATGAAGCCGTGTTCTCGGAAAAAGGCGTTATTCGCACCGTGTACGATCCTGCCTGCGGCCTGCTAGGTTTCATCAGCGATGCCGTCGACCAGATCAAGCAACTGGGCTCCACCGCCACCATCGTGCCTTACGGCCAGGAGCTGGACCCGAAAACCCATGCCATGGCGCTCACCGCCATGCTGATTCGCGGCTACAAGTCCGAAAACATCGCCCAAGGCAGCACGCTATCCAACGACCGGCACCGAGACAAACGCTTCCACTACGGTTTGGCCAATCCGCCGTTCGGTATCAAATGGGACAAAGACAAAGAAGCGGTCGAGAAAGAGCACAAGGAACTGGGCTACGCAGGACGCTTCGGCCCGGGCCTGCCGCGCGTCAGCGACGGCTCCATGTTGTTTTTGCTGAATTTGGTCAGCAAAATGGAACGTCCGGAACACGGCGGCGGCCGGGTCGGCATTGTGCTGTCCGGATCGCCGCTGTTTACCGGAGACGCCGGTTCCGGCGAGAGCGAAATACGCCGCTGGTTGCTGGAGCGGGATCTGGTCGAAGCCATCGTCGCGCTGCCGACCGATATGTTCTTCAACACCGGCATCGGCACCTATGTGTGGATTCTGTCCAACCACAAAGAAAAACAACGCAAAGGCAAGGTGCAATTGATCAACCTGAGCGATACCTGGACCGCGATGCGCAAATCCGAAGGCACCAAGCGCCGCTATCTGAGCGATGCACAGATCGACGAGGTCGTGCGCGAATACGAGGCCTTCGAAGAAACTGCGCGCAGCAAAATTTTCAACACCACCGACTTCGCCTACCGTAAGGTCGCGATCAAGCGTCCGCTCAAAGCCAAGCTGGCGATCAGCAAAGAAAGGATCAAAACTCTGTTCGAGCAAAAAGCCTTCGAAAAGCTCGACGAAGCGCAGCAAAGCGTCTGGATCGATTTCTTCAGGGAACATCTTGGCGAACAGGAATATCAATGGGCCTTCGAGATCGTCAACGCCAAAAACAAAACCGAAGGCTTCGGTAAAACAAGCAAGGCGCTCGCCAATGCCTTCATTGCCGCCTTTATCGAGCGCGACGAAACCGCCGAGCCGGTGCTGGACGACAAAGGCCGTGTCATTCCCGACACATCGCTCAACGACAGCGAAAGCATTCCCTTCGGTACGCCGGTAGAAGACTATTTCAAATCCGAAGTGCTGCCGCATGTGCCCGATGCCTTCATCGACTACGGCGTGCGCGACGCCAAAGACGGCGAGGTCGGCATCGTCGGTTACGAAATCAACTTCAACCGCTACTTCTATCAATACGTGCCGCCCAGGCCGTTGCATGAGATCGACGCGGATTTGAAGGCCTGCGAGGCTAGGATTCAGGCGTTGTTGGATGAGGTGGCGGAGTGAATTTAATGACATTGACTCAGCTCCATTTCTTGCCCAGCACTCGGTTTTATTCGACGCTTGCCTTGTTATCCGAACCATCGGCGCGTATAATTTTGTTTAACAAAACCCGCCAAGGCTATGTGCGAAAGCGTATCCTCAAACTGGCGGGTTACTTTTTTCTGAGGGACGAAAAATGAAACGTCCTTTTCAAAAAACCGCCACCACCTATCAAGAACAAGTCGCTTTACTGCAACAACGCGGCCTGATCATCGAAGACGTTGAGAAAGCCGGTTTTTACCTACAGCACCTAAACTATTATCGCCTCGGCGCATACTGGTTGCCGTTCGAAGCCAGTCATACCGAACATCAATTCAAACCGAACACCCATTTCAACGACGTATTGGATCTGTATATTTTTGATCGTGAATTGCGCCTACTCACACTGGATGCCATTGAACGAATCGAAGTGTCAGTCCGCAGCCAATGGGCTTTTCAACTTGCCCACCGCCACGGTCCTCACGCGCATCTGCAGTCCGGGCTATTCGACAAACGTTACTGGCACAGAAATCTTGAGCAACTGACCGACGAAGTCAAACGCTCCGACGAAACTTTTATCAAGCACCATTTAACCGAGTATTCCGAAACCCTGCCGCCGACCTGGGCAGTTTGTGAAGTGATGTCCATGGGGCTTTTGTCGCGTTGGTATAACAGCTTGAAACCGTTATCGACCCGCCGCGCCATTGCCTCGGTGTATGGTGTTGACGAAAAAGTATTGGAGTCCTGGCTGCACCACTTATCGTTGGTACGGAACGTTTGCGCGCATCATTCGCGGTTGTGGAATCGGGAATTTACCATTACGCCGATTTTGCCAAAATCCAAACCGACACAGTTGATTGCTGAATTTGTGCCGGGGTCGCGCAAGCTATACAACACGCTTGTCATCTTGTTGTACGGCATGGACGTTATTGCGCAACAACATCATTGGCGCACTAAGCTGAAACAGTTGATCCAAAAGCACCACATTGCCGTTGATATAATGGATTTTCCCGAGGACTGGGCGGAGCGAGCGATTTGGCGAGAGGTGAGGGCGTGATGAAAGCGTATTCGTCATATCAAAAACCAACCTTGATTGGCTTGGGGAAATTCCCGCACATTGGTCGCTTGGTAAATTGGGTGCCTGCTTTGTCGAAAGAAATGAAAAAGTTAGCGATACCGACTTTCAGCCCTTATCGGTCACTAAAAATGGAATCGTCCCGCAAATGTTACACGTCGCTAAAACGGACGCGGGGGATAATCGGAAAAAGGTCTGCAAAGACGATTTTGTAATCAACAGCCGCTCAGACCGAAAGGGCTCGGCTGGTGTCTCTCAGATGGATGGTTCCGTTTCGTTGATTTCTACGGTATTGGAACCATGCTTTTATTTGCCGAAATTTGCGCACCATCTTTTTCGTTCGTACAGCTTTCAGGAGGAGTTTTATCGATACGGAAAAGGCATTGTTGCTGATCTCTGGAGTACTCGCTATGCGGAAATGAAAAATATCGTCGTTCCGCTTATGTCCCTCGATGAGCAAGAGGCCATAGCCAACTTTCTCGACCGAGAAATCGCCCGCATCGACAAGCTGATTGCCGAAAAGCAAAACTTTATCAAGCTGCTCAAAGAAAAGCGCCAAGCGCTGATCAGCCACGTCGTCACCAAAGGCCTTGATCCCAACGTCAAAATGAAGGATTCCGGCATCGAGTGGATAGGTGAAGTGCCGGTGCATTGGACTACCACACGAGTTAAATTTTTAGTTCGTGAGCCTGTTCAGATGGGACCGTTCGGTGCATCTTTAAAAGAGCTTGCCTTTGAGCCAACAGGTTACAAATTGTATGGTCAAGAAAACTATATTTCTAATGATTTCAATAGAGGGAAACGATGGCTATGGGAAGATACATATAAGTCTCTGAATAAATATGAGTTAAAGCCTGGAGACGTCGTATTTACAAGAAAAGGTTCAATAGGCAATTGCAGAAAAACTCCTACGGGAATCGAAATCGGGATTATCGACTCAGATAGTATTCGTGTTCGGTTAAATAACGAGTTCATCGCTACAGACTTTTTTGTGACTCTCGCGCACGAATCTTGGTATGTTTCGCACCAACTAGACTTTGGGAAGAGAGGGGCAGTTTTAAGTGGGCTAAACACGGCCAATATTTCTAATTTAATAATTGTTCTTGCACCCGTAGCTGAGCAACAAGAAATTCTTGCCCATCTAAGAAGTCGTACAGTTGTATATGATAATTTAATTAACGAAGTGACTTACAGTATCAACTTACTAAAAGAACATAGATCTTCGATCTTCGCTAATTAGTTCTGCTGTAACTGGAAAAATCGACGTTCGTCATTTCAAGGAGGAAGCCGCGTGAGTCAATTAGAAAATAAACCCGAACCGCGAAGCCGTGTAGGGGCGAATTCATTCGGCCAGGGCGATTAAAATCGCACCTACATTGAATTCAGTCTGCGTAGGTCCGATTACGCTAAGCTTTTATAGCCTCAGGGTAAATCGGAGCTACATCAACTCGTCGCCGGATGGGTCGAGTTTTGTTCTAAGTGTTGACGATACTAACGCCTCTCGTTACTATGATGCCATGATCAAGACCTTCGCCAATAAAGAAACCGCTGCCGTGTTTGCTCGTAAACCCGTGCATCGGTTCGGAGCGGATTTGCAGCGTATGGCCTTAATTAAGTTGGCGTTGTTGCATCGAGCGGCGGATGTGAATGATCTGCGCATCCCGCCCGGCAACCGCCTGGAAAAATTATCCGGCGACCGTGCCGATCAGTACAGCATCCGTATCAACGGCCAATGGCGTCTTTGTTTTCGGTTTGAAAACGGCGATGCCTTTGACGTTGAAATCGTTGATTACCATTGAAAGAGGTAGACCATGAGCATTTCTATTGATGAGATTGATTCCGTGGATTTTTCTGATGTAACTGACATCAGCGGTGGCAAGCTGCCGCCCGTTCACCCCGGTGAAGTCTTGCTGGAAGAGTTTCTCAAGCCGCTAGGTATCACTCAGTACCGGCTTGCCAAAGAAATTAACGTGCCGCAGCGGCGTATCGGTGAAATCGTTGCCGGTAAACGCGCCATCACCGCTGATACAGGACTGCGTTTGTCGCGTTTTTTCGGTATGAGTGAGGGTTTTTGGGTGGGTTTGCAAACCGATTACGACACGGCAAAAGCCAAGGATGCCTTGGGCGAGGCGTTGACGCGCATTCATCGATTTGAAGCATCGGCGGCAGGCTGAAGCCATGCGACAGGGGGATTCGTGCCTCGACGCAATTTTAAGTTAACGAAACCGGTTTTTGTTTAACTACTCCCTTTTGATTGAAAAACCGCCTAAAAATAAAAGGTATGGGATATGTCTATCGAGGACCACCGTAAACCCATTCATGGGGGCTTGACGGCAGCTATCCCAGCTGCCGACATCCTCTCTAGCCACATCCCATGTCTTCATAAAGCTAACCATTTTTTGAGTATAAAGGGAGTAAGGAACGAGCATGAAATAACATAGACAACTGTTGGAAGGGGGTTCGGTGGCTCGATTGACAGGTGTCGGCGGCAGGGATAGCCGCCGTCAAGCCTACAGGGATGTATTCACGGCGTCCTGTCAAGCGAGTCACCGAACCTCCGCAAAGCCTACTACTTGTAGAAGTTATTTTGTGCATATTCCTAAAGGGCAGGCTAAGTTAACGGAAACGGCTTTTCTTTAATTTAGCGGGTCAGTGATTCAATGTTGACGTGAAAAGCGAACGACCCCGGTGACCTCACCGAAGCACGATCGGGGACTCCCAATCCATTTAGGGGTCGGGGCTAACCGATATTCCGCCGAATGGCAATTTAGCAAGGTATTAAACAACAATCCGGATCAGAGCATGGCAGCCCATCACGAAGTTCACTTAGAAACCTACATCGTCAAAAAGCTGGTCGATAACGGCTGGGTGGAAGGCACCGATAGTCATTACGACCCGGTGCGGGCTTTGTACCCCGAAGATGTGGTGAGCTGGATTAAAACCTCTCAGCCGCAAACCTGGGAAAAACTCACCCGATTGAATGGCGGCGATGCCGATAAAGCGGTGTTGGATAGACTGGAGAAAGCGCTGGCGGCCAAAACCGGCGGCACCATCAATGTGCTTCGCCGAGGCTTCGATATTGCGGGCGCGGGCAATGTCGCGATGAGCCAGGCCGCCCCGGAGGATGATCGCAACAGCAAGGAGGTCGCGAAATACCATAACACTATTCTGCGCGTGGTGCGGCAATTGAAATACTGCCCCACGCGAGAGTGGGCGATTGATTTGGGCTTTTTCATCAATGGTATTCCTGTGGCAACGGTAGAACTAAAAACCGATTTTACCCAGGCCATCGAGGATGCGATTTGGCAATACAAGCGCGACCGCTTGCCGCAAGATCCGATAACCCGACGTAAAGAGCCCTTGTTGACCTTCAGACGCGGCGCCATCGTGCATTTTGCGATGAGCGACAGCGAGATTGCAATGACCACGAAGCTGGACGGCGAGAAAACCTTCTTTTTGCCCTTCAACAAAGGCAATGACGGTCATGCGGGCAATAAGGCAACGCGACGACAGCGAATATCCGGTGGCTTACTTTTGGGAGGAAATTTGTCAACGCGATGCCTGGCTGCGCATCTTTCACAGCTTCGTGTATGTGGAAACCAAGGATACGGTCGACAAGTTCGGCATGCCTTACAAAGCCGAGACCTTGATCTTCCCCCGGTATCATCAGTTTGAAGCCGTGAATGCGATGATCGCGGATGCCAAAGCGCTGGGTCCGGGTCGGCAGTATTTGTGCGAACACTCTGCCGGGTCCGGCAAAACCAGCACCATCGCCTGGACGGCGCACGATCTGATCAAGCTGCGCTATTCCGATGGCAATGCCTATTTCAACTCGGTGATTATCGTGACCGACCGAACCGTGCTCGATGCTCAATTACAAGATGCCGTCAAACAATTGGATCACCAGTTCGGCGTGATCGAAACCATCGATGCCAATCTGCGCGGAGGCCGGTCCAAAAGTCATCGGCTGGCTGAAGCCCTCAAGCAGGGCGTGCCGATCATCGTCGTGACCATTCAAACCTTTCCGTTTGCGATGGAAGCCATTTTGACCGAGCAATCCCTGAAAAACCGTCATTTCGCGGTGATCATCGACGAGGCGCATACCTCGCAAACCGGTTCTACCGCCCAAGGTTTGAAGGCGGCGCTGTCCTTGGATTCCAAGATAAAGCTCGAAGAGATGACTCTGGAAGAAGTGTTGCTGGAGATTCAGAAATCCCGTGTGCGCCCCGCCAATGTCAGCCATTTTGCGTTTACCGCAACGCCGAAACACAGCACGTTTACGTTATTCGGTAGACCGGAAAACCCGGACTTTCCGGTATCGGACGACAACAAGCCGGTAGCCTTTCATCGCTATACCCAGAGGCAAGCGATTGAGGAGGGCTTTATTCTCGATGTGCTTAGAAACTATACGCCGTATTCGCAAGCCGTTCGTTTGGGCGATCAGGGGCTAAACGATAAACGCGTGGACAAAAAATTCGCCCGCCGATCGCTGGCGCGCTGGAAGTCGCTGCATCCGACGATCGTCTCTCAGAAAGTGGAGTTCATCATCGATCATTTCACCCGGAATATTGCAGGGCTTTTGAACGGCGAGGCAAAAGCCATGGTGGTCACCGGCGGGCGAGCACAGGCATAAGCGCCAACTTAGTACCTATTCTATGGTGCGTTTATGGCTTTATTCGTCATATCGGTATGGGTTGTCGATACCCATGTTGCATGGAAGTGGTGCTACGCATTGCCATCCGTGGCCCTGGATTCCGCCAATCCCTGGCGGAATGACGCGTTCCTTCCTTAAGTTGGCGCTTATGGCGAGCACAGGCGGTCAAATATAAATTGGCTTTCGATCGCTACATTAAAAAACACAATCTCCAACATATCAAAGCCTTGGTCGCATTCTCCGGCAAGGTTGAAGGCCAATCGCTCGGCAAAGACGACGAGAAGGATTCCCTCGGTATCGATATCGAAAAAGAATACACCGAATACAACCTCAATCCCGATGCCACGGGAGACTTGCGCCAGGAATTCGAGCGTTCCGAATATCGGGTGATGATCGTCGCCAATAAATTTCAGACCGGTTTCAATCAACCGAAGCTGGTAGGCATGTATTTGGATAAGAAAGTCAGCGGCGTCGAAGCGGTGCAAACACTAAATCGCCTCAACCGGACCTATCCGGGCAAAGACGTGACTTATATCATCGATTTCGTCAACGACCCGAAAACCATTCTGGATGCCTTCAAGCAATACGACGACGGCGCGGAATTGGAGTCCGTTCAAGATTGCAATGTCGTCTATGACGCGAAGGCGCTATTGGACAATGCGGGCATTTACCAATTCGAAGACCTTGAAGCCTTCAAAAAGGCCAGAGGCAAAGCGGTTCTGGGTAAGGAAACGGACGAAAGCTTGCATAAAAAGCTCTATAGCGCGACCCAGCGGCCCACGGACGTCTTTAACAGCAAATTGAAAGTACTTGTCGGACGCTATCGAAAAATGGGATGCCGCGATCGACAAGGCGGTAGCGGAAGACGACAAAAAAGCGCGGGAATACGCGGAAGCTCAGCGCAGCGAATTCGCGAAGGCGCGGGAAGGTTTGATGCGGTTTAAAACCGATCTCGGGCGCTTTGTGCGAATCTACAACTATATTGCGCAATTGGTCGAGCTCGGCGATGCGGAACTGGAAAATTTCGCCGCGTTCGCGAAGATTTACAGTAAACGCCTGGCGGGCATCTCCCCCGAACAGATCGATTTGACCGGGCTTGTGCTGGCAAACTATCAAATTCGCGCCGAACAAAAAGTCGATGAGGAAGGCGAAAAATATCTGCTAAAACCGATCAAGCCGAATGAAGCGGAGCCGAGCGACAGGGAAAAAGAGTTTATCAGTCAAATCATTGCGCGGATGAATGAGTTGTTCGGCGATATTTCCGGCGATGTGGGGCAACGGCACTTTACCTCCCAGATTGTCGATATTGCGATGAGAAATAATCGCGTGACGGAGCAGGTGGAAAACAACACCAAAGAGCAGGCATTGCAGGGCGATCTTCCTCGGGTTGTTCGGGCGGCAACGGTTGACGCGATGAAATCGCATAATGATTTGGCTAGGGTGCTGTTGAAAGATAAGCAAACCATGGACGCATTTTTCGACCTCGTTTACGACATTATGAAGCGTGGAGACGCCAAGGATCTGATTGACCGGCCTTGATTTGCCGTTGTTATTCGGCAGTTTTACCCGGCTCAAGATACGGGCCCCATTTGCCTTAATGCCCGTTCAATAAAGTATTGAGGACTGAGATGCTTGAATCGAATACATCTTCGATAATCTTGCTATCGATTGACCGTGACGCTTCAAATTGATGCGCTATTGAATAGTGGATAGTTAAATTGACTCTGACACCAATTTATTCAGTGACACGAACAGATGCTCTAGTTAAACCTAACGATCATGAAGGTCTGTCCATCGCCCCGGCAAATGAAAGTGCGAGGCGTGGCGGAGGGTAGCTTGAGGCTTCACCAAGCCGGTGAAGGTGTTGTAGCCCCTTCATGCTTCGACATGGCTCAGCACGAACAGTCTACAACACATGCCAATAGCTCTTTTTAGGTTAAAAGGCTAACCGCGCCTTTAGGCGATTCATAAAGAGTGCCCTTTGAGGGATAGCAGAAATAAGCCCCCGGCTCTGTCAATGAGCAACAGAATTGAATCAATTTTAGTCATTAACACTGGATTTTCCGGGGGCATGTCATTAATCGGCTATTGGTAAGCCGCTCGGTACTCGATAGGGCACTGTATTGCGCATATCCAAACTAGCAGTATCGGTTAGTGCATTTAGGAAATCAATTAGATAACTGACTTCTTCGTTTGATAAGTCTACTGACTGGATTTCAATGCTCGCTTTAAGTTCTTCGCGGCTCACCCAATCGTCGTAAACGAGTCGGTCAATCTGATTCAAATCGGCGCGAGGCGGTAAACGGGCCTGGTTTATATCGTAGTTATCCAGGCTTTGTTCAGGGTTTAGGTGATGCCTAATCATGCCTTCCAATGTGTCGTAGGCGCCATCATGTCCCCAAGGTCCCGTGATCGCGACATTGCGAAGAGTCGGAGTCCGGAAGCGATAGCGATCTAAGCTGTCGCTGGTAACCTGTTCGCGCCCGAAGTCGTCATGCCCCTCAAAGCCATCGCCTTTACCTGGGCCGATTTGCGGTATGCCTATGGCATGGAACTGGTGATCCGTTTGTAGTAGGCCGCTATGACAAGACATGCAGTTGTCTTTGAAAACTTTGTGGCCCATTCTTTCACCTTGGCTCAATTTGATTTCACCTCTCAGATAACGATCGAAAGAGCTGTTATCAGCACGAAATGCAGTCGCTTCGAAAGCACCGATAGCATTGGCGATATGGACAAAGCTTACATTCTGATCGGCGAGGCCAGGATAGGCTTGGTGAATTAAATCGCGATATTCGTCGATTGCCATCACCCGAGCTGTCAACAGACTCCATACTTCCGTAAAGTTATCTGCAGTTGCGGCATCGCCCACGGGGTTTTCTCCGGCTTGCCCAGCCATCTCAGTAGTTGAAGTTACTGGAAACATGGCTTGAGCTGCAAGAGAATGATCCAAGCCTGCAGGTAAAGCGTCACCGGCCGGGGAGTCGAAGCCAGAGGGGTGATTAGGGTTAACCGTTAAACGCCCGTCATGAAACATAGTGACGAATTCTTTTGCGCCTAGGTTGAATAAATGAGGCGCATTTCTCGGTACCCTCTCATGAATAGCGTCTATCCCGCTGCCGGTATCTCGCGTGACTCCTAATCCTTTGCCGCCTTCGCCGACCGGCAAAGCCAAACCGTCACCTGTGCCAGCCATTGGATGGTGGCAAGACGCGCATGAAATATTGAGGTTTCCGGATAATATTTTGTCATAGAAGAGGAATTGTCCTAGTTTGATTTTTTCCGAGCTGGAATTGTGAAAATCCATGTCGGTCAGGGCATTTTGGTTAGCGTAAGTTGTCGGAGCAAATATTGCGCCGAGTAATCCTATTTTGATTATTTTTTTCATTCTGGTTTTTGCTTGTTTAATTAACACAGTCTGAATAAAAGCAAGCAATATGCCAGGAGTAATTTATAATCAAAAAAGTGAAAAAAACCCCTAAATTTTAATCTTCTATTACGAATTGTCGGAATTATCTTACTTGGATGAGTGAATAATAGTGGCAATACAATTTAGGTTATATCACTCAATAGATTGGGTTGAGCAGCATCGTTTAGGTTAAATGACATAGTTGATATTGAAATACGGGTGAATGTTCAGGTTCTCTACATAGTCGCCAACTTAGAATTTCGTGACAAATAGTATCTTGGAGCTATGTTGACATTTATCGGTTGTGGGTTCGGTAACATGCTACGGGACGCTGTGAATAAGTCCGTGTAAGCGTGACGGAGTCGCTTGATTTTCAAGATGACACCAAGCCTCATGGATGGGGAAATACATTCATGGGAGCTCTTTGCCGAGGCCCCGGCGCTTCCTTGGGTGCTGCCGAAATTCGAAGTGTGAATAGGTCTAGATTAAGAAAAAAACGGTTATTCTCTTAGTTTTTTAGCGACATCCATAAGAATTTGCAGTGTCTTTAACTGTCCTTCCGCCGTTAATGCAACGGACGGGTCGATGCCGGCCGTCCGTTGCGCATAGATGATTTTGGCGGCAGGATAACTCGATTGGCTGGCTCGTTCGAGCCACTTCATGCCAACACTTTTATCGCTATCAACTCCAATGCCTTGCAGAATCATTTCGCCCAATTCGAGTTGAGCGATAGGAAACCCTGCAAGCGCTGCTTGTTGTAGCCAATATACGCTTTTTGTATTGTTGGCTCCGCCTCTAATAATGTCACGCCCATTATTGCCTCTTCCCTGAAAAAAGCCATTGCGATAAGCAAATCCTAGCGTTGTCATTGCAATCACATTACCATTCTCGGCACGATGTTCAAGCAAAGGAACTTCATCTTCGGTCAGATTTTTCATCCGTTTTTCTAATTGGAAATCGATTCCTGCCCATTCGCCAACTTTTAATAAGGTGTACCACGTTGAAGGTTCAAGGTTTCTATTGTGACTGCTCGTTGAATCCGAACGGGTCGATACGGTTTTTGAATTAGTCAACAGTGTGACGCCATGCGGGGGGAGAAAATAAAACTCATCGACTAGCGAGGTTTCAAACCACGGTTGTTGATCATCCAGTGTTTGCTTGCGAACGATGGCGGCAACATTTTTTAGTGCTTCCTCAATCGTTAGGCCTGTTTGCCGCATTTGTTCCGTCAGCGTTTTCGTGTACAGACTGTTATTGCGGCCGGCTCCATCCTCGGCCAACTGGCCCGGCGCGGTTGAATAGGCGATGACCGTGCCCTTGGGAATGACGGTTTTGGCCAGACCGAGATTGGCAAAATCCCGGTAACGATTGCGGGAGGAAGGGCGAAACGGATTATTGCGGCATGCATCCAGAATGACGATATTGACCGCGGACGAGGCAGCATGTAGGCGGTCGATGAGACTTTGCAGCGGAAACGCCTTGAGGGGGACGCTTTGCTCTCCCGTCGGCTGCATGTCGACGGGCACTAGATAATTGGTGCTATTGACTTGTATGCCGTGGCCGGCATAAAAAACCAACGCGATTGCGCCCGAAGGCAAACGCTCGCTAAATTTACGCGTTGATCCAAATAGTTGTTCGCGATTGAGATTGTGTTCAATGCTGACCTCAAATCCGAGTTGTTGTAATGTGGAACTCATTAATTCCGCATCGTTTCGGGGATTGAGCAATGGACTGTTGGTATAGGCGCTATTAGCAAGTATCAATGCATGACGCTGCGGTAGATGAGCGGCTTCATCAGCCCAACAAACACCGATCAAACCGAATGCGCAGCCGAGTATCCATGAACCGAACAAATGATTGAATTGCATCGTTGATGTGGCTTCTAGCCATCGCCGGGTTCAATCGGCATGACATCCATAATGCCCGTCGCGCCGAGTAATTGTTGAACGACATGATCCAGTTGATTGCGCTCATCCAATGAAAGCCACAATTCGCCGCTTTCCGAAGGGCCGTTTACGATGCGCGCACCGTTTTGCCGGAGCAAAATTACCAACTCCCCAAAATCGGTGCCGGGGTCGACAGTGATCTTGATGTCCGCAGTGCCGGTAGCTTCCGGCATACTACGGTATGACTTCAGTGCTGTCTTCGTGTCGTCGATTCGGTAGGGTCCCCAAAGCAGCATACTTTGAACGGCTACGATTAAGGTCATTACCGCAAAAGCAGGGGTTAATCCCCAGTCATGACAGATGCTTTTTAACTGCCGCTGCCAGCCGATTAAGCGATGACGGCGATCAGTACGGCTTGCTTGCAATAAGCGCTGTAAACCGGCATCGGTCGAGCATCTATTGCTAACGGCTTTAACCGCATGACGTATGGCATGATTGAAATCAACTTCGTCTTGTAGCTCGGGGTGATGTTGCAAGAATTCCCCCATGAACCGTTGCTGATCTTCGTCCAAGGTGCCGTTAACCCAAAAAGGAAGCAGTTCGCGAAAATGATGCAAGTCCGAATCGGTCATTACCCTTTCTCCGTATCCGCGAGACTAAAAACCTTTTCCAAGCAATCCCGCAATTTCGAGCGTGCATGAAGAAGACGGGTTTTAATAGTATTTGCCGGGCTGTTTTGTAATCGAGCAACCTCTTCCAGTCGCAGATCCTGATAATAAACCCAATAAGTTGCTTCACGTTGCGGCAAAGGCAGTGCATCGATACAGCCTTGCATAATTTCATTCAACTCAATGTCCTCAAAATGCCCCTGTACATCCCATGATGCATCGGCAGCGGTATCTGCTAAGTCATCATCCCATTCATCAATGGGTAATCGCTGATGTCGTCGGATTTTACGCTGATGGTCCAATGTTTTGTTTTTTGCAATTGCGCACAACCAGGTAAAAAACTTGCTGCGGCCGTTGAAATTTAAGGGGTTTTTCCATACCGCCATAAACGTATCGTGAACGATGTCGTCGGCAGCTTCATCGGCATTAATGAGATGTCGAACAAAGGCGAATAGAGGGCGATGGTAATGTCGGTACAGCGTTTCAATGGCTTTATCGTTGCCGGCGGCAATTTGGTTTAAAAGCGTGTCGATTTGAGTTGAAATCAGTTCGTCCATAAACGTGAGGATCCTAAGCGGGCGTTTGAAAATTTGGGTTGAAAAGGTTGTTGACGATCAAATTAACCTTAAGAATTGTCAGGCTATCGTCGTATGGCTGCTATTAAACAAGATCGTCTCGTAAAAGACAAGAAGTGCGCGGCGCATCAAAAAAATAAAGGGGTTGGACGTTTTTGAGTAAATGCGCGAAAAAATTCCTAATAAAAGAATGGTAATTTTTGATTGAAAAAATATGGAAACAACGTTAATCTTCGCTTAAGGTTTATGACTACGGCGTAGGTTAGCTTTTTTTTGCGCACTGTAAAGCAAAAGGCATAAACCCTATGCACAATTTAATATGATTGCTCATTAGTCATGAGGCTCGTTCGTCATGT
The DNA here is from genome assembly GCF_000968535.2 of Methylotuvimicrobium alcaliphilum 20Z. NCBI lineage: Bacteria > Pseudomonadati > Pseudomonadota > Gammaproteobacteria > Methylococcales > Methylococcaceae > Methylotuvimicrobium > Methylotuvimicrobium alcaliphilum. Next base: position 1,576,568 of record NC_016112.1, read on the forward strand.
TTTGGATGAGTTGGGGGGGGAATCCATGCAGTCAGATGTTTTTTAAGATTGTGTACTAAATACTTATTGTAGTGGTGGCGGTTTTTTTGCCACATTTCAACTCAAAAACAAAATCTATCCGGAAGAGATAGAGCATTAAAAAATATCGGCTATGAATAATAACAACAATATACAATTGCTGTACTCCGCTTTATCTATCATCCATTCTCTACCGCGTCAAGCCGTCAGGCATCGTCTTATCAAGGCGCGTACATATTATCTATCCCTGTATCCGCCCAATAACTGTCCGCAGTAGCACGGAATTTCATCAATCTAGCTAAGCGAGCTTTTTATAACTTAGGCGACCGATAGGACTTTTTGTCCGTCTTCTTCGTTGCACAAACAGTTATATAGCTTCGCTTAACGCCCGCTTGCGCGCCGTGTATACGAAAAAATCATGGCGTTGCGTGATTTATTTGATGCCTGATCCTAAGTATCCGTCTTTGAAAATATTCTTTTCAAAGACATGGTTGATTGTGCGTTAGAGTCGTTCTGATGTTTCAAGATACACAAAGTCCGTCCGGTAAGGATTATTGGAGCGATTTCTTAAAAAAATTATTGCACTATTGAACCAAACGTAAGGTTTGAGCGATTAAGCCTAGTAACAAATGCTCAATATATGAAAGCAAAGTAATCAGTCTTTTCTTTTTGAAGATGAGGGACGCTAGGTTATTAGCCGTTTTTAATGTATGTGTTGAATAACCCTTCGGCAAGTAATTATTCACACACCCTATCGTTCCCACGCTCCAGCGTGGGAACGAGAATGGCCGTGGGGCTGATACTCACCCAACTTGTATTCGCTGTTGGGGATTGAATAATAGCAACTTAAGGCATTGCAGGAATCGATTTTGAAAGAGGCTGATAATCTTGGATAACAAAACCATTACAAATACCGGTTTGAATGAGACAAATAACAAGGATTCATCGTCTCGCCAAAGTCAGGATAATTTAAAAAGCGTAGAGGATTTATATGTCAAATGTTTTAAACCTACGGTTAGTTTTTGTAGCGATGGTGAATTTAGGGTTGAGGTTCGAGGGCGCATTCGTGAAGGAATTAAAAATGCTTTAAATTTATTTTCAATTTCCGATTTGAAGGGTGATATTAATAAGGTTCGAGAAGTCATTTTTCAGGGAAGAACGTTTTCCGTTGCCGCAGTGATTTTTTTGTCATGGATGCTGACTAATTTTCTATTGGATAAAGCATCACCTTTTGGCATAAAGAAGGCGGCCGATGATTATTCGGAATTCATTATCGATCGTATAGCGGCGCCATTTTATGGCTCGGAAGCACAAAATGAAATAGTGGTGGTTTTAATCAATGACAATACCTTAATCAAAGAAGGAGAAGCTTGGCCGCCGCATTATGACTGGTACTCCCGTTTACTGCATCGGGTATCGAAAAATCAGCCTAAGGCTATCTTTTTCGATGTTCAGTTTAATAATTACCGCGCGGACGACAAGACCTTAGACAAGGCGCGCAAGGAATTAGAGGAAGACCTAGCCAAATTTAAAGTACCGCTCATTCTGGCTCAAGGAGCCGATACTTCACGAAAAAATGTATTTGGGCATATAAAAAGTGTCGAATTAGCTCCCGTGGAATGGTCGAATTTTGGTCGCGGTTATCCGCTGCTGCTTCCGGCAAGCAAATCCGGCGAGGCGCAAAATGATAGCTGTAATCCTGATCAAAGTATTGCAACGCCGGCGCTACGGCTTTACAGGGAGGCGTGTTCTGCCGACAGCTCTATCGGATGCGTGGAACCGACAAGCCTTTTATCGGGTGAAGCATTATGCAGACCGTTGACCCCGCATTGGGGGCGGGCTGTTTCAAAAATCATGGAGACCAAAAAGCTGGTGCGTTTGAGCGAATGCGATCTGATTAACCCAACGGAAGCCGAACGTTTTCAGTCTTTTGTTAAGTCCATATTTCATACTTTCATTTCCGGATTTGACGACGACATCATGGAGAAGACGCGTCAGCCTTGCGCCTATACCGTAACTGTTTTGGCTCATGACCTAACCAACTTCGATAAAGTTCATGATGTACTCAAGGGCAAAATCGTATTGATTGGTTCGGGGTTGTCCGCAATGCATGATCTGGTGCTCACGCCGGTCCATGGTCAACTTCCAGGCGTTTATCTGCACGCGATGGCGCTCGATAATTTAATGACTTACGGTCGGGATTACTACAGCCATAATAAAGGAAGAGTGTTCGATTTTATATTGATAAGTATGGCAATGGTTGTTTCCTGGGCGATCGCAGTCGTGCTTCGCGCGAAGCCGCGTTTTTACCAGTTCGGCTTAAGGTTGTTTGTGGTATTGCTGATTGTAGCCCTGTCATTTGTTCTTTATACGCAGTATCACTATCCGGCAGTCCACTGGCTCAGCTTTTTATTGCTTTATGAATTGATCATTCGCGTGATTCAACAGGAACGCCATTAACCTAGCCCATTCTATTCATCTTGAAAAGGCCACAAAAATGAAATTTAAGTCCAGTACGATATTGTTTTACATAGCTATATTTTCATTGAATCTCGGTTCGTTCGCGCAAGCCGATGAATCCAAGGATAATTCTGACGAGGCACGTCAAATGATAGTCAGGTTCAATAGCGATTCACTCACTTTATATCATCGCGATGGAACGAGTTTTAATCGCATCGGTGAAGCTACCATAAACGACCTGCCGACATTGCCAATACCGATAGTGGAGAGTTCATCAGCTGGCTATGTTTTAATCAATGGGGATCGCGGGATGGTATGGTTGGACCAATTCGATATAGGGACCACGGAAAAACCGTTGGTAACGGCTACCTGCGATAGAGCCAGCAGTTATTCGATAGACTATATAAATACATCCGTTCCTGGTAATAATGACGGATGTAAATAATGGCGCGTGTTAATACTAATTCGCCACTCAAAAGAGCGATTAAGTCTTTTGTCATAGGCATTGCGCTATTGTCCTCAGGCTGTTCGACATTCACCGCGAGACTGAGCGATGCCGATCAATCCCCGCTATTGCCTCCCGGCACAGCAAAAGGTTTGTCTAGGGACGCGCCCAATCCCGAGAAGGGATTGAATTTTCGCCGCGCGTATTTCGGTATCGCCCGGCAGGCTGAGCTTGATGCTTACTTGAATGAAATTCTGGCGCGCCTTCAAAAAGCTTATACGGATATTCCGGAGCCCGCGCATGTGTTCGTAGTCCCGGACTCTTCATATTCGGCTAACGCCACCGAAGACGGCGCCATATTCGTACCCTTTGGTATATTACTGGACATCGAAAGCGAGGATGAGCTAGCGGCTTTGTTGGCGCATGAATATAGTCATGTCTTGCTGGGACATCACATTACCGGAAATGCCGAAGAAATATGGAATTATATCCACGGGCTGACCAACCTTGCATTGAGAACCCAGCTTATTGCTCAAAAGACTTTGCCTTTGCTGGCCAATGAGGCGGCTTTGGAAATGATTCAAAGTGCGGCCATTCCTGTCTTGGACCGTTCTCAAGAAGACGATGCGGATAAACTCGGCACGGATCTTCTCATTGCCGCCGGTTATAACAGCATCGGCATGTATGAGTTGTTGGGGCGAATGAAACGCTGGGACGAATTGAATGAGGAACAAAAAAAATCCAGGGAATCTCTTTTAGAAATGGCTTCCGATTCTTTCAAAATCGATTCCAAAAGGATGGAGGTCGATTTTACTCCTATGATAACCGGTGTTTCCGAGAGTATTCTCGAGGCTCGAGATTGGTTACGCAAAAAACATTACGATACCAAAGAGCGTCAGGACACGATTCGTGATTACATTAAGACCGTTCATTCAGGAGCCCCGAGACCGGAAAAGAGAATAACGCAATGGGTGGGTGTGAAAAACAGTCCCTCTGTCAAAAGTTTTCTTGATGGCTTGGCTTTAATGCGCGATCTCAATAGATCGCTGGTTAAGCTCAATGCACCCACGGTGACAAAACTGGTTGATAAGATGATGACGACTCAAGCAGGCAATGTTCCTTATCTTCATTACAGCGCTTTCAAAGCGTATAAATCCGTCGGGTTGAACGCAGAAGCTATTGCGGTTTTGAAGAAGGATGAATTATCCCCGGATTCTTTATTGCCTCAACACATGGAATTGATCGCCATAGCCGAAAAAAAATCCGCCGATGAAGGATTGAAGTCTGCGTTATCGGCCAACCAGGTCTTAGGGGAGCCGCCCCAATTGATGCCTAAGCTCATTCACTTATATAAAAAAACGGGGAACAAAGTTGCGATGACCGGATGGCACGCGAAGTGCGTGGCGACCGGGGTCAATGCATTAATGAATGAGTGTGATAAACAAGCTCACTAGATACTTGATCAAAAAATCATTGCAGGGTTTGGAGAAGTCAAGCCCCATCATCCGCCTTCAAAGCGAGACTATTGTAAATGTCGGACTTGTATGGACTCCTTGATTTTTATTTCAAGCCGAGTTTCCAGCAATATTCAATGACACAACAGTTTTCTTTCAATTACATACAGTATTCATTTTTTAATAATTCTCTTACAGCATGGATAAACAAATCGGCTCACGGCAAGAACAAATCTTAAAACTCCTCCTTACTGCCGAAACGGGCCTCAGCATCAATGAATTAGCCGCCGAATTGAGCATTTCCAGAAATGCGGTCACGCAGCACATATCGTCGCTGGAGCGTAAACAACTGATTTGCGAAACCGCTCAATTCAACAACACGGGCGGGCGGCCGTCGCGTAGTTATCGGTTGACCGAGCAGACTCGCAAGGGATTACCTAAGCAATATGCCTGGTTTAGCGATTTATTGCTCAGCGAACTGGCAGTCGAACTCGGTTCGGAGGCTTTGCAAAAAGTCATTTGGAAGTTAGGCGTCGAACAAGCTCGATTGTTGAAGGCGCAGTTTGCCGGTAAGGATTTAGAACAGACATTGCCGGCCTTGATCGAGGCCATGGAAAATTTGGGCTACCACCCGGAGCTCGAACGGCAACATGGACAAATCAGTATCAAGGTCAGTCACTGCGTTTATCATGAACTGGCCCAACGACATCCCGAGCTGTGCCGTTTCGACCAGGCGCTCATCACGACAGTCCTGAGTAGGCCGATCGAGCAGACTGCTTGTGTCGCCAAAATGGATTGCGTTTGCCGATTCAGCGTCGATGTTAGCGAATTAAGCCGCCTTTAAGGGGTAATGCCTCCAAACTCAAGCGCGGCAATCAGCCTTAATAGGCCTACAAAAAACGATAAATTGAGAACCGACTCATGGAAACCAACACGCAACGCGTCATTGCACGCACGCCACCTGAAATCATCTGTCATTGCCGGCAAATCGACAGGAACACCATAGAACGATCGATCGAACAAGGCATGACAAGCCTTTCTGAAATCTCCAGAGCCACAGGCGCCGGCAGTGAGTGCGGTTGCTGTCAGGTTTACATCAAGGAATTACTCGGTGAAAATTCATGGTTGCCGGTGCTTTTGGCGTCGGCGCATCGCTATTCGGAAAATTACTGCGCCTTTCGCTTCGCCAGAGCCGATGGAGAGCCTTGGCAACGGGAGCCGCCCGGCGCCTATATCATAGTCCATGCCTTCATCGACGGCGCTTGGGTCGGGCGGCCCTACGCGATCACCGACGATGGTGCGGACAGCGGATTGCGCGAGATCATCGTCAAACGTAAAAAAGGCGGTTTCTTTTCGAATTGGTTGTTCGATCATCTCGACGATTCGTCCAGCGCGCCTTTCAGGGTTTCGGCCAGCGTCGGCGGCGCTGTTTTCGATCCGAACGGCTCCCGGCCCATCATCTGCCTGATCGGCGGCGTCGGCATCACGCCGGTTCTGGCCTTGTGCCGGATGCTCGTCAAGCACCACGGAAAAACGAGAATTCATATCGACTATTCCGCCAATTCGGGGGATGATTTCTTCTGCCGCGACGAATTATCCCGAATTGCGCGGATTTGTGACATAACGGTCGAATTTCGGCCTACCTCGACTCGCGGACGCATGCGACAGGCCGATGCCGATGCGCTCGTGCAACGTTATCCCGGCGAATCCTATTACATTTGCGGCTCCGGCAGTTATAAAACCGCAACTGTCTCACTGCTTCGCAAGAGCGGCGCCACAGCTCGGCAAATCACCGACCTGGAAGCGCCGCAACAGACAGGCGAAAACAGCGAAGCCGATCGAGATGCCTGGGGCTACCGTGCCGTCGGCTTGTGCCTGTTGGCGGCTTACGGTCTGCAAGATGCGATCGATTTAAAGTGGCCTTTGCTCGAGCAATGGCAAAGCGATCAAACGTATAAGATTTGCAGCGGCTTATTACTCTTGTTTTATGTCTTGTTGCAGTGGCGTTTGCCGGTCGCGCGCTGGCTGAAGCGCGAAAGCGATCGTCTGAAAGCCCAAAAAAACCGCCATAAAATTTTCGGCACAGTCGCGCCCCTGCTGTTTTATCTGCACGCCACGAGTATCGGCTACGCTTATTTGGCGGTGTTGAGCAGCGTATATTTGGCCAATAACCTTCTGGGCTACGGCAGCGGCGAGTTTGTAACCGCCGCGTTTAGAAAAGCCTATGTATACGGCTGGACGATCTTGCATGTCGGCCTGTCGACCAGTCTGTTGTTTTTAAGCGCTTACCACGTTTATATCGCGCTTGCCTATAAGTAACGGGAGCTTGACAGATGCCATCTCGTTACCTTGCGTTTCGCTTTAAATATCGTTTGGGCTATGCCGCAGGCCTGTTTCTAAGTATCGCAGGTTTGGCGCTACTGATGTCCGACAATCAAGCCGCTTGGCACAGTCCCGGTCCCGCCAATCACGGTCATGAACAACTGCCGTGCTCGGATTGTCATCGTGAGGCCGAAGGCAGTGCGCGCCAGCAAATTAAAGCCAATCTCAAACACCAACTGGGCTTGAGAAAGCATGAGGCTTATTTTCAATTCCGGCCGGTGAGCAACGCGCAATGCCTGGCCTGTCATGATCGCCCGAATGACCCGCATTTGGTGCATCGTTTCAATGAGCCGCGTTTTGCCGAAACGCGGGCAAAACTTCACCCCGAAACCTGCGCCTCCTGTCATGTCGAGCACCGGGGCGTTCGCATCACCCTACAGAACGCCGAATTTTGCCAAAGTTGCCATGAGGATTTTTCGCTGAAAGAAGACCCGATCAGCATTCCGCATCAAACTTTGGCGCAACAGCAACGCTGGGAGACTTGCCTGGGCTGTCACGACTATCACGGCAATCATCGAATGGATGTGCCGACCGAGGTCGACAATGCCATCGCGCCGGCTATTATCGGCGACTATTTCAACGGAGCGGCATCGCCGTATCCCGGACCCGTCATCCAAAAAGCGAAGGAGAAACCGGATGAGTCATAAGACCTTTTTGTTGATGTTTTTAACCTTAGTGGGGTCGATCGTCTATTTATTCGTCGAAGCGCCGCAAGCGCTGCCGGATGGTAAAGCCGGCGAAGACCGGACGATTCCCGTCAATCGCTTGCTGGATATCGTCGCCAACGAAAACAATGCGGTACGCGCGCTCTATACGCAAGAAATCGTCGGCGAAGGCGAAAAGGCCGGCCTTCAGTTCAGCGAAGACTGGCAGGAAGCCTCTGTCGAAGCCGGGCCGTTGCCGGCGTTGTTTTTACGGGAAGCGTCGAGAAGCCTGGAAAAAAATGCGACACCGTTGAGCCTGTTCTTGGGTTCGGATTTTCCGATTGCGTCGTCGAATGCCTTCAAAGGCATACAAATCGATAAATTCAACTTGATCAAGCAAACGCTTCGGCCGGAATATTTCTATGCCGACGATATTCAGCGCTATACCGCGATGTATCCCGATTACGCCGTCTCGGCTGCCTGCGTCGATTGCCACAACGAACATCCGAACAGTCCCAAAAAAGACTGGCGCTTGCAGGATATGATGGGCGCGACGACTTGGCTGTATCCTGATGAGGTGGTCACGCCCGGCGAATTGATCAAAACCTTGGCGGCGGCGCGTGAAGCATTCAAAACGGCTTATCAGGCCTATCTCGACAAAGTCACGACCTTCAGCAATCCGCCGATGATTGGCGAAAAATGGCCGCGCGACGGCTATTATTTGCCTTCAGCGGAGGTGTTCATGCAGGAAGTGGATGCGCGCGTCGCGGGGGCGACATTGGCCGGTCTGATGCGTGCTAACGAGCCGCCTATGCATTCGCCGGAGGATGATGTTCAGCCGTTTTAATTGAGATGGTGTTTGTGTGGTTTATGAGGCTGTAGAAAGAACTCGATAGAAGAGGTTGGTTTATGGTTTCTACACCTCTATCAAACGCTCCTCATCAAAGCCGGGCGCCGGTGATCTTGGATATCCTCGCGGATTCGACACGATCCGAACGCCGGCGATCTCATAATCCACCGCATTATGGATATGGCCGTGGCACCACAGGTCAATGCGGTGCGATCGGTCGGCTATAAATTCATCCAGTGAAGAGGCATAGGCGTAATCGACGCTATCCATGGAACGCAGCGAGGGAGCATGATGGGTTACCACCACCGTTTTTCCGTCATGTTGCTCGGCTAATTGCCGGTCCAGCCAGCGCAGCGAATCCTGATGCAGACAATAGGCGACGGCCGGGGAAAAATAGTGCGGCTCAAACCCGAACAGCGAATCGGTGGTCCGCCTCATCAGCGCGGTCGCGCGATCGTAGTGATCGGGGTTTTGCCACCATGTTTGGCAGGTGATATAGCGATAGTCGTTCATGGTCGATTGCGCATCATAAACCGCTGCTGGCGAATAGCGGTTAAAGTCCGACCACAATGTGCAGCCCAAGAACCTCAAACCGTGAATGACGACGCTGTCATTGTCCAGAAAATGGATGCCCAACGCCTTCGCGGTCGCCCGCATTTCATCGATGATGCTCAGATCGTTGTCATAAAACTCGTGATTGCCGGCGACATAAATGATTTCACGGTTGGCAAAACGCCTCCGGCTCCATTCTAGGCCGTTGCACCGTTCGCCAATATCGCCGGCCAGAATTACGACATCCGCGGTATTGGGATGATCGAAACGTAAACATGAATATTTGGCAGACGGATCAAACCGCTGATGTGCGAATTCTGTATGAATATCGGAGGCTAAAAAAATTTTCATGTTCAAGAGCTTCCTTGCCAGTAGGTATGCGTTAGATCAAAAGTTTGGGCGGGGCAAGGTTATCATCTGCAGTCTAAAATTCGTTCGGTTAGCTGTCCAATGTTAATAATCGCAATGTCCTGGGGTAAAATAACTAAGTGTAGGGAATTGCAAAAATTTAACGGGGGTAATCAAGAAATGGTGCCGAGGAGAGGACTTGAACCTCCACGCCCTTGCGAGCACTAGCACCTGAAGCTAGCGTGTCTACCAATTTCACCACCTCGGCAAAGGTGTGCTGTATCAGCGAAGTGAGCGCGCACTATACCGATTGCTTGATATGCTGTCAATACTATCGATGCCTAAAATCGATGAGGTCTGACCCTTGCTGTTCATCAACCGCTTGATACATCACGTTGAATTTTGATTTGCATGGGGAATTGTTAAAATATGTGTATATCAGTTAAGCTATGACATTCATTCTAATTTAGGAAACGACGACATTGAAGTCTAAAGATAAAAAACCAAATTTTACTCCGACCCGAGATCCTTACGCGGCGCGGGAGGCGGCGAAATACGAAAACCCGATACCTAGTCGGGAGTTGATTCTCGATCTGCTCGCCCATGTCGGTAAACCGTTGTCGCGCGACCAAATTTCTCAGGAATTTCAACTCGAATCGCCCGACCAGTTGGAGGCCTTGCGCAGACGGCTTCGTGCGATGGAACGGGACGGACAATTATTATTCAATCGGCGCCAAAAATACTGCCGGGTTAACAGCAAGGATTTGATTGCCGGGCGCATCCTCGGTCATGCCGATGGCTTTGGATTTTTAAAGCCGGATGACGGTTCCGACGATTTATTTTTGTCTCCCCGTGAAATGCGTTCGGTTCTGCACAATGACAGGGCCGTCGCGAGAATCGCCGGTCTCGACCGGAAAGGGCGCCGCGAAGGTGCTATTGTCGAGGTTTTGGAGCGCAATACTAAGCAAATTGTCGGCCGATTTTTTACCGAAAAAGGTGTCAATTACGTCGTTCCGGATAATAAAAACCTGGCGCAAGACGTGTTGATACCGGGTGATGAAACCGGCAAAGCAAAAAAAGGCGATATCGTTGTCGCCGAAATCCTGGAGCAACCGAGTAAGACCAATCAGCCCATCGGGCGCGTTGCCGAGGTTCTGGGCAAGCATTTGGCTCCGGGCATGGAAATCGAGATGGCGATTCGCAGCCATGGTCTGCCGCATGTTTGGCCGGAAGAGGTTGAACAGGAAATTCAGTCATTCAGCGATGAAGTGCCGGAAGCCGCTAAGGAAGGACGTGTCGATTTGCGAGATGTTCCGCTGGTGACGATAGACGGCGAGGATGCGCGCGATTTTGACGATGCGGTGTATTGCCGTAAGACTGGAAAGGGTTGGAAGCTTTTTGTCGCGATCGCCGATGTGTCTCATTATGTCGCGATCAATAGCGCATTGGATCTTGAGGCCAAAAACCGCAGTACTTCGGTTTATTTTCCGGAACAGGTGATTCCGATGTTGCCGGAAATTCTTTCGAATGGACTCTGTTCGCTTAATCCCGAAGTCGACCGTTTATGTATGGTCTGCGAGATGACGATCAATGCGGAAGGGCAGATGACGCGTTCGCGTTTCTTCGAGGCCGTGATGCGTTCTCATGCTCGCCTGACTTATACCGAAGTCGCTAGCATGCTGGTCGATGGCAATAAAGCTTTAATTAAAAAATATAAGCCTTTAATGCCGCATTTGCAGGAACTGTATGCTTTGTACAAAGCCATGCGTTTAAGCCGAGAAAAACGCGGTGCAATGGATTTCGATACTCAGGAAACCCGGATTATTTTCGGTTCCGAGCGTAAGATCGAAAAGATCGTTCCGGTTGTGCGTAACGATGCACATAAGCTGATTGAAGAGTTTATGATCACCGCGAACATGGCGGCGGCTAAATTTCTCAATCGCCGAAAAATGCCCAAGTTACTGAGAATTCATGACGGGCCCGGACCGGAAAAATTATTGGCGCTGAAGACCTTCTTAGGTGAAGTGGGTCTGAGTTTGGGTGGTGGTGAGAAGCCGACGCCGCTCGATTACATGCATCTAGTCGATAGTATTAAAGGGCGCCCGGATGCTCACTTGATTCAAACGGTTTTGCTGCGTTCGATGTCGCAAGCCGTTTACAGTCCCGATTTGAAAGGTCATTTCGGCTTGGCGCTCGACGCCTATGCTCATTTTACGTCGCCGATTCGCCGTTATCCCGACTTGTTGGTGCATCGGGCCATCCGACATTGTTTACAAGACAAAAAGCCGGAAAGTTATCATTACGGATTTCCCGACATGGTCACGCTTGGCGAGCAATGCTCGACGAATGAGCGCCGAGCCGATGATGCGACACGCGATGTCGTTAGTTGGCTCAAGTGCGAATACATGATGGACAAGGTCGGCGAAGAGTTTCCGGGTATTATTTCGGCGGTGACGTCGTTCGGTTTTTTTGTCGAGCTTGCCGATATTTATGTCGAGGGTCTTGTTCATATCAGTAATCTGGCCCAAGATTATTTTCATTTCGATGCTGCCAGTCATCAATTAATCGGCGAACGTACGGGCATTCGTTATCGTCTTGGCGATACCGTGCAAGTGAAAGTCGTACGTGTCGATCTCGACGATAAAAAAATCGATTTCGAACTGGTCAAGGTTACTGCCTTGGCAAAGCGCCCGAAAAAAAGACGGCGTAAAAAATGAGCCGAGTCAAAATCTACGGCATTCATTCGGTCCAGGCGGCACTCGATTATTCGCCTCAGCATATTCATCAGGCTTGGGTTGACTCGCACCGTCAGGACCGACGTTTAAGTCAATTGCTCGAAGACTTGAAAAAGATCGGTATTAACCCCGAAAAAGTCGACCGAAAAAAACTGGATCGTCTCGCCGACGGTAATAATCATCAAAGTATCGTGCTTGAAATCGAACTCCCTTCGGCGCAATCGGAAGATGCGTTGAAGCAGGCGGTTTCCAGTCTTACCGGCATGCCGTTGTTTTTGGTTTTGGATAATGTTCAGGACCCGCATAACCTCGGAGCATGCTTAAGGACGGCCGATGCTACCGGCGTGCATGGCGTGATTATCACTAAGGACAATGCGGTCGGTATTACGCCGACGGTTTGTAAGGTCGCGAGCGGCGCGGCCGAGACCGTGCCGGTCTATCAAGTTACGAACCTGGCCCGAACGTTGCGTTGGCTAAAAGATCAGGGGGTTTGGATTTTCGGCGCGGCCGGCGAGGCCGAGCAAACGCTTTATCAATGTGACTTTAAGTTGCCGATGGCCTTGGTGATCGGTGCCGAGGGTAAAGGTATGCGGCGTTTGACTCGTGAGCAATGCGACTGGTTGGTCAAATTACCGATGCAGGGTAGTGTTTCCAGTCTCAATTTGTCGGTCGCGACCGGTGCGATGCTGTATGAGGTCGTTCGTCAAAGATCGATCCCATCATAGTGCTCACTGCCATTAAGTTAAGCCGTTCGTGGTGAGCCTGTCGAACCATGGACGGCTTAACTTATCGACCCAGGATTTTTCCATTCACCCTTCGACAGGCTCAGGGCGAACGGAAAAATCCTTAACTTAATGGCAGTGCATCATAGCGCTAGGAAGTTGTTTGTCGCGATACTCTAATTGTATATTTTTTATTTTTAGATTAACCGTTTTTAACGGCCAGGCTGATAGTCAATTCGGGCGCTCAAATGAAGGTGCGATATATCTTTTAAGAATATCGGGCCATAAGTCGGCCCAACAGCACACATGATCGAATCCGTCGATCGGCAGGTAAACGGCATTGGCTTGCCGCCGGCTAAAAGATTCGACGATTGAAGCGGGAACATTGCCGTCTTTTACGCCGGCTAGATGAATTTGTTTTATTTCGGCCGGTAAAGGTTGAGCGTCAATCGGGTTTAAAGATGCGTCTAGTGGTAAATAAGCGTGGTGTCGGCTCCAGGCGCTTGTGTTCAGGTTGGCTGCGATAGTAACAACGATGCTTGTGTTTTTAAAGTAAGGCGCGAGCAGCGTGGCGAGTGCTCCTCCTCCGCTATAACCGATCAAAACTACGTTTGCTGCTTTGGTGTTTGTTAGCCATTTCCGCAAGGCGGATGCCATGCTTTCGACGACTTCGGTCGAATAACGTTTCGATGTCCATAGTGAATAGTGGCAGTTTTCCGTCGAATGTAAGCCGTAGTAGCAAGGCCTGCCCAGTAATATTGCAGGTTCTTTATCTGCCGCCATTAAACGCAATATCAGCGGGTTTCTCGGTGTCGGATCTTCGGCAATCCAGCGCTTCATTTCCCAAGGCGTGCCGTCGCCATCTAAATAAACATGGACTACCGGGATGGTGTCGGATTGCGCCGCAGTTTGGTTTAAATAGACTCGATGGCGAAATGGTTCGCCGATTATTTCAATGCTGGTAAGCCCTAAGTTTTTGGCGCTAGATTCAAAACGTTCTGAAGGTGTCGCGCAGCCACTAAGCTGTAAGAGCAACAAGATTAAGCCGGCAATTCCCGGCTTAAGTTTTGTTGTCATTTTTAGGGCGTCTGTGCTGTTTGTCGAGAAGCGAAGTAAACCCATTCTTACAGCTTAGGAATATGTAGAAAATAATTTCTACAAGTATTGCGCATTGTGGAGGTTGGGCGACTCGCTTGACAGGACGCCGTGAACCCAGCACCTAAATTCCATAGGTCTTTGGCAATGATTCAAAATCATGGCTTAATTTAGGTGCTGGATGAATTATCCAAGATATTTAACCATAGCCAATGGGCTATGGAATTTAGGTGCTGGGTGAATACTTCCATGTAGGCTTGACGGCGGAATCTGATTGCCATGGATGGCATGAATGCAGATTTTGCAGGAGCAAAAATCTGCTTTGTCGCCGACACCCGTCAATCGAGCCACCGAACCTCCTTCCAACAATTATCGAAGTTATTTAATGCTCGTTCCTTAACGGTGTTGTCGTTAAGCACCGGGAACGAAAAAGAACGGGCTGCCCTCGTGACCGGCATGTTGAAGCGGCGCGTATTGAGGTGCTTGAGTAAAACCCACACGGGATGCCGAAGTTCGAACTTGTTTCGATACCGAACGAAAAATATCATAATCTTCGATTAAACCCCGATTGCTTTGAAGTGCATCGATAAAGGCTCGGGCAAATATTGAATGCTGACCGTCTCCTTCGTCGAGAACCGGAGCCACGCCTCCTGATGTCAAGACGGTTCGTGCTTTCCGTGTTGCCATGAATTTCAGCCATTTTTCACGTTTATCTTCGGGCATGCCGTCCGGTAGTCTAGCAATCGCCGTTCCGGTCATCGCGCCCGAGTAGCAAGAATCGGCCACAACTAGGATGTGTCGTGCGGCGATGATGTTCAGATAGCGGGTGATATCGTCGCTGGAAATCCAGTTTGCGGTATTGTCGATTTCGGCATCGGTAGGTAGCCAGTAAGCCGCAAGGCTGGTTTTGTCTCGTTCTCCATGACCCGCATAATAAATTAATAAATTGTCGTTTTCTTTTAATGAATTGCGAATAGCATTCAGCGCCGTCATGATTTGGTGGCGATTGGCATTTTGCAGCAATGTGGTTTTGAAACCATAGCGTTGGCGCAAAATCGACTCGACCGCTTTGGCATCGTTGATCGCGGTTTTCAGTGTCGGTAGCTCCGTATAATCGTTATTACCGATGATGAGCGCATGATAACGCCCGAAGTCGACATCATAAAATCGACCGGGTTTTCTAGGTGTCGTTGGTTGGCTGTCTATGCTTGAAGTGGCGATTTCTTCTTGGGTTACGATATTGAAATTCAGACTAGTTCTTTTGTCTTTTTTATCGATGGCGACGATTTTGATCGGTGTCGTCGCTTCTGTGGCAGTGATATTTATCTTAAAGAAACCCTGCGTATCGATGTTTTCAGGTTTATCATTGACCACTAATGTTTTAAGCCCTGCAGGCGCTTCGACTTTGCCGGTGATGGTTTTTGATGGGGCTATCGATCTTAACAATAAACTCGGAACGCCTCGAGTCAATACCATCGGCGGATCGATAATTTGAATTGTTGGAGCGGCAGAGGCTAACTGTATCAATTGACCGCTTTCCAATTTTGTTACGGCTTTGCGTTGTTCGTTAATTCGGTTTTTTAAGGTATTGATTTCCTGTGCAACCGTTTGCAACGATTGTTTTTGCCGGTCCAAATTAGCCCTGATTTCCTTCGCTCTTAGTTGTTCTCTCGGCGAATCGCTTTGTTCGGCCGATGATGAGCCCACAGCTTCTAAGGATCGTTTGATTTCATTGGAGATCCTTATGTAATGACTTTCTTTTTCTTGAAGTAAGGTTTCGTTTTTTTGCAGTTCGCTACGAGCATTAGCGAGTGTTTTAGCGGATTGGTCGTCGATGATCGGTTTTTGCGGAGCGCTAGCGACGATTTTTTGTTCCTGGACTAAAGCGGCTTGAGTTCTATGCTTGATGGATTTCTGTTTGGTTTCCAGGGAGCGTTCTAATTTTGAAATTTGAGTTTGTCGCGCTTCGAATTCGGTTTGATCGGCTTTTAATTCCTGTTCCAGCGCTTTCAGTAGCGATTCGTTACGGGTGGATTTGTTTTTTTCCTGTTCGAGTTGTTGTTTTTTTTGCTCTAAGTTTCTTTGTATCGAGCGTAGATTGTCTTGCTGTTGTCTGAGTTGGCGTTGTGTGTCGGCTAGTTGGCTTCGTAATTGATCCGCCTCGAATTTACGTCGAGCGGCATCTTGCCGTAAAGCTTCCAATTCTTGTTCATGAGCGCTGGAAAACTGTGCCTCGACAACCGAAGCAAATTGCAAGTCGGTGTTTTCTAAGCCTGATGCCTTACGATACCAATTTAATGCAGTAGTCAGGTCTTTTTCAACGCCGAGACCTTTTTCATATAAATAACCGAGATTAATTTGCGCTCTCGAATGACCTGTTTCGGCGGCTTTTCGGTACCATTCGGCGGCTAAGCGAGGATCCGCTTGCGCGCCTAGTCCTTTTTCGTAGATTTCGCCGACGTTGATTTGCGCTTCGGGGTCACCTTGTTGTGCAAGCGGTAGCCATATTTTTAAAGCGCTGGCTAAATTAGCTCTATCATAAGCGACATATTCGCCTCCGCGAATTTCGCATTCCCCCGCAGTCGTTTTGATAGCGCGTCTGGCTGTTAAGTAGGTCATTTGCGTACCGAGCTTTCTGACTTGTCCGGGTAGCAGGCAATCGACGACGAATAGCTTGTCGGTGTCTTGAGGTTTAAAGCCTTCTAAAGCTTTGAGGCCTTCTGGGCTGGTTGGGTCGGTTGTTTGGCAGCCGAGGGATAATATCAGTGATGTCAATATCGCAACAAACAGAGTTTTTTTGGTGCTGATTTGTTTATACTGTGTCGGTGGTTTTGGAATGTTGCCTGACATGTTTTCCGCCTTTGTTAAACAAGGTGATGAAGGGTTCTATTGATTTCCTTTAATCGGCATTTTTTGTTTTCAGTGTCACAGTATATTGATCGAAATTAATAGTAACCTTATTAGTTTGATTGGGGACGATCTTCATCGATGCTTTCCATTGTGCGGTATCGAGGTTGCGAAATGCCGCGAAGATAGCCAAATAGCGAGCTTCAGGTTTGCTTTCTAAGCTTAAATTCCGGTTTGTATCAGGCTGAAGTTCCAGTTCCTTGCGAAAAATAATGTCTTGGCCCAGCAGTGCTACGTCATTGTCGTAAATGGCGAAAAAATCGCTTGTATTGAATTTATCGATTGCCTCGAATTGGTATATTCTAACGACCAAGGGCGATGCGCGGCCTTCAATATCGGGGTTTAGAAGTTTGCCGGCTTTTAGTTTTAGCTCGAGTATCGTGGGGTCCGGTGTCGGTGCAATTACCTCCTCCTTGGTAGAGCATGCCGTAGTGTTGAGTAGTAATGCGCTTAATAATAAGATTCGCCATTGCGTGTTTAGGCGTGAGAGATCAATTCTATTGCTTTTATTCATGATTTTGTATTGATTATTCAAGCCTAGATAGGCGCCATGCACTGATTACTTTTGAAGTCTAGCTGCAATTTTATAATTCGGTCAACTTTCGAGTTATTCATGAAGCGGTTCTGAGTTTTCGGAGTGTTCCCGGTGTTATATTTGTTTCATCTCAATTTTCGGCATTGGCACTAAGAGTAATGTCGGAATTTTTTACAGTTATCCAGCCAAACAAGTGGTGTGATCATTATAAGTAATAGGAAAATAATGGATATTATTTTATGGCTTTAAAATTGCTTTCCATAATGTTATGCAAAACGAGAGACTGACATGAGTTGGCTATTAAGGCTATTTGCCGTAATTCTATTTTTTTCCTCGCCGTTATTTGCAGCCGAAGTTGCGGACGATCATCCTAGCGGAATTCGTAAAATGGCGATGGTTTACGAACACGGCCGCGGCGTGAAAAAAAATTATCGGAAAGCTTACGAATTGTATTGTAAGGCGGCATTAATGTCTGATGTCGAATCGGCTTACCATTTGGGTTTTATTTATTTCAATGGCCGAGGGGTGTCGAGAAATTTATCGGTAGCGCTTTATTGGTTCAGGTTGGCGGCAAAAGCGGGAGATCCCTATGCCAGGCGCATGGTTATCAAATTTAAAAATATTAAACCGACGAAAGATTCCCGTTGTCGCCGCCCTGAGCCCGAATTAACGATAACGGCCGAGCAGCATGCAAATCCCAATCGCCAAATCGTCAAATCGTGGGTCGAAAAAATTGCTCCGAATTACGGTATCGATCCTGAGCTTGTTATGGCGGTTATTCAGGCCGAATCTGCCTTTAATCCCGTCGCATTATCGAACAAAAATGCTCAAGGCTTGATGCAATTGATTCCGGCAACCGCCGAGAGATTCGGTGTCAAAGATACTTTTAATCCTATTCAGAACATCAAGGGCGGTACGGCTTATCTGCATTGGCTGATGCGCCATTTCAACGGCAATGTGGAGTGGGTATTGGCGGCTTACAATGCGGGAGAGGGTGCCGTCGAACGCTATAAAGGTGTGCCTCCTTATCGAGAAACGCAAAATTACGTTAAAATGATACTTAAGAAATATCCTAATAAAACACATCCTATTCCGGGTGAGCATCCGCAACAAATTGATGCTTCATGAAAATTTTCATGTGATTTACTCTTGTAGGTATGGGCGCGACTGTCGATAATTCTAGAAAGAGAATTTAACATGAAGATCATGAAGAATAAGAGGTTATACCTCATGAGATTTATGGCTAATCTGCTGAATTTAGGATAATCGAAAAACTATACAGTTTTCTTCTCGGCGAGCATCCGCCGGTCTCGTTCCGTCCTTCCACGAGCTTCACTTGAATCTGCAGCTTTTCATCCGTCTCGTGGCGCAATCATTCTTGAAACCGGTTAAAATAGGCCGTTTGTTAGCCTTTCATTCGAATTGGAATACGAATCGATAAGATTTGTTTGGTCGAAAAGGCGTTATAAAACCACTCCGGAAAACATGTGAATCAATCGAAAAAACAACAAGAGAAAACATTGCAGATGGCTGTTTTGATGACGCCGGATATGGCCAATTTTTCCGGTGTCGTGCATGGCGGTTCGTTATTAAAACTGCTAGATCAGGCCGCTTATGCTTGTGCGGCACGGTATAGTAAGAACTATGTTGTAACGGCATCGTTAGATCAAGTTTTTTTTAAGGAAAAAATTCAGGTTGGCGAGTTGGTGACCTTGTCCGCACATGTCAATTATGTCGGGCGGTCTTCAATGGAAATCGGCATCAAAGTGGTTGCCGAGAATTTACGCACTCAAGAAAAAAGACACACCAATTCGTCTTATTTTACGATGGTGGCGGTCGATGAGAATGGCAAGCCGGTGCCTGTTCCGCCATTGACCATAGAAAGCGAATTGGAACAGAAACTATACGATGCCGCGTTGATGCGCAAAAAAATGCGCCAGGAAATCATGGAAAAACATATGGCCTTACACGTCGATCTACCGAAGGACGATCTTTAATTTATGGGTATTCAGGAAAACTTCGAACAACTTCCGTTAAAGGAATTTACCGAAAAGGCATATCTCGATTATTCGATGTATGTGATTTTGGACCGTGCCTTACCGCATATTGGCGATGGCCTCAAGCCGGTGCAGCGACGCATCGTTTATGCAATGTCGGAGCTGGGGCTGACTGCAGCGGCAAAATATAAAAAATCGGCACGTACGGTAGGTGACGTGCTCGGTAAATATCATCCGCATGGCGACTCGGCCTGTTATGAAGCGATGGTGTTGATGGCTCAGGATTTTTCCTATCGTTATCCGTTGATCGACGGTCAAGGGAACTGGGGTTCGCCGGACGATCCGAAATCGTTTGCCGCGATGCGCTATACCGAATCGCGTTTGACGCCTTACGCACAAACCTTGCTAAGCGAACTGGGGCAGGGGACCGTCGATTGGACCGACAACTTCGACGGAACGATGAAGGAACCGGTATTGTTGCCGGCGCGTTTACCGAATGTATTGTTGAACGGCACGATGGGTATCGCGGTAGGCATGGCGACCGATATTCCGCCGCATAATCTTAGAGAAGTGGCGGCGGCATGCGTGCAATTGCTGGACGATCCCGATACGCCGTTGGAAAGATTGTTCGACCATATCAAGGGTCCTGATTATCCAACTCACGCCGAGATCATTACACCCGTCGAGGAGCTACGAAAGATGTATGCATCCGGCAACGGTTCGGTCAAAATGCGTGCCCGTTATGAACTGGAAGACGGTAATATCGTTATTACCGCCTTGCCGCATCAAGTGTCAGGAGCCAAATTACTCGAACAGATCGCAGCGCAAATGAATGCGAAAAAATTGCCGATGATCGATGATTTGCGCGACGAATCCGACCATGAAAATCCGACGCGTTTGGTCGTGATGCCGAAATCCAAACGCATCGATGTCGAAGCGGTGATGTCGCATTTGTTTGCGACGACCGATTTAGAGAAAAATTTTCGCGTAAATTTAAATATGATCGGCCTAGACGGTCGGCCGCAAGTCAAAAATCTTAGAACGATATTGACCGAATGGCTGATCTTCCGAACCGAAACGGTTAGACGCAGGTTGCAATACCGGTTAGACAAGGTCTTGGCTCGTTTGCATATCCTAGAGGGATTATTGATCGCCTATCTGAATATCGACGAAGTCATTACGATTATTCGGTACGAGGACAAGCCGAAACCGGTGTTGATGGAGCGCTTCGGTATCAGCGATCTTCAGGCCGAAGCGATCTTGGAATTGAAACTGCGGCATTTGGCTAAATTGGAGGAAATGAAAATTAAAGGCGAGCAAGCAGAGCTCGAAAAAGAGCGGCAAGCCTTGGAAAAAACCTTGGGTTCGAAAGCTTTGCTGAACCGTTTGATCAAAAAAGAAATTCAGGTCGATGCCGAAAAGTTCGGTGACGAGCGGCGCTCGCCGATTATTGAGAGGGGTTCGGCAAAGGCGCTCGACAGCACGGAATTAATCGCGAATGAGCCGGTCACGGTGATATTGTCGCAAAAGGGCTGGATTCGTGCCGCGAAAGGTCATGACATCGATGTTGAAGGCTTGAATTACCGCTCCGGAGACGGCTTTCTGCATGCGGTAAAAACCCGCACGACTCAGCCGGTTTATGTATTGGATTCGACCGGACGCGTTTATACAACTGCAAGTCATGACTTACCTTCGGCGCGCAGTCAAGGCGAACCGCTGACCGGTCGATTCAATCCGCCTGCAGGGTCTTTATTTATTGGTTTACTGGCTGGCAATCCGGAGGATTGGTATGTGCTGGCCGGATCTACCGGTTACGGCTTTAGGGTGCAATTGAAGGATTTGTTCGGTAAGAATAAAGCCGGTAAAACGGTTGTTACCTTACCGGTGGGCGCGAAGGCGTTGTTGCCGGTTCGAGTGCATCGCGATAGCGATTTGTTGGCGATTGCGACGTTACAGGGGAGGTTGTTGATTTTTCCGGTCAATGAATTGCCGGCTTTGACGCGGGGTAAGGGCAATAAACTGATTCAAATTCCGCCAAGCGACTTGGCCGACGGCAGCGATGCGGTCATGGCATTGGCCGTGATTTCCGAGCAAAGCGAATTGAAGCTCATTTCCGGTAAACGCACACTGACGCTCAAAACAGCCGATATCGGGCATTACAGCGGAGCCCGGGCGAAGCGGGGCTTACATTTACCGCGCGGCTTTCAAAAAGTCGACAGTTTTGTAGTCGAGTAAGTATACCTTTCGCACTTCAAATTTCGGCAGTGCCAGAGGAGGCGCCTGGGTGTCCGATAACGGCTTTGCCAGCATGGAGCTGGCATAGAGCCTACATGGACGTATTCTCGGCGTCCTTTAACGGGCACCCAGGCGCCGAATTTTGATCTACGACGGGTATATTTCCGCGGGGAGGCGCAGGGTTTCATTCATCGTTCCCATCGCTCCAGCGTGGGAATGCATACCGATCGTGACTCGGCAGCCAAGATATGGGTTCCCACGGAGGACCATGGGAACCAGAAAGCCGCGGGAACGAACTATCATCTCCGCGCCTCAGCGCGAGATTGTAAGATTTAGCTATGCGCCTGTTCGGCGGCAATGACGGTATTGGCGACCAGCATCGTGATCGTCATCGGACCGACGCCGCCCGGTACCGGCGTGATGTAACCGGCGACTTCCTTAACGCTTTCGAAATCGACATCGCCGACCAATTTACCGTCCTCGAGCCGGTTGATGCCGACATCGATGACAGCCGCGCCGGGTTTGACCATATCGGCGGTAATCAAATTAGGTTTGCCGGTCGCGACGACCAGAATGTCGGCCAATGAGGTGAATTGCTTCAGATCACGAGTTTTCGAGGTGCAAATACTGACGGTCGCATTTTTTTGCAGCAGCATCAGTGCCATCGGTTTGCCGACGATGTTGCTGCGCCCAACGATGACGGCATTTTGGCCTTCGATCGGGATGTCGCAATATTCAAGCAAACATTGAACTCCGTAGGGTGTGCAGGGCGGGAATATCGTATTGCCGGCCATCAAGGCGCCGAGGTTGTACAAATGAAAGCCGTCCACGTCTTTATCGGCATTGATGGTTTCGAGAACTTTGTTGACGTCGATATGATCGGGGAGGGGCAGTTGTACCAATATACCGTGGATCGAAGAGTTATCATTAAGGCGTTCGATAGCCGATAGCAATAACGTTTCGCTGATATCTTCGGGCAAGTCGATCAATTCGGAATAAATGCCGACTTCGTGACAGGCTTTGATTTTATTGCGCACATAGACTTGCGAGGCAGGATTGTCGCCGACAATGATGACGGCTAGGCCCGGGAGCACGCCTTTTTCTTTGAGTTGAGCTACGCGTTGTTTCCATTTTTTGCGGACGTCCAATGCGACCGCCTTACCATCGATGATTTTTGCACTCATGATTTAATTATTTATGTTGTAAATATTATCGGCAAGCATAAGGAAGAACGTTCAAGAACGCAAACGCTCCACTACCGGTGGGACAATCTCTTTCAAAGCGATTAATCGCCCAAAACGATGTTGTATTTACCGAGCAGGGAGTAAAGCGTCGGGCGTGTAATGCCTAATAGTTTTGCCGCATTAGAAACGTTATGGTTCGAGAAATTCAGCGCTCTTTTTATCGCAAGTGTTTCGGCAGCTTCCCGAACTTCTTTTAAGTTAAGCGGCAGGGCGTCATGGTTTTCGCCGTCCATTTCGAGGTCGTTTAACGTTATCAGCGATTCCTCTGCCATGATGACCGCGCGTTTAATTTTATTTTCCAATTGACGAATATTTCCCGGCCATTCATAAGTTTCGATGGCTTGAGCGGCTTCTTTGGTAAATCCCTTAATCGATTTTTTATGTTGGTCGTTGAATTTTCTCAATAAGCCGGTTGCGATAATGAGAGCATCTCCTTCGCGTTCTCTGAGCGGAGGAATATTGATGGTCATTTCACTGATACGATAATACAAGTCTTCTCGAAATGCACTTTGTTGAATCAGGTTTTGAATATTTTGGTGGGTCGCGCAAATAATGCGAACATCGACCGGTATCTCGCCGCGCCCGCCCAAGCGCTCAATGGTTCGCTCCTGAATGAAGCGTAATAATTTTGATTGTAGATTGAAAGGTAGATCGCCTATTTCGTCGAGGAAAAAAGTACCGCCGTCGGCATATTCTATTTTTCCTTTGGTTTGTTTGACGGCACCGGTGAATGCCCCTTTTTCATAACCGAATAATTCACTTTCTAATAGGTTTTCAGGAATGGCCGCGCAATTGACCGGTACGAAAGGCTTTTTAGCCCGGTCGCTGAGGTCGTGAATCGCTCTTGCGAAAACTTCTTTACCGGTTCCGCTTTCACCGAGTAATAAAGTAGTGATTTGCATCGGAGCGATTTTTTCCACGGTTCTGGAAATTTCCTGCATTTTTTTGCAGGCCGCGATAATGCCATTTAACGGCTCATGGTTTTTTTGCTGAAGTTTTGAGTTTTCATTTTCCAGCGAGGTCAGATGAAAGGCGCGCTGGATGATCGTGTTCAAAACATCGAGATCGACCGGTTTCTGGTAAAAATCGTAGGCCCCCAATGCGATGGCTTGGAGTGCGTTGTCTCTATCGTCATTGCCGGTCACGACGATGACTTTAGTGGTTGGGGCCAGTTGCAGGATTTCTTTTAAGGTTTCGAGCCCTTCGCTGGCGTTGGTCGGATCGGGAGGCAGGCCCAAGTCAAGTGTCACAACACTCGGTTGATAACGCCTCAATGCGGTAATGGCCTCTGGTCTGTCGCCCGCTATGACGATCTGGTATTTTTCGAAGCCCCATTTGAATTGTTTTTGCAAGCCGGGATCGTCTTCCACTATGAGTAAAATACTGTCGTCGCTCATTTCTCGCCTTTTAATATTGCTTGGGTCATATCAAGTTGAACGTTCGGTTCGACGCTGGTTTGAGTCGGTTGCTTTTGCCGTTTATAAAGCGGCAAGGTGATCGTAAAAGTTGTTCCCCTACCGGGTAGGCTTTTAACATCGATCGTCCCCGACTGTTTTAAAATGTAATCTCGAGCTTCGTAAACGCCGATCCCCATACCCGCGTTGCCTTTTGTCGTATCGAAAGGCTTAAATAACCTTTCGGCAATAAACTTGTTATCCATTCCGGCGCCGCTATCGATAATTTTGATGATTGCTCTGTCAGCCTTTTGTGTTAACTCCAATTTAACAAAGCCATCGTCATCGGTTGCTTCTTGAGCATTTTGTATGAGATGCCCGAGAACGGCTGGTATTTTAGCTTGTTCGCCTTGAATTTCGCAGTCTTGGCTAATATCGGAGAGAATTTCCAAGGTCGGGCGGTTGCTTGACTGTTGTTGCGCGACGTCTTGGATGATGTGATTTAGGTTAAGTACGGCTTGGGTTTCGGCTTGGATATTGCCTTTTTTCAATTGATCGATGATGTGTTGCATTTTTGTCACGACATTTTGCAATGTATCAATGGAATCTTCAATGAATTCGGGGTTATGTTTATGTTTTTCTGCATTTTTAACTATCATCGCCACTTGAGCGATCAAATTTTTTAAATCATGCACTACGAATGCGGATAGTCTACTGTAAGCTTCAAATTGTCGAGCACGAGACAATTCGTCAAGCGTTTGGTTTAAGGCGAGGGCATTACTCAATTGGAATCCGACAGTCTTTAATAAGTCGAGATCCTCCCAGTTAAGTGCCCTGGGTACGCGCGCTTGGGTAAGAACAACGAAGGCTTCTAATGAGTTTAGCCTGTACAGTGGGATAATGAGCCAAATTTTGCTGTCGTCGAAATTCCACTTCGACAAATCAATATCATCGTACAGATCCGGATTATCATTGTATTGTACGAAATCGATGACCCATTGCTTGTCGGCTAAGAATCGAATAAAAGGTTCGTCTTTATCAAATAATTGTTCCGGTTCGAAGCCTAAGTGTTTGTGTTCGGCTAAATAAAAATCGCCTTGTTCGTTTTTTAGCCAGAGCCCTCCGCCGGAACTCTCCACTAAGTCGGCCATGGTTTTAATAATGAGTCCTGCCAATTCGCTGACCGAATTTAATTGCGCGAGGGTTTTACTAAGCTTGATCCATTCTTCTCGATAATCATAGCGATATTCAAGAAAATGTTTACTCAAATTAACTTTGACTAACGCTCTAATTTTTCCGGAAATAAAAAGAACGATCAGCAATAAAATAGCTAAAAAAATAAAGGTAAATTGAGCGACTTCCCCCCAATTGCCGCCATAGTCACGTATATAAAATCCGGCAACTGACATCAGGACCAAGTATAATCCGGAGCCGAATAAAACAGTGGTATGAAAAACGATTTTTCTTGAAACGGTCAATTCGGTGTCTTTTTCTTGTAAACGCAGCATGGAAACCGCGAGCATAGGCGCTATTATGGCATTGATAATTCCCCGTGAACTCCATATCGCCGAATCCAACGAAAAAAACAGTAATGATTTGCTGTATAGAATAAAGTCGACTATAAACAAAGCGCCAAGACCTACGCATAAGAATTTTATCGACCAACGTTGATCGGAAAATGCGTTGCGATAAATTTGCTCAATTAGCATTAGACCGACAATTGCAAAAATGACATGGATAAATAAGCGCAAGTCCCTTTGCAGTATCTGGTTGATGGCTTGTAGTAAGCTTGAATTGACTTCGTAAAGAAACACAAGAATTGTGCTAAACAAGATTAACAAAACATTTTTAGATCTAAAAAAAATCGAAAAGCGTTCCCCCTTGCGTTGTTTGAAGCTTATAAAGCAAAGAAAAATCAGCCAAGCTCCATTGCGTAAAGTCTCGAAAGGTAGCGCATCGGAACTAAAATAGAACCGATCTTGCAGGGTAAACGTTGTGTAACCTAACCAAATCAAGGAAAGAGACGTTGCTAGAAAGAAGGGCAGGAAATAAGGGCTTTTTTTTATGCTTATTAATGAAAATGGAATTAACAAGGCATAACTGGTCGTAGCGGTAAGGTAATTGTAAAAGCTGTAATGTTCCAGAGTGTCCATGTTATTCGTAGCGGTCAGAGAAGGTTAAGAGCCGATGTAAAATCGGCGAAATCTCAATTTCAATGGTAAGGTTTGAGATCAAGTCTGTATTGAATGATACGGGTTTGTGCTTTAATAACCAATAGTTCAAACTTGGTTGATAAATAGACATGTTGCTTTCTGTATTTGTTACATCCATGTGATTCAGCAGTTGCCGAGGAGTAAAAGTCGACCTAACTTCCCGGTCCCCCTTTAATAACTGTCGAAATTTGATGTACGAAAGATATAAACTATTTTTCCACTAGACTAAAGTAACTAAAATTTCCTATGAAGGTTTAGCGACAATGCTGATAAGAATTATTAAGAATTTTACTGTTGTTCTGTGTTTTTCGCTGTTAACGGCTTGTAGTTCGCCTGAAGAAATCGCGATGGATAGTCAAGCGAAAGGAATTGAACTTTATAATCGAGGTGAATATGCGAAGGCCGAATTAGAGTTGAAAAGCGCAATTCAGCAGGATGCTAGTGTCGCCGATGCTTATTACTATCTCGCGCTGGTGAATGAAAAAAATAGGAATTTTAAAAGCATGAAAGATAACTTGATTGAAGCAATCAAGTTAAAGCCTGAGAATCTAGATGCCAAACTACGCTTAGGTAAAGTTTTATTGCTGTTGAATGAAGCTGAAAATGCACTGGTTCAAGTTAAGGAAATTTTAGAGCAGGAGGCCGATAATGTGGATGCAAAAACCTTGGAGGCATCGATTCTTATCAGACAAAATAAAATGTCTGAAGCGTTGCCGATTCTGGACGAAGTGCTCAAGCAAGATCCAATGCATAATGATGCCCTATCTCTGAAAGCGGCTTTATTGATGGAAGATCAAAACTTTGACGAGGCGCTTTCGTTGATCGAGCCGGCTATCGAGTCGGATCGCGATAATTTGTCATTGCGGTTATTGAAAGTCAAAATTGACGCTCAAAATAAAGATATCGATGCAGTCATAGCGGATTATCAAGATCTCATCAGAATTTTTCCGGAAAAGGATGAACTAAAGTACGCGTTGGCTAAGATCTATTCAGCAGCTAAAAAAAATCAAGAGGCCGAACACATTCTGACCGAATTGGTCGACCAGCGACCCAATGATATTCAACAAAAGCTAATTTTATTAGGTTTTATCTATCAAACGGACAGGAACAGAACGGACGAGGTTTTACAAAGCTTTATAAAAAGCAGTCAAGAAAATCCTAAGCACTTGCTTGAATTAGCAAAATGGACTTTGATGGTCAATAACGTAAGCGCTGCAAAACAGCAATTAAAAGACATTGCCGATAATAAAAAGTTTAAAGCTGATGTTCGTACCGAAGCCGATTTATTATTGGCCAATATTTATTTTGAGCAAGGAGATTATAAGGCTACCTCTGAAGCGGTTCAGGCGATTTTAAATAAAAATCAAAATCAAATCGGCGCAAAGATCCTTAAAGCGAAAGTTTGGGTTCAAGAAGGTCAATTGGAGGAAGCATCTGCATTGCTAAATACAGTGCTATGGGACATGCCGAATTCCGATGAGGCGATCGTACTGCTGGGCGATATTTTTTTACAGCAGGGTGAGTTAGATAAAGCTCAAAAGAACTTTAAAGAAGCACTCGATATTAATCCGGCTAATTTACAAGCCTTATTTCCAGTGGTTGAGAAAGCGGTCAAGGAAAACCAACTCGACTATGCCTCTCAATTGCTGACAAAAGCATTGGCAAGGAGGCGTAATCAGGTTTCGCTATTAAATAAATTAGTGCAGATCAAGATGGTTCAAAAAGATTGGGAGGCGGCCGAGAAGTTGATTACAACGATGGAGTCGCAACCCAAATCTATATTTTTGGCTAAGTTTTTAAGAGGCAAGTTATACCAAGAGCAAGGCGACTGCAATAAAGCTATACCTTTATTCAAGGAAACACTGGCAAGATATCCGACTCAAGCCGATAGTCTAACAGAAATGGCACGTTGTCATGAGATGCTGAAACAGCGGCCTAAAATGCTTGCTTATCTAAATGCTTTAATTAAGGATAACCCGGCGAATATTTCCGCAATTGTTTTGAAAAGTAAGTTGATGACCTTGGATCGCCAATTTGACGATGCCGTTACTTTGTTAAAAAAAGCGATAGACGATTATTCGAACTCGGTTTCGCTGTATTCTGAATTAGCCAGAGTCTATGTACAAAAAAATCAAATAAAAGATGCGCTGAAAACTTATCAAGTGGGCTTGGAAAACAATCCTGGGAGTCTTGAGCTTTCTATGTTGTTAGCTTCAACTTATGTTGAACAAAAAAACTACGATGAAGCGGTTGCAATTTATTATCAAGTCTTAGAAAAAAATCCAAAGCTCGATATCGCTAGGAATAATTTGGCGGCTATTCTATTGGATCATTATGGACAGGCGGATGATATCGAAAAAGCTGTGCAATTAGTTCAGCGTTTTAAGAACAGTGACCAACCTTATTTTATCGATACTTATGCATGGGCTGAATTTAAGGCTGGGCGATTAAATGGTAATCGTTTAGCCCCCCCCCTGTTCCTATCACGCCAAAACCGGCATAGGCAAACGAGGGACGGGTTGGTTTTTACGGCGTTCGGCCAGTGTTTGAGCAATAAACTCCCAAGGATTCAGGTCTCTCAAACGCGCGGTATCAATCACGCTCGCCAGCAAGGCAACCACGCGACTGCCTTGGGCCGTCCGCGAACCGAAGGTGATTTTGCGCAGCAATACCCAGTGCCGCAAACTGCGTTCCGCGACGTTGTTGGTCAATGGATGCGCCGGCGTTTCGACCACGCGCACGATGGCCTCCCAATCGTTGAGAAATTCGCCGGCTAATTGTCGGCTGTCAACATGCGCGATGTCTCGGTGCGTCTCGCAGAGCGAGCGCAGCAAGGTCAGCAACTGTTGATTCTGCGCCCATAAGGATTCGGCATCCGGCGGCGATTCGCGGAGTCGGTGGATGTTGCGCATCAACAGGATCATGGCCAATAACAAGGCTTCGCCGAAAGCTTGTCCTTCGCTATCCAGGCACTGATACAGTGCTCGGGCCTTGCGCACCAAGTGCGCCCAACAGCGCAAGCGCCTAGGAAAGATGCGATAGACGCTGTAGCCGTCGGTCATCAGTAAGCCGCAAAACGCTTCCCCTAAGAGCTGGTTCACGACGAGACGATGGCGTTTGCCCACTTGATAAATCACCGTCTGTGCGCTGACAAAGACCCAGAGCCAAAATAACTGCCCGGCTTCTTTCCAGGGTGTTTCATCGATATGTAAGAGGCCGGCGGCCTTGAGTTCCGCGATCAACTGCTCGTCGACGACCGGCGCAACGGCACGTCCCGCTTCATGAATGCATTGATTGATGGTGCTGGTGCTGAGGTAGATTCCCAGCCAATCGCGCAAATAGGCTTGGATTCTGCGGCGCGATGCCCGTAGGGACAATGAGAGATAAACCAAAAAGCTAACCAACCGAGGGCCGCACAGATGCCATTCGCTCAGGGCTACGCTCCAGCCATCTTCGTCGGCGCCTCGCCCGGGCTCGGCAAGGGTTTGATGACCGCAGGGACAGGTCGCCGAGAAGTAGTCATGTCGGCTATGTTCGATTTGTAATTTCGGCGATTCGGCGTTGCCGATTTCAAGCTCCAGTTCGAACCGGGCGTTCCAGGGTCGGTAGTCGGTGTTGTCGGCAAACGATTGCCTACACGCGGCGCAGCAATCCGGGCGATGCTCAATTGTCCGTGTCACCGGTAAGGTCAGGTTGCGGCTATAGCCTGGGCTACCGACTTGGCGCCCGGCTTTTTTAGGCTTTCCGCTATCACCGGTCGCCGCCGGAGGTGTTGCCGAGTCCTGGCTAGGTAAGTCATCTGACGAAGACTCAGACGAATCCAGTGCCGACAAGTCGTCCGTTGCCGGCGCTTCTTCCGACGGTTCGGCGCTGGATTGATTCGATTGCCAAGGCTCCCGGGATGACGGCGGACGCGAACTCGTATCCGGGGATTGTTTGAGTCGTTCTCGGGCTTCTTTGAGATCCGCCAACAGTTGCTTACTCAATGGACGCAACTCACCCTCCGGCAAATCATCCAGATAGTCCGTGTCCATTTGGCTAAGGTCTCGGTCGCTCAACGTCATGTCCTATAGCTTTTCATGTTTTAACGTGAGTTGCTACTTTTTTAGTGATGGGGGCTAAACGATTACATTAAATGAGGCTTTGTCGATTTTGCAAAAGGTTATCGTTGCCGCTCCCGATGTGCCGGTGTTTAGGTATCATTTGGCTTCGGTTTATCATGCTCTTGGAAATAAATCCGCAGCAATATCGGAATTGAGAGAAGTGATGGAACTCGCAAAATCTACTCAATTCGATCAGCTTGATGATGCGAAGCTAATGATGAGGCAATTATCCGGGAAATCCGAATAACGAAAATAAGAGCTCTTCCGGATTTCCCGTGGTAATTTGAAAAATTAGCGGCAAAGCAAGTTTTTAATGAATAAATTACATTTAATATCAGTTGCTTAAAGAGAATATTCTTTTCTTATTCGGTGTCGATCCGCTATTACCACGGCAAGTACGGAAGAGCCAAAATAAGTAGTATGGAACTAAAAAGTTAAATTTGGCATGATTTTTAACCTTTATATTTCGATAACGTAGATCGTAAGTCTTATATTTGTTAAAACTGGGCTAGGAGATGGCGATACGAATAAGGTATAAATTAAAAATATGCTGTAAGTCACCTATAATTGTATGAGAAAGGCGGTAACTATTCAGTCCCCCGACAATTATCGTTCCCACGCTCTGCGTCACTGCCATTAAGTTAAGCCGTTCGTGGTGAGCCTGTCGAACCATGGACGGCTTAACTTATCGACCCAGGATTTTTCCATTCACCCTTCGACAGGCTCAGGGCGAACGGAAAAATCCTTAACTTAATGGCAGTGACGCTCTGCGTGGGAATGCCTGAGAACCGCTCCAGCGGTACGAGACGCTAGAGCGTCTCGGTCTTCATTCCCACGCTAGAGCGTGGGAACGATAGGGGGGGGGGGAATAATTACGAAAGGCGCATACACAAGCTTGCTGTATCGTAATATTGCGTTCTACCTTATTGAAAAGCATTCATTAATGTGGATTAGCGAAAAAGTAGTAATTGGTAAGTATAAAAAGAATTCATTGAGCGAGTCGTAAGCGATTTGAGATCTTCAAGTCTTTGGCTCTCTAGGATTTTTCGTGGTAATGCATAATGATAACCATTCGTAAAATCAGAATAGATTTAAGCTGTTGATAAGAAATTTATTTTTCATTGTCATGTCAAAACACTTTTATGCCTTCTACCACGGGAAATCCGGAAGAGCCAAGTCTTTAGCTATTGCTGAGTTGTTTTTATTTCTACATCAAAGGTTTATAAGTTCATGTCGATATCATACTTCGATTTTTTTGAAGATTGAGTAAGAGCCTTTTTCGGCATGAGACAAAACCGAGTTATTTCCGATGTACCAGTAGAAAAGGTGCGTGTCAGATTTATTTTCAAATCTAGAGTTTAATTGGTATGACAAAAAAAATATTTATCTTATCTCTGTTCTTCTTGCTTTTGTCCGGATGCGGGTATCCTCCCTTGACCGATGATTCCGAATTGCCGCAAGACTATACCTATAGAATTGGTCCGGGAGACAGTGTGGAGATATTCGTATGGGGTTATCCGGAAATATCGACAACAGCGACTGTACGACCTGATGGCAAAATAACCACGCCATTGATCGACGATGTCGATGCAATTGGTAGAACGCCTTCCGAATTGGCGCGTGAAATGGAAGTTATTTTGAGCGAATATGTCAGAGACCCTCAAGTTGCTATCATTGTGGGCGGTTTTCAGGGCATTTACGAACAGCAAGTAAAAATTATCATGACCGGTAGCGGTATGGGCGGCGGCATGGGAGGCATGGGCGGCGGCATGGGCGGCATGGGAGGCATGGGCGGCGGCATGGGCGGCGGCATGGGCGGCGGTATGGGTGGTGGAGGCATGGGCGGCGGTATGGGTGGTGGAGGCATGGGCGGAAGTGGTACCGCTAGAGCCTTTCCCTATAAAAAAGGCATGACCCTACTCGATTTGATGATACAAGTTGGTGGTCTGGGGATCTTTTCCGATGGTAATAGAGCAAGTATCATTCGAAAAATCGATGATGACGATTATCAATTTGGTGTTCGAATAGACGATTTATTAAGCGATGGTGATTTGTCGGCGAATGTTAGGATAATGCCGGGCGACATCTTGATTATTCCGGAATCCTTTTTCTAAATGGAATGATTTTTAATAGCTGTATTCCGTATAGACTTCGCGCGAAGCATGGTTTATGTGCGGATTTATTAAGAGGTAGTGTTTAGATATGCAAGAGCAATTTGCTGAAATTCTTTATTATATAAAGGCAACATTCCGATATAAGTGGTTTATTATTATTTCGGCATGGCTCATTTGTCTTCCCGCTTGGTGGTATATTCTGAACCTGCCCGATAAATACTCGTCTACGGCTCGCGTGCAGGTGGATACCAGAACCATGCTGCGGCCATTATTGAGCGGCTTAGCGATACAGTCTGATGTTAGAGGCATGGTCGCGATCATGAAACAGCTGATGTTTACACGATATCATTTGGAAAAAATAGCTAACCTAGCAGGCTTGGATACGAATCTAAACACCGAAAGTGAAAAGTTGGCCTTGATTAATAAGCTGAAAGAAAACATTAAAATAGATGGTGGAAAAAATGATATTTTTTCCATTAGCTATGAGACAACCGATCCGCTCGAAGCCAAACATGTCGTTCAATCCGTGCTTACGGTTTTTTCGGAACAGGCGCAAAAAACAGCTCTGGATGATGCCGATTCAACACAGCGTTTTATATTGGCACAAATTCAAGAATACGAACAACGACTTCGAAACGCTGAAAAAGCCAGGGAAAACTTTAAACGCGCGAATGTCGGGATGCTTCCTGGACAAAGCGGCGATCAGGTTGGTCAAATACAAGAATTGAATAGAACCATTGAAGAGGCAAAATTAGCGTTAAAAGAACTGGATTCGCGAAAACAAGTTTTAAAAGAACAATTGGCGGAAGCTCAAGAAAGTGCGGAAGATGAATGGGGTTTGTCGCTCAATACCAACAAAGCGGAAGATCCGAGATTAATGGCTCTGATTTCTCAGCGTGATGAATTGTTGCTGAAATACACCCGCAAGCATCCCAGCGTAAAGGTTATTAATGATCAAATTAGATCTATCCAGAAACGCAAATCGCAAGAAAAAGAGGTGCTCGAAACGGAGGGGTCGGCCGTGGCGCATTCCAATCCGTTTGTTCAATCCATCAAGGCATCCCTTAACGAAATCGATGCTCAGATGGCTTCGATTAAATCGAGAATAGAATCCTATGAACAAAAAATCGTTAAGCTCGATGATGAATTCAATCAACGATTGAACGTTGAAACGGAGATGCAGAATTTGAATAGGGACTATAGCGCGATTAAAAAAAATTACGATACCTTATTGCAAAGAAAGGAGCAGATGAACTTAACGGAAAAGGTTGATGCCGAGGGTACATCATTAAGGTTTAAAGTGGCCGATCCGCCTAATAAACCACTGTCTCCATCCGGGCCTAAAAGAGCCATTCTTTATTCCGCTGCTTTAGGGGGCGGGTTAGTTGTAGGTATCGCAATCGCTTTTTTAGCGGTATTGATAAAGCCGACTTTTATTGCATCCAATCAAATCAGAACGATGACGGGGATTCCTGTTTTAGGCAGTGTCTCTATTGTTAGAAATCGTGAGCAAACGAGAAAAATGAGGATGCAAATAGTTCAATATGCGATGGCTTGCGGATTGTTAGTGACTGCTTATGCCGGAATTATGGTTTTTAAAGTCTAGAATGCCGTAATGATATCTTTTGCTCATCAAGTTTGGGCATTGCGAATGAAGTGCGAGTTACATATCAAGGGCATTTTTAAAGTTTCGGCACGTAAAGATGTCTCATTTCGTCTTCTTTGTGTTTGATAGATTTGAAAGTTATTAAATAATATCCGGAAAAATCCGATAGTCATCAGAAATATCAATAATTTAAGATATATTCGTAAAATAATTCTGAATAGTCGTCGAAACAGAGTAATATTAATGAAAAAAGTATGATTATATCGAGCCCAGGACATCTGACAGGCCACGGAATGATGAAATTTTGGAGTAATTAATGAGTATTGAGAAAGCTTTAGAAAAAGCTAGCTTAGCCGAGAGTCTCGGTCCTGCGAAAAGATCCAACTCCATTGTTGATAATCAAACAGAATCGACGCACACCAATGATGCATTAGATGCTTTTTTCTTAACTGACGATAATAACGGAAATGCTAAAGCGCACTCTTTAGACGCCGGCGAAAAAAATATCGAACGGTTTAATTGGGAATTTCTACACGAGCATGGTTTTATCGACCCGTCAGTCGGTCACATGAAGATTGCCGAAGAATTTAGAAGCATTAAACGGCCCATCATGTCTAATGCACTGGGCGGGATTGAAAAAGGCATCGAGCGATCTAACCTTATTTTGGTAACCAGTAGCGTTCCGGGAGAAGGAAAGACCTTTTCCGCTATTAATTTAGCTATTAGCATTGCGGCCGAGCGCGATAAGCAAGTGTTGTTAATCGACGCGGATGTCGCAAAACCTTCGGTTTCCAGGGTGCTAGGTATCAAAAGAACACCCGGACTCATTGAATATTTGGAAGGTAACAAGATTGATTTTTCAGATATTATTTTGCAGACCGAAATCGCAGGCCTTCGTATCGTTCCGGCTGGAAAAGCGCATCAATTCTCTACCGAATTGCTCGCAAGTAACAAAATGATTAACCTTTCGAGAGAGTTGAGCGAGCGTTATGCGGATCGTATCGTGATTTTCGATTCGCCGCCTTTGTTAGCGGCTACTCAAGCGGAAGTTTTGTCCAGCATGGTCGGTCAGGTTATTTTGGTGATCGAAGCCGAAAAAACGGCTCAAAATATTGTAATAGAAGCGGTTAAGAAATTGGAGTCCTGCGATGTGGTTCTTGCTTTGTTGAACAAAACGCAAAGGAGCATGGATATGAACTACTACGGATACGGGCAGTATTGATTTTTTATGAAACACCTTAAATTAAGGCGGTTCATTGTCGCTTCGTTCAGCGGTTACTTGATATGGGGTTGTTCAGCTAATGCTTGGGCTTTAAACCTTCGGTTCAGGCCCAGTGTTTTTTTACAAGAAGTTTATTCGGATAATATTAGACTCGCACCGAAGGGCGAGGAAGAAAGCGCATGGGTAACCGCGATTACTCCCGGTTTTTTTGTTAACGGTCAATCGGGCCGTTATAACCTAAATCTGAATTACCGATTGCAAAGTATTTATAATGCCGGCGGCGATTCCGACATCGATTTGAATCACCAATTACAATTTAACAGCAACTACATCGTTTCGCCGGGGCGATTTTTTGTTCAGTCTCGTAGCTCCATCAGTCAGCAAAATATTTCCAACACGCGGATTGTCAGCGATAACTTTACCGGCGATAGAAGCAATACTTCAACGATTTCAACATTTGGGATCGCTCCGACATGGACTCCAAGGTTCGGAAGCTATGCTAACGGTATGGCACGAGCGAGTTACGATAGGGTAAGTTCCAGCGAAGGCCCCTTGTCCGATACCGATAGTTTTTCGCAAAATGTCATGCTGAATAGCGGCAGGTATTTTTCGAAAGTGGGTTGGCGTTTAAATTTCAATAATAGAATCAACCGAAACAGTAGCGGCGAAGAAATACGCTTTCAAGATTCCAATGCTTTACTTCGATACAATCTGAATAGAAAATTTAGCTTGATCGCGCAAGGCGGGTATGCAAACAACGACTTTCGGTCGACTACCGGATTCAGCCGAAACGGCTTTTATTATAATTTCGGCGGACAATGGAGACCAAGCCAACGATTCAGCGTATCGGCGGGCTATGGCAACAACTCTTATGTAACCGTTTTTATTTCGCCGTTCCAGCGCCTGCAATGGACGACGACTTATCGTAATAATGATGTCGGTACTAATACCGGCAATGTTTGGCAAACCAACCTGCGTTATTTTACGCCTCAATCAGTTGTTAATTTAACTTATAACGAGGATACCACCACAGTTCAGCAGGTGTTGTTCGAAGAACAAATCATTCCGTTTGAGGATGAGTTCGGTGAGCCTATCAATGACGCAGACGGTAATCCGATTCTTTTTAATATCGCTTTGCCGAATTTGATTGACGATGTTTTTGTCAGAAGAAGAGGGCAGCTCTCGTATTCTTACCGCACCGGTAAAAGCATTCTTAGTGCAAATGTTTTCACTGAAAGAAGAACGTTTCAAGAGAGTCAAGTCAAGGACGAAGTTTACGGTATCAGAGGTACTTGGATGTGGCGATTCATGCCCAGAACCAATACCTTTTTAAGTTCCGGTTACCAGGTGACCGACACCGATTTTTCAACGGACAACCGCTTCGACGTAGCTTTTCGAGTACAAAGAAGCATCTTGAGGCAATTGAACGGTAACATTGAATATCGTTATATCAATCAAAATTCAAACAGCAATATCAATAGTTTCGATGAGAATCGTATTACACTGAATTTGATGGCGTTTTTCTAAATTTAAGGGTAACTGGTCTTTCAATGGGGAATAATAAAATAACGAATGCGATGACCGTCGATGTAGAGGATTATTTTCAAGTCTCCGCGTTTGAGAAAACGATTGCCAAATCCGAATGGGAAACATTGCCGCAACGGGCGGATTACAATACGCATCGTTTCTTGGATTTATTCGAAAAACACAATATTAAAGCGACTTTTTTTACTCTCGGTTGGGTTGCCGAGCGGCATCCGTCATTGATACAAAGAATCGTCAAGGAAGGCCATGAGCTAGCCTGTCACGGTTATGATCATATTCGAGTCACCGAACTCGATCCCGAGCAATTTCGAAACGATGTCGTCAAAACCAAAAAAATGCTGGAAGATATCGGCGGCCGGGAGGTGATCGGTTACCGGGCGCCGAGTTATTCGATCGGCGCGAGTAATCCTTGGGCGCACAATATTCTCGCTGAAGTCGGATTCAGATATAGTTCCAGCGTCTATCCGGTCAAGCATGATTTATACGGTATGCCGGAAGCGCCGCGGTTTATGTACGAACCGATCGAGGGTAAAAATTTCAAGGAAATTCCGATTACCACGTTGCCATTAGCCGGTAAGAATTGGCCGTGCGGCGGCGGCGGTTTTTTCAGGTTCTACCCTTATTTTTTATCCAAATGGGCCTTCAACGTCATTAATCAAAAAGAACATCAGCCCGGAATTTTTTATTGCCATCCTTGGGAAATCGACCCCGAACAACCGAGACAGAAAAACGTGAGTTTCAAATCGAAATTCCGGCATTATTTGAATCTCGATAAAATGGAAGGGCGCATCGTCAATCTGCTCCACGATTTTTCTTGGGATACGATGTCAAACGTTTTTCTCAATATCGATAAAGGCCGATGAGCCGCTCTTATTCCTTTACTTCATCAAACAATGCTCAAATTACTGGACTCTGACAACTATAAAAAATGGGACGCCTTCGTAGAGCAGCAAGCGGACGCCACTTTTTTTCATCTATCCGGCTGGAAAGACGTCATAGAACGAGCCTTCGGTCATAAGACATATTTCTACTATATTGAAAAAAACGGTAAGGTCACAGGAATATTACCGTTGTCCCAAATTAAAAGTCCGCTGTTCGGGCATGCTTTGTGTTCGCTATCGTTTTGCGTTTACGGCGGTATAGTCGCCGAGGACGAAGAAAGTTATGCCATGCTCGATCAAGAAGCCTGTCGTTTGGCCGAGCAATTGAATGTCGATTATCTGGAAATGCGAAACCGGGTTCAAAAATCGCCGGATCGTCCCTACAAAGAACTCTATGTAACTTTTCGAAAGACGCTCGATCCGGACCCTGAAAAGAACATGCAGGCGATTCCGCGTAAACAACGTGCGATGATCCGTAAAGGTATCAATGCAGGTTTGGTGAGCGTTATCGATCAAGACCTCGAACGTTTTTATCAAGCGTATTCGGAAAGCGTCAGAAACCTCGGTACGCCGGTTTTTGCCAAAAAATATTTCCAAATTTTGCAGGATGTCTTTAAGGATCAATGCGAGATATTGACGGTCGAAAAGGACGGTCAGCTGATTGCCAGTGTCATGAGTTTTTATTTTAAGGATGAAATACTGCCTTATTACGGCGGCGGTACCGATCAAGCTAGAGCGGTGCAAGGTAACGATTTCATGTATTGGGAAGTAATGCGACGGGCCGTCGACAAAGGCGTAAAGATATTCGATTACGGCCGCAGTAAAATCGGTACCGGTTCCTACCGTTTTAAAAAGCATTGGGGCTTTGAGCCCGAGCCGTTATTTTACGAGTTTCATTTGGTCAAGGCTGAACGATTGCCCGATATCAATCCGCTGAATCCGAAATATCGTCTGTTTATCGCGGCCTGGAAACGTTTACCTTTGCCAATCAGCCAGATCGTCGGGCCTTGGCTATCGAAAGATTTGGGGTGATGTATGAGGGAAAATTTATTATTTTTGGTTCATCGTATTCCCTATCCGCCGAATAAAGGCGATAAAATCCGCTCGTTTCATTTTCTTAAGGCCTTATCGCAGCGGTATCAAATCTTTTTGGGTAGCTTCATTGATGATCCAAATGATTGGCAGTATGCCGACACGGTCAAAAATTACTGTCAAGAATCCTGCATCGAATCGTTAGATCCGTTGCAATCCAAAATCAAAAGCCTTACCGGGTTATTGACCTGCAAGGCCCTAAGTCTGCCTTATTACAAGAATCCTAAGCTCCAGCAATGGGTGAATGACGTCATCGAGCGCCATCAGATTCGCAAAGTGTTGATTTTTTCGTCGGTCATGGGGCAATATGTCCTTAATCGTGAAGATTTGACGCTGATCGCCGATTATGTCGACGTCGATTCGGATAAATGGCGGCAATATGCCGAGAAAAAAACTTGGCCGGAAAGCTGGATCTATCGGCGCGAGTCCGAACGCTTGCTCGAATTTGAGAAACAATTAATCTCTCAAGCCAAAGCCGGTTTTTTTGTTTCCGAACAAGAAGCTGGTTTATTTAAAACCTTGGCTCCGGAATTCGAGGATCGCATCGGTTCGGTCAATAACGGCGTCGATACCAATTATTTTTCGCCGGATCATGCATTCGACTCTCCGTATCGCCCTGAAAGCCAAGTATTAGCGTTTACCGGCGCGATGGATTATTGGGCCAATGTCGATGCGGTTAAATGGTTTGCCGAAAAGGTATTTCCGGCCATTCGGAAAAAACACCCCAATACCGAATTTTATATTGTCGGTTCCAAGCCGACCAAGGACGTGTTGTCGCTTGCCCAAATAGACGGTGTCGTCGTGACCGGTAGTGTAGACGATGTCCGCCCCTTTATCGCGCATGCCGATTTGGTCGTGACGCCTTTGCGTATTGCGCGAGGCATTCAAAATAAAGTGCTGGAAGCAATGGCCATGGCTAAACCCGTCATTGCGACATCGATGGCGATTGAAGGCATTCCGGTCAATGACAGTTTGAATGTCGCGATAATCGACGATGTACAGCCGTTCGCCGATCGAGTGTGTGAGGCGCTTGCCCAGGGTAAAGGAGGCAAGCGGTCGGAAAACAATCGGCGGTTCGTGCTGGAGAATTTCAGTTGGCAAACGTCGACCGACCGATTGCTCGAGTTGATCGGTTGATCCTATAAAATAGTTTTTGTCGACGAAGCATACGAAAATCACGAAATATTTTCAATTACGCCCCCCTTCAAGCTATAGGTATCTACATAAGTTCTCAGCTTTATAAAACAATTAGTTAAGTTAATTTTTCTGTAATCTAGGATAAAAAAGTAGACTAAAAACTTCAATTTTTAGTCCCTATCTTCATAAAAATCAGAAGAAGCTTTATAACAACATGATTTTAAAAGATAAAGATGTGTAGATACTTATGCCTTCAAGCCCAGGGCAAACGCATTATACTCAGCGTAGATCAAAATTCGGCACAGAGGTGTCCGTCAAAGGACGTCGTGAACCTAGCATCTAAATTTATCCAAGATAGTTAACCATAGCCAATGGGCTATGGAATTTAGGTGCTGGGTGAATACATCCCTGTAGGCTCTGGTTTAATCCAGTCCTCAGGCTCAAGCGGCCTCCCAATGAACTTGGTACAGCTTAAAGCTTAAAGTATTTCCTGGCTAAAAGTCATTTAAATTAATCATACAAGGCTCTATGCCAGACCCTCTCCTAGCGTTAGGTGAGGGGCCGCACACCCCAGTGCCTCCTCAGGCACTGCCGAAATTTGAAGTACGAAAGGTATAAAAAACTATGGAAAATTAAATAGTTAAGATATTCCTTTTTTCTAGTTAACTATAAGATCTAAATAAGGCTTTGTGTCGCTATCGCGACGCTTATGTGTAGTCGGTTCGCGGACCGTCAGCCGCGATACTGCTACGAAACCCATCCATGGGTTTTCGCCCTTGTTTTAAATGCAGTGGTCTGAATAATGACTTCAACTTTTATCACATACAGAGCCTTATAAAAGCTAGCAAACCACAGCAAACCAATTCTCTGCGCGAGTAATTTTTAAGTCTTCAACGGCGGGGCAGGTTGGGCGATTTTGCGCAATAAACGTCCGAGTAAATCCGAGCCGGTAATGATGCGGCGTTGATTATCTTC
The DNA here is from genome assembly GCF_000968535.2 of Methylotuvimicrobium alcaliphilum 20Z. Taxonomy (NCBI): domain Bacteria; kingdom Pseudomonadati; phylum Pseudomonadota; class Gammaproteobacteria; order Methylococcales; family Methylococcaceae; genus Methylotuvimicrobium; species Methylotuvimicrobium alcaliphilum. The sequence goes on from NC_016112.1 coordinate 1,617,473, forward strand.
CCAAACCAAGATCAAATCCTCGTCGATGACGTCGTCGCCCGGTTTTTCAGAGCGAACGGTAAGGCGGTGCAGTACTTGGCCGAGCGGTTGGGTTGAATCGAACACGACTAGCGGATGGTGGCAGAGCGTTTGCGGATCGAATGGCGTAGCTCCGAATAAAGCTCTGCGTAAGAAGGTTGGTGCGCTCAGTATTCTACGAGGCTCGCCGCGGTCGTCGACCAGCACGACCCATTTTTTACCGGAGGCGGCAACTTTTTGTAAAAATGGGTCGTCGGCATTGCGTTGTAATGTTGGGAACACCGGACGGCCGTCACGAAACGGCAAGTTAATCACGCTGCGCGGGTCGAGCGGTTCGCCTTCCTGGCTGACCGGTATGTCATCGAGTTTCAGAAAATTGATCGCGCCGGTGGCTTCGATTTGGCTGATTTCGGTATCGATTTCTCGCGCGTGAAGCTCAAGCAATTGATGCACCTCATGTTCTCTCAACCAAGGAATGCCTTCTTGGCCGATCCAGGCATCAAGAAGTTTGCCCGATGGCCAAGCCAACGGCCACAGTAAGACTTGATAAAAGCGTAATAAAGGCGTCAGGAAACCCGCCACGCGTAGCGCATGACGCGAAAAATAAGCTTGAGGGACGATTTCGCCGAATAGTGTGATCACAACGGTCGAGAAGAAAAACGCCGATAAACCGAACAATACCGAATCGGCCAATAGGGTTAACAAGACATTGACCGAGACGTTACCCCACAAAATAGCGGTCAGGGTAAAGTTGGAATTCCGGCGTAACGCCAAAACCCGGCGGGCATTTCGGTCGCCTTTTTCGGCGGCGGTTTCGAGATGCAAACGGCTCAAGCTGAATATCGCCAGATTCAGTCCCGATAATGACGCCGATTGCGAAAGGCAAATGACGATGCCGGTCCAAATAAATAGCGGGCTTAACGGCCATGCGTCGGCGAATGCAATAGCGTCGAGCGTCTCTTGCCAACCGTATAAAACGACTTGCCATGCTTCGGGATCAAGAGCGTCGGTTCGTAAGCCCGCCAAGACAAATGTGATAATTGCCAGCAGGATGGCGGTCAGGGTCCCGGAATGGCGGGCTTTAATATGTAGCATCGGCGATTCCTTTAGACGAGGTTGAAACGTTCCGAATAAACCCGGTTGAGTGCGGCTCCCCGGGCGATCAAAATCGGTTCGACACTGTCCATCATCGGCGGCGGGCCGCACAGAAAATATTCGATCGACTCGTTATCATCGGGTAGATGACGGGCGAGTAAATCCTCATCGACGTAGCCGGTCTCGCCGCTCCAATCTTCCGGTGGATTTGTAATGACGTACACCAAGGTTAACGGCAATTGGGCGGCCATCTCATCTAACTCTTCTCGAAAGAGGATGGCTTCGGCATCCGAACAGGCATAAATCAGCCATAAAGGAGAATGAGCGCCCAGCTCGCGGTAGGTTCTCAACATGCTGATAATCGGCGTGATGCCGACGCCGCCGGCAATGAATACAGTAGCGCGCGAGCGAGTCGCATCGTGAAAGAATACGCCGTAAGGGCCTTCCAGCCAAGCGCGGGTGCCCGGTTTAACTTCACTTAGTCCGCTGGTGAAGTCGCCGAGCGCCTTGGCGGTAATCTCCAATCGTTCCGGATGGGCTGCGCTCGAGCAAATCGAAAAAGGGTGTTGTTGGAGCGAAAACGGTGAATCGCCTAGCGTCAACCAGGTAAATTGTCCGGGCCGAAATTTCATTCCAGCGTGGCCTTCGGCCTCGAACACCAAGGTCGTGGCTTGATCGGTTTCAGCTTTGGCTTCAATGACGCGCCACGGCTGCCGGAGCATTCTTAGGGGGCGCAGAAGGCGGGACTCGATAATCAATAGTAGCGACAATCCGATCAGGCACGCCAAGACCGCTTTTTTCCAATCCTGAGCGAAATAGTTGTTGACCAGCAGTGCGTGCCCGAGTCCGCCAACAATGATCAGCAGTGGCAAGATTCCGTGAATGAGGCGCCATAGCTCGTAGGGCAACCGGAATTTCGTTCGCCACAGAGAGCTTGTGACTAAGAATAGGGCGGCGACGACGACGAAACCTAAAGCCGCGGCGCGTAAAAAATTGACTCGAGGGTCGATATAAAGAAGCAGATAGCCCGGATCTGCGATGAACATCGCTGCCGGATGTGATAGCACTAATAAGAGGGCGAAGATGCCGAGTTGGCGATGGAATTGCAGGATATTGTCCATACCGGCGCCTTGAGCAAACCAGCGTTGGCGTCCTGAAATAACGGATTGCATTGCCAGAACGCCGAGCGCGAGAGCGCCGAGCAGTGCGCCGAATTCGGCCGCGAATGGACGTGCCGGCGGCGCTTGAAAGCCGATCGCTAGTATCATCGGAAGAAGCACTGTGCCCAAATAGACGACGATCCACGTCAGCGCTTGTCGGAAACCGTATTTCATTTGTGTGTCCTCATGGATAATCGACAAATAACGGCGTCAACCATCGGCTTTTATACCTTTTGCACTTCAAATTTCGGCATTAGCCTCAGGAGTTGTTGGAGCTTGTTCGGCTCGACGGCGCCTATCAGTCTAACGACCGCACTCTCTTGGTTTTGTGTACTTTAACAGTAATTCGGCAGTTTAACCATGAAGCACATGAACTTCATAAAGGACTTCAAGAAAATACCTAAATATTCTCGCTAATCTATTCGATGAGCGAAATTTTTATGCAAACCATCAGCAAGTCATTCGGGTTCGGAATTCGCACTATTGCTAATCTGTATCAACTCTGCCGCGATACTGACTGCGATCTCCTCGGGCGTATGGCTATGGATCGGCAAGCCGATGGGACCTCGAATGCGTTGAAGCTCATCGGCCGACAGTGTTTCGGCAAGCTTGGCTTTGAGTTGGGCGATTTTTTTGCGGCTGCCCAATACGCCCATATAGTCGACTTTTTTGCCGGCCAAGCACTCGGCTATTTTCTGGTCGGCATAATGACTATGCGTCATGATCAAGACATAGATCAGGCTGCCTTCCGGTATCGCGGTGCCGATTTCGCGGTACGGCAGAGTCAACTTTTGCCGAGCATACACATTGCGCGTTAGGGTGTCGAGATTTTCGCGTTCGTCGATCACGGTGATGTCGAAATCGAGCGTCGCCAGGATTCTCGACAAGGCCAGACCGACATGACCGCCGCCGATGATATAAGCCTGTTTGGACCAACCGACGGATTCCTTATACCACCAATCGTTGTCGCCCTGCCGGGTAAACCGGCACGACTCAGGCAAGGTCTGCGCGTCATCGAATGCGATACCGGCCGGCGACAGTGTCAACACGCCTTGCGGATTATCCGCCAAGCTTCGGAATAAGGCGGACTGATCTTGCCGGCAATTATACAGCAGAACGGTTTGTTCGCCGCCGCAGATCATGCCGGATGCTTCGCCGTCTCTTGTCGGATGATGCTGCAAGCGTCTCAGCCTCGGCTCTAAACCATCCTCTTGCAAGGCCGAACGGGCTTCTTTGAGCAAGGCGCTTTCAAGCGCACCGCCGCCGATCGTGCCGAAGCATTCGCCATGCGACGTCACCGCCATTTTCGCCCCTGGCTTGCCGGGCGAACTGCCATGACTTTCGACGACGATCATGAGCATGACGGACCGATACCGTGTTAGCCGGTTCGCAAGCCAGTGCCATAAAGATTCCGATTTAGCCAAAGAATGCCTCACTCATCGCGTAATAGACCGCCATCATAGCCGAAAAAATCGCGCTGCTGATGAAACGCCAGCGCAGCGGAATATGATTTTGAATCAGGTAATTGGCTGTTAGCGCCAGCGGCACGATGCGCAGAAATGAGGCCAAACCGATGTTCAGCAAGTGCCAGTGCAGTTCGGCAAAGCGGCCCGAAACACAATAGATCAATGCGATATGCCGCGCTATCCAGAGCGGATTGAAAAACGCCTGGGCCAGCAGGGCGCGTAGAATACGGTTGCGAAGATCGCTCCCTCCGAAACGACGCGCCAGCCAACTGAAATAGGCGGGAATTTCGATCGCATACAACGTCCCGCCGACCAGCATCATACCGAGCAATCGCGGCCATAGGAATTCGCCGGTCAAAAGCGCCGCCCCGCTATCGCCCGCAGCATAAATCAACGCGCCGGACACACCGTTACGCAACGTCAACAACGCCATTATCCTAAATCCGGTAGTTTAACCATGATGCACATGACGTTCATAAAGTCTTTCAACGGCTTGCTTTAAAATAGTGAATAACCTCACTGTGAAAGTTCGTAGATTGAGACTCTTTTATCTAATTTTTTGATATGCAAAAGCTCAGCAACGAAATTGCCGGTTCCGAAGAGGGTGCGGTTGCTCGATCGACAGGCGTCGGCGGCAGGGAAAGCCGCCGTCGAGCCTACAAGGACGTATTCACGGCGTCCTGTCGGGCGAGTGACCGCACCCTCATCTCCCCGAGAACTTTCATCAACCGGGGTGATTGCCAGGTCTTCATGAGCATTAGAAGAGCAAAAATGATTTGCATAGGCATAATAAGCCATTAAATGATCTTCGTATTCTTCATGGTGAAATGTTTTTTCTTGGATCATGACTCAGCATACAAGGCCAGCAACACTTTTTCCGGCGTCATCGGCGCGGTGAACTCCGGTTCAAAGGCCGGATTGAAAGCCTGTATCGCCTTGATCAGCGCGAAATACACGCCGATGCCGTACATGAACGGTGGCTCCCCGACCGCTTTCGAATGCAGAATCGCGGCCGGATTGTCCTTGGCCAAAAATTCGACGTTGATCTCCGGTGCGAAATGAATATCGGGAATCTTATAGGCGGTCAGCGTATCGTTCAGTAAACGGCCCTGGCTATCATGACGGATATCTTCGATCGTCATCCAGCCCAAGCCCTGCATCAGACCGCCCTCGACCTGGCCGAGATCGACCTCGGGCGCGAGACTCTTGCCGCCGTCATGCACGATAGCGACTTCATCGATGCGATAAATTCCGCGCAAGCAATCGACCGTCACTTCGACGGCGGCGCAGCCGTAAACATGATAGGCGAAAGGCCGGCCCTGTTCCTTGCTTCTGTCGAAATAGACGCCGGGCGTCGCATAATGCGCATGCGCCGACAACGCCGTCCGGGACAGATAGGCTTCGGAAATCAATTGATTCCAGCCGATTGCGGTCGGCTGGCCGTTGAAATATACGCGTTCTTGTTCGATGACGATTTTATCCGCTTCGGCCTCGATATCGAGCAGTCCGGCCGCGACTCGCTTCAAACCCTGCAGAATCTGCCGGCAAGCCAGTAAAGTCGCCTGACCGTTGAGATCGGCGCCGACGCTGGCCGCGGTCGGCGACATATTCGCGATGCGCGAGGTATTCGTGCTTTCGACTTTGACGCGCTCCCGATCTATCGAAAAGGTCGACGCGACGATGTTTCCGATTTTTTGCTTGACGCCTTGGCCCATTTCGACCGCGCCGCAACTGACGCCGACCGAACCATCGGCGTAAACATGCATCAGCGCGCCGGCTTGATTCAGAAAGGTTGCGGTAAACGAAATCCCGAAGCAGATCGGCATCAATGCCAAGGCTTTTTTCTCGAGTCGATGGCTCGCGTTGAAGTCGTTTATCGCCTGTTGCCGCCGAGACAACGCAAGATTTTCCTGCAAGCGCTCCCAACAGAGACCGGCTCGGCATTCTATCGCGGGCATGCCGTAAGGAAACGCTTGTCCTTCTTGCATTAAATTGAGGCGCTGAATTTCGGCTGCATCGATTTGCAATGCCGCCGCGGCTTTGAAAATCGCGGCTTCCAGCACGAACATCGCCTGCGGCCCGCCGAAGCCCCGGAATGCGGTATTCGGCGGCAGATTTGTGCGGCAACTGACCGCAGACGCGCGCACGTTCGGAATGAAATAACTATTGCAAGCATGAAACAGCGTGCGCTCCAAGATAGCCAGCGAAAGATCGGCGACCGCACCGGCATTCTGGTAAAAATTGACTTCATAAGCCAAGATTTTGCCGCTGCGGTCCAAGCCGATCTTGAAGTCGGCATCGTAAGGGTGACGCTTGCCGGTCCAACGCATGTCGTCGCTTCGGCTCAATCGTATTTTGACGGGCCGTTGCAGACGGCTGGCCGCCAATGCCGCGATTGCGGCCCAGGCCGTCGCCTGTTCTTCCTTGCCGCCGAAACCGCCGCCGAGACGCAGCACATCGACTTCGACCTGCGTCATCGTCAGTTTCAACACGCGCGCGATGACCCGCTGCACCATGCCCGGCGACTGCGTGGCCGATACGACTCTTAAACCGCCGTTTTCCAGCGGATAAACGAGCGCGGTTTGAGTTTCCAGGTAGACATGCTCTTGCGCGCCCGATTGCGTCTTGCCTTCAACGATCACATCGCATGTTTGCCAGGCTTGCTCGATATCGCCGAGCGAAAAAATGCGCGGCGGCGCGATGTGCAGGCCTTGCCGGTGCGCCTCTCGGGCATCGAATACGGCGGGCAGTTCTCGATAGTCGACTTTGATGCGGGCGGCCGCGTGCCGGGCTTCGTGTTCGGATTCGGCAACGACCAAGGCGATCGGCTGGCCTTGATATATCACGGTTTGTTCAGCCAACAGCACTTCTTCGGCCTCGACATTGCCGATGTTGTTGACGCCCGGTATATCGGCTGCGGTCATTATCGCGGCGACTCCCGAGCACGCCAAAGCCTCGCTGAAATCGATGCTTGCGATCAGGCCGTGAGCGATTGTCGACACGACAGGAAAGGCATGCAGCAAACCGGCCGGCGGCGCGATATCGTCGACGAAAGTCGAGCGCCCTTGGGCATGCAGTTCGAGATCATTAGCGTGCATGTAATTGCTCCCAGCGAATCGCTTCCGGAAATAGCTTCATGAAATGCGCGAAGATCAACTGTCTCAACAACAAACGTTTGTAATCGGCGGAACCGCGCAAGTCGGAAATCGGCGCGATTTCTTGCCGGGCGATATCGGCCGCGGCAGTTACGGTCTCCGGAGTTATCGGTCGGCCTTGCAAATAGTCGCAGGCCTTCTCGAAATAAAACGGCACCGGCGCGACACCTCCGGCCGATAAACAGGCGCTGACGATGCGTCCGTCGGTATGCTCGATGCCGAGCGCCGAATTTACGGCGGCGATATCGAGATGCCGACGCATGCCGACCTTCTCGTAACTGAAACTCTGTGCCGCGGCTCGATTAAAACGGATGGCCTGCAAGCGTTCGCCGCTTTGCAAATCGACTTGTTTATAGCCTTGAAAAAAATCTTTGAGAGAAACGGTGCGGCATGCGTCATGCGAAACCAGCAGCAGACTGGCATTCAAGGCCAGAAAAAACACCGCTAGATCGGCAATCGGCGAGGCATTGACCAGATTGCCGCCAACCGTCGCGCGCGTCCGAACCGGCGCCGAGCAAATCAATTCAAAGTCTTGCGTGACCGACGGAAACAATTGCCGAAACAACTTGGAGGTTTGAAGTTGTTCTATCGATGCCGCGGCATTTACGATGCAATCGTCAGCATCAAAACGAACACTGTCGGAGCTATCGGGCAAAAATGCCAATGGCCGGATGTGCAGCGAATGCGGTCTGGCCACCCATAAATCAGTGCCGCCGCCGACCAGTAACGCGTCCGGCGACGGCTCGACCGCATCGCGCGGCGAAAGGGCCGCGAGTTTCGCGGCAATCTCCGAAAAATAAGCCGGCAGAATTTGCCAGCGGACCAAATCGTCGATTCTGCATTCCGGCGGCGAGACGGACAGGTCGAATTGTCGGCAGAGCCGTGCTATCGCGCGTTTGATGCCGGCGTAACCGGTGCAGCGGCATAGATTACCGGCAAGCGCATCGATCGCGGCCTGTTCATCGGAAGTTTCGGCATTCAGAAAAAAGCCGGTCAAGGCCATTACCAGGCCGGGCGTGCAGAAGCCGCATTGAATCGCGCCGCAATCGACCAAGGCGCGTTGAACCGGATTCAATGATTCGGCGTTAAGGCCCTCCACCGTTACGACATGACAAGCGTCGATCGCGCCCAACGGTAACAAGCAGGCATTGACGGCCTGATAGCGTAAGCGGCCTCCGCGAATTTTTCCGAGCAACACTTGGCAGGCGCCGCAATCGCCTTCCCGGCAGACGTCCTTGGTGCCGGTTAGACCTTGGCGCTGACGAATCAAATCCAGCACGACCGTTGCCGGGTGAGCATGATCGCCGATCGCTATTCGATTCAAGATAAAACGAGTCATTGCGGAGTCACCGTCAGTGGCGTAAAGGAAAATGTCCGGCCGTCGAACAAACCCCGGTCGCTCAATTTCAATTCTGGAATGACCAGCAGAGCCATGAACGATAAGGTCATGAACGGCGCGCGCAGAGGCGAACCCAGTCGCTTGGCCAATGCGTCCAAATCGGCATAGCGCGCCGCGACGCTGTCGCCGTCGGCGTCACTCATCAAGCCGGCGATCGGCAGCGGCAGTAATTCGACACGCTCCCGGTCCGCTACGGCAATGCCGCCTCGCGCCGCGATTACCGCATTGACAGCTAGGCAAATGGCCTCGCTATCGGCGCCGACCGCGATGACGTTATGCGAATCGTGGGCTACGCTCGACGCCAATGCGCCTCGTTGCAATCCGAAGCCTTCGATGAAGGCCAGCGCCGGGCGGGCTGCTTCGTAACGATTGACAACGGTTAGTAATAACCGGTCGGATTCGATGTCGGGCACGATCTGTCCATGCACGATTTTAGGCGTGCGCAACACGGCTTGCGTGAACAATTCGCCGTCGAACGCTTTGATGACGCGGATTTGCTCGCCGCTCGCCGGCGCTTCGAGATCGGATGCGCTAATCGGTGCGGCGGCGAAGCGATTGACGGGGTTTGTTGCGTGATGCGTTAACAGGCTCTTGCCGTGCTCGGCAACTTTTTGGCCTCCAACCCAAGTGCCGAGTACGCTAAAGTCGGCCAGATTTTCGACCAGCACCGCATCCATGCGTTCGCCGACGCGCAGACGTCCGACCGGCAAATTATAATGATCGACCGGATTCCAACAGGCACAGCGCAAGACATCGAAAACGCTGTGACCGTGCGCGACGGCCCGGGCAACCAAGACATTGATATGACCTGCGACCAAGTCATCCGGGTGCTTGTCGTCGCTGCACAACATCACGCGCTCGGGAGCTTCGTCGATCAATGGATGCAATGCCTCGAAATTGCGCGCCGCCGAACCTTCCCGAATCAATATGTGCATCCCGACCGCGAGTTTTTCGCGGGCTTCATCGAGCGTGCTGCATTCATGATCGGTCGAAATGCCGGCTGCCGCATAGTGCTTGACGTCTTCGCCGCTCAGGCCAGGCGCATGACCGTCGATCGGGTAGCCGAAACGCTTGGCCAATGCCAATTTTGCCGTAATATCAGGATCATCATGCAAAACCCCGGGATAATTCATCACTTCAGATAGATAACCTGCCTGCCGGTTTTCGAACAACCAGGCCAATTGTTCGCTGTCGAGGCGCGCGCCGGCCGTTTCGAACGGCGTTGCCGGCACGCATGAGGGCGCTCCGAACAATATCGGCATCGGCGTCAATGCGGCGCTGTCGCACATGAAGCGAATCCCGTCCAGGCCGAGCACATTGGCAATTTCATGCGGGTCGGATACCGCAGCGACGGTACCGTGCCGGCACGCGATTCGGGCAAATTCGTCCGGCGTCAGCATCGAGCTTTCGATATGCACATGCGCATCGATAAAACCCGGCAATAGATAAGGTTTGTCCGGGTCTTCATCGCCCAATTCGATGATCGAGGCGATCGTTTCGTTATCCCAACCGATTTCGGACAAGACTATCCGCCGTTCGAGTATTTGAACAACATTCGCGATGATGCTTCCTTGATTTAGACTCACGTTCTTGGCCAATGGGTTTTCCTGGAGGCTTGATTAACCAATTTCAGATAATTTAGGCTCCGAAACTGTCTTATTATGTACATACAGCGACTGAGTCGGGTAGGCGAATTCAATGCCTTCCTGTTGGAACTGTTGGTAAATGTCCAGATTGATGGCTTGCTGCGCATCCATGTATACACCGTAGTCAGGGCTGAGCACATAATAGACGATTTCGAAATCGAGAGAGAACTCACCGTATTGAAAAAAATGAGCGCGATCGAAGCGAGTTTTATCTCGCTTCTCGACGATTGCTTTGAGCATTGCCGGAATGCCTTGCAGCTTTTCATAGGGCGTATCATAGACCACGCCAAGTTTGAATACCACGCGCCGCTCTTGCATGCGTTTGTAGTTGCGGATACGGGTGTCGAGCAGTTCGCCATTGGCGCAAATGATCTGCTCGCCGGTGAGGCTGCGCAACCGGGTGGTTTTGACGCCGATATGTTCTATGGTGCCGAAAAAGTCGCCGAAATTAACGAAATCTCCGATTACGAAGGGTTTGTCGAGCACGATAGACAGCGATGCGAATAAATCGCTGAGGATGCGTTGCAGCGCCAAAGCGACCGCGATACCGCCGATACCGAGTCCGGCAACCAATGCGGTGATATCGATACCGATGTTTTGCAGGATCAGTAGCAGAGCAACTGCCCATAACAATACCTGGCTAATGAAATTAAGGATTGCCAAAGCGCCCATGCTCGCGCCGTCGCGTTTGGTTTTGCGCGACAAAATACGGAAAATCCAGGCTCGTATAAAACCGCTCAGCCAAATCGCGATCTGTAACGCGATAACGACTTTTGTGATTTTAGCGATCGTTGCGTCTGTGGCGGGGTCAAGCGTTAGCGATAATGATGCGAAAAATACAGCGACGACCAGAAAGAAAATAAGATTGGCGCGTTTGACCGTGCTCAGAATTTCATTTGCTTGGGAGAAATGTTTGCGTTCGGCGGCATGCCTCAATCCGCGTATCAGAAACCAACGCAAAACGAATAATAAAATAAAGGTCACCGACGCGATGGCAAAGGCGTAAAACCAATCCAATAGCGAATTATGATTGATCTCCATGTTGATTAAACTTTTGATCCGATCGCGAAGGTTGTATTGCGAGGTTCTGGCATTAATATCTTCGATTAAGTATTGGTGAAGCCGGCGGCTTTCATCCATGGCACCGTTTAATTCGGTCAACGTGCCGATGATACTTTGTATGTGTTCGCTTTGACGGGATTCCCAAATGGGCTTGTCCGGTATCGTTTTGCTGCCGACTGCATTCAGTCGGCTTTGCCAGTCGCTGAGCCAAAGCTTGATGGTGGCTTGTTCTTGTTCGATTTGTGTAATGGCTGAGTTAGAATGCGATCGCCAATTCGGTAATTCCTGTTGTTCGACTGATTCATTGAATACGGCATGGCGCTTTTGCCATATCTCCTTTCTTTCCGAAATTAATTTTAGTTCGCGTTGCGCGGCATCGGTTTTCGATTTAAGTGCTTCTAGCTCCAGGCGGCGCGCTTCTGTTTCTTCAATGGCGTGTATATCTTCGAAAGAAGCCGCTTCCAGACGCTTCCTGGCTTGATCCAATAGGCTTTGTGCCTTTGATTGCTGATCGTTGAGTCGAGACAAATCGCGGTTCAGTTCGAATTGATGTTTGCGAATGCTCTCGTTTTTTTGGGTCAATTCCGAACTGTTGAAGCCGGCGTGTTGCTGTAAATAGTCGGTTTGACGACGTAATAGATCAAGATGGGTGTCGTAGACTGAAAACGTTTTTTCTTCGTTTTTCAGTTCCAGTTCGCGAAGCGTTTGTTGTTGTTCGGCGAGAGCATTTTCCAATTCCGCCGCTTTCAGCAGCAAGGGCTCGATTGCGCCATTTTGATTTTGTATTTGAGTCAGTTTGTCTTGTGTTTGTTTAAATGCCAGTTGCGTTTGCGCCAAGCCTTCTTTAGCGAAATCGACTTTGGCGCGAACTACTTTAACCCGGGCCGACTCTATGGCGAGTTGTTCTCGTGCGCGGTCCAAATCCAAAACTGAAAAAGGTTTTTCAGGCTCAGGCTCTTTCTCTAGTCGGGCAATTTCTTGTAAGTCGGCGGTTTTTTGTGCATCTAATTCCTGACTTCGATTGAGTTCGATGATTTGTGCCGTAAAGGTTGCCGCTGTTTGTTCCAGCAGTGCGAGTTGCTTTTGTAATAGTTCGGAATCTTGGTCCGATGCTTTTTGCAAACGCCGGTTGATTTCAGTTCTTTCATTTTCCAAGGCTTTACGACGTTCCGTAATGGCTTCGATGGTTTGGTCGAGCGTGGCGTATTCGGTGCTATTCTCGGGTTCCGTAGCTTGTTGTGCGTCTTGAGACCAGGCTACATTAAACGGTGCCATCAAGAAAAATAGCAATAGCCAGAGACTTGGATTTCGGGTCAGTGAAATTGCTTCGTTGATGTTCATGTTTATTCCTCGAATTTATTAGTAGGCCGTTTTCGTAGCGTACTCGGTCATAAGTCGTGTTTACCAAAATGTCGCGGCATTGCAATCATCCCGGTTGTCAGCAATCAAAGTGTGTAAATTGGTGAAGGTGGAAACTTCGATTAACCGAGTTGACGCCAATTTTTACTGGTATCTACGTCCCGGGTATTAGCGAGAGAGTATGATTAATTGGAAACTTAAATTTGATGGATGAGCGGCAGCTGCATTTGAAGTGTCGTGAAATCAATGAAAAATGATTATAAGCTCCCCTTTTGGAACTGGGAGTATCTAATATTTAAGACTTCACTGCAAATCGCGGCCGATCAGAATACCGGTGGTGGCAATTTCTTTTTTGGGGTTTTGGCGAAAATATCCTGGCGCTCGTATCAATTCGCCAGTTGTTCTTCAGCAGACGTTAAGTTTATTGAGCTATTTTAAGAATGTTTGTCAATATATTGAATTTTAAGTATCTTATGGCTTTTCAGTTGTTGCATAAAAAATCGTATCATTTGCTCGTTAGACGTAATTACGGGTTCGCTGTCGTTTTGGCGATTTCTGCTTTGATGTTATTCGGTTGTTCAGTCAAACAACCGGTGCCGGAAGATGGCTTCGATAGAGCAATCGAATTCAAGAGAGATGCGCCTTATAACAGGCCTTACCAAGTGAATGGCAAACGCTACTATCCCTTAGTCAATCCCAATGGATATAAAGAAAGAGGCATTGCTTCTTGGTATGGCGCCGAATCCGGAAATCGGACTGCGATGGGCGTCAAGTTTAATCCCGATGGCTTAAGCGCCGCGCATAAAACGCTTCCTTTACCTTCCAGAGTCAAAGTGACTAACTTGCAAAATGGCCGGTCGATTATTTTGGTCGTGAACGATCGCGGCCCCTTCGCCAAAAATCGTTTGATCGATCTATCGAAAGGCGCGGCTAAAGCGATAGGCGTTAAAGGACTTGTCGAAGTGGAAGTGGAGTATATCGGCGAGTATGCCGGTAGCAATAGATAGTCGATGCCGACGCGAAAGTATACCTTTCGCACTTCAAATTTCGGCAGTGTCTAAGGAGGCACCGGGGTGTGCGGCCCCTCACCTAACGCTAGGTGAGGGGCCAGCATGGAGCTGGCATAGAGCCTACAGGGACGTATTCACGGCGTCCTTTGACGGGCACCCCTGCGCCGAATTTTGATCTACGAGGGGTATAAATCATTCAGTCATGCGTTTGATGAATAGGCAACCAAATCTTAAAACTGGCGCCCTCTCCGATTTGGCTCGAAACATCGATTCTGCCATGATGAGCTCGGACAATATTATTTGCGGTCGATAAGCCCAGGCCGATACCTTTGCCAATAGGGCGCGTCGTGAAAAACGGTTCAAATAATCGATGCATATGGTTCGGATTAATCCCGGGGCCGTCGTCTGCAATTTCCACCCATATTTGTTTGTCGTCGATACCGGTTCGTATGATGATTTCGCCGGATTCGCCGACGGCTTGCCAGGCATTAGTCAGCAAACTTAAAAAAACTTGATTCATGAGTTGAGGAATGCATTCGATCTCGGGCGTGTCTCCATATTCTTTGCGAATACGGCATTGGATATTTTGGCTGCAGACGAACACCTTTAAAGTCGTATCCAAGCTCTGCTTGATATCGTATTGTTGCCAGTTTTGGCCGTTGTCATCGGTGAATTGATTGAAGGCACGTACGATATTTCGTACTCGGGTTAAACCTTCTTTGGATTCGCTAATCAGATCGGCTATATCCTCGCGCAAAAAATTCCAGTCTTTTTGCTGCTTCAAGGCTTGTAATTTTTCGATACAGTCCGGTTGGGGCCGGCATTTGGAAAGTTGATTATCGTATTGGTCGATCAAGTCGAATATTTCGAGGGCATATTCTTGAAAGGAATTGAGGTTGGAAAAAATAAACCCCAACGGATTATTGATTTCGTGTGCAATGCCGGCCGCTAATTGACCGATCGCGGCGAGTTTTTCCGATTGCATCAGTTCGGATTGAATCAATTGATGTTCCTGCATGCGTTTTTGCAGTTCCGTCTCGAGATGGATATTTTGATTTTGTAAGCGTTCGCGCGCTTTTTTAAGTTCTATTTGTAAGTTGACCCTGACCGATAATATCGATAAGTTGCAGGGTTTATAGAGATAATCCGCCGCACCCAACGAAAAACCGAATGTTTCGTCTAGTTCGGAGGTCAACGCCGTCACGAAAATGACAGGAATGTCTTGCGTCTTCGGATTACTCTTCAACGCTTTAATGACTTCGTAACCATCCATGCCGGGCATCATAATGTCCAACAGTATGAGGTCTAGTGAGGTATTATTCGCTATTTCCAAGGCTTTAACGCCCGATGTTGCGACCAATACCGCATAATCCGTCATCAAACATTGTCCGAAAACCGAAAGATTTACGCTTTCGTCATCGACTATCAGAATGCTAGGGCGCTGCTCAAGGCTAGCGGTATCGTTTGACATTAAGACCTCAAAATTTATTTATCATCATCGTAGATCAAAATTCGGCATCGGCGTCCTATCGGGCGAGTGACCGCACCCTCCGCCACCAGAGAACTTTCATTTGCCGGGACGATCGATTGCCAGACCTTCATGAATATTACTATAGTAATATGAGTTCCACCCTCCAAGATAGTGCCCGAATTGCGGCTAAAAGACCGATGCCAAAAAATTTAGAATCCATCGAAGAAAAAAAATATTATCGGTTGCGCGTCAGCACGGATGATTGCGGTTTAGAGCTTTACCTGTCCGATTCGTTATCGGTTCGAGAAGCGCTAGATCACACCGAAATTCGGGTTCGTGCGGCCTGTGGAGGACTAGGTACATGCGGCGCTTGTTTGATACAAGTCATTTCCGGCCGGTTCAATCCTCCGACACCGGCAGAGCGGCAAAAATTATTGCCGGATCAATTGGTTCAGGGATATCGACTCGCCTGTCAATTAAGGCCTCTGAGTGATGGTGAAGCCTACCTTGCCCATCCTGCTCCGCCGTCGCAATGGAGAAGTCCGGATCGATGCGAGTGGCCTACGGTCGAGTTTTCAAAAGATGTCGACGAGGTTCGGCAGCCGTATGGGATTGCGGTCGATTTAGGAACGACTCATATTCGTTTGTCTATTTGGAATCGTCATACCGCTCGGCTCATCGGTTGCCGGGTAGGTATCAATCCTCAAGTGGCTCATGGTGCCGATGTCCTGACTCGTTTGGATTCCCGGCGATTGGACGTTTATGCCTCGCGGGACTTGATGATCGAAGGGCGTAAGGCTATCTTGGACGGCATTCGAGATATTTTAAGTCGAGATTTTGGGGAAGTCGTTCACGTCCTTGACGAAACCGGAAAGATTATTATCGTCGGAAACACCGTCATGTTGATGTTGATTGGCGGCGGTAACGATAGCGATGATCTGTATCGGCTTGAAAATTGGCATATTCCTGTCGAGTGTCGAATCGATGATATTGCCGCTTGGCGCCATGATTGGCGTATGCCCCATGCGGATATCTCGATCGCTCAGCCATTGGCCGGTTTTGTCGGGTCGGATTTATTGGCCGATCTTTTGGCTTCAGGTATAACCGAGCAACCCGTTCCGATGCTGTTGGCGGATTTGGGAACCAATACTGAAATTGCTCTGTGGGACGGCACTGCGGCATGGGTGACATCGGTACCGGGCGGCCCGGCGTTTGAAGGCGTCGGGATGCGCAATGGTATGGCGGCTGAAACGGGTGCCGTTTATCGGGTTCGCGATGACGGCGATCGTTGGCTGATTGCTACGATTGGCGATCAGCCGATTCGAGGATATTGTGCCAGTGGCTTCATCGATGCGATTGCAGTGATGTTGGACAAACAAATACTCAAGCCCTCCGGTCGCTTTACCCAATCATTGCAACCGAGCGGTACGGGTTATCGGCTTGATGCCGACAATGCTAGGTCGGCGATTTTTGGTAGTGATGTCGATATTTTTCAACGAGCCAAGGCTTCGACCGCCGCAGCCATGATGCAATTACTCGGGTTCGCCGATTTGAAACCAAGCGATTTACAGGCTGTTTGGATTTGCGGCAGTTTGGGTCAGCATCTGGATTTACACAATGCGATTCGTGTCGGTTTGTTGCCCCGTTTACCGGTCGACAGATTCAAACGTTTTGCGAATGCGAGTCTGGCCGGGTGCGAGCAGTTGTTGCTGGACCGAAATGCAAATACTCGTTTAAATACGATCATAAGTAAGACAAAATCGATCAATTTAGGCGGGATAAGTAGCTATGAAGAAAGTTTTATCGAGCATTTGCGCTTGCAGCCGATGGCATAAGGGGGCCGAAATATGTTGAGTCGTTATGTGCAGGCATACAACGAAGCGGTTTTCGAAACCGATAAACAGGCGGCCTTGGCCGTGGTCGACGGGGCTCTACAGGACGGTTATAGCCCGGAAGATATTGTGTTCAATTTGGTCATCCCTGCCGTGGAAGCCATGATGGCGCGCATCGAACAGGACCCCGATTCCAATTTGGCGCAACATTTCATGACGGCACAAATCGCCTCGGAAGTGACCGAGCGAATGCTGGAAAAATTCGCTAGCCCGCCGGAAGCGATAGGCAAAGTGGTGATCGGCGCCGCCTATGGCGATTTACACTCGCTCGGTAAACGTATCGTGATCGGGTGTCTTAAATCGCTGATGGTGGATGTCATCGATCTAGGTATTAATATCCGCGCCGAACAATTTGTCGACAGGGCTGTTGAAAACGGCGCGCAAGTCATCGCGATCTCGGCCATGATGGTGCATACCGCGACCGGCGAGAACGGCAGTATCAAGGTTCGAGCCTTATTAAAGGAGCGAGGCTTGGAAGACAAAATAAAATTGGCGGTTGGCGGCGCGCCTTACCGATTCGATCCGGAGTTATACAAAAAAGTGGGGGGCGACGCATGGGCTCCCGACGGCGTGACGGCGGCAAAAGTTATTATCCAATTGATCAAAGAGGTGAACGCATGACACCTTTAGAAATTTTAGCGGCGGCTATAAACGGCGATCCGGCACCGCGTATTCCGATCTTTTGCAATTTGCTCGATCAAGGCGCGCGCGAACTCAATATGCACTCGCAAGATTATTTTGCTCGAGGAGAATGCGTGGCCGAAGCGCAATTGCGAATGTTAAAGCGCTTCGGTCATGACAATGCGTGGAGTTTGCATTATGTCGGCAAGGAAGCCGAATTGTTGGGCTGCCAAAAAATATTATTTGCCGATGACGGCGTGCCTAATGTAGAAGATTTCGTGATCAAGAATTGGGACGATATCGCCAAATTCGAAGTCCCAACCGATATTACTCAACATCAAGCGTGGCAGGCCATTGACGATTGTTTAGCGATTCTGCGCGCCGAAATTGGGCAGACTCATGCCATTTGTGCTTATGTGACGGCTTCGACGACCTTGCCGGCGTTATTGATGGGCATGGATAAATGGATGGAGTTGTTTTTAACCGGGCCGGTCGATCTGCGCGACGAATTGTTGCGTAAATGCGTAGATTTTTTTCATCAGCACATTAATGCGCTACGTGCGGCCGGAGCCAATGTTCTGATGTATTCGACGCCGTTCGGCTCACCCTATTTCGTCGGTAACAAAATCATCGAAGAAAACGTATTGCCTTGGATGAAACTCGATTTACAACCCGGCGGCGTTGCCGATGTCGTATATTATTGCGGTATGGCGCCATTTAACGGCGTCATCGATTTGGTGTTTGATCAACTGGGCATCACCTCGCATTACATCAGTCCATTGGCTGACTTGGCCGAAGCCAAGCGCTTGATCAATACCCGCGGCTTGACTTGTGGTGTGATAGACGACATCAAAATGATTCATTGGACTGAGGCGGAAACCAAAGCCGAAGTTAAACGCATCGTCGAGATAGGCAAGCAGGGCGGACATTTTTTATTCGGGAATGGCGTTATGCCTCTGGCAGTGCCGGAGGTCAATATCAAGGCGATGATAACGGCTGCCTTTGAGTACGGGCAGTTGACATGAAAAAATTTGTCCTGCATCAGGAGCATACAGAGCCCTTGACGATGGTCGGTTGCGGTATTTTGCGCAAAGAAGTCGACTATTTGATCCGGACTCATGGCTGGAATGTGCAAACGCATTTTTTGGATTCGGCCCTGCACAATTACCTGAATCGGTTATCGAAAGAACTTAACGAAGCCTTGCAAGAGCATGAGGCGAAAGGCGAAAAAACCTTTGTTTTTTACGGGAGTTGCCATCCGTTGATGGACAATTATTTGGACGAGCATCGCACTTGCCGTACCCGTGGCCAAAATTGCATCGTTATGTTATTGGGTTATGAGCGTTTCATGCAGGAGCTTGAAAAGGGTGCGTACTTTCTGGTCGAGGACTGGGCCTTGACTTGGCAACCGATGATCACGGCATGTTTCGGTAACAATATTACTGTCGTACGCGAAATTTTTCACAGTAGCCATAAATTCATGCTTGCACTCAAAACCCCATGCAGCGTCGATTTTTCCGAAGCCGCTCAAACGGCGGCCGATTTTGTGGATTTACCTTTACAGTGGCTCGATGTCGATCTTGAACACTTAAAGCAAGTGTTGTTCGAAGCTATTAAGCAGCGATTAGATCAAGCAACGACTTGAACGGGCATGATGAATTCAAACGATCACGATTTGCAAAGGCGTATAGAGCACTTGGAACACCGTGTCCGTAAGCTATCCGAAGAAAAGGCCAATCTGCATCTTGTCCTGCATATGGTGGAATTGCTCAATCCGATTGCCGGTATCGATTACTTCCTAGATAGTATGATCGCGGCTCTTTGCGGTAGTTTAGGCGGTACCAATACGGAGATTTATTATCTGGACGAAGGCGAGATTCACTATGTCAACTTATTCGGCGAAAAACGGATTGTCGGTGAGATTGAAGATTCGTTGGTGGCGGAGGTCTTTGCCACTCGCCATTTTGTCGAACAAAATACCGATTTGAACCATACCTTGCTCAAGGATAATGTAGCGGCGGTGGCTTGTACTTGGGTGATGCCCTTAACTATCGGCGACCAAATTTTGGGTGTTGTCAAAATGTCCGATTTGCTTGGGTCGGCACAGATGCGCAATTATTTGGCCCCGTTTTTTTCGCACATCGCGCTGATTCTGAATAACAAAATCCAGACTCGTAAAGCGGAAGCCGCTAATCGTGCCAAAAGCAGCTTTTTAGCGACGATGTCCCACGAAATCCGAACGCCACTGAACGGGATTCTGGGCATGGCTCAATTATTAGCTAAGCAGGAATGCAACGATGCTAAACGCCTAGAATGTGCTCGTACGATTCTGACGTCCGGAAATAATTTGCTTGCTTTGCTCAACGATATTTTAGATTTGTCTAAGATCGAGGCGAATCGTTTGGAGTTGAATTTTTTAGCCGTTCAGCCGCAAAAGGTTTTGGATGAAATCATGACGCTTTTTTCCGGTGCTGCCCAGCAAAAAGGGCTAAGGATTTATGCAACATGGATGGGGGGCGAGGCACAGGCCTATCGACTTGACCCGCTCAGAGTTAAGCAAATGTTGTCTAATCTGGTCAGTAATGCCATTAAATTTACCGATCGCGGTTCCATCCGGATCGAGGCGCGTCCGGTCCATGACGAGTCGGGGAGTTGTCAATTGGAGTTTTCGATCAGCGATACCGGTATCGGTATTCCGAAGGACAAACAGCGAGACTTATTTAAACCGTTTACCCAGATCGATAGCAGTTCGAATCGCCGTTATGTCGGTACCGGCTTGGGTTTGTCGCTGGTGTCGCGTTTTGCCGGGATGATGCAAGGGCAAGCCGGGGTTGTGAGCGATGAAGGAGAGGGAGCGCGATTTTGGTTTCGGATACCTACCCGAGTCGATAATGAGTTCGAGCCCCCTGGTCTCGCAACCAATATTGACAACTCATCCCAATTATCGAATCCAAATCCCAGACTAAGCCGCGTGTTATTGATCGGCAGTCATTGTGAGCATGGCGCTAATTTGTCGGCACAACTAAAGGCACGATCTATCGAAGTGATTGGTATTGATCATGACGATCAAATTTCGGACGTTATCGTCAAGGATCTTGGGTTGGATGCAATCATTATTGAACCTAGTTTGGAAAATAAATCTCTTTGCCGGCTTGCGAGAGAGGTTCGCGACTTGGAATCGGCCAATCATCTTCCCCGCGCATTCATCATCGGCATTAGCGATCAACAGTACGGCGAAGAGTTAGACTCGGTATTTCAACAGAATATCGATGAACGACTCGTTCGGCCCTTTACGATAGAGCATTTAGTGAACGTAATCGAAAGCCATATTCATCTGTCTGCGATTCAGCAGCAAAAGGCGTTGACTTGTAACGATGAAGAACGCATGTTTTTCAAAAATTGCGAAGGTATCAACGACATTCTCGACGGTCTTGAGCGCCAGTTGGAAAAAAATATGTTTACTGCCGTTGAGCAATTTAGCATGCTGCAAGCAAAACTAGAGGGTGGTTTGATCGCTACGCATTTCGCCAAGCTTGGTAAGTTGATTAACGATATGAATTTTGAGGAAGCTCATCTAGAGCTAAAGTTATTGCGTGAGCGATTCTCCGAAACCGAGACGAAGGAAACGCATTGTGGGCATTGAGCGCCAGAAAATCCTGATAATCGACGATACGCCGGCCAATATTACGTTGTTGGGGATGGCATTAAAGGATCACTACGAGATCCAGATCGCGACTAGCGGTAAAAAAGGCTTGGAGCTGGCTAGCGAGACTCCGCCCGATTTGGTTTTGCTCGATATCATGATGCCCGATCTCGACGGCTATGAAACCTGCCGGTTATTCAAGGCCGATGAAAGGTTGCGGCATATACCGATTATTTTCGTGACTGCGTTGAGCGAAATCGAAGCCGAAATTCATGGTTTATCGCTGGGTGCTGCAGACTTTTTGATAAAGCCTTTTAATCTCCAGATTGCTCAGCTTAGGGTGCGTAATTTATTGGAAACCGAACGAATGCGGCAGGCGTTGCGTCAGACGGAAGAAGATCAACGTCTTGCCGCGACCGTCTTTGCCTATAGTCATGACGGCATCGTGATTACCGATGTTGAAAACCGTATTATCAATGTCAATAACGCCTTTAGCCGTATTACCGGTTATGGACTTGACGAAATCAAAGGCGAAAATCCACGGATACTCAAATCAGGGCGGCAGGATACCGAATTCTACCAAAACATGTGGCAAGCCTTGTTATCGGAAGGTCACTGGAGCGGCGAAATTTGGAATCGCAACAAGCAGGGTGAGATTTACGCGGCTTTGACGTCTATTGCTGTGGTCAGGGACGATCAAGACAGCATTCATCATTTCATCGGTTCATTTATCGACATTACTCCGATCAAAGAACATCAGCACGCGTTGGAACGTATCGCGCATTTCGATCCCCTGACAGGAGTTCCGAACCGCTTTTTATTATCGGATAGACTTGAACAAGCCATCGTTCATACGCGACGTTCGCGAAAATTAATGGCGGTGTGTTATCTGGATCTGGATGAATTTAAACCGATCAATGATCGATTCGGTCATCAAGTCGGCGATCAATTATTAATAGAAATTACCCGTCGCATCAAGGCTTGTTTACGCGAAGGCGATACGTTGGCACGCATAGGCGGCGATGAGTTTGTATTATTATTGTTAGATATCAATGACAGAGGCGAATGTAAGACGATATTACGAAGAATTCTCAAAGCTGTTTCGGCAAAAATGTTGTTGGCGAATCAATATGTGTCGGTATCATTGAGCTTGGGTTTTACTCTGTATCCGGATGATTTTTCCGATACTGAAACACTGATTCGACATGCCGATCAAGCGATGTATCAAGCCAAGCAACAAGGTAAGAATCGATTTCAACGTTTCGACATGCTTCAAGAAAAACATGCATACGAGCAAGGGAAGCAACTTGCCCGTATCGAATGCGCATTGGCCAATAATGAATTTGTGTTGTATTTTCAGCCTAAGATCAATCTTCGCGATGGCGCTATTCTGGGAGTCGAGGCCTTGATTCGCTGGCAACATCCCGCGCGTGGTTTACTGAGCCCCTCCATGTTTTTGCCGATGATTCAAGGCAGTCAGCTTGAGATTAATATCGGCGATTGGGTGTTATCGACTGCCTTGAGTCGGTGGAATCAATGGAAAAAAGCAGGGGTCGATATTGCCATTAGTATTAATATTGCCGCTGGAGCATTGCTGCACCCTGACTTTGTTGAGAATTTATCCGCTAAATGTGCCGAATATCCGGATTTGCAGTCAGGCTGTCTTGAGTTGGAAATACTGGAGACCGGAGCATTGGATGATGACGAACGCGCGATTAAGGTAATGAAGGCTTGCCAAGCTTTGGGTGTCGTATTTGCGCTCGACGATTTCGGAACAGGCTATTCGTCGTTGAGTTATCTGAAATCCTTACCGGCAAAAACGTTAAAAATCGACCGGTCGTTTGTATTGGGTATGCTGGAAAATGAAGGAGATTTAGCGATCGTTAAAGGGATTATTGATCTAGCCTCGATATTCAAAATGCAAGTCATCTCGGAAGGCGTCGAAACAGTCGCGCACTTATTGAAATTACTTGAGCTAGGTTGTGAAAATGGTCAAGGGTATGCAATCGCAAAACCGATGCCAGAGGAGGATTTGCTCAATTGGTTAAAAGAATGGCAGTTGGAGCAAAAGAATTATCTTAAAAAAGCATTTCACCATGAAGAGCATGAAGATTAAGAAGTTATACCTATCGCACTTCAAATTTCGGCATTAGCGTATGGAGGCGTCGGGGTGTTCGGCAAAGGCTTTGGCAGCATGGATGCTGTCATAGAGCCTACATGGACGTATTCACCCAGCACCTAAATTCCATAGCCCATTGGCTATGGTTAACTATCTTGGATAATTTAGGTGCTGGGTTCACGGCGTCCTTTGACGAGCCCCCGGCGCCGAAGTTTGACCAGCAAAGGGTATATAAAACTTTCGCTTACTCAAGAAGTTGGCAGCGATGTTTAGATAATTTCTTGAATGTTTCAAGAAATTCATGTGCTTCATGGTTAAATTGCAGCAATTCCCAGTTTGAGCAGTTTCGCCGATTTTAGGGTGTGGGGTATGCCTGTCGAGGAACGCCGTAAACCCATCCATGGGGCTTGGCGGCAGCTCGAACGCCAAGGATGGCGTGAATGCAGATTTTGCAGGAGCAAAAATCTGCAAGCGCCAAGGATGGCGTGAATGCAGATTTTGCAGGAGCAAAAATCTGCCCTGCCGACATCCTCGCCAAGCATACCCCACACCCTTTTTGATCTCCAAATTGGGAATTGCTGGTTAAATTGCCGAATTTAGGCTTATTGAATCGATTACTGTAAGGTTTGAAAAACCGCCTCGGTTAATTTTTGCAGTTGATGTTCATCGATTATATAAGGCGGCATAGTATAGATTAAACGCCCGAAAGGCCTTAACCAAACGCCTTGTTTAACCAAGCGGTCTTGAATTTCGGAAAGGCACACAGGGTTTTTCATTTCAACGACACCGATAGCGCCGAGCACTCTGACATCGTCGACGCTAGCCAGGTTGCGGCACGGTTCCAAGCCCTTTTTTAGCCCGGCTTCTATGGCCGTGACCTGGCTTTGCCAATCCGAATCGAGTAATAAGTCGATGCTTGCCGATGCGATGCTGCAGGCCAGTGGATTCCCCATGAATGTCGGCCCGTGCATGAAGCAGCCGGCCGGTCCTTCCGAAATCGATTCAGCGACTTTGTCGGTCGTTAATGTTGCGGCTAGCGTCAGGTAACCGCCGGTTAAGGCCTTGCCGAGACACAAAATATCCGGAGAAATGCCGGCATGTTCGCAAGCGAACAGTTTGCCGGTACGACCGAAGCCGGTCGCAATTTCGTCGGCGATCAGCAAGACATCATATTTTTTGCACAAGGCGCTTACCGATTTCAGATATTCGGGATGATAAAACCACATGCCCCCCGCGCCTTGTACGATTGGTTCGAGAATGACCGCCGCGCAGGAGTCGCCGTGCTTCGATAGAATGGATTCCAACGAATCGATATCGGACGGATTCCAAGATTCGCCGAAACGGCAAGCGGGCCGCTGCGCGAAAAGGTGCTGAGGCAATACGGGATTGAATAAATGATGCATGCCGGTAACCGGGTCGCAGACCGACATCGCGCCGAAGGTATCGCCGTGATAACCGCCCCGAAGCGCCACGAATCGGTTTTTTTCGGGTTTGCCGAGCGCTTGCCAATATTGAATGGCCATCTTCAATGCGACTTCGACGCTGACCGAGCCGGAGTCGCTCAAAAACACCGAACTCAAGCCCTCGGGGGTGATTTTCAATAGACGCTCGACCAATTCGATTGCCGGCGTATGCGTAATGCCGCCGAACATCACATGGGCCATCGATTGTAATTGTTCAGTGGCCGCTTGATTGAGTTTGGGGTGATTGTAACCGTGTATTGCCGACCACCAAGACGACATTCCGTCGATCAATTCGCGGCCGTCGCCCAGTTTAAGCATGACTCCGGAAGCGCTGGCAACATGATAAACCGGCGTCGGTGCTGTCATTGATGTGTAGGGATGCCAAATATGGTCGCGGTCGAGTTGCAGTCGTCTATTTTGTTGAGTCATTTATATGGAATGAGTTAGGAAAATCATTAAATCTAAAAAAGCATTTCACCATGAAGAATAAGAAGTTAATTCAATGGCTTATTCTACCTATGCAAATTATTTCCGCCTCCCTAGAAGGTTATTCAAAAATTTAGAGTAAGCCGTTGAACCTAAACTCGGCAGGCAGTCTACTAAAATCACGAAATACACGAAATTAATCATACGGTTACATAAAACTTTTCCTGATTAGCAAGTTTCTTCAGCTAAAGCCCAAAGATCAGCATAACCCCTAGCAAGATGGGGTTCGTAAGCCATGCGCGTCAAGCTAAAAACGGCCACCACATCACGCTTTTTCCCAAGCTCCAGCTTGGGAAAAACACCCCGGAAGCTCCAGCTTCCTGAGACCGACACAACCTCTGCTCACTCTCAATCAACCCCGACTCGCTTGTTCAATTTTTCTTGATTGTCGGGAAGCTAGAGCTTCCAGAACAGGTTACCCAAGCTGGAGCTTGGGTAACAGCATATTTTAGTTTTTGCGACTACGACTGGCCCCTGCTCGGACACTTGGCTTCGGCAAGCCGAAGCATCTTGCTAATCAGGAAACTTTTTATCAACCCAATGGGTGTGCAATATGGATAGTGTAACTAATTGAATATTTTTGTGATTTTCGTGTGTTTCGTGGACAAAATACTTTTTATAGGTTGAAAGACTTCATGAGCTTCATGGTTAAACTGCCGAATTTAGGTTAAACCTAGAAAAGCAATTGGGCCGCGAAGTACACGAATGCGTTTAGCGCCATTGCAAGACGACATAGCGGGACATGCCGCGATCGCTGATCAGTAACAAGACCCGCTTGTTATCCTTGCTTTGGTTGACGGCGCGATTGAATTCGTTGGCCGAATTAACCGGTTTACGGTCGACTTGCAGGATTACAGTTCCGGGGCGTATGCCGGCCATTGCGGCAATCGAGCCCGGATTGACTTCGGTGACGATGACGCCTTGGCCGGGAGTTGCATTAAATTGTCGCGCCAGTTCCCGAGTCACGGTCTGCACGGTCAAGCCCAGTTCTTCGGTGCTTTGGGCGGGCGCTTGTGCCGCTGCAATTTGTTGATCGCCGAGTTTTTCGATTTTTATGTCGATTGTTCGCGATTTTCCATCGCGCAAGATCTCGATTTTGGCGCTTTTGCCGGGCGGTGTCAGCGCGACGCGGTTTCTGAAATCGCCGATATCGTTGACCGGCCGGCCTTGGTATTGGGTCACGATGTCGCCGGCTTTGAGGCCTGCCTTCGCCGCCGGCGAATCATCGGTGACCTGTGCGATTAAAATGCCTTGATGCGTTGTCAAGTTGAAGGACTCGGCCAATTCCTGCGTCAACGGCTGAATCACGACGCCTAAATAGCCGCGCGTGACTTCGCCTTGTTCGATCAATTGGTCGGCGATCGATTTAGCCAGATTGATCGGGATTGCGAAGCCTACACCCATATGACCGCCGCTGCGGCTAAAAATCGCGGTATTGATGCCGACTGCTTCACCATCCAGGTTGACGAGCGGGCCACCGGAATTACCGGGATTGATCGCGGCATCGGTTTGAATGAAGTCTTCATAATCGCTGATGCCGAGGCTGGTTCTGCCCTTGGCGCTTACGACCCCGACGGTCAACGTATGGCTCAAGCCGAACGGATTGCCGATGGCCACGACCCATTCGCCGACTTCCAGTTTTGTCGAGTCGCCCAGCGGCAAGGCCGGTAAGTTTCCGGCCTTGATTTCAATGACGGCAATATCCGATTTAGGATCGGTGCCGGTAATCTTGGCGACGAATTCCCGCCCGTCTTGGAATGTCACGCGAATTTTGTCGGCATTCGCAACGACATGGTTGTTCGTGATGATATAGGAGGTTTCGCTCAACAAGCCTCGCTTCGACGCAAAAACGAAGCCGGAACCTTGGCCTATCGCGGGCGCCCGTTGTTGCGGGGTAGGGGCCGGTCCCGGGCGTCTTGGCGTGCCGGGAAATTCGTCACCGAAAAAACGCCGGAAAAAATCATCGCCGAAAGGCCATTCGTCTCCGAACGGAGTAGCAAAGGGTGTTTGCGCGACGCCTTCACGAGAGCTTTCCACCTGGATGAAGACAACCGAGGGAGAAGCTTGCCGTGCGACCGATGCAAACGCTTTACTGGTTTCGCGAAGATTTTCGATACCGCCCGTTTGCGCGAATGAGAGAGGGGAAAATGTGACAATTAACAGTAGTAACGGTAAAAAATATTTTTTATTCATAAATTTAACCTTCTTTTCTGTTGCTTATGGCGCGTAAGGAAATTTGTAAAAGTTTAAACCTAAAAAGAGCATTTGAGTGCTTCAACTACCGTTCGCCCTGAGCCCTTCGGCTACGCTCAGGAGAGCCCTGTCGAAGCGGTGAAGGGTAGTTTGAGACTTCACCAATGCGGTGAAAGTGTTGTAGACCGTTCATGCTTCGACTTGGCTCAGTACGAACGGTCTACAACACATGCCAACGTAATTATTCACACCCCCTATCGTTCCTACGCTCCGGCGTGGGAATGAAGACCGAGACGCTCTAGCGTCTCGTACCGCTGGAGCGGTACTCAGGCGTTCCCACGCCGGAGCGTGGGAACGATAATTTTCGGGGGACTGAATAATTACATGCCAACTGTTCATTTTGGGTTATATCTATCGCACTTCAAATTTCGGCATTAGCGTATGGAGGCGTCGGGGTGTTCGGCAAAGGCTTTGGCAGCATGGATGCTGTCATAGAGCCTACATGGACGTATTCACGGCGTCCTTTGACGGGCACCCCGACGCCGAAATTTGACTAGCAAAGGGTATAAAAGATTCTTTGGCCAATATGTTTTTGCCTTGTTGACTGAATCCTCGAGCGTTAATATTAGCGGGTAGCTTTTAAGGCTTTTCTCAAAAAACAATAAAATGCACTTTCCTATGTGTGTATATACCTATCGCACTTCAAATTTCGGCATTAGCGTATGGAGGCGTCGGGGTGTTCGGTCGATTTTTGCTCCTGCAAAATCGACATTCACGCCATCCATGGCGCTTGCAAAGGCTTTGGCAGCATGGATGCTGTCATAGAGCCTACATGGACGTATTCACCCAGCACCTAAATTCCATAGTCCATTGGCTATGGTTAACTATCTTGGATAATTTAGGTGCTGGGTTCACGGCGTCCTTTGACGGGCACCCCGATGCCGAAATTTGACTAGTAAAGGGTATATAAGGGTTATTTTTTAAATTTCAAAATTATTCAGGAATTCTTTGTGGAAAATTTTACACCGTTCTCGGCTTTTCTCGGCGGAACATTGATCGGTTTGGCCGCCACCTTGCTGTTATGGCTAAATGGTCGCATGGCCGGGGTTAGCGGCATCATGCATCGTTTACTCAATTCCCCGAAGTCGGAGTGGCTTTGGCGGTTCAATTTTTTAATCGGTCTGGTATTAGGCGCTTTACTGTTTAATTGGTTCAATCCAGGGTTTTTCACGCCGCGTTCCGACTATCCTTATTGGCTGTTGGCCGTGGGCGGTTTTCTAGTCGGTTTCGGTACTCGCATGGGTAGCGGATGCACAAGCGGTCATGGTATTTGCGGTATCGCCAACGGATCGTTGCGCTCGATAACGGCGACTTTGATTTTTATGATCAGCGGTGTCGTTACGGTCTATTGTATCAGGCATATTATGGGAGTCGGGGTATGAAGCATTGTTTAGCGGCTTTATTGAGCGGTACGCTGTTCGGGTTCGGTTTATCGTTGTCGCAAATGACCGACCCGAATAAGGTTTTGGGTTTTCTCGATGTCGCAGGACGCTGGGACCCGAGTTTGGCCTTCGTGATGATGGGAGCTTTGGCCGTTTCCGTTATTGCGTTTCGTTTCATCTTAAAACGTCCGAGACCAATATGGGCTGAGGAATTTCATGTCGCTAGGAAGAAATCAATAGACAAACCGCTTTTGTGCGGGGCGATGATTTTCGGTATCGGCTGGGGGATGAGCGGTTATTGTCCGGGGCCTGCGGTTGCGGGCTTGGGATTGGGCAACCCCGAAGCATTCATTATGGTTGCCTCGATTTATTTGGGATTTATCGCGCAAGGTATTTGGGCCCGGAAACGTTTTAAAAAATCCGTACCGGTCGATGCCTAAGCAATCGGTAAAAACCGTTCAATCCAGTACCGAATTTGATGCTGCGGGCGGCGGTTTGCTCGATCGGCGCCTGTTTTTAAAGCAAGGTTTGATTTTTACCGCCGCAACTTGGGGTGCGCTTAGTTCACAGACCGCAACGGCCGAACTCGAGCGTGAATCGTGGACGAAACAACCGGGCAAGCCTTTTTCTAATTACGGGGCGCCATCCGACTATGAAAAAAAGGTGATTCGTTGGATTATGGCCAACGACGATGCTCCGGGTAATGGCGTATCGTGGACCCCGCTGCATGAACTCGAGGGTATTGTTACGCCAAGCGGTTTGCATTTCGAGCGCCATCACAACGGTGTGCCGGCAATCGATCCTGAGCGGCATCGCTTGTTGATACATGGTTTAGTCAAACGTCCTTTGACGTTTTCGGTATCGGATTTATTGCAATATCCGATGCAATCCCGTTTATGTTTCATTGAATGCGGCGGCAATAGCAATGCCGGTTGGCGGAGCGAGCCGATACAAACCCAAGTCGGCTATTTTCATGGCATGGCTTCATGCAGCGAATGGACCGGCGTGCCGTTGAGTGTCGTCCTTCAGGAGGCCGGCATTAAAGGCCGTGCAAAATGGATCATCGCCGAAGGGGGCGATGCGTCGATGATGAATATCAGTTTGCCGCTCGACAAAGCGCTCGACGATTGTTTACTGGCCTTATATCAAAACGGCGAACGACTTCGGGCCGAGAACGGTTATCCGTTGCGGCTGTTGGTTCCGGGTTGGGAAGGGGTGCTCAATGTCAAATGGCTCAGGCGATTACACCTTGCGGCTAAACCTGTCATGGCTCGTAACGAAACCGCTAAATACACCGAATTGTTGCCTTCGGGTAAGGCGAGGCAATTTAGCTTCGTGATGGAGCCGAAGTCGGTGATTACCCATCCATCGTTCGGGCATCGGCTCGACCGGCACGGTTTGTACCAGATTAGCGGCTTGGCGTGGAGCGGTCGCGGTAAAATCGCGAAAGTTGAAGTATCCGCCGATGGCGGTAAGAGTTGGGCCGAGGCCGAGTTACAAGAGCCGGTATTGCCGCAGTGTTTCACGCGATTCCGGATACCTTGGAGATGGCAGGGGCAAGACGTTGTGCTCAAAAGCCGTGCGTTCGACGAAACCGGTGCGGTTCAGCCGGAACGTTCCGAGTTGATCGCAAAGCGCGGCCGGCATGGTTATTTTCATTATAATGCTATTGTGAGTTGGGCCATTACGGAAGCGGGTGAGATTAGTCATGTCTATCTTTAAGAGTCTGCTATGCTTTAGCCTCGGCTCGGCTAATATGGTTGTAGCCGAAGAACTGATCGGTCCCGGATTAGGTATTCAGGCGTCGCCGGCGATGTTGAAACAATGGAATAGAGATGTTTTTCCCGATGGGGCGGGTTTGCCCTCAGGGCAAGGTAGCGCTCGCGAAGGTGAGGTCGTTTACCGGGCGCATTGCATCGGTTGTCATGGTCCGGAAGGGCGTGGCGGTAGCGCCGAGGAGTTGGCCGGCGCCGAGCATTCCTTGATCGACGATCCGCCGGATAAAACGATCGGTACTTATTGGCCGTATGCGACGACTCTTTTCGATTTTACGCGACGCTCCATGCCGTTATCGAATCCTGGGTCGCTGACCGATGATCAAGTCTATGCGGTAACCGCCTATTTGCTTTATCTCAATCGTATTATCGGCCCGGACGACGAAATGAACGCACAATTGTTGCCGGCTGTTGTCATGCCGAATCAGGACGGGTTTATTGATAATTATCGGCGAGACGATTAAGGCGCTCGGAGTCGTTGATTTTAAGTAATGGTCGGCGATTGGGATTTTCAGTTTGAATTAATTTTTGAGTGCGATCGTTTTCGCTTTTCTAATCCATCGACTAAATCATGCATAAATTAACTATCTCGGACTTGTCTATTGTCCTGATCGAGCCTTCGGTTCCGCAATTGAAACTCATTGTGAAGCATTTGCAGGAAGAAGGGGTCAAGTACATCAATGGCGTCTCTTCAGGCGAGGAGGCATTGGAGGCTATCAGCAATTATCAACCGGACTTGCTGATTAGCAGTATGTACTTACCCGATACCACGGCGACCGAGTTGTTTACCCGAATTAAGGAATCGGACGATTTTCAGGATATGCAGTGCATGCTGATTTCCAGCGAAACCAGTCGAGCGGCGCTGGAGCCGATACGTCAAGCCGGCGTTGTGGCAATTTTACCCAAACCGTTCGATCATGCCGATTTGAAAAGGGCATTACGCGCTTCGGTCGAGTTTGTCGATCCGGAGGAACTGGAATTAGACTCTTATGATATCGAGACTGTCAGGGTTTTGTTGGTCGATGACAGTGCGCCGGCACGAAAGCATATTACCAAAGTGCTCAACAATATGGGGATACAGTGCGTAACGTTGGCAAACGACGGGACGGACGCATTGGCGATATTCGCCGAGTCGCCGGATGCCTTCGACTTGATCGTGACGGATTACAATATGCCGGAAATGGACGGTCAGGAATTAATCGAGGCGATACGAGCCAATAGGGAAAATAGCTCGATTCCGATATTAATGGTAACCAGTGAGTCGAACCAAGCAACGCTCAATAAAATTCAGCAGGCCGGAGTTTCCGCGATTTGTGATAAGCCGTTCGAACCGAAAAATATAAAGGAATTGGTTTATCGCTTGTTGGAGGAAATCTAGTTTATTTTGTAGCGGTTTCAGTCGCGAATATCACGACTGAAACCGCCAAACTAAAAATCAAGTTTTTAAAGCTGATGTCGGGGGCAATCCTCGAACCATTTAAATTTTTCCGTCAAGGCCCATCTGGAAATATTTGTGAGTGATTTTTTCTTGATTTTCCAGAAGCCAATCGATATCCGGCGTATTGGTCATGGCCTTATGGATGGCTTGTGCCATCGCTTTTCGATGAATGTCGAACAGGATTTGGTGGTTGAGGTTGTCGTCGGTTGCGACGCTTGGGTTAAGCCATACCGAGCAGATGATTCCCAAATCGTTCGCTTTTTCTTTCGGAATATCGCCCGCGCGAACTGCATCAAGTACACCATTAGCGATAGCTGCCTGAACGGTGCCCATTAATATGTTGGTGTAACGGCTATTGTTAACAGTGACCTTGCTAACCATTAAAGTGACGGGGCGGACTTGAATGTCGGTATTCAAAATTGCGAAAACCCGGCTATGACCTTTGACTTGGTCTCCTGTCAGAGTAGCAAGCGCTGTACCGACCGGTCCGTCCAGTTCGCCGATGACGACTTCCGGTTCGGCTGCAGTTCCCGGAGGCCCGCCTGCTACGAGTGATTCGCCGGTACGCATGATGATTCTTTCGCTCATAATGATCTCCTTAATAAAAATGTTACAGGGAAAGATTGTGAACGACTAGAATAGCATATTTGACTCTTATTCTTAAGGTAGTGACAAATTCAACACGATTAACAATAACCGATCATAGTAGAGATTCAGCCGGATTAACTTATATTTATCCCGTTCTCTCAAGACGCGCCGGAGGCTTGTCGAGCGGTGTCAATTTTAATATCAACAATGCTTGCAACTGGCGATGTATTTATTGTCAAGTTCCCGATTTAACGTTGGGCGCTGCGCCGCCGATTGACTTTCCATTATTGGAAAAAGAATTGAGGCGGTTTTTGAGCGATGTCTTGCATGGCGATTTTTTTGACCGGTTTCAAGTCGCCCCCCGTAATCGAGTAATCAAAGATATTGCGATTTCGGGAAACGGCGAGCCGACCAGCGCTAAGGATTTCGATAAGGCGGTCGATTTGATCGGCCGTGTTGCCACTGAAATGGGGGTGCTACCGAATAGCGGTTTTGTTTTGATTAGCAATGGTAGTTTAATGCATCAGTCGAAGGTTCAGGACGGACTTCGATCACTGCATCGTTATGGGGGAGAAGTTTGGTTTAAGTTCGATAGTGCTACCGATGCCGGGCGAGATTTGATTAATAATACCGCGCAAACGATGGCGTCGGCATTAAGAAATCTAAAGATTTCGGCAGCCATCTGTCAGACTAAAATTCAAACTTGTCTCGTCGATTATTCCGGTCAGGGGTTGACCGACGTGGAAAAAAACGCGTATTTGCAATTTTTAAAAAGAATCAAGAACGATGGTGTGGCGATTGGTAAAATTATGCTTTATACCATTGCGCGCCCGTCGATGCAGCCGGAAGCGGCAAAAATGAAGCCGTTGTCGCCGGAAGTCATGCGAGATTTTGCGGGCGAGATCAGGACGCTTGGTTTCGAAGTTCGGGTGGATTGTTAGTTGCCTTGTTTCGGGTTGATGGCTTAGGGTAAATTGTTAGCAGTTAGCAGTTAGCAGTTAGCAGTTAGCAGTTAGCAGTTAGCAGGGAAGGCGAATGGAGCTGGGAGGGGTAGGCGGAAAATCGGGTAAATTAGCGCATCGGAAATCCAGCGATACGACCAAAGAAGGCTGTAAACTCAGCTTTAGTCTCTCGGTTGAGAATCGTTTCTTAGTCTCAGGTCTTTTTTAAGCCTTAATATCTAATAAGCTTCCTATCGTTTTTTTCTCGGTTTCGAGAATTTTGACGGCTGCGGATGTTTCAAATTCCGCTTCTTTTAAGCTGAGTACCGGTTTAATAATGTCTAGAGGCTCAAATTCAGAACTGCCTACTTCATCGTTTTTTATCGGTAATGTGGCAATTTTGTGTGCCGCTTCGGCTGATTTGTGTTGTGCGCCGTTGATAAGATTCAATGCGCTGTTTGTTGGTGAAATATCCATAGCCAAACCCTTGTGAAATATGAGTGCTTAGTGGAATTATATAGACTAATTTCAGTCTTTTAAATTCAATTGCATGTTTCTTTATTGCTTTGCTCTTATAAAAAAGACTAGCTCTTTTATGTTGTTTTGTCCGAGCGTTATTTCACATTTCATTAAAATCAACTTATACCTTTCGCACTTCAATTTGAAGTGCGAAAGGTATGCAAGACTCTGCACCTTAATTTCATAGTCCGTTCCATTGGCGATGATAACTATCCTGGGTAATTTAGGTGCTGAGCCTTTGATTGGCTCCTCGGCATCCAAATTTGGTTAACAATTGGTAAATTAAATGCTTCAATTAGAGTCGCGAGTCGTTGAATTAAGCCTGCAAAAATTAAAATCACCGCAACAAGTTTATATTGCCTATAGCGGCGGAGTAGATTCGCATGTGTTGTTGCATCTGTGTGCTCCAATGTCTTTGCTACAAAATAAAATTACCGCTGTTCATGTGCATCACGGTTTGCAAGCAGTAGCCGATGTTTGGCCGATTCATTGCCGGTCGATTGCTGAGCAATTGGGTGTCGATTTTATCGATATTTATGTCGATGCGCGAAGCGCCGGTCGTGAAAGCCCCGAGGAGGCTGCCAGGAATGCGCGGTATGATGCCCTAAAGGCCTTGCTTTCGAAAAACGATGTTTTGATGGTGGCTCAGCACCGAGAGGATCAATTGGAAACCGTTTTATTGCAATTGTTTCGAGGGGCGGGTTTGCAAGGGCTTTCAGGCATGCCTGAAATAATGGCCTTTGGCAAAGGGGTGCTATTGAGGCCCTTATTGAATACACCAAAACAAATCATCGACCAATACGCCCGACAGCATGATCTCAATTTTATTGAAGATCCCAGTAATCAAGGCATTGACTTCGATCGTAATTTTTTACGCAATGAAATTGTTCCTTTACTCAAGCAGCGTTGGCCGTCCATTGATAAAACAGTCTCTCGTTCAGCGGTTCATTGCGCGGAAGCATCTGAGCTATTGAGTAAATTAGCTTGCGATCAATTCAAACAAGTCTATCAAACAAAGGATGCAACACTATCGATTTCGGCTTTGGTAAAGCTTGATGTGGCGGAGCAGGCATTGGTTATTCGGCAATGGTTCGCGAGTTTGGGGTTAAAAATGCCCTCCCGTGCTTTTGTGTTGCGCATTTTATCCATGATTCAGTCGCCATTTGGTGACCTGCGGTTGCAGAATCAAAAGCATACGATACGCCGTTTTCGGAATAGCTTGTTTTGTGTGCCGCAGCAAACCGTTGAATTACCGGAGCAAGGCGTTATATGGTCGAATAGCGAAGCTCCCCTTGACTTGCCTGACGGTGCGGAACTGAAAATTGCTTATGCCCCCTCTGGAATTGATCAATCGGTTTGGTTTAGGTCGCATATCGACGTTAGGTTTCGTAGCGGCGGGGAAAAAATTGCTTTGCCGAATCGAGATGGGCGGCATCGATTGAAAAATCTTTATCAGGAAGCTGATATCCCTCCTTGGGAAAGGCCCAGTATTCCATTAATCTATTTAGACGGGCGCTTGGCGGCAATTGCCGATCTTTGGATCGGTTCCGAATTTTATTGTGAAAACAAGCCAGGGTGTATTCGGCTAATTCGGTCGCAAAAAAATAAAAACCGGAAAGGCCATGACGAATGTGTCTTAGTCGATTAAAATAGGTAAATTTTAATCTTGGCTATTTAAAAGCCGTCTCCCGAAATTTTTCATTTCTTACATGACCAAATTTATTTTCATTACCGGTGGTGTCGTTTCCTCGTTGGGTAAAGGCATTGCCGCATCGTCGTTGGCAGCTATTCTTGAAGCGCGAGGGCTGAAAGTGACGATGACAAAGTTGGACCCTTATATCAACGTTGACCCCGGTACGATGAGTCCTTTTCAACACGGTGAGGTATTCGTCACCGAGGATGGCGCTGAAACCGATCTTGATCTAGGTCATTACGAGCGGTTTATTAAAACCACAATGACCAAAAAGAACAATTTCACGACCGGTCAAATTTATGAAAATGTATTGCGCAAAGAACGCAAAGGCGATTACCTAGGCGCTACCGTTCAAGTTATTCCGCATATTACCGATGAAATCAAGCGTCGAATCGAACTCAGTGCCATAGGCATGGATGTCGCGATTATCGAAGTTGGCGGCACGGTCGGCGACATCGAATCGCTGCCTTTTCTGGAGGCGATCCGGCAAATGTATGTTGAATTGGGTAGGGATCGTGCGCTTTTCATTCACTTGACGCTAGTTCCCTATATCAAGTCGGCCGGTGAGATCAAAACCAAACCGACCCAACATTCGGTTAAAGAACTTAGGACCATCGGAATTCAGCCGGATATATTGATTTGTCGTTCCGAACAACCGATTCCGGCAATCGAACGTCGTAAAATTGCGTTGTTTACGAATGTTGCTGAGAGAGCCGTTATTTCCGCGATCGATGCCGATTCTATTTACCGTATTCCTTTGCTGTTGCATGAGCAGGGGTTGGACGATATTGTTGTCGAAAAACTTCGGTTGGATGTCCCTAAAGCCGATTTGACCGAATGGGAAAATGTGATCGAGGGTTTAACTCATCCGCTCAATGAAGTGTCGATTGCGATCGTCGGAAAATATGTCGATCATTCCGATGCTTATAAATCATTGCATGAAGCATTGATTCATGCCGGCATTAAAACCCGAAATAAGGTAAGGATTGAATATATCGATTCGGAAATGATCGAGGAGGAAGGCGTTTCGGCTTTGAAGCCCGTCGATGCGATTTTGGTTCCCGGCGGTTTTGGCGAGCGGGGTGTCGAAGGTAAGATTGCGACAGTGAGGTATGCCCGGGAAAATAAGATCCCTTATTTAGGGATTTGTTTAGGCATGCAGGTGGCGGTTATCGAGTTTGCTCGCAATGTCGCCAATCTGGAGGGCGCGCACAGTACAGAATTTCTACCCGATTCTCCGCATCCGGTAATAGGCTTAATTACCGAATGGATGGATGCGGAAGGACAGGTGGAGGTTCGTAGTGAAAACTCCGATTTAGGCGGCACGATGCGTTTGGGCGGGCAAAAATGCCGTTTGCAAATTGACTCGTTAGCTTACGAGCTTTATCAGAAGGAAGTGATTAGAGAGCGGCATCGGCACCGTTACGAGTTTAATAATAAATATTTTGAAAGGCTTGAGCAAAACGGCATGCGCTTCTCAGGCAAATCGATCGACGGGCGCTTGGTCGAAGTTATCGAAATTCCGGGGCACCCCTGGTTTTTGGCTTGCCAATTTCATCCGGAATTTAATTCGGCGCCGCGTAAAGGGCATCCGTTATTTTCCGGTTTTGTTGCCGCAGCCGCTCTTCATAAAAAGGAAACCGAGAAATGAAATTATGCAACTTTGAAGTAGGGCTCGATAAACCGTTGTTTTTGATTGCCGGTCCCTGTGTGATCGAAAGTGAGGAACTGGCTATGGAAACTGCGGGTTTCCTGAAAGAAATCACGGTTGAATTGGGTATTCCGTTTATCTATAAGTCGTCTTTCGATAAAGCGAATCGTTCGTCGCTGGAAAGTTTTCGCGGCCTCGGTTTCGAGCGAGGGTTGGCCATTCTGCAAAAGGTCAAGCAGCAAATCGGTGTGCCGGTATTGACTGACGTTCATGAAGACACTCCGCTGAAAGAAGTCGCCGAAGTGGTCGATGTCGTGCAGACGCCGGCATTTTTATGTCGGCAGACTAATTTTATTCAAAGCGTGGCCGAATTAGGCATACCGGTCAATATTAAAAAAGGCCAGTTCTTGGCGCCCTGGGACATGGCCAATGTCGCAAACAAAGCCAAAGCGACCGGCAATCAGCAGATCATGGTTTGCGAACGCGGTGTGTCGTTCGGCTATAACAACCTGGTATCGGATATGCGCTCATTGGCCGTTATGCGAGATACAGGTTGTCCGGTCGTGTTCGATGCGACGCATTCGGTGCAATTGCCGGGCGGGCAAGGTTCTTGTTCCGGCGGGCAACGCGAATTCGTTCCGGTTCTGGCGAGAGCTGCGGTAGCGGTCGGTATTGCAGGACTGTTTATGGAAACGCACCCGAATCCGGCCGAGGCGCTTAGCGATGGCCCTAATTCTTGGCCTATGCATCGCATCAAAGAATTACTTGAAATTTTAATCACCCTGGATCGAGCTGTGAAAGCAAGCAGTTTGATCGAAACAACTTTATAAGGAACCCTAATGGCTGAAATAGTAGACATTCGTGCAAGAGAAATTTTGGATTCACGCGGTAACCCGACGATTGAAACCGACGTGGTTCTGTCTTCAGGTTTTATCGGTAGCGCCATGGTGCCTTCCGGTGCATCGACAGGCGAACGTGAGGCAATCGAATTGCGCGACGGCGACAAATCGCGCTATTTAGGTAAAGGCGTGTTGAAAGCTGTTGATAACGTCAATACTGAAATTCGTTCCGCGATCCTTGGCATGGACGCAGGCGATCAGTCCGCTATCGACCAAAAAATGATCGAATTGGATGGCACCGAGAACAAAGGTCGTTTAGGCGCCAACGCGATTCTTTCCGTTTCAATGGCGGCTGCACATGCCGAAGCGAAAGACGCGGGACTGCCTTTGTACAACTATATGAATACCAGCGGCGAATTCATCATGCCGGTGCCGATGATGAACATCATCAACGGCGGTTCGCATGCCGATAACAGTGTCGATTTGCAAGAATTCATGATCCTGCCGGTCGGCGCCCCGAACTTCCGCGAAGCGATTCGTTACGGCGCGGAAGTATTCCATAACCTCGCAAAAGTACTGAAAGGTAAAGGCTTGGCAACTACGGTCGGCGACGAAGGCGGTTTTGCACCGAATTTGTCCTCGAACGAAGAAGCGATCGAAGTGATTCTCGAAGCAATCGAAAAAGCCGGTTACAAAGCAGGGCAAGACATCTATCTGGGTATGGATGCGGCCAGCTCCGAATACTACAAAGACGGCAAGTATGTCTTGTCTGCGGAAAACCGTAGCTTCACGTCGGAAGAAATGACCGATTTTTTCGTCGAATGGGTCAAAAAATATCCGATCATCTCGATCGAAGACGGCCTGGATCAAAACGATTGGGCCGGCTGGAAAATCCATACCGAGAAGCTGGGCGGCATGATTCAATTGGTCGGCGACGATTTGTTCGTGACTAATCCAAAAACCTTGAAAGAAGGCATCGAGAAAGGTATCGCCAATTCGATTTTGATCAAGGTTAATCAAATCGGCACCTTGACCGAAACGCTCGATGCGATTCATACCGCCCATGCAGCCGGTTACAGTGCCGTCGTTTCGCATCGTTCCGGTGAAACCGAAGATACGACGATTGCCGATCTAGTCGTCGCGACCGGAACCGGTCAGATCAAAACAGGATCTCTGAGTCGTTCCGATCGTGTTGCCAAATACAATCGTTTGATGAAGATCGAGGACGAATTGGGCTCTCAGGCGAAATACGCGGGCCGCAGTGCATTCAAAATGCTCTGATTTGTCTGAAAAGGGGCGGCACTGTCGCCGCCCTGATTCAGGATGAGCCGTTCAATGAATAATTTCAAGATTCTCGTCGCGGTGCTGATTGCGATCATCGTGCATCTGCAATATCGCCTTTGGTTCGGCGATGGAGGCATTGTTCAAATCAATCACTATCAAAGTCGGTTGGATGAATTGGCCTTGCAGGTACAGGAAAAAAAGGAACGTAATGCTGCCCTTTATGGCGAGGTTCTCGATTTGAGGAAAGGTCAAGAGGCCATCGAGGAAAGAGCGCGGTATGAATTAGGGATGATCAGGGAAGACGAGACGTTTTTTCAGGTGTTGGAATAGTTGCCTGAAAGGCATAGCATACAGGTAGGAAGGCTAGGTTGAGCAGCGTGAAACCCAGCTGTTCAGCACATGGAACACCGGGTTTCACTGACGCTCAACTCGGCCTACGGCGCTTCGAATTTTGGCGAGGAGTGCAATAGCTTCAGCTATTGCCGTGTTCCGCTTTTTACGGCTGTCCAGGTCATTTAAAACACATTCCTTATCGATGACAAATACTCGATCCATTTGGGCGGTGGTGCCGGCGGCGGGAGTCGGTAAACGCATGCAGGCCGATCGTCCCAAGCAATATCTCCCGTTATTGGGCAAGACCGTCTTGGAGCACACGCTGACGCGTTTGCTGCAGGCCGATGTCTTTGCCGCCGTTTCTGTGGCGATTTCGGTCGAAGACCCCTATTGGCCGGAACTAACGATTTCGCAAGACAGCCGAGTGTTCACCGCGCCGGGCGGCAAGGAACGCGCCGATTCGGTGTTGTCGGCGCTGCGCGCAATCGAGGATCGTGCACGGGAAAACCACTGGGTGCTGGTTCATGACGCGGCCAGACCCTGCATTACTGCCGCCGATATCCGCTTATTGATCGACACGTTACAAAACGACGAGGTCGGTGGCATCCTTGCGCTGTCGTCGCACGACACGCTGAAGAATGTCGATGGCGATTCGATCTTGGGAACTCTCGACAGAACGCATATTTGGCGCGCGTTGACGCCGCAGATGTTTCGTTACGGCCGGTTGAAACAGGCGCTCGAGGCGTCGGTCGGAAATCCGGCGGTGACCGACGAAGCCAGCGCGCTCGAATTGCTTGGTTTGCAACCTAAGATCGTCGAAGGACGTTCCGATAATATCAAGATCACCCGTCCGGAAGACTTACCCTTAGCGCAATTTTATTTGGAGCAACAACAATGATCAGAGTCGGTCAAGGTTACGATGTGCATCGTTTCAAGGAAGGCGGCGACGTCATTCTGGGCGGCGTGAAGATTCCATACGAGAAAGGCCTCGACGCGCATTCGGACGGCGATGTCGTTTTGCATGCACTGTCCGATGCCTTGTTGGGCGCGGCGGCCTTGGGCGATATCGGCAAGCATTTTCCCGATACCGATCCGAGTTTCAAAGGAGCCGATAGCCGCGTATTGCTTCGCCATGTTTATCGGATCGTGCAAAATAAAGGCTATTTTCTCGTCAATGCCGATATCACGATTATTGCCCAAGCGCCGAAAATGGCGCCGCATATTGAGGCAATGTGCCGTAATATAGCCGAAGATTTGAATGTCGAACTCGACTGCATCAATGTCAAGGCGACCACGACCGAAAAGCTCGGTTTTGAAGGCCGCGGAGAAGGCATTGCCGTCCAGGCGGCCGTATTGATCGAAAGGTAGAGTAACGCTGATGGAGCTGGATTGAGGATGATAGATTGTTATCTGAAGACCAGATGATTGTCGCAATTACCTTGGATATACCCATCGTGCTGCCTTTATATTCAAAAATTGCCAACATGGAGCTGGCATAGAGCCTACAGGGACGTATTCACGGCGTCCTTTGACGGGCACCCCAGTGCCGAATTTTGATTTACGAGGGGTATACGTGGATGTGGTGCTAAGCATTTCCATCCGTGGCCCTTGATTCCGCCAATCCCTGGCGGAATGACGGGCTCCTTCCTTTAAGTTGGCGCTTATGACCCTGTTGCCTCCTAAGGCACTGCCGAAATTTGAATAGCGATAGGTGTATATCGGCAAGAACCAGCTTGATCGACACCATCCAAGTCTCAATAGTTAAACCAACTGATTCTTCCTAGCCTTGAAAAACATTGAAATACCACAGTGGCCCCATGCCTACGGAGGCCCATCCGGAACCGGAAAGATCCGGGCGGAGCCCGAGGACTTCATCGTCAATGAAATGCTGTCGTTCGAACCCTCAGGCGAAGGCGAGCATGTTTTTCTGCTCATTGAGAAAAAAGGTGAAAATACCGAGTTTGTGGCGAGACAACTGGCGCGTTTTGCCGGCGTTAGGCAGCGCGATAT
This sequence comes from Methylotuvimicrobium alcaliphilum 20Z, assembly GCF_000968535.2. Lineage (NCBI taxonomy): Bacteria > Pseudomonadati > Pseudomonadota > Gammaproteobacteria > Methylococcales > Methylococcaceae > Methylotuvimicrobium > Methylotuvimicrobium alcaliphilum. The sequence continues at coordinate 1,659,244 of NC_016112.1, forward strand.
CGGATATGCCGGCTTGAAGGATCGTCATGCCGTTACGACGCAATGGTTCAGTGTATGGTTACCGGGCAAGGAAGCACCGCAATGGTCCGATTTCGAATCGGAAACGATTACAGTTCATCGGTCAATACGTCATGCTCGTAAATTGAAACGCGGCATATTATCCGGTAATCGTTTCGAACTATTGATTAGAGATTGGCAAGGTGACGAAAAGCGGCTTGAAGATCAGTTGAGTCGGATTAAGACCTGCGGTGTACCGAATTATTTCGGCGAGCAGCGCTTCGGAAATCTCGGGCAGAATGTTAATAAAGCTTTGGCTCTATTCGAAGGCGCTAAGGTTAAGCGTGAACAACGCGGTATTTACCTATCGGCAGCACGTTCGTTTTTGTTCAATCATATTTTGGCTGAAAGAATCAGGCTGGAGAGTTGGAATAAACCGGTCGATGGCGATGTATTCATTGTTGAAGGATCCCGAGGGTTTTTTAAAGTCGACCAAATCGATCCGACCATTTCTATGCGGATCGACGCATGCGAAATTCATCCGAGCGCAGTCCTTTGCGGGCAGGGGGCTTCCGAAGCAACCGGTGAGGCCTGGGCTATCGAATCAGCCGTGATCGAACGTTTCGATTTTATGGTTCGCGGTTTGTTCGACTGCGGCCTGGAAAGCGCACGCAGGGCGCTTAGAATGAGTTTGACCGATTTAGAGTGGCGCTTTATCTCGCGGGGCCGATTGCAACTAAAATTCACCTTACCGGCGGGTAGCTATGCGACCGCTTTACTTCGAGAAATAATAGAGAGTTAAATCATGGATATTATTCAAGCCATCTCGTTGGCCTTGTTGCAGGGGCTGACTGAATTCTTACCGATTTCGAGTTCCGCACATTTGATTTTGTTGCCGGTCATTTTGGGTTGGGAGGATCAGGGGCTCGCATTCGATGTCGCGGTGCATGTCGGTACCTTAACGGCTGTTGTAGCCTATTATCGCAAAGACTTATTGACGATTATTGCGGCATGGTTCGGTTCGTTCACCGGCAAAGGGGCTTCGGACGATTCCCGTTTGGCCTGGTATGTGGTATTAGGCACGATTCCGGTTGGTCTCGCGGGCTTATCGATGCCTCACTCGCTTGAAGAGTCTTTGAGATCGCCTCTGGTGATTGCGACTTCGACCATTGTTTTCGCGATGTTGCTGTGGGCTTCGGAAAAGTTCGCTAAAGAGCGCCGGACTGTCGTGACTTTATTCGATGCTTTGCTGGTCGGCGTATTTCAGGCGATTGCATTGATTCCCGGTACTTCCCGTGCGGGTATCACGATCACGGCCGGCTTGTTTTCGGGATTACAGCGCGAGCAAGCCGCGCGTTTTTCGTTTCTATTGTCGATTCCGGTCATTGCCTTGGCCGGTATGCTAAAGGCTTTTGAATTGTTCAAGTCCGATATCGAAGTCATGTGGGCCTTTATGGCGATCGGGGCGGCGGTTTCCTGTGTCGTTGCTTACCTGACAATCGGTTGGTTTTTGAAATTGCTGAATCGGATCGGCATGATTCCTTTCGTTTGGTATCGTTTAGCGCTCGGTATCGTTTTGTTCGTCGTATTTATCCGTTAAGCGCAGCAGAACAAAAACCGCCCCCGTGCCGCCTTTTCTGTGCGGCGCGGAACAAAAGGCCTGTACGTCGCGGTGTTGGCGAAGCCATAAATTGAGGCTGTTTTTCAAAATCGGTAGGTTATCCGGTGAGCGATAGCCCTTGCCATGTACGATACAGACGCAACGGAAACCTTCCTCTACACAGCTATGCAGAAAGCGTAATAATTGCTTTTTTGCCTCGTGGCTACTCAGGCCGTGTAAGTCGATTTCGGCATCGAGTCCGTAATGCCCTTTGCGCATTTTTCGCAAAACATTTTTTTGTAAGCCGGGGCTTAAAAAGCTCAGGCTATCCTCGAGACTTAGCAATTCAGTGACCAATATTGATTCGTCAAGCGATTGAGCATTATCAACTGAACGTTTAGCGGGTATGGGTTTGGGTTTAGGTGTGGTGCTCAGGTGCAGTTTGTCGCTGTCTATCGATATGACTTTCCCGGCTGCTTGGCGAAACAGATCCCGATCTTCTTGTGTTAGGTTTTTTTTTCTCACGTTAGCTGATTTAAATACGATAAGTTGTTAATATTAGGGATTTTATAAACTATTTGCGCGCGGGGCGACTTAAAATGCATATTTTGTTGAGCAATGATGACGGCTATCTGGCTGAAGGCCTGAATGCATTGGCGGATGCATTAAGCGCTCATGCCGAAATTTCGGTTGTGGCGCCGGACCGAAACCGCAGCGCGGCCAGTAATTCGCTGACTCTGGAAAGACCGCTCAGAGCTTATCAAGCCTCTAACGGTTTTATTAGAGTAGACGGCACGCCGACCGATTGCGTTCATTTGGCGATCACCGGTTTGTTGGCGCAAGAGCCTGATATGGTATTTGCCGGAATCAATCACGGTTCTAATTTGGGCGATGACGTACTCTATTCCGGCACCGTGGCGGCGGCGACCGAAGGCCGGTTTTTAGGCCTGCCGGCTGTGGCGATTTCGTTGGCCGGCAATAATCCGAGGTATTTCGATACGGCGGCGCAAGTTGCGGTTATATTACTACAAAGATTGATAGAAGAGCCTTTGCCTCAAGATAGTATTTTGAATGTCAATGTACCCGATATTCCTTTTAGCAAGCTTAAAGGCTTTCAGTCGACACGTTTGGGGCAACGCCATAAAGCCGAACCGGTGGTCAAAAGTGTCGATCCTCGAGAAAGACCTATTTACTGGGTTGGGCCGCCAGGAGTCGAGCAAGATGCGGGGCCAGGAACCGACTTTTACGCGATTAAATCGGGTTATGTTTCGGTGAGCCCCTTGCAAGTCGATTTGACACGCTATGAACGTATAGGCGCTTTAGAAAATTGGTTGCCTTAGGAGAAATATAATAATGATGATGCTTAATGTAAAAGGAATAGGCATGACTTCCATGCGAACCCGGGAGCGCATGGTGGGGCGATTGAAGGAACAGGGGGTCAATAATCATAAAATTCTCGATGCGATGCGTAATACGCCGCGTCATTTGTTCGTAGATGAAGCGCTCGCTAGTCGGGCCTACGAAGATACCGCTTTGCCGATCGGTTATAACCAGACGATATCGCAACCGTATATCGTCGCTAAAATGACCGAGTTGCTTTTGGCATCCGGTCCGCTTGCCAAGGTCTTGGAAATCGGCACCGGTTGCGGCTATCAGACGGCGGTATTGTCGCAAGTGGTCGATTACGTTTACACGGTCGAAAGGATTCAACCGCTGCAGAAGAAAGCCAAAAATTTGGTATGGAGTTTGAAACATAAAAACATCAGCTATTTGCACAGCGATGGCGGCTGGGGATGGCCGGATCATGCCCCGTACGATGGCATTTTAGTAACGGCGGCGCCGCCCGAAATTCCCGAAATGTTGCTTCGGCAACTGGCTGTCGGCGGAGTGATGGTGATTCCGATCGGTCATGCCGGCGGACAGGAGCTACAACGGGTTACGCGAAACGCATCAGGATTCGAAGTCGAAATCCTAGAGTCTGTTAATTTCGTGCCGTTTTTGTCGGGCAGGGAGTAAGTATGTTTCAAACGCTATACGATAAGACGCTATTGTGGTCCCGGCATCGGCATGCCTTGAAGTATCTTTGCGCTTTGAGCTTTGCCGAATCGTCTTTTTTTCCGATTCCGCCCGATGTCATGTTGGCGCCGATGGCACTCGGTCGTCCTCAACACGCTTTCCAATTTGCGCTATGGACCACGGTATTTTCGGTCTTGGGAGGCATCTTGGGTTATGCGATCGGTTTTTTTATGTTCGACCAGCTTGAGCCTTGGTTAAAAACCACGCATTATTGGGAGGGCTTTCTATTGGCCCGGCAATGGTTTACCGATTGGGGGTTCTGGGCAGTCTTGGTGGCCGGTTTTTCGCCGATACCTTACAAAGTATTCACGATAGCGGCCGGCGTGATGAGTATGGTGTTTTTACCGTTCGTGCTGGCATCGACAGTCGGGCGCGGCGCGAGGTTTTTTTTGGTGTCGTTGCTAATCTCGGCAGGTGGCGAAAAACTGGAAGCGAAACTACGCGAATATATGGATCGTCTGGGCTGGGCTTTGGTTGCACTGGTAGTTATCGGAGGGGGGGCTTATAAGTTGATGGCGGGTGGTCAATAGTTGTAATCACTCTTCACTTATATCGAAACTTGATTTACGAAAGAAGTCTTTCTAGGAGTCGCAATGAATGATAAAGAATTGGTGGCAGTCCATGCTGCAAAGCTGGTTAAAGACGGGATGCGTGTCGGACTCGGAACCGGTTCCACGGCCGACTGTTTTATTAAAGAGTTGTCTCGCCTCCATAAAGATGAAGGATTGAAAGTGATCGTGATTGCCAGTTCGGTTGTCAGCGCGATCAAGGCTGGCGAAATGGGGTTACCCCTACAGTCGATTGAGCAAACCGAGCGAATCGATCTTTATGTCGATGGCGCCGATGAAGTTACCCTCGATAAGACGCTGCTCAAAGGCCGGGGCTACGATTTAGTACGAGAAAAATTGTTGGCGAAGGCGGCCGACCGGTTCGTCGTTCTGATCGATAAAAGCAAGTTGGTCGGCCGAATCGGCGAGCGATTTCCTGTTCCAGTCGAGGTTATGCCATTTGCCTGGCGAATGGTTAAAGACAGTTTGGAAAAACTGGGAGGCAGGCCGACACTACGACGGACTGCAAATGAAGACGGCTTGGTGATGACGTCCTACGGAAGCTTAGTGCTCGATACCGTTTTCGATGCCACGATTGATATCGCTGATCTCGACGATGCGCTCAACGCCATGCCGGGCGTTATCGAGCACGGTATATTTCGGGGCTTGGCAAGTTCGGTTTTGATAGGCGCCGATGGCGCCATCCAAGAATTGGATATTGAAAGGAGGTCCGATTCGCAAGATGTCGATAGTCGGGATTTTGTCGATGACGGCACTGCAGATGGCGATTGAAGTAAAGTTGGTTTTCGTTCCCATCGCTCCAACGTGGGAATGTATACCCGTCGTAGCTCAAAATTCGGCGCCTGGGTGTCCGCTAAAGGACGCCGTGAATACGTCCATGTAGATACTCTGTTTAAAATCAAGTTAAAAATAGGCATTTTTCTGCTATTCAGCGATTGACGGAATTGCATAAAAACGCGTGTTATCGAATGGTTTATCATGCTTGAGCATGCCGTGAATCGCATGTAACAATTTACGCATGACCGCACAACAGGCTTGCAACGGTAATTTACCCATATCCAGGAGATGTTGGTAATACGCCTTAATATGGCGATCATGCTGCACAGCGCTCCAGACAGGCATATACAGGGCGGCGCGAATCTGGCTGTTACCGGCCTTGGATATACGCGTTTTTTTGTGGACACTCGTGCCGGAATCAAAAGCTCTTGGATCGAGCCCCGCAAACTTGACCCACTCACGGTGCGACATATCCGCAGGCAAAATCAGTAGTTCTCCCATGAGGGCAATCGCACTGGTATTGGCAATACCCTTAATGCTCGTGAACAAAACTAATGCTCGACTGAGTTCCGGATGTTTTTCGATCAATGCCAAGGCGCCAGCCGTTAACTGATCGATACGCTTATCTAATTGATCGATGGCTGCTTGTGCATCTTTTAGCACGGCTTTGGGTGTTTCAACTGTTGCGCTTAAGGCATGCAATTGATTCTTTGCTGCTGTTTTTTGATCGGTTAGTGCATTAATACGGCGTGAGAAACAACGTAAAGCGATCTTTTCATTCGAAGGACGGGACCAAGGCGCAAAATCCATCCGTTCGGCATACACCGCCAGAGTATTCGCGTCCACATCATCTGTTTTACTATTGTTCATCAACACTTTAGCAAAGTTATGAGAGACCTTGGGATTGATGACCATTACCTTGACGCCGGCATCATGGAGCGCAACGGCTAAATCGAAATGATAACTGCCGGTGGCTTCCATACACACGATAATGCCGGACAATTTGTTCAGTTTCTTGGCCATCCGGGCATGATCAGCTGGGGTATTGGAGAACTTCTGCGGATTGAAAGGTTTGCCATTTTTGCGCACCACCAAAACCAGTTCTTTAGATCCTACATCGACGCCAGCGAAGATACGGGTTTGTGTGTCAAGTGAAGCGCTGTTAATTTGTTGATCTGCCATGTTTAATTGTTATTCTGTGATAAGGAAAGTAAACTAGTCATTGGTTCCCGACCCTGCGTATGCACCTACCATCCTTGTGAATGCAGGCTCTAAGCCTCAGATACTCCGCGGTATAGGTGAATAGGGCGGGGGCCAATCTACATGACAGGCTCTGGTTTAATCCAGTCCTCAGGCTCAAGCGGCCTCCCAATGAACTCGGTAAAGCTTAAAGTATTTCCTGGCTAAAATTCATTTAAATTAATCATACAAGGCTCTATGTCAGCTCCATGCTGGCAAAGCCTTTATCGGACACCCAGGCGCGCCTCCTCTGGCACTGCCGAAATTTGAAGTGCGAAAGGTATATAATTTCGCCTCGGCAGCCAAGGTATAGGTTCCTACGGAGGACCGTGGGAACCAGAAATTAGACAATTTTTAAGTTAGTGAGATGAATTACTATAAACACCATGTTTTTTTCTGTACCAATCAGCGCGAGAATGGCGCGGCCTGCTGCCAGGATCATGATGCTCAGTTTTTTCGAGATTATGCGAAAACGCAATTGAAAAAGCTAAAAATGAGCGGGCCCGGTAAATGTCGCATCAACAATGCCGGTTGTCTGGATCGTTGCAAGGAGGGTCCGGTAATGGTCGTCTATCCCGATGCTGTTTGGTATCGTTATGAAAATCAAGCCGATATCGATGAGATTATCGAGGAACATTTGCAGAATGGACGAGTTGTCGAACGCTTGAAAGTTTGAGATTAACCTAAATTCGATATATCCATCGCAGGTCAAAATTCGGCGCCGGGGCGTCCGTCAAAGGACGCCGTGAACCCAGCACCTAAATTATCTAAAACAATTAACCATAACCAATGGGCTATGGAATTTAGGTGCTGGGTGAATACATCCCTGTAGGCTCTATGCCAGCTCCATGCTGGCAAAGCCTTTGCCGCACACCCCGGCGCCTCCTCAGGCACTGCCGAAATTTGAAGCGCGAAAGGTATAGTCAGCACACTAAGGATTTCGTAATGAATATCGGGCAACCGAACCCTGCCTAAAATAGGGAAGTTATTTACGACCAAATCCTAAAATCACGAAATACACGAAAGTAATCATATAGTTACAAAAATCACTTGTGCCACCCATTAGGTGAGCAGCTTGGAGGGTGTAACTTATTGAATATTTTCGTGATTTTCGTGTATTTCGTGGACAAAATGCTTTTTATTAGGATTAACCGTTGGTTTTCAGTTCGCTTGGCTTGCGTCTTTTACCGATTTTTTTGCGGTCACGATGACGATCTTTGATTTTGGACGCTTTCTTCTTTGTTTCTGCTTTTTTGTTTTTACTACTTGCCGCTTTTCCCGAGGCTTTGAGCTTTTTGGGGCCTTTATAGCGGCCTTCCAATTCCTTGATCGTGCGCCGGATCAGTCGCTGTTGTAGATAGCGTTCGATACCCGCCAAGACGTTCCATTCGGTAGAGTTGATCAATGCGATTGCAAGTCCCGGTCGGCCGGCTCGACCGGTGCGGCCGATTCTGTGCAGATAGTCATTACCGTTACGGGCTAAGTCGAAATTAATGACCAGGTCCACGCCTTCGATATCGAGACCGCGCGCGGCAACGTCGGTTGCGACCAATATATCGATGGTTCCGTCTCGGAAAAACCCCATGGTTTTGTTGCGTTCGCTTTGGTCCATGTCGCCATGCAGCGAGCCTACGCGCAGCTTTTGCCCTCTCAATGGTCCGCGCAATTGATCGGTATGGATTTTGGTGTTGGTGAAGACCAAGGCTTTTTCGTATGTTTCGTGGCTTAGTAGCCAGATCAATAATTTTTTCTTATGTTCGAAATCGTCGGCCAGCAACATTTGCTGTTCGATGTCTTCATGTTCTGCCTGTATGCCATCGAGATAGACTTTTTCCGGCTCTTTAAGAAGTGTGAGAGCAATGCCTTTGATCGTCGGATTAAGTGTCGCGGAAAATAACAGGGTTTGGCGTTCCGGCTTGCAAACGCTTGCGATTTTCAGTAAATCGTTTTTGAAGCCCATGTCGAGCATACGGTCGGCTTCATCGAGAATGAGTAGGTCGAGTCGGCTGAAATCGGCGGAGCCTTCCTCGATGACTTCGATTAGGCGTCCTGGAGTTGCGATGATGATGGCAGTGCTTTTCGCAAATAAAGCGGATTGTTTCTTGAAGTCTTCACCGCCGATAATCATACCGGACTTGATCGGAGTGAATTCAGCCAGTTGTCGACATTGTTTATGTGTCTGTTTGGCTAGTTCCCGTGTCGGCGCTAGTATCAAGACTTTTGCCGCGCTGTCCTCGGGGCAGTTTTGCAGTAGATGCTGCAAGGCGGGTATCAGAAAGGCCGCAGTTTTGCCGCTCCCGGTTTTTGCGCAAACCCAAAGATCTTTGGATTCGTTGGCCAGAGGTATGACGGCAGCCTGTACTTCGGTTGGGTGATCGAACCCCATGGCTTGCGTGGCTTGTTTGATGCGCGAATCAAGCTCGAATTGGCTGAACGTTAAAGAGGACGTTGGTTCCGGTTGTGTTTCCATAAAGCCTTGAATGAGTGGGCTGAGCCGGCAGTTTTCCGATTTAACAGAAGCGCCGTAAAGGTAAATCCGGCAATGTTACGTTTTGTTTAAAATATAAGCAACTTCGAATAAAAGTTATAAGTGTCGATAAGGTCTGAATGAAGCGTCATTGATTTTATCTTTCTCAGCATGCTGATATGCTAAGCAGCAAAGTCGCCGGGTATGGAATTTCAAATTCAATATACCGGTTTTATCTTTAAGATTGGGTTTTAAGGAGGATGGGTATTTATGAGGGCTTTAGCGAATTTTGTGATGCAGGGACCGTATCAGGCCTTGGTCGCTGCTTGTATATTGGGCGCTTTATCCCAATTTGTTTTGCCGTTGGCGCTGTTTTGTTGCGGCATCATCGCATTATGCGTATTGTCGCGTTCGGATAGCTATTGGCTGATTGTTTTGATCGGTACGGCTTTGGTTGTTTATGTTAGTAGTCTTTTTGTCGAAAGTAGGCCGGGTCTCGAGACTCCGGTGGTTTTGTTTTTGTTGGTGCCGTTGGCGGCTTCGGCGAAAGTATTGCGTGTTACCCAATCGCAAAGTTTGGCGATAATGGTCGCGGCGGTGTTTGCGGCCCTCTTGGCGGTTTCGATACAAGTGGTGTCGGGTGACGCAGCGCAATGGTGGGCTAGTTGGTTGGAAGGGGCTGTTGAAGGCGTGAAAGGCGCTACTTATCAAGGTTTCGAGGCAGACGGCACTTTACGGTTGATGAATGGATTGGTGGCGATGATGTTCGGTTTCGCAGTGACTTCATCGTTGTTGATCGGACGTTGGATGCAGGCGGCTTTATACAACCCTGGAGGATTCGCCGAGGAATTTTACCGAGTTAGATATCCCATTTATGCTTTGGGCGTTTTGGGTGTCGTGTTGATCGTGACAGCGCTATTCAGTGAAGCCTTGCTTTATGATTTGTTATTGGTTTTTATGATGCCGTTTTTCTTCCATGGCATGGCGGTTTTACATTGTACGGTTGACGTTTCCGAGCGCAGCAAAAATTATTTGCTGCCGCCGTATTTATTATTGTTTGTTATGCCGCAATATGCGATCGTCGGCATGGCTTTTCTCGGCATGGCCGATATTTTTTTAAATTTTAGAAAAGCTGTCTATAAACGGAAAGATCATGATTCCAATTAGAGATACCGCTCCGTGTTATTCAAGGCCGATTGTTTCTTGGAGTTTAATGGTTTTATGTATCGTGATCTTTATCGCGATGGAAATTATTCCCGATCAATTGAAATACCGTTTGACTTATCTATTCGGTATGGTGCCGTTGCGTTATTCAAGCCCCGCTTGGGCAGCTCATTTCGGTTTGCCCCCCGATTATTATTTATCGTTTTTGACCAGCCTTTTTTTACATGGAGGTTGGTTGCACTTAGTTACTAACATGTTGTTTATGTGGATTTTTGCCGATAATATCGAAGACCTGATGGGCAAGGGTCGCTTTTTGGTTTTTTATGTGGTTTGCGGATTATCGGCTCAGGCCTTGCAGTTTTATTTCGACCCCTATTTAACGATACCGGTCGTTGGCGCATCGGGAGCCATCGCCGGCGTATTGGGGGCTTATTTTTTTCTATATCCGTTTGAGCGCGTCATTGTTCTTATACCGATCTTATTTTTTCCATTGGTTTTTCATGTGCCGGCGATAGCTTTTTTGGGATTTTGGATCATTCTTCAATTGCAAAAAGCCACGGCTTCGGTCATGTTTGATGGTGTGATGGTTGATGTGGCTTGGTGGGCGCATTTAGGCGGTTTTATTGCAGGGGCGGTTTTATATCGGTTTTTTCTGCGCAACGAGCCTGAGCAATAAAAAATGAAATTGGATCGCATTTCTGTATAATAAGTGTCTTTTAAAGGCTTGCCCTTTCACGATTAAAGGGCCGAACATGTTGCGGCCTTCGAGGCTTCTTAGTATTGTCGGGAAATTAAAATTACAATGAAAAATATTAACGTCGCATTAGTTAGACTTCTCCAGTTCGTCGTATTCGTTCTGTTTACATTCATGGTATTGATTTATTTCGGAGCGATGGTTTTATTGCCGCTGGATGCCGCCGTGTTATTGATTAAGTTGATGACCTTGTTCGGTTTAAACGGATTTATTGCGGCTTTTATTGCGATTCCGATAGTGGCTTATTTAGGTTTGAGAGTCTATCGAATTCCGGGACTTGTCAAAATGGTCATCGATACCGGAGTCGAATTGGTCAACACCGGAAAAGCTAAAATCGATGCGTTCAACGCGCTAGCCGAATCGGAAAAAGTTTAACCGCTTAGCTAAACAAAAAAGGCCGGAAAGAGCGTTCTTTCCGGCCTTTTTTGTTTTCAATCCTTATTTCGTAATATTTACTATGAACCTTGAAAAAGCATTCACCATGAAGGACTTGAAATACTTCATGTGTTTCATGGTTAAACTGCCGAATTTAGGATGAGGGTATGAAGATAGCGTATAAGATTGAGCCGTGCTTAAAAATTCGAGCCAATTCGCCAAATCAGCTAAAAAATCGTTTTAAATAGTGCCCGGTATGCGAAGCGTTGTTTTCACTCAGTTGTTGAGGTGTACCTTCAGCGACCAGTGTGCCGCCTCCGTCGCCGCCTTCCGGCCCCATATCAATAATCCAATCCGCCGTTTTGATCACGTCCAGGTTATGCTCGATGACGATCACTGTGTTGCCATGATCCCGTAGTGTATGCAATACGCGCAATAATTGTTTGATATCGTGGAAATGCAGGCCGGTTGTGGGCTCGTCGAGAATATAGAGCGTCTTTCCGGTATCGCGTTTCGACAGTTCCTTAGCGAGCTTGACGCGCTGCGCCTCGCCGCCGGAAAGCGTGACGGCATTTTGTCCGAGCGTGATGTAGTTCAGCCCCACTTCGGTTAAGGTGTGCAGTTTTTTGGATAATACTGGGACGGCGCTGAAAAATTGCGCGGCATCCTCGACGGTCATATCCAATACTTCGTTGATTGCCTTGCCTTTATAGCGGATTTCCAGCGTTTCACGGTTATAACGTTTACCGCCGCAGACGTCGCAATGTACGAAAATATCCGGCAAGAAATGCATTTCGACTTTGATGACTCCATCGCCTTTGCAGGCCTCGCAGCGGCCCCCTTTGACGTTGAAACTGAAGCGCCCCGGCGTGTAGCCGCGTGAACGAGCTTCAGGCGTTGCCGCGAATAATTCCCGGATGGGCGTAAAAATTCCGGTATAAGTAGCCGGATTCGAGCGGGGCGTTCGGCCTATCGGGCTTTGATTAATATCAATGACTTTATCGAAATATTCAATGCCTTCGATTTCATCGCAAGGTGCGGGCAGGGTGCCGGCTCGATTGATTGCGCGCGCAACATAGCGGTAGAGCGTATCGTTGATGAGCGTCGATTTCCCTGAGCCGGATACGCCGGTGATACAGGTAAGTAGGCCGACCGGCAGAGCAATATCGACGTTTTTCAGGTTATTGCCTTGAGCGTTGAGGATCACGATGCGCTTTTCCGGGTCGACCGGCGTCGTGTTTTCCGGAATCGCAATCATTTGTTTTCCCGACAAATACTGGCCGGTCAACGAATCGGGCGAGTCGATGATGTCTTGCGGCGTCCCCTGTGCGACGATTCTACCGCCGTGAATACCGGCGCCGGGGCCTATATCGACAATATGATCGGCCGAGCGAATCGCATCTTCGTCGTGTTCTACGACGATTACGGTATTACCCAGATCCCTGAGCCGGAACAGGGTATTCAACAAACGGTCGTTATCGCGCTGATGCAGGCCGATTGACGGTTCGTCGAGCACATACATTACGCCGACTAAGCCTGCGCCGATTTGGCTGGCCAGCCGGATACGTTGCGCTTCGCCGCCGGACAACGTATCGGCGCTACGATCGAGGGTCAGATAATCTAGCCCGACATTGACCAAAAACTCTTGTCGTTCGACGATTTCCTTGATGATTTTCGCAGCCACTTCGCCCTGTTTTCCAGGTAAATCCAACTCTTCGAAAAACTGTAAAGATTTGCGTATCGGAAAACGGGTAAGTTCGTGCAGGGGGCGTTCGTTGACGAAAACATGGCGGGCAGCCTTGTTTAGGCGAGCTCCGCCGCAGTCGAGGCAGGTTTTTTGCGATAGATATTTGGCCAGTTCTTCACGGACCATCGGAGAGTCGGTTTCATGGTAACGGCGATCCATGTTCGCAATGATACCTTCAAAGCTGTAGCGCTTGGTTTGGCCGGCGCGTGGTCCGCCTATCAGTTTGAACTCGATCGCTTCGTTGCCGCTGCCGAATAATAATACTTTTTTGATGTTGTTCGGTAGATCCTGGTAAGGGATTTCCGGATCGAAACCATAGTGTTCGGCCAGCGAACAGATAATTTGATAATAATAAGCGTTGCGCCGGTCCCAGCCTCGGATTGCCCCGCCGGCTAGGCTGATGTTGGGATTATGCACCACCAGTTCCGGATCGAAGTGTTGACGAACACCAAGTCCGTCGCAAGTTGGGCAAGCACCTTTCGGGTTGTTGAACGAAAAAATGCGCGGTTCTAATTCGCTGAGGCTGTACCCGCAGTGCGGACAGGCGTAGCGTTCGGAAAATAATAAGGTTGTGTTGTCGTCCATGGAAACGGCCAGCGCGATACCGTCGGCGATGCGAAGTGCCGTTTCGAATGACTCGGAAAGGCGCAATGCGATGTCGTTACGAATTTTGAATCGATCGACGATCACTTCGATCGTGTGCTTTTTCTTGGGGTCGAGCGTCGGCGTTTCGTCGAGATCGAATACGTTGCCGTCAATGCGTGCTCTGATAAAGCCTTGCACGCGTAAATCCTCAAGCAATTGTAGGTATTCCCCTTTGCGCTGGCTAATGACGGGTGCCAATAACATCCAGCGCCCTCCCTCGGTTTGTTCGAGCACGCTATCTACCATTTGGCTGACGGTTTGTGCGGCTAATGAAACATTATGGTCAGGGCAGCGAGGCGTGCCTGCGCGAGCATAGAGCAAACGCAAGTAATCATAGATTTCGGTAATTGTGCCGACCGTCGAGCGAGGATTGTGGGAGGTCGATTTTTGTTCGATCGAAATGGCCGGGGACAGTCCCTCGATATGATCGACATCCGGTTTTTCCATCATCGACAGGAATTGCCGGGCGTAGGCGGACAGTGATTCGACATAGCGCCGTTGGCCTTCGGCATAAATCGTGTCGAAAGCCAGTGACGATTTACCGGAACCTGAGAGACCGGTAATGACAATCAAGGAGTCGCGGGGCAAATCCAGGTCGATGTTTTTTAGGTTATGGGTGCGCGCGCCGCGAATGCTGATGGTGTCCATTGATGAAATGCCGGTCTAGGAAACAGGTCGCTAATATACGGCGAAATCGGGTCGATTTCAAAACTCGGGTCGGTCAAGGTTATACCCATCGTAGATCAAAATTCGGCACCGGGGTGTCCGTCAAAGGGCGCCGTAAATACGTCCCTGTAGGCTCTATGCCAGCTCCATGCTGGCAAAGCCTTTGCGATCGCCATGGATGGCGTGAATGTGGATTTTGCATTACGCCACGGATGGCGTGTATTAGGGCAATGCAGGAGCAATTGCCGAGGAGCAAAAATCGACCGCACCCCGGTGCTTCTTCAGGCACTGCCGAAATTTGAAGTGCGAAAGGTAAACAGGTCTGGTTTATCGCTTTCTAGCAGTTTGCAATTCCGACGATTTCGAGTACATTGTGTTTATTCGAAACTTAACATAGCGTAATTGATGTGAATCACTTTTATTCTTTTCAAATTCATGGCGGCGCCGATCATGGTGGCGGAGTCGCCGATTCTGTCGGGCATTTTTTAGGATTTCTGGAAAGCCTTGCTGCACAAGAGCCTTCGGACATATTTGCGAGTATATTTCCGGGAATCGCTGAATTGGATAATATTCATCCTTTGCTAGTACATTTTCCAATCGCTTTATTGATCGGTTTTTTTATTCTCGACTTATTAGGGACTTTGATTCGTAACCCGGTTTGGCGCAGTGCCGCTTCGGCGATGCTTTATTTTGGGACGATTGGCGCAGCAGTGACTGTTTATACCGGTTTGCAAGCCGGCGAAACGGTTGCGCACGGAGGTAATGTTCATGACATCATGGAAAGGCATGAGCAAATTGGTATTATGGTGTTAAGCTTATCGGCGTTGTTATCGGTTTGGCGTCTGTTGGCCGGCAGTTCGCTTAAAGGTGCGGCTAACGGTTTTTTTCTATTTCTGTCGGCGGGTCTGTCCGTGTTGGTCGTTTTGGGAGCCGATTTAGGCGGATTGATGGTCTATCGTTACGGTGTTGCGGTCGAAGGGGCAATCGATCCTCAAGAAGCCAGTGTGCATGAGCACGGGCAACCGCAAGTCAATGAGCATAGACATGATTCCGGTGGTGAGCCCCCTCACTCTGATTCATCTCAGAGCCATCACCCTAGTGAAAATCATTTACATCCTGACAATCACGAGCACTCCGAATCAAATCATACTCATTAGTCGTTGTATTGCTCATCGGAGAAAAAAATTCGGCCCCTCACCTAGCGTTAGGTGAGGGGCGCTGAGGTCTCTGAATTGGGAATTGCCGTAGGCCATTTTAGCCTTAGCTTAGGGCTTTTGTTTTATGGTATTCTATTCGGCTAAATTTTTTATTAAGTATCTTATCTCTTTATGCGTACTCGCGTTAAAATTTGCGGCTTTACCCGGGTTAATGACGCAGTCCGTGCGGCGCATCTAGGCGTGGATGCGATCGGGTTGGTTTTTTATCCGCCTAGCCCGAGAAATGTTGATATTGATCAGGCGCTTGCGATTGTCGAGGCATTGCCGCCCTTTACCAGTGTTATCGGTTTATTTGTCGACGAGCAAGAGGCGCGTATTCGTGAAGTGTTGAGTCGGGTGCCGATCGACTGTTTGCAATTTCACGGCGATGAGACGCCAGATGCTTGCGAGCTGTACAATAAACCTTATATCAAGGCAATTAGGATGCGGGAAGGCGTTGATATAGCCGATTTGGCTAATCGGTATTCCGGAGCCGCCGGTTTGTTACTCGATGCTTATCATCCGGGAGTGAAAGGCGGTTCTGGAAACCGTTTCGATTGGGATTTGATTCCGCAAGATTGCGCAAAACCGATTATTTTGGCCGGCGGTTTGGAACCCGGCAATGTCAGGCAGGCAATGGAATCGGTCGGCCCTTATGCATTGGACGTCAGCAGCGGCGTAGAGTCGGAAAAAGGTATTAAGGATGCCGGTAAAATGGCGGCATTCGTAAGAATAATTAACGAGGGTAATAGAAGTTAGTAACATGACACAGCATTATAACTTGCCGGACGAGCGCGGACATTTCGGTCCTTATGGCGGAAAATTCGTTGCCGAAACATTAATGGGGCCTATTCAAGAGTTAGAAGAGGCTTATCTGCGCTATATGCAGGATCCTGAATTTTTAACCGAATTAGATGCCGATTTGCAGCATTATGTCGGACGCCCTTCACCGCTTTACCATGCCGAACGCTGGAGTCGGCATTTAGGCGGAGCGCAGCTTTATTTGAAACGAGAAGACCTCAATCATACCGGCGCGCATAAAGTTAATAATACGATCGGACAGGCGTTATTGGCTAAGCGCATGGGAAAAACCCGGATCATCGCTGAAACCGGCGCGGGTCAGCATGGCGTGGCTACAGCTACGGTCGCTGCGAGACTGGGACTCGAGTGCGTTGTTTATATGGGGGCGGTCGATGTCGCGCGACAGTCCTTGAATGTTTACCGAATGAAACTGCTTGGCGCAAAAGTCGTTGCGGTCGAATCGGGTTCGAAGACTTTGAAAGACGCGTTAAACGAAGCGCTCCGTGATTGGGTTACCAATGTCGACAATACATTCTACATTATTGGAACGGTAGCAGGGCCGCATCCTTATCCCGCGATGGTGCGCGATTTTCAAACCGTGATCGGCCGTGAAGCCAAAGAACAATGCTTGACCATGACCGGGCGGTTGCCCGATGCGCTGGTCGCTTGTGTCGGGGGGGGGTCGAACGCGATCGGTTTGTTTTATCCTTTTATCGACGATGCGTCGGTCAAAATGTACGGCGTCGAAGCGGCCGGAGACGGCGTCGAAACCGGACGTCATTCTGCTCCGCTTTGCGCGGGACGTCCGGGAGTTTTGCACGGCAATCGGACTTATTTGATCGAGGACGATGATGGTGAAATCATCGAAACGCATTCAATCTCGGCGGGCTTGGATTATCCCGGCGTCGGACCCGAGCATGCTTGGTTGAAAGACAGCGGGCGCGCCGAATATGTCAATATAACCGATGATGAAGCCTTGAAGGGGTTCCATGATCTAACCGAAATGGAAGGCATTATCCCTGCGCTGGAATCGAGTCATGCGATTGCTTATACGACAAAGCTGGCGCCGACCATGCCCAAAGACAGCATTATTATTATCAATCTTTCCGGTCGTGGCGATAAAGATATCATGACCTTGGCGCAACGCGAGGGAATAGAACTGTGAGCCGTTTAGCCGCAAAATTCGATGAGCTTTCCAAATCAGGCCGTAAGGCTTTAATTCCATTTTTGACGGCCGGCGATCCGCATCCGAATTTTACCGTGCCGATGATGCATGCGATGGTGGAAGCGGGCGTTGATATTATTGAGCTTGGCGTACCGTTTTCCGATCCGATGGCAGACGGGCCGGTTATTCAGAAAGCCAGTGAACGTGCCTTGGCGCATAAAATGAGTTTAAGAAAAGTACTCAATATAGTCGCCGAATTCAGAAGAAAGGATGACCAAACGCCGGTTGTGTTGATGGGCTATTTAAATCCGATCGAGGCAATGGGTTACGAAGACTTTGCCAATGCGGCGCAACGCGTAGAAATCGATGGTGTGCTGACGGTTGATTTGCCGCCTGAGGAGGCCGATTTCTGTGTTTCGTTGCTGAATGAACGCGGTATCGATCCGGTTTTTTTGTTGGCGCCTAATAGTAATGAAGAACGCATTCGTAAAATGGATGCGGCGGGCAGTGGCTATATTTACTACGTTTCACTCAAAGGTGTGACCGGTGCCGGGCACTTGAATACCGCCGATGTCGAGGAAAGGCTGAAGTTAATTCGTGCGAATACTCGATTGCCGATCGGTATCGGCTTCGGTGTCAAGGATGCCGAAACGGCAAAGACAGTGGCTCATTTAGGTGATGGTGTCGTTGTCGGTAGCGCCTTGATCAGTAAAATCGAAGCGAATTTGGATAATCCGGAGCAGGCCTGTTCCGAAATAGTCGATTTACTTAAAGCCATGCGCGCCGCAATGGATGAATAAGTCGTCGATCACATGAGCGAATTCGGAGTTTAAAATATGAGTTGGTTTGAAAAACTGGTCCCCTCAACAATCAGAACAGACGGGACTAACAAGAAAAAAGGCGCTGTGCCAGAGGGCTTATGGACCAAATGTCCGAGTTGTAACGCGATTCTCTATAACAACGAATTGGAACGAAATTCCAGTGTGTGCCCTAAATGCAATCATCACATGCGGATATCGGCAAGAGTACGTTTGGAATTATTTCTCGATGAGCAGGATCAAGAAGAAATCGGTCAACATATCAAACCGACCGACCCGCTTAGATTCAAGGATTCCAAACGCTATAAAGACCGTATCAGCCAAGCGCAAAAACAGACCAAGGAAAGCGATGCCCTCGTAGTGATTAAGGGTAAGCTCAAGAATAAAGATATCGTAGCCGCTGCGTTCGATTTTAGTTTTATGGGCGGTTCGATGGGGTCGGTGGTCGGTGAGCGTTTCGTGCGAGGCGTGAATGAGAGTCTCGAAATGGGTGCGCCGTTCATTGTTTTTACCGCCAGCGGCGGCGCTCGCATGCAGGAATCGTTGTTTTCATTGTTTCAAATGGCGAAAACCAGTGCGGCCTTGACTAGGTTGTCGGAAGCGGGATTGCCGTTTATTTCGTGTATGACCGACCCGACGATGGGCGGTGTTTCCGCAAGTTTGGCGATGCTTGGCGATATTAATGTCGCCGAACCGAATGCCTTAATTGGTTTTGCAGGGCCTCGCGTCATCGAGCAAACCGTTCGAGAAAAGTTGCCGGAAGGTTTTCAACGTAGCGAGTTTTTGCAAGAGCACGGCGCTATCGACATGATTGTCGATAGGCGTGAAATGCGCGATAAAATTGCTGCAATGCTGGCGATTTTGATGGCTTCGCGGATGGAAACGAAAATATGCCCGACTATAGAAGAGCCTCTTATCTTGGCCGAATCCGAGCCTTTGCCTGCCGTTCAGGATTCAGTGTAATTATAATAAATTGGCAGCAATTATAATCGGCAGAATGATTCTACAGTTGCGGTTAGACCACGATAAGCACGAAAGACACAACAAAAATCGGTCCGCGATAGGGCTTAAGTTTGCAGTTATTGGATGTGGCGATCCACGACTGGCTATTACGTTGGCGCTTTCGTGCTTTTTTGTGTTTTCGTGGACCCCATAATTTTTCTGAGATGAAGCATTTCGATACGCTTGAGGGCTGGCTGAAGTGGCAGGAAGGTTTGCATCCGCAAACGATCGATCTAGGCTTGGAGCGAGTGCAGAGCGTATTTCGAGCATTGCAACCGGATTACGATAAACCGACGACGATCACGGTAGCAGGGACCAATGGCAAAGGTTCATGCGTGGCTTTCTTAGAATTCATTTATCGGGCTCAAGGTTATCGAGTCGGTACATATACTTCTCCGCATATTCTAAGTTATAACGAACGTATAAAAATAAACGGCAAACCGGTTAGCAACGATTTGATCTGTTCGGCTTTCGAGCGAATTGAATCGGTTCGAGCCGGTGTATCGTTGAGTTACTTCGAATTCGGTACCTTGGCCGCGCTCGATATTTTTTCCAGGGCTAATCTCGATGTGCAATTGTTGGAGGTAGGTTTGGGCGGGCGTCTTGATGCCGTCAATATTGTGGACCCCGACGTTTCTATTATTTCCAGCATCGGGATCGATCATGCGGACTGGCTCGGCGAAACGCGCGAGCTGATCGGTCGTGAAAAGGCCGGTATTTTTAGAAAGCACGTTCCTGCGATTATCAGCGATCCTGAATCACCTGACTCGATATACGAATATGCAAACGAAATTGAGGCCCCGGCTTTTTTCATCGGGTGCGATTTTGCGTATCGTAAGCAGCCGAAAGGTTGGATATGGTATACACCCGATCGGCAGATCGAAGAATTGCCGGAACCTAATCTCAAAGGCGAGCATCAATATCGAAATGCGGCTGCTGTGGTAATGGCCGTGACCCTAATGTCTTCACGACTGCCGATTAGTGTGGATTCGATAAGGCAGGGCATCGAATCCGTTGAACTAATCGGGCGTTTTCAAATCATTCATGACGAGATACCTGTCCTACTCGATGTCGGGCATAATCCGCAAGCCGTTCAGACCTTGGCCGACTATCTGAGTGATAATTTTTCCGGCAAACGCATTCATGCCGTGTTTACGATGATGAAGGATAAAGATATTCCTGGCGTTATCAGTATCATGAAACCATTGGTTCATCAGTGGTACTTTGTGCCGTTAAAAGACAATCCTCGGTGCGCTTCCGAGGCAATGATGCAAGATTATTTTGAACAGTGCAAAATTACGGCTGTCGATTTCGGTTTTTCAGGATTGCAAGATGCATTGGATAGCGCCAAGACTAAAGCCGGAAAAAACGATTTATTATTGGTTTTCGGTTCTTTCTTTTTAGTATCTGAATATTTAGGAATATGCACAAGATAACTTCTACAAGTAATGCGCTGTGCAGCGGTTCGGTGGCTCGCTTGACAGGACGCTGTAAATGCGTCCATGTAGGCTTGACGGAAGCTACCCCTGCCGCCGATACCTGCCAATCGAGCCGCCGACTCTTCTTCCAACCGTTGTCGAAGTTATTTCATGCTCGTTCTTTAGCTCGTTTAGCTTAGAGGTTAACGATGGACCAGGAATTAAAACAAAGATTGATCGGCGCAGTTGTCATCACCGCGTTGGCCGCTATTTTTGTACCGATGCTGTTTGACGATCCGATTGAGGAGAGCGGTCAATTGGTCAACGAATTAGCCTTGCCTGAGCCGCCAGTGCAGGAATTTGCCAAGACTGCCGAGCGTCTTCCGGACAGCAGTTGGTCTCAATGGGCCGAAGAGTCGGTTGACGAGCCCGAGCCTGATGCCGATGAAGTAGAGGGTTTGACTCCTGAAGAGCTCGAATACATTGGGCCTGTCGATGACGGGTCTGAGCTTAAGCCTATTGATAAGAAAAAATTGCCGGCCTCTTTGACGGAAACGGATAAGCCGGCTGTGATAGCTGAGAAGGCTCCGGTTTCCGAAGTCAGGGTTCCGGAAACGAAAACGGAGTCGGTGGCGGCATTGCCGATTGCGGAACTTGTGACTTGGTATATACAGCCGGGCAGTTTTAGTAAGAAAGATAATGCATTTGCATTGCGCGATAAATTGCGCTCTCAAGGTTTTCCCGCTGCGGTCGAGGAGATCGATATCCGAGGCGGAAAATCCTATCGGGTCTTGGTGGGGCCTGAAACCGATAAAAGCAAAGCCCAGGCGCTTAAAACGCGACTGGATGCCGACAATAATCTCAAGAGTCTGTTATTGTCGGTCAATAAACCCAAGGCCATCGAACCGGCAGCGGCCAGTGCTCAAGTAAGTCAAGCGGCGCCTCAACAAAGCGGTCCGGCTGCAAGCACGGGCCTGGTTAAGTGGTATATACAATTAGGCAGTTTCAGTAAACAGGAAAATGCCGATTCACTCCGTGATAAACTGCGCGCAAAAGGTTTTCCTGCCTTCGTTACCGAAGTCGATACCGCACAAGGTAAGGCGTATCGTCTTCGTGTCGGTCCCGAGCTCGATAAAAAACGGGCTGAAACCCAACTGATGCAATTGGACAGCCAACATAGTCTGAAAGGTTTTCTGGTTTCCGAATGAGCTTTATAGGAGATGCGGATATGATCTGGGTCGATTATGCCATTTTGGGGTTGATTTCCATTTCTTTGGTGATCGGTTTATTTAGAGGCTTTATCGAAGAAGCATTCTCGCTGGTATTGTGGGTCGTCGCGATTTGGCTCGGGTTAACGTTTAGTCGGGAGTTTTCCTCGCTTTTGGAGCCGGTTTTTAGCGTGCCTTCGGCCCGTGTTGCCGCAGCCTTTGCGGCATTGTTTTTTGCCGTGTTGATTGGCGGTGCATTGATCAATTTAATGTTACGAAAATTGGTCAAGCAAACCGGATTGACCGGGTCGGATCGTTTCGCCGGAATGATTTTCGGTATCGCTCGCGGATTGTTGGTCGTCACGGTTTGCATTATGTTGGCCGGTTTGACGCCGCTTCCGGAGGATGCTTGGTGGAAAGAGTCGACTTTGATTCCGCCTTTTCAATCGCTTGCCGTTTGGTTACGGGATCATATCCCGGCAGACGTGGTGAGCTATGTTAATTATCGTTGATTAAAATTTTAGGTTTAAAGCATGTGTGGTATTGCCGGTATTGTTGCTCATAACAACGTTAATCAAGAACTGTATGATGCGTTGACCGTATTGCAGCATAGGGGGCAGGATGCGAGCGGCATCGTGACCTGTGAAAACGGACGTTTGCATTTACGTAAGGATAACGGCTTGGTTCGGGATGTTTTTACGACCAGTCAAATGTTGAAACTCAAGGGTAATATGGGCATCGGTCATGTGCGCTATCCAACCGCCGGATGCACGAGCTCGGCCGAAGCACAGCCTTTTTATGTGAATTCTCCGTTCGGCTTGACGCTGGCTCATAACGGCAATTTAACCAACACCGAAGCGTTGAAGCACGTTTTATTCATCGAAGATCAGCGTCATATCAATACCGACTCCGATTCTGAAGTATTGCTCAATGTGTTTGCGCATGAGTTGCAGCAATTACGTAAGCTGAAATTGACTGTGGAAGATGTGTTTACCGCGGTTTCCAGAGTTCATCAGCGTGTACGCGGCGCTTATGCTGTCGTCGTAATGATAGCGGGCTTCGGTATTCTAGGATTTCGCGACCCGCATGGTATTCGGCCTATTGTATTCGGCGAAAGAAAAACCGATAAAGGCAGCGAATTCATGATCGCTTCCGAAAGCGTCGCGCTGGATGTCTTGGGCTTTGATCTGATTCGGGACATCGAGCCCGGAGAGGCGGTGTTCATCGAGGAATCGGGTGCATTGCATACCAAGCAATGTTCCGATTTCGTCGATCATTGTCCTTGTATGTTCGAATATGTTTATTTTGCTCGACCCGACTCGATCATCGACGATATCCAGGTTTATAAGGCCCGCTTGAGAATGGGTGAAAAATTGGCCGACAAAATTATGCGGATTTGGCCGGATCACGATATCGATGTGGTGATTCCGATTCCTGATACCAGTCGAACCGCGGCATTGCAGCTGGCTAACAAACTTCATGTCAAATATCGGGAAGGTTTTATCAAAAACCGTTATATCGGCCGTACGTTCATCATGCCGGGTCAACAAAAGCGCAAAAAATCGGTTAAGCAAAAGCTCAATGCAATCGATTTGGAATTCGACGGTAAAAATGTTCTGCTAATAGACGACTCTGTCGTCAGAGGAACGACTTCGGAGCAAATCATACAAATGGCCCGTGAAGCCGGTGCTAAAAAAGTTTATTTTGCATCGGCGGCACCGCCGGTCAGATATCCTAATGTCTACGGTATCGATATGCCGGTAGTGGAAGAATTAATTGCGCACGGCCGTACCGAAGACGAGGTTTGTGAAGCGATCGGTGCAGATCGTTTAATTTATCAGGATTTAGAGGACTTGATTGAGGCGGTAAGAAGAGGCAATAGAGATATTCAGCATTTCGATACATCGTGCTTCAGCCGCGAATATATTACCGGCGATATCGACGATGCCTATTTGGAGAATGTTCAAGCCTTGCGTAACGATGACGCTCAGGCAAAAAGAAATTCGGAAAATTTTATTATAGAAATGCAGAATTCAGACTGAGCAAGGTCTATGCTCGAAACTTATAGAAACGTCTCACCGGTTAGAACAGGAGTAACATGAAAGATACCGATTGGAACGATTATTCGCTGGAAACTCAAGCTATTAGAGCGGGGCATCGGCGCACGGGCGAAGCAGAACATAGCATTCCGATATTTATGACTTCCAGTTATGTGTTTGACAGCGCCGAAGAAGCCTCATTGAAGTTTACCGGGCAAATTCCCGGTAATATCTATTCCCGCTTTACCAATCCGACTGTCAATGCATTCCAGGAAAGATTGGCCTGGATGGAAAATGGTGAGCGGTGTCTGGCTTTTGCGTCGGGCATGGCCGCCATTATGGCGGTCGGCATGGGTTTGTTAAAATCGGGCGATCATGTGGTGGTTTCGCGGGGTGTATTCGGCAATACCGTGTTGATGTTTCAAAATTATTTTGCCAAGTTCGGGGTGGAGAGTGATTTTGTCGCCTTAACCGATTTGGCCGCTTGGGAAGCGGCGATCAAACCGAATACCCGTTTTTTGTTTTTGGAGACGCCGTCTAATCCGTTGACTGAAATCGCCGATATTCAAGCGCTTGCCGACTTAGCGCATCGGCATGATTGCTTGCTCATTGTCGACAATTGTTTCTGTACGCCGGCACTGCAAAAACCGCTTGACCTCGGCGCCGATATCATCGTGCATTCGGCGACCAAATATATCGATGGTCATGGCCGTTGTGTCGGCGGAGCAGTTGTCGCTTCCGATGAAATCATCGAAAAAGCTATTTATCCTTATTTGCGCACAGGCGGCGCTACGATGAGTCCTTTTAATGCCTGGGCTTTTCTGTCGGGGCTCGAAACGCTAGCACTGCGGATGGAAAAACATTGCGCCAATGCTTTGGATTTAGCCCGTTGGTTGGAAAGGCAACCGGGAGTTGAAAGGGTTCATTATCCAGGGCTGGTATCGCATCCGCAACATGAGTTGGCAAAGCGTCAGCAAACCGGATTCGGCGGCATCGTTAGTTTCGAATTGAAGGGCGGTAAGGAGCCGGCCTGGAATTTAATCGATTCGACGCGCATGATATCGATTACGGCAAATCTCGGCGATGTCAAAAGCACTATCACGCATCCTGCGACCACCACACACGGGCGCTTGACGCCAGAGGCGCGGGACGCTGCGGGAATCAAGGATGGTTTGGTGCGTATTTCGGTCGGTCTCGAAAACATCGAGGACATCAAAAAAGATTTGTCGGCTGTGAATGCTTTTGTTTAGGATTTCGTAACAAATTATTTTTCGGAGTTATGGCTTTGTAGCGGGTCACTGCTGCCCCCACAATATAGAAATTATTTATCCTTAATTCGGCATTCGCTCCAAGAAATACACTAACGTTCATGAAGGCCTAGCCATCGCCCCGGCAAATGAAAGTTCTCTGGTGGCGGAGGGTGCGGTCACTCGCCCGACAGGACGCCGTGAACCCAGCACCTAAATTATCCAAGATAGTTAACCATAACCAATGGGCTATGGAATTTAGGTGCTGGGTGAATACGTCCATGTAGGCTCGACGGCGGCTCCCTGCCGCCGACGCCTGTCGATCGAGCAACCGCACCCTCTCTGGAACCGGTATTGCCTGCACAGAGTTTTGTATGTCGAAAAATTAGATAAAGTGTCCAAATCTACGAACTTTCACAGTAAAGTATTCATGCGGTTCCATAAATCTTTTTAAGCCCTCATTGGGTGAGCGGCTTGGAACGTATAGTTAATTGAATATTTTCGTGGTTTTCGTGGACAGAATATACTTTTTATAAGTTTATGAACAAATCCTTGGCGCATGAATTCAGGAAAAATTCAGGTGCTTTTTTGCAGTATTAACCCTCGACTCGTTTTTAGCGATCGGTGTTTTGGCATATAATAGCCAGCTATCTTTTCACTTTTCCGCAATAGGAAGTCAATAATGAAAAAATTTACGCTCTTAGTTTCAGCTTTGTTTTTGTTTGCAGCCGGCGCCCATGCTCATGGCCCGGTGCGTCAGAAAGTAAAGCAGGATATCACCATTAATGCACCGGCTGATAAAGTCTGGGCGTTGATTAAAAATTTCGACGATATGTCATGGTTGCCGGCAGTGGCCAGCACAACAGGTGAGGGCGGCAACAAAAAAGGCGCGACCCGTGTTTTAACGCTAAAAGACGGGGGGACTATAAAAGAAGAATTGAAAAAGCATGACGATAAAAAGATGAGTTATGCTTATAAAATCAAAGATATGAGTGCTGCAAAAACCATAACGCATTCCGGCCAAGACGAAGAGGTGCCGGTATTGCCGGTCAGTAACTATGCTGCAAGCATCGACGTCAAGGCTAAAGGCGATAAAACGCAGGTAATCTGGAAAGCCGGTTACTACCGCGCATACATGAACAACAACCCACCGGATGAAATGAACGAAGAAGCGGCCAACACTGCCGTTAACGCGATTTTTAAAGAAGGTTTGGAAAACCTGAAAGCCTTAGCCGAAAAATAAGGTTATTTGCAGTGTTTTTAACGCATGTCAATAACGCGGCGACTTTGGTCGCCGCGTTTTTTTTATCCCTGCCATTGGCCGCCGCGCCGCGCGCCTATATCACCAATCAACTTGGCGATAGCGTATCGGTTATCGACACTGTGTCAAATACGGTTATCGAAACTATCGAGGTACCCGGCAAACCGGCAGGTATCGCAGTTGCGCCGGACGGTAGCCGTGTCTATGTCACGACGCCGAAATCGGGCGAAGTAGCCGTGATCGATACCGTGAGCAACAAATTGATCGCTCAGGTTCCGGTCAGTGCCGGCGCATTGGGCATCACGACGGACCGGGCCGGCAAGACGATCTTCATCGCCGACTGGTACAAAAACATCGTATCGGTAGTCGATGCCGAAAGCCTGGAAGTTAAGAAAACGATTCCGGTCGGACAATCGCCGTCCGGTCTTGCGGTAAGTCCCGATAACCGCTGGCTCTATGTCGCGAACCGGCTGGATAATTCGGTGTCTCAGATCGATCTTGAAACGCTGCGTATCCGCAACACGACCAAGGTCGGCGAACATCCGTTCGGTTTAACGATCGATAGCCGAGGCGAGAAGATCTATGTCGCGAACGTCGAAAGTGACGATGTGACGGTCTTGAGTCGCGATCATCTGAAAAGAATCGGCACTGTCAAGGTCAAGATGCTGCCATATGCCGCTTCTCTGGCACAAAACGATAGCTTGTTGTTCGTGACCAATCAGGACGACGGTACCGTATCGGTGATCGATACTGAAACGTTACAAGAAAAGGCCGTAATCAGTGTTGGCGATAAACCCGAAGGTATAGACACGCTGCCAGGGGGACGTTTTGTCTATGTCGCGAATTGGTTCGATGACAATGTATCGGTCATTGATGCGTTGAGTCTTGAAGTGATCGATACGATCGAAACAGGCGGCGGCAGCCGCGCCTTCGGTCAGTTTATCGTAGGCGATTGACTTAAAGTGCCTCGCGCAGCGCCTCTACGTGAGAGTCGTGAAAAATAATTTCCTGGGGCTATGAGTATTGTAGCGGATTCGGTAACTCGCTTGACAGGACGCCGTGAACCCAGCACCTAAATTATCCAAGATAGTTAACCATAACCAATGGGCTATGGAATTTAGGTGCTGGGTGAATACGTCCATGTAGGCTTGACGGCGGCTTTCCCTGCCGCTGACACCTGTCAATCGAGCAACCGAACCTGCTTACCGTGCATTAAAAACAGGGAAGTTATTTATACCGAATTCTAAGAATAAAAGGCATGGGATGAGTCTATCGAGGTCCGCCGTTCATCCAGCACCTAAATTTCATAGGTCTTTGGCAATGATTCAAAACCATGGCTTATTTAGGTGCTGGGCCTTTGACGGACATCCCGGTGCCGAATTTTGATCTGCGATGGGTATAATAATTTCGCTCAAAACAAGCCGAGTTGCACTTGCGCGACTTCCGACATCATGTGTCTCGACCAGGGCGGATCGAGTACGACTTCAACATTGACCCTTTCGACGCCGGGCAGTGCGCGTATCGCTTTTTCGACATCGCTTTGAATGACGGGACCCATGCCGCAACCGGGTGCGGTCAACGTCATTTGTATGTCGACCCTGTTTTTGCCTTCCCCGGTCGGTGTGACCACGCAATTATAAACCAGTCCCAAATCAACGATGTTAACGGGGATTTCCGGGTCATAGACCGTTTTCATGACCTCCCAACAGTTTTTCTCGACTGCGTCAGGATCCGTGTCGCGGACTAAGGTGTGGAGCTCGTGAGGCTCTTTGCCCAATGCGTCGGCATCGGCGCTGTTGATGCGAACCATGTGTCCGTAATCGGTGACAACCGTGTAGTTGTTACCGAGCGATTGATGAATCGTGACGACGGTGCCTTTATTTAAGGTGCCGTTATTGCCGTCGGGAATCGTGACGATATTGACATCCCGCGTTAAAACGATGCTTTCTCTTTCAGCCATGCTAATTCGTTGGTTGTTGCTTAAAGGTTTGCGCGTCGATGATGCGACCGGTAAGACCGATACTGTCGGCGCTGAAAAGATAGGTATAAATCTCATTTAATGAGGACATTGCCGGTAGCAGGCTTTTATCCTCGGCCGGGTAGGCTTTTTTTCGAAATGGCGAATCGATAGGTCCCGGAATCAAGGTATTAACCCTGATTTTTCCTTCCGACTCCAATTCTTCCGCCAGTATCTTGGCCAAGCCCTCCAGCGCGATTTTCGATACGCCGTAAGACGCCGAATAGGCCTGGCCGGTTCTCGCCTTGGAATCGGATGTAAATACAATGGCGGCGGAATCGCTTTTTTGCATGACCGGTAACAAGACTTTACATAATATAAAGGGCGCATTTAGATTAACATTCAACGAATGCCCCCAGTCTTTGGTTTTATGCAAGACTAAAGGCTCGAATGCACTGAATTCGACAGCCGAATGCAGCAAGCCGTCCAGCGAGCCGTATTTTGCTTCGATCCGGTCGGCGAGTTCCTGGTAATCGTTTTCGTTTGCGCCGGCTAAGTCAAAAGGGTACATGATCGGTTCCGGTGCGCCGGCAGCGACGATCTTGTCGTAAACCGATTCCAGTTTAGTGATGATTTTGTCCAGTAAAATAACCTGAGCGCCTTGTTTGGCGAGAGCCAAGGCAGCCGTACCGCCAAGGCCACCGCCCGCGCCGGTGATCAGAATGACCTTTCCTGTTAATTGCATAATGTTGACTTTATCCATGAATCGATTTGGCGGGGATGATCGATCAAGGCATCGGCGCCCCAATTCTCGGGAACATCCTCCGGCTTTAAATAGCCGTATAACGCGGCCAAGGTTTTCATGCCGACATTTTTTCCGGCCTCGATATCGTGTCTCGCATCGCCGATATAAACGCATTCGTGTGGCTTTACTTCGGCCAGTCGGCAGCCTTCCAGCATCGGTTCGGGGTGCGGTTTGCTGTTGCCGGTGCTATCGCCGCTGACGATACAGGCTGCTCGTTGCGTCAGGTCGAGTGCTTGCATCAGCGGATCGGTGTAGCGTTTAAGCTTATTGGTCACGACGCCCCA
Source organism: Methylotuvimicrobium alcaliphilum 20Z (assembly GCF_000968535.2). Taxonomy (NCBI): domain Bacteria; kingdom Pseudomonadati; phylum Pseudomonadota; class Gammaproteobacteria; order Methylococcales; family Methylococcaceae; genus Methylotuvimicrobium; species Methylotuvimicrobium alcaliphilum. The sequence continues at coordinate 1,688,521 of NC_016112.1, forward strand.
TTTAAGACCTTGTGACTCGATGGCTTCGAGTAATTGCGGCATGCCGTCGAAAAAAACCGTGAATTCGGCGATATTGTCTTGATATCGGTCGAGCATTGTTTTCAGAACCGCCTGCCGAATTTCATCATGGACGGTATCGCCAATGCTGGCTTTAACCATCGCTGCGGCGCCATATGAGATATAGGGCTTAACCGATTCGTTAGGGATATTTACAAAGCCGTGTTCAAGCAAGGCGTGATTCAGGCAGGCAATTAGGTCCGGAGCGGTGTCGACAAGTGTTCCGTCGAGATCGAATAGCACGCAAGAAAGCTTAAAATCGCAGACCATAGTCAGTCGACTCGTTTGAAAGCGGCAAGATAATTAACGTCGATGTCTTTGCCGAGACTGAAACGCTTGGTTAACGGATTGTATTCGATGCCTGCCATGCTTTGTAGCTCAAGCCCGGTTTCGCGTGCCCAGCGGCTCAACTCCGAAGGTTTAATAAAGGTTTTGAAATCGTGCGTTCCTTTAGGTAGCATTCTCAATACATACTCCGCTGCAACGATGGCCAATAAATAGGCTTTCGGCTTACGGTTTAGCGTCGAGAAAAACACCGTGCCGCCGGGCTTAACCAGCTTCGCGCAGGCTCTGACGATAGATGCCGGGTCGGGTACGTGTTCGAGCATTTCCATGCAAGTGACATGGTCGAAACCTTCGGGTTGTTCATCGGCCAAGGCTTCGGCGCTAATTTTGCGGTAATGCGCGTTGATGCCGGATTCCAGTCCGTGTAGATCGGCGATATCGATCAATTCCTCGCTCAAGTCGATGCCGAGCATATCTGCGCCGTTTTTGGCCAGTCCTTCGGAAAGAATGCCGCCGCCGCAACCGACATCCACGATACGCTTGCCGTTAATCTCAGCATGCTCTTGAATGAAACGGATTCGCAGCGGGTTGATGTCGTGGAGAGTTTTGAACTCGCCGCTAGTATCCCACCAGCGTTCCGCAAGCGAGCCGAATTTATTGATTTCGTGAAGATGTACGTTGTCTGTAACTGTCATGATAGTGAACCGTTTAGGTTGAATAATTGTATACTATATTACTAGGTTATTGCTAGCGGCGGATTTAACGGCAGTATGAATTACCGAGACAAGCGCTGCCGCCATAGGTCGATCTTGAGTGTTAAATCGGCCAGGTCAAGTGTTGTCAGGCGCCGTTGTTTCAATAAGCGTTTGCCGGACACCCAAACGTCGGTAACGTTGTGTCTGCTTGCCGCGTAGACGATTTGCGAGACCGGGCAATATATGGGCTGGGTTTCGATGCCGCTCAAATCGATCGCTACGATATCGGCCGACTTGCCGATAGCCAACGATCCGATTTCGTTGTCGAGGCCCAAGGCTTTGGCGCCGTTGATTGTTGCCATTTTAAGCGCGGTCATGGCCGGTATCGCTGATGCGTCGTTCGCGACGGCTTTCCCTAGCAGTGCGGCGCTCCGCATTTCGCCGAACATATCCAGGTCGTTATTGCTGGCGGCCCCGTCTGTACCCAGAGCGACATTGATACCTGCATCGAGGCATTTCGCGACCGAACAAAAGCCGCTGGCCAGTTTTAAGTTGGATTCCGGACAATGGACGATATGGGCTCCGGAGCTGGCGAACAATTCGATTTCGTCGTCGAGCAATTGAGTCATGTGCACAGCGACGAAAGAGGGGTTAATCAGGCCGAATTCATTGAGTCTTGTTATCGGGCGCGTACCGGATTTTTCGAATGCCTCATCGACTTCATGTTTCGTTTCGTGAACATGCATGTGTACCGGAACATCGAGTTCATCGGCGAAAGTTCTGACTTTCTGCAGCGGTTCGTCTGAGACCGTGTAAGGTGCATGCGGCGCAAACGGAGTTATGATCAATGGTTCGTGGCGGAGACGGTCGTGCAGTTCTAAGCCTTTTTCGATATAACGATCGGCATTTTCGGCCCAAGCGGACGGAAAGTCGATGAGAATCATGCCTATCCCGGCGCGTATGCCATGATGTATAGCCTGTTGCGCGGTGATTTCCGGAAAAAAATACATATCGTTAAAACAGGTCGTACCGCCGCGTATCATTTCTGCGATCGCCAGATCGGTTCCGTCCCGGACGAAAGCTTCGCCGACCCATTGGTGTTCGAGCGGCCAGATATGATTTTGCAGCCAGTCCATTAAATGTAAATCGTCGGCAATGCCGCGCAATAGCGTCATCGCGGCATGAGTATGGCAGTTGATTAGGCCGGGAATAAGGGCGTGTCGGTCGAGATTCTCCACCGAATCGGCTTGGTATTTTTGCGAGGCTTCCGTTGTCGGCAATAGGTCGACGATTCGACCTTTGTCGATAATCAACGTATGGTGCTCGTAGGTTACGGATTCGGGCTCAACAGGTATAATCCAGCGGGCATTGATAGCAATATCGACTTTCATGAACGGTTTCCAATTTAAATGAATAGCCTGCGTGCAATGTGTGTCGATAGAATGCATCGCAAGATAAAACCGAATTATAACTTTTTTTCCTACCTATTCGATAAACAATGACTGAACCCAAACAATTAGCGGTACAAGCCCTGCAATGGACAGGCGATTCGTTAAAAGTCCTGGATCAAAGGCTGCTTCCCGAAACTATCGCTTATGAAGACTACCGCGATGCGCAGGGCGTCGCTGAAGCGATAAAAACGATGCGTGTGCGCGGTGCGCCCGCGATCGGTATTGCGGCGGCCTACGGTGTGGCGTTATCGGTGAAGCTGCATTGCTATGATCGTTCGGTAAATTGGTCTGACCAGGTGTTTGCCGATATCGAACGGCTGGCGGCATCGCGCCCGACCGCAGTCAATTTATTTTGGGCCTTGGACCGGATGAAAGCTCTTTTAAATTCCCAGCCGGAAGATCCGGTGGCGGCAACACAAGCCTTGGCCGTAGAAATTCATCAGGACGATATTGCCGCGAATCATCGAATAGGCGAGTTAGGCGCCGACATTATCGGTGGGGCTAAAGGCGTTTTGACGCATTGTAACGCCGGCGCCTTGGCGACAGGCGGTTACGGTACCGCGCTCGGCGTGATTCGAAGCGCCTGCCGGCGAGGCTTAAATAAAGTTTTTGCAGGAGAAACCCGCCCTTGGTTACAAGGCGCCCGACTGACCGTTTGGGAATTGGCTCAAGACGGTATTGCGGCGACCTTGATAGCCGATTCAGCGGCCGCCTGGTTGATGAAGTCGGGTGCGGTCGATTGGATCGTCGTCGGTGCCGATCGGATTGCGGCGAACGGCGATACCGCAAACAAAATCGGCACTTATTCGCTTGCGGTACTGGCCAAACAGCATGGCGTCAAGGTAATGGTAGCGGCTCCGTTATCGACGATCGATTGGAATCTTGCCGATGGTAGCGGTATTGAAATCGAACAGCGCGAACCTAATGAACTGTTACCGGATAGTTATAATCAGGAATCCTTGGTCAGCGCTTGGAATCCGGTTTTTGATGTGACGCCGGTCGAATTAATTGCGGCGATCGTGACCGAACGCGGCGTGGTAGTGAATCCATCAGAAAATGGCATGGGGAGTCTTAAATCATGAAATTTTCCAAAAGGGGCAATAATCCGGCTTGGGCAGTGAGTTGTTTTTTTCGCGGCCTGCGTTGGGCGTTTAAGCCGGAATTGCGCAAATTCATCGTGATTCCGGTTTTGATTAATCTCGTGCTCTATAGCGCGGTGTTGGTACTCGGGTATTATTATGTTGCCGACCTCATAGCGCATTTTATGCCGGACTGGTTGTCATGGTTAAGCTGGGTTTTATGGCCGCTGTTTTTTCTCAGTTTTTTTATCGCCGGATTTTTCACGTTTACCATTTTGGCGAATTTGATTGCGGCGCCGTTTTACGGCGCATTGTCGGCAAAATCGGCAGAACTCATTACGGGCCGAAAGCTTGAGATTGGCGAGCACTCCGTCAACAAAATCATACTGGCCGAATTCAAACGTTTCGGTTATTTGGGTAGCAGGGCATTGCCGTTGTTAATTGTGTCGATCATTCCCGGCATCAATATCGCGGCGCCTTTTTTATGGGGTTTGTTCGGTGCCTGGGGTGCGGCATTGGAATACATGGCTTATCCATTGGAAAATGCCGGTTTGTTATTTTCCGAGCAACGTAAAATACTCAAAAGCATTCGTCTCGGTTCGATGAGCTTCGGCGGCGTCACGATGGTAGGATTAACCTTACCGATAGTAAATATCATCGTCGCGCCGGCCGCCGTGATTGGAGCGACTATTTATGTGTTGCAGGCTGGGGAAGGCGAGACTATGACATGAAGCAAGGATTAGTGCTACGGATAGCTCAATGTTCCGGTATTGCGAGACAGAACGCGGTGCGATAAACGTTAACGTGATTACTTACTCCCTTTATCCTAGAAAAAGCATTTCACTATGAAGATCATGAAGAATGAAATTTTAATTCAATAACTTGTTACGTTTTCGTATAAAACTTTCGCTCATCCGATAGGTTAGCAGGGATACTCAGGCAAGCTCTTGAGTTATACCGTAGATCGAAATTCGACACCGGCGGTCCTTGCTAGATGCATTTCATACCTTTTATTCGGCTTCCCACTTAAGGCGGGACAAAAGCGCTAAGAATTAACCGTTCGCCCTGAGTTCTTCGGCTGCGCTCAGGAGAGCCCTATCGAAGGGTGGATGGTTAATCCGCCCATGGTTCGACAGACTCACTACGAACGAATTAACCTTAAACTGTCCCGCGTTAAGTGAGTAGCCTTTTATGCTTAGGCGGTTTTTCGATCAAAAGGGAGTATGCTGTTAGGTCGAACCGTTGTTTAAGGTTTATCTGCTATGATGCTCAATGAAATTAAGCCGTTCCGGTGGTGGCTTCGTATGTCATTCTTAAAAGCCCAAGAATAATCTTCCTCTATTAAATTGTTCGATATGCTTCTGCTGCGCTTAATTATCTTGTTTTTATTGTCGATGTTGCTCTTGAGACCGGCGTCTGTTGTCGCGGACGATACGGTACGTATCGGCGTATTGGCGAATCGGGGCAAGGACCGCGCTTTGGTCGAATGGTTGCCGACGGCCGAGTATTTGGCGAATGAAATATCCAGTCGAAACTTTTCCATCGTTCCGTTAGATTTTAACGAAATCGATAAAGCTGTCGCTTCGGGCGCAGTCGATTTTTTTGTCGCGAACTCGGGAATCTATGTCGATTTCGAGGCGCGTTATGGCGCGGGGCGTATCGCTACAATGCGTAAGCGTAATGGTGGGCGCGGCAATACATTTTTTAGCGGCGTGATATTCGCGCGCGCGGACCGGGATGACATAAATACAATCGCCGACTTGAAAGGCAAGCGTTTCGCAGCAGTGAGCGAATCGTCATTAGGCGGATATCTGGCGGCCTGGCGTGAAATGCAGGCTCAGGGCGTGATGCCGGAGAAGCATACTCGGTTAAGTTTTCTTAATACCCATGATGCGACCGTTCGAGCGGTTTTAGATGGAGTTGTCGATGCCGGGACCGCGCGTAGCGATACTTTGGAGCAAATGCATAAAGAAGGTGAGATCGATCTGAATGAACTGAAAATCATCAACCCAATACAGCATGAAAATTTCAGTTATTTAAGCAGCACTCGCCTTTATCCCGAATGGCCATTCGCCAAACTCTCCGATACACCCGAGTCTTTGAGTCTCGAAGTTGCCTCGGCGTTAATGTTGATGTCAAACGATAGTTCTGCAGCTCAAGCAGCGGGAATTACCGGTTGGACTGTAGCTTATAACTACCGCCCGGTGCATGACTTATTGCGTGAGCTTCGTTTGAGCCCATATGAAGGTGTTGGCCGGATCGGTTTTGAGGATTTTCTGCGTCATTATTGGCATTGGTTGTTATTGTCGATACTGACGCCGTTGGTATTAAGCCTCGTTGTTGTTTATTTCATACGTCTGAATGGCCGCCTGCGCAAAACTGAAATCGAATTGATCGACGCGCGCGATTATTTAGCGGATAGAGTTAGGGAAAGAACCGCCGAATTGGAAGAAAGTCGGCGACGATTGGAGCGCATTAGCAAAGATTGGAACGATGCTTTCGATGCGATTGGCGATCCTATCTTCATTCACGATGCCGCGATGCGCATCGTTAGAGCCAACCCCGCTTATTGCGATCGTGCGGGAATGACACTGGATCAAGTCATTGGGCGCATGTATTTCGAATTATTCCCGAAACTGAATGAACCGATGCCCGCATGCCGTAATTTTCCGGAAGACAGTTTTGCAAAAGCAAACGAATTACAACTACCTAATGGAGATATATTCGTTTCGCGCTCCTTCGGGATTATGCATGCGGATAGAAGCGTCAAGAGTGCGATTCATATTTTGGAAGACGTAACCGAGTTGCGCAAGACAGAGGCGCGTCGAAGAATATTGAACCGAGCCCTAGAGCAGGCTGGCGAAGGTATTATGATATTGGATTGCGAGCGCCGGGTGATTTTTTGCAACCCGAGTTTGAGGGCTCTTCTAGGCTGCGATTCGCACGAACCCGAGTGCAACAAGCGCTTGTTTAATAAGGGAGACTGTTTATTGGTCACGGCCTATTTCATGTCGCAGTTGCAAGCGCTATTCGATAAAGCCGAGCGAGACGGCGAAGATTTTTCGGCCGAAATGGAATTGAATGTGCCGAACGGTCTTGGGTTGCCGGTTTTTATAACGGTTGCGGGAATTGTAAACGATAACGATGAGCGAGAAGGTTTTGTCTTGACCGTTCTGGACCTTAGCGAAGTCAAGCAGGCCGAACAGGCACTGACCTATCGTATCGGTTTAGAAGCCTTGATTGCCGAAATCGCTTCGAACTTGAGTAACGCTAGACCGGAACAAGTCAATGAAGTGGTTTTGAAAACCCTCACGCAATTAGGCCGGTTTTTAGACGTCGATCGGGTGTATATTTTCGATTACGACGATACCGAAGATATTTTTGGGCATACTCACGAGTGGTGTGCGGAAGGCATCGAGCCGCAAATCGATTCGCTAAGCAAATTTACGGTCGAATCCTTTCCGTGGTTGTTCGGAGAGCTGATGAGCGGAAGGAGCGTAAAGATAGAAGATGTTAATCGCTTGCCTTCCGTCGCTATCCTCGAGCGCGAGGAGTTCAAGCGGGAGAATATACTTTCGCTACTTTCTGCACCATTTAATTACGGCGGCGTTTTCTCGGGGTTTATCGGCATCGATTCCGTCAAGCGTCTTCGTCGTTGGAACGAAGAAGAAGAGCGTCTACTGCAAACGGTTGGCGAGATGATTGTCAACACCCTCCGCCGCATCAAGACGATGATTCATTTGCAGATCAGTGAAACGAACTTGGCCGCGGCTCAACACATCGCTCATCTAGGCAGTTGGGAATGGAATATTGTCACCGACGAGTTGTCGTGGTCCGACGAAGTGTACCGCATGTTCGGTTTCAAGCCGCAACAATTCGTTGCGACCTATCGAAGGTTTCTTGAGTCGATATCGCCGAAGGATCGCGACTTTGTGGCCGATGCCGTGCAAAATGCCTTCTCGCGAGGCGATGAGTATGAGCTCGATCACCGTATTCGACGTGCTGATGGTGTCGAGCGAGTGCTTCACGAAATCGGAGAAGTGATTGTCAACGATGCGGGAGAACCGATCCGTATGATCGGCACGGTACAGGATGTTACCGAGTTGCGTCAGGCCGAGAGTGAAATGCGTAGGCTCAACCGGGCATTGCGCACGCTGAGCCTGTGCAATACCACGCTTGTCCATGCGCAACAAGAACAAACTTTGATGAACGATATATGCCGTATCTTGATCGACAGCGGCGGTTACCGTTTTGCATGGGTCGGCTATGCGGAACACGACGATCGAAAAACGATTCGTCCGATGGCTTTTGCCGGGGGCGATATCGACTTGATTACCTCGGCCGAGCTGTCTTGGGCCGATGATGCAAGCGGACGTAATCCGGCCGCCTACGCCATTCGCAACAAGGAAACGTTTATTCTGAAAGATATCGTCAATAATGCTCATGATTTTGCCCCTGCATGGCGAGAAGCCGCGTTGGCACAAGGTTATGCGTCAGTGGTCGCGCTACCGTTGATTTCGGATGACGAAACCTTAGGTGCGATCACGCTCGATTCTGCTGAGCCGGATGCCTTCGATCAAGCCGAGTTGAGATTGCTCGAAGAAATGGCTGGCGACTTGGCGTTCGGTATCCGAGCATTGCGTATTCGACAAGAGCGCGAGCACACCGAGTCGGTATTGAAAGTCGCCGAGAATCGATACGAGGAATTATACGAAAACGCGCCTAATGCTTATGTATCTGTTGCACCCAAAAACGGAGTTTTGTTGCAGTTCAATCAGTCGTTATGCGAGATGTTGGGATATGACAGGGCTATTTTGGAAACGAACACGATTTTCGATCTGTTCGGGGAAACGGAAGTCGGGAAATTATTCGCCGGCGAGCAAAGCATTCGCGATATCGAGCTCAATATGCGCCGTGCCGATGGGCGCGGGCTGTGGGTTAGTCTTAGCATCGATCCAATAAAAGACGAAACAGGCTGCGTTGCCGAATACCGGGCCAGTATCATCGATATTTCGGTGCGCAAACATGCCGAGGAAGAACAGCAGCGTTTTGCCGAGAAATTGCAAGGCTCATTGATACAAACCATTCGCGCGATAGCCATGACGATTGAAAAGCGCGATCCGTATACCGCCGGGCACCAAGAGCGAGTTGCCGAGTTGGCCGTGCAAATCGGCAGGCGTATGGGTTTCGATGCTTATCGCTTGGAAGGATTGCGGTTAGGTGCGACGATACACGATATCGGTAAGATCGCCGTACCGATCGAAATACTCAATCGACCCGGTAAGCTAGAACCGATGTTGTTTACTATCATTAAAAGCCATCCGTCGATCGGTTATGAAATTGTCAAAGGCATCGAATTTCCATGGCCGATAGCCGAGATGGTTGTTCAACATCATGAACGTTTGGATGGCAGCGGTTATCCTCATGGACTCAAGGGCGATGAGATTTCTTTGGAATCGCGCATTCTCGCTGTCGCCGATGTTGTTGAAGCGATGGCCTCGCACCGTCCCTATCGGGCGGCTTTAGGAGTGCAAGCGGCTTTGAACGAGATTGAGCGAGGCAAGGGTTCTATCTATGATGCGAGTGTCGTAGAATTTTGCCATGAGGTCTTTGAGGACGGCGGAATGCCCTGGTGATGCTTCTTATACTCATCGTAGATCAAAATTCGGCACCAGGTGCCCGTCAAAGGACGTCGTGAACCCAGCGCCTAAATTATCCAAGATAGTTAATCATAGCCCTATGATCTCTCATCTTTCGCTAGGCGAGGGGCTGTCAAAGCTTTTGCCGAAACTCCCTGCACCTCCATAATCCAATATTGGAATTTGATGAAGCAATAAGTATATTCTTGATTAACCTCAGGCGCTTGACAAGAGTGTGCTCAATTGCCATTATCCCCGGCGCAGAGTGCTAGTTTACTGTTTCAAGGCTCGCATCCTGTCTTAAAATCCTTCCTATTCACCATTTGCTCCAAAATCACATGTCCGAGCTCGTCATACGTTTCCTCAAACCCGCCGATTGGGCGGATTCCGTTCATATCCATTACTGGAATACCTATCCGAGCGGCGATAGCACAGATTGGCCGGGCGAGCCGGTAACGGCCGATGGCGACGGCTGGTTTGTTTACCGCTTCAACGACGCGAAGTCCGCCAGCGTGGTCTTCAGCGATGGCAATGGTTCGCAGACTGAGGATTTGCACTGCGCCTGCAGCGGCTATTACGCGAACGGGCATTGGTATGAATGCGAAGAGAACGTCGATCCGCGAGTGGCCGCCTTTAGCGGGATTTCAGCCGCGACACGGTCGAGCTCAAACGCTTCGGCGAAGCCTTTACATGTTCCGGTCGATCCGAACGGGCCATTGGGCGATTTTCGTGAGGAAACGATCTATTTCTTGCTGACCGCTCGTTTCAATGAAGGCGACCCGAGCATCAGTTTTTTCTGCCGCGACCGCATCAAGTTCAATCCTGAAACCGGAGAACCGGAAGACCCGCATTGGCGCGGCGATTTCAAAGGTTTGATCGAACGTCTCGACTACCTCCGCGATCTCGGCTTCACAGCGATCTGGATCACGCCGCCGGTCGAGAACCGTAGCGGTTTGGATTATCACGGTTATCACGCCTACGATTGGACCCGTATCGATCCACGCCTAGAATCGCCCGATGCTACCTATCAGGATTTGATCGACGAAGCCCATAAACGCGGCATCAAAATCATTCAGGATGTCGTCGTCAATCATTCCTGCCAGTACGGTATTCGCGGCAAGGTGCACATCGATCATCTGCCGATCAAATATTATGTACCGCAAGGTTCGGAGCAAGGTCGGGTCGACCACGGGCCGTATCAAGGCCATCTTGGCAATTACACTTGGCCGAACCGCGACGACATCGACAACCCGTTGGCTCCTGACTGGTATCGTGAAAGGCATCATAGCGATCCCGAAGGCAAGTTGCCGCTGCAAGATCCCAAGACCGGCGAAACGATTCCGAAACCCGGTTACGATCCCGGCCGTTTTTTCGGCATCGACGCGCAAGCTCTCGATCCCGAATGGTACATGCAGCACGGCTTTATCTGCGGCGGCGATTGGGAAAGCGAGGCCGTTCAGAAGAAACATATCGCCGGCGATTGCATCAACCTCGCGACCGACCGTCAAAACGTCAAGGATTATCTGATCGGCGCGGTCAACCGTTATCTCGACATGGGTGTCGACGCGCTACGCATCGACACGGTCAAGCATGTGCCGCGCGACAATCTATTGGAATACGTCAATGCCTGGAAGGCGCACAAGCCGGGGCTGTTCGTGTTCGGGGAAAATTTGGTCAAGGGCTACGGTTGGGGCGATCTCGGCGGCGGCGACAACGGGCCTTCGTTTATTCGTCCGTGGTGGTATACACGCTTGGGTCACGATCCGCGTAATCCGCATTCCGGCGGCGATTCCGGTTTTCCGCAACTCGATTTCGGATTGTTCTCGACCTTTCGCGATAATCTGAGTCGGGGCAGCTTCGAAGGTGTGGCTAGGGTGCTGGAAATGGATTGGATCTACGGCAATGCCTCGACGCTGGTGACCTTTCTACAGAATCACGATGTCGGGCCTGACAACGACTTTCGTTTCCGCTTTAAAGGCGAGCAGTGGATGGCGGCGGCCGCTTATAATTTGTTGTGGACCGTGCGCGGCATTCCTTGCTTGTACTACGGCGAGGAAATCGAGTTCATGAAAGGTGCGCCGCAGGATGTTATCGGTAACGACGACACGCTCGATCAAACCGGTAGGGCCTATTTCGGCGATCATCTGACCGACGAGAACATTGGTACGACCCAAAGCCATCCGCTATATCAACACATCAAGCGCTTGAATCAGATCCGGCGAGCGATACCCGCATTGCAAAAGGGCGAAATGAGCCAAATCCATGAGTGGGGAAGCGGCATGCGATTCGTACGCGATTTTCAAGATGGAGCGAGCTATGCCGTGGTCGGCCTGTCAATCGGAAGTGATCAGGACATTGCGGTTGAAAATATCCGTAACGGCGTTTATCGCGACGCAATCACCGGGAAGGAAATGTCGGTCGGTAACGGCTGTCTGGGTTTTCATGTGCCAGCCAATTCGGCAGGTATTTATGTGTTGAACGGAGCGGGGAAGATTGGTTCGGACGGGGTTTATCTTCGCTAAGTATGCACATCGCAGATCAAAATTCGGCGCAGGGGTGTCCGTCAAAGGACGCCGTAAACCCAGCACCTAAATTATCCAAGACAATTAATCCTAGCCAATGGGCTGTGGAATTTAGGTGCTGGGTGAATACATCCCTGTAGGCTCTATGCCAGCTCCATGCTGGCAAAGCCTTTGCCGCACACCCCGGCGCCTCCTCAGATACTGCCGAAATTTGAAGTGTGAAAGGTATAACTGTCTATCATTTATTTACCGAAGTTTAGCGTAACGCGCCCGAGAAAAATCGGGAGGCAGTTTTTAAACAGTTACTTAGCCAATGAGACTTCGATATCATTTGTTGGCGTTTAACGCTCACGGCCTCGAAATCGCGACGAAGGTGTCGCTCCCGCAAAAGGGTTGGGTGCTCTGTGGGAGCGATCCCCAGATCGCGATGTTGAGGCCGAGAATACCAAGTTACAATAAATGGTATCGAGGTTACAAAGACTAAAATATGCTGTTACCCAAGCTCCAGCTTGGGTAATCTGTCCAGGAAGCTCTAGCTTCCCGATAATCAAGGAACATAGAGCGAGTAAGTCGGGGTTGATTGAGAATGCGTGGAGGTTGTGTCGGTCTCAGGAAGCGGGAGCTCTCGTCTTTATACATAAGTATAAATATACCTAATTGTGCAAAAAGTAGCGACCGAGCGCTAAATTGTTGTGTTGTCCGGAAAGGCTATTGGTGTTTGAGGGTTACTGGCTTCGATAGTCGCGACGAAGGCGTCGCTCCCAGTGCGCCCAGGAGGGCACAAAATCAGCAGGGTGTAAGTCCCTGTCGGCGTAAGCCATAACGTCGTAGCTGAAAGTAACTGCGTCACCGCGAGGTGGGGTGGAGAGCAACTGGAGGCAAAAGAGCAGTCCGCAGTAAAGCGAATCCGATTCGGCGGGGTAAGGCGGCGAGTCCCCTGGGAGTCGACGAAGCCTGAAAACCATCATTTACGTTGTTGTGGCAGATAAAACGATAAATGGGCCTACCTTGTGGTTGGGAGTGGAATGTTCAGAAGGTATTGTGAAGAAACTGGGGAGACCTGTTACGGAGGTGACCGTGGCAGGAGTCAGAACCCTTATATTACCGTAAGTCGAGGAAGCTCAAGGCAAGGCGAGGATAGTGTGGCACCGCTGGGAAACCAGGCGCAAACAGAGAAAACAAACACGAGCCTAAACCGAGAGGGGAAAAGATGGTAAAAGCCGGCTAGCAAAACCGGCCATAGGAAAGAAGGGTAGGAAGGTGGAAACGAGGTAGCGTTCGGTGTCACGGCCATTAAGCCAACCTCAGGTAAAAGGCTTAAAGAGGCTCAGCCGTTGAAGGGAGCCGAAGGTAACGAATCAAACCGAGTTTGCGGGCTGACGTGGTAACGCGGAGTAATGGGGTTCACCAATTAATAACACCATTGCTCACCAGCTTGTCCCGATGAGGAAACCACCGACTGGAGAGCCGTGTGCGGGAGAACCGCATGCACGGTTCGGAGGGAGGGGAGAGAAATCTTCCCTACCCCTATCAGAGAGCTGCGGCCGCTCTGTGAGAGCGATCCTCTGATCGCGATCTCGAGGCCGAAAGTCTTAAGTCACAATAAATGGTATCGAGGTCTCATTGGTTAAGGTTGCAAAAGGGTAATTTTTGACTTATGCATAACGATGAGAGCGGGGGCTTGGGAAATAGCGAAGTGGTTTAACTTCAACTATTAACCTGAAAAGAGCAATTGAGAGCCTCAAACTCCCGTTCGCCCTGAGCCCCTTCGGCTACGCTCAGGAGAGCCCTGTCGAAGGGCGAACGGGAGTTTGAGGCTTCACCAGGCCGGTGAAAGTGTTGTAGACCCTTCATGCTTCGACTTTACTCAGCACGAACGGTCTACAACACATGCCAACTGCTCTTTCTAGGATTAAGCTTTGGGCATATTCCGCAATTTTTCCACGACTTTGTCACCAAATTGTTCGGTACTGATCATCGTCACGCCGCTGCCGGGTTTCGACAAATCGGCGGTGGAGTAACCGTCGCCGAAAACACCTTGCATCGCATCCCATACATTTTTAGCTTCAGCAGCCATATCGAAGCTGTTTTCCAGCATCATCGCGACCGAACCGATCATGGAATAAGGATTCGCGATGTTTTTACCGGCGATATCCGGTGCTGAACCGTGCGACGGTTCGTAATAGGCTTTATCGGGACCGATGCAGGCCGAAGGCATCAAGCCGAGAGATCCCAATATGCCGCCGCCTTGGTCGCTGAGAATATCGCCGAACATGTTTTCCATGACCATGACATCGAACTGGATCGGGTTCAGGCATAAGGCTGTTGCCGCCGCGTCGACCAGGAAGTTGACGACCTTGACGTCCGGATATTCCTTGGCCACTTCTTCCATGACTTCGTTCCATAACACGCTGGATTTCAGTACGTTGCTTTTGTGAATATTGTGCAGCAACTTGCGGCGTTTACTGGCCAATTTGAATGCTTCGTGCATGATACGACGAATTTGTTCCTCATCGTATTCCAGCGTTTCACGGACATAACGCAGTCCTTTGTCGTTGACACCCATTTCTTTTTCGCCGAAATACAGGCCGCCGACCAATTCGCGCACGATGATCAGATCGATCCCTTCGCCGATAATTTCAGGCTTGAGCGGTGAAAAATGCGCCAGAGATTTCGGTAGAGAAACCGGGCGGAAATTTGCGTAGGTATTGTAGCGACGGCGCATCGGCAGTAAAGCGCCGCGCTCGGGTTGTTGGTCGATGGGGATTTTTTTTGCTTCTTCATGGCTCAAGCCGATCGGGCCTTTCAGAATCGCATCGGCTTGGTCGCATATATCGATGGTCGCTTGCGGGAAGGCGTCGCCGGTTTCGAAGTAGGCGCAAGCTCCGAACGAGGCGGGCATCAATTCGAAGGTAACATCGTTACGTTCTTCGATGACTTTGAGAACCTTGAGGGCTTCGTGGGTGATTTCGGGGCCGATGCCGTCGCCGGCCAATACTGCGATTTTATAATGCTTCATTTTTTATGTTTTTAAGTGAATGGAAAAATTTAAAACTCAATACATCGTGAATTAGACTGTTGTCGAGTTTGTGTTCACGGAGTCTGCCGCTATTCAGCGGAGGATTTCATTTCATGTAATTGAATGTTGATCAGTTTAATCGTGGCCATGATTCCAGAAAATACTTGATTGACGTGGACGCCTCGAGTTTTGCGTAATTCGTTCCCGCAATTCCACGTTATTACGCATTCGGTCAATGCATTGGCGTGGCCGCCCTTCGGTATGCGGACTTCATAATCGGCTAGTTCGGGTAATCGGTAGTCGTATTTTTTGAGCACCTTGCTGATTGCGTCGATGAAGGCATCGAAGCCGCCGCTGCCGGCGCCGGTAGCTTGGTGGTTTTCGCCTTGGATTTCGACGCGAAGGCTGACCGTGGATTGGAGGTCCAAGCCGCTATTGAGCGAGCAATTCAGCAATTTAATATGTTGATAGCTCTTGCTTTCGAGAACATCGGCGATGATGAACGGTAGATCGTCGGTCGTGATGGTTTGTTTGGAGTCGCCGAGGCTAACAATGCGTGCGAGAACTTTCTTCTGGTCTTCTTCGGAAAGTTCGACTTCGAGTCGTTCGAGATTCTTTTTCAGCGAGGCCTTGCCGCTCATTTTGCCTAAGGCATAACTATGAGTTCGGGAAAAGCGTTCCGGTCCTAAGCGGGTTTTGTATAGACCGCCTTTTTGGTCGCCGTCGGCATGGATGCCCGCGGTCTGTGTAAAGACATCGGCGCCGACGATCGGCGCATTTGCGGCAACGCGCTTGCCGGAAAAATTTTCCACCATGTTGCTGATGCGTACCAAATGACTTTCGTCGATGGACAATTGCATGTTCATTTTATCGCGGAGGACCACGGCGACTTCAGCCAGGGATGCGTTGCCCGCGCGTTCGCCTAAACAATTGATGGTGCAATGTACGGCGCTGATGCCGGCCCTAACCGCAGCCATAACATTGGCAGTCGCCAAACCGTAATCGTTGTGCGGATGAAAATCGAACAATAAATCCGGGTAGCGCCCGCACATATCGTGGAAGCTGTTGAAAACTTCGTCCGGAGCCATGACGCCTAATGTGTCCGGCAGCATGAAGTGGCTGACCGGGCTATGCCGCAAGCGGTCCACGAGCCCATAGACATAATCGGGACTATCTTTGTAGCCGTTCGACCAGTCCTCCAGGTAGATGTTGATTTTCAGGCCTTGTTCGTGAGCATAGGCGATGGTTTGCAGAACTTCGGTGCTGTGTTGTTCGAGCGTCTTGCCGAGTTGTTCGCGGCAGTGTTTTTCGCTGCCTTTGGCCAGCAGGTTGATGACCGATCCGCCCGTAGATCGAATCCAATCGACACTGCGCGTATGATCGACGAAGCCTAATACTTCGACGCGGTCGGCGAAACCTTCTTGCCGGGCCCACTGATTGATTTGGCTGACGGCTTCTTTTTCACCTTCCGACACTCGAGCCGAAGCGACTTCGATTCGATCGACGCGCAAAAACTGCAACAAGGCCTTGGCAATACTGACTTTTTCGGTCGGCGTGAAGGCGACGCCTTGCGTTTGCTCGCCGTCACGCAGGGTAGTGTCCATCAACTGAATGTGTCTTGACTCTATTGACATGATTTTCGCCTGTGGTTTCGATGCGAGTTAATGTGTGGAATGATGAAGGCCAAAGCCGATGCTCTCGTTTATGCTTTTCGAAAAGCATAAGCTACACGAAACCGCCTATTTTCCCCTAAAAGCACTTCATTTTGCAATTTTGAATCGACGCATGAAATGGAGTGCAACGGAATAATCGTATTTCTTCTGGCTCCCTTTATTGTTTTTCAGATTGCAATATCCCGGCGCCTCCTAAGGCACTGCTGAAATTTGAAGTGCGAAAGGTATAAATTCGTCAGTATAACCATGAAGCACATGAAGTATTTCAATAGAATACCTAAATATTCCCTCTAATCTATTGGATAGTAATTATTCACACCCCCTATCATTCCCACGCTCCGGCGCTCATCGTTATACATAAGTCAAAAACTACCCTTTTGCAATCTTAACCAATGAGACCTCGATACCATTTATTGTCACTTAACATTAGCGGATCACCTAACGCCAGACGAACCGCGTAGGGTACGCTGTGCGTACCATGGCAACCCATAAGCGCCAACTTAAGACGCAAGGCATTGATTCACAGTTGAAAAATCAAGATGTGGCCACAACATAGAGTATTTTTACCGACGAAAGTGAAAATCCCTATGAAGCAGCCACAGCTAACAGATACCCTTTTTGATGACTTTTTGCAAGAGCTCCCAGCAGATTTCCAGGAGCAGGCCTATGAATTACAGGCGTTTGCACGGGCACGGAAAATCCGATCACCGTTGCAATTATTGCAGTTAGTCCTGTTGTATTGCGGACAGGACTTGTCGTTGCGCAGCTGTGCCGGCGAAGTTGCCAAGCTTCAAGGCTATTTGAGCGACACGGCGGTGACCAAGCGACTGGCGGCCTGCGTGGTGTGGATCAAGTCGTTACTGAAGCGTGTGTTCGGATTGGATAAACAGATCAACAATGGCTCCTTGAATTTCATTGTGATTGACGGTTCGACCGTGCAAGAACCCGGCGCGAAAGAAACAACGTATCGCTTGCATGTGGCGATCGACTTGATGAGCTTGACACTTCGCGAGGTCAACGTCACGACCGATAAAGTCGGCGAGAGCTTGGATCACTATCAGTTGACTGCAGGTGATGTCGCGTTGGTTGATCGAGGCTACAACCAACCGAAGTCTTTAGTCCCGCTCATTGATCGCGGCGGCCACGTCGTACTGCGCTACAATCCACACAGCATGACGCTTTACGAACGGTGCAACGAACCGAAAGTGTTAAAATCGATTGGGAACAGCGCATACGCGATTTGAATGGTCAGCCGGGTGCGATACCGGTTTATCTGTGCCATCAAGACAAACGTATTGAAGGCGTGGTGCATGCGATGCCGTTACCGCCGGAACAGGCGCGCAAGCACGCCGCAAAGCGAAACAACGCGCGCGTGATAAAGGTCGCACGGCGAGCCAAAAGACCTTGATGCTGAGCGGCTGGGTGTTGATTTTTACTTCGCTCCCCGAAGCGCTGCTCGACACGAAATCAATCGCTGAGCTCTACCGGGTTCGCTGGCAAGTGGAGCTGGTCATAAAGCGGCTAAAGAGCTTGCTTGATATCGACCGGCTACGCGCCCGAAAAGACAGCAAGCTGGCGGATTTATATTTGCACGGCAAGTTACTGTTTGCTGCAGTGACTCAAAAAATAGCGCAGCGCCGATTCGGCCGGGCGGCTACCACAATGGACGGTGATCGTTCGATTACCCATTGGCGTTTATGGCGCACGATCGCCAATGAGATCAAGGCAGGACTTACGGCTTGTTTTCCAAAAAATGAGCGCTTTATTGATGACCACGTAAAAAGCCTTTGTGAACGTCCGCGCAAGAGAAAGCTTCAGGGTTTGCCGGGGCGTGTTTTGGAGCTCATTATTGAAGGTCGGGGAGGTGGCGTTAGTCTTACTTAATCAAATACTTAGATTCTTAAGTTGGCGCTTATGCCATGGCAACCCCGCAATGTTCATGTGCCAACCGAACCTCCAGGGCACGGCTTTGGTACGCGCAGCGTACCCTACAATTTATGTATAATGATGAGCGCTCCGGCGTGGGAATGAAAACCGAGACGCTTTAGCATCTTGTACCGCTGGAGCGGTACTCAGGCGTTCCCCCGCAGAGCGTGGGAACGATAATTTACGGGGGACTGAATAGTTACATTGGATAAATTAAAGTTCTATACAAATGAATCAACTTCTTATTCTCCATGATCTTCATGGTGAAATGTTTTTTTACTGTGAAAGTTCGTAGATTTGGACACTTTATCTAATTTTTCGATATACAAAGCTCTGTGCTGGCAATACCGGTTCCAGAGAGGGTGCGGTTGCTCGATCGACAGGCGTCGGCGGCAGGGAGCCGCCGTCGAGCCTACATGGACGTATTCACGGCGTCCTGTCGGGCGAGTGACCGCACCCTCCGCCACCAGAGAACTTTCATTTGCCAGGGCGATGGCTAGGCCTTCATGAACGTTAGGTTTAAGCATTGCTTGCTCAGATTAGGCGCTAGGTATTAGTAGCCTCAATACTATTAAATTGGGTTAATAAGCTTGAATGCGATATGTCGGGTTGCATAATTTAGCCGCTAGAACATAAAATCTAGTCTACACTCTATGTGGTAAGTTATTTATTGATCAGGTAAATAATCGATATTACAAAGGGTTGGCGTTAAATAAAAACAATAAAAACTCAATTTGAAAGCTAGCTTTTAACCCAGGCTGAATGGCTCTGTTAGGCTTGCACTAAACCGGCAACCGCCTTGATAAAGTCATTTATTTGTAATTTAGAGGATAACAGCCGTTTTGAATACACTACTCAATCGTTCAAGCAAGCACGATCCTTATCAAACGACTTTAGGTCGAGGCCGATTTTTTAAGGATTTTATGCTGCTATTTCTGCCCGTTAGCTTTTTAGTCATGGCAGGTACTTTGTTGTTGGGCGAATCGCGCATTCATGCCGAATTATCTATGCTGATGGCCGACGAAACAATTTTTGTCGAGTTGGGGCAAGGTCGCTTGGATCAAGAGTTGGCTGTTCCAATAGGTCATTTGATGAGCTTAATCGATGAAAATCCGGTTCGCAGGGTTTATCAGGCCCCGAATGGCTCGGACACGAGCTCTATGCAAGAAGCATTTTTTTCGTTAATGACGCGTAACCCAATTTATGACAAAGTACGCTGGATCGACGAACAAGGAATAGAGCAAGTGCGAGTCAATAACAGAAGAGGGCGCCCGATCGTCGTTCCTCACGACGAATTACAGGCTAAAGTCGATCGCTATTTTTTTACCGATACCATGCTGCTGAAGCAAGGGGAGATTTATATTTCCCCGCTCGATTTGAATATGGACGACGGCCGTATCGAGATTCCTTACAAGCCGACGATAAGGGTCTCAAGCCCAGTATTTGATGTGGCAGGTAAACCTCGAGGCATTCTCATCATTAATATAATGGCAAAATCCATGCTGGATGCTTTCGTCCAAAGCGCCGGCCCCGCCATTGACAGGTTGATGTTGGTCAATGACGAGGGCTATTGGCTAAAAAGCCCCAATGCAGAGGATGAATGGGGTTTCATGTTTCAACGGAAAGCGACTCTGGCTACACGGTATCCTCAAGTGTGGGAAGCAATAACCCGGCAGAAAAAAGGCCAGATCAGACTTGACGACGGGCTTTGGACATGGAGTTCCGTTTTGCTAACGCCCATACAAGATGCTCGCTTATCGCACAACATACATTGGAAAGTGATTAGCCATTTACCAATGGAAAAATTATCGACGGTGGAAAATAATGTTTGGTCGGCTAAGGTCGCGAGTGCTTCGGTGATCTTGCTATTGTTTGCGATAGGCATAGGGCGTCTAATTCAGGCAAAATCGGCGCGCGCTCTGGCCGAGAAGGAAGCGGCTCTGGCGCGGGGCGAAGCGGAGTCGGCGACTCGTTTACAAGAGGCTCAAGCGTGTTTTCAAATGTTATTCGAAGCAAATGCCAGCGGCTTGTTGGTCGTCGATGCCGAAGGGAAAATAGTCATGGCTAACCCGGCCTTCGAGAATCTATTCGGCTATCAAGTATCGGAAGTGATCAATAGACCCGTGGAAATATTGCTTCCCGAAAAGTTTCGTTCACGCCATGCCAGGCAGCGTAAAGATTATTTACAAAACCCAACGACTCGGGCGATGGGTGAGGGAAGAGACTTATATGGAACTCGCAAGGACGGTTCTATATTTCCGATAGAAATCGGCTTGAGTCCCTATCGGAGCGATAATCAACTTTTTGTCGTGGCAACCATTGTCGATATCTCCGAACGCAAGCGGATCCAAGATGCCTTGCTTCGAATGAATGAAACCTTGGAGCGAAACGTGGTCGAGCGTACCGCTGAATTACAGGCGGCAAAACAGGAGGCCGAACGGCTTGCCAGTGTTAAAGGCAACTTTTTGGCCAATATGAGTCATGAGATACGGACCCCAATGAACGCGATACTTGGATTGGCCTATTTATTGGAAAAAGCCGAACTTGGTACCGATGAACTTAATTTGGTGAAGAAAATTCGCATAGCCGGCCGGTCGTTGCTTGGAATCATCAACGATATTCTGGATTTTTCCAAAATAGAATCGGGGCGACTGGAAATCGAGCACGCGCCATTTCGGCTGAGCGATGTTCTGGACAACTTAGCCACGCTCATGTCGTCCATCGAATACAGCAATAAAGTCGAATTGATTATGGGGCCGGCTCCCGAGGGTATCGAGTTTCTTCGGGGCGATGCGCTTCGGCTCGAACAAATATTGGTTAATTTGACCAGTAATGCGCTTAAATTCACACAGCAGGGGAGCGTTACGATCTCCGTCATCAAATTACCGCCCAAGGATGGCCGGGATTATCTACGTTTCAGCGTCCGCGATACTGGCATGGGTATTCCTATTGAAAAACAAGCGGAAATTTTTAATGCTTTTTCTCAGGAAGACACTTCGACGACACGCCGTTTCGGCGGAACAGGGCTGGGTTTATCGATATGTCGGTATTTGGTGCAAATGATGGGCGGAGAACTCGGCGTCAACAGCGAGCTTGGTATCGGCAGCGAGTTTTGGTTGATGCTGCCGATAGAGCGGGTTGAGCCTCAAGAGTATGTGCATCCGTCCATCGCGTTTCAAAACGTATTGATCGCCGACGATCATCCCGTGGCCAGGGAAATGTTGGCGGCAACGGTGCGTAGCTTGGGCTGGACTCCCGAGGTCGTCGAGTCGGGCGAAGAAGTTGTGGAGCGTATGATCGAACGAGCACGGAATAATAAACTCCCCGATATTGTATTATTGGATTGGTGTATGCCCGGTGTTAATGGTCTCGAAGCCGGCAAACGCATAAGACAGGAGCTTGGCGATATTGCCGATGCTCCGATCATCGTTATTGCCACCGCTCATGACCGCGATGCATTGCTACGCGAACCGGATGTGGCAATAGCCGATGCCGTCTTGCACAAACCGATTACCGCTTCTTCGCTCTATAATGCCGTATCCGATGCCAAACAGCGTCGTCAAGGCGAAAGGTCAATACAGCATAACAATACAACGCCATCCGAGAAACGTCTCAACGGCTTAAATCTGCTACTGGTCGATGATAGTGAGATAAACCGCGATATGGCAAGGCGTATTTTGGAAGCCGAAGGGGCTACCGTTTATTTGGCGGACGAGGGTCATGCGGCCTTGCAATGGTTAAGACTGAATCCGGATTTGGCCGATGTAGTATTGATGGATATACAAATGCCGCTCATGGATGGTTATGAAGCGACTCGGCAAATTCGTGAAGTCCTTGGCCTGACTCTGTTGCCTATTGTGGCGCTGACCGCCGGTGCATTCAAGAATCAACAGGCTGCAGCGCTCAATGCCGGGATGAATGGATTCATTGCCAAACCGTTCGATGTCGAGGAATTAATCGCTTATTTGCAACAATATGTTACCGGTCCACAAGTAACGGCTGATTCTAAGAATGAGCCGATCGCTTCAGCTAAGAAAGACGATTCACAGTTTCCCATGATAGATATAGACAGAGGCCTTAATAATTGGGGGGATGCTGCAACTTACTATAAATACTTACAAAAGTTTGCCGAATCGCACGGATATGACGGAGACGAAATCGCCAAAATGATGGCTCAAGGCGAGCGGGAAAGTGCTCTTGCCTTGGCGCATAAATTGAAAGGAACGGCAGGAAACTTGGCGCTGATACAAGTGTGGAAGTTGGCTGAAAAGATCGAGTCTAGTCTTTTAAAAGACGGAGCTACGATAGATGAGTCGATTCAACAGTTGCAGCTTATATTGAACGATACGTTGCGCGGAATCGGCCGTCTGAATGGTAAAGATAAGTAAAATGATGCGATGTTGCCGAACCCGTATTGCTCGAGCTTGAAAAAACTTTGCCTCGGCAGATGCTGAGACCTATTCAGGAATTAGTGGATAGCTTCGATCTTCGTGCCGCCGAGGAACAAACCGGGCAACTAATTTATCGCTTGAGCAATGATATGGAGTGAAGACCATGATGGTAAATGGTCCGATTTTATGTGCCGACGACGAATCTTATAACTTAGGTATATTGAGAATGGCGTTGAAAGAACATCACTCACTGGTATTCGCTCGTAGCGGCAGGGAAACCCTGCTTGCCGTCGCGAAACATCGCCCCGCTTTTTGTCCACGAAACACACGAAAATATTTAATTACTGGGAAAGTTCGTTGCCCGTATGCAGCGTAAGCGGAATACGGGGATTGCGTGACCTCGAACGTCCCGGATTGCACTTGCGCTCCATCCGGGCTACGCGGTTAAGCTTTCATTTGCTGGGGCGATTGCCAGGCTTTCCTGAACGTTAGTTATACTCTCCAAGTTGCTCACCCAATAGAAGGTTCAAAAGATTTATGTAACAACCGTGTGTATTTTGTGATTTTCGTGGACAAATCTTCGAATCTAGGTTGAAAACCAGTTCAATTGCCGATGCAGATTGACGACCGTACCGACGATGGTCAATGCCGGCGCATCGCTTTCGGCAAATTCCGAATAGGCAGGCCTATCGCTTAGCGTGCCGATGAACACGCGTTGCTTGTGTGTCGCGCCCGATTGAATCACGGCGATAGGCAGGTCGGCAGGGCAGCCATGATCGATCAGAGACCGGCAAATGCTTTCAAGGCCCGATATCCCCATATAAATGATTACCGTTTGCTTGGGTTTGGCCAATTGCCGCCAATCGAGATCGATGCGGCCGTTTTGGATATGACCGGAGACAAAAGTGCAGGACTGTGCATGATCTCGGTGGGTCAACGGAATGCCCGAATAGCTTGCGCAACCCGACGCTGCGGTAATGCCGGGAACGATTTGAAAGTGGATGCCCGATTGCATCAAGGTTTCGATTTCTTCGCCGCCCCGGCCGAATATGAAAGGATCGCCGCCCTTTAGACGCGCCACTTTTTTGCCCGATGAAGCCAGTTCCGCCAGCTGCCGATGGATGGCCGCCGGCGTCAGACTGTGATTACCGTCTTGTTGTCCGACAAAAATCGTTTCGGCATCGCTGTGCGCGAGTTTGAGAATTTCGCCGGAAACCGAGCGGTCGTAAACGATGACATCGGCTTGCCGTAGTAAGCGTAAGGCTTTGAACGTCAGTAAATCAGGATCGCCCGGGCCGGTGCCGATCAAGTAAACCTCGCCTTGTCTGTCTGCGGCGCCGGCATGGTCCAGCTGCGTAAGCAATTGACTTTCCGCTTTTCGTTGCCGGCCGGCAAAAATTAATTCGGCGACGCGGCCTTGTACGATAGTCTCCCAGAAATTTCGTCGCTGACGGGCTTGGGGGATTTGTTGTAAGACTCGGGCTTTAAACTGTTCGATGAATCCTGCCAATAACCCGAAGGAGGCCGGAATCGCCGTTTCGATCTTCGCGCGAAGCAGTCGCGACAAGACCGGCGATGCGCCGCTCGAAGAGACAGCAATCAGCAGCGGCGAACGATCGATGATCGCCGGAAAGATAAAACTGCATAGGTCCAGGTTATCGACGACATTGACTGGAATTCGGCGTTGCTTGGCTAGCGTTGCGACTTTAGCATTAGTGATACGATCGTTGGTTGCCGATACCACCAAGCGCATGCCGTCGATATCGTCGCTCGTGAAGGCTTTTCGGCGAATAATGATGGCATGTTCGTCTTGAAGGGCGGCGACCGCTTCGCCGACTTCCAACGCGACCACGACGACCTTGGCGCCCGCGCGAAGCAACAGTTCGATCTTACGGGCCGCGATATCGCCGGCGCCAACCACCAAGCAAGGTTGGTCTTTTATGTTCAAGAACAGCGGAAAGAAGTCCATGACTATCGATTGTTAATGTGCGTTTGTATAAATCTGCATAGGTTTAGCCAATTCGATCTCGATAGCATTGATTGTATTCTGACGTTTGCGGCTTTCCCTCACCTAACGCTAGGTGACATTGCCATTAAGTTAAGCCGTTCGTGGTGAGCCTGTCGAACCATGGGCGGCTTAACTTATCGACCCAGGCTTTTCCATTCACCTTTCGACAGGCTCAGGGCGAACGGAAAAATCCTTAACTTAATGGCAGTGAACGCTAGGTGAGGGACGATCAGGGAATCGCTCCCACAAAAGATGCCTAAGATGCGGTCTTGACAGGTGATTGAAATACCGCATCATTCACTGCTCACTGCTCACTGCTCACTGCTCACTGCTCACTGCTCACTGCTCACTGCTCATCAGCAGAACAAGCGCGATGATAAATCAATTCCTCGACCGGTTTGCCGCCGAGCAAATGCTCGTCGATGATGCGTTGCAGATTGGTTTCGTTGACGTTGTAGTACCAAATGCCGTCGGGTTGCACGCACATGATCGGTCCGGATTTGCAGGTGGCGAAACAGTGCGTGCGGGTACGCTTGACTCTGAGCGCGCCTTTATCGATGCCGGCGGCTTTGAATTTTTCGCCCAAAGTTTCGAATAATGCCTGCGCTTCGCCGTCTTCGGTGCAGCGCGGACCGGTGCAAACTAGCAGATGGCGCTTGTAGTCGCCCATTTTGGGTTTTTCGGGCATGGAGGGTGTGTGATTAGTCATGATGAATATCCGATGTTAAGGTTTGGCATAATTCCTCGCGGTCGTCCCGGTAGCGCTGCAAGGCTCGGGCGTCGAATCCGGCATCGCCAGCGACCAGCCATAGATTGAACAACAAATCGCCCTGAGCATCGGTCACTTGAATGCCGTGAGCCTTCTCGCCGCGGCTGACGAACCAGGTTTGCCGGGCCTGACTCCAATCGATGTGTAAATGAAAGGCGTCGTTGACAATGTTCAGCCAATCGTTTTTTTTCTGTAAATCGGCGCCGTCGATCAACAATTCGGCCACCGCACCGCCTTCGCTGCGAACCACGGCGCGTAATTTGCCCCAGTGCGGCAACGAATCCAACAAGCCGTCTTGCAGGTCCTGCCTCACTTGCCGCGCGGTGAAACTACCGGCTGACTCGTCAGGCGTCGACTGGCCGACGGCATCGAGTATTTCTGCCAGCGGTTGACCGAAATACTCCGCCGTTTTTTGCAGCGTCATTTCGGGGTTGTCGCGTAAATAACGGCGGACTGCGCCTTTCCAGCCGTCCAGACCCATGCTCAGCGAGCGGCCCGCTTGTTCGCCGTCCCGTGTTTCACCAGTCAGTGCATCGTATTTGTTGGCGTAGCCGCGCGGCGTTACCATCAAGCCTTCGCGGACAAAGGTACTGCTGTTGCCGACCAATACAGTGGTCAACATGCCGATATCGCAATCGGCCATGTCGGCCAGCTTGACGAGTTGAATGTTCTGCAAGGCGCGGTAGCCCGATTTGACGATGGCCACCGGCGTTTCCGGGCTGCGGTGGCGTAACAGGATACGTTGCGCTTCGACGATATGCTGGGTACGATGGCCGCTTTTCGGATTATACAAGGCTACTACGAAGTCGCCTTGCGCGGCGCTTTCCAGACGCCGGGCAATGACCGGCCACGGCGTCAATAAATCGGACAACGAAATCGAACAAAAATCATGAGTCAACGGCGCGCCGACCAAGGAGGCGCAACTGGACAGCGCGGTGCTGCCGGGAACCACTTCCACTTCAATCGGATCGTCGGGCGTCCAGCCGCTGTCGAGCAATAATTCGTAAGTCGGGCCGGCCATGCCGTAGACGCCGATGTCGCCGGAGGAAATTAGCGCGACGGTCTTGCCTTGTTTGGCATGCTCGTAGGCTTCGATGCTGCGATCGAGTTCTTCGGTCATGCCTTTTTTGATCACTTCCTTGCCGTCGAGCAAGTCCTTGACCAGTTTGATATAGGTGCTGTAGCCGATCACGACATCGGCTTCGGCTATCGCTTCTCGGGCTCGAAAGGTCATGTGTTCGTGAGCGCCGGGACCGATGCCGACCAGTAAAATTTTTCCTGTTGGTGTCATGGTATTCTCGCTATCGACACGGTGGCGTTTTTGCCGTCCGCGCCTAGGTGTTTGTGTTTTTCGACCAGCAAATCTTGCATATCGCTGTTCGCGGCCAGTAAGGCGGCGGCTTCGGCCACGGCCGGAGTGCCCATGTATTTCAACACCACGGCCGACGGATTCGGCACCGGAATACTCGCCAGCGCTTCGGCCGGGTAAAAATACAGCGGCCAATCCCGGCTTGCCGCCAGTTGCATTAACGCAGTCTCATCTTGTTTTTTGTCGATGCTGGCGAGCCCTGCAATCGCCGATTCGTCCAGGCCGCAGCTTTGCAAGGCCTGCGCCAAGGCTTCTTGCAAGGTGGCTAGACTCGCATGACGGTCGCAGCCGATGCCGATCATGACTTTCATGACGGGTCCTGCGGCGGCCGGTAGACCACGAGCCTTTCTTCGAGCCGCTGCCAGACGGACGGATCGATTTCCCGGTGCGTGACCCATAAAATCGACCGGTAGCGTTCGAGATCGACATCCTCGAAACGCTCGAAACGGTGTATGTTGTCCGGTAATGGCGTCGGTCGGGTCCACCAGTTTTTACTGCCGGCTTCCTGCACGAACGCGATCGGCAATTGATTGACCACATCCGCCGAAACGCGGGTGATGTTGATCTTTGGCGCTTCCACTCGCCAGCCTAGTTCGCGGCCGAGAATGTCCACCGGAATGGTCTTGCCGACATCGGACGCGGTTGTTAGCACCGGCGTCGCTGCGAGCAGCGCGGACACTTTTTCGGCATAGGCATTGGCACCGCCGACATGGCCCGAAAGCACCGGAATCACGAATTGCGCGGCATCGTCGATGATTAGTATGCCGGGGTCTTCGTCCTTGGACTTGAGATGCGGCGCGATTAAGCGCACGACCGCACCGAGCGACACCAAAAAAATGAGCTGATCGTAAGACTCGAATAAGTCTGCGATCTGCGCGCTCAATGCACCCTGATAAACCTTACGGATATTGGCGAACTCGCCCAGATGTTCGGCCTGTTTGGCCGACACCACGACTTCGGCTTCCGGGATTTGCGGGGCCAAGCGGCTGGCGATGGCCGCGCCGTGTTTGGTGATCGCGATAATCGCAACGCGCACATCATGCATCGGTAGTTTCCTTTTTCTTGCGGCAGCCGCGTTGCATCTCGCCACGCCGGCGGCCCGGGTTTTTGATAATCATCAGGGACAGATAATTAACCTTTTGCCCCCGTAAACTTGCCAGTTCATGCACGACGCGCTCTTCCGGCGCGCCGGCTTTTTCGATGAAATAGCCGTAGTCGAGTAAATCGCGGCGTTGCAAGAGCTCGATGATGTCGTCCAGTAAGGGTTTGACTTTCAGCAGCACCAGTGTATCGAAATCGTTCAGCATGCGTTCGATCTGTTCGATGCCGTAGCCGGCCGGGACGATCGCGACAGTGTCGTCGACATCGGCCAACGGTTCGCCGCAACGCGCCGCGGCGGCGTGAAACGAGGCCACGCCGGGAATGACTTCGACCGGTACTCGGGGTTCCAGCGCGCGAACGCTCCGTTGCAAATGACCGAAGGTGGAATAGGTCGAGGCATCGCCTTCGACTAGAAATAGCACATCTTGGCCTTGTTGCAACCGTGTCAATACGGTTTGCGCCGCTTCTTGCCAATAACGCTCCAGGACTTCGCTGTCGTGGGTCATCGGAAAATGCAACGGGCTATGTTCGCCGGGCATCGCGAGTCCGGCGCGCAAGGCGATGTCCAGCGCATAGCTGTCGCTGTTTTTTTTGCGCACCGGGTAAGCCCAATGGCCGGGGCCGGAGAGTAAGTCCCAGGCGCGTCGAGTAACCAGGCCGGGGTCGCCGGGCCCGAGCGAGATGCCGTAGAGGGTGCCGAGTTTATTGTTCATGATGAGGTATTGCTGAAATGATCCATACCGGGTTTTCCGCTTGTAATCGGTGCATATCGAGTATCGGACTGCTGCGCGATGCCTGAATTTGGCAGGCGTCCCAGTCCGCGCCCAAGCGCTTTAAAGTATCGATGGCCGTCGACAGGTTTTCCAGGGTCGCGAAGTTCATCACTAACCAGCCGCCGGGCCGCAAGCGCTGCAAACACAAGGCGATCAATTCGGCCAGTTCGCCGCCGGAACCGCCGATGAAGACCGCATCGGGGTCGGGCCAGGCGTCCAAAAATTGCGGCGCCTTGCCGTGGACGACGCTGTAATTGCCGATGCGCCAATCGAGCCGGTTCTGCTCGATGTTGTCGATGTCGCCGGCATTTTTCTCGATCGCATAGACATGACCGTCCGGGCATAAGCGCGCCGCTTCAAGCCCGACCGAGCCCGATCCGGCGCCGATGTCCCAGACGATGCTGCGGCGCGTCAACTGCATGCGCGCCAGCGAGACGGCGCGTATTTCGCGTTTGGTGATCAGGCCTTTTTCCGGTTTGCGCTGACGAAAACTCGCATCGCTCAAACCGAACAGCACCGGCGCCGGCGCCGGCGATTTGCGTTTCAGAATCGCTACATTGGGGTCGGCGTAGACGGCTTCGGCCGCTTCGGCGATGCCGATAAAGCCGGTGACGCGCTGTTCGTTTTGCCTCAGGCGCTGGGCAACCGCGATATCGAACTGGTCCGCCAAACCTTCGCTTTGCAACATGCGAGCGATGCGTGCCGGGGTATTGTCCGGACTGGTTAATACCGCCAGCAAGTCTTTGCTTCGACAATGCCGCATCAGTTCATACAGGCCATGTTGCGGCGTGGCTCCCGGCGTCCACTCGCCGGCATCCTTGCTATGCACCGAGACGATGGTCGCCGATTGCCAGGGCAATCGCAGTTCGGCAAAGGCCAGTTGTATGCTGCTGAGATTCGGCAGTATTCGGACCCGGGCCGGGTCCAGTTTGCCGGTCAAATAACCCGCGATGCCGTGGCACAAAGGATCGCCGCTGGCCAAGACCGCCACCGGCTCCTCGTCGGCCAAGGCCGCGTCGATCCAGTCCGGCACTTGCGTGAGCCGGGCGGTCAAATCGTAATGCCGGGCTCCGGCGATGTCTTCCGCCAGTACCGCTAGCAAGCGGTTGCCGGCGATGACGTGCTTGGCTTCGCGCAACGATTGCAAGGACTCGCGGCTCAAGCTGGCGGCGCCGTCGTCGAGCACGCCGATGATAGTGCACAATGACATAGAGATTAAGTCCTTCCGGCTTGCGCCAGTTTATTGCCGTCGAAGTCGCAAACCAAGACGCCGATGTCGAAACTCCCAGGGTAGCGCCGTTCCAATGTGGCGATCACCCGTTTGGCCAGTTCGATGTGGAATTCGTATTCCAAACCCAACTCGGCCATACATTCCGAGGCATAGCGAGCGGTTTCCTGCTCGGCGATGGCCCGGCAAACTGTCTCCGGAGCGCCGATGCTGCGGGCGATGTCGGCGACCAGTTCGACATCGACCGGATTACGTCCGGCATGCGTGATGGTTTCGCCTTGTGCCATTTTAGTGAGTTTGCCGACCATGCCGCCGATGATGATGTTGCGAATGTCGCAGCGTTCAGCGGTATCGAGCGCGGGGGTCAAAAAATCGCCCATTTGCACGAAACAGCTTTCATTCAATGCCGGCAATTCGCGCATCACGAATTTCTCGGTGCGCCCACCCGTGGTCAGAACGACGGTGTCTTGTCCTTGATTCGCGGCGACTTCGACGCCCTGTACCACGCTGGCGCGGAACGCGGCGGTGGAATAGGGGTGGACGATGCCGGTCGTACCCAGAATCGAAATACCGCCGATAATGCCTAAGCGGTAATTGAGCGTTTTTTTGGCCATCGTTTCGCCGTCCGGCACCGAGATGGTCACTTGCAAACCACGGGTTTTCAAAGCCTCGGATGCGATGAGACGAATATTGTGTTCGATATTTTTGCGCGGTACCGGGTTGATCGCCGCGCTGCCGACTTCCAGCCCCAATCCTGGACGGGTTACTAGGCCGACACCTTCGCCGCCGTGCAGTACGACCGTGTCCGGCTGCGCTATCCAAGCTACGTCGGCGGTCAGCCGGGCGTGATTGGTGCAATCCGGATCGTCGCCGGCATCTTTTTCAATGACCGCATGCGCGCCATCGCTGTTGACCCAAGCCTCCGCCACCTTGAAGCGAACCGTCTCGCCGTTGGGCAGTTGGCATTCGACGGTCTCGGGAACCCTGCCTTCCAGCAAGCCGCACACGGCGGCCCGCGCGGCGGCAGCGGAACATGCGCCGGTGGTATAGCCTTTACGGGTACCTTTGGGTTTGCGTTCCGCCATCGCCATCGAATCAGCCGTTTTGTTGCCGGCTTTCCGCCAAACTCAAGATCGCATGCAGCGCCGCTACGACCAGCGTCGAACCGCCTTTGCGGCCTCGGGTGATCAGCCAGGGAATATTTTTCGATGCGCTCAGCGCGTCTTTCGATTCGGCGGCGGACACGAAGCCGACCGGCATGCCGACAATCAGCGCCGGTTTGACGCCTTCTTCCTCGATCAGTCGCAAGACTTCCAACAAGGCGGTCGGCGCGTTGCCGACCGCGACGATGCCGCCGTTCAGCAAATCCAAGCGAGCGGCTTTACGCATTGCTTGTACCGCACGGGTGCTGTTGACTCGTTTGGCATCCGCGATCACGTCGTCATCGGCGATAAATTGATGCGTGTGCATGCCGAAATGAGCCAGGCGCGGCTTCGATAGGCCGACGCAAATCATTTCCACGTCGGCGATAATCGGCGCGCCGTTCAAAATCGCCGCGATACCGGCTTCGACCGCGTCATCGGAAAACTCGGCCAGGCCGTTGAATTCAAAGTCGGCGGTCGCGTGTATCATGCGCCGCACGACTTGCCATTGCGCACCGGTATAGTGATGAGCACCGGCTTCGCGGTCGACGATCGCAAACGAATCGTGCTCGATTTGCTGTCCGGCTTGGGTCAGTTGTTCGGTCTTGATGTTTTGGGTCATGGCTTTGCTTCAATGGTGATGATGGTGCTGATGCGCGGCCTGTTCGCGGTATTGGCAGCCGTCGCATTCGAGCATTTTCGGCGAATTCGGGTCGGCGGCATCCTCGACGCGTCGGTCGAGTAGTTCGAATACGCCCGGGTCGAAGCCGAAATAATTACCGCAAGCGATCGCGATTTGCGGATACTGTGTTTGCAATCGCTGTACTTGTCGTGCAATGCGTTCGATCAAGAGCCCGGTAAACAAATAGTAGGGCAGGATCGCGATTTGCGTCATGCCGAGACGCGCTTGACGCTGCACCGCAGTTTCCAGGCGCGGGTGAGTGATGCCGGTAAAGGCGATGTCGACCAATTCGTGTTCGGTGGCCTCGAACAGCCAGCGCGCCAGTTTCGCCAGTTCTCCGTTGGCGACCCGGTCCGACGAACCGCGTCCCAAGATAATGACGCCGGTCGTTTTTGGGTCGGGCATCGCCAGGGTTTTCAGCATGGCGTTTAATTGTTTTTTCAAGATTTCCAGCAGCGTCTCGTTACTGCCTAGATGCGGCGCATAAACGAATTCGACCTTCGGGTTCAGGGCTCGGGCTTCTTCGATGTGTTCGGGAATTTCCATCTTGACATGGCCGGCGGCGCTAATGATCAGCGGCACGACGATGACCTTGTCGGAGTTTTGCGCCGCGCGGCGCAGGCCTTCGGGCAAGAGCACATCGGCCAGTTCGATATAGCATAATTCGATGCGCCATTCGGGGTGTCGGGCCTGCCATTGGCGTTGAAATTCGAGGATTTCGTCATTGCCTGCCTGGTTGCGCGAACCGTGGCCGACTAACAGTATCGTGGTTGTCATGCGTGTTCCTTAAGAATCTGATTGCTCGGCGCGGCGAAAACGATGCGTGAAGCCGGCGTCGTAAAGTTTGGATTTTTTTAAGTCCGGCCAATGGCGCGCGCCCAACGTGGGGCTGACGACGATCATCGCCTGACTGTTGATTTTGGCGGCGCGGCAGCGTTCGCGGATGTCGGCGAGCGTGCCGCGAATGATGTGTTGCTCGCCCGGCCAACTGGCCTTGTGCACGACCAGGACGGGCGATTCGTCGGTCCAGCCGGCGGCTTTCAGTTCGCGTTCGATGGTTGGCAGCAAGGTGATCGATAAAAACAAGCACAGCGTCGAATGATGGCCGGCCAATTCCCGAAGCGATTCGCCTTCCGGCATCGGCGTGCGGCCTTCGACACGGGTCAGGATCACGGTTTGCGTGACTTCCGGCAAGGTCAGGCTTTCCACCGCGCAGGCCATCGCGGCCATTGCCGACGACACTCCCGGCACCACCTCGACGGCAACGCCGGCCTTATCCAGGGGTTGAACCATTTCGATCAGGGCGCCATAGAGGCCCGGATCGCCGGTTTGTAGGCGGATCACGGTCTTGCCGGGTTGCGCTTGGGCGATCAACCAATCGGTGATCTGCTCCAGCGTCATGTCCTTGGAATCCTTGATCGCGCAATGCGCCGGCGCCCATTGCGTCGCGGCTTGTTGTACCAGGGAACCGGCGAACAGAATGGCGTCGGCCTTGGCAATCAAATCGCGGCCCTTGACAGTGATCAAATCCGGATCGCCGGGGCCGGCGCCGACAAACCAGACTTTTGCTAATCCGGTCATTGAAAAAATCCTGCGGCTTGTTGCGGGTTGAACGGAAAATAAGTATGCAGATAAGAGGCTTGCAACGATCCTACGCGGAAAAACTGTTCGCCTTGGCTGCGGTTGCGTTGCGGAATCGATACGGTCGAGGCTTCCTTATCGGTTTCCAGAAGCGAATGATGAAAACTATGGCCGCGTATTTCTCCGTGCTCCAGCTGCAAACTGTGCATGCCCAGATTGACCAGCCGGTTCTGCATTGTCGCGCGACCCGGCAACAGGCCCGTCATCGCGGCCGATTGTCCCTGTTTGTCGGTCAGCGTTTCCAAGAGGTATAAAAAACCGCCGCATTCGGCATAAATCGGTTTACCGGCGCGGTGATGATCATGCAAGGCCTGTTTCATCGCGCGATTATCGGCGAGGGCCATTAGATGCAGTTCCGGATATCCGCCCGGAAGATAAAGGCTATCGACCTCCGGCAATTCGGTGTCGGTCAACGGCGAGAAGAAACACAGCTCGGCGCCCATGGCCTGCAAGCAATCGAGGTTGGCTTGGTAGATGAACGAAAAGGCCGAATCGCGGGCGATGCCGATGCGCTTGCCGGCAAGAAGGCGCGGCGTCGGCGTCGTTGCAACCGGAGCAAAGGCAACCGGTTCGGGCAAGCGGCATGGCGCGGATTCGGTCAATAATTTGGCGGCTCGAGCCAGTCTTCGGTCCAAATCGCCGATCTCGTCCGCTTGCAGTAAACCCAAATGCCGCGACGGCAAAGCGATATCCGCGTCTTTAGATAGGGCCGCCAGCAGGGGCATGTCTTCGGGCAGCGCTTCTTGCAGTAATCCGGCATGGCCTGGACTGCCGACCTTGTTGGCGATAACGCCGGAAAACCTTAGGTGCGGCCGGTAATGAGCCAAACCGTAGGCGACGGCGGCAAAGGTTTGCGCCATGCCTTGCGCGTCGATCACGGCGGCGACCGGTACCGACAACGCCTGTGCCAGATCGGCGCTGCTACTGTCGCCGTCGTAGAGGCCCATTACGCCTTCGATCAGGATGACATCGGCCTCGGCGGCGGCGCGATAGAGCAAGTCTCGGCAATGCGCCTCGCCCATCATCCACAAATCCAGCTGATAGACCGGCCGTCCCGAGGCATGAGCCAGAATCTGCGGATCGATGAAATCCGGGCCGGTTTTGAATACGCTGACCTTGCGGTTTTGACTTCGGTAATAGGCTGCCAGCGCGGCGGTAATGGTCGTCTTGCCTTGGCCGGAAGCGGGCGCGCTGATCAGCATGGCCGGACAATGGCGGACGGATGGGCTAGTGTTCATAATCAGAGTTTGAGTTTGGTCATGCTGAATCCGGCTAAAGCGCCGAGGCTCAGCCAGAATAGGGCATTGCTAAAGGCGGACATCACTACGAAGCGTTGTTGTAAGGCTTCGGGCGCCAAGGCTTGCGCTATTTCCGGATGCGGGGCCCCGATCAAATGCGGGGCAGCCGCTAACATGCTGCCGGCGATTTGTAGGCCATGGTTTTTGCTCAATAAGAGTCCGTATAAACCGGCCGCGGTCGATGCCGCGGTGAACAGCCACCAGGCTTGCCGGCTGAGCAAAGCGGCGCTGTCGGTTCCGGGCAATTCCGGCGGTAGGCCCAATGAAGGCGCGGCGAAAAAAACCAAATACCCGGCCGAGCCCCACAATAAGCCGCGCCAATAGCCGCCTGTGCCGTGCCAATACATCGCCGCACTCAAGAGCAAGGCAAAGCCGAAGCCGCTCAGTCCGTTAAACAGTATCGTGAAGGCGAAGCGTTGCCAGCCGTTTTCCGGTTGCCATTCATGTTCGGAGCCGGTTGCGGGCGCTTCGAATTGTTCCGCGGCTAAAATCAGAGGTTGCGTCAGATAATACTGTAAGACGCTGAGCAGCAGGCCGGACAGGATTCCGGCCGCCAATGCGGCGATCACCAGTTTACGAAAATCGGCCACGCTTAATGACAGGGAAATGCGGCGCTATGGCGTCCGTCGTGTGCGGCATTATGAATGTAGTTGTTGGCGTCCTGCATGAAGCCGAGGCCTAGAATCACGGTCAAGCCCAATACGATGGCGCTCAAGCCCGGGAGAAATTTAGCGGAGTAAACGACGGAAGAGCCGGCGAGTGTTTTCATGGTGATTGTCCTTCCCAAGTCTGATTGACGGAAAAACGGAGGGGAAGACAAACCAAAAAAGATTTGACAGATCGCCCGCCGCAATACTGTTCTGCAAGGCGATTTCCGGCGAAAAACATACCCAACTAACTGGTCTTTTTGTCCATCTACTGCAAACCGGAAAGGGTTACATAGCGCAACTATGCGCCCCTTTCCGGTTTTTGTAGCTGAACAAAAATCCTGCGTTATTTGGGTATGTTTATTCTTGTCAATCGCCTAAGTTTTAGGGCCTGTCTCCGGGCTCGTGAAAAATCACCTACCGTTGCGGGGGCAGCGCCGGCCTTTAACCGGCTTCCAGTTTCACCCGCGCAGTGCGGGAACCGTAAAACAAGCTGGGGATTATAGGTTACCCATCAAAACCGTGCAAATGGAATGTAAGTATTCAGTCACCTCTTTGAAAAAGAGGGGCTAGGGGAGATTTTATAAATAAATCCCCCTCAATCCCACTTTTCAAAGGGGGAGGCCAACAATAAGCCTGGATTGCGGTAATTTGCCTACGGGGTCTGAATACTTACAATGGAATGTGTCATTCTGCTAACCCGAACCGGTCGAGAGCTAAAGGCAAAAGTTTTGTTACGTAGAACATCTATGAGGAAAATATTCCGCTGAATCGTCTTCAATATAATTCGACTTAAGTTGATTAAATGCGAATTTCTTGGTGAGTTGCCGTGTTTATCCAACTCGGCGCTCATCGGCAACCAATCACCCCGAACAAACAAAAACGCCGCTGTAGCTGAAAGAGTTGTAAGCACGACTGCACAAGATTCGATCGGTATGGATTTGAAGATCGCCAGTGTGTTGCCGAGACAACCGGGTAACGCCAATCGATACGCGCGGCTTATACATGTTATCAGCTTCTATGAGTACGGAGGGTATGTGTTAAACGATCGACCTAATTTTGACAGTTCCGTTATCGATGCCCCATTACTCGACGGGGCAATATCCTTAACCGACATATTACAACGCCGCGCGGTATGCCATCCGCACCGAACCGCATATACATTCCTGGATTTCGGCGGCCCAACCCCTCGTTCACTAACCTACGGCGAACTCAATCAAGAAGCTAGGCAATTGGCTTTTCAATTACATCGAATGGAACTACGAGGCGAGCGAGCGGTATTGCTCTATCCGCCCGGGCTGGACTATATCGTAGCGTTTTATGCGTGCTTGTATTCCGGCACTATTGCCGTTCCAGCCTATCCGCCCAGCAACAATCGGCATATGCCCAGGTTGCAGGCCATCATTGACGACAGCAAGGCGAAAATCATTCTGACTACCGGTCAAGTGGCGAATAGCATTCGCCAATTTGCCGGCGCCACGGAAAATTTGTTAGATAGGCGCTGGGTTCAAACCGATACCCTCGAAACTCACGATACCGGCTTATGGCAAGCTTCGGTATTGCAAGAAAAGGATCTAGCCTTTCTGCAATATACCTCGGGCTCGACCGGAAACGCCAAGGGTGTCATGATCAGCCACGGCAACTTGATGGCCAATCAGCAATTGATCCAACGCCGATTCGGCCACGACGAACGGTCGACGGTAGTCGGTTGGTTACCGCTTTATCATGATATGGGACTGATCGGCAATGTCATGCAGCCTCTGTATTGCGGGGCCAGCGCCGTTTTGATGTCTCCGATGGCATTTTTGGAAAAACCGTTACGCTGGCTGCAGGCGATTAGCGATTACCGGGCGCACACCAGCGGCGGTCCTAACTTTGCCTACGATTTATGCACTCAAAAAATTAGCCGCGATGAACTGGAGGCTATTGACCTCGGTAGTTGGCAATTGGCATTTAACGGTGCAGAGCCGGTCAATCCTAAAACGTTGGAGCGATTCAGCCGGACCTTCGCAGACTGCGGATTTCAACGCTGCGCGTTCTATCCCTGTTACGGTCTGGCAGAAGCCACGTTATTGGCAACGGGAGGTACGAAACAATCTCCGCTGACAATAGCTGCGTTCGATCGAGCCGCCTTGGAAGACCGGACCGCTCGGCCGGTTGCAGACAATCATCCGAATGCCAAACAATTCGTCGGTTGCGGAGCTGCCGATAGCCATGCCGGACAAGACTTACGTATTGTCGATCCCGATAACAATGAAATCTATGCGGATGGCAGAATCGGAGAGATTTGGCTTAGCGGCCCGAGTATCGCCCAAGGTTATTGGAAAAATCCGGAAACCAGCCAAAAGACCTTTGTGAACGATACCGGCGGCAAACGCTGGTTACGTACCGGCGATTTAGGCTTTATCAACGATGGAGAATTATTCGTTTCCGGTCGGCTAAAAGACTTGATCATCGTCCGCGGCCGTAATTATTACCCGCACGACCTGGAATATGCCGTCGAATCGGCTACCGATGCGCTGAACCCGGCATCCACGGTCGCGTTTGCCCTTGCGGAAGACGAAGCCGAAAAAGTGATCGTGTTGGCCGAATTGAAGCGCAACCGGATCAGGCAAGGCGATTATCAACACGAATTCGCCGCCATTCGCGCCCGCTTGACAGAAGAATGCGGTATTCAGGCCGAACGTATCGTATTGCTCAAGCCCGGCGCCATATTAAAAACCAGTAGCGGCAAACTGCGCCGCAGTGCGTGCAGGGACCTTTATGTGCAACAGGGTTTTGCATGCATCGCCGTCGACGCGCTGCAAGCAGCCAACGACACGACACCGCCGCCGGTGAATGTGGATAAAGGCACTCACGAGAGGCGCTTATTACGCCAGGCCTTGTTGTCGATGAATTGCACTCATGCCATCGATCTGTTGGCTGGACACCTTGCAATCAAAGCGGCCGAGTTATCCGGCGCGGCCGAAGACACTATCGAACCGAATCATACCCTGACCGGCCTGGGTTTGGATTCGCTAAAAGCCGTGGAAATGAAATATTTCATCGACGAATTATTAGCGGTGGACATGCCGATTACCGGCTTACTCGGCAACGCCACCCTGTTTGACAGTGCGCTAACGGCATTGAATTTGGCCAAGACTGTCGGCCAAGAGACACCGTCTCTTATCGATAAAGACGGCCAGGGTTCGAATACCGCCATGTCATACAACCAACAGGCGTTGTGGACACGGGCAAAAATAGAAAGTGACGAAGCAACGCTGTATCACATGCCGATCGCATTGCAAATACGGGGGGAATTGGATTACCCAGCGCTGGATCGCGCGCTGGCCGAATTGCACCGGCGTCATTCGCAATTATGCAGAGGCTTTGATCTAGGTGCCGATAATCGTCCTATTAGCTTCCCGCTGGAACGATTGGAATCGTCGCCGGTACGCACTGTTTGTAGCGATTATGTTCAGCAAATGAAGGCGCTAGACGTTCTTATCAACAAACCGTTCGATCTGCAACACGGGCCGCTGCTGCGATGCGGAATTTTCAGTTGCAGCGATGACGATCATATCCTGGCTTTTTGCGCCCATCACCTGATCGTCGATTTTCGGTCCTCACGGGTACTACTCGCCGAATTGCAGGCTTTATATGCGGGATACCTTAACGGCATCCCCGCCAACTTACCGCTGTCGCAAGCCGACTATGCCGAATTCGTGTCCTGGCAACGGGACTACCTGAATAGCGAAGCCGCCGAACAAGACCTTGATTATTGGCGCCGGCAACTGGCAGGCGAATTGCCCAGGCTGGAGCTGCCAGGTTATTTCGTCACCGAACCGACGCAAGCAAGTTCTGCCGGCATGGAAAGACTGTCGATAGCAGCTGACACGCTCATTCGGCTGAAAAACTTGGCGGCTGAACAACACGTTACCTTATATACGTTGTTATTGACCGTATTCAAAATACTGTTGTATCGATACAGCTCTCAAAACGATCTAATTGTAGGGTCGCCAACGTTTGGCCGCCCATTAAGTCGATTTGCCGATCTGGTGGGTTACTTCGTAAATCCCGTTGCGTTGCGGAGCAAGCCGGGCGGCGGCTTAA
The DNA here is from genome assembly GCF_000968535.2 of Methylotuvimicrobium alcaliphilum 20Z. Classification (NCBI taxonomy): domain Bacteria; kingdom Pseudomonadati; phylum Pseudomonadota; class Gammaproteobacteria; order Methylococcales; family Methylococcaceae; genus Methylotuvimicrobium; species Methylotuvimicrobium alcaliphilum. The sequence goes on from NC_016112.1 coordinate 1,728,008, forward strand.
GGTTCAGCGAATACCTAAGCGCCGTCAATACCGTGGTACTTGGCGCATTGGAGCATCAGCACTATCCGCAAACGCGCATCATTGAAAATTTACGAAGCGAGAAGGGGCAAGGTACGCTAGAACTCTACCGCATTTTCTTCGCTTTGCAAGACGGTTCCGACCCAATGGCTGCCGCATTGGCAATCGGAAATGCCGGCATCAGTCTGCAATGGGCTGGCTTCGAAGCCGTAATTTGTAAATTGCCCAATACCGCCGAGGAATTCGATTTAGCCATGTTAGCCGCTGAAACCGGAGAAGGGTTATCGGCATAAGCGCCAACTTAAGACGCAAGGCATTGATTCACAGTTGAAAAATCAAGATGTGGCCACAACATAGAGTATTTTTACCGACGAAAGTGAAAATCCCTATGAAGCAGCCACAGCTAACAGATACCCTTTTTGATGACTTTTTGCAAGAGCTTCCAGCAGATTTCCAGGAGCAGGCCTATGAATTACAGGCGTTTGCACGGGCACGGAAAATCCGATCACCGTTGCAATTATTGCAGTTAGTCCTGTTGTATTGCGGACAGGACTTGTCGTTGCGCAGCTGTGCCGGCGAAGTTGCCAAGCTTCAAGGCTATTTGAGCGACACGGCGGTGACCAAGCGACTGGCGGCCTGCTTGGCGTGGATCAAGTCGTTACTGAAGCGTGTGTTCGGATTGGATAAACAGATTAACAATGGCTCCTTGAATTTCATTGTGATTGACGGTTCGACCGTGCAAGAACCCGGCGCGAAAGAAACAACGTATCGCTTGCATGTGGCGATCGACTTGATGAGCTTGACACTTCGCGAGGTCAACGTCACGACCGATAAAGTCGGCGAGAGCTTAGATCACTATCAGTTAGCCGCAGGTGATGTCGCGTTGCTTGATCGAGGCTACAACCAACCGAAGTCTTTAGTCCCGGTCATTGATCGCGGCGGCCACGTCGTGCTGCGCTACAACCCACACAGCATGACCCTTTACGAACGGTGCAACGAACCGAAAGGTGTTAAAATCGATTGGGAACAGCGCATACGCGATTTGAATGGTCAGCCGGGTGCGATACCCGTTTATCTGTGCCATCAAGACAAACGTATTGAAGGCGTGGTGCATGCGATGCCGTTACCGCCGGAACAGGCGGCGCAAGCACGCCGCAAAGCGAAACAACGCGCGCGTGATAAAGGTCGCACGGCGAGCCAAAAGACCTTGATGCTGAGCGGCTGGGTGTTGATTTTTACTTCGCTCCCCGAATCGCTGCTTGACACGAAAACAATCGCTGAGCTCTATCGGGTTCGCTGGCAAGTGGAGCTGGTCATAAAGCGGCTAAAGAGCTTGCTTGATATCGACCGGTTACGCGCCCGAAAAGACAGCAAGCTGGCGGATTTATATTTGCATGGCAAGTTACTGTTTGCTGCAGTGACTCAAAAAATAGCGCAGCGCCGATTCGGCCGGGCGGCCACCACAATGGACGGTGATCGTTCGATTACCCATTGGCGTTTATGGCGCACGATCGCCAATGAGATCAAGGCAGGACTTACGGCTTGTTTTCCAATAAATAAGCGATTTATCGATGACTGCATAAAAAGCCTCTGTGAGCGTCCGCGCAAGAGAAAGCTTCAGGGTTTGCCGGGGCGTGTTTTGGAGCTCATTATTGAAGGTCGGGGAGGTGGCGTTAGTCTTACTTAATCAAATACTTAGATTCTTAAGTTGGCGCTTATGAGGGTTATCGGTAACATTCCGTTATCGCTGTGATGCATTGCAGCGCAAAACCGTACTCCGGTTACTGGGGCATTTTCAATGCTTACTGCATGGCGTATTGGCCGATCCGGACTGCCTTTTGAGCGAACTGCCGCTATTGACCGTATCGGAACGCAGGCAGCAGATGGCATGGAATTCCACGGCATTCGATCATCCCGATATTCCTACTCTACATGGGTTGTTCGAAACCCAAACCGAGAAAACCCCGGACGCCATCGCGCTGAGCTTTGGAGGCGATAGCCTAAGCTACGCCGAACTGAACGCCAAAGCCAACCAACTGGCACACTACCTGATCGAACTGGGCGTGGGACCGGACGTACTGGTGGGCATCTGTCTGGAACGCTCGCTGAAGATGGTGATCGGTTTGCTAAGCATCTTGAAGGCCGGCGGGGCTTACGTGCCGCTCGATCCCAACTATCCGGCCGAGCGGCGGGCATTGATATTGGCCGATGCCGGCGTCAAGCTATTGCTAACCCGCGAAGCACTGAACTCCGAACTCGCGGAGAATTCGGATTCGATGACGGCGCAAGGCGGAGTCGTCTACCTAGACCGCGACGGGCCGGCCATTGCCGCGTATCCCGCGACGAACCCGACGGTGAGCATACATCCCTTGCATCTGGCCTATCTGATTTATACCTCCGGCTCGACCGGTCGCCCGAAAGGCGTGGCGGTCTGTCACGGCAACGCGGTGCATTCGACTCTTGCTCGTTTCCAAGCTTACCCCGATCCGGTCGAGGCCTATCTGCTGCTATCCTCGTTCGCCTTCGACAGCTCGGTGGCCGGCATTTTCTGGACCTTGGGCCAAGGCGGCCGCCTGTGCTTACCCAATGACGACGCCGGTAAGGATCCAGCCGAGCTAGCGGCCTTGATCGAACGCCATCGCGTCTCGCACCTGCTGGCCCTACCCTCGCTGTATCGCCTGCTACAGGAACAACCGGCCACGCAATTGTCCGGACTGAAAGCCGTCATCGTCGCCGGCGAAGCCTGTACCACCGACGTGGTCCAGCACCATTTCGACGTCTTGCCTGCCGTCAAACTCTACAACGAATACGGCCCAACCGAGGGCACGGTCTGGAGCAGCGTTTATCTCGCCGAACCGGACGACCTGGACCGGCCATTAGCGATCGGCCGGCCCATCGCCAACGTTCGCCTCTACATCCTAGACCGGAACCTCAATTCGCTGCCGGCCGGCGTGGCCGGCGAACTGTACATCGGCGGCGCCGGTGTTGTGCGCGGTTACCTGCAGCGTCCGGCGCTGACGGCGGAACGCTTTATCCCCGATCCATTTCAAGCCGACGGCGGCCGTTTGTACAAAACCGGCGACATCGCACGCTATCGGCCGGACGGCAACATCGACTACCTGGGCCGCATCGACCACCAAGTCAAAATTCGGGGTTTCCGCATCGAACTGGGCGAAATCGAAGCGCAATTGCTCAAGCAAGCGGAGATCAATGACGCCGTGGTGATTGCCAGAGAAGATCAACCCGGCGACAAGCGCTTGGTGGCTTATCTGGTTCCGCATGCAGAGGCCAACACCGAGGCCGTGCGAGCTAATGTCGATCGCCTTAAAGCCCAACTCAAACAACATCTGCCGGACTACATGGTGCCTAGTACCTTCGTAGTACTAGAGGCTATGCCACTGTCTGCTAACGGCAAGTTGGATAGGAAGCAGTTACCGGCGCCGGATCTCAGCGAACAACTGAAAAAGGCCTACATAGCACCGCGCACGGAAACCGAACGAGTTCTGGCCGAGATTTGGCAGGAAGTCTTGGGAGTCGAACAAGTGGGCATAGAAGACGATTTTTTCGAATTGGGAGGGCATTCGTTGTTGGCCACGCAATTGATGTCGCGAATTACCAAGCGCTTTTCGATTGAATTACCGCTACGCGACCTATTCGAGCATGGCCAGATTGCGGCCTTGGCTGAAATGATAGCAAGACAGCAAGCCGACGGGAACGCACTACATGCGGTCACGATACTGCCCTACCCCCGCGACGCCCTGATCCCACTATCCTATGCCCAACAACGCCTGTGGTTTCTGGACCAACTGGAGCCGGACAACCCCTTCTACAACATCCCGGTGGCTTTACGTCTAATCGGTTGCCTGGATATTGCCGCGCTGGCGCAAAGCTTCGCGGCCATCGTCCGCCGGCACGAAGTGCTGCGGACCGTGTTCGACACTGGCCCGGACGGCGAAGCCGTGCAACTCATTCTTCCGGACCTGATAGCGGAACTGGAACCCATCGACCTGACCGGTTTAGGAGCCGGTCAAGAGGATGCATGGCAAGCGTTATGCGGGCAAGAAGCCGCCGAACCTTTCGACTTGCGTAACGGCCCCTTGATCCGCGCTCGTTTGTTGCGGCTAAAAGATAATGCCGAACAGCAGGATGCGCTGCTGTTATTAACCATGCACCACATCGTCTCCGACGGTTGGTCGGCGGAACTGTTGGTCAAGGAATTCAGCGCGCTGTACCGGGCGTTTACACAAGGACTCGCCGCGCCGCTGGCGGAATTACCGATTCAATACGCCGATTTTTCCTGCTGGCAGCGTCAGTGGTTGAACGGAGAGGTACTGGAGCGCCAGTTACATTACTGGCGGCAACAACTAGACGGCTCGCCGCTGGTGTTGGACCTGCCGACCGACCGACCGCGGCCAGCGGTAATGACCTACCGTGGTGCCACCTTATCGTTCGAGCTGCCGTTGGAAACGGCGCAAGCGATACGGGCGTTGAGCCGGCAACACAATGTCTCGTTGTTCATAGCGCTATTAGCCGTATTCCAACTACTGCTCAGCCGATACAGCGGCCAAGCGGATCTGTGCGTCGGCAGTCCGGTAGCCAACCGCAATCGACCGGAAATTGAAAGCGTGATCGGCTTTTTCGTCAACACCTTGGTCCTGCGCGCCGACCTCTCGACCAACCCGACGGTGGCCGAATTGTTGGCGCAAATCAAAACCACGGTCCTGGATGCCCAACAGCACCAAGACCTGCCGTTCGAAAAACTGGTCGAAGCGCTGCAGCCTGAGCGCGACCCGAGCCGCAGTCCGCTGTTCCAAGTCATGTTCGTACTGGCCAAACAAGAGCCGCTGACGTTAAGGCTGCCGGATTTAAGCGTCGAATTGATCGAAGATTCCGGCAAGATAGCCAAATTCGACTTAACCCTGCATATTCAAGACTGGCCGGACGGCAGGATCAGCGGAAGCTGGGAATACAACACCGACCTGTACGATGTTAGCAGTATCGAACGGCTGGAACGGCATTACCAACAACTGCTGCAAGCGATTGTTGCCCAGCCGCAGTGCAGAGTCAGTGAACTCCCGCTGCTGAGCGAAGCGGAAACCCGGCAAATTCTCATCGACTGGAACGCGACCGAAGTTGCCTATCCGCAGGGCCGCTGTATTCACCAGCTGTTCGAAGCGCAAGCCGAGAAAACTCCGGGTGCGATTGCGCTGAGCTTTGAAGATCAGCATCTCACCTACGCCGAATTGAATGCCCAAGCCAACCAACTGGCGCATTACCTGATCGAGCGGGGTGTGAGCCCGGACGTGCTGGTCGGCATTTGCCTGGAACGCTCGCTGGAGATGGTCGTCGGCTTGCTGGGAATCTTGAAGGCTGGCGGGGCTTATGTACCGCTAGATCCTCACTATCCGGCCGAGCGGCGGGTGTTGATCTTTGCCGATGCCGGCATCGAGCTATTGCTAACCTGCGAAGCACTGAACGCCGAACTTGCAGAGAATGCTGCGTACCCTACGGACTTGTTGACGAGAGATTGTATCATCCACCTAGACAGCGACGGGCCGGCTATGGCCGGGTATCCCGCCACGAACCCGTCAGTGAGCGTGCATCCTTTGCATTTGGCCTATCTAATCTACACCTCCGGTTCCACCGGCCGGCCCAAAGGCGTGGCGGTGAACCACCGCAACGCGGTGCATTCCACTTGGGCCAGGCTCAGCGAATATCCCGAACAGGTGCAAGCTTATCTGTTGTTATCGTCGCTTGCTTTCGACAGCTCGGTGGCCGGCATCTTCTGGACCCTAGCTCAAGGCGGTTGTTTATGCCTACCCCATGAAGACAGCAGCAAAGACCCGGTGTCGCTGGCTGCCTTGATCGAGCGACATGACATCTCCCACTTGTTGGCCTTGCCGTCGCTGTATGCGGTGCTCTTGGAACAAACTACCCAAGCCTTAAGCCGTCTGCAAGTCGCCATCGTCGCCGGCGAAGCCTGTCCGACTGATGTCGTTAAACGCCACCTTGCCGTTTTGCCCGATGCCAAACTCTACAACGAATACGGCCCGACCGAAGGCACTGTCTGGAGCAGCATCTATCTTGCCGGGCCAGACGACCAGGATCGGCCTTTAGCGATCGGCCGGCCGATCGCCAACGTCCGCCTTTACAACCTGGATCGCCAACTAAACCCAGCCCCAATCGGCGTGGCCGGCGAACTGTACATCGGCGGTGCCGGCATCGTGCCCGGCTACTGGCAACGCCCTGGCCTGACCGCCGAACGCTTCATCCCCGACCCCTTTGGCCCGGCCGACGGGCGGTTGTACAAAACAGGCGACCTTGTGCGCTATCGCGCCGACGGCGCAATCGAGTTCCTGGGACGACTCGACCACCAAGTCAAGATTCGCGGTTTTCGCATTGAACTGGGTGAAATCGAAGCCCAATTGTTGCAACAACCGGAGATCAAGGACGCCGTAGTGGTTGCACGAGAAGACCAACCCGGCGACAAACGGTTGGTGGCTTATGTGGTTCCACTTCCGACGGAAGCAGACACAGAGACCGAGCGCAACCTCGCCGAGCACCTCAAAACCATGCTCAAACAACATCTGCCGGATTACATGGTGCCCAGCGCCTTCGTGGTACTGAAGGCCATGCCGCTGTCCGCCAACGGCAAACTCGACCGCAAACGGCTACCGACACCGGATTTCATTGGCTTCGGCAATCGCGAATACGTAGCGCCGACTGGCGAAACCGAAGAAGCTATAGCCGAAGTCTGGCAGCAATTGCTGGGTGTTGAACGTATTAGCCGCAACGATCATTTCTTCGAATTGGGCGGGCATTCATTGCTAGTCATTCAACTCATTCAACGTCTTTCGGTACTCGAGATGACGATAGACGCGAGAACTGTATTTATTACGCCGATATTGGCAAATATGGCATCGGCAGTAACCGTTCGCCAAAACAATTTTGAAATTCCGCCCAATTTGCTTGACCAAGCGGAATACGAGCCCGAAGAAACGCTAGAGGAATTCAGATTATGAGTTTGGAACAGGTTATCGCCAGGATACAAGAAAAAAATATCGGGGTATTGTTGGACGGCGGGGAATTGGTGATCCGCGCTCCGCAAGGGGCGATGGACGCGGAGACTATGTGCTTGCTAAAACATCACAAACAATCGCTGATCGAGTTGCTGCAAACATGGAACGACGATTCGATCAGAATAAAAAGTGCACCGTCGTCCGCAAGTATCACCCCCACCAAATTGCCGTTGATTGAGTTGTCGCAAACCGACATCGACCGCATTGTCGAGACCGCGCCGGGCGGCATCGGTAATATTCAAGACATTTATCCGTTAGCGCCGCTGCAATCGGGCATCTTATTTCACCACTTGATGGACGCCGAAGGCGACACTTACTTATCAAGATCAATCCTTGCCTTCGATAGCCGCGAAAGGGTGGATCGCTTCGTTGCGGCATTGCAGCAAGTCATCGAGCGGCACGATATACTCCGTACCTCTTTGGCTTGGCAGGATTTGCCTCAGCCGGTGCAGGTGGTTTGTCGAAAAGCATTATTGCCGCTTCATGAGTTGGCTGCTCCGAGCGGCGGCGCATTGGTGTCATTATTGGCTGCTAGCGACCCAAGCCATGTGCGCTTGGATTTGGGTAAAGCGCCTTTGTTAGCGGCATACGTGATAGCCGAGCCGCAAAACGGCGAATGGTTATTGGCACTGCTAAACCACCATATCGTTTGCGACCATATCAGCCTGGAATTCATTATTGGCGAAATTCGTTTACTGCTGAATGGGCGCGCTAATGAGTTGCCGCCAGCGTTTCCCTATCGCAATTTCATCGCTCAGCTTCGATTGCTGGATCCCGACAAACACGAATGCTATTTCCGCGAACAGCTTGGCGACGTTATCGAGCCAACGGCACCGTTCGACATACTGGATATGAAAAATTGCGGCGAGATTACCGAAGCGAAAACGGCCATTGCGGACAGTCTGACGGGACGGATCCGAACCCAAATCAAGCGCTACGGCGTCAGCGCAGCGGTATTGTATCATTTGGCCTGGGCCAGAGTCTTGGCGCAATGTTGCGGGCAAGACGACGTCGTATTCGGTACGGTCTTAACCGGCCGCATGTGGGGTGGTGAGGGGATCGAACGGACGGTGGGGATGTTTATCAATACTTTGCCGCTTAGAATCCGGGTGGGCGAGGTTTCTGTCGCAAAGGCGTTGGCTGCTACCCAACAACAATTGACCGTGCTGATCGCGCATGAGCAAGCCTCGCTAGCGTTGGCGCAGCGCTGTAGCGGCGTAGATTCGGGATTGCCGTTGTATACCGCGCTACTGAACTACCGGCACAGCCAACAGACCGATGAAGACAGCGCTAATCCGTGGCCGGGAATGAGGGTTGTGGTGGGCGGCGAAGAGCGAACCAACTACCCGATTACGCTAACGGTAGACGATTTCGGCGACGGTTACGCGTTAACGATGCAATGCGTCCGGAGTTTGCAGCCTGACAAGCTCAACGAGTATATGTCGACGTCGTTGGAAGACATCGTAAGCGCGCTAGAAACGAATCCTCAGCTGCTAATGCGCACGATCTCGGTGGTTGGGGGCATCGAACGCCGGCAAATCCTAGTCGACTGGAACGTGTCCGAAGTTAACTACCCGCAAGACCGCTGCATTTACCAATTGTTCGAAGCGCAAGCCGAGAAAACTCCGGATGCGATTGCGCTGAGCTTTGAAGATCAGCATCTCACCTACGCCGGACTGAATGCCCACGCCAACCAACTGGCGCACTACCTGATCGAGCGGGGTGTGGGCCCGGACGTGCTGGTCGGCATCTGCCTGGAACGCTCGCTGGACATGGTGATCGGCTTACTGGGCATCTTGAAGGCTGGTGGGGCTTATGTGCCGCTCGATCCGGGGTATCCCGAGGAACGTTTGGCCTTCATGCTGACCGACATTGCGCCCAGCGTGGTCTTGACTCAAGACCGATTCGCCGGGCTGGACTTTGCCGGAGCTCAAGCGCTCATCTTGGATAGCGATTGGGCGAATGTAGCGGTTCACCCCGCCGAAAATCCACGCCCCAATCTAATGCGCGGCAATCTGGCTTATTGCATCTATACCTCCGGCTCCACCGGAAAACCCAAAGGCGCCGGCGTGCCGCATCAAGGTATTTTGAACCGTCTGCAATGGATGCAGGACGAATACGGCTTAGATGACACGGACGCTGTCCTGCAAAAAACCCCGTACAGCTTCGATGTGTCGGTCTGGGAATTCTTCTGGCCGTTGATGACCGGCGCCCGTTTGGTCGTAGCGGCACCGGATTTGCACAAAGACAGCCAAGGCTTGATCGAACTGATCCGGCGCACAGACATCACCACCATCCACTTCGTCCCGTCCATGCTGCAAGCCTTCGTCGATACGCCGGGCGTCGAACGCTGCACAAACCTGAAACGGGTTATCTGTAGCGGTGAAGCGTTGCCGGCAGAACTGGTACGACGCTTCCAGCAAAAACTGCCGGCCGCGTTGCACAATCTGTACGGCCCAACCGAAGCTTCGATCGACGTCAGCTATTGGGCCTGTCCGCAAAATTGCCAAGAAACCGCGATTCCGATCGGCAAACCGATTGCCAATATCCGTCTGCACATTCTCGACAGTAGCCTGAACCCGGTGCCGATCGGTACACTCGGCGAACTGCACATCGGCGGCATCGGCTTGGGCCGCGGTTACCTAAACCGTCCCGATTTAACGGCGGAAAAATTCATTCCTGATCCGTTCGGCCCGGCAGGCAGCCGGCTGTACAAAACCGGCGACCTCACACGCTACCGGCCGGACGGCGATATCGAGTACCTGGATCGCATCGACCACCAAGTCAAAATTCGGGGTTTCCGCATCGAATTGGGCGAAATCGAAGCACAAATGCTGGCGTATCCAAGCATTAAGGAAGCCGTGGTGCTGGCACGGGAGGATCAACCTAATGACAAGCGCTTGGTGGCCTATCTGGTGGAAAGTGAAACCGGCACGACACAAATCGACAGTTTGAAGGCCCGGCTAAAAGACGTTCTGGCGGATTATATGGTGCCCAGCGCTTTCGTATTGCTTGATGAGATGCCGCTCAGCGCGAATGGCAAATTGGACAGGAAACGATTGATGCCTCCCGGTGTTAGCGAACAGCGTTGTAAACAGTACATCGCCCCTGGCACCCAGACCGAAACAATCCTGTCCGAAATCTGGCAAGAAATCTTGGGCTTGGAACAAGTCGGCATCAAAGACAATTTTTTTGCGTTGGGCGGACATTCGTTGTTGGCGACGCAACTGTACTTTCTTGTACAAAAACGGTTAGCGGCTACGGTTGCATTCAACGTGTTTTTGACTGAACCGACGGTTGCCGCCCAAGCTCGTTTGATCGATGGGGAAGCCGGGCAAACAATAGAATTCGACGCCGAAGCCGTGCTGGATCCTGCTATCGTGCCGCTAGCGAAAAAAGGTATCGATGTCGCCGCCGCGCGAACGATATTTTTGACCGGTGCTACCGGTTTTCTGGGCGTATTTTTATTGGCCGATCTGCTGGAGCATAGCCAAGCGGGCATTTATTGTCTGGTCAGGGCCCGCGACGAACATCAGGCCTTGGTTCGCCTGCAACAGCAAGCCGGACTTTATGAATTGACCGAGCGCGTCGATTTTAGCCGGGTTATTGCCGTGTGCGGCGACTTGGCCGAGCCGAATTTTGGACTGTCCGAGAGCCGCTACCGGGAAATTGCCGAGCGTAGCGAGGTGATTTACCACAACGGTGCGCTGGTGAATTTTGTTCAGCCTTACCAGACATTGAAAGCCGCTAATGTGACGGGAACCGAAGAAGTATTGCGTTTAGCTTGTCGCGGCAGACCCAAGGCCATTCATTATGTGTCAACAGTCTCGGTGTTTAGCGAAGCTCCGCGCTACGTAACAGGTCATAAGGAAACTGACGAACCTGAGCAGCATGGGAATTTGCCGAACGGTTACGCAGAAAGCAAATGGGTCGCTGAAAAACTGGTGGTTGCGGCCAGGGAGCGAGGCTTTCAAGTCAGCATTTACAGGCCGGCAATTGTCGCCGGCTACAGCCGTAGCGGGACGTGGAATACAGGTGATTTTTGGTGTCGCCTGATTAAAGGCTGCCTGCAAATGGGTTATGCGCCGCGTGAGCGTATTCGCATCGACATGGCGCCGGTCGATTATATGAGTCGGGCGATAGTTGCGTTATCCCAACAAACCGATGCCATAGGTTGTATTTTTCACTTGAATCACCCCAAGCCACCTTATTCCGATGATTGGCTGGATTTTTATTCAAGCCTGGGTTACCGGTTGCAGCGTATTCCCTATCGCGATTGGTTGGAAAAAGTGTTGGAGTTTGGCCGTTCTAACCCTAACGGTTTTGCGTTAGCGTCGCTATTGCCGATGTTCGCCGAGCAACTCCATGATGGAGATGCGCAATTGCCAGTAGATGGGGCTCCTTTATATGACAGCCGAGTAACTCATAAGGCGTTGTCGGCATTAGGCGTGAAGTGTGAATTGTTGGATCGGAATATTATGGCTCGTTATCAAGACTACTTTATCAGAAGTGGTTTTGTGGTTGAACCTGATGGTGTGGAGAATGACGGAGCAAATCGTCTTCCAATTGTAAACACTGGATTGTGTTCATTTTTATATCGATAAAACAGGTAGAGCCATGAGAAAAAATACTGCAAGGGCTGTCATAAAAGACGGTTTTGCTTTGGACGGTGCAATCAAAAAATGTTTGTTAGGGTTTGTTTTTATGGGGACATTAGTTCAGGTTATACCTGCACAATCGGCCGATAAAGCCCGGAAAATACATTTTAATATTCAGGCAAACGATTTGGCCTCAGCATTGTTTGCCTATTCCGAAGCGACAGGTATTCAAATGAGTTACCCTCAAAAGATGGTATCCGGCATTAAGTCGTCGCCGGTTTCAGGCGACTACACTCCGGATCAGGCATTACAGAAGCTATTGGCGGGCTCCAATTATACTTATCAATATATGAACGACGATACGATAAAGCTGGTTGAGGCACAGAAAGCGTTAAGTACCAAAGAGACCACATTAACACCTATGACTGTCGTTGGCACTGCTTCTAGAGAGAGTCCCAGCCTGACATCGCCATCCATTACAGAATCTCAAACTAAACTTAATCGCGTTCCTGGTGGGACAACGGTAATTGATGGGGCGCGAATAAATGAGGGCGCGGTATTGTCGGTGAACGACGTATTTACCAATGCGCCGGGTGTCTATGTCGGCGATTCCAGCGTCGGATCGGCAGGTGGATCGCGCATCTCCATTCGCGGTTCCGACGCCAATTCGATTATTTCCCCTATTCGCGGACTGAAAATACTCCGTAACGGCATGCCTTTTACCAGTGCAAATGGTACTTTCGATACTCAAACGTTCAACTTGTATGCCATTGACCACGTCGAGGTGTACCGGGGCGCCAATGCGCTTGAATATGGTGGCAGCAATCTCGGAGGAGCAATCAATCTGATAACCCCCACCGGCTACACAGCCGAAGGCATGCGAGTCGGTATGAAATGGGGTACTTATGATTACGTCAATCCAACGTTTAGCGTTGGCAAAGTGTTCGACAACGGTTTCGATGTTTACGGATCGTTCTCCTATCTAAGCACCGACACCACCCGTGATAACAATAAACAGGAACAGTTCTATGGCCACGGTAATGTTGGTTACCGTTGGAACGAAAATCACGAAACTCGTTTGTATTTCGACATTCAAAAACACAATTTCACTGGGTTGGATCCCTTAACAAAACAGCAAGTTAAGGACAATCCACAACAAAACACTCAGAGTTTGTTTGGACCTAACTGGGCATTTCCAAATGACTTTCCGTTGTATCGGGTGGATTTGAAGCATTCAATACAGATGGACAATGGAGACTCCTTCGAAGTGGGCGCTTATTACGGGTATAAAAAATTTAACTTTCAATGGATTCGCGCCACCCCGGAAGATATTTGGCAAGACACAGGATTCAACTGGCGGCACGAAATCAATGGCGATCTATTAGGTCTGAAAAACCGGGTGGTATGGGGCGGTTTGATGCAGTGGATGTTCATCGATGATCTTGATTATGCGACCGTTAATAGGCGACGGGGACCGCTATTAGCGCAAGAGCGCGACGAATGGAAGAATATCGAAGTCTATTTGGAAGACCAACTCAGCTTAACCGACACATTTACACTGGTAGCTGGTATTCAGATAAATTATCGCAGTGTCAAATATGAACGCACATTTGGTTTCTCTCCCAGTGTTGCAACACCTTACAACAAAGCGCATAAGGATTTCTTTGCCCCTAATCCTAAACTTGGTTTTACTTGGCAAGCGACCAAAGAAGCTCAGGTCTTTGGCAACTTAAGTCGCAGTTCGGAACCGCCGCCGCTAGCAAATTTAGCCCATGTTTTTTTGAAGCCACCCCGTGATATTCAAACTGCGAGCACAGTAGAAATTGGTACCCGTGGGCAAACAGATTTCTTTAATTGGGATTTAGCATTTTATCACTCTTGGGTTAATAACGAGTATTTGATCGTTAGCAGTCCAACTGATCGTAGCGCCTTTACCGCGACAAATGCGGATAGCACTACTTTACACACGGGTATTGAGCTCGGATTGGAGTCTAACTTATCTTTAAACCTTGTTACAACCGGCGATGAACTGCGTCTTAGCGGCAACTATACCTGGAATAACTTTCGTTTTGATAACGATCAGAATCTAGGTGATAACCGAATACCCGGAATACCTGAGCATAACGCCAGATTAGAAGCGCTTTATAAACACCCCGGCGGTTTTTATATCGGACCGAATGCACAAATTGTCAGCTCTAATTGGGTGGATTTTTCCAACACCTTGTCTGCTAAGTCTTATGCATTACTTGGCGCTCGTGCCGGTTGGGATGACGGCAAACATTGGAATCTATTTATTGATGCGCGTAATTTGACCAACGAACATTATGCTTCTTCGGTTTGGGTAAGAGGTAATGCCGGTGGTGTTGATGTACCCGCGTTCAACCCGGGTGGTACTCGCTCAGTGATTGGCGGAGTTGAATATCGTTTTTAGCAGGAATTGCGGGTTAGGTAACAGCTACAGCTTAACCCAGCTTGCAGGGCTTTTAGACTGATTTGCAGAATCATTTTCAAAACTTATGGAGCTTGAGGGGAGAAGAAGCCCCTAAATTCTCACAATGACTTCGACAAGAATACTTAGCGAAATCCGCTTGGCTCGGCTAAAGCGCCGTCGAAAACTCTGGTTAAGCATTCATCTTTGGCTCGGTTTGCTTTTCGGTACATTTATTGCCGTGATCGGCCTAACCGGCAGCATCCTGGCGTTTTATCCCGAAATTGACGAATGGCTGGCACCGGGATTATTGACGGTTAAACCACCGTTCGCGGATGCCACTTATAAACCATTGGTTGATATTATTGCCGCCAGTGTCCCTGAGATGCCTGGAGAAGCTAAACAAGCGCATATGCACTATCCGCAGAATGCCGAAGCCGCGTGCAGGATTCGTTATGCCGTTCCGATTGCCCATGGCGCCACCGAATTTTGGGAGGTATCGGTCGATCCGTACACTGCTGAGGTGATAGGTAAACGTTTACGTTGGTCTAGTCATCAACTCTTTCCAACAACGTTTATCGATTTTATTTTTATCCTGCATTATTCGCTGCTTCTGGGTGAATACGGTGAGCTGGCAGTCAGCGTCATTAGCGTATTGACGATTATTTCGGTATTGACCGGACTGATCGTCTGGTGGCCTTTAACCGGTAAATGGCGTCAAGCTTTGACCATTAAGCGCAAGGCCAGCGCCGAACGTTTAATTTTCGATCTACACAAAACCAGTGGAATTTATTCGGCTGCTGTACTGTTACCGGTATTGTTTTCCGGCATCTACATTACCGTGCCGAAATATGTGGTGCCGGTCGTCGAGTTGTTTTCGTCAGCGACTTATCGCTATTGGTTTCATTCTAATCCAAACACCAACTTAGCATCTTTGGGAATGGCAGATGCTGTAAAAATTGCTGAGCGAGTGTATCCAAGCGGGCGTTTGCAAGTCATTTACGGTGCGATGAAACCTGATTCGACCTTTACCGTTTGTAAGGACGGTGTTAAACAAGCCGGTAGTCTCTTGCGTCGTCGTTGCATAGTCATAGACCGCTACAGCGGCGAAATTCTGGATATTGATGATCCGACTATTGGATCGGCTGGCGAGGTGCTAAGTCATTGGCAATGGCCGTTGCACTCCGGTCAAGCATTCGGAATGACTGGACGCATATTGGTATGCCTGTCGGGGTTGCTTTGTCCATTGTTGTTTGTAACGGGAGTTGTGCGCTGGAGGCATAAGTGCAGAGCAAGTAATAAAAGCCATTCAAAAGCATTGAAAAACAAGATAGTTCAATAAAATAATTGAGGCTTCCGTACTTTCCGTGGTAATAGCGGATCGACACCGAACAAGAAAAGAAGATTTTCTTTAAGCAACTGATGTTAAATGTAATTTATTCAGTAAGAATTTTCTTTATCGCTAATTTTTCAAATTACCACGGGAAATTCGGAAGAGCCATAATTGAATGGTAACTATTCAGTCCCCCGGCAATTATCGTTCCCATGCTCTGCATGGGAATGCCTGAGTACCGCTCCAGCGGTACGAGACGCTAGAGCGTCTCGGGCGGCATTCCCACGCTGGAGCGTTGGGGAACGATAAGGGGTGTGAATAATTACATTGAATGTATTGCTGGCTCTTCCGTACTTGCCGTGGTAATAGCGGATCGACACCGAATAAGAAAAGAAGATTTTCTTTAAGCAACTGATGTTAAATGTAATTTATTCATTAAGAATTTGCTTTGCAGCTAATTTTTCGAATTACCACGGGAAATCTGGAAGAGCCGTATTGCTTTGGTTATTTTTATTAATACTTTATAGGTTACTTAAATACATGGATGATAATTATTTTTACTATAAAAGAAAGATGTTGTCTCGAGCTTATTTTTTGTCGGCTGAATATACGAGCATACATAACGGATATATTTCTGACGACGAAGAACCTTCTAAAATTGAATATTTATCAAAGTGGATTGAATATCAATTTCTTCCACATTATTTTGGCTATGTCCCTGCATGGCGAAAATTTGTACGAAAATTCTCTGGCAAGCGAACTTTACCGGATTTCTGTGTCGTTGGTCCAATCAAAAGCGGTACCAGCGACTTAGCTATCAGTGTCATGTTGCATCCTAATGTCATGACTCCATTAGCTAAAGAGATATTATCTTCTGATATTGAAAAATGGCGAATAAATTACCCGACAGAAAAGGAGAAAAAGGTTTTTACTTCTCGAAATAAAGTGGCATTAACTCCGTTTTTGGCACCATATCTTCATTGGATGGAGTTAATCTATAATATTTCCAGAGAGCAGCCTGAAACTAAAATCGTTCTAACCTTAAGGGATCCAGTTAAAAGATTTTACTCACAGTGGAAGTGGGAAATATTTGTAGCTGGAAAAAAACGATCGAATAATTTGCCTTTTTTAAATTCGTTTCCGAATTATGTGAATAAGGCATTATCCATTTTTCCTGAATATCCTATGTTTACTGCCTGTGGTTTTGATCCATTGCAAACGAGTATATATTGGAAGGCTGTTGGTTATTGGGTTGAATGTTTTGGTCAAAATAATGTACTAGTACTGGATGTGCAAGACTATTTTTCAGATAGCAATAAGTTTTTAAATAATATATATGATTTCGTTGGATTGCCGTCTTTTGAACAACCCAAGTTTATAGATAGAGTCAATGAAAATCCACTTATATTGCCTCCGCCTGATGAGGAAAGTATTGCCAAGTTACGTGCTTTTTTCGAACCGTATAATC
Source organism: Methylotuvimicrobium alcaliphilum 20Z (assembly GCF_000968535.2). Taxonomy (NCBI): domain Bacteria; kingdom Pseudomonadati; phylum Pseudomonadota; class Gammaproteobacteria; order Methylococcales; family Methylococcaceae; genus Methylotuvimicrobium; species Methylotuvimicrobium alcaliphilum. The sequence continues at coordinate 1,744,932 of NC_016112.1, forward strand.
AAAAGCTTTGGCATTTGTTGGGTAAGGAGTTTGATTGGGGAGCTAGTTAGCTTTGTAAAATAGATAATTTGTTCTACTGTAATTGTTCACACCCCTTATCGTTCCCCAACGCTCCAGCGTGGGAATGCCGCCCGAGACGCTCTAGCGTCTCGTACCGCTGGAGCGGTACTCAGGCATTCCCATGCAGAGCATGGGAACGATAATTGCCGGGGGACTGAATAGTTACGTTCTACTTGTTGGGTTTTAATAGCTACATAATAATAGCTGAATATTGCATTGAAGAAATTTAGGTTTTTTGAAATTTTGCCGCATTAGAGAGCCATTTATTGCACATTCGTTTCTTATCTTGGTATTTAAATAAATAAGTTTAAATATGCTATGATCGGTGTTTTAAGATATCGACCATAACTTATGGTTATGAGTGGCATATGTGTCGCCAGTTTTATGAGAAATTATAAAAAAGAAAGTTAGATATTGGTTCTGCGGTTGAACAATAGGAGATTACACAATGTATTCGAGTGCAAAATTACCATTGCAAGTTCAAAGAATATATAACCCATCGATTGAAGAGTTTAATAAGTTATATGCGGTACCGGGTAAGCCAGTGTTGATAACAGGAGTTGTTTCCCAATGGAAAGCTTGCTCACTATGGAATCCACAATATTTCAAGTCGCTTGCTGGTGAGCGGGGAGTTCCTGTAAAGCGGATGAAAAACGGGAATTATCGTGAAGCATCTAGCGAACTGATGACGTTATCGGAATACTTGGCTCTGGTAAACAACAATCCAGTCGAAGAAGATCGCGTGTATCTTAGCGAGCAACCGGTTAAAAAAATTCTTCCGGAATTGGTTTCGGACTATTCTGTCCCTGCATACATCGATTCGAAAGAGCCATTGGCTGCTTGTTATATTGGGAGTCATGTATATTCCCAGATACATTTTCATCCTTATGGAAAAGCTTTGCTTTGTGTTGTTTCGGGTCGTAAAAAAGTTAAACTTTTCGCACCCGATCAAACTCAATTTTTATATCAGAAATATAATTTCAGCAAGATTACGGATGAGCCCGTTGATTTAGAAAAGTATCCTTTGTATGCAAATGCAAACTACTATGAGTGTGAAGTCAACGCGGGAGAAATGCTCTTTTTTCCAATCTATTGGTGGCATGGCGTTGACACGCGGGAATTCACATCGGCTGTTGTTTTTTTCTGGAACGATCCACGTCGTTTGAGATGGCTGCCCCCACCGGGCATACCTTGGCATACACCTTTACTATTTGAAATTGCTTCTTGGTATTTTAAGGGGAAAGCAATTCTGCGGAAATTAGCGAGTTATCAAGATAGAAGTTGAACAGTCCTCGATTTAGGCTTTTACTCTTTCCAATTTTGATGCTTGGTACTAAATGACTGTTGTGTATTGAATCCGCTGGCCGGTAAAAGTGTTGTATACATCCTTTTGTCCGATTTTTTCCATTATTCCAATCCCGCACCCCGCATATGCTGCCGTAAACTCAGCGGTCGCATATTGATTCAGACTTCCTTGATGTAGTCCGGGCATTCTTACTAGGGGCCGACGGCGCGCCAGTCGTTGGGGATTTCCTTGTAATAAGGCCGGAACGAATATTGCTTTTCGTGATCGACGATTTGATCGATCGCAGGATGATTATGTATGGATATCGATTTATGGTTTGAAACGTTAGTCATTACCGATGAAGAGTATCGGTATTATTGGTCTCTACTGGACAAAAATGAGCAAGATAAGGCCTTGCGTTTTGTGCAAACAAGGCATGGCCGGAGTTATGTGGCAAGCCACGGGAAGCTCAGGTTGATTTTGGCCGAGTATCTGGGCATGCCTCCTGAAACAATCACGTTTTCAACACAAGCGCACGGCAAACCTTTTGTTGCCTGCGGCAATTCCAATGGCATTAGATTCAATTTGGCTCATTCCGGCGATCATATGGCGGTTGGTGTCGGTTATGCTTATGATATCGGCGTCGATATCGAAGTATGGACGGATCGGGTCGATTATCATGGGATTGTGGCGTTATGTTTTTCTGAGGAAGAGACTCGGTTTTGGTCGGATTTGCCGAAGGAGCGGCTGCAAGAATTTTTTTACAGACTTTGGACAAGGAAAGAAAGCTTCATCAAAGTTGTCGGCCTAGGATTTTCGTTAGATGTTTCTCAAGTGGAAACCGCAGTGCAAGGGCCGAGCCGATTCTTGTCGTTGCCGAGCGGATGCGGTTCGCCGAAAGGATGGTGTTTGATCGATTTGGATTTAGCTAATGGCTTGAGTGGTGCAGTGACTATTTCGGGCCTGGATATGCCGAAGATTGTTTACAAGCATCTCGGGTAGGGGTCTGGTTGTAGGTTGCGGTAGTTCCTTGTGGGCTGGATCTCGGCAATCCCTAACGAGATGACGTTGTTAATAAATAGGGTCGGATCCTGAGATATCCCCAAAAAATAGCTATATAAAATAATTTGCTATGGTTGAAAATTGAAAGATAAGTTGGTTTTTTCGTATACATTGGTAGAAAAAGGGGTTACATATTTGAGCAATTATTTCGGTTGTCGCGCGATTACGCGCGGCAGGATATTATGGAGTTGTTACGGGTCATAGATTGGCTGATGCAGCTCCCGGATGAGTTAGAACGGCAATTAACCTATGAAATCAAACAACTGGAGGCGGAAACGATGACTTATGTGATGTCGATAGAGCGTTTGGCTCTGGAGCAAGGTAAATTGGAAGGGAAGGCCGAAGGAAAAGTGGAAGGAAAAATAGAGGGCGAGGCTGGACTGCTTCAGCGCCAGTTGATCAAACGCTTCGGCCCGTTGCCGGGCGCGATTCAACGACGTCTGGATCAAGCCACGTCGGAGCAACTCGAAATCTGGGCAGAGCGGATTTTGGATGCGCCGAACTTGCCGGCGGTGTTCGACGATCATTGAACACCGTAGCCCGGATGGAGCGCAGTGCAATCCGGGACAGGCGAGGCTACGAATTCCCCGTATTCCGCTGGCGCTGCATACGGGCTACGCGCTACGAAAGTATTCGCGGATACATCATAAAAAATTCATTCGCCATGAAGATAAACGACTATAAAGTCAACAACATAATGTTTCATGTAATATGTAACTTATTGTTATTTATGCACTGCATTCCCAAGCAAAGAGCTTGGGAACTAGCGATTTGTGGGGATACCTCAGGATCTGACCTTTTAAAACATTGCTTCTAAGCACTATATTGCATTCTAAGCACTATATTGCTTAGAATGCAATACATGAAAACTAAAGCCGAACCGGTTTTAAATGAAAAAGTCGTCTTGGGAGAATGGACGGTGCAGATGGTCATTTGGCGGTTGGCCGCGCCGGTGGTGGGTAGCGACCATTTATATAAATACCGTCTATATTGCGGCCGTAATGGTCAATGCCGATTGCGTTATGATAATGAGCGCGGTAAGGGTGATCACATTCACGATGGCGAGAATGAAAGACCGTATTGGTTTACCGATTATGAAACCCTGATTAGTGATTTTCGCAGCGATGTGCGGCGCGTGATGGAGCGTGAACAATGAGTAAAGCGATTATTGAATTGAGCACTCTGGATAATGTATTTACCCGGTCGCTGGCGTTGGTCAAGGCGATTGACGCCGGCGAGTCAGCCCCGGCCGATTATCATCTGGGGTTTACCGATGCCGGGCAATTGTTTGCCGAGTTTACCGGCGAACGCTGCCGGTTGCTGGATGTGTTGAAAGCTACGGGGGCGCAATCCATTTACGCACTGGCCAAGCGACTCGGGCGCAATTACAGTAACGTGCACCGCGATATTCAAGCCATGATGGCGCACGGGTTGATTGAAAAAAGCGATGAGAATAAAGTGTATGTACCGTGGGATAGCGTAGAAATCCGGGTTACTCTGGGGGGGAGGCGGGTGGCGTGATTCCGGGTTCCGTCAGCAATACTGGCAGAGTTAATCCCATATTTGAATATAAAAAAGCAGCGTAGTCCGGATGGAGCGTAGCGGAATACGGGGCTGGCGTGGCGATGAATTCCCCGTATTCCGCTTGCGCTGCATACGGGCTACGTGTTTTTTGGCAGGACGGTATTGCGCCACGTCCTGAATGTTTCGGCCGTGGCTAAGGCAAGTCGAGATATTTGGGGCAAATTGAAACGTTAGGGACGGGTTAAATAGCCCGTCCTGCAAAGTTGCCGATGTTTTTTCAACCTCCAACGAGAACAGAGCCTAAAATTTTACTCCAATCCGGCTTGCTGCATATGCTGCCGTAAGCTTAATGGTCGCATATCCGTCCAGGCTTCGTTGATATAATCAAGGCATATCTGTTTTAGGCCTTTGGGGCCGACGGCTTTCCAGCCGTTTGGGATGTCTTTGTATTCCGGCCAGATGGAGTATTGCTCTTCGTGATTGATTACGACCTGATAAATGGTTGTGTCTTCCTCGTCCCAATTCATGCCATTCTCCGTAGATTAGATTGTTAATATGTAAGGCTGTGCGCTTTGCCGGTCATAGCCCTTCCAATGAATAAGACGATTTACTTTCATTTTCACCTCAGTCGTTACTAAGATCGGACTGACGGATTTTGAATTGTTGACGGTAATGCAATAATGCTCTCGATATCAGCTTTTCCACAGCGCTTCCGGAAATATTGAGTTCTATGGCTATTTCCGCGTAGGTCATGCCGTAAACGCGGTTTAAAATAAAGGCCTCTCTGACGCGCTCCGGCAATTCGTCAACAATAGCGGAAAAGATTGATAGTTTTTCTTCGACCAAGGCCTGATGTTCGGCTGAAGGCGCTTCTTCGCTAGGTAGCAGCGAGGTGTTGTTGATATGTTTTTCGGTTACTTTTCGGTGCTTGATGTGGTCGTAGGCAAGGTTTTTGGCGGTACGAAATAGAAATCCCCTTGGATGATCTATCTTTTGCCTCCGGATTTCTTTGGAAAAAATGATAAAGACTTCCTGTACCAATTCGGCAGCGATCTCCGGACAATCGACGATGCGAGCCAAGTGCAGTTGTAATTCTGATTGATGTTGAATGTAAACGGATTCAAGATTCATGTTCTATTTCCGGTTTTTGACGGCGGGACTATTTTGCGGCGGTTAAAATTGTGTGCACTTGGATAGCGGTAACTGCCAAGCTATTCGTTGCAACAGTTAACTTAACTAAATTTAAAGCATTTTTCGAGCCATGGCTTATATAGCTTAATAATCAAATACATAATTGCACAAAGTAAGTCCATTTGAGCATGAATTATGTGATATGCCGCAATTTACTATTCCTACTGTAAGCACGTAGTCTGTTATACAAGGTAGCGGAATACGGGGGGGCGTGGCTTCGAACTTCCCGGATTGGGCTGTGCTTCATCCGGGCTTCGCTGCTATAAAGACTCATTTGCGAAGTTATATAAGCAATTATCGAGCCATATATTGTTAGTCTTAAACATCAACAGCTTAGATGCATACAGTAAGTCCATATGAGCATGAGGTGTGTGATATGCCTTAATTTAGCTATGGCAAATAACACAGTTTAATATTTCTTCGTCCCTTAGCTGTTTACAGACAATGTGCGTTGTTTTGCATCGCAACGACTGTCTGTCAATTTTAGCTAACTTTTCCTTTTATACCTGCTTTACAACTGTGGTTATTTCACCTTCAAAGCGTCTTCCTATATAAGAGGGGTAGACAGTTCTTATTTCTATGATTTATCCGAGATGATGAATTCATAATTCGGCACGGAATCGACATGCCGACCACCCTTTTTACGGGTTCATTATTTCGTGTCGATAGGCATGAAATCGGCTAACTTCCCGATTGTACTGTAGGCGACATTTCAATTTAACGTTGCAAGTCTTATTCACGTTTTTTCTAGCCATGTAGCCCGTATGCAGCGTAGCTGAATACGAGCTACATGGCTTCGAACTTCCCGGATTGCGCTGCGCTCCATCCGGGCTACGCGAAATAGATAATCGGGCGATACTGTGAATTCATAACCTATGGAGTCGATATGTTGTTCTTTTTATGGCGATCATCGTGGATCATCATTACCGGAGTATTTCTATCGGGCGCTGTAAGCGGCCTAAGTAATGCTGCGTTGATTGCCTACATCAATACCAGTTTGGCCGGTAAGCTTGATATGGTTGCCGCCCCTTGGTGGTTTGCAGGACTTGCGGTTATCGTATTAGTCAGCCGATTTATCTCGCACTATTTGTTGAATCGATTCAGTACCAAAATGGTTCGGGATCTGCGGTTGCACATTAGTCGGTTGATCTTGAACGCGCCTTACCCTAATTTACAGAAAATCGGGAAACCGGTATTGCTGAGCCATTTGACCGAGGATGTCGCCGCGATTGCTAATGCAAGCGAACTTTTTCCGTTGCTGTGTATAAATTTTGCCATCGTAATCGGGTGCATGACCTATTTGAGCTGGCTGTCCTGGCAATTGGCGTCCGTATTGGCCGGCGTGATCCTGTTCGGCATAACAACGTTTAATCTGTGCAAAGACATACCGATGCGATCCGTGCGCAACGCGCGGGACGAATACGATGTGCTCAGCAGAGGATTTGCCGCATTGACCGAAGGTGTGCGGGAGCTGAAGCTGCATCGCCGGCGAAGCGATCAGTTTATTTCCGAATCTCTTGCCGGCAGCGCGGATGCCTATCGCGGCCATTCTTTCCGCGCTACTGTGGCTTATTTATGGGTAAATCAGTGGATACAATTTCTTTATTATCTAACCATCGGCTTGATTTTGTATGTATTCCCTGTATGGCAAACCCTTAATCAAGAAATTGTGAGCGGTTATGTCATCGTGTTTTTATTCATGATGTCGCCGCTCACTATCTTAACCAACAGCCTACCGGCATTCAGCAAGGCTAAAGTATCGTTGAATAGGATTCTTCAATTAGACGATAGACTGGCTGAATGCCATTCGGCTGATCGATTGGCCGAATTGACCATGCCGGAAAAGTTTAACGCATTAACTTTGTCGGGTCTGACCCATAATTTTCATCGGGAAAAGGAAAACCGCAATTTCATTCTCGGCCCCATCGATTTGGAATTCCGGCCGGGCGAGTTAGTGTTCCTGATCGGCGGCAACGGCAGCGGCAAGACGACTTTGGCAATGCTGTTGCTAGGTCTTTATCATCCCGAACAAGGCGTTATCCGCTGGAATGGCCGCGCTATCGAGGCCGGTAACCGCGACGCCTATATGCAGAACTTTTCGGCGATTTTTTCCGACTTTTATTTATTCGATCAATTGTACGGTGTGGATATCGAGCGGAATCGATCGTTGATGGACGATTATTTGCAACGCCTTCATCTCAATCATAAAGTGGAAATCGTAAACAACCGGTTTTCTTCGCTGAATTTGTCTCAAGGTCAACGCAAACGCTTGGCGCTACTGGTGGCTTATTTAGAGGACAGGCCGTTTTATGTATTCGACGAATGGGCGGCCGATCAAGATCCGGAATTCAAACATTTGTTTTATACCGACTTGTTGCCGGCATTGAAAGCGCAAGGAAAAACGGTGCTAGCCATCACGCATGACGACAAATATTTTAATCTGGCCGACCGTTGCATCAAGCTCGATGAAGGCCGTATTACAGCCGTTGAGTATCCTCAGGCCCATAGACAGCGATCGCCCGATCAAGACGGTTTGCAGTCTGCCGATGCGGAAACGATGCCTTTTTGACAACCGTTTTCGATGATGACTAATAAGACTAAAAAAATTGGGTTAACGATTGGTTTGGGAGCTGTTGGTTTGTTAGCTGCGACAGCAGGCCTCGGCTATTGGTGGTTGTTCCAACCGCTGCCTGTTTTGGATGGCGAGTTTCAGTTGGCCCGATTGTCCGCTCCGGCCGGCATTGACACGGACAGCCACGGTATTCCGCTGATTCGCGCCGATAACCGGATCGATGCCGCACGGGTATTGGGTTACGTTACTGCCCGCGACCGCTTGTTTCAAATGGATTTGATGCGTCGTAAAACCGCCGGTCGTTTATCGGAGGTTTTCGGAGCAATGGCCGTCAATAGCGACACGCAAGCGCGAATCTATGGTTTCAACGTCAAAGCTAAGCAACTATTGCCAAAGTTGCCCGTGCACCACCGTCAATATTTGCAGGCCTATGCCGAGGGAGTAAACAGCTATCTTCAGCAAAATACTGCATTACCGTTCGAGTTTAAAGTGCTCGGTTATCGCCCTGGGCCTTGGCAAGCCGCAGACAGTTTGCTGATTGTGTTTGGTATGTTCGACAATCTGACCGCTTGGGCCGAACGCGGCGAGCGAATGCTTAGCGTTATGGAGCGCACCTTGCCCGCCGATGTCGTGGCGTTTTTTACTCCGGATAGCGACCGCTTTACCGATGCATTGATGCAACATGCCGCGTCGTTAAGGCCGCCGCAACCAATCCCTGTTCAATCCATGCAGACCTTGTTGGCCAACCGCTCTACCAGCTTCGGAACATTAGCCACCGCTTCGCCCGGCGAAGAGCTGGCCGGTTCGAATGCCTGGGCGGTAAGCGGCAGCAAAACGGGCGATGGCCGAGCGATATTGGCTAACGACATGCATCTAGGCATTAGTGTGCCTAACATTTGGTACCGGGTCGAACTTCACTATCCCAAAGTTAAAGCGGCTGGTCTCAATTTACCGGGTACGCCTTTTCTAATTGCCGGCAGTAACCAACATGTTGCATGGGGTATGACGAATTTAGCCGGCGACTTTCTGGATTTGGTCAAGCTGGAAATCAATCCGGATAACTCCGGGCAATATCGGCATGGCGATGCTTGGTGCGATTTCGGCGAACGCCGGGAAGTGATTGAGATTAAGGGCGAAGAGTCCAAGTTATTAACGGTTAGAGAAACGCTTTGGGGGCCGGTTGCTCAACAACCTATACTGGACGAGCCGGTCGCGATTCATTGGGTTGCCTTGGATGTCGATGCGGTTAATATCGATATTTTGGAACTGGAACAGAGTGAATCGTTGGAGCAGTCGTTGGCGGTTGCCAATCGGGCCGGCGGACCGCAATTGAATGTCGTGCTCGCCGATGAACACGGGCATATCGCCTGGACTCTGACCGGTAAAATTCCTCGCCGGTTTGGCGGAGACGGCTTGATTAGCCGTTCTTGGGCGGACGGGAAAACCGGCTGGAATCACTATGTTCAGCCCAGCGACATGCCTCGGATTGTCGATCCGCCGGCAGGCATTATAGTTTCGGCCAACGAGCGGCGTTTTGCCGCCGATTTCCCTTACACGATCGGTCATCAGTTTGCCAACGGCTATCGTGCCTATCGGATCGATCAGCGCCTCAAGCAAACGAAACAGCATAGCGAATGGTCCCTGTTTAACCTGCAACAAGATACCGAAACCGAATTCTACAGCTATTATCAGCAACTGGCTTTACAAGTGCTGACGCCGGAAGTGGTCAACCAGCAGCCGGCATTGGCGGAATTGCGCGGCTATTTGATGCGTTGGAACGGCCGCGCCGATATCGAAAGCTTGGGGCTGCCGGTCTTGATCGAATTTCGCAAACAATTGATCGATGCGGTGCTCTCGCCGTTTTTGAGCGCATGCAAACAAGCCGACAAGGACTTTGTTTATGCCTGGAATTACGTCGATACTCCCTTGCAGACTTTGTTGAATGAAAAACCCGCGCCATTATTGCCGGACCCAAGGTATAACAACTGGGATCGGTTTATCCTGGCGCAATTGGTCGTCAGTACCGAAAAAGCCATGTCCCGCCATTCGGGCATTACCTTGGCCGACCTAAATTGGGGTAAACAAAATGTCGTCGGTCACGCCCATCCTTTCTCCAAGGCCTTTTCGCTGCTGTCGCCGGTGCTGGATATGCCGCGTCGGCCGGTGGCCGGTTGCGGCGGTTATTGCGTGCGGGTGACAGGTCCCGACTATGGTGCCAGCGAGCGCTTGGTGGTGTCGCCGAATCATCTGCAAGACGGCATTTTGCATATGCCGGGCGGGCAATCCGGCCATCCGCTGTCTGCATTTTACCGGGACCAGCAACCATTTTGGCTGGACGGTTTACCTCTCTCTCTGATCGCGGACCATCCGGAGCACACGCTTCGTTTGATTCCTGAATAAATAATTAAATGCTGACGGCGCTTTTCGATAAAATACACAAATATTGTGGCTATTCAAGGAAGGTTGAAAATGCCTCGGATTGTTACGGTTTATGCTCCCTTGAATAACGATAATTCGGTCGGCGGCATTCGCTGAGTGTAATTATTCACATCCCCTATCGTTCCCACGTTCCAGCGTGGGAATGAAGACCGAGACGCTCTAACGTTTCGTACCGCTGGAGCGGTACTCAGGCGTTCCCACGCGGAGCGTGGGAACGATAATTGTTGGGGGACTGATTAGTTACCGCTGAGTAGTTATTAAAATATCAATACTATATTAAAGATCGGGTGAACTATTGTGGGACCCAATAATAACGACAGCATAGATGAACAAGCCGTAACATGGTTTGTTCGATTGCGTGCCGATAATGTCAGCCGGCAAGAAAGAGCGTCATTTATTCAGTGGTTGGAGCAAGCCGCCGAACACCGCACAGCGTTCTATGAAATCTGCGTCATGTGGGGCGATGAAGCCTTTTTACAAAGCCTTACCGACAGCGCGAACAAACACGGTATTGTTCCGAAGCCCAAAAAAAAACGCCGCATTAAAACCGCAATCCCTTTGGCTTTAGCCGCCTGTTTCGTCCTTGCCGTTTCGCTTTCGGGGCAGCTTCATGTCCTGTTGAATGCGGATTACTCGGCAAGGCAGGGCGAGCTTAAAACAGTTCAACTGGAAGACGGTACGACCGTGATGCTCAACACTGACAGTGCGGTGGCAGTAAAAATGGAAGCCGGGCAACGCTTGGTAGAATTGCTGAAAGGCGAAGTCTATTTCGATGTAAAACCCGACCGCAGCCGCCCCTTTCTTGTAAAAGCGGACCGCTCGACGACTCGTGTGTTGGGCACGCGTTTCTTCGTCCATCGTAAAAGCGATAGCGATGAAATCAAGGTGCTTTCCGGGCGAGTTGAAGTTTCTGAAAGCAGGTATGGGAAAAAACCACTGATACTAAGCAATCAGGAGTCCGTGACCGTTTACGAGACAACCATGGGCCAATTGAAAAAACTGGATTCCAAGTTGACTACGTCTTGGATTAACGGCGTCTTGGTATATGAAAATGAGACGTTGGAAACCGTTATCGATCAGATCAATCGATACCGGTTCGGAGTGGTCTATTTCAGAGACGAAAGGTTACGCAATTTAAGAATCAATGGCCGCCTTAGAATCAAGGATTCCCGCGATATGTTAGATGTTTTGCAAAAAACGATGGATATTAAGATAACTTATCTGACCGATTGGGTGGTTATAGTCGGCTAGTTTGCATGCAAGTTTAATCGTCGCATGCGCCGCCGCCAGTGGGAGCGACGCCTTCGTCGCGAAAAATAAAGTCGCGCCGTTCCCGTATTCCGCTGCGCTGCATACGGGCTACGTGTGCAGCGTGTTACGTCAATTAACGGTATGTTTTGGCGACTGCCAATTGCTTAGCCAATTGTCGGCAGTTTTTCAAATTCTTCGCGGTAGTCGGGTATTTTTAAGACTTAATCGTCTTCTTATAAATATGTCTAAACCTTATTGACTGAGAAGACTTTGGAGTTCTTATGAAAATCCGCCCGTTTGGGGTGCTCGTCCATCGATATTCAGGTTTGGCGATGACCGTTTTTTTGGTTATTGTCGGTTTAACCGGGAGTTTTTTGGCTTTTTACAAGGAGCTAGATAGCACTATCAATCCGCAATTGTATGTTAAGGCCGATGTGCAATTATTGTGGATGAGTTCTGAAGCCGCACAAATCGGAAAATTGTTCGATTTGGATACGAATATATTATCGATACCATCGGTTACCTGTGTCTTGATTTGGTTGAAGAAGCGCCGTTAATGTCGGTGCCATATTTATCCATGAATTCGCCGAGAATAGCCAACCTTAGCTGTTCCGCAAGGTCCTGCCAAATGTCTTCGCGGCTGCTTGCCCAGTTATCGCTAACCATCTGTGTAGCGTTGGCGGGTTGCACTACAGCTCAAGAACGCGATGCTCAGGCATTGGATTTTCCGGTTGCCGAACAATGGCGTGAAGCCGATGCCATCGTCGAGCCGTTAGCCGCTTCCTGGGTGGAGACGTTTAACGACCCGCTATTGACTGCCATGGTACACGAAGGCCTAGTTAACAACTTTGATCTGAAAGCGGCCGTAGCTCGTATCGATGCGGCTCGAGAACAAGCCGTCATTGCCGGCTCGGAGCGTTTGCCTGAATTATTTTTTTCGCCCGGTTACCAAAGAAGCAAGAACGATAGCAACATCGGCGCTTCGGTATTCGGAGCGTTTAGCGCTCTATTCAATTTCAACTGGGAATTGGACGTTTGGGGCCGAATCAAAGCAGGGCAACAGGCGGCCGAGGAAGAGGCCTTGGCCGCCGCCGACGATTTTCGGGCGGCACAGTTATCGTTAGCGGCACGAATCGCTCAGGTTTATTTCGAATGGCTCGAAGCGCAATTACAAACGCAGGTTGCGGAACAGTCTGTCAAGGATAGAAGCATCATCGCCGGCCTGATACGCGGCCGCTTCAATAAAGGCTTAAGCCGCGGCCTCGATCTCAGGCTGGTATTGACCGATGTAGCCAATGCCGAAGCGCAACTGGCGCAAGCCCGTAACGATGTGCAGCGTCTTGGGCGCCAGTTGCAAGCGCTGCTGGCCCGCTATCCGGATGACAGTATACTCATGCGGCATCGAGCCTTGCCGCAACCGCCGATGGCTTTAACGGCGGGCCTTCCCTCCGAACTGTTGGCGCGCCGCCCCGATGTGATGGCGGCTTTCAAACGTTTACGCGCTGCCGACTCCCGACTGGAAAGCGCCGAGAAAGCGCTGCTGCCGCGAATTACGTTAACCGCTGCCGGCGGCACCGGCAGTCCGGCGCTAACCGAATTGGTCGACCCGCGTGCGGTGGCTTGGAACGTGGCGATCGGACTGGTTCAACCGTTGTTCACCGGCGGTCGCCTACAAGGCGAGATTCGGCTGAATGAAGCCCGGGTCAGCGATGTTTTCAATCAATACCAAAGCGTGGCACTCAATGCCTTTCGCGAGGTAGAGCAAGCGCTGGCTGCCGAATCCCGGCTGCGTGCGCAAGAAAAGGCCTTACGGGAAGCGGTCGACCAAACCGAAGCCAGCCGGAAACTGGCCGTGTATTCCTATCAGCAGGGGCTGATTGAAATTCTGACCTTGCTCGATAGCTATCGTAGTACGCTCAATGCGCAAAGCGCGCATCTACAAGTGCAAAGACAATTGCTAAACAACCGAATCACTCTGTACTTGGCATTAGGCGGTGCCGTTTGAACGAACAAAAATACTTGATGAAAGCACTATTACCGATAGTTGTGTTACTAGGTGCCGTGGGTGCGGCCTGGGCAATGATCGAATTACGTCCCGGCATGTTGCCGCAGGCCGATAAATCCACGCGGCCCATGGTGGAAATCGTCCGGGTTAAACCGCAAACCGTTAGGCTCAATGTGATGTCGCAAGGCGTTGTAACGCCGCGCGAGGAAATCGATTTAATCGCCGAAGTGAGCGGTAAAATAGTAGAGTTGCATCCTGCGTTGGTATCCGGCGGTTATTTCGAAGCGGGCGATTTATTAGTGATGATCGATCCGCGCGATTACGATTTCGCCATCGTGGCCGCCCAAGCTAACATCGCCGAGGCGAAACGGGTACTGATCAACGAAAAGGCATTAGCCGAGCAGGCCCAAAGCGAATGGCTGGCACTCGGGCAAGGCGAGGCGAGCGATCTTGCGTTGCGCAAACCTCAATTGGCCGAAGCCGAAGCAAAATTATCGGCTGCCGAAGCCGATTTGGCCAAGGCCAAGCTGAATCGGGGGCGCTGTGAACTCAGGGCGCCTTTTTCCGGACGCGTGTTGAGCAAACAAGCCGGCCGCGGACAGTACCTGTCGGCCGGTAGTGCGGTTGCCCGTATTTATGCCAATGATGTTGCCGAAATTCGCTTGCCTATCGGGATCGATCAACTGGCGCTTTTGGATTTGCCGCGGAATAATCGCAGCAAGCACCGTTGGCCTAACGTGACGCTACGCGCCGAAGTGGGCGGTCGACTGCAGCACTGGCAAGGCCGCATTGTTCGAAGCGAAGCGGCACTGGACGGCAGCAGCGGTCAATTGTTTTTGGTGGCGCAAGTCGACCGGCCGGAATGGGAGGGTCCGGGGCGTGCGCCTTTGTTGAGCGGCTTGTTCGTACAGGCCGAAATCGAAGGCGTCACACGGGAAAAAGTGTTTACGCTGCCGCCTGCGGCACTCAATTCTTTGCAGCAGGTGAAAGTGGTCAATGGAGAACGGCGCCTGGAATTTCGCAAGATTGAAGTATTGCGTCATGAAACCGATAGGGTGATCGTCAGGGCCGGTCTCCACGCGGGCGAAAGTGTGGTGATTTCCGAAATGCCGATGCCGGTCGCGGGGATGCAAGTTGTGATTACGAATACGCAAGCGGTTGAAAATCCATGAGTCGGCCGATGGATCAAGTAAAACTTGACGGTTTATTCGCCTGGTTTGCCGATAACCCGGTCGCCGCCAATCTGTTGATGCTGGTGATTCTCGCCGGAGGCGCATTCGGCATGATCGATGTCGACAAAGAGGTGTTTCCTCGCTTCAGTCCGCATCAGATCGAGGTGACGGCTATTTTTCCCGGCGCGGGTCCGGCGGAAGTCGAACAGTCCGTCTGTATCCCGATTGAAGAGGCGGTGCACGATTTATCGGGCATCAAACATCTGCACGGCGAAATCCGCGGCGATACTTGTACCATAGGGGTTGAGATACTGCCGAACCGCGACCGTGAACAAATGATGGCGCTGTTGCGTAGCCGAATTCAGTCGATTCGGCGACTGCCGAAGCAACTGGAGAACATCGACGTCTTGCCGTCCGACCGCAAAGACGATGACGGCGTGATTTGGGTGGCCCTGCATGGCGAAACCGATGCGTTCAGCCTGCAACGATTCGGCGACCGGATTCAACAGCAACTGGCTACCATTCCCGGCGTCAGCCGCGTGCGCAATTACGGCGAAATCGGCTACGAAATCAGCGTTGAGGTCGCGCCGGAGCAACTGCGCAAATATCGGCTGACTTTGGATGACGTTGCCGGGGCCATTCGTCAAGCATCGGTCGAACTGCCGGGCGGCTTGGTCAAAAACCCGGACGGCGAATTGTTGTTACGCGTTGACAGTCGCGCAAAAGATGCCGACGCGGTCGGCAGTTTGATCATTAAAACTTTACCCGACGGCAACCGTTTGCGGTTGGATCAAATCGCTACGATCAAGGACGGTTTGGAAGAGCGCTTATACACTTGGCGGCATAACGGTCAAACGGCTCAAGGCTGGGAAATCCACACCGAACAGGATAGCGTCGCGGTGGCGCGGCAGGTGAAATCGACGATTGAAGCCATGCGCGCTAATTTACCGGAAGGCTTGCGTTTGATTACTTGGTGGGACGATTCGCAAGCCTATGACGAGCGGATTGGAGCGTTGTTGGAAAACGGCCTAATCGGATTTTTATTGGTTTGTTCGGTATTGACGCTGTTCTTACGATTGCGCGTAGCCTTATGGGCAGGTGCGGGTATTTTTACTTCGATACTCGGCGCCTTTTGGCTGATGCCGATGCTGGATATTTCCTTGAATATGCTATCTCTGTTCGGTTTTTTGCTGGCAATGGGCGTCCTGGTGGACGACGCCATTATCATCGGTGAAAGCGTTCATAGCCGGCAAATGGAGGGGCGTGAGACGCCCCTACAAGCTGCGGTCAATGGCGTAAAGGCCGTTGCTTTGCCCGTCACGTTATCGGTCTTGATTGTGCTGGCGGCTTTTCTGCCCGGCTTATATCTTCCGGGCTGGGCCGGACAGATGATGCGGCCTATTTGCCTGATCATGATTTTGACCTTGGTCTTTTCCCTGATCGAGGCATTATTGATATTACCCTCGCATTTGGTTGCCGCTGTCGAATCGAACGCCAATCCGACCCGTTTGCAGAAGTTACGTACCAAGCTTAATCAAGGCATGGACCGTTTCGTCGACCGGGTTTACCGGCCGTTATTGAAAATTGCCTTGAGTTGGCGCTATTTGACGGTAGCCTTATTCGCAGCCTTGTTGATCTTATGTTCCGGCCTGGTCGCAAGCGATCGCGTCCGGCAATCGATCAATCCCGATGTGACCAAGGACAGTTTCTGGGTATCGATACAATTACCGCAAAGCGCGCCCTACAGCGAAGCCCAAGCGCTGGCTACCCGCGTTGAAAATGCTTTGTTTGCATTGCGCGATGAACTGGATGGCGTTGCTGAGGCCGGCCGGGATGCAAACAACAGGGATAACGTAACGCAGATGTATGAACGGAGCGTTATCGTCGGCATTGAAACGATTATTTGGGAGCATGGCGCCGGTATCTGGCTGGAGCTCTCTTCGGAAGGCCGGCAACGAATCAAGGTTGAAAACTTTATCCGGGATTGGCGGCAACGGATCGGCGACATCGGCCGAGGTAAAGTGGACTTTATTTTTAAGGAAGGTGACGAGCCTTATGACATCGAGTTGATGCTCGGTTCCGATCAGCCGAATATTTTGGCTCCGGCTGTCGAACAACTCAAGCAGCAAATCAAGGCTTTTCCGGGCGTATACGATGTCATCGACTCGGCCGAACCCGGCAAACCGGAAATTCATTTGACGCTGAAACCGGATGCGGAACGGCTGGGATTGAGTTTGGAGCAATTGGCCGAACAAGTCCGTCAAGGCTATTACGGCGCAGAGGTATATCGATTTATGCGCGGTCGTAAGGAAGTCAAGGTGATGGTGCGTTATCCGTTGCATGAACGGCGATCGTTGGATCAATTGAAAGCCCAGCCGATCCGCTTGCCGAACGAAACGAGTGCACCGTTGACCAATTTAGCAGAAGTCGATTTGATTCAAGGTTACTCTCGTATCCACCGGGAAGACCGGCAGCGCGTATTGAAGGTACAAGCACGCGTCGATCCGACGCTGACCGATGCCAATGAACTCTATGTCCTGCTCGAAAAGGATGTCTTTCAAACCTTGGAAAATCAATTTCCCGGATTGAATATCCAAACCGGTCAACAGCGTCAGGAACAAAAAGCGTTGCTGGCTGCTTTTAGCAAAAACACACTGATTGCGCTGTTGGTGATTTATGCGCTGATCGCAGTGCCGTTTCGTTCCTATAGCAAACCTATCATTTTTTTGTTGGCCGCCCCTGTGGCTTGGTGCGGTGCGGTGCTGGCGCATTGGGCCGTCGGTTTGCCGTTATCGATGGAATCCTTGGTCGGCATGATCGCCGCCAGCGGGATCGTGATTAATGACAGCTTGGTATTGCTGTATTGCATACGCCAATCCGGCGACGACCGAGACCCGCCTGTGGAAGCGCTAATCATTGAAGCGTGCGCCTCACGCTTTCGCCCTATTTTATTGGCATTTTTGACCACTTTTGCCGGCTTTTTACCGACGCTGCTGGAAACCAGTGCGCAGGCGCAATTTCTGATTCCGATGACCTTGTCGCTGTCCGCGGGCTTACTGGTCGGTATGTTGGCCAGCCTGATTCTGACGCCGGTCTGTTATACCATTTTGGATCGTCGCAGATCGCCGGTCGTCCCCGATGCTCATGCCACTCTGTCGTTTGACTGAATTGATAAACACAAATATGAGGAGCCAGTTTCATGCATAGCCAATCCGATACAGAACAATCCAAAACCGAACCTGTTCAATACACGGGCACTTCTTTACCGTCGGTGCGCTATTTTCAAGTTCATTTTGAGTTTCTGCATGAGCAGTTTCAGCAGACTTTGGAAATGCTGGAATCTTTGCAAACGCGAATGCAGCAGCTTGAGCAGCAAATGGCGAAAGATAAAGCAAAGCAGGAGAGCTTTGCAATCTCATTGCAAAGCCTGGCCGGTCATCAGGATTCGTTATCGCGAGCGCCACGGATATCGGAAAAAAGGGTTGGACGGCGATGAGCGGAAAACTATTCAATTGGTATAGGTTAGAGCGAGGAAGCCGGCATAGCTTTTTGGCGGATTCCGCAATGAATGGCCGGGACGATTTTTCACCCAAGCTCATACAAATCCCGGCAACCTCCCGCTGCCGGCCTATCTCTGTGGCGCTGGCTACGCTAGTCGTAACGCTGCTGCACGGATTCCTGTTGTTTTGGTATGTCACTAAACCCGCGCCTGTGCCGTTTTCCGCGGCAGCGCCGTTGCCGATGATCTCGATGGAATTATCGGCGCCGCCGGCACCTGTTGCGAATCAAGCATTGACGCCACCTAAACCGGAAATCCCGAAGAAAGTTGCCAAACCCAAACCTGACAAACCGAAGGTAAAACCTAAACCCAAGTTACGTCCCGCTGAAACGGCGGTGAAACAAGTTGAGGTCCAAAAAGAAGAACAGGAAAGTGCGCCGTCCGCCGCCGCGGCACTTCAAAGCCAACAACACGACGCCATGGCCGCGCCAAGGAATGACATCTTTGTCCCTGCCGACAGTAATGCCGCTTATCTGAATAACCCCAAACCGGTTTATCCCATGTATGCCCGGCGCCGGGGTTGGGAAGGCACCGTCGTGCTGCGCGTTCATGTCGGTGCCGATGGCCATACGCAACGGGTGACTATTCAACGTTCCAGCGGCCATGACGTACTCGACGAATCGGCGATGGATGCCGTCAAGGAATGGCGGTTTGTACCGGCTAAACGCGGAGAAATAGCCGAGGCCAGTTGGGTCAAAATACCTATCGTATTTCATTTGAAATAGCCTCCCTGTAATGACGGGTGGCCTACCTTGCCCGGATTACACGGATGTCGGCATGACCGGATCATGATGATTCGGCAGGATTACAAGGAGCTGCAAGAAATAATTATGATTGTCAAAAACTAAAAACTATTCAGGAGAAAATTATGAACTTTTCCGAAACTGCCATCGTTGACGGCACGCTATACACGCTGGGCTTTTTTTCATTGCTGACTTGGAGCGTGATCTTGCTGAAAGCCGGAGAAATCGCCTGGCATCGCTACCGCAATCGACAATTGATTAAAAGCCTGACAGGCGATGTGTCGCTGAAATCGGTTTCTTCCCTGGCGAAGCAACAGCGCAAGCCGTTGGCTATTCAAGCCGGGAGGGTATTGACGGTCGGCCATCAAACCTACGTACGGGCTCAGAGCCAACCCAGCTATCAGAAAACCGACCATGCCGCCTGGCATGAGCTAATCGAACGTACTTTGAGACAACAGTTGCAAAAGGAAAAGGCCTTGCTGGACTCAGGACTGGGCTGGCTGGCCAGTATCGGAAGTACTTCGCCGTTTATCGGTCTGTTCGGTACGGTATGGGGCATCATGCACGCTTTAAAAGACATCGGAACTCAAGGTTCGGCCAGTCTTGAGGTCGTCGCAGGGCCGATCGGCGAAGCCTTGATCGCTACTGCCTTGGGAATAGCCGTGGCCATTCCGGCAGTGATTGGCTACAACTTTTTTCTGCGCCGGAACCGCCAACTGCTGGCCGGTTTGGAACATATCGCCACCGACTTCATGCGCAGTTGTATCGAAACCGATTTAGTTGCCACCCAATCCCAACGCCAAACTCAGGAGATCTAAGCCATGGCTATGCAATTTCCCAGAGAAGAAGATGGCGGAGAAATGAGTGATATCAATGTCACGCCATTGGTGGATGTGATGCTGGTGCTGCTGGTGGTGTTCATCGTCACCGCGCCGTTATTAACCCAAGTCGTCAAAGTCAAACTACCCAAAACCGAACAGACCGAACCAACGCCTGATAAACATGTCGCCATATTGGCAGTCACCGCCGGCGGCGAAGCGCAACTGGACGACAAAACCATCCCGCTACCGAATTTGGAAGGCGAACTGAAAGCCTTGCAAGAACGTGATCCGGAAATCAGCATTCAGCTGCAAGCCGATCGGGCCGCGTTGTTCGAGTCGGTTGCCAAGGTGATGGCCAGCGCGCAACGCTCCGGTATCGATAAGTTGTCGTTTGTTACGGTAGCGCAATAGATCAGGCACTATACCCTTCTTATTGAGATAATCGTTCAACCTAATAAGAGCAATTGGCATATGTTGGAGTCCGTTCGTGCTGAGCCCTTCGGCTGCGCTCAGGAGAGCCCTGTCGAAGCATAAAGGGGCTACAACACATACTCATTAAGCTAAAAACGGTCAACCCACATCCGCTTTTCCCCAAGTTGCTATTAAAACATGTAGCCCGTATGCAGCGTAGCGGAATACGGGATTGGCGTGACTCCGAACTTCCCGGATTACGCTACGCTCCATTCGGGCTACGCTGTTTAGGGCCGCCGTGAACCCGTTCATGGGGTCTTGACGGACGATCGAACGCGGAGCATCCTGGGAACCGCTTGGATTTGGAATACTTTCGCGGCCTCAGGATCGTGGGAACCCGAAATAGTCTTCAATCCGCATAACGAGAAAATGAGCCATGCGTTCTACGGGAGGGGCGTGATGAAGGTCGATAGAATACCCATACCCAAAACAATCTGGACGCTTGGATTCGTCAGCTTGTTTATGGATTTATCGTCGGAATTGATACATAGTCTGTTACCGATTTTTTTAGTCACGACGCTCGGCGCCTCGGCATTGACGGTCGGTTTGATCGAAGGCGTGGCCGAGGCGGCGGCCTTGATGGTCAGAGTATTTTCCGGAACGATCAGCGATTTTTTCGGCAAGCGTAAATTCCTCATTTTTATCGGCTACGGCATGGCTGCCTTGTCGAAGCCTTTGTTTCCGATGGCCGGTAACGTCGAAACGGTGTTTACCGCGCGTTTTCTCGATAGGATAGGCAAGGGCATACGCGGCGCGCCGCGTGATGCCTTGATCGCCGATGTGTCTCCGCCGGAAATTCGCGGCGCGTGCTTCGGCTTGAGACAATCGATGGATACGGTCGGCGCTTTTTTAGGGCCGTTGCTGGCGGTGTTGTTATTGTTTCTTTATCAGGGCGATATCGAGCTGGTGTTGTGGGTTGCGGTCGTTCCGGCTTTGTTCGCCGTGCTGTTGATTGTTGCCGGAATCGAAGAGCCGAAGGCACGGTCAAGTCACAAACCGGCGCGCTCGCCGTTGAGTTTCACGATATTGAAGGAATTTTCCGGGCGCTATCGCTGGGTTGTCGCATTGGGGGCCTTGTTTACGATGGCTCGGTTCAGCGAGGCTTTTTTGGTGCTGCGCGCCGCGCAAATCGGCTTGGCGGTGACCTGGATACCGTTGGCGATGGTGTTGATGAGTTTGGCTTATGCCTTGTCGGCTTATCCTGCAGGGCTTTGGTCCGACCGGGTCGAGAAAAGAGGCTTGCTGGCCTTGGGGATGGCGTTTCTGGTTCTGGCCGATTTGATTCTGGCAACAGCCGAGACCTTGCCGATGTTGTTTGCGGGTTTGGCCTTGTGGGGGTTGCACATGGGTTTCAGTCAAGGCATTTTGGCCGCGATGGTCGCCGACACCACACCGACTCACTGGAAAGGCACGGCCTACGGTTTTTTTAATTTTGTCAGCGGTGTCTTCATGCTGTTGGCCAGCGTGTTAGCCGGTTGGTTGTGGGACCGTTACGGCGCCGAATTTACCTTCTATTGCGGAGCGCTGTTTGCTTCGTTAACGTTGTTGATGTTGATGAAGCGCTATTAATTCGGAGCATCAATGCAGCATCAGCCGGATTTGTTCGATTTCTTCCTTGGCCATGTCCAAGATTCCGATGCTGGCATCGATCGTTAGTCCTCCCGAAGCCAGTTTTCTAAAAGCGGGTAGTTGATCTATTTTGGGCATTTTTTTGATGTCGATCTTGCCGATGAAACTATGAAGTTGCGAGATCATCACGATATCGGCGTAATCCGGTGGTCCGTCATTGTCGCGATACCAGTTCTCGGCGTTGATAATGACATCTTCGAAGTCTTGCGGAAAATCCCATTTACGCAGAATTTGCAGGCCGATATCGACACGCAGTTTTCGTACCGTTTCGACCAGGTCTTTCGGATTGTCGATAATTTCCGGGCGTTTGTCGGCATGGGTCAATATCGGGACGACGCCGATGTCGTGAATGAGGCCGGCCAGCATCGCCTTGTCCGGGTCGAAGCCGGGGATTTTGTGGGCCAATACCGCGCTGATAGCGGCAACATAGCTGCTGTGCGCCCAGAGATCGGTCATTTTTTTTCGAATCGCCGGCGTTTTGGCTTGAAAGACCGCTTTCATCGCGAATGAGGTGATAATGTCCTGAGCCGCTTTTAATCCGATGCGGGTCAGAGCTTCCGGGCAGCTTTCAATTTTTCTTCTGCCTCGATAAAGCGGGCTGTTCGCAATTCTGATCAAACGGGCGGTAATCGCCGGGTCGATCTGAACGACTCTAGCGATTTTGGCATTGTTAGCCGTCTGGTCGTTGATCGCTCGTCGAATTTTGAAGGCGACATCGGGTATCGTCGGTAGTTGCAGTTTATCCTTCTGCATCGACTTATAACAATCGAGGTACAGTTGATTTTTGGCAAGGCTCGAAGCAATGGCGGTAGTATCCGGTGATGTGCTCATGTTCTGTTTAATATTCGGGCAAGCCAAAAGAGTTTAGTTTAAAATTACCCGTTGAGTCGAGATTTCCGTTATTAACCATGTCAGACAATTTTTCCGATATATCCGCCACATTAACGACCATTCGCGATTATATTCGTTACGGCGCCAGTCGGTTTCGTGATGCCGGCGTGTTTTTCGGGCACGGCACCGTGTCGGCGATCGATGAAGCCGCGGCTATCGTTTTGCATACCTTGCATCAGCCCTACGATCTATCGCCTGTTTATTTAGACAGTACCTTGACGATGTCGGAGCGCGAGTCGATTCTTGCGATGTTCGAGAGGCGGATCAATGAACGTAAGCCATCGGCCTATTTGACCCATGAAGCGATTTTTGCCGGTTTATCGTTTTTTGTCGATGAGCGCGTATTGATACCGCGCTCGCCGATCGCCGAGCTGATCGAGGATCAATTCAACCCTTGGGTCGATCCCGATTCGGTTAACCGAATTCTGGATTTGTGTACCGGCAGCGGCTGCATCGCGATCGCCTGCGCCTATGCTTTTCCTGACGTTCCAGTCGATGCGGTCGACTTGTCCGAAGATGCGTTGGCCGTGGCCGCGATCAATGTCGAAAAACATGACAGGGTCGAGCAAGTCACGCTGTTTCAATCCGATTTGTTTTCGCAATTGCCTCACGAACGTTACGACATCATTGTCAGTAACCCTCCCTACGTGGCCGTCGAAGAATGGCAAAATCTGCCTCCCGAATATCATGCCGAACCGGCGATGGGCTTCAAGGGCGGCGAGTCGGGTCTCGATATCGTGCTGCAAATTTTGGCGAACGCCAAAGATTATTTGTCGAAACACGGCGTTTTGATCGTCGAAGTCGGCAGCAGCGCCGAAACGCTGCAAAACCGGTTTCCCGAAATCCCTTTTTATTGGTTGGACTTTCAGCGAGGAGGCGACGGCGTATTTTTGTTGACCGCCGAACAAGTCGATCAATTTCATTCTTTATTCATAGACGCATTAAATTAATATGTCCGGAAATACGATAGGTAAGTTGTTCACCGTGACTTCGTTCGGCGAAAGTCACGGACCCGCATTAGGTTGTATCGTCGATGGTTGCCCTCCCGGCATGGCGTTGTCGGAAGACGATATTCAAATCGACCTCGACCGACGCAAGCCGGGTACCTCGAGACACACCACCCAGCGCCGCGAAGCCGATCAGGTCAGGATTCTATCCGGGGTTTTCGAAGGCAAGACCACCGGTACGCCGATCGGTTTGCTGATCGAAAATACCGATCAGCGCTCGAAAGATTATTCGAAAATCGCCGAAAGCTTCAGGCCCGGCCATGCCGATTACAGCTATCAGCATAAATACGGTTTTCGCGATTATCGCGGCGGCGGGCGTTCATCGGCCCGCGAGACGGCGATGCGCGTGGCTGCCGGGGCAATCGCGAAAAAGTATTTAAAGGCATCGGCCGGTATTGAAATTCGCGGGTTTCTGTCGCAATTAGGCCCGATTAAGATCGAAAAATTCGAATGGTCCGTCGTCGAAACGAATCCTTTTTTCTGTCCCGATGTCGATAAAGTCGCGGAGATGGAGCAATACATGGATGCTTTGCGTAAGGAAGGCGAATCGATCGGCGCCAGAATCGAAGTGATCGCGTCGAATGTGCCGCCCGGTTTAGGCGAGCCGATTTTCGACCGGCTCGATGCCGAGCTGGCTTATGCCTTGATGAGCATCAACGCGGTTAAGGGTGTCGAAATCGGTGACGGTTTCGCCTGTATCGATACTAAGGGTACCGCCTTTCGCGATGAAATCACGCCGGAAGGTTTCTTGAGCAATCATGCCGGAGGGGTTCTAGGCGGCATCAGCACCGGGCAAAACATTCGGGCCAGCATCGCGCTTAAGCCGACGTCGAGCTTGAGATTGTCCGGCAGAAGCATCAATGTCAGGGGCGAGCCGATTGATGTAGTCACACAAGGCCGTCACGACCCCTGCGTCGGCATCCGCGCGACGCCGATCGCCGAAGCGATGACCGCACTCGTGCTAATGGACCATCTCTTACGGCACCGTGCCCAAAATTTCGAGGTCGATTCCGGCTTGCCGACTCTGAGATAAGCCGCGGTATGTCCGTACCTTATTGGCGACTGTCGGGATTCTACTTTTGTTATTTTGCTACGCTAGGAGGTTTTTTACCCTACTGGAGCCTATATTTGGAAAGCGTCGATTTCAATGCGATTGAAATCGGCGAGCTTTCGGCATTATTGGTCGGTACGAAAATCATAGCGCCGAATATTTGGGGCTGGATTGCCGATCGAAGCGGGCGAAGTTTACGGATTATCCGCATAGCATGTTTTTTTGCGGTTATTTTATTCAGCGGTTTTTTGTTCGTTGAAGGTTATTTCGCATTTGCCTTATTGACGGTGGCGTTTAGTTTTTTCTGGAATGCCGCGCTGCCGCAATTCGAAGCGGCAACTTTGTTTCATTTAAAGCAAGAACCGCAGCGCTACAGCCAAATTCGGCTATGGGGGTCGATCGGTTTTATCGTTACCGTTACCGGTATCGGCGGCTTGCTCGACTGGCAAGGTTTGGCCTTCATGCCGGAAATTATTACCGGGCTTTTGGGATCGATTTGGCTTATGGCGTTATTGACGCCCGAAGCTTATGCATCCCAGCAAGGCATTGACGGTATCGCCATCGGCGGAATTTTAAAAAAGCCTGAAGTCTGGGCGTTTTTTTTCGTTTATATGCTTTTGCAAGTCGCGCATGGCCC
Organism: Methylotuvimicrobium alcaliphilum 20Z; assembly: GCF_000968535.2. NCBI lineage: Bacteria > Pseudomonadati > Pseudomonadota > Gammaproteobacteria > Methylococcales > Methylococcaceae > Methylotuvimicrobium > Methylotuvimicrobium alcaliphilum. The sequence goes on from NC_016112.1 coordinate 1,770,302, forward strand.
CTATTATGTGTTTTATTCGATTTTTTTGAATCAGCACGATTATTCGGGAACAACGACCGGTATGTTGTGGTCGTTGGGAGTTTTTGCCGAAATCGTGTTGTTTGTATTGATGCGTAGGGTATTGGTAAAGTACTCGCTAAGACATATTTTATTGGTCAGTATCTTATTGAGTATCGTTCGTTGGCTGTTAATTGGTTGGTGTGCGGATAATCTTGCTTTACTGGTATTCGCGCAAGTGCTTCATGCCGCGACTTTCGGAGCAACGCATGTGACGGCGATTCATCTGGTCGATTATTATTTCGGCCATCGACACCAAGGCAAGGGGCAGGCGCTTTATAGCAGCGTCAGTTTCGGCCTAGGCGGAGTGCTTGGTAGCCTGTACAGCGGTTATTTTTGGGATTCGCAAGGCGCCCGGTTCGTGTATAGCATTGCAGCGGTTTGTTGCTGTTTGGCGTTATTGATTGCCTATGTTTGGGTGGGCCGTGATAACGCCAAGCAAGCGGGATTCGTTTAAATTAGTTAGGCTACTCACTTAACGCGGGACAGTTTAAGGTTAATCCGTTCGTGGTGAGCCTGTCGAACCATGGGCGGATTAACCATCCACCCTTCGACAGGCTCAGGGCGAACGGTTAATCCTTAGTGCTTTTGTCCCGCTTTAAGTGGGAAGCCGGGTTATCGAAAGCGTCATTCCGGCTGATTTGGCTGAAACGGTATATTTTGTCTTAAGTTTTATAAACATAGGTAAAAATAGTGTTCGATTTGATTAAAAGCGGCGGCTGGTTAATGCTGCCGATTATTTTATGCTCCATCGGTGCGATGGCGATCATTGGCGAGCGTTTTTGGACGCTACGCAAAAGTAAAATTTTGCCGCCCGATCTCGTTCCTCAGATCTGGAAATTGTCCCGCGAGGGCAAGCTCGATGCTTCGGCGTTGCGCAGCCTTAAAATGAGTTCGCCGTTGGGCGCGGTTTTAGCCGCAGGGCTTGCCAATAGCCGCCACGGCCGGGACATCATGCGCACTAGCATCGAAGAGGTGGGACGTCAAATCGTTCATGAATTGGAAAAATTTCTGAATACTTTGGGTACGATTGCCTCGATCACGCCATTGTTGGGTCTTTTGGGAACCGTGGTCGGGATGATCAAGGTATTTACGGCTATCATGATGCATGGCGTCGGCGATCCTACGATATTGGCCGGAGGTATTTCCGAGGCATTGATTACGACCGCTGCCGGCTTGAGCGTTGCGATTCCGAGCCTGATTTTTCACCGCTATTTCGAGCGCTTGGTCGATGAATATGTTTTGAATATGGAAGAGGAAGCGTTACGCTTGATCGATGTGTTGCACGGAGAGCGTGAGGAAGCCTGATGGATTTTCATCGTAAAAAAAGAGAAAAGCTCGAAATCAGCATTACGCCGATGATCGACGTGGTCTTTTTATTGTTGATTTTCTTCATGGTAACGACAACCTTCAATCGGGAAACCGTATTAAACATAGATTTACCTGAAGCCGAAGGCAGCGAACCCGAAAGAAAACTGAGGCAGATCGAGTTGAGCATCGATTCGGACGGCGTCTATTATTTGACCGGCGAAGACGGTTTGCCTCGTCAATTGGTTAATCAAGAAAAAGAAACGCTCAAACAAGAGCTGCTCAAATTGGCCGGTTCGTCGCGATCGATCCCTTTCGTCATCAATGCGGACGGTAAAACGCCGCATAAATCGGTCGTAATGGCTTTGGATATTGCCGGGCAAATCGGTTTTAAACATATTACCTTTGCGGCAATAAAACCCAATGGCGGATAAATGAACGACTTACACTTAGGAATATGCACAAAATAACTTCTACAAGTAGTAGGCTTTGCGGCGGTTCGGTAACTCGCTTGACAGGACGCCGTGAATACGTCCATGTAGGCTTGACGGCAGCTATCCCTGCCGCCGACACCTGTCAATCGAGCCACCGAACCCCCTTCCAACAGTTGTCTAAGTTATTTCATGCTCGTTCCTTAGAGCGGCCACATTTTCGGTTTTCTAACGCGCTCTTTTGTCCGGTAGCTACGTTGCGAAAACAGTTACATAGCTTGCTATGCGGCTGTTTTCGCGCCTTGCTACCGAACAAAATAGCATTGCCATAAAAGCCGAAAACATGACCGCACGAAGTATATCGCTCGATACCGTTTGGTATCAAGGCCGATTTCCCGCTAAGGTTTTATTACCGCTTAGTTGGGTTTTTAGAGGAGTCGTCGAGCTCAGGCGTTTTTTTTATCGCGCAGGTTGGGTCAAAAATCGGCGTCTGCCGGTTCCGGTCATCATCGTCGGAAATATCAGCGTCGGCGGTACTGGGAAAACGCCGTTAATTATCGCGTTAGCTAGGCTTTTGAAGCGGAACGGTTATAAACCTGGCGTCATTAGCCGCGGATATGGGGGTGAGGTCCGTGACGCTCCGGTTAAAGTCGATCCTTCGGGCAATGCCGCAGTAGTGGGCGATGAGTCTTTGTTATTGTCCAAGCACTCCGATTGCCCTGTCGCGGTCGGCGCAAATCGTTTTGAAGCAGGACATTTATTGTTGGAGCAAGACGGCTGCGATGTCATTTTATCGGACGACGGTTTGCAGCATTACAAATTGGCGCGCGATATCGAAATTGCTGTCGTCGACGGCGAAAGACAGTTCGGTAATGGTTATTGTCTACCGGCCGGGCCTTTGAGAGAACCGGTCGAACGACTGTTTGAAGTCGACTTTATCATCGAGAATGGAACAAAAACCGAAGACGAACGTTTTTCGATGACACTCAACGGCGATATGGCTGTCAATCTGACGACCGGTTCGGCCAAGCCATTGCAAGACTTTATCGGTTTGAGTTGTCATGCGGTGGCCGGAATCGGCAATCCCGACCGATTTTTCAACAAGTTGACCGCCGCCGGCCTGCATTGCATCAATCATAAATTCCCGGATCATTATTCGTATCGCGCCGACGATATTGAATTCGGGGAGTGTCCGGTATTGATGACCGAAAAAGACGCGGTCAAATGCTTCGGTTTCGCGCGCGATACGCATTGGTATGTACCGGTGACGGCCCACCTGGAGCCGGCCTTTACGAATCGATTTTTAACCTTATTGAGAGAAAAATATGATGGATACAAAATTACTTGAAATTCTGGTCAGTCCGGTCAGTAAGGGGCCGCTGATTTACGACAAAGAAAAACAGGAATTGATTTCTATTGCCGATCGCTTGGCGTTCCCGATACGCGACGGCATACCGGTCATGCTTGAAGACGAAGCCCGCGAATTGAGTCAAGAAGAAGCCGAAGCCCTGCGTAAATGAGTATTCCGTTCAAAGTCGTGATTCCGGCCCGCTACGGATCGACTCGGCTGCCGGGCAAGCCGTTGCTGACTATCGCCGGAAAACCGATGATCGCGCATGTCTGCGAACGGGCAAGAGAAGCCGATGCCGAAGAAATCGTCGTGGCAACCGACGATGCGAGGATTTTCGATAAAGTGTTGGAACTCGGTATTCAAGCCGTGATGACTCGCGGAGATCATCAAAGCGGGACCGAACGTATCGCGGAAGTCGCCGAGTTATGCGGATGGAGCGATGATACGATTATCGTCAATCTGCAAGGCGACGAACCGTTGATTCCGCCGGATTATATCCGGGATGCTGCGGAAGCATTGGCGGGTCAGCATCGTGCAGGTATTGCAACGCTTGCGGCACGCATTACCGATCCGGAAGAAATCTTCAATCCCAACTCCGTCAAAACGGTGCTGAATAAGAACGGTTATGCGCTTTATTTCAGTCGTGCGCCGATTCCGTGGGACCGCGATCATTTCAGTCGGCAGGGCAGGGACTTTTCCGGAAAAATCGATTATTTGCGCCATATCGGCATGTATGCGTACCGCGTCGATTTCTTGCGGCGTTATTGCGGTTGGGAAGCTTCACCGCTTGAGGCGGTCGAGTCATTGGAGCAGCTTCGAATACTCTGGCACGGCGAGTCGATTCTCGTTAACACCGTCGCCAAAACTCCGGAAGCCGGTGTCGATACCGAGGACGATTTAAAACGCGTGGAAAGGGTTTTAGGTGAAAGGTGAAAGATGAAAGATGAAAGATGAAAGATGAAAGATGAAAGATGAAAGAGGATTGGGTACGCTGCGCGGTTAAACGTTCATTTGCCGAGGCGATGGCCGGACCTTCATAAACGTTAATGGAAAACAGGCTTGACGGGCGCAAGGCGTAACCGTGGGACTTTTGAGACACGCACTAAGGGCTTTGGCTAATATTGGCGGGTACGGCTTTGGTACGCGCAACATACCCTTTAATTCCGGCGATAACCCGGTAAAAAAGTATTGATAAATTCTTTAATAAGTTCAATTTTCATTTTGATGCCTCCTGCTAAGTCGTTGATTTTTGGCTCTAGGAAGCAAGTAAAAGTAGGTTGACTGTCTGTTTTTCACCTCAAAAAAATAATAAACAATTGAATTATAATGATTAATATTTTATTTCGACAGCCTGCATCTTTCCTCTTTCTTCTTTCATCTTTCCTCTGATGTATAATTGACAGAGCCTTTGATTAACAGTAATTTAGACGGTTTTTTAAACTTACCGACTAACAAATCTTTCTTCAGAGCCGCAAATGGAACAATTTCATCGAATCAGTCGCTTGCCTCCCTATGTTTTCAATATTGTCAACGAGCTAAAAGCGAAAGCACGAGCGGCCGGGGAAGATATTATCGACTTCGGGATGGGTAATCCCGATCAGCCGACACCCGACCATATCGTCAATAAGCTAGTCGAGGCGGCTCAGCGAGAGGATACTCACCGTTATTCCGTTTCCAAGGGTATCCCTCGTTTACGAAGAGCGATATGTAATTGGTATAAGCATCGCTTTGACGTGGATTTGGATCCGGATACCGAGGCGATCGTTACAATCGGTTCCAAGGAGGGGCTAGCGCATTTGGCTTTGGCGACGCTGGGTCCCGGCGACGTCGTTCTCGTTCCGAATCCAGCCTATCCCATCCATCCGTACGGCGTCGTGATCGCCGGTGCCGATATTCGTCATGTGGCGTTGGTTGCCGGTGTGGATTTTTTCGAAGAACTGCATAAAGCCATCGTCGATTCATGGCCGAAGCCGAAAATGTTGATACTCAATTTCCCGGGTAACCCGACCACACAATGCGTCGATCTGGAATTTTTCGAAAAAATCGTTGAAGTGGCCAAAGAGCATAACATTTGGGTTGTTCAGGATGTCGCTTACGCAGATATCGTATTCGACGGTTACAAAGCACCGTCGATTCTTCAGGTTAAGGGCGCGACCGATATCGCGGTTGAATTTTTTTCGTTATCCAAAAGTTACAACATGCCCGGTTGGCGGGTCGGTTTCATGTGCGGCAACAAAGACTTGGTTGCGGCGTTGGCGCGTATTAAATCTTATCTTGACTACGGTACGTTTACACCGATTCAGATTGCGGCGATTACCGCGTTGGAGGGTCCGCAGGATTGTGTGGCCGAAATTGCCGAGATGTACCGGAAAAGGCGCGATGTCTTATGCGAAGGTTTGACGGCTGCAGGTTGGCCGGTGCCGAAGCCGAAAGCGACAATGTTCGTTTGGGCGCCGATTCCCGAACCGTATAAAGAAATGGGCTCGCTCGAGTTTTCGAAAAAATTGCTCGCCGATGCGAAAGTAGCCGTGTCGCCGGGGATCGGTTTCGGACAGTACGGAGACGATCACGTTCGTTTCGGTTTGATCGAAAACGAACACAGAACCCGACAAGCGATTCGCGGCATTCGACATATGCTCAAGAAAGACAAAGTTGTATAATGACCGATTTGTTCGGGTTATGGGAAATTAGTAGGAGTCGAATTTGAAGCCGGTCAAAGTAGGGGTCTTAGGTCTAGGTACCGTCGGCGGTGGCACCGTCAATGTCTTGAAACGCAACGCCGCCGAAATTGCGCGCCGGGCAGGGCGTGAAATTGTCGTAACGCGCGCCAGTACTCGCGATCTTGAGCGAAGCCGTATTTGCGATACGCAAGGCATCGCGTTGACGGCCGATCCTTATGAGATCGTCAACGATCCCGAGATTGAAATCGTTGTGGAGTTGATCGGCGGTGAAACGATTGCGAAAGACTTAGTGCTCAAAGCGATTGAAAACGGTAAGCATGTTGTAACCGCGAATAAAGCCTTGATTGCGCTGCATGGGAATGAAATTTTTGCGAAAGCCAGCGGCAAAGGTGTCATGGTTGCGTTCGAAGCCGCCGTTGCCGGCGGAATTCCTATTATCAAGGCGATTCGTGAAGGCTTGAGCGGCAATCAAATCGAGTGGGTGGCGGGCATTATTAACGGTACCGGCAATTTCATTTTGACCGAAATGCGAGACAAAGGCCGCGATTTCGCCGATGTCTTGGCTGAGGCTCAGGCTTTAGGTTATGCCGAGGCCGATCCGACTTTCGACGTCGAAGGAATCGATGCGGCGCATAAATTGACGATTTTGGCTTCAATCGCATTCGGTATCCCTTTGCAATTCGATAAGGTTTATACCGAGGGCATTACGCAAATCACGCGCGACGATGTCGATTATGCCGATACCTTGGGTTATCGCATCAAGCATCTGGGCATCGCGCGAAAAACCTCCGAAGGCATTGAGCTGCGCGTGCATCCGACCTTGATTCCCGCACGCCGATTGATAGCCAACGTCGATGGTGTGATGAATGCGGTATTGGTTAAAGGCGATGCGGTCGGGCCGACGCTGTATTATGGCGCAGGCGCAGGCGCCGAGCCGACGGCTTCATCAGTCGTTGCCGATGTGATCGATGTCGTTCGCGCATTAACGAGCGACCCCGAAAACCGCGTGCCGCACTTGGCCTTTCAACCGAACGCGCTGGCCGATATTCCGATGCTTTCGGCGGAGCAAATTCATACGGCTTATTATTTACGGCTGAATGCCGAAGATAGGCCGGGTGTATTGGCCGATATTACCCGTATTTTGGCTTTGCACGACATTAGTATCGAGGCGATTATTCAAAAAGAACCGCATGAAAACGAAAAATCGGTGCCGATTATCATGCTGACTCAAAATACACTGGAATCGGAAATGAATGCAGCGATTACCGTGATAGAACAATTGACGACCGTAACCGGCAAAGTGTGTCGCATTCGTCTGGAAACTCTGGGATAAAACATAATGACAATTCGTAAACGCTATACAGGTTTAATCGAAACTTATAGAGATCGACTGCCGGTCGCTGATGATACTCGCTTGATCAGTCTGGGCGAAGGTAATACACCTTTGATACAGCTGCAAAACATTCCAAGATTGATCGGTAAGGATGTCGACATCTACGTCAAATTCGAAGGCTTGAATCCGACCGGTTCGTTCAAGGACCGCGGCATGACGATGGCAGTCACGAAAGCGGTCGAAGAGGGCAGTCAGGCGATCATTTGCGCATCGACCGGCAACACTTCGGCTTCCGCGGCGGCCTATGCGGTACGTGCAGGCATCAAAGCGTTCGTGTTGATTCCGGAAGGCAAAATCGCGTTGGGTAAATTAGCGCAAACTTTGATGTACGGAGCCAAGATCATTCAGATCAACGGCAATTTCGATCAGGGCATGGCTTTAGTTAAGGAAATCGTCGATCATGCGCCGGTTTCAATCGTCAATTCGATCAATCCGTTCCGTCTCGAAGGACAGAAAACCGCAGCATTCGAAATCATCGACGAACTGGGTACCGCGCCCGATTATCACTGTCTGCCGGTCGGCAATGCCGGCAATATTTCGGCCTATTGGAAAGGCTATAAGGAATATTCGACCGATATCGGTTCGCTGAAAGCCGTGACGAATAAGCGTCCCGTGATGTGCGGTTATCAAGCGGCCGGCGCCGCGCCTTTCATCGCCAGGGAAATGATCGATCATCCCGAAACGGTCGCGACCGCGATACGCATCGGACGCCCGCAATCCTGGGATTTGGCTTGGACCGCGCAACGCGAATCGGAAGGTTGGTTTGCCGCGATGACCGACGAGCAAATTTTGGCAGCGCAAAAATTGTTGAGTTCGAACGAAGGTGTATTTTGCGAGCCTGCCTCGGCGGCATCGCTGGCCGGCGCGTTGCACGATATCGAATTGGGGAATATTCCCGAAGGCAGCACGATCGTTTGCACATTGACCGGCAACGGCATCAAAGACCCCGATATCGCGATCAAGCAATGTAAAGACGCGCACCCGGTTACGATCGAAGCCGATTTAGACGCAGTCAAGAAAGCGATACTCGATAGTCTATAAACGTAATTATCCAAATCCTCCTTATCGTTCCTACGCTGGAGCGCTCATCGTTATACATAAATTGTAGGGTACGCTGCGCGTACCAAAGCCGTGCCCTGGCGGTTCGGTTGGCACATGAACATCGCGGGGTTACCATGGTACGCACAGCGTACCCTACGCGGATCATCTGGTGTTAGGTGAGGGAGACTCGAGGGTATTAAGTGACGATAATTTGCTGGGTGTTGCATTTATGGGTTGAATTCGCCAGGGTTTGAGAGCAGTGATGGCGTGCCATCTGGAAAGACAGTCATGTAGTTGACGGTTATACTAACGAAACTGGGTTGGGTAATTTCCACTCGACCCTTGTCCCTTGAACCTTGCCCCTTTCTCCTTGCACCTTACCCATGTACTCCCAAGGCGTTAAAAAAACAATTATTCCCCGTCCTCCGGGTAAGAAAAAGCTGGATTTGGGTGATATGCACCCGGTTTTGCAGCGCATATTTCTAAGCCGGGGTATTAAATCCGCGGATGAATTAGACCGTTCGTTGGCTGGATTGCCTTCGCCGTGGCTTTTGTCCGGGATGAAGGACATGGTTGCTCATTTGATTGAAGCGCTAAGTCAGCAGCAGCGAATCACTATTGTGGCCGATTTCGATGCCGACGGGGCGACTAGTTGCGCTCTTGCTATCAGAGGCTTGCGCATGCTCGGAGCGGTCAATGTCGACTTCATCGTGCCGAATCGTTTCGAATACGGATACGGGTTGACGCCGGAGATTGTAGAGTTGGTCAAACGCCAAGAGCCCGAAATGATTATCACCGTCGATAATGGCATATCGAGCATAGCCGGCGTTGACGCGGCTAAGGCGCTGGGTATCAAAGTTTTGGTCACCGATCATCATTTACCCGGAGAATCACTTCCTGAGGCCGATGCAATCGTCAATCCTAATTTACCCGACGAACCTTTTCCTAGCCAAGCATTGGCTGGTGTCGGTGTGATGTTTTATGTCCTGACTGCATTAAGAAGTCGTCTTCGGGAAATCGATTGGTTTCAACAACAAGCCATCCCCGAACCGAATCTAGCGCAATTACTGGATTTGGTTGCCTTGGGCACGGTCGCAGATGTCGTGCCGCTCGATCAGACCAATCGAATCTTGATTCATCAAGGCTTGCAGCGAATTCGTTCGGGCCGTTGCCATCCGGGAATATTGGCCTTGATCGAAGTATCGGGGCGTAATTATCGGTATCTATCTTCATCCGACCTGGGCTTTGCAGTGGGACCAAGGCTCAACGCTGCCGGGCGCATGGACGATATGGCGCTGGGTATTCAGTGTTTGCTGACTGATGATGTTTCTTTGGCCAAGGATATCGCACAGCAGCTTGACGAGATGAACAGGGATCGCCGGGACATCGAAGGTCAGATGAAGATCGAAGCGATGAGTCTGTTGAACGAAATGAAAGCCTTAGATGAAAAACATCTACCGGCCGGCGTTTGCTTGTTCGATGAAAATTGGCATCAAGGTGTGATCGGTATTCTCGCATCGAGAATCAAGGATAGACTTCATCGGCCGGTCATAGCTTTCGCACCGGCCGGTAACGGCGAAATCAAAGGTTCGGCGCGATCGATTCCCGGTGTGCATATCCGCGACGTTCTGAGCGACATGGCCTCGGCTCATCCCAATATTCTTAATAAGTTCGGCGGTCATGCGATGGCGGCCGGAATGAGCATACAAATGCATGATTATCCGCCTTTTGCGTTAGCCTTCGATGAGATGGTCGGTCGGCGTATAGCGAATATGGACCTGGAACAGAAGGTGTATTCCGACGGGGAATTGTCGGAAAACGAGTTGACATTGGAATTCGCTGAGTTGTTGCAACGTTCAGGCACTTGGGGACAGGAGTTTCCGGAGCCGGTTTTCGATGGTGTGTTCGAAGTCATTCAGGCCCGTATCGTCGGGCAGCATCATTTAAAATTGGTGCTACGCCAGGCCGAAAACAAGCAGTTGATCGACGCGATTGCTTTCTTTATCGAAAAGCCCGAACAATGGCTGGGAATTCGAACGATTCATGCTGCTTACAAGTTGGATATCAATGAATACCGAGGCAATCGAGCCCTACAATTTGTGATTCAGTATCTGGAAAAACTCAATTAAATAATGGAATACGAACGAGGCTGATCTTACCGACCACTACTGAACTATCTAAAGTATTGCTACGAAGTGTGAAAGATATACTGAGACGTTAGAGTTCAGCTTTTCGTAAAATTTGTAGTCTTCAGGCTATACTGAATGGTACGAAAAGATTCCGAAGCTTTAGGTGCGCTATGGAAATAGAATTAGTCAAAGTCCAGTCCAGCGATATCGAATTAAATACGCCGCTGCCTTTTTCCATTTTTACCTTTGAACAATCGTTGTTGTTGAAGAAAAATACGATTGTTAGCACTGAAAAGCAACTTAACGTGTTGCTTGAAAAGGGTGTTTATAGGAATCTTACCGAACAAGAGATCGAGCTACGAGAGGCTTTAAAGCAAGAGCCGGATCAAAAAAAACTACAAACCAATCCGTTTACCGCTATCGCTTATTGCAACCAAAAACTGTATCCACTGCTGCAAGATATAGCAGCTCAAGAAGCCGAGGGTGCACAACCGCGAATAACGAAAATTGCCGAGCTTTTACGGATTATTACGGTATTCGATCCTAATGCCGCATTAGGCGCGATTCATTTACTAGGCTGCGCTAATAATTACGCCGTCATTCATTCGATTTATACGGCTGTATTGTCCGGCTTACTTGGTCGACGCAGGCAGTTATCCGATAAAGATAACGAATTGATCATTAGCGCGGCGCTGACGATGAATTTAGGCATGCTGAAATTACAGGATCAGCTTTATCGACAAGATTCTCCGTTGACAAGTGAGCAGCGTCAGCAAATCATAGAACACCCTAAACAAAGCGTCATGTTATTAAAAAAAGCCGGTATAGAATCAAGAGATTGGCTGGCGATGGTTTTACAGCATCATGAAAAAAACGACGGTAGCGGTTATCCCAATAAGCTCAGTGGAGGTGCTATTAGCGAAGGGGCTAAAGTCATCTCTTTGGTTGATATTTATACATCGTTGATCACCGGCCGCAAATATCGAGCTCCGGTTTTGGCGCATGATGCGATCAAATCGCTGTTTGCGAAACGCGGCAATGAAATCGATGAGCAATTGGCCAATCAATTCATTCGCGAAACCGGTATCTATCCCCCCGGTACATTCGTCGATTTGCAAAACGGCGAAATTGCATTGATTACTAAACGAGGCACAGTTAAGAACAGTAAAACATCGGGGCCTTACGCGCTCGCTCTTATAAGCCCTCGTGGTGCCTTTTATCGGGAGCCTCAAAAACGCGATTGCGGCATTGCGCTGTATAAGATTAGCAAGGCTTGCCCGGCGCCAAAGGTATTTAACGTTGATCAAGCCAATAAGTTTTGGGGCTATTAAGCCGAACTTAAAAACAATTATCTTCGATGAAGCAATGAATAGGCAAGACCTTCCAAACGAATTATATTCCGCCGATCAAGTAAGAGAACTGGACCGAACGGCAATCGATGACTTTTGCATTCCCGGTTATGAATTAATGTGCAGGGCAGGTCAATCGGTATTTGAGCGGGTCAAGGCGTTCTGTCCGGAGGCGACAAGTTGCTCGATTTTTTGCGGCGGCGGTAACAATGCCGGAGATGGCTATGTGATCGCGCGTTTAGCGATCGCTGCCGGAATGGAGGTAACGGTTTATTCTGTTGTCGAGGCTTCTAGGCTTAAGGGCGATGCGCTCAAGGCATATCGAGATTGTATCGATAGCGGCTGTAAAGTTGCGGCCTATGATACGAAAGCTTTACTTGGCGAAGAAGTGATCATCGATGCACTACTAGGTACCGGCTTGGATCGTGAAGTCGAAGGTTTGTATGCCGATGCGATAGCGGCCATCAATGCCAGTCGGGCTTTCGTCATTGCAGTCGATATTCCAAGCGGATTGAATGCCGATACCGGAAAAATCATGGGCTGTGCAGTCAAAGCGGATTTGACCGTGTCTTTTATCGGGTTGAAAAAAGGCTTGTTTACCGGAGATGCGCCTGATTATTGCGGAAAAATTTATTATGCATCGCTCGATATTCCTAACGCGGTTTTTGACAAGGTCGATTGTGCGGCGCAACGCATTCGTTTTCTGCAACCACCGCGAAGAAGTCGCTGTGCGCACAAAGGTCATAATGGGCATGTCTTAGTTATCGGCGGTGATCTCGGTTATTCGGGAGCGATTCGTATGGCAGGCGAAGCCGCGTTACGGGTTGGAGCAGGGCTCGTTACTGTGTTGACCCGGCCTGAGCATGCCATATTGATTAATAGCTCGCGGCCGGAATTGATGTGTCGAGGGGTAGTCGAGTCGGAGTGCATAGACACGATCATCGATAGTGCAGATGTTCTTGTATTAGGACCCGGGTTGGGACGAAGCGATTGGTCGAAAGGTTTATTCGATGCCGCGACCCGAGTCGCTAAGCCGATGGTGATCGATGCTGACGGCTTGAACTGGCTGGCGGATTCGGGGCAATACGGTGACCATTTCATATTGACGCCGCATCCGGGCGAGGCTTCGCGTTTGTTGAAATGCTCAGTATCCGAAGTCGAACATGATCGCTTCGCGGCAGTAAATTCGATCAGGCGGCAATATGGCGGTGTTTGTGTACTGAAAGGGGCGGGTACATTGATTGCTAATCACCATCATATCGCAGTTGCCGATGTCGGTAATCCGGGCATGGCAACCGGAGGCATGGGGGATGTTCTGACCGGGGTGATTGCCGGGCTGTTGGCTCAAGGGTTCAGCAATTGGGAAAGCGCCGAACAAGGTGTTTATATTCATGGTTCGGCTGCCGATGCGGCTGCTGTCGATGGCGGTGAGCGGGGCCTTTTGGCGACCGATTTGATGCCTTATTTGAGGCGCTTGGTAAACTAATGCAAATAAAACTGAGAAATACAGAGGCAACCGAAGCCTTCGGCGCCGAGTTGTCTAGGCTGTTGCCGCATAAGTGTCTGATCTTTTTAAAAGGCCAATTAGGCGCCGGAAAGACTACGTTGGTCCGGGGCTTGTTGAGAGCGTTTGGACATCAGGGAGCGGTTAAAAGTCCGACTTATACGCTCGTTGAGGAGTATATGTCGAATGGTCGGGCCGTTATTCATTTTGATTTGTATCGTTTATCTGACCCGGAAGAGCTGGAGTGGATCGGGATTAATGATTATTTGGATCAAGATGCGGTTTGTTTAATCGAGTGGCCGGAAATGGGCGAAGGTTTTCTGCCGGAGCCTGATTTAGTCTTGACCTTGAGCGTTGTCGGGCAAGAGCGAAACCTAAAAGTGGAAGCTAGCAATTTAAGCTTAAAAAATTTTTTATCTAACGTGATAAAACAAAGACATACTGCTATACTTTAAACGAATTTATAACTTGAATACTTTTAAAATTGAGAAATAACTAAGCGATTCATTGAAGTTCTTGTATTTTCAATTGCTTAGGGAAGGACAAAAAAACTGTCGGTTGCGAAAGATATAAAATGCCCGTTCCTTAACGTCTAATTTCGGTGCTCAAGTCTTAAAGTTATAGAAAAGTTAAAAAGATAATGTCTGCTAATTTTAATTGAACTGGATACTTATTAAAATTAAGTCCGGAAATTTAGCGTCAAACATTCAATGACGGGGATTTACCGTCGGTAAAATAGCAAGCTTAGGTTAGGTCATGCGTAGTTTTATCAATATCTTATTCATTGCGGTGTTGCATTTCTGGGCAGGGTCGGCGTTTGCGCAACAAACGGCGGTTAATTCCTTGAAGCATCAAGTGTCTTCCGATCACTCTAGTTTGATTTTCGATCTATCGGCAAAATTTTCACATAAAGTATTCCAACTAGATAATCCTCCGCGTTTAGTTATCGACATCCGTGATGCTCGCTTAAACGGAAAACTTGACCAGCCGTCTGCGAATCATCCGTTGTTTAAAAAAATTCGAAGCGCGGTTCGTAACGACAAAGATTTGCGAGTTGTCGTCGATTTGAAAAAGAACGGAATAGCTAAGAATTTGACGATTCCTGCTAATCAATCCGGTGGCTATCAATTGATGATTGATTTTTTTGCCAAACAGGACGGTCTTGCTGCCAAGCCTCCCGTTACACTGTCGGTTGCATCGCATCCATTGGTTTCAAAGCGAAACGCTTCGCTTAATCCCGTTAAAAGGCCTTCCGCGAGGTCCGAAGCGTTAGCTGTAGCACATAATAAACCGGTGAAAAAAGCGCCGCAACGAAGCAAAGACGTTGTAATAGCGATCGATGCCGGACATGGCGGTCAAGACCCTGGGGCAAAAGGTCCGCACGGCACTCATGAAAAAGATGTGACTTTTGCGATCGCAAAAAAATTGGCGGCATTGATCGATAGGAAGCAGGGAATGAGAGCCGTGATGGTGCGTCAGGGCGACTATTATATCGATCTGAAAAAACGCATGAAAATCGCTCGAGAATCAAAGGCCGATTTATTTGTATCGATCCATGCCGATGCCTACGATAATCCAAGCGTTAAAGGTGCGTCGGTATTTACCTTATCTAACAAAGGTGCGACGACCGAAATGGCGCGATGGTTGGCTAATCATGAAAATTCCGCCGATCTGGTTGGAGGCGTCAGCTTAGTCGATAAAGACGACGTATTGGCGTCCGTGCTACTCGATCTATCGATGACCGCCACTCAAGAAGCCAGTCAAAATGCAGCGACAAAGGTGCTCGGAAGTCTGAAGCAAGTTGGTCATTTACACTCTAGATCGGTGCAAAAAGCAGGTTTTTTGGTGCTTAAATCGCCCGATGTACCGGCAATATTGGTCGAAACTGCCTTTATTTCGAACCCGGACGAAGAAAGTAAATTGCGTAGTGTTGCCCATCAGAACAAAATGGCCAGAGCTATTTTCAATGGTATCGACAGTTACTTTCAGCAAGCGGCGCCGGCCGGAACATATATTGCCGAACAAGGTCGGCAACACGTCATCAGCCGAGGCGAAACTCTGTCAGGTATAGCGCAGCAATACGGAATCAGCATGCAGAAAATTAAAACGACTAATGCAATGAATGGTAATCAGGTTAGGATCGGCCAAGTTTTAAGTATTCCTGTTGATGGGTGATTTTTAAAGGTGAAAGACGAAAGGTGAAAGGTGAAAGGTGAAAGGTGAAAGGTGAAAGGTGAATCGGGGTTTGGTTTACCAATCCTGTTATCTATACCTTTCGCACTTCAAATTTCGGGAATGCCAGAGGAGGCGCCGGGGTGTTCGACAAAGGCTTTGTCAGCATGGTGCTGGCATAGAGCCTACAGGGACGTATTCACGGCGTCCTTTGACGGCCACCCCTGCGCCGAATTTTGATATACGATGAGTATATAAACATAAATGAGCAGTTGAGGCTTCACCAGGCCGGTGAAAGTGTTGTAGACCCTTCATGCTTTGACTTGGCTCAGTACGAACGGTCTACAACACATGCCAACTGCTTTTTTCAGGATAAAAAGCACTTTATCTACGAAACACGCGAAAATCACGCAGATTTTTGCTTGTTTTAATTGGCTTCCCACCTGAGGCGGGACAAAAGCACTAAGGATTAACCGTTCGCCCTGAGCCTGTCGAAGGGTGAATGGAAAAATCCTGGGTCGATAAGTTAAGCCGTCCATGGTTCGACAGGCTCACCACGAACGGCTTAACTTAACCTGATTAGCAAGATGCTTCAGCTTGCTGAAGCCAACTGTCCGAGCAGCGGCCAGTCGTAGCCACTTCTGCGGGACGGGTTATTTAACCCGTCCCCAACGTTTCGGTTTGCCCTAAACATTTCGGCTGACTTCGGCCAAAGTCAAAACGTTTAGGACGGGGTTGCAAACCCCGTCCTGCTAGGAATATGCTGGTTTTTGGGCTTTAGCTGAAGAAACTTGCTAATCAGGTAACTTAATGGCAGTGACCTAAGGCGGGACAAAAGCACTAAGGATTAACCATTCGCCCTGAGCCCTTCGGCTGCGCTCAGGAGAGCCCTGTCGAAGGGTGGACGGTTAATCCGCCCATGGTTCGACAGGCTCACCACGAACGGATTAACCTTAAACTGTTCCGCATTAAGTGAGTAGCCTTGTAATTCAAACTGACACGGCTTTGACCGATCGGCTAAAATAGCCGATTTGGTTTCAGACTGTTCAATGCGTATTCATTCTCTTCCGACTCAACTCGTCAATCAGATCGCCGCAGGCGAGGTCGTCGAAAGGCCTTCTTCGGTCGTTAAGGAGTTGGTCGAAAATTGCTTCGATGCCGGGGCTACGTCTGTTGCCATCGAAATCGAGCAGGGAGGCATGCGCCGGATCAAAATTCGAGACGACGGCTGCGGTATCGACAAGGATGACCTGCCGCTGGCCTTGTCTCGCCATGCCACCAGCAAAATCGCGACACTCGACGATTTGGAGCATGTTTCGACAATGGGTTTTCGCGGCGAAGCCTTGCCCAGCATTAGCTCGGTCGCCCGGCTGACGTTGATTTCCAGAACCGAGGCTGCCGATTGCGCGTGGCGAGTCGATGCGGACGGTTCCGAGCAAAATTTCGATCCGAAGCCTGACCCGCATCCTCAAGGCACGACCGTCGATGTGCGCGATTTGTTTTACAACACCCCGGCTCGCCGAAAATTTCTCAAAACCGAAAAAACCGAATTCGGTCATATCGAAACGTTGATTAAACGCATGGCGTTGAGCCGTTTCGATATCGGATTTGCCTTGACGCATAATCAACGCGAAGTGTTGAATCTAAAACCGGTCACGACCGAGGTGCAGCGCGAACAGCGTATCGCCGGTATTTGCGGTTCGGAGTTCATCGACAATTCGGTCAAAATCGATTTCGAGGCTTCGGGTTTGCAATTGACCGGATGGGTCGGTTTGCCGACTTTTTCGCGAAGCCAGCAGGACATGCAGTTTTTTTATGTCAACGGCCGTTTGATCAAGGACAAGTTGGTCTCGCATGCGGTGAAACAGGCTTATCAGGATGTGCTTTATCACGGCCGCCATCCGGTATTCGTGCTGTATTTGAATCTCGATCCGGCCTTGGTCGATGTCAACGCGCATCCTGCTAAACTCGAGGTCCGTTTCAGGGAAGGCCGTCTGGTCCATGATTTTCTGTATCGGGCGCTGCATCGGTCTTTGGCCGATTTACGGCCGGGGAGTCAAGAACAACGGTCCGTTCCGATTGAAGAATTTGTTCCGATGCCGCCGCAAACTTCGGAGCAGCCGCCCGTCAATCCGCAAGTCCAATTTCAAGCCAAGCCGAAGCAAAATACGCTGCCGCTGCATGTCGAGGAGGATATTCGCGCTTACGCATCACTGTATCCGGCGGCCGAGCCGGAACCTGAAAGCAAAAGCCCCAAGCCCGCACCACCCGGCGAAGAGTCGTATCATCCTTTGGGGTATGCCGTCGCGCATCTGCATAATATCTATATTCTTGCCGAAACGCCGAAAGGCATCATTCTGGTCGATACGCACGCAGCGCATGAGCGCGTCACCTATGAACGCTTGAAGCAACAATTCAATAACGGTAGCGTGCCGAGTCAGCCATTGTTGTTGCCGATCAAGATCGCGGTCAGCGCTGGTGAAGCCGATTTGGCCGAACAGCACCAGGATTTTTTCAATGCGCTCGGGTTCGAATTGAACCGCTCGGGTCCTGAAACGATCGTGTTGCGTTCGGTGCCGGTATTGTTGGCCGGCGGCGATAGCGAGGCACTGATTCGGGACGTGTTGGCCGATATCATCGAGCACGGCTTGAGCACGCGGATTCAGGAAAAAGCCAATGAAGTTCTCGCGACGGTCGCTTGTCACGGCTCGGTCCGAGCGCGCCGCCGTTTGTCGATCGACGAAATGAATGCCTTGTTGCGAGACATGGAACGGACCGAACGCATCGGGCAATGTAATCATGGACGCCCGACTTGGGTCGAACTATCGACTCAGGAACTGGATAAATTTTTCCTGCGCGGACGGTAAGCGTATCGTGAACGAAAAAGCCAAACCCACGGCGGTTTTTTTGATGGGGCCGACAGCTTCCGGCAAGACCTCTTTATCGGTGCGACTGGCCGAAGCGCTCGATGCCGAGATTATCAGTGTCGATTCGGCGCTCGTCTATCGCGGCATGGATATCGGTACCGCGAAACCCACGCCGGCTGAAAGAGGCGGCATTGCGCATCATTTGATCGATATTCTCGATCCGAGCGAGACATTTTCGACCGGACAATTTCGATCCCGAACGCTGGAATTGATCGCGGATATCAGCGCGCGCGGCAAATTGCCCTTGTTGACCGGCGGCACGATGCTGTATTTCAATGCGCTCAATCACGGATTGGCGCAACTGCCGACCGCCGACGCTGCGGTCAGGGCTGAACTGGATAAAGAGCTCGAACACATCGGCAAGGAAGCGATGCATCGGCGACTGGCGCAAGTCGATCCAGACTCCGCCGCGCGTATTCATCCGAACGATCCGCAGCGGGTGCAACGGGCGCTCGAGGTGTATCGATTGACCGGCAGAACCTTGACCGAATTGTTCAGCGAAGCAGAGACCCAGCCGCTTCCTTTTCGCGCGGTCAAATTGATCATCGCGCCGCAGGACCGAAAACTACTACACGAAATCATCGCAAAACGGTTTCATCAAATGTTGGAACAAGGCTTGGTCGAAGAGGTGGAAAAACTTTATCGGCGCGGCGATTTATCGGAAAAAATGCCGTCGATACGTGCGGTCGGTTACCGACAAGTGTGGTCGTATTTACAAGGCGAATACGAGCATGCCGAGATGACCGAGAAAGCCATCGCCGCGACCCGGCAATTGGCGAAGCGGCAGTTCACCTGGTTGCGTCGTGAAAGCGATGCTCACGCACTAATCAGCGGCGATCCGAAAGCATTGGACCTCGCTTTGCGGTATATTGTCGAGTCGGGTTGAGCCGTATTCTGGAGGAGCCGTGTCTAGACTTTCGATAGCTTGTAGGATGTGCACCGCGTACCTGTTGCAATGGATAAGACGCCCCGAATCTTTTCTACGATCGCTATTTTGGCTGCCGATACTGTTGATGTCCGCTTGCACGACACCGGTCAAGGACGGGACGTTCCGGATCATGTATCAAAGCGGTATGGATCCGGTTTTCGCGATTCCTTCGGTTCGGGAACGCATGATCTATTTGGCGCAACAGGAATGGTCTCTATTCGGACGTCCCATAGCCGACTATAACGGCGGCGAACCCGAATTGATCTTTCCAGAAGACAAGGAGGCGACGCACGAAACCCAAGCACCTTATTTCTCCCGAGTCATTCTTTATTGGTACAACGCGACGCATTTGCCTTTATTAAATCACGAAGGTGAAGTTCGGCCCTGGTCGGCTGCCTTTATTGTTTGGTTGGCGCGTAGCGCCGGTGTGTCGGAACAGGATTTGCCTTCGACCGTGTTGCATTGGGACTATATCCAACATTCTCTGTCGGCCGGAAAAAATGCCCGCTTTATCGCCCGCGACGCGCATTTTTTCAGTCCTAAACCCGGCGATTTGTTATGCGCGCCGCGCAGCGAAGTTTTTACGCAACAAGTCCAGTCATTCAAACAATTACGCAGAGGGCCTTATCATTGCGATTTGGTCGTGGCCAAAAACCACGATGCGCTCGAAGTGATCGGCGGCAATGTGCTCGATGCGGTGTCGATGACGCGCGTGGAATTGGATGGCAAAGGCATTGTAAAGCCGACCCAAGAGCGCCCTTGGTTGATTGTTTTGGAGCAGAGGGAAGGTAATAAAGAGGAAAGGTGAAAGGTGAAAGGTGAAAGGGGAAAGATGAAAGGGGAAAGATGAAAGGTGAAAGATGAAAGATGAAAGATGAAAGATGAAAGGTGAAAGGTGAAAGGTGAAAGGGGAAAGGGGAAAGATACCGCTGTTCCTGCTTGGGAAAGCTATACTCGAAGCTCAAGCTTCGCGATATAGAGCATGGGTGGGGGCTGTGTGCGTGTATCATCACATGAACTGCGACAGTTCTTGTTGCCACGCTCCAGCGTCTAGTAACGACAATAAGATAGGCAGAAGAGAAGCCCGCGATACGAATGAACGGATCATTACGTGATGAAGCGGAGGTCTTGTCATC
Source organism: Methylotuvimicrobium alcaliphilum 20Z (assembly GCF_000968535.2). Taxonomy (NCBI): domain Bacteria; kingdom Pseudomonadati; phylum Pseudomonadota; class Gammaproteobacteria; order Methylococcales; family Methylococcaceae; genus Methylotuvimicrobium; species Methylotuvimicrobium alcaliphilum. Next base: position 1,790,709 of record NC_016112.1, read on the forward strand.
GATAAGCTTCAGATGCATTTGTGACAAAGAGGATGGAAACGCTGCGAGCGGTTTTATAACACCCGTTCGACGCTGGAAAGGGGAAAGATGGACTTGGTTTATGATTTTTATTGGAATTTGACGATTTATTATGCATATACAATGGTATCCGGGGCACATGCACAAGGCGGGGAAGGAAATCAGGGAGATTGCGCCTCAGGTCGATTTGTTCATTGAAATTCTCGACGCGCGTATTCCGTTCAGCAGTGAAAATCCGCTATTAGCGCAACTTCGTGGTTCTAAGCCTTGCATCAAGGTATTGAATAAATGCGACTTGGCCGACTTTGATGCAACGCGGCAATGGCAAGGTTATTTGGAGCGCGAACAAGGCGTGAAGACGCTAGCGCTCAGTATCGAACAACCGGAAAAAATCAAGCAGTTGCCGGAATTATGCCGCAAATTGCTGGCTTTTGAAGAGTCGGATAATCGATTGATTCATGCGTTGATCATGGGCATACCGAATGTCGGAAAATCCACATTGATCAATGCCTTGGCCGGACGAGTCATCGCTAAGACTGGCAATGAGCCGGCTGTCACTAAATCTCAGCAGCGCATCGCAATCGGAAACAATATCGTTTTGCTCGATACGCCAGGTATGCTCTGGCCGAATTTGGAAAATAAAAATACCGGCTACCGGCTCGCGGTGACCGGCGCGATCAAGGATACCGCGATCAAGCATGACGATATTGCGTATTTTGCCGCCGAATTTTTGCTTAAACTTTATCCGAATTATCTAGTTGATCGATTCAAGCTCGATCCTCTTCCTAACAACGAGCACGACTTGATGCTTGCTATTGGGAAAAGCCGAGGTTGTTTGCGCTCCGGCGGCCGAGTCGATCTCGACAAGACCGCTAAGATATTGTTGTCCGAACTTCGTTCGGGGATGTTGGGCAGACTCACGCTGGAAACGCCGGCGATGATGGAGCAAGAGTTGGCCGAGCTGGCCGTGATCAGGGAGCAGAAGGCTGCGAAAAAGTTGGTACGAAAGCAAAAACGCAAAGGTGCTCTTTAAACTAGAAAAGCATTTCACCATGAAGATAATGAAGGAGAGAGAATTGAGTGCTTTATAAACTGTATCAATACCATAAATGAACTCAATGGATAAACTCAATGCAGTAATACAGCATTTTCAGATCCAGTTAATGACTAAAAAATATTAAAACAATGGCGGTACTGGAGCGCATGCTTCGCCTGCATCTCAGCGGTAATAATGATGACATAGGCTCTTCATGGTTAAATTTCCGGATTCTGGTTTAAAATCCGCCATTGATCAACAAACGTTCATGAAGCCTGAGACTTTCATGTTCGTCGCGGGCATTTTCCGGTACCAAATCGGAATCGGTCCAGCTGATTAATAACACTGTCCACTCAACGAATCGAGAAAAACCATAGCTTGGCTCAATAACACTTTCCAGCGTGCCTTCCTTGGCGTCATACACAGACAAGCCAATCTTGGCGATGCCTTCCAGTTTATTGTTGCCCAGCAAAATGATTTCCGGTATCGGAATGGTTCCCGTCAGCGGAATGGGGACGTTCAGGTCCGGTAGTCCCAGCCAACGGCTTTTGTGTTGATTGATCGACAAGGCGCCCAAACGGATTTCGATAATGGAATCGGCCTCCTTTCTATCCCTGACAACGGGGTATCCAAGAGTCAATAACTGGTTTTTGATCGCGCCTATGGCATATTTAGCATCGGTGCTGACGGTATCGAAATATTGAGTGTCCAGGAAAATTTTATGGTGTTTCGGTAAATTAATCGCCAATTTTTGTGCGGCGTGATCGGCTGCAGTGGAGAGTAAGAGTTGTTCGGTTGCGGTCCGCGCCGGCAGCGATTCCCTTACCGTTGAACAGCCTGTTAACGTTAGGGCGAAAATGCCGATGATGGAGCAATAATAGCGTAGGCAATAATTAAAAGGGGTAGTCATAATTGAACAAAGGTTGATCCTAAATTTGGCAGTCAGTCCACGAAAATAACGAAATACACGAACGTAATCATCCGGTTACATAAATCTCTTGAGTCACCCATTGGGTAAGCAACTTGAATAGTATACCCGTCGTAGCTCAAAATTCGGCGCCTGGGTGTCCGCTAAAGGACGCCGTGAATACGTCCATGTAGGCTCTATGCCAGCTCCATGCTGGCAAAGCCTTTATCGGACACTCAGGCGCCTCCTCTGGCACTGCCGAAACTTGAAGTGCGAAAGGTATATAACTAATTGAATATTTTCGTGATTTTCGTGTGTTTCGTGGACAAAAATGCTTTTTCTAGGTTGATCGCAGGTGACGATTCGTTATTGAATCCTAAAGAAATCGAAAATAAAAATGCAGTACATCAAATCACGTCATACGATTGAAGACATCATCAAAAAATCGCGTTTTATCGGAGTCATTATACCTGTTGCCGATGAGCAGGAGGCTTTGCAATGTCTCAGGCAGTTGGCGGCCGACTATCCGGATGCCAGTCATATCGCTTTCGCTTATCGAATTCGGACGGAGCAAGTATTCATTTGTCGTTTTCATGATGCCGGCGAGCCGTCCGGCACGGCCGGCAAACCGATTTTTCAGCATTTGGAGGGTAAGGATCTCATCAACGTGTTAGTCGCGGTGATTCGTTATTTCGGTGGCGTGAAACTCGGTGCTGGTGGGTTGACGCGGGCTTACGGCAACGCTGCGAAGCATGTCATCGAATCGGCGGAAATCATAGATTATGTGGAACTGACAAGAGTCAGATTAACGCTCGCCTATCCTCAAATGCAGCAGTTCGAGTATCAACTCAAAAAATTGGACGGGCGAATTTTACAGCAGGATTTTTCCGAGCAGATCGATTTTTTGGTTGAATTACCCGCCGCTAATCAAGAGGCTTTGTTCAAGTTTTTAGCTTGACTAGGTTTGCTTCTTTTCACAGTTCCCGATTTTTGCGTGGCATAGGTTGACCTTAAGGATTCGCGCGAGAATGGGCAATAGTAACTATGGATTCGGTCATATACCCTTTGCTGGTCAAAATTCGGTGTCGGGGTGCCCGTCAAAGGACGCCGTGAATACGTCCGTGTAGGCTCTATGATAGCATCCATGCTATCAAAGCCTTTGCCGGACACCCCGGCACCTCCATAGGCAAATGCCGAAATTTGAAGTGCGATAGGTATAAATAACTTCCCTATTTTTAATGCACGGTAAGCAGGTTCGGTAACTCGATTGACAGGTTGTCGGCGGCAGGGCGGATTTTTTGCTCCTGCATTGCCTTAATACACGCCATCCATGGCAATTAGTCGCTGTCGTCAAGCCTGCACGGACGTATTCACCCAGTACCTAAATTCCATAGCCCATTGGTCATGGTTAACTATCTTGGGTAATTTAGGTGCTGGGTCTGTCAAGCGAGTCACCGAACCCGCTACAAAACTCATAGCTCCAGGAAGTTATTTTTCACGAAATCTTAAGATAATGTGTCTATCATGCGTATTCCGATCAAAACCGCTAGGCATTCCGATCGCTAACCGTCACCGATTCCTCTAAAACCCAGCCAGGTTTTGAATGCCTTGGATCGGCCATTTTGCGATATTCAAAGATTTTAGCGTGTGATGGCAGTAAGTACGAAAGCAATCGCTTAGCGCCCCGGTTAACCGGCGCGGGCTTTGCCCGCGTCCGAGTTGAACCGGTTGTTAGGCGACATCAACGTATTCGACGTGGCTGCTTGGGGGAGGAATGGGCTCGCCGTCTTCTCGCATTCCATCAAGATGGAACTCGATAGCCTCGCGAATTTCGGCCTCTACCTCGTCGATCGTGGCTCCAGTCGCGATGCAACCCGGCAAGTCGGGAACATATGCTGAGTAATTGTTTTCTGCCTTTTCAATGACAATTGCGTACTTCATAGCTGCACCTATTTCCAGCCTGCCTGTGCCTGTTTGTAAATGCTGTCCACCGTTCCGACAGCTAAATCATCCCCGGGTTTTCCCGGCACCGTCACCCTACCGGGTTTCGAAGGGTGCTTGAATACCGCGCGTGCTGTGGTGATACCACCCGTCGTCCTTTAGTTTCCGAAGAATATCATGTACTTTCATTAGCTTCGATGACCCCACCCTCCGAGCTTACTTGCTCGCCTAACGGGTCAGATAAGGAGCGCCTAAGCGCCTGCTTGATCTAATTGATGGCGTTATGTTTGATACGGTATGACGTTTTGACATGTTCAAGCTCCTTATCTGACCCGATGGCTCCGCGAAGCGGAGCCATCAAGTTATTGTCCCGACCGGGCTAACATACGGCTTTTCCTGCTTTATTGTCAAGAATGCTGCTTCAACGCTAGATGTTCTAAACGGTATAACCTACATTTCATTCATGATAAATCGATCGGGATAATTCCAAATCCACGTTTTGAATGACCGCAATTACCAACTCAAGCGACAGTCAAACATCTAAATTAAGAGACCGGTTTGGGTCGTATGCGAACCCTCGACCCATAAAGCAAGTAACCATCCACATAGGAGTTGCTGTAAGATTTAGCAAAGCGCCGACCGGCTTAAGGTTTGGGGGTAACTGCCTGTTAGTTTGAGTATAGATGCTTGATTGCAAGTCCTGGTACCGTTTTGCGTCGCCTTTCCAAGGCCCCTCGCAATGACAGTAGTAATCATTTAATCCAGATCGTCTTGGCATTCACAAACTCGCGAATACCATGATGCGATAACTCACGCCCATAACCGGAACGTTTGATACCACCAAACGGCATCCGCGGATCGCTTTTTACTAAGCCGTTCACAAACGCCGCACCGCATTGCAGCTGTCGCGCCACGCGTTCACCGCGCGCGTTGCTTTGCGTCCAGACACTGCCGCCAAGGCCGAAGTCGCTGCTGTTGGCAATAGACACTGCATCATCTTCATTCTTGGCGCGAATCACGATTGCGACCGGGCCGAACAGTTCTTCGTGCCAGGCACGCATACCGGGTTTAACATGATCAATAATGGAGGCTTGGTAATAAGCACCACTGCCGGCTTCTGGCGCGCAACCGGTAACAATCTTCGCGCCCGCCTCGATACTTTCAATCACCTGCTTATGTAATTCATCGCGCAGGTCATGGCGCGCCATCGGTGCCAGGGTGGTATCTACACTCATTGGGTCACCAGTACGCAGATCTTCCACAGCGGCTTTGAATTTTTCCAGAAATGCATCGGCAATCGCATCCACCACGATAAACCGCTTGGCCGCGATACAGCTCTGGCCACCATTCATATAACGCGAAGTCACACCCTGCTTTACCGCCAGTTCCAGATCGGCGTCGTCCAGCACGATAAAGGCATCCGACCCGCCCAGTTCCAGAACGGATTTTTTAATATTCGCGCCGGCTGCCTCCGCCACCGATTTTCCGGCCGGCTCACTGCCGGTCAAGGTCACAGCCTTGACTCGTGGATCATCGATCACACCACGTACCTGAACTGATCCGATCATCAGTGTCGTGAAGACCCCTACGGGAAAGCCGGCCTCCTTAAACACAGATTCAATTGCCTGCGCACACTGCGGCACATTCGAGGCGTGTTTCAATAATCCGGTATTACCCGCCACCAGTGCCGGAGCCGCAAAGCGAAAGACCTGCCAGAATGGGAAGTTCCATGGCATCACCGCTAGGATGATCCCCAACGGCTGATAAGCGACCAGACTCTTGGCGGCGTCGGTTTCGATATATTCATCTTCGAGGAACCCCGGCCCGTGTTCGGCATAGTACTCACATACCCAGGCACACTTCTCGATCTCGCCGCGCGATTCTTTGATCAGCTTACCCATTTCCTGGGTGATGATCGTGGCCAACTCTTCCTGACGTGTCCGCAAGACCTCCGCTGCTTTATACATCAGCTCACAACGTTTTTTGATCGGCGTGTCGGCCCACGGCCCGGCTGCCAGTTCGGCAACATCCATTGCCTTGGACAACCGGGACGCTTCCCAGTTGTCCAAGGTTAGTATAGTGCTACCGTCAACGGGGTTGATTGCATGAAAGGCCATTGGCTGCTCCCTGAGTCAATAAAAGCTTGCTATGCTGCATTATTAAATGGACTTGGATTCAATATTACGAAATAACCATGAGGAGTAACGTGACACGAAGAATTAGATCGTCGATTTTATAGCCTTTTCTTCATTGTCTTCATGATGTATTCGCCAATACTTTCAAAGTCTAAGAGTCGTGGGAAACCGAAACATTACAAGGCGAAATTCAAAAGAGTCAGTCCGACCCATACGAAACCGATCGTTGTTATCGCAAAACTGACAATCGTGTAGGCTTTCCAAATGGTTTTATCCCAAAAATTGGGGTCGAAAGCCGCGATAACGAAAACGCCGGGATTGGTCATGCCGCCGATGACGACAAGCCAGCAGGCCAAAACTGGCAGCGGAATTTTTACCGCATAAAAAGCCAAACAAAACAATGCCATTAGTACAAAATCGACATGGGCCCTGATCATTGTTTTATAGTCTTTTAGAAAGCCGCCGTCTATGCCTTCGATAGGAAACCATTTGGCAAAGGTCATGAGCCATGCCGAGGCCAATACCGCGAAAATCATCAACACGGCTCCGATTAATAATATTTCCATGTTATTGCTCTTTAGTTTTAAGTTAAGTTACATATAATTTTGTAGCCGAAACTATTCGGTCCGCTTCTGTTTTGCGGGTAGGGGTTGTTAAATCTATAAATGCATTTTTTCCACGAAACACACGAAAATCACAAAAATATTCAATTAGTTATACTTTCCAAGTTACTCACCCAATGGGTGATTCAAGAAACTTATGTAACCGTATGATTATTTTTTGTGTATCTCCTGATTTTCGTGGATTGACTGCCAAATTTACTGTGAAAGATCGTAAATTTTGATTCATTATCTAATTTTTCGATATGCAAAACTCCGTTCTGGTAATGCCGGTTCCGGAGAGGGTGCGGTTGCTCGATCGACAGGCGTCGGCGGCAGGGACAGCCGCCGTCGAGCCTACATGGACGTATTCACGGCGTCCTGTCGGGCGAGTGACCGCACCCTCCCCACCAGAGAACTTTCATTTGCCGGGGCGATGGCCAGGCCTTCATGAACGTTAGGTTAAAGGTTCGAATACATAGCCTAAGAAAGGGCGACCTGCCTATTTGCTATTGGCTTTTAGATTATTTTGCTAAAAATCCATATCAAGGAAGATGCAAGGACCGGTTTTCTATTGCTAGTGCCGCCTCATGCAAGACTTCCGAAATGGTGGGGTGGGCATGTATGGTTCTGGCTAAATCTTCGCCGCTCGCGGAGAATTCCATCGCTAGTACCGCTTCGGCAATTAATTCGGAAGCATTGGCTCCGATGATATGGATGCCTAAAATTAAATCGGTTTCCGCATGCGTGATTATTTTGACCAAACCTTCGGTTTTGTCGATCGACTCGGCACGGCCATTCGATTTCAATGTAAATGTACCGGTCCGATATTTTTGTCCAATGGCTTGTAGGGCTTGTTCGGTTTGTCCGACCCAGGCGATTTCAGGGTCTGTATAGATGACGCTCGGCATGATGTTATAGTTGATCGGATTGTGCCGGTTGGCGATGTGTTCGGCGACGAATACGCCTTCTTCTAAGCCTTTATGCGCCAGCATCGGCCCGAGTAAGGTTAAATCGCCGATCGCATAAACGCCGGGAACCGTCGTGCAGCAGTTTTCGTCGACATGGATATATCCGTTTTCATCCAAAAGCAGTTCGGCTTCGGGGGCTGCAATATTTTCCGAATTAGGCTTTCTACCCGTGGCCACGATCAGTTTGTCGAGTCGTAGCGTATGGCTGCCTTCCGGATTTTGATAGTCGACGACGACCTTGTTATTAGTTTTTTTAGCCGAGGTGACGCGAGCTCCCAAACGTAAATCCAAGCCTTGTTCGGAATAGATTTTATAGGCTTCCGCAGCAATTTGGTGATCGACGATTGGTAAAAAAGATTCTTGCGCTTCTAACAAAATTACTTCGGAACCCAAGCGATTCCATATTCCAGCAAGCTCTAGGCCGATGACGCCCGACCCGATGATTCCGAGTCTTTTGGGGATGCTGGTCATATTCAGTGCATAAGTCGTATCGACGATAAACTCGTTGTCGATCGGCGCGCACGGTAAATCGATGGAGGTGGAGCCGGTCGCTAGTATTATATTGGGGGCATTGAGTTTGATTGGTTTGGCACCGTCGGCGGGTGTCACGCTGACTTGGTCGGCGTTGAGCAGCTTTCCTTGCCCATGATAATAGTTGATTTTTTTTTCGGCGAAAACATTAAGGATCTGCCGGCTTAATCGCGCTATCTTTTCATTTTTGCGATCTATCATCTTCGGCAAATCCAGTTTTATGTTCTCGACCGATATGCCATGATCGGCAAGCCCATGCCGCATTAAGTCGTAGATCTTGGCCGACTCGAGCAGCGCCATCGAGGAAACGCAACCGGCGTTGATATAAGTCCCGCCCAGACTTGGATCGCCATTAATATTGGTCCAATGATCAACACAGGCTGTTTTCAATCCTAATTGGGCGGCGCGGATCGCGGCGACATAGCCGGCAGGGCCGGCACCGACGACAATAACATCATAAGTTGATTCGGGTTTTGACATGACAGTGAACCGTTTATATGTTTAGCAATAAGTGCGCTGGAGATTCCAGGCACTCTTTGATGGTGACCAAAAATTGCACCGCTTCGCGGCCGTCGACCAAGCGATGATCGTAAGATAAAGCAAGATACATGATTGGTCTAACGACTATTTGTCCATTTTCAACCACGGGCCGCTCCTTGATTGCATGCATGCCTAAGATCGCGCATTGCGGCGGATTTAATATCGGAGTCGATAGCATCGAGCCGAAAATGCCGCCATTGGTTATTGTAAACGTACCGCCGGTCAGGTCTTCAAAACTAATGTTGCCTTCTTTGGCTTTTTTGCCGAAATTGGCGATATTTTTTTCGATGCCGGCAAAGTCTAATTGATCGGCATCGCGAAGAACCGGCACAATCAATCCGCGCGGTGTACTGACCGCAATGCCGATATCGTAGTAGCCGTGATAGATAATGTCGTTACCGTCAATTGAGGCATTAATAGTCGGGAATTTTTTCAAGGCCTCGATCGATGCTTTGACGAAAAAAGACATGAAGCCCAATTTGATATTGTGCGTTTGCTCGAAGCGGTTTTTATATTGGTTTCGTAAATCCATCACATGATGCATGTCGACTTCGTTGAAAGTCGTTAGCATCGCGGCGTTTTGTTGCGCTTGCAGCAAGCGTTCGGCAATCTTGGCTCTAAGTCGAGTCATTGGGACCCGTTGTTCGGGTCTTAATGAAGCTGGAATCGTGGCCGGTTTCGAATCCGTTTGCACGGATTCCGGCGGTGTTTTTGTACGAGGCGAGGTTTCGAGAACCGGTTCGTCCTGCAAATATTCGAGAATATCGTTTTTGGTAATACGGCCGTGCTTTCCCGAGCCGCTAATGGCCGAGGGGTCGAGATTTTTTTCAACAACGAGCCTTCGAACCGCGGGGCTCAAAGGAATGTTGGCCGATGCGGTTTCCGGTTCTTTTTCGGCGGTCTGTTGCGGTTCATTGTCGGTATCGCTTGCTGGCGTTGCGGCGCTTTCTTCTGTCGCGGCCGCTTGCGGGTCGATGATAGCCAGTACTTCGCTGCCGACAACAATGTCGCCGTCGTTTTTCAGGATTTTCGTTAAAACGCCTGATTCGGGCGCAGGCACTTCGAGCACGACTTTATCGGTTTCGAGATCGACGAGATTTTCGTTTTTTGTGACTCTATCCCCGGGTTTTTTTTGCCAGTTAATGAGTGTGGCATCGGAAACGGATTCAGGCAGATTAGGAACGAGGACTTCAATGCTCATGTTATTTTCCTGTGTGTTTTCCAAATAAAGCGGTGTTAACAACTTGTTGCTGTTGTTCAAGATGCTTCTTGAAATTGCCTACGGCGGGCGCGGCGGATGCCGGGCGTCCGGCGTATTGCAGATTGATTTCGGTTGCCAACGTATCGACGAAATGGTGTCGGATCTGATACCAAGCACCTTGATTTTTAGGCTCTTCTTGACACCAAATCAAGTGTTCCAAATTCGGGAAACGATCGATTTCTTGTTTAAATCGATTATTTGGAAACGGGTACAGCTGTTCTATCCTGACAATGGCCACATGGTCGATTTCGTGCTCCCGTCTGGCTTCCAAAAGATCATAATACACTTTGCCTGAACATAATATCAGACGGGTTACTTTATCCGGTTTTATCGGGTCTATTTCGCTGATAACCGTTTGGAATCGCCCTTTAGTAAGGCATTCCAGTGTCGACACGGCGAGCTTATGGCGCAATAAGCTTTTCGGAGTCATGACGATTAACGGTTTACGATAGGGGCGGAGTAATTGCCGGCGAAGTAGATGAAAGATTTGTGCCGGAGTCGTCGGTACGCAAACCTGGATATTTTGTTCGGCACAAAGCTGAAGATAGCGCTCCAGTCGGGCGGAGGAATGCTCGGGGCCTTGTCCTTCGTAACCGTGCGGCAGCAGCATCACGAGACCGCTCAAGCGCCCCCATTTGGTTTCGCCGGAACTAATAAATTGATCGATAACTACCTGGGCTCCATTGGCGAAATCGCCGAACTGAGCTTCCCAAATTACCAGGGTTTCAGGGGCGGTCGTACTGTAGCCGTATTCAAAACCCAATACGCCCGCTTCGGAAAGTAACGAGTCGTAGATGTAAGCTCGTCCTTGTTCGGAATCCAGGTGGTTGATCGGCAGGTAGGTTTTGCCGTCAATCTGGTTATGTAAAACGGCATGTCTGTGAAAAAAAGTACCGCGCCCCACATCTTGCCCGGTCAAGCGGACATTGCGTTTTTCCAATAGCAAGGTGGCATAAGCCATGTTTTCGGCAAATCCCCAGTCCAGCGGTTGAGCGCCGGCGGCCATTTTATTTCGGCTGTCCATGATTTTGGCAACCCTGGGGTGTAATTCGAAACCGGTCGGCAGGCACTGTGACCTTTTATTACAGAACCGGAGTACATCGAGCGATACCGAAGTTTTACAAGAAGCAGTCCACTTAGCGTGATGGTATTTTTCCCATAGCGCCGAATAGGAATAAACCTTGTTGCTGAGAACGGGGCGCGACACGACCATGCCGGCTTCCAGCATTGATACATAATCATTTTCGATATTTTGATCCTCTTCAGGCGTGATCAACGCTTCGGATATGAGTTTTTGAGCATAGATTTGCTGAGTGGTCTGATGTTTGCGGATTTTTTGATACATCAATGGTTGGGTTGTTGCCGGTTCATCGGCCTCGTTGTGGCCTAATCTCCGATAGCATATCAAGTCGATGACAACATCCCGGTTGAAAGTCATCCGAAAATCCAAGGCCAATTGCGCGACGAATGACACCGCTTCGGGGTCGTCTCCATTGACATGGAAGACCGGGATTTGCGCCATGCTGGCAATATCGGTGCAATAATAGGTCGAACGGGCATCTCTTGGGTTGCTGGTGGTGAATCCGACTTGGTTGTTGATGACGACATGAATGGTGCCGCCGGTTGAGTAAGCACGGGTTCCAGCCATGTTTAAGGTTTCCATGACAACGCCTTGTCCGGAAAAGGCGGCGTCGCCGTGGATTAAAATAGGCAGGATGGTGTTGAAGCTATTGGGACCGTAACGATCTTGACGGGCTTTAACCGAACCTTCGACGACCGGGTTGATGATTTCCAAATGCGATGGATTGAAGGCCAGCGTGACATGAATAGGCCCGCCGGGGGTGGCAATATCCGACGAAAATCCCATGTGATATTTCACATCGCCGGAATTCATGCCGGGCGTTGAGGTGTGCATGCCTTTGAATTCGTCGAATAGGACGCTTGGGTTTTTTCCAAGAATATTGACCAAGACATTCAAACGCCCGCGATGGGCCATGCCGATGACGATTTCCTTGATTTGCTTGTCGCCGCCGCGTTGTACGATATTATCTAAAAAAGGGATCAGAGACTCGCCGCCTTCCAGTGAAAACCTTTTTTGCCCGACAAAAGTGCGATGCAAATATTTTTCGATGCTTTCCGCCGCAGTCAATTGCTTATGGATGGATAGTTTTTCCTCGGCTGTTAAGTTTGGCTTGGCGCGGGTGCCTTCGAGCCGGTTTTTAATCCAGCGTTTGACATCGGTATCCACGATATGCATGTATTCGCTACCGATGCTACCACAATAAATTTCTTTCAGTCTGCTCAGGATTTCTCTGAGCGGAAGTCTGTCTTCACCATAGAGTGTGCCGGTATCGAAAAGTGTATCCATATCGAGCTCGGTCAGTCCGTAATACGCAGGCTCAAGATCCGGAACTGATGGAATCGATTTATTCAGTGGATTATTGTCGGCAATTTGATGGCCTCTAACCCGGTAATGATTGATAAGCCGCGCGACCGCCGATTGTTTTTTTACGCTTTCTTCGGTAAAGCCTTGCAACTTAGCCAGGCGGCCTTGAGATTGTTGGGCTAGGCTGGCGAATCTGTCAACGATCGGACTATGGATGATCTCCTGTGCCATGCCGTTATGCAGATTCTTGAACGTGTGTCTCCAACTGGGGTCGACCGAGTCGGGGTTTTGCAGGTACTTTTCATATAAGTCTTCGATAAATACGGCGTTTCCGCCATAAAGTGCGGAAGATTCTTGAAATAACTTGAGGAGTTCGCTCATGGATGATTTCCGTTTAATCTGAAGCCAATGCCGATATCTTAGGGGGAAAATGCTATATTACCAAGTATTAAAGTGCCGCCTGTTATAAAAACCAGCCTACATGACTGAATGCGGCGGCGCAAGGTTGTGACTTAGTGGACCGGGAAAAGTTTATGGCAAATGCAAAAAAAATTGTAATCAAAATTAATCGATCCGGAAGAGAACAAAGCAATATGCCGAGAAACTCGGCGCCTTCCGAAATTGTTATCTGGAATGTCAGGCGAATCGTATTGGCTGTAATTATTGCTATTTTATTTATAGTAATTCCTTATTTTTATCTAAGTAATGGATTAGAAGATAAAGTCGACAAAAAAAATGAACAGGCTTCGTCTGAAGTAATAGAGAAAGAATCTTCTCTTATTGAAAAAAAAGATCAACCGATTTCCGAAAGAAATCATCGGATTAAAGAGGTTATTCCTGAGTTGACAAAAGAAGAAGCTCCAGTTGACCGGCGATTTAAGACAATAAATCATTATAAGATTACCAGAGGCTTATTAACTAACGCCATCGTTAATAAAGAACCGGTAAAAGAATTGGTTTCACCCTTCAATATCGGAGAAAAAAAATCAATTCATCTTTATTATTTTACTGAACTCAAAGATTTGAAAGACGAATCTTTTTTTCATCAATGGATTAAAGATGGCGTACTTGTTGGGAAAATACCGATCAATCCGCAAGGCAATCGTTGGAGAGTCTCGACTAACAGAGTATTGACCTATACGGATGCAGGGCATTGGATAGTTCAGTTAATAGATAAAAATGGATTAATTTATAACGAAATTAAATTTGAGGTCATGACTGCTGACTGAGCTATACCCTTTTCTTGTCCGACGAATAAAACCGAAAATGCGCATAGAGACTCTGATTTTGCGCTTATGAGGAGGTGGTGGCTCGATTGACGTAATTATTCACCCCCCCCCTATCATTCCCACGCTCTAGCGTGGGAATGAAGACCGAGACGCTCTAGCGTCTCGTACCGCTGGAGCGGTACTCAGGCATTCCCATGTAGAGCGTGGGAACGATAATCGCCGGGGGACTGAATAGTTACTACTTCTCGGGAGAATATTTTGTGCATATTCCTAACCAAGAATGCAGCTTTTGGAATAAGCCGAGATTATCTGATAATAAAGGTCAACCTTGATTTAAAAGTCATCGGGATAATATCTTTTTTTAATGATTTGAGTTGTTGCTCATTTAACGTTTTTTTAGTTACAATTAATAGCCATCTTTCCTTGAATAAAGAAAAATCTCTTTTTGGGTCTATTAATCTTTGATCACTGGAAAACCTATTAAAAAAAAGCATGATTATTTGTCTCATGTGATTTTTATTAAACCAACGACTTAAGCATTTATTATTTTTTACTTGAGTTGCTTTGGGTTTTAATAAAATTAATTGAAACTTTTACATTAAGTGAGAATTTACGTATGACCGACTTTCAGAATCTTTCAGAAGATGAATTGCAGGCAGTTATTTTAAATGCAGAAAAAGCACTTAAAGCTAAGCAAGCAAATAAACGTAAAGAAGTTATGAATCAGATAAAAGAACTTGCCGCCTCGATCAATGTGGCAGTTGAATTTATTGATGATGAAAAGAAATCCGCTAGAAAAGGTATTAAGGTACCTGTTAAATATCGGCATCCAAACGACCCTAGCAAAACATGGACTGGACGAGGGGTTATGCCTAAATGGCTTCAGTCTTTAGTTGAACAAGGTCATGACCGTTCGGAATTCGAAATTGATTAAGTAATTTATAACGTAAACTACTCAGTTTATAAGCCGGTAAAATAACTTAATACTATAAGCTTGGTGTTAAGCTTTTTGTGCTTTTTATGGGGTGCCTGCTAATTATGTTTATAAATAATTGCTAAGCCGGTAGGGAGGTTTTGTGGATGTGTAGGGACCAGCAATACAAAATTCCTATTTGTTGCCAGAGATGGTAACTTAATAGCTCAATGAGAAAGAGCTTCCAAGAAGCTAGTCTTGGAAGCTCTATAGTTAAAAGTTGAATTGTCGGTTTTGCTTCTATTACTCATATGTATCACAGACGCTCGCTTTTATTACGTTTGTGAGTCGCGTTAATATTTCCAGCAATAGCTGCCGTGGCGAATAAAGTAGAAGAGAGTATGAATTCTCCGGAAACAAAACCAAGCACGCCAGTGACAAATACTGCGCCAGTTAAAATGTCTTTTTGAAAATCGCTCATTAGATGAATCCTCGTTTATTTAGTTAAAGGTTTAAATTACGGTTTAACTATACTGAAGAGGATTGAAGTAAACAATACCATTAAAAATAGACGGATTGTTTACCAAAATAGTACTAATGTTTAATGAACTTTTCCTATAAGACGATTATGGTTATCTCAATTGGCTTTTTTACACTTTGCTAGTCAAATTTCGGCCCAGGGGAGGGATCGTCAAAAGCTGTCGTTCCCAATCATAAGCGCCTCTTAGGAATTCTTGATAAATAACGTCCTGGAATTATGAGTTTTGTTGAGGGTTCGGTAACTCGCTTGACAGGACGCCGTGAACCCAGCACCTAAATTCCATAGGTCTTTAGCAATGATTCAAAATCATGGCTTATTTAGGTGCTGGATGAATTACCCAAGATAGTTAACCATGGCCAATGGGCTATGGAATTTAGGTGCTGGGTAAACCCATCCATGGGGGGTGGGCGGCAGCTCGAACGCCAGGGATGGCGTGAATGCAGATTTTGCAGGAGCAAAAATCTGCCCTGCTGCCGACATCCCTGCTAGCCACGCCCCACCTTCAAAAATTAGCCATTTTTTTGAGTATAAAGGGAGTGGTTGGCGTCTAAGCAGCGCTCAGTGCTTTCTTGCCTTAATCCGAAATTTGATGAGAAGTCTAAAAGGCTTACAATGGCGATCGTTTTTTGAATAAAGTTGAAAAATACAAAATAAATATGCCGGTACAACAAATTTCACCCACCGACTTAAATGTTAAGCTGCAAAGCGATACCCCGCCTTTTTTGCTTGATGTAAGAGAGCCTTACGAATTTGCTTATGCCCGGATTGCAGGCAGCGTGCTGATTCCGTTACATCAAATTCCCGAGCGGTTGGATGAGTTGGATGCCGAGCAGGAAATTGTCGTGATTTGTCACCATGGCATACGTAGTCAGCAGGCGGCATCTTTTTTAGAACACCATTCGTTTCGAAAATTGCTGAACCTAAGAGGCGGAATTGATGCATGGTCTTGTGAATGCGATGCCTCGGTATCGAGATATTGATATTTAGGGCAATGCTTACTGTTTCCTAAAATATACCTTTCGCACTTCAAATTTCGGCAGTGCCTAAGGAGGCACCGGGGTGCCTGGCAAAGGCTTTGCCGGCATGGATACTGGCATAGAGCCTACATGGACGTATTTATCCAGCACCTAAATTCCATAGCCCATTGGCCATGGTTAATTGTCTTGGATAATTCATCCAGCACCTAAATAAGCCATGATTTTGAATCATTGCCAAAGACCTATGGAATTTAGGTGCTGGGTTCACGACCTCCTTTGCCGGACCCCCGGTGCCGAATTTTGATCTACGATGGGTATACTTCATGGTTAAAATGCCGCTTTTAGGTTAATCGATCCAAGTTGATAATGGCTCGACGATGACTCTATCGCCTTTTTTTATGCCTTCGCAATCGCTGGGAAATACAATGAAACAATTGGCGTGGCTCATGCTTGATAGTATATGTGAGCCTTGTTTTCCCGCCGAGCGGACTTGATGCCCGCCGTTATCGGATTGCGATAAAATCCCCCTTATAAACTCAAGTCGACCGGGCGATTTCTTAATCGATTCCTGGCAAATGGCGGTTAATTGCAGCGGTTTTTTCGGTGAGAATCCAGCCATGAACTGAAGCCCCGGTATGACAATACGCTGAAAAGCTAAAACCACCGAGACCGGATTTCCCGGTAATCCGAAAAATCGGCAAGCGCCGATCGAGCCAAACGCAAGCGGTTTTCCGGGTTTTACCGCTATTTTCCAAAGTTCGACCCGTCCGATTTTGTCTAGTATTTCTTGGATAAAATCAGCTTCGCCAACTGAAGCGCCGCCGGTGGTTATGATCGCATCATGAGTATCAGCTGCCGCAATTAATAGATTTTCGAGTTGAGCTTTATCGTCCGGCACAACGCCTAAATCAGTAGTTGAGAAGGCTTCTTCTTTTAGTAATGCACTCAGCATATAGCGATTGCTGTCGTATATTTTTCCGGAAGTTAAGGGTTGACCAAGCGGCGTCAATTCATCTCCGGTCGATAGGAAAGCGATCTTAATTTTGCGTTTTACGTTGACTTGATAAATGCCGGCAGAAGCCAGCAAACCAAGATCGATAGCGGAGAGTTGTTTCGGTGCGGTTATCAGGATGGCATTTTTTGCGATATCTTCCCCGACAATTCTGACATGCTGCAAGGCTTGAACCTTGGCCGGAAAATGGACGGTTTCGCCGATTCTTTGCACGTGCTCTTGCATGACGACGGTATCGAGTGCTTCCGGTATCACGCCGCCGGTAAAAATTCTGACGCATTGCCCGGGTAAGATACTTCCTTCATAGGGGCGCCCGGCCCATGACGTACCGATTAGGTTTAAGCTGAACGGATGGTCGGGATTGATATCGGAACTGGCTAACGCATAGCCGTCCATTGAGGCATTATTATGATAAGGCAGATCGATAGGTGAAATGGCCGATTCCGCCAAAACTCTGCCTAACGCATCGTGTAAATTAACCTTTTCAGCGTCGTTTATAGGCTCTATTGACGATCTCATGCGGGTTAGCGTCTCTTCAAGGGTCAGCAGGCGGTCTTCTGTTTGAATACAGGCATCAATCATGCTTGCGCTCCAAGAATTGGTTTAAAATGTAATCGGCTATCATGTTCGGATTGTTTAAGTCGAAACCGAGTAAATGTTTTGGTAATTCGAGCGGGCTATCCGATGCAACGGCGATAATATTAGGGTCGTTTGGATACATTAGCGGTTTGTTTAGCGCCGGTCTATGGATTTCGATTTTTGGAAATAATTCAGCCTTGAAGCCTTCGACTAAAATGAGATCCAGGTTGCCTTGATCAATAACTTGTAGCTGGTCGGCAAGCTTAGGTTCCTGTGCCGGTTCGATTTCAGTAATGATTGCGCGCCGGTGTTTTGATGCCAATAGCACGGTTAGAGCCCCCGCCTTGCGCAGTCGATAACTGTCTTTGCCCGGCTGGTCTATCTCGAAATTATGATGGCTGTGTTTGATCAAACCGATTCGTAGCTTATGATTTTTGAGGATGGGTATTAGTTGTGTCAATAAGGTAGTCTTACCGGTTCCGCTGAATGCTGCGAAACCGAGGATAGGAATATGAGTTTGTAGCATGGTCGACTAATTACTGTAATCTGGAAAAATTCGGAACTAAGATAGGGTCTTAAGGTTTAATATGCAATTATTTGTAGCTATTCAGCGTATTCGGTAGGTTGGTGTCAGGCATTGATTTCTAAGGACGCGTGAATACATCCCTGTAAGCTCTGACTGCAACGTCCTGTTGCAGACAGCCTTATAAATCAATGCCTGACACCTTCTCATACATGACTTATGCTGAATAATTACAATTATTTCAATAAGCGGATCATTTTAATCGGAGAGTATTTTTGATTCGAATCTATTTGGCGATATTGGCGCTAGCCGTCTTTTTTTGGTTATTACGCGGGTTTTTAAGCCGTCCACCTGAAGTGGTGGCTCGTTATATAAAACTGATAATCGCCGTTTTCATCGGATTGGTTCTGCTATATCTTGGCGCGACAGGAAAGCTTAATTGGTTGATAGCACTTTTGGGTATCTTGGTTGCTGTTTTGACTAGGTTTGTTCCTGCTTTGCTGTACTATGCCCCGGCATTACAGAAACTTTGGTTTATGTTTAAATCCGGCAAGCAAAGCAGCGAAGGACGCCGTTATTCGAGCTCGAGCAATGCCGCGATGTCGGTTGAAGAAGCTTACGAGATTTTAGGATTAAAACAAGGTGCAACTCGTCAGGATATTATTGCCGCGCATAGAAAGTTAATGCAAAAACTACACCCGGATCGGGGGGGATCGGGTTATTTGTCGTCTAAGATCAATCAAGCAAAAGATTTATTATTAAAGTATGTAGCCTGATGTTTTTATTTAAATTAGTTGCACGTCGCGATTGCTGGGTATTGATGCTTGCCGGGGTTGCTGTTTCTTGCGGGCAGGTCGTTTTGCCGGATTCGGAAGTTGCGACGATCCCTTCCATATCAAGGCCCGAACCGGCTAAAACAGCTATTGACTCCGCTTATTATGTTGTCCAACCGGGCGATACGCTTTATTCGATCGGGTTTCGATCGGGTCATGGGTATCAGGTGCTTGCTGCCTGGAATGGGATTAAACCGCCTTACAAAATATTGGTCGGACAGAGGCTTAAAATGTTTGATCCAGGTCCCGAAAAACCTACTATCGTTAAACCTTCAAATGACCCGGGAAGCTTAGTGCGGGCCCCAGTTGAAAAGAGAAATTCGTCACAAAAAAAATCAATAGTTTCAAATGATAAGAAAAAACTGTTAAAGTTGCACTGGCAGTGGCCGATTACCGGAATAATACTAAAAAACTTTTCCCAATCCGGTAGAAAAGGAATAGATATCTCAGGTCGTTTAGGTCAGTCGGTTAAGGCGACGGAAGCAGGTAAAGTCGTTTATAGCGGTACAGGTTTAATCGGCTATGGAAATCTACTCATCGTTAAACATAATGAAACATACATGAGTGCTTATGCTAATAACAGTCTATTGCTGGTCGAAGAAGGAGAGTATGTGGAAAAAGGCCAAAAAATAGCTGAAGTTGGTAAATTGGCGTCGGGGCAAGCCGCGCTGCACTTCGAAATAAGAAAAAACGGAAATCCGGTAAATCCGCTCGAGTATTTGCCGAAAAATTGACGAAACCACTTCGGCAATAGCCGATTAACCTGGGGGTTAATAATAATGAAAGAAGAATTCGTTGAGGTTACTTCCATTAAGCCGCACGGCACACTCTCGGATGATCTCGTTTTCGACGATGATGAACAAAGTTTGTGTCTCGAGGAAGTGCCTGTCATAGAAGATGTATTGATTGATGATTCTCAAAATGATTATACATTCGATGCTACGCGCTTTTATTTAAATGAACTGGGTCGGTCGAAGTTACTGACTGCCGATCAAGAAAAAATGTACGGCAAAAGGGTTTTACGAGGCGATGAAGAGGCTCGTAAAATTATGATCGAAAGCAACCTTCGGCTAGTCGTTAAAATTTCTCGTCGCTATTTAAATAGAGGTTTGCCGTTGCTCGATCTGATCGAAGAAGGAAATCTCGGCTTGATTAGAGCTGTTGAAAAATTCGATCCCGAGCGTGGATTCAGATTTTCAACTTACGCTACTTGGTGGATAAGGCAGACCATCGAAAGAGCGATCATGAATCAGACCCGTACGATTAGGCTTCCGATCCATATTGTTAAAGAGATGAACGTTTATCTCAAAGCGCAAAGACAATTAGCGCAAACTCTTGATCATGAGCCGAATGCCGAAGATATCGCCCGTCATCTTGATAAGCCAGTCAAAACCGTCGAAAAAATGCTTAAACTAAACGAGCGCGTTAGCTCCGTGGATGTTCCGGCCGGAAAGGATTTCGATAAACCGTTGGTGGATTCAATTTCTGATGAATGGAGCATGTCCCCAACTGAAACCCTCCAAGAAGAAGGTATCAAGGATAATGTCACGAACTGGATCTATCAGCTTTCGGAAAAGCAACGCGAAGTCATTTGTCGGCGCTATGGGTTGTGCGGTCATGAATCCGCAACTCTGGAACAAGTGGCTCAAGAGCTAGGGGTTACCCGGGAAAGAGTCAGGCAGATTCAGATGGACGGACTAAAAAGACTCAAAGAAATATTGGAATTCGGCGGCTATTCCTTTGAGTCTATTTTTCACTAACGGATTTGCTTTAAATGAATCTTTCTTGCAAAGGCCAATCTCTGTAATTAAAGACTTGGCCTTCTGCACGGACTTTTGCAATCCCGGTCAATGAAATATCGGCATAGACCCATTGCGTGACATTCAATTCGCCAATCGCTGCAATACCGTTGTCTGGAAACCCTCGATCGACCGGCGTATAAATCGCTGCCGCACCTACGTTGACATCGACCGCTTCGGACCATGGGGCGTTGCCTACTGTCGGTGACTGTACGACAAAACATTGATTTTCCAAGGCTCTTGCCTGACAGCCAATTCTAACTCGATGATAACCTGCAACGGTGTCGGTACAACTCGGCACCAAAATCAGATTCGCGCCGGATTCGACTTGTTTTCTAGCTAGCAGCGGAAATTCGCTGTCATAGCAAACATTGATCGCAATTTTGCCGTAGTCGGTGTCGAAACATTTTAATGCTTCACCGCTTTTAATCAACCACTGCTCGTTTTCGAAGCGCGTCATCTGCAGTTTATCCTGAAAATCGTAACGACCATCGGGCCAAAATAAATAAGCCCGATTTCGGTACTCGCCGTTTTCGATTTTGACTGGAAAAGTTCCAGCCTGAATATAGCAAGAATATTGCTGTGCCAGCGAGCGATATAAGTCGACATAGTCGTCATGCAGGCTTTGCATGGCATCCAGTTGTTTTTCCAGCGATTTGTATATTTCTTCCGAAAAAAGCGAAGCTAATTCCATGCTGCCATATTCCGGGAAAACTAAAATTTTTGCGCCTTCATCGGCGGCTTCCCGAACCCAGCGTTCGATTTTGCTTTGATAATTGGCCCAGTTTTCGAGAAAGCCGATATCGTATTGCGCAGCCGCTATTTTAATTGTCATGTTTCAACCAGAATGTCATCAGCTTAGGGGTTTCGGTTTCATCGTCCAGGTCTTTCCAGGTATAGGTAGTTTGCAGTTCCGGGTGTTTGAAATAGCCGCGTTTGTTCCAGAACTTGTCGAGCGGTATGTAATCGGCCGGACGGCGGGGATGGTCGGCAGGCCGCTCGACGCAACAAAAACAAATATGTTTGAAACCGCCAATGTCATCGGCGTGGGCTTCGCGTTCTTCGAAAAATTTAACGCCGATGCCAAGACCTCGATAATTTTTATTTAAAACCGACTCGCCGCAATAAAAAATTTCGTCCGGGTTATAGCCGTTTTCAATAAAAGGTTTTTTGACTTCGTCGGTTTCGTATTTCAATGGAATCGCGGTCGATGCGCCAATGATTTTTTCGCCATCGAAGGCCAGTACGATGACGCTTTCCGGGCAATCGATATAGGTTTGCAGATATTTTTTTTCATAGTCATAATCGCCATCGTAAAGATAGGGAAAATCATGAAAAACTTCGATACGAAGGCGCGCAAGGTCGGGGATGTATTTCTCCAAATCTTTGCCGCTCCATCTTTCAATGCGTATGTTTTTAGACATCGTGTTAACCTGCTTTTAAAAAAACTAATATTTTAACGGAAGCGACTGCGGGATGTGAATCGATACAGAATGAATAGTGCAATTGCGGCGCCTAACGTATCGGCAAGCCAATCGAGAACATCCGAAGAACGTCCGTCGACGAAAGATTGGTGCCATTCGTCGCTGATTCCGTATAAGCTGCAGAATATAAGGCTGACAACAGCCAAGTGCCGAGGATTGGAAATAAAGTGTATTAATAAACGCCAGGTGAAAAAAGCCAGAATAAAATAGGCGCCGGCATGATACAGTTTGTCTTGATGTTCGAACCACATTGGTGCCGGCAGGGAAGGTTGATGCGATAGCCAAAAAATAAAGCCGCAGTACAAAGCCAAGAGTGAAAAATCCCTAAATTTAGTCATTCGTTTGAATTCCTTGGTAATGAAAAACATATTTCGAATAGCCGAAAACTGCTTGTTCCAAGCCTCGATTCCGGAAAAACTGTTGCACACTCATCAGGCTTGGCGGTACTGCGAGGACGACTTACTAAGCTATGAGTCGGTAGATACGCCAAAGACTATTGAAGCTACGCAATTTCCCGATAAACCTCGGTTATTGTCGCCGAAACAAATGCCGCGTCGGCAATTAACGACTCCAGAAGGCCTTGCAGCTTTTTTTCATGCTTTGGCGCATATCGAGTTCGTTGCAATTTATCTAGCCTGGGATATTATTTACCGATTTCGCGGCTTGCCCAACGAATTTTATCGGGATTGGCTACACGTGGCCGATGAAGAGGCGCAACATTTTACGTTATTAAGCGACCATCTTGCGACACTCGGTTGCGATTATGGCGATTTGCCGGCACATGGCGGTTTATGGGATCATGCTCAAGATACCCAGGGGGATTTATTGGCAAGATTGGCTATTGTGCCGCGTTGCTTGGAAGCGCGCGGTCTGGATGTGACGCCGTCGATGATCGAAAAACTTGAAGCATTGGGTCATACTGAAGGCGTGGCGATTTTAACCCGAATTTTGAATGATGAAGTCGGTCATGTGCAATTAGGTTCGAAATGGTTCGATTATCAGTGCCGCCAACAATCGCTCGCTCCTAGCGAAACCTATAAAAAACTCATCAATCATTACTTCAAAGGCAAACCGAAAGGCCCGTTTAATCGCGAAATGCGTATAATCGCAGGTTTCTCGGATGCTGAACTGGATTGGCTGGAATATGAATAAGAACGATAATGCCTCGACGCCTGTATTTGATTACCCGGTCTTTGGCTTGGGATTCAGGCCATTTTTTATATTGGCCGGTTTATTCGCGTTATTGCTGATTTTGTTATGGAATGCCATCTATAAAGGCGAATTATCGGTTCAAAATTATTATGCGCCAAATATCTGGCATGCGCATGAAATGCTGGCTGGTTATTCGGTGGCTGTCATTGCCGGCTTTTTGTTAACTGCCGTGAAAAATTGGACCGGACAGGCAACGGCCAGCGGTGATCGTTTGGCCGGACTTTGTTTACTTTGGTTGTACGGCCGAATTTTACCGTTCTATGCCGAGTTATTACCGGATTTTATGATCGCGTTGACCGATTTTGCATTTTTGCCAGTGTTGGCTTATTCGGTTAGTCGGCCGATTCTGCGATCAGGTCATAACAAGAGCTTGGTTTTCATAGTCTTGTTGGCGTTGATGACGGCGGCTAATGCCTTGGTTCACCTTGAAATGCTTGATGTTTACGAAAGTACGGCCATGTTGGGACTCAACATGCTCCTAGCGATTATCATCGTGATGATTCTTGTCGTTGCCGGACGTGTTTTTCCGTTTTTTACCGAACGCGGTTTAAAGGGCGTTATCGCGATTCGGAATCCGCTTTTAGACGTCTTGTCGATTGTTTCAGCCGCCTCGGTTTTCTTGTTGCAAATGGCTGGTATATCCGGGCACATTCTTGCTGTGAGTGCGATTGCCGCTTTGGTAGTCAATCTTGTGCGTATTGCCGGTTGGCATGTGCGACAAGTTTGGTATGTGCCGCTGCTGTGGATATTATATATAGGTTATGGATGGATCCTGCTGGGATTGGCCTTAAGCGCTTTGGCGGCTTATGCAATAATTTCCTATTCTTTGGTTTTGCATGCATTTACGCTTGGCGGAATTGGTGTGTTGACCTTGGGCATGATGGTCAGAGTGTCACTGGGGCATACAGGGCGAGTTATGAAGGTTTCGAATGTCATTGTCACCGCTTTTGTTCTGTTGAATTTATCCGCTTTCGGTAGGGTTATTCTTCCCGCTTTGTTACCTGCTTGGTATGGTCAGTTTGTTTATATCTCGACACTGGCTTGGTTGGCGGCCTTTGCTCTGTTTGTGTTTGTTTACGCGCCGATTTTATTAGCGCCTAGACCCGATGGAAAACCCGATTAGAAAAGAGTGGGTAATATTTACGGGATTGCGCGTTCGGCATAGGGAAATACCGGCTCTTTTATGACAAAGAGACGATGTAGGTTGGATGTTTTTTAAAAATTAACTCATTGGAGATTGTATGGCTGAAACTGTAGATGAATTGACTGTCACCTACGAAGATGGCGGTATTGAAACCGTCAAGGAACTCGATAAAAAAGTATTGAGTAAAGGCGCATGGGCGACGGTGATCTATCGCTACCAAGATTGGGATCGCAAGAAGGAAGCCTACGGCCCCGATAAATATACGATTCGCCGTTATCAAAAGCGCAACGGCGAATATCAGCAAAAATCCAAATTCAATATTTCCAGTAAAGATCAAGCCAAAAGTATCATTGCTGCGTTGCAGGAATGGAACGAGGAATGATCCGCTTTTTCCTATTCCATTGTGTAACAAAAATCGGCGCCGGCGCGCCCGTCAAAGACCCTGTACATAGCATTCATGAAGGCCTGGCAATCAACTTCGTATGATGAAAGCACTCGGGGAGGTTAGGGTGCGGTCCTAGCCTGTCGAAAGACTGATCTAGTCCGTTATTATTTTCCCCGATTTTTGGCTTTTATGTTTAAAAAATTCTTGGCGCTTTTTTCTTACCGTATAAGGGATATTCTTCTCCTCCGAGTGTGCTAGATCTACTTGAAATGCTTTATTTAATGCCTGGTCAATCACCGCTTCTTTTCAACTGCCACGTAAAGCAGGAATCAATATCACGGAGCGATTCATGTCGGCTTGCGGACTGCGTTCAAGCATGTATTTATAATTTCCAAACAGCGTTTCAATAATATCGCTACTGCTTAACAACGGCAGTTCGGTCAGCTCTGCTTGAATCTGCACATGCTTTTTTAACCAAGCTTGTAGGTGTGTTTTGACTTTAGAATTTCGCGGCAATGTTTTTGATAATTGGTAACATTGTTGGTAGGTGACTTTGTTAAGCCCTTTGTTTTTAATGATTTCCATCACCTCTGAGACTATTTTAGTCGTCAACGCGAAGCGCTCAATAAAGGGTTTCATCCGTAAAAAGCCCGGAAACACCGTCCGTAATTTAGCTAACACGCTGCCTTTCTTCGCGCCGCCTTTAACGGCAAAGACATCCAGCATTTTAGCCCCCCATTCACCGAGTTTACTGATGCTTTGAAAACGCCCTTTAGTCCGTAATTTAGGGGGTGTCAAACAGGCAAATTCTGTCTGTCTCAGGCATTTCGCACCTTGACCCAGTGCCGCAGTAAAGGCTTTATAATCCGCTGTTTTTTCAAATTGACTTTTCAGCGCGCTGGCCATGCAGTGACCGATGTCATCAATGACGGGCACCGGTTTTTCTTGTTTGGCCGACCACTGTCGCACACCTTTTGCTAGCGTGTAGTCGCAGTCTTTAACAATCGCTTGAGGTACGCCGGCGATAGCAAAAATGTCCTCTAAGTCCTGGCAAACCGTCTGATGATTAACCGTTTCACGCACCTTAAGACCGATACATTCACAATCTTGCAATTGAATGGCGCTGCCGCGTTGGCATAGAGACTGTGTTTTTACGCGGAGCACGACCAGTGCTTTTTTAGTCCCTATATCAATGGAGTAATCAATAATCGCAATCCAAGGCTCGCACGTTGGGCACACTTGGCGCAGTAACCCTAAACCAACGCGCAAACTCCAGTTAATCACCGAAGTAAAATGTGGCGTCCACGGTAATTCAAGCGATGTTTGTGAATGAAATAATTCAAGAATGCGCGGAACGCTACGAAAAGAAACCACCGCATCAAGCACGATAAGCACGCATAAAAGTCGCGTTTGCTGAGCTTGTGTTATGTCAATAACCGTTGAAGTATTCGCGGGTACAACAGCAATATCCTGGGTTGCTAGGGTTGACTGATGCTCGAAGGTAATGTTTTTTTTGCTTCGACAAGCTGTTCTAACTGGCAATTATTCCGTTTCAGTTCCGCTATTTTTTTCAAATGACGTTTTTGTGTTTTTCTAAGCTCACGAAGCTCAGCTGCGCGCTCAGTCGCTTTGTTTTTCCATTCATCGCGGCTGTTTAGTAGTTTTGACATTTGAAGCATAGTATTTGGGGGATGGGTTAAAATAAGACCTATTTATACCGCATACAGCGATAATTTTAAATCCACAAGCTGAGGAAATAAAATCACTGTAAAGTGAACAATTATAAGCCATTCAGGTGTGCTTCTTTTAGCTAAGTCATTGATTAGTCGCTTTATGAGCAAAATAAAAGCGGCTTAAGCTGTCGTTTTGGTCAAACGATTGCGTCCAGAATGATTTTAAGTTATTGAATATTAATAAGGTATGTGATTTGATGCATGCGTTTCGACAGCCTAGTGCGGTCCTCGGTAGACGCACCCCATACCTTTTAATCTTAGACGGTTTTTCGACCAAAAGAGAGCAAGTCAGGGCGAACGCATTAAAACAATCAACATATCAATATGTTATCCTGTTTCTTAGAACGCTTAGTCAATTCGGCTTAACTTATGGCACCCCTCCCCGGGCCCCGTCAGCGCGCAGGATGCAGCGGCCTTCGGGTGTCTGCTGACTCGCGCCATCCGGGCGCTCGCACTTCGTGCGCCTTTGGCGTCCCAATCCGCTCCCGGCGGATTGGTCTTTTGGATACTTTTCTTTGGACAAGCAAAGACAAAATCGCTTGGAGCGATTTTGAACAGCTTTAGCTGGCCCGTAGGGCGAAACCCATGAATGGGTTTCGTAGCAGTATCGCGGTTGTCGGTCCGCGAACCGACTACACATAAGCGTCGCGATAGCGACACAAAGCCTTATTTAGGTTTCAAATAAATTAAATCTTATAGTTAACCAGGAAAAAAGGAATATTTTAACTATTTGATTTTCTATAGCGTTTTAATGCGTTTGCCCTGGAGAGTAAGTCCTTTCAGTAGCTCGGAATGTTCGTATTAGGCTCAAAAATCGGAGTCGGCTCGCTTGTCGGTCTTTCGACGATCGAGCGGACATGTATGTCGCGCTGCGGGAATGGAATTTCTATATTATGCTCACGGAAGGCATGATTAATTCGGAAATGGATATCATGGGTAACCGGCAGTCGGTGACCCAATTCGCTAACATAAACCCGTATAGAAAAATCTAAAGAACTATCGCCGAAGCCAAGCATCAACACACTGGGTTCTGGATCTTGCAAAACCAATGGTGTAGATCTAACCGTTTCCAGCATGACTTTATGGGCTAGCTCGATATCGGAACCATAGGCTATACCGATTGGGATCACTACCCGTGTCGTCGGATCGGTCAAGGTCCAATTGATCATTTTTTCGGTGATGAATGCTTTGTTCGGTACGATCAATTCCTTTTGATCCCAATCGGTGATGGTTGTGGCACGCATTTGAATGCGGCTGACTTTGCCGCTGATATCGCTGATAGTCACGGTATCGCCGACTCGTATCGGCCGCTCGAACAGAATAATAATACCGGAAACCATGTTCGCGAAGATCTCTTGCAGACCGAAACCCAAGCCTAAACTGAGTGCGGCGACTAACCATTGCACCTGAGACCAACTGCCGCCTAGTTCATTCGCGACCACGATAAAGCCGATCGAAATCAATAAATATTTGGCCAAGTGATTGACCGCATAGCGAAAACCGGCATCGACCGTTATGCGCCGAAAAATCAACAACTCCATAACGCCCGGAAAATTGCGGATCGCAACACCGACAATGAAGGCATAGAGGCCGGCTAGAAACAAATTGGTCAGGGTTATAGGCTGATAGGCTTCTTGGTTATCAATCATGACGAGGTGTTGCCACAACGTGATGTTGTCGAGAAACGCGAAGGCCGGCAAAATATTTCGCCATATCATCCATGATCCGATAATAAGCGTAAATCCGATAAACACATTCAGTAGCGCTTTGGTTTGGGCATTGATCTTAGGGATATCCAGCAGTTCTTCCTCGGCGGTTACAACATTATCTTCCGAGCCAGTGGTTGTCGGTTTCGAACTTTGCGCGGCAGCAGTCTTGCGTTTTTGTCGTGCGTTTTTCAGGGCTAGTTGGCGGTTAGCCAAAGTTAGCCAACGCAGCACCAAGTCATAAATAATAATACTGATAAATATCATCCTCAGCGTTACGATCAATTTGTGCTGCAATTCCAAAGCGCTTAGATAATAGCCTGCGGCTGCAAATCCGATAATGGTTAGGGGTATGACGACCGACGCTGGATACCAAATATAGCGCGATCGATAAAGCCATCCGTTCGGATTCGTTTCAAGATAATTCTGCAGCACTCCTTTCGATGGCTTGAGGATAATGAATAAAAACGCGGCTAAAGAAAGCATTAAGATAATGACTGCCAGTCGTCCGAGATTATCGCTATGCGATGCTATAGCGGGGCTTCCGCTCAGTTCGGTCAGAAACACGCTCGGCACGGCAACAAATCGTACCCAAGCGATTTGTTTGCGAAATACCCCGGCATTTTTGGCCTTCCATTGAAAATGTTGCTGAGCAACGCCTTCCGGTGCGAACAGTCGGTAAAAAATCGAAAGCGTTAATAACGGTATTGAAGCGGCTTGCAATCCTGCTCCGATTGCTTGACTAAAGTCGGCAACATGAGGATTGTCGACCAATAACCAGCCGACTAAAAAAATCAGGAGGGGCAGAGGCAGTGCTAAAACGAAAATGTCGCCCATCGCGATCAATGTATAGGAAAATTTGTCGGTATAGACTTTTCCGATTCGGTTTGAAATGGCTGTCAATTGCTGTTTGACTTTAGCCTTGATCGTCATGAGTGCGATCAGAATTATTATCGAAAAGGCGCTAAATAGCGATTTGGATAGTGCGGCTTTAACGATGTCTTTTGTAAAGCTTAACCAGTTTAGAGGCGACAGCAGCCATTGAAATGAACCGAATAAGTCGATGAGGTAATGGGTATCGATCGGAGCTGAACTCGGTACCCACAACAAACGTTCATCAAGATAAGCGGCAAATTTTTCAGCTTGACTAAGCATTTGTTGTCTTGCGAAATCCAGATCGCCGAGGCTTCGCAAATAAGTCGTGTAAGCAATCGATAATCGGTTCAATAAATCTTTTTGACTATTCAGTAATACGCGCAATTCGGCCTGTATCATCATTCGTTCATTGGCCGGTAGCTTGCTGTCGACTTCCGAACCCATGATGCTATGCAGTTCCTGATCAATATCAGCCAATTGCTTCAGTCGGTCCTCAACCTTGAATTGCGCAAGACCGGTTTGAGCGGTTTCGTCTTGGATGGTCTGGGATTGAAATGAGAATTGCCCGGAGGTCGGTAAATTACGTCGTTGTTCTCTAAGTATTTTGCCGAGTGCAGGACTGAGTCCGGCTAAGCTGATTTTACGTTCGGCACTTTTGAAATCGGTTTCAATCTCGGCAGATTTGCTATCGATTTTGTTTTTCTGTTCGCCGCTTTGTTCTATCTTGGCTGTGATAGTCTGAAGATCGCGGCTGTATTGAATGTTGTCACGGGTAACGACTTGTATGACCGGATGTTTATCGGCCAATTCCCGTTCGGCTTGATCGAGGGCTTCCTGCATTTCCTTGGCTTCTTGTTGGCGGCGTTCGGACAGGGTGTTTTCTATTGCAGCGATAACCGGGGCGAGCAAATTCTTCTGTATATCCAACAATTGCAGTTCGGATTTGATGGCTTCGGTCCTAAGCGGATTGCTGGCAGCCTCGATTTCCAGTTTTTTTAATTCGGCCGTGCGTGATTCGATCAAGGTTTTTAAATGAATCTGCCGGGCTTCGATTTCCAGCTTCGATTCTGCAGATGTTGGCGGGATTTCGAGCTTATTTCGGGCGGCATCGAGATCTTGTTTGGCCTCAACCGTTTCTTGGCGAATCTGCTGCGGACGATTGTTTTGTTCGGCTAAGAGCGCGTCGAGTCTTTTGATTTGTTGGTCGAGGTTGCTAATTTTGCCTTTTTCGATAATCAGGCGTTGCTCGAGTTCTTCGATGGGGATGTGACTGAAGTCCTCTTGCTTTTGTTTCTCCAGTTTTTGTTGGGTTTGTTTGATTTCATTTTGTAAGGTTTTAATTCTATCGGGCGCTTGTTGCAGGGCTTTTTGATAGTTTTCGCTGCGAAAATTAAACTCTCCGGTATTGGCAAGATTGTCTAAAGCAGATTGATAATATTTAAGTGTTTTGGTTTTTACGCCTTCGTCGAGGCCTTCCCGTGCGGTCAGTGCTTCGATTTTGTTGCGTAGATTCTCCGGGACATATTCGGATGTTACTGGCTTGCCGGTTTGGCTTTGAGCCAAAACGACTTGGGGCAATAAGCCGCTTAGTAAAATAAAATTAAGCAAGAGAATAATAAACAAGGATATCGCTTGGTTCGTTGAGTAGATAATTTTCATCGTTGATGGACGGTTTGATAACAAGAAATAAAGTGGACCCCAACGTCAATACAGAAAATGGTCGGCTACTCACTTAACTCGGGACAGTTTAAGGTTAATCCGTTCGGGTGAGCCTGTCGAAGGGCTCAAGGCGAACGGTTAATCCTTAGTGCTTTTGTCCCGCCTTAAGTGGGAAGTCAAATGGTCTAATTTAAGATGGAACCTGCTCTTTAAAAATAAATCATTTAATGCCTTCATAAAGTTAACTAATTTTTGAGTATGAAGGGAGTAGCCAAGCCGGCAAGCCTAATGTGAGCGCCGGCCAATAAGTGATGATCAGCACGGCCAACAGCAGAATGAAGAAAAAAGGCAATGTGGCTTGGTATAGCTGTAATAGAGGTCGCTGGAACCGGTAACTGGCGATAAACAAGTTCATGCCTACCGGCGGCGTGAAATAGCCGATTTGCATATTCGCCAGAAAAATAATGCCCAAATGCACGGGGTCTACGCCGTAACCGACCGCGATCGGCAGCAGTAACGGAATCATGATGACCAACGCGGCGAAAATGTCGAGCATCATGCCCAAGATCAGCAAAAACACGTTCAGCGCGATAAGAAAGGTCAATCGGCTCGAGATGTGATCGTGAACGAATTCGAATAAACGCCCCGGCACATCGGCATCGATCATCACGTTCGTCGAGGCCAGCGAAACGCCTAAAATCACCAGAATGCCTCCGACCATGACCATTGCGCTTCGCATCACGGCAGGCAATTGGCTTAGACTGATTTCGCGGTGAATCAAGACTTCGACGATCAGCACATAGACCGTCGTGACTGCGGCCGCTTCCGATACCGCGAAATAGCCGCTGTAAATGCCGCCCAGCACGATAAACGGCAAAGGCAGTTCCCAGCGCGATTCGCGCAAAGCCTGCCAGGCTTCGTTTACGGTGAATCGGGTCAGTCCTATTTTGCGGTTACGCCAATAACTCCAAGCCGACAACATGATTAGCATCAGCAGGCCCGGCATCACGCCGGCCAAAAACAACTCATCGATCGTAAACGGCCGGCCCACGCTCATTTGCTGGGCGATAACGCCGTATAATATCAGCGGTAATGAAGGGGCGAACAGTAAACCCAAGCTGCCGGATGTCGTCACCAAGCCGAGGCTGAAATTTTCACGGTAACCGGCTTTGATCAAGGCCGGATAAAGTAAGGCGCCCAATGCGACGATTGTGACGCCCGAAGCGCCGGTAAACGCCGTCAACAATGCGCAAGCCGTTAATGAAACCATGGCCAGGCCGCCGGGCAACCAGCCCAGCAGCGCTTGTGTCAGGCGCATCAGCCTTGCCGGTGCTTGGCTTTCGCTTAATAAGAAACCTGCAAACGTAAACAGCGGAATTGCCAGCAATATCGACATATCGGCCAATCGATAAAATTCGATCGCCACGACCATTAAGTCGATTTCGTTATGATAAAAACCGAGTAGGGCGCTGGCGGCGATAATCGCGAACAATGGAGTGCCCAATAGCGCCAGAATAATTAGCGCAACTACGATGAGCATCAGGGCGCCTCTCTATCCATCAAGGCCGAAATTCCATGCAACACAAAGCGCAGACTCATGATGCCGAAGCCGAATGGGATAATGAGTTGGCAAATCCACACAGGAACCGAGGCGAATGCCGTAGTCGCATCTTGATAGTCCATCAACGTCAATCGCGCGCCTTGCCAAGCCAGTAGTGCGCAAATGATAGCGGTAAACCAGTGGCTGATGAGTTGAGCGGGTATTTTCAGAAATGGGGGCAGGTACTTGCTAAGGACATCGATGCTGATATGGTTATTATCGCGGGTTGCGGCCATCGCCCCGAGCAGCGCGATCCATAGCACTAGGATACGCAGCAGCGGGTCGGCCCAGTCCAAGCCGGCGCCCCAAACGTTTCGCAGCACGACCTGGCCGATGGCCAGCAAAATCATCGCGGCGAGTACTAACGCCAAAATACCGTCTTCTAGCCGCCTTAAACCGTTGGTGAGACGCCGACACATGGAGCTAGTGGACTGAGCCTTGGCGAAAGTCGTTTAAATGCCGTCTTAGGGTCTCGATAATCGATTGGCTGAGAATGCCTTCCCGTTCCATTTTCGATTTAGTGTCTTCGAGCATCGCCTGCCAGTTTTTTCGATCGTTTTCATCGGTTGCGACGAATTGAATGCCTTGGTTGCGTAAAACCCTGAGCGCTTCGGCATTATCGCGGCGATTGATACTGTTGAATTCCTTATAAACCGCGCCGATTACATCGCGAACGATTCGTTGATCGTCCGGCCTTAATCGCGAGAAGGCCCGTGCTTGAACGATCATCGTGCCGTACAAATAAGCCAACGGTTCATCGGTAACAAATTTGACGCGGGCGTGCCATTGCAGCGCAATCGCGCCCATCGGCGAGCTGGCGACCGTATTGATCAGGCCGGTTTGCAGTGCGGTCATTACGTCGGTTAACGGCAGCGATATCGGGGATACGCCGATGGTTTGAAAAGCGCTTCGGCTGATGTAATCGCCTTCGGGAATCCATATCTTTTGGCCTTTCAGGTCTTCGACCCGCGACACCGGTTTGTCCGACATCAAATAGGCAAAACCGCCTTCGCTCAGACCGAAGCTGATAAAACCGTTTTGCTCGAGTCCCTTGACGATCAAATCGTCCATGCGCGAGCGCACATAATCGACTTCGTCGAAAGAGCGAAAAATCAACGGCAAGCTATACACCTGCGAATCCGGGTAAATGTCCTTCAAACCGCCGCCGGGAATAATGCCGCCTTGTAATT
Organism: Methylotuvimicrobium alcaliphilum 20Z; assembly: GCF_000968535.2. NCBI lineage: Bacteria > Pseudomonadati > Pseudomonadota > Gammaproteobacteria > Methylococcales > Methylococcaceae > Methylotuvimicrobium > Methylotuvimicrobium alcaliphilum. The sequence continues at coordinate 1,824,429 of NC_016112.1, forward strand.
GATTGACATTGATTTTACGCATCACGCTGGCGTCGTTGCCCATGATACCGCCCGGGTAAAACCGAAAGGTAACGCGACCGTTCGTGCGCCGTTTAATCTCGTCGGCAGCTTCGCGCATTTTTTCCATCCAGACCGTACCGTCCGGCGAAGCTGTTGCGATTTTGAGCATTTGCGATAGGGCCGGCGGCGAAAAAACCGTCAGGCACATTAAAAACAGAGTCGCGATTAAATGATGCATAAGTCACTCTTGGAAGTAGCTGTCGGATTCGGCCAGTAATTGTTGGGCTTCTTGTTGCGCCATGGTATTGGAAAGGGACAGGCCCGGCACATTCGGGTCAGCCTGCAGTACTTCGCGCAGCAAACGGTCGTGGAGATCACGATCATACAGCATCCGAGCATAATTGCGTGCCAAGGCGACCTTGACGGCCAGATCGTTACCGCGCGACAGTTCTATCGCGCGCTCGAAATGGCTTTTAGCGGTTTCCGGATCGCCGCCCAAAGCCGGCGATAATTGCGAGCGGAGCAGTCCCAGATAGAAATGCGCCCGTCCGGAATCGAAGGACTCGTCCAATTCGAGTATTCTTTCGAATAACGATTCGATTTTCGGTCGGTCGGCAATCGCATCCCAATCGCGGCTGTGAGCTTGCAGCCACGAAGCCCAAGTCAGTCCGTAGGTGTACAGAACATTCAAGGATGCACGATCGGCATTTTGCAAAGCCGGTGCGAAAGCGTCATGAGGCAATCGGTCGATCCGACATAGGGAGGGCCGTTCCAAACACAGAGCCCGTTCGGCGTAAGCGCGCGCTTTATTGCTGAGGTTACGGGCACGGGACGTCTCCCTCACCAATTCCGATGCATACAATGCATAGAGCTTAGCGCCGGAAACCAGCAGGTCCGTATTTTCCGGTTGTTGCTCGATCAATCCGTCGGTCATCAATAGATAAGCCGGCAAGCCTTCGCGCACGATCTCGATGTCGTTCTGATCGAGAATTGCCGAGGACAGAGAGTCGGAAAGGTTTTGAAGGGAAGCGCTCACGCAGCCCATCAAAAACGCCGATAAAACCGGCAATAAAATAAATCGGGTTATTTTCGCTATGGGCATAGGATTATTCAGAAAAATTCGATATTCGGCCGGTCATTATACCTTTATTGATCAGCGAAAGAATACAGAAGCTAAAAGCGGATCGCTAAAGAGTAGCATCTATAATCGCTGCTTCGGGGTTGCATAAATTCGGAGTTGAATCCAAGATTGAATTTTCAGATTTCAAATTCGTATAACGCCAAGCGTAGCGATTGAGGAAGTGGCGTAGGGCGCATTGTCGTTCCCTCTTTCATCATAGAGGCGATTTGTTGTTCGCCGCTGGCGATCAATTCTTCAGTGTTTTCTTGACGGACTCTTAGATAATCAAATTTCATCGTAACGCGATTTTGTGTGATCTGAGTTGCAAACATTTTTATGAGCACTTCGTCCAATGCGAACAACTCCTGAAAATATTCGCACGATACCCGCGTCGTTACTAGGCTTAACCCTTGCCCAAGCGCATCGATCACGTCGGGTGCATAATCGCGTAGAAATATTTCACGTACTCGGCCTTGCCAACGTATATGGTTGGCGAAATAGACATTGCCGACCAAGTTGGTTTCTTCAAAACTAACGATGTGCCGATATTCGTAGGCTTTCATATTACTTCCCGAATGCTGCCGGCGATTTTGATTGGCGATTTTGTTCGATCAATACCGAAAACATCAATGGCGAAGAAGTGCCTTTGAGCTTTGCGATGTAGGTGGCAATGACGAAAGGGCCGGCTGTAAAAGTGACCCATCCGTCTTTTTCAGCCGATTGTAAGGTCAACGGGTGATTGGCGCTTGCGCCTGCTTTTTTCAAGCATTCGATGGCACCCCAAACGCGGGTCGCCGTTCGATCCAGGTTTTCTCCGAATTGTTCGACGGTCAACCGCGCCAATGCAAAGCGTTCTTTGCCGAGTAAGTCTTCCCACGCGGTAATCGGCCGATCGGTAACGGTTTCTAAATCGCAAGCGACTTGTGATTCGCTTGTAACCGCGAAAACCCAACCCTCAGCATGTGCTACGGAAATCGTTCGGCCATCGACGGATTCGGGTTTGCCGTCGCTACGGCGCAAAATAGTGTTTTTATTGCCCAAGGCCAATTGGATTGCAGTCTTGGTCGGTTCTTCGGCAGCATGGCTGTCTTTGCGTAACAAGACGAAGTTCAAATCGTGTGGTTTAACGATTGCATAAATCTTGCGCTGCAGATAAGGCGCAATTAAACCAACAGGCCAAGTTTCCCAATCGATGTTCGTAATCTCGCGCAAATGTAGGCCTTGCCAAATTTCTTTCAAAAAGCCCGCATGGCTTCGAATTTCGAGGTCGTAGCAAAATTCATCGTGTCGTTGCCACCGTTCTCGGGCTAAGACATATATCGGGCCGTCGATATTCAAGTCTTTCGGTATCCAGCGTTCTAAGGCGGTGGGTAACACGATTGCATGCGGAATGCAGGCTTGAATCGCGTGGAGGGCTGCATCTCGAGTACCGGGATCGCCTATCAGTAAGGTTTGCGGCAAAAAGCGGGCAAACCAAGTTTCTTTCGAAAGGTCTGTGCCGATATCGGCAGTACATTGAAATGCGGAAAGCTGCCGATAGGCTTTTACTTGTCGAAAGCGGCCATCTTGAAAAAATAAAGGGCCGTAAAGTTCGGCGTCCGGGTCGATGGCTATTTTATGTGGATTAGTTGAATTCTCCTGAGCTGCTTCGTCGCGATAATTATTCGGACAGGCATCGAATCTTAATATCGCATGGAAGTGATCGATTTGGAATGCGGTCTGGCTGAAACGTAGAGCGACCTCGATGCTCTGGTCCTCTTTAACTAAAGCAACGGTGCGCAACGTAACGATCTCGTTGGGAGGCACTACGATCGGGTGGGCAAAACGCAAGTCCTGGAAGGAAGGAGTTTCAGTCCGGCCAGTGACCGACCGGGCTGCTTGCACCATAGCTTCCATTCCGATGACAGCCGGAAAAATATGTTCGCCTTGGTAAACATGATCGTTCAAATAAGGATCGTTGTTTAATGAAATTTCAGAATCGGTCACTAATTCGATTCCCGGATAAAATAGCCCGGGCTTTTCTATAAATCGAAGAAAAGGTAATTCGTTGGTCGGCAGAACCGGCAAAGGCGGAGTAATGCCTAAACGGCCGCTTATTACCACGTTTGAACTCGGCAATTCCAAATCCAGCAACCGGTTCAACCATTCGATGCCTTGTTCCGGCGATATCGGGCTAATCCCTTCACGTAATAAAGTGTCGATACGGCCTAAGCGCTCACCCATGCCGACGCCCGACCATATAGACCATTCGAGAGAAAGGCAACGACAAGCGGGGTTACGCTCTTTGAACGAATCGGTTTCATGGCTCAGCCAAGCATTCGCCAATGCATAATCTGCTTCGCCACGCATTCCAACGCGGCCAATAATCGAGCTGAAGTTAATTAATAGCTTGAGTTTGCCGGAGTCGACCGATGCCAGTAGATGCTTAAGGCCGGATATTTTGGGAGACAATGTGCGCTTTAGAATCTCAATATCCAAGTCGTGGATCAATCTGGGCTCATTGACGCCTGCGCCATGTAAAATAGCGGTAATCGCGCCGAATTCGGATTCCGCTTGCTTTACGGCGTTGTGAATACTATCCGCATCGCCGACATCGGCGGCATAATAGCGGAATGCTATGTCGGCCTCACTGAAACGCATCAGGTTTTCATCTAACACGGTATCGTTTTCCGGTAATGCGCGTCCCAAGAGTATCAAGCGTAGACCATGCACGCGCGCCAGCGAAAAGGCGCATTCGGCGGCGATGCCTTTACCGCCGCCACTGACTAACAGCACATCGCCCGATGTTAATAACGAATTTCCGCTATCGTCGGCAAGAGTGGCAATTAAACGCAAAACCCGTTCCGATCGTTGTCCTGAACTATCGTAAATCGCTTCACAAAAACCGTCGGCAGCAAGCGTTTCGGCAACAATCCAAGATAACGCTTCTTGGCGATAGGGCGTATCGATAACGCTAACGGATAATCCATCGGCTTCTTCAAACAAGGTTCTTGCAAATGCCGAGGCAAAACCGTTGTGCTGAACCAGAATGAAAGACCTTGGCGTTCCGTCTTGTTCCAACGCGACTTGTGCCGCATCCAACAGTAATCGGTCGTATCCGGAGTCTGGGGTGGGAGGGAGACAGAGCAAAACGCCCGTGCCGCCGATCGACTCAAGCCGCTTTAATAAAGGGGCGGCCAGTATATGATCTTCAGGGGCAAATACACGCCAAGACGAAGGCTGTTGTCTTTGACGGTCATTAGAAGAGGGCTTGGCTGGCTTTAATTCGCAGGGGCGCTGTTCGATAGTGAAGGCTCTTACCCAATTTTCTAGTCCTTGAGGCGCTGTATGTCGTTCGATATCGGCGTCATTATTAACGGTGCGCATCGATTCCAGAAATCGGGCTGCTTGGCCAACGGTGGCGTGTGCGTATTCCGTCGGCGCCAACGAAACCGGCAGATTCAGTTTCCGTGCGGCGTCGGCCATAATTTGTCCGATGCTGATCGAGTTAAGATGCAAATCCCGTAATAAATGATGTTGGTCTTGAATTTCCGAAGCGGGCAGTTCAACTTTTTGAGCCAGCATTTGACGAAGTAACTGTAAAGCGTCGAGGCGTTCGGAGGTTTTCGGTAAAGCCTCATTCCGCGGATCACGGATAAGGGCTTCGGTGTTCGTTTTCGGCGCCGAGTCGTTTAAACGGTTTTCGATAGTATCTGTTGGTGCTGCCTCGCAAGGGTTGGATAAAAACGACAAGGGTCGTAACGGGTCGAAATACCGTGTAAATCGATCCGCGAACAAGCCTCGGGTTTTGATTGGCTGCCCAAGTGCGTAAGCCGCGCCGATTGCCATGAGCAGCCCTTGTAAAGACGGCCCCGAGGAATCGAGCGCCACGACAGGCGTGGTGTGGTCGGTTTTAAGTAAGCCGCTGAGTATGCGTCCAGGGCCGACTTCCAGACAAAGATCGCAATGCGGTAGCAGTTTGGTGAGCGCTTCGGTGAAACGAACCGGAGAAGTTAATTGTTCCCCAAGATGTTTTGGAAAATGAATGTCCGACAAAAAACCGCCAGTTACGGTCGATACGACGGGCCGGATAATTGAATGAAAATTCTCGGATTCCAGAGACCGGGTCAATTGCTCGGCGGCAAGCGCCATCGAAGGCGAATGAAAGGCATGTGTAATCGGTAACAGGGTAAATGCAATATCTTGCGCTTGAGCGAGAGTCATCACACGGCGAATGGCATCGGTATCGCCGGCTATCACGCATTGGTTACTGCTGTTCAAACCGGCAACGACGACGCCGGATTCTTGGCCGATTAGCGCTTGCGTGTTGGCTTCATTGGCTCCTATAACCGCCATTGCACCTTCAGACCGTTTATCGGCAGACATGATCGCGCCACGCCGGCGAACGATGCGCATCAAAGCCTGTTCGTCTAAAGCGCCGGCCCAATGCAGGGCAGTTAATTCGCCCAAGCTGTGACCAGCTGCTATTTGCGCTTCGATACCGACGGCGTCAAGTAAGCGCAAGCCTGCGATTTCAGCGAGGGCGATCGCCGGTTGAGCATGACCGGTATCTTCAGGATCGCCTGGTAGCGGCGGTTGTTGGTCATAATATAAGCTGTCGATTTCGCTAAAGCGTTTGCCCATCGCGCCGCCTGTGAACCGTACAGGCGAAGCTTGGCCGGGAAATAAAAAGGCGATGCGCGGAGCCGTTTCGCCACAGCCTAAAAACACGCCTGCTTCGGTATCGAATCCGGAGCTTTTTTCTTCGTCAAGCCAACCGTGCAAAATGCCGAGGTTTTCTTCCAGTTGTTTCGGAGTTGCAGCGACGACAGCAGCGCGGACGCTGCAGGGCTTGATCGCGTTTGTCAGCGCGGCGGCCAAATCGGTCAATTCGGCATAAGAAAGAGAAGGTGCTAATTGCCGCAAGTGTTCGGTCGATTCGATTAGAGCGACCGGGGTTTCGGCGCAGAAAATAAACAACTCGCAATCTTGTCGGCTGCGTATTAGTGCGGTTTCGCGTGACGTTAAGCTTTTTCGGCGAGCCGTCGATGCGCCTTCCAAGGTGACATGTACATTAATACCGCCGAAACCGAAAGAACTGACACCGGCTCTTAACGGCTGTTCTTCTGGCCAGCTAACGCCTGTTTCCAGAAGGCGTAGATTTCCTTGCTCGAATACCCGATGAGGACTGTCGATGGCGGTGGCGGGTGGTAAAATTTGGCTATGCAAAGCCATGAGTGCTTTTGTGAGTCCGGCCATGCCCGCCGCGGCCTTGGTATGGCCGATATTGGCTTTTATCGAACCGATCGTTGCGGGTGTTCGGTTGTCCGCCAGTAATTCGGACAAAGCATTCAGTTCGACTTCATCGCCGACCGCCGTGCCGGTGCCGTGACCTTCAAACAAAGGCACGGTGCCGATTCCATAGCCGGCTCGCCGGTAAGCGCGTTGCATGGCGAGTTGTTGTCCCGATAGTTCAGGGCGGGTCATGCCTCCGCTGCCGTCGGATGAAATTCCCCAGCCGCGAATAAAGCCATAACAACGAAGCCCCCTGCCTAAGGCTTCGTCATGTCGCATTAATAAAGCGAAGCCGCAGCCTTCGCCGGGTAAAAATCCGCTTGGATTTCTATCGTAAACCCGCATGCTGCCGCGGGAAAGAGCGCCGACGCGAGAAAAACCGATCAGTTCGAAAGGATCGAGGCTCAAATCGACACCGCCGACCAATGCGGCATCCAAATCGCCCGATTGCAAAGCGGTGCAGGCTTGTGCAACGGCAAGCAACGACGAACTGCAAGCACCGTCAACGGTAAATCCGCCGCCCTGGAAATTGAAAAAGTTGCAGATTCGTCCCGCTATCGTGTTGGCGAGACCGCCTGCCAAGGTTTCCTCGCCGACCGGCTCGAAAGGGGCTTTATAATGTTGTTCCATGAGCCGCAAGAAATCGCGGCGTTTGTCGTTGTCCCAACCTTCGGCGGTCAAGCGTTCGTTTAGCACTCTTTGAACATAGGGCCAGCGCAAACGCATCAAAGCTGCTCGAGAGAACTCTCCGGTCAGCGTATTACCGACAATGACGCCGGTGCTTTCTTTCGGTAAGCCGATACCGTTCGGCAGACCGGCGTCCTCGAGTGCGCGAGCGGCAATATCGAGCGCCAGCCAATGTGTCGTATCGGTGCTACGAAAAGTCGAACCGGCAATGCGGAACTTTTGCCGGTCGAATGAATAACCCTCGAGCACGGCCGCCTCTTTGACGTATATCGAGTCGGAATGCTCGGTCCGGTTCTCTAAATAGTCCTGCAGGTTGAGCCGTTCGGACGGCAAACGCCTAAACGCGCGGCGTTGGGCTAATACGTTTTCCCACAGCGCTTGCGGCGAGTCGGCATCGGGGTAACGGCATGCAATTCCGACAATCGCGATCATTTTCCGGCACTCTCGGCAAGTTGCGCATTCTGGAACAGTCGTTGGCGGTGTGCGATCAGATACAGCCCGGCTCCCCGGCAAGCGCAAACGGCAAATAATGCGATAAACAATCCGAACACGATATTTTCAATCAGCAACAGTGCATAAACGGCGGCAACGGCCAGGCCGAACAGGATTTGGCGGAATGGATTTAAAGGCGTCGTGGCCGGATCCGGAATCATATAAAGCGTAAACAGGATAAAAGCGGCGCTGGTCATGGGAATCAGAGGTACGATCCAAGGAATATCGAAATACCAACTGCGTAGAAAGGCTTGCAGCAAAAAACCGCCGATCCAGGCGATGCATAACGGTAGACGACCGGTAAAATAAGCATGAACAATAATACCGCTGATTAAAATGAACCCCGGAATAATCCAATGCCAAAGGCCGGTGACGTTTTCGGTGAATTGATAGGGCGGAGCGAGGCCGATCCATGGAAATAGCAGCAAGGTTACCGTAATACCGAAATTCGATGGATTGAAAATATGCTGCGAACCTTGACCGACAGGCGCCCTAAAAACGATTTTGGACGCGATCGATAACGCGGAAGCGAAAATCATCGGCCAAAGCAGTTCGTTCGGATAAATCAGCATACCGACAGCAAGCCCCGGTATTAGGGCCGGCAGCAAAAAGATAAATCGGTCCGATAGGCTGTTTCCGTATCGCGGCGCGCGTCGGGTCGAACGGCTATCCACCCACTCCAAGAGCCAATGCGTGAAACACGCGCTTGCCACGGCGACGATCGGTTGCAGACCGGATTGCTCGAATCCGAGCACGGTATGTCCAAGAATCGTCCAAAGCGTAATGAGAGCGGCAAAATAGCCTAATGCGAACAGGCGTAACTTAGGGCTGCCTTTCGGATAAAAAAAACGGGTCGTGATCGTTTCGTTAATATTCATAAATTTTCCGCCTCTGCTTCGCCGAGTATTACAGTGTGCCAGCCCTGTTCGAGGTTGAGCGTCTTACGGTGCATGCTGCCGGCTTGTCCGCGCCAACGCAGTTCAATCTCCAAAGGAGCATTACCGGACAGTTTTCCAAGTCCGAAATGGAGATCGGGGCTACGTTGACCGGAATGACCGTTTCCACCGTCGACTTGAGCGACTATTTTTTTTCCATTCGGTAAATAAACGGTTGCTTGGGCTCCGATTGCCGGATAAGCGGAAATGTCATGATCCGGATGTCCCTCGATAATTCGAGTATGCGCCGAATCGCCGGCGATTCGAAGGTGTAGACCGATAAAATCGCCGCAGTCAGGGCATTCGTTCCGAAAGAAATACGATCTTTCCCATTGATTGGCTACGACAAAATCCAAGTCGCCGTCTCCGTCGACATCGGCCACGGCAATGCCGCGACTGACCATCGGATCGTCCAGTTGAAGTTCCGATGCTAAATTGTAGAAACGACCGTCCTCGGCGCGCACAAAAAAACCGTTGGCTTCATGGCCACTTAAATCGTCGCCGAGTTTGAAAGAGGGCCAATGCCGAGGATTACTCATCATGCGGTCGTTTCCGGTGCCTAACGCTTGCAATTTTGCCCAACGAGGCGTTTCGCCCTTGACGAAACCGGTCGCGACCAGTGCTTCCGGATAACCGCTGTTATCGAAGTCGGCTAGACGCGTGTCCCAACCCCAACCGGCTCTGGAAAGGCCGAGCTTTTCACTGGCTTGAACATAGGGGGCAACGCCGTCGCGCATGCGTTCCGGCTCGCCGGTGCTCAACCATAATAAATTGCTCTCTTGCAAAGCCCATTCGCTGGTGATATTGCTGACGAATAAATCCAATAGGCCATCGCCGTTGAGATCGCCGAAATCGACGCCCATGCCTTTAAAGGAATCCTGACCCAGCACGAACGATTTCGGCGTGGCGAGGCCCGCTTTACCGCGCAATTCGACCCAATTTAAGCGCCCCGGGGTCGAACGGTTGTGCAGTAAGCGGTCCGGGCCGAAGTCATGCCCTAAATAAAGTTCCGGCAACAAGTCGCCATCCAAGTCGGCCGCGCCGACCGCCAAGGCCCAGCCGTGCTCGGTCGCCGGGTCGAGCACGCCGGTTACGGCTCGATAACGAACATTGGGTTGTTCACCGCTTTCGGCACCGTCCCAAAGCAATAAATGCGTTTTGCCGCCGCTGAACGAACGGGACTTGGTGTCGTGCATCCGCTCGATGCCTGTGCCGCTTGCATCGAGAATTTGCGCGCCGTCCGAAAAATAGTTGCCGATAACCAAGTCGATATGGCCGTCGCCATCTAAGTCGGCTAGCGTTGCGGCATTGGTAAACCAACGCTCGTTGCCGGGAAAGATATCCACCGGTTTAAAGCTTTCCGCGGTGAGACCGGTGCTATCGCCACGCTGTAAAAAGGCGACCGGAGTGCGCCCCCAGTAATAAATGATAGCATCGAGTAAGCCATCCTCGTTGAGATCGCCGAATAGGCAGCCCATCGGCGCCATCGTCGCGGCATCGAATGCCACGGGCGCCGGATGCAATTCGAATGGCGTATAGCGTTCGCCGGTTTCCGGAACGGGCGCGATGATAACCGAATCGAAGCGCGGATCGACATGGCAGAGATCGTTCGGCAGGCCGTCGCCGTCAAGGTCGCCGAGCGCAACGCTCGCACCGACCGATGAGATCCACGCGGAAATATGTTCCAAGCTTGGATGAACGTTTCTTACCGAACGCGGGTTTTTTCCGGACGGCTCCGGTAACGCCAAGCGGGTAAAGTCGAAGCGTCCGGCGATGGCTTTTCGTTCCGAAGGGCTCAAGCTCGGCGGTTGCATAAAGCCGTAAAGAAGGCCGATCCAAACCAGGGCGGCCAACAGCGTCGCGCGGCGGCGTAGAAGTGGATAAATGCTATTCATATTGCTGGTATCCTCTAAGGTGAGGCTGCGATACAGGCTTAAATAAAGTGTCGCCGTATCCGTTGCCGCCAATGTTCGTAAGCCGGCAGCGCGTTATCGGCAGGCACTTTCCGCAAGGCATCGTCCGTTAATTGCGCGGCATGTTCGGCGCTTAAATTGCAAAAGATGCGGCAGGCCAGCTTGGTATGATCGGCCGGATTGCCGGCCCGTTGCCGGGCTTTGGCTGCAAATGCAGCGCCTTGAGCGAGATGCGCAAGAAAGTCGCCGGCCAAAACTTTCAGACGCTCTAAAACGTCCGGTTCGACACCGCCGGCATAAGCGCCGGCCAAGCCGACGCCGCTCCACAAGTCGCCCTGCCTATCCGTCGGAAAGTCTTGCAGCGCCGATACGATACGCTCGGGATCGGCTCCCATGACGAACCACAGACTGCGTCCTAAACCTTGGTCGAAAGCCCTCTTTTCATAGCCTTGTAGGCATGAAGGACGCTGTTGACGGCCGATACTGTCCGGCCAATGAAAATAGCCTTCGTGGAAGCCGTAACCGTCAAGGACCAGCCAACGGAGTAGGCAGTCCATGCGCGAGGTCAGGCTTGCCGGCGACACCGGCAAGCGGGCCAAAGCCCAACCGGCGCCGACATGCAACATATAGGCGTGATGCTGCGCCGGGCCTGTCAAAAATGCTTGAAAACGGCTCGGTCGCCACGGGCAAAGGAAATCCGATATCACCAAGCCCATCGCGGCACCTTCGAAGAGGAAACCGCGCAATTCGTTGTCGTCGATTGAGTTCAAATGCTCGGTAAGGCGCAACGGATCGTTATCGAGCAAGGCGGCATGATAACCTTCGACAAAACTCTTGCCGATGCGCTCGATTCGCGCCTTGACCCGGTCGTCGCCGACCTTGAAGCCGCGCAGTTCGATTCGGGTTTCGGCATCCGAAATGCCGAATAAAGCGTGTCGGCAGCGTCCGAAAAATGCAACCATAGAAAATTTTTATCGTTATTAAAGCCAAAAGCTTAGCAAAAAGCGCCGAAGGACTCGGCGCATAGTCTTACGCTTAAGCGAGGGGTTTGCGGCGATGTTGCCAGCCGAACAATGCTAGTCCTGCGGACAGTAGCATGAATGTGGTGGGTTCAGGGACAATGTGTTTGGCGTCAATTGCAAATACGGAGGGAAGATCAAGATCAGCAGATGTTATTTCAGTTCTGTCAGGGTTAATGAAAAATAGATCCAGTGGTGGAGGACATGCTTCCTCGACGACTGCATCAAAAGTTCCGATCGATGGATCCAATGCACTTACTTTTCCTGAGCAAATATATTGAGTCCACTTCGGTGGCGGAACATCTTCTATTTCAGCAAACATTCTCAGAGCATAGCTATCTAGTATGCTATCGCCGGATAAATCACGAACATCGTTACTCACTACCTCCCCTACATCAACAATGCCATCGTTATTGAAATCGATCCAAACGTCAAAGAAGATATCGAAAATGCTATTTGCTGGAAAGTCGATATTGCCATCTGGAAGACCGGCCAAATCTTGGATTTGCCCGCGAGAATGATCGAGACCGATAAGGTCTGTGAATATCAAATCATCAAAGAAAGACCAGCCTTCCCCAACCCGAATTTCAGTATGAAACCCCATTGTTTTACCGACAAGATGAAGACTTACCATCTCAGTCATGATGGTATCAAGCCCATTTTGTTCGAACGGTGTTTGGTAGCAATCTGATTTTTCGCCAAGATAAACACAATCGCGGATCACCTGCGTTGGGCCCGTGCCCTCAAAAATTACTCGTTGACCACCGATATCAAGCTCTTTGATACCTATAGAATTAAAGCTATCTTTAATATCGAATGGTTGCTGCCAAATAGCTGCGGCATTGGAATCAGTTGATAACAACGTGGCAACCAATGCAAATGGTAGAGCGAAATATTTTAAGTCGCGAAATACTTGAGTACTTGATAGATAAGAGTGATAAAAAGACCGCCTTGTTTTATAGGACGAAAGATTAAAGAGTAAGAACATAACTCCCCCAAATTTTTTAAAATTGAAGTCAAGTTTCAACGAAAATCGATATAAGTTGCTTTTTCGCCATGTGTTAGCATGAGTGTCTATTCGCCAACAAATTAAGAACACACAATATTGATACCAAAAGGCCTAGGTCATACGGTGCGTCATTGTGCTTGTCGCACGATTCAGGCGGAACGTAGCGTTAACGACCGTTATTCAACAGTAGCAAAACGATGAAACGACAAGATCTAAGCCATAATCGTCTGGTGCTTATCGAGACGTTAAATAAATATTTAAATAAATCGCGATCCGCGCGTTTTCAATATCGATTACAGATCTTGATTTTAGCGACGGCGGGACTGAGTTACGAACGGATTGCCCAATGTTTCGACATCAGTATTCGAAGCGTTCAACGCTGGGTGCGTTTTTACCGAATATTCGGACTGGAAGGCCTTAAGGATGACAAGAAGACCGGTCGGCTTACCGTTTTGAAACAAGACGAGAAGCTCAAGGTGAAGCTCGATTTGTCCCATTCGCCGATCGAGTTAGGCTATCGGGATCAAAACTGGAGCGGCGGTTTATTGAAATCGCATTTACACGAAAACTATGGCGTTAATCTCAGTCTTAGGCAATGTCAGCGCATATTGAAGGATTATCGAGACGATTTAAACAGTAAGGAGCCTGCGCCATAGTTATACCCATCGCAGATCAAAATTCGGAACCAGGGTGTTCGTCAAAGGACGCCGTGAATACATTCCTGTAGACTCTATGTCAGCTCCATGCTGGCAAAGCCTTTGCCGCACATCCTGGCGCCTCCTCAGGCACTGCCAAAATTTGAAGTGCGAAAGGTATAATGGTTTTGCGACAAGTATTTTGTCGCTAGTACTAAAGTACAATTGACTTGTTACTGAGCGGAATAAAGATTATGTCGATCTGTAAAAATTATGGACATTCCGGCATCGTTTGTGTGGATGTGTTTATTATACCTTTACGTTTCCAATCTAACGGCGTAGCTTTGAAGTTATCAATGATTCAGCAAAACAATACCTTAGAAGAATAAGTCAATTCGAGTTGTCTGCCTAGAGTGTAAAAAAAGCTGACAGTTAGCCCGGCTAAATTGAGCTCATTTGCGATTATTCGCATCGCCGTCCCACAGCATCAATAAAGGCGGCAGCAGTAATAAATCCAAGAACAAGGCGATGGTTAGCGTTATCGCGGTCATTAACCCCATTTCCGAATTTATCGTAAAAGGCGAAAAACTCAAGACGATAAATCCGCAGATCAAAACCGCTGACGTGATCCAGATCGCTTCGCCGACGGTCGAAAAGGCGTGTCGTATTGCCTCCCTGCAGCCATAGTTTTTTTCCAGTCGTGCATGCCGGTATTTGCTGATGAAATGAATCGTATCGTCGACTACGATGCCAAGCGTGATGCTTGCCACCACGGATAGGCTCAAACCCACGCGCCCGTCGATGAGCGCCCAAATACCGAAAGCGGCAATAGAAGGCGTTAAATTCGGAATAATGCTGATAAGTCCTAAACTTAGCGAACGAAATGCACCGATTAGAATAAACGAAATAAAGACGAGTACGAGCAAGGTTCCTGTAATCATGCTGCGGATATTGCGTTGCCCGACATGGGCGAACATCAATGCCGTGCTGCCGGTTTCAATGCTCGTTTCCGGCATGTCGGTTTTTAACCATGCTTTCGAGCGCGATTCGAATGCCAGCATTTGTTTAGAGCTCAAATTCTTCAAGGTGACGATGACCCGCGTACCTGATTTATCGGCGTTGATTTGATCGTTTAAGTCCAAGCCGTATGGCAACGACAATTCGTACATTAAAAGGTATTGAGAGGCGAGTTCGCGCCGGTCGGGTAAAGCGTAATATTTCGGGTCGTCGTCATGCATGTTTTTATTGAGTCGTTTGAATATATCGGTCACGGTATTGACATGCACGGTTTCGGGTTGTTTTTTCAGCCAATCGTTAAATCGGTCGAGATTTCGCAAAAAAACGGGTTCTTGTACTCCGCCTTCCTGTTGAGTATCAAGCGAATATTCGATCGTGTATATGCCTCCGAGATGTTGGCTGAGAAAATCGGTGTCTTGCCTGAATTCGATCGATTTCCCGAAATAGTTGACGAATTCGTCGTTCAATTCGTTGTCGGGTGCATAGCCGATCAGAATCATGGCAAGCAGACCGTTGATCGGTAGCAATGCTTTACGATAACGGATCACGAATATGGCCAAATGATGCATGGGCCTTTCGGTACGTTGTTGTTTTAACCGGGGTCTTATTGGCAATAGCGTTATCAGCGAGGGTAACAACGTAAGTGTTAAGAATAGCGCAGCCGCAACGCCGGTTGCGACGATATTGCCGAAGTCCCTAAAAGGAGGCGCTTCGCTGAAGTTCATGCCGAGAAACCCGAGCATCGTACTAACGCTGGTGAGTAAAATCGGCTGAAAATTCGAGTGTAGGCTTTCTTGAATGGCTTGTTTTTTTTCTTGCCCCGCCTCCATATTTTGACGTATCGCAAGCAATACATGGAGGCAGTCGGCTACCGCAACCGTCATGATGATGGTCGGCGCGACCGCCGAGGTAGGCGTTAAGTGGCCATGAAACCATCCGAATGTTCCTAACGCGGAAGCCATTGCCAACATAATGAGCAAGACGACGGCGAATGTCGCCGATAGCGATCTCAAGCTTAGCCATAATACCCCAATGATAACGCTATACATCAGCGGCAATAATTTCAGATTATCGCTCATCGCCACCTCAACAAAGGCATTACTCATCATTGCTATGCCGCTGATTCGAATTTTAACGCCGGGATATTGACTCTCGATTTCGCCTGCGAGCTTTCGTGCTCGTTCGGCAAGACGAATCGATTCCATCGGGCTTTTTCCAGGCAAATGCACATTAACATTGACGCCTGCGACATGGCCGTTTACAGATACCAGTCTATTAACCAGCAGGGGCTCATTCAGTGCCGTTTTCTTTATGGATAGAATTTCGGTTTCGGTCAAAGCCTTCGGGTCGGGAATCAAGTCGGCGATGATTATGTTTTCGTTGTCCGAATAACTATGTTGAAAATTAACGATAGAATCGACTCTGCTCGAATAAGGAAGCTGCCAGGCGGCTTGAGTCAATTGCGCGATGGCCTGAAGGGAGGAAAGATTAAAAATGGAATCGTTCGGCGGTTGAATGACAAAAAATACGCTATCGGTTCTATTATAAACGGCCTCTAAGGCCTCAAAAGCAAGAAGCCGCGGATTTTCCTTGCTGAAATAGACCCGTGAATCGCTATTGAACCCAAGATTCATCGCGCCGGACGATAATGCAACAACGACCGAAAAGACAAGCAAAAGAACGCGCCAAGGATAATACGTTACCCAGTGTGACAATCTATGACTGACGCTTTTCCAAGGCATATAAATGATTTGTTGTTTGAGGTTGGCGAGATTGTGCATGAAAAATTTAAATGCACAAACTGAAAGTTATTAACGGTAAAAGGTAATTTAAAAATTCTGTCTAAAATAACTTTCGGATTTTGCTCCCTTGTCCTTCGGGATAGGAATAGTCCTTGGCAGGAGGACGGTTTTTCAATTAAGGATTTGGCCGTAAATAACTTCCCTATTTTAAGGAGGGTTCGGTTGCTCGATTGGCAGGTGTCAGCGGCAGGGCAGATTTTTGCTCCTCGGCAATTGCTCCTGCATTGCCCTAATACACGCCATCCATGGCAATCAGTCACCGCCGTCAAGCCTGCACGGACGTATTCACGGTTTCCTGTCAAGCGAGTTACCGAACCCGCTATAAAACTCATAGCATCAGGAAGTTATTTTTGACACTGTTTGCAAAAAACCGAGCTTCTGTTGGCGATGCGGATTTCGGTGAGCGGCGTCAAGCAGGTGCGGCAGGGGGCTCCGGCTCTTCCGTAGACTTGTAACTGTTGTTTAAAATAACCCGGTTTTCCGGTTTCGTTGACGAAGTCTCTCAGCGTCGTGCCGCCTTGTTCAATGGCGCTGCTCAAAACGTTGCGGATACAGTCGGCGAGTGTTCGATAACGGGCAAGCGATATGAGGCCGGCAGCGCGGGTCGGTTTGATGCCGGCCATGAACAAGGCCTCGTTGGCATAGATATTACCGACGCCGACCACGATATGGCTGTCCATGATGAACGATTTGACCGCAAGGCCTCGCTTTTTAGACAATCGGTAAAGATAGTCGCCGTTAAAATCGGTTAGCAGGGGTTCGGGGCCGAGTTCTTTCAACAAAGGATGCTCGGTAATCGCTTCGGAAGTCCACAGCACCGCGCCGAAGCGTCTCGGGTCGTTGAAACGCAGTATCGTCGTATCGGAAAATATCCAGTCGATATGATCGTGTTTCTTGATTTCTTGTTCGCGGTTGACGATGCGTAGACTCCCCGACATACCCAAATGAATGATCAGCACGCCTTTTTCGGTGTGCAGCAATAAATATTTTGCCCGCCGGTCGACTCGTTCGATGCGAAGTCCGTTCAATAGGCGATCTAAACGGTCCGGCACCGGCCAGCGCAAGCTCGATTGGCGCACCACCGTTTCTTGGATGGTTCTGCCTTCGATATGAGGCTTGATGCCTCGGCAGGTTGTTTCGACTTCAGGTAATTCAGGCATGATAAAGTTGTCGCATTAAATCCAGTGTGGCAAGCCGGCTTTTCAACGGCGTCTACGCCGGTACCAAATCAACCAGCCGGTTATCAGCAATACTATCGGAATAATCAACAGAAAGCCGAAGCCCATCAAAGTGACCGATAGTGGAGTCAGCTGCAGATGCCGATCCGGAGCGGATTTGACCGGAATTGCGACATAGCGGTCGTCGCGGAGTAGCCAATTGATCATTCTTAGGCCCAGTTCAAGGTTGCCGACGTTGCCAAGGTAGGCATTGGCGAGAAAATCGCCGTCGCCGATCACGATGATGCGTTGTTCGGTCGTTTCATCGATTTGGCGGGTTAAGGCGTAAGCCAGACTTAACGGGCCTTTGCGTTCTTCGGCGTCGGTCCATGATTTATCGGAGCTTTTTATTAAGACCTCGCTGTCGAATGAGCTTTCCTCGCGGCTTTGCAGCGCCGCCGCGGCGGGAAATAGCGTCATCGTCTGTAGATTTTGCGTGATCGGATGGCCCGGGTATTTGGGGATTATCACGAAACTCGGGTCATTTATGCCGTAGAGTCCGGCGCTCATATCGACGATCGCGCCGGGCAAGCGGTCGATGCCTAGGTAATCAGACAAGCCGCTTGGAATTAGGGTGTCGGGATCCGCCAACCAAAATAAATGGCCGCCTTGTTCGAGATAGTCATGCAAAATGCTGACTTCTCCAGGTAATAAGTCGACGCGCGGGCCGGCGATGATCAATAATTCCGAATTATCCGGAATAGCCGGTATTTCGGCCCAGTTGAGCGTTTGCGCTTTGATATTGCGTTGCGCCAGCTCTTCGCCGAAGCGACTCAGGTCGAAATTAGCTTGCCCTTCGGGAGATCTTTCGCCGTGGCCGGTCAGAAAACTGATCCAACGGACATGAGCGCCGGTCAATTGTTGTAAGGCATTGGTAAGTGTCGACTCGTCCAGAAAATTGATACGTTCGGTGCGGCCTAGATAATCGACAATGATAGCGCCCGAGGCGCCGATTTCCAGTTTCCGCGTTTTTTCCGGCGTCGAGTCGGGATCGATGAAAGTCAATTCGATATCGGGCTTGTGGAGCTTAAAGCGATCGATCAATTGCTTGATCTGGGATCTGAGTGCCGGATCTTTTTTGATATAAGCCGTCACGACGATTTTATCGGTCAACGAATTTAAGACATTTTGACTGACCGAAGATAGGGTATTGCGCGATCCGGCGCTGATGTCAAAGTGAATAGGGCGCAGCGTGCTCAACCATGCCAAACCGAAAAGAATGCTAAGCCAAAGCGTGGTATGAAACAGGTTTTTAATGCGAAGTTGCCGGTGAATATGGCGCGAAATTTTCATTTTTGCAGCCGGTCGTTATCGAGGTTACGAATGCTGAGGATCAGGAAAGTCGCGATAAATAACGCGAAATAGATTAGGTCGACGGTGTTGATCAACCCGCTTTGCAGGTTTTGAAAATGCCTCAGCAAGGATAGGTATTCGAATAATTCGCTTTTATCGTCGCGAAGCCCGGCCGACCAGTCCACAATCCATAAGAGCATTAACAGCCCGAATGCGCCCATCGCTGCAACGGTCGGATGTCCCGAGAGACACGACATGAATAGGCCGACCGAGCTGAAGGCGGCCAGCAATAACAGCAATGCCAGTATATTCGCCAGCAGTTTGCCGAAATCGAGCGTGCCGCCGGCGAGCAGCGATAGGGGCATTAACGTGATCATCAAGAGCACAGTCAGCATTAAGCCTAAAATTCCCAGATATTTGCCGATGACGATTTCGGTGCTCGATACCGGCGCCGAAAGCAACAGGGCCAAGGTTTTATTGCGCCGTTCTTCGCAAATCAGGCGCATCGTCAACATCGGCGTTACCAACATGAAGATAATCGCGGCATTGCCGTACAGCGGGGCGGCGATAACATCGGTCAAGCCGGGAGCATTATCCAAGCCTTCGAGTTGAGGCTGGAGGATGATGAAGGTTTCGACTTGGGTGAGAAACAAATAGGCTAGGATAAATTGTAAAATCGCTAGTATGGACCAGGCCAACGGCGATAAAAACAGGCTTTTGAATTCGCGTAAGGCTATTGCTGTAATCATTATTGACGATGGTATATTAGGCCGAAATTGAAATTCATGCGGTCGACAGTGTAAGCGCAAACGTGTTCAGAGACAATTTTAAACCCTGTGTTATATCTATCGTATATCAAAATTCGGCCGCGATATTTGACTCGCAAGTAGGTTATTAACCTAACGTTCATGAAAGCCTGGCAATCACCCCGGCAAATGAAAGTACGAGACGTGGGGAGGGCGCGGTCACTCGCCCGACAGGACGCCGTGAATACGTCCATGTAGGCTCGATGGCGGCTGTCGATCGAGCAACCGCACCCTCTTCGGAACCGGCTTAACCAGGCCGGTGAAAGTGTTGTAGCCCCTTCATGCTTCGACTTTACTCAGCACGAACGGTCTACAACACATGCCAACTGCTCTTTTTAGGATTATACCTTTCGCACTTCAAATTTCGGCATTGCCTATGGAGGTGCCGGGGTGTTCGGCAAAGGCTTTGATAGCATGGATGCTATCATAGAGCCTACATGGACGTATTTACGGCGTCCTTTGACGGGCCCCCCGGCACCGAAATTTGACAAGCAAAGGGTATAAATGATAACCGGGTCACTCGCTACCGAATCACGGCTGCGATTCCGAATAACACCGGCAGAATGAATAGGCTGACCCATAAACCGCTACGGATCATTTGTTTTTGCGACACTAAGCCGCTACCGAAAACTATCGCATTCGGCGGCGTCGCGACCGGAAGCAAGAAGGCGCAAGAAGTCGTAATGGCCACTACGATAGCGATCGATTGATTATCGATCTGAGGCGCTATACCGATAAACAAAGGTATCAGCAGTGCCGCAGTAGCCGTGTTACTGGCAACTTCGGTAAGCAGCATGGCGAACATGATCATCAGCATAAGACTGCCTAATACGGGCATCGCGGCAAAAGGGCCGCCGAGTTGTCCGGCGAGCCATGCGCCCGCACCGCTAGAGGACAAAACGAGACTGAGTGTAAGGCCTCCGCCGAATAGCAGCAATACGCCCCAGTCGACATTGTTCTCAATATCTTTCCAATGAACTAAACGCAATCCGTGCATCAAAATCAGCGAGAATAGGGCTACCGCCGCATCGTAACCGCGGCCGATACCCAGCCATCGAGTCAGCGGTGCTCCGAATGCCCAAAGTCCTACCGTCAGGAAAAATACCGCCAGCATTAAAGTATGAGATCGAGACCAAAGGATTTCGTGCTCCGGAGTTTCTATATCGACCTGTAAATTCGGACGAATCGCAATGCGTAAGGCCAATTCCATTAGCGGCATCATGAGCAATACAGTGGGTAGACCGAACAGCATCCATTGGCCGAAATCGATACCGACAGTGGATGCCGCAATAGCGTTTGGCGGGCTTCCGACAAGGGTTCCTATGCCGCCGATGTTGGCTGAGAACGCTACTCCGAGCAGGATGTAGATGTAGGTCGAGCGGAATTCCTTGGGGTTTAAAGGCGATAACAGGCCGAGCGCCAGCGGTAGCATCATCGCGGTGGTTGCGGTGTTGCTGATCCACATCGATAAGACGGCGGTTAACCAGAATAGATAGCGCGATGCGATATCGACACGGCTGCCCGCCTTTGCAATCACCGAGGCCGCAATCCAGCGATCAAGTCCTTGTTTCTGTAAGCCGCCAGCGAGAGCGAAGCTGCCGAGAAATAGAAAAATAACCGGGTCGGCAAATTGGCTAAGCGCCTCGTCAAAAGCCATTATGCCGCTCGCCGAGGCCAGCAAGGGGACTAGTAGCGCGGTCACGCTGATATGGAGTGCTTCGCTAATCCATAACCAAGCGATAGTGATCAATATGGCAATACCGCCGCCGGCAAGGCCGATTTCGCCGCCCAACCAGTGACTCAGACTCAAATACAGCACGATCGCAATGGCAAGATTAATCGATCGTAACATTTGAGAGGATTTTCGGCTCACGCTGCTGTACTCATCGCTGTTCTAAAATTAGACGACGGGATTCCCCTCGGCGGGACGGGTTTATAACTCGTCCTCAATGTTTCTTTTTACCCTAAGGTCTTTCCGATCAATTGACCTAATTTCACCGGGTTGTCGGCCGTGAAATCCGATTGCCAGTCGGCTTTGTTTTTGCCGAACAAGACGATGATCGTCGAGCCCATGTTGAAACGCCCCATTTCTTCGCCGATATTCAAGTGCGGAGCATCGGTTTCGTAATGCCAGGTTCTGACTTTTTCGATCGTCGGCGGCGTGACCACACCGTGCCAAACCGTTTCGACACTCGATACGAAGATCGCGCCGACCAATACTAAAGCCATCGGGCCCGCTTCGGTATCGAAGATTGCCGCGACGCGTTCGTTGCGCGCGAACAGCCCGGGTACGCTGTTGGTCGTTGCGGCATTGACGCTGAATAAACGGCCTGGAATATGGATCATTTCTTTCAAGGTTCCGGTCAACGGCATGTGCAAACGGTGGTAATCGCGAGGCGACAAATAAATGGTTGCGAACGAACCGTCTTTGAATGCTTCGGCGCGTTCGCCATCGCCGCCGAGTAGCTGCGTTGCGGTAAAGCTTTTACCTTTGGCCTGGAAAATATCGCCGTCCATGATTTTGCCTGCCTGGCTGACGACGCCGTCGGCCGGCGAAACGATCGCGCCGGGTTCGTTAGCAATCGGTCTGGCTTCGGGTTTTAATTGGCGCGTAAAAAACTCGTTGAAGCTGGCATAGGCGTCGATATTCGGCTCGAGCGCCTCGCTCATGTCGACGCCGTAGTGCCGTATGATTTGCTTGATGAACAGGTTTTTCCAACGCTTGTTTTCGCAATGGGTCAGTTTGCTCATCAACTGCGAGAGCGTATGATGAGGCAAAACATATTGGGGCAGGGTGGTTAGGGTTTCTTTAATCGTCATGGTTCGTGAAATTTTCAGGAGTTTTGCCGCTCAGAAAGTAAGCGAACGCGATCACTTGCGCGACCGCGATATAGAGTTCTCGGGGGATTTCCTCGCCTAGCGGTACCTGAGCCAGAATTCGGGCCAACTCGGGTTCGGCTTGCAGCGGAATGCCGTGTTGGTCGGCAATGGCCATTATCTGTTCGGCGGTTAGACCTTCGCCTTTTGCGGTGACTTTCGGCGCATGCTTGCCGTCGTATTTGAGCGCGACGGCAATATCGGCATTGTAATAGGTCTTCGCCATCGAAAAATTTAGGGCAGATGCACCGGTTCCGGCGCTTGCCAGTCGGGGTTTTTATGTTCGGCGATCACATTCGTGTAAATGCCGCCGCGCACATTGAAATTCGCGCGGATACGCATGAAGTTAGGATGGATCGCCGCGGCTATATGATCGAGAATTTCGTTCGTGACCGCTTCATGAAATGCGCCCCGGTCGCGGAAGGACCACATATAGAGTTTGAGCGATTTGAGTTCGACGCAGAGTTGACTTGGAACATATTCGATTGTTAGCGTCGCGAAATCGGGTTGGCCGGTTTTAGGGCACAGGCAGGTGAATTCCGGGATGTCGATGCGAATCGTAAAATCCCTGCCGGGTCTTGGGTTGTCGAAGGTTTCGAGCTGTGTGCTGGGTTGTGTCGTCATGAATCGATGATAAAAAGCAAAAATAAAAAGTCGAAGTTAATTCGGATATCGTTAATAATACGCGGTTATTTCCATTTAAACCAAGCAGCATTGTACCAGTAATGAAACTGGAAAAAATCAAACTTTCAGGATTTAAATCGTTTGTCGACCCGACCGTGATCCCGATTGCCGGAAATTTAACCGCGATCGTCGGGCCCAATGGCTGCGGCAAGTCCAATATCATCGATGCGGTTCGCTGGGTGATGGGGGAGAGTTCGGCCAAGCATTTGCGCGGCGGCAGCATGGTCGATGTGATATTCAACGGTTCGGCATCGCGTAAACCGGTCGGTACCGCATCGGTCGAATTAATATTCGATAACAGCGAAGGCAAGGCCGGCGGCGAGTTCGCGAAATACAACACGATTTCGATCAAACGCCAGGTCAGCCGTGACGGGCAATCATTGTATGCCTTAAATAATGCACGCTGCAGACGCAAGGACATTACCGACCTGTTTCTCGGCACCGGTCTAGGTTCGAGAAGTTATGCGATCATCGAACAGGGCACGATTTCGCGCATGGTCGAAGCCAAGCCGGAAGAACTTCGTGTGCATATCGAGGAAGCGGCAGGCGTTTCCAAGTACAAGGAGCGGCGTCAGGAAACCGAGTCGCGCATGCAGCATACGCGGGAAAATCTGGAACGTTTGACCGACTTGCGCGATGAAGTCGAAAAACAATTGAAACATCTGCAAAAACAAGCCGAAAAAGCCGAAAAATATACCGGCCTAAAGCAGCAAGAGCGTCAATTCAAATTGGAATTGCTCGCGATGCGTTGGAATGGTTATCATCAATCCTTGCGGAAATTGGATGATCAGTTACGTGAAGTTGCCGAAGAACATAATCGCTTGTTCGTTGCGGCGCGCGAGACCGACGCCGCGATCGAAGCCGCGCGCGCCGAACATAAGAATCGGCAAGCGGCGATGAATCGCACGCAAGGCGACTATTATCAGGCGTCCTCCGAAGTCGGTCGTTTGGAGCAAACGATCAAGTTGAATCAAAAAAGCCATGAGGAGATCGTGGTCGAGATTGACCGGCTCAGGCGGCAACTCGAGCAGTCGGCTAACGAGCTTGATAACGATCAACTGCAGTTGGAGGAAATTAAACAAGCCTTGTTCGAAGCCGATGAAGCATTGGCGCTGAGCCAGGAGCGCGCCGAGGATGCGGACGCGGCGCGCCAACAAGCGCAGGATGAAAAAAGTACTTGGCAACGGCAATGGGAGTCTTATCTTGCGACAAGTTCGGGCGCTAAGGAACAAGCAGAAATCGAACGGGTTAAAATCCAACAGTTGGATAGTCAAAGTCGCCAACTGCAAGGGCGCTTGGATAAACTGTATACCGAGCAGGGCGAATTGACCGCAAGCCATTTACAAGCGGCTATCGAAGACTTGTCCGCAACGGTCGAATTACTTCAAGATCAGCGCGATGAGATGCATGGGCAACTGGAGGATTTATTGGCACGCATCCAGGAACAACGCCAACAGCTTAAGCAAAATAATCATGAGTTGCACGGCTTGCGCTCCGAGCTGCATGGTATCAACGGCAAGATTTCATCGCTGGAGTTGTTGCAGCAACATGCGATGGGGAAGGATAACAAGCATTTGGCCGGATGGTTGGATCGAGCCCAATTGACGGATAATAAACGTCTGGCGGAGTTGCTCGAAGTCGAAAGCGGCTGGGATCATGCGCTCGAAACCGTTCTGGGTGCTTATCTCGAGGCGGTTTGCGTTGAGGATGCCGAGTCACTGTTTCCAGTATTGCAAAACCTGACCGAGGATTCGGTGACGCTGTTTCAAACTCGAGAGTTCAACGGCGATTCGCAACAAGGCTCATTGCCGGCATTGATCTACAAAGTTAAGTCACCTTGGAATTTGGATGGCTTGTTGACCGGTATTTATTGTGCGAACGATTTGGCCGCTGCAAAGGCGATGGCGTCTTCGCTCAAGCCTTATGAATCGATTATTCTACCCGACGGCACTTGGATCGGTTGCGGTTGGCTGCGTATCATTCGGACTAAAGACAGCAAAACCGGCGTGTTACAGCGCGAAAAGGAATTGCGGTCGTTAAAACTTCGCCAATCGGAATTGCAACAACAAATTGAGCAACTCGAGGAGCGGGTCGAAGATGCCGAGCAAGCCTTGAAAGATGCCGAAGCTCATCGGGAAACCTGGCAGCGCGAGGAAAAAGCACTCGGATCGGAACTATCGGCTAAAAGCGCCGAATTGAGCGCGGAATCGGCCCGGCACGAGCAGCAACAACGGCGCTTGGCGCAGGTTCGTCACGAAATCGATGAAATCGTCGCCGAAACCGCCGAACAGGCCGAAATGCAAGCCGAAGCCGAAATGAAATTGCAACAAGCCGAGCAACATTTGTATCGACTAGATGAACAAAAAGAAGCCTTGGAAGAGGCTAACCGGGTTTTGCAAACTAAGCTGCAAACCGCCGAAGCTCGAGCTTCGGAAATTAAGCAACAGGTTTTCAGTTATCAGTCGAAGATCGAATCATTGCGTTCTTCAGAGTCTTTGACGACAAAACAAATCGAACGCTTAAGCCTGCAAAATCGACAAGCCGGCGAGCGTATCGCAGAACTGGAACAAAAGCTCGTCGACACGGCCGCGCCGATTGACGATGAAAAGCTCTTATTGCAACAATACCGTACCGATAAAGAAAAACTTGAGAAGGATCTGAAGGCCGCGAGAAAATTACTCGAGGAAACCGAACAAACCATCGCCGGTTTAACCGAGAGACATACGCAAATTCAGCGCGACTTGGAAAAACGGAAAGCAAGCTTGGACAAGCTTCGTTTCGAGCAGCAAGAGTGTCAGGTTCGGCGGCAAACAATCACCGAACAGTTAAATGAAATCGATGCCGAGCCCGAACAGGTATTACAGCGAATACCGGAAGACGCTAATGAAGAGGGCTGGAAATCGCAAGTCGATGCATTAGCAACTCAAATCGATAAGTTGGGTGCGATTAACCTGAGCGCGATCGATGAATATCAAGTTCAGTCGGAACGCCTGAAGTTTCTCGACGATCAGCATGCCGATTTGACCGAAGCCTTGGATACTCTCACGGAAGCGATCAATAAAATAGATAAAGAAAGCCGGCAGCGTTTTAGGGAAACATTCGATAAAATAAACAGCGGTTTGCAAGAAAAATTCCCGAAGCTATTCGGAGGAGGGCAGGCTTACCTGGAATTGACTGAAGTCGATGTATTGGAGGCCGGTGTCAATATCATCGCCCGTCCGCCCGGTAAGCGGAACAGTTCGATTCATTTGTTATCGGGCGGCGAAAAAGCGTTGACGGCGGTTGCGTTGGTATTTTCTATCTTTGAGCTCAATCCGGCGCCGTTTTGTTTGTTGGACGAGGTCGATGCGCCACTGGACGATGCTAACGTGGGCCGTTTTTCGAAAATGGTCGAAGAAATGTCTGCGGCCGTGCAGTTTTTATTTATATCGCATAACAAGGTGACGATGGAGATTGCAAAACAATTGGCAGGTGTTACGATGAGAGAGCCCGGAGTGTCGCGCATGGTCGCGGTGGATATCGAAGAAGCAATGAGTCTGGCGGAAAGCTAATGGATAAAGAAATTTTAAGAATGGTTATTATTGTCATGGGGTTGATTGTGATCGCGGTCATGTTGCTGTGGTCTTATTTCAAAGGCAAAAAATCCCGGCGGGATGGTTTTTATTTCGATGATAAGGAGTCGGTACGGAATATCGATCCGTCTCTGGCCTTGCATCCCGAACACGACGAATTCGACATCGTGCCGCTCGACTCTGCGCAAGACAATGATGATTCGGTCGATTTCAAGGATTATTCGACTGAAACGCGATACGGCTACGAGCCCGGCAAACAATCGGCAGCCGATGTTTCGACGCAGTCGCATCAAGCCAAAAAATCGAAAGATCAATTGCCTGCGTTGATTCAATTTAGTTTGATAGCTGCCGAGGATGAAGGATTTAACGGCACCGATCTAGCTTTGGCTTTCGACAGTGTCGGATTGGTCTACGGCAATATTAAGATTTACGAACGATTGGATAGCAGAGGCTTGGTTGATTTCGGCGTGGCTAGCATGGTTGAGCCGGGCATATTTCCCGACCGGGATATGGAGAAATTCACGACACCGGGTTTGGTGTTTTTTATGCAGCCGCGTGAAGTCGACGATCCTGTGGCGGTATTCGACGATTTTATCGAAACGATCGATATTTTAGCCGAGGAGTTGGATGGCGTGCCATGGGACGATAAGCGGCAGCCGTTGACCGACGATACGGTAGAAGTATTGAGGAATCGCTTGTCCTGATTAACAAGGTTCGAGACGGATGTCCGTCTCGAACCTTGTTATGAGCTTTGTTGCGTTTTCGGTTACCCGATAATATACCTTTCGCACTTCAAATTTCGGCGATGCTTAAGTAGATCGGTAAAGGCTTTGCCAGCATGGATGTTGGCAAAGAGCCTACATGGACGTATTCACGGCGTCCTTTGACGATCACCCCGGCGCCGAATTTTGATCCACGATGGGTATAAATTGTTTATTGATTTATTTTCTTATAGCCGGTGACTGGCCATTTGCCTGATGACGATTTTGGAGTCTCTTTAGGAGCTTCAATCGCAATTTCTCCCGCAGCAGCCGACCCTTTGGCTTGAGTCGATTTTTGAATGTGTTCAACTGCTTCTTCGGCTGGTGGCGTTGCTATGTCGGCATGATCCATCTTGCCATGTTCGATGGAATATTCCAGTACTTTAATGGCGGCTTCCAAATGCGCTTTTTCCTCGCCTTCCGCGCTTTCCATTGCTTTCAATGCATGCTCTAAAGCAGCTTCGGCGTGCTCGACCAGAATCGGAGCGTGACCCAGTTTGCCGTGCTCGACCGCGGCATGCGCATGTTCCAATGCCACCGCGGAATGATCTTCCGCCATAACCAATTGGCTAGCGCCCATCAATAAACCTATGGTCATTGTTTTTAATAGTTTCATATTAATATCCTCTTTTATGATGTTGTTATAGTAAATTTTAAGGAACATAACTAAATATAGCTTTAGCGACCGATTGCATGTGTAACATAATTAAACGTTCACTTGATTATCCTCGTGTAGTCGAGCAAAGCCTAAGCAAAGCCGCTTGAAATTCCCTTATGCCACCCAGTTCGACCAGATAGGCATTTCGAATCGGTTGCCGAAGTTTTAGGTTGTTTCCGTCCCTTAGTCGATAAATATGCCGTGATGGTTTATTTATCGGTTTCATTGTAAAAACGAAATTTTCCAATGTATTCAGTTTTAATGACATTGTTGTAAGTCATTAATATTAAGGCGACTTCATGTCTCCGCTTAAGGATAACGACTCTGCGCCTTGAGGCAAATTAGGCCCGAGCCGTTACGCCACATATCCTTTTTAAGATCGAGTCGAACTTTATTTGATAACTTAAGTCCGCGATGAATAACCCTACACCTTTTTAGTGAGCTTTAGCAAGGTCTTTAGCCTATTTTGTTTCCAAGAAAATGAAATTGCGGTTCATCAATGCGCTATTTGAATCGGTTGAATGCAAGCTTCATCGTTATGAACCGGATTATTGACATGCTGGCTAATCGGCGTCAATTCCATTTGTTGATAAGAAAAGGTTTGATCGAATGCGAGCACGTCGATTTCGAGTGTTTGTTTATTCAACCAATCGCCATAATTTTCAAGGTTGATAATAACCGGCATACGTTCATGAATGTCTGAAACCGGTGCTAAGGCCGGGCAGGTAATGATCGTGCAGGAATAGATGGTTTCGTTGCTGTTTTCCCAATGCTCCCATAACCCTGCGAACGCGAAGAGCCGATTATCTGGAAAATGCACATGATAAGGTTGTTTGCCGGTTTCGGTTTGTTGCCATTCGTAAAAGCCGGTAGCGGGAATCAGGCAACGGCGTTTAGAATAAGCGGATCTGAACGAGGGTTTGTCGGCCAAGGTCTCGGCTCTGGCATTGATTAAGCGGTTGGCGATTTTTGTGTCTTTGCTCCAGGACGGTATCAAGCCCCAATGCAAATAGACGCTTTTGTTGCTGCCGTCTTCCAACTGCACGATGTTGAGTATTTTTTGGCCCGGCGGAATATTAAAGTCGGTCCGGTATTTCGGCAAACGCTTCAATCGGAAATGTTCGATGATCGTGTCGCTCGTCGCGATTAAATTAAACCGTCCGCACATAGATGCACCCTAAACTTATCTCACTCGAAAATCAATTTGCACGTTCGATTTTAACAAAGGTTTCAGCCCCGTGTCTGGACAGAAGGCAGGTCGAGTTATGGATTAAACGCGATGACTTGTTGCATCCTATCGTATCCGGCAACAAATGGCGTAAACTTAAATACATACTCAACCATGCCTTGTCGCAAGGTGCGATTAAAATCGTCAGCATGGGCGGCGCCTATTCGAATCATTTACATGCCTTGGCCTATGTCGGACATCGGCTCGGTATTCAAACGGAAGGTTTTATTCGCGGCGAGCCGCAGTCGAATCCAACCTTAAGCGATTTGCGGCGCTGGGGAATGCGTCTGCAATTTGTATCGCGTGAAGACTATCGCAATCTCAGGCAATACAAACATTGGAATAGTTTGCCGGGAATCGATACCAACGCTTATTGGCTGCCGGAGGGGGGGGCGGTCGATTTGGCTTTGCAAGGCGTGGCCGAGCTGGTTTCGGAAATCGATATTCAATACGATGTCGTTTGTTGTCCTTGCGGAACCGGAACAACCTTGGCGGGCATTATCGAAGCGGTTCGGCCCGATGTTCGAGTCATCGGTTTCTCGGCGCTGAAAGGCGGCTCTTTTTTGAAGCGTGATGTAGAGGCGCTGTTGACTCAGCCCCGGGAGAATTGGGATATCGTCACCGATTATCATTTCGGCGGTTTTGCGCGAACCAAGCCTGAATTAATCGAATTTATCGAGCAATTTTTATACGAGACCTCGGTGCTACTGGAACCGATTTATACCGGAAAAATGTTTTACGGGATCTACGACCTAATCGAGAAAGGCTTCTTTCCTGCCGGTCGACGAATTGTCGCCATACATACCGGCGGCCTACAAGGCAACAGAGGTTTTGCTTAGTAATGATGAATAAACTCGAAATAAGCCCAGAGCATCAGCATTATAACCACCGATTATTGCAGCGAATACTTGAGCCTGAATTGATGGAAGATCCCAAACAGGTGCAAGCCTATGCGCAAGCCGATTTTTCGGAGCCCAATGATCATTTTATGCAACATTTGAACGCCTTGGTTGGCGTTAGTGGTTTCGATGGTTATGCATTGGATTTGGGCTGCGGTCCGGGCGATATCAGTTGCCGTTTTGCAAAGATTTACCCATCGGCTCTGGTCGATGCCTTGGACGGGTCGAAAGCGATGCTTGACTATGCCGAATCAATTATGCCGAGTGAGTTGAGCGCGCGCGTTCGTTTTATTCACGGTAAATTACCAACGGTTTCATTGTCTCGAAGCCGTTATGATTTGATTTTTAGCAATAGTCTGTTACACCATTTGCCGGAACCGCAAGCCTTGTGGCACTTTATCAAGCGCTACGCCGGCAATGGAACCAGGATTGCCATTATGGATTTATTCCGACCTCAAAGCGATCGGCAAGCCATAGAAATTGTTGAAAAATATGCCGCTAAGGAGCCCGAAATTTTACAACACGATTTTTATCATTCGTTATTGGCGGCATTTACCCCTGAAGAAATCGAGGAACAATTGCGCGAAGCCGGCCTAAATTTCGAAGTCGAACGTATTAGTGACCGGCATGTTTTTATTTCGGGAACTATTATTTTCAAATAATTAAGATCCTAAGCGGCACTCAGTATCGTCAGGCAAATTAACAAAAATCGTAGCTAGTTAGTCCCCCGGCACTTATCGTTCCCATGCTCTGCGTCACTGCCATTAAGTTAAGCCGTTCGTGGTGAGCCTGTCGAACCATGGACGGCTTAACTTATCGACCCAGGATTTTTCCATTCACCCTTCGACAGGCTCAGGGCGAACGGAAAAATCCTTAACTTAATGGCAGTGATGCTCTGCGTGGGAATGCTTGAGTACCGCTCCAGCGGTACGAGACGCTAGAGCGTCTCGGTCTTCATTCCCACGCTGGAGAGTCTGTGAAAGTATTGGTGAATACATCATAAAAAATTTATTCACCATGAAGAACATGAAGGAAATGAAGGTAAAATCAATAATATAACTCTTTATGTTACTTCATGCTCTTCATGGTTATTTCGTAATCTTAAATACTTTTACAGCCTCTGGAGCGTGGGAGCGATAGGGGGGCGTGAATAATTAACAATAATCTATTACGGAAATTAATAGTATGGAAAAAGAAAACGAAATCGGCGAGGCGATTAATCTCGATAGTTATGACCTGTATCTGAACCGCGAGCTTAGCCTGCTTGAATTCAATCAAAGAGTCCTCGCGCAAGCTAAGGATGCTCGTGTACCGTTATTGGAACGGCTGAATTATTTATGCATTTCTTGCTCGAATCTCGATGAGTTTTTCGAAGTCCGGGTCGCGAGTCTTTTGCAAATGGCCGAAATGGACCCTAAGGCCATCGGCGTCGACGGTTTGTCTCCGCATGAACAGCTCGAAAGGATTTCGGCCAAGGCGCATGGTCTGGTCGAAGACCAGTATCGGGTCTTGAATGACATTTTGTTGCCGGCCTTGGCTGAGGAAAATATACATTTTATCCGACGAACGGAATGGACCGCTAAACAGCTCAAATGGTTGGAGAATTACTTTAACGAAGAATTACTGCCGATTTTGACGCCGGTCGG
Organism: Methylotuvimicrobium alcaliphilum 20Z; assembly: GCF_000968535.2. Taxonomy (NCBI): domain Bacteria; kingdom Pseudomonadati; phylum Pseudomonadota; class Gammaproteobacteria; order Methylococcales; family Methylococcaceae; genus Methylotuvimicrobium; species Methylotuvimicrobium alcaliphilum. The sequence continues at coordinate 1,855,973 of NC_016112.1, forward strand.
ATTGGATTCTGCCCACCCGTTTCCACGTATTCTCAACAAGAGTTTGAATTTCATCATTTCATTAACCGGCAAGGATGCCTTCGGCCGAAATAGCGGTCGGGCGGTTTTGCAAGCTCCACGAGCTTTGCCAAGGATCATTCAATTGCCGGCCGACGCGACCGGCAGCGGACCTCATGATTTTGTGTTTCTGTCGTCAATTATTCACGCCTTTGTCGATCAATTGTTCAATGGCATGAATGTCAAAGGCTGCTATCAGTTTCGGGTGACCCGAAATAGCGATTTTTTTGTCGATGACGATGCGATAGACGATTTGTTGCTTGCGGTCGAAGGCGAATTGGCTATGCGCAATTACGGCGATGAAGTCAGGCTTGAGATTGCTTCGAATTGTCCTGAAGAAACCGTCAATTTTTTGATGGCCCGTTTTGAATTGACACAGGATCGCTTGTATTTGGTCGATGGGCCGGTCAATTTGAATCGCTTGCAAGAAATCATTAATCATGTAGAAAGGCCCGAATTGAAATTTACGCCGTTTAAGCCGGCAGTACCGCCGCAGCTGGCTCGTAACAAAAACATTTTTGCCGCTATTGAAAAGCAAGACATTCTTTTGCATCACCCGTTCGAATCGTTTTTGCCGGTTGTTGAGTTTTTGAAGCAGGCCGCCGCCGATCCCGATGTCTTGGCGATCAAGCAAACGCTGTATCGTACCGGCGTGGATTCGCCGATTGTCAGCGCATTGGTAAAAGCCGCTAGGGCCGGTAAGGAAGTTACGGTAGTGATTGAGCTGCGCGCTCGGTTCGATGAAAAAGCCAATATTAATTTGGCTGCAAAGTTACAGGAAGCGGCCGTGCATGTCGTTTATGGGGTCGTGGGCTATAAAACACATGCCAAAATGTGTCTGGTGCTACGCAAAGAAGGTAAAAAATTGCGTAATTATGTGCATCTCGGTAGCGGTAATTATCACCCGAAAACAGCGTTGCTTTATACCGATTACGGTTTGTTTTCATGCGACAAGGAACTTGGCGAGGACGTTCGCCGCGTCTTCGCTCAATTGACCAGTCTCGGTAAGGTGACCAAGCTGAATAAGCTATTGCAATCGCCTTTTACGCTGCATAGCGGTTTGATCGAGAAGATCGAACGTGAAATTGATCATGCTCAAGCGGGAAAGCCGTCCGGAATCATTATTAAAGTTAACGCTATAGTCGAACAACAGTTGACCAAAGCCTTGTATCAGGCCTCGCAGGCCGGCGTCAAAATTAACTTGATTGTCAGGGGTATTTGTTGCCTTAAGCCGGGTATTCCAGGTGTTTCCGAAAATATTGTCGTACGGTCAATTATCGGCCGATTCCTTGAGCACACCCGTGTGTACGCGTTTGAAAACGATGGTAATCCGGAAGTCTATGTTGCTAGCGCCGATATGATGGGGCGCAATATGTTTAAAAGAGTCGAGACCGGCTTTCCGATAGAGAATAAACGATTACATCAACGGGTTAGAAGCGACTTAGAGTTATATTTAAAAGATAATTGTCAAGCGTGGCTCTTGCAACCGGACGGCCAATATGTGCAGTTGTCGCCGGTAGAAGAGGAAGAAGCGATTCAGGCTCAGTCGGAACTCTTGGCGTCTTTGCAGCATCAAGGTTGAGCGCTATGCTATCTTTTTTAAGTTGGAAATCCCGATTATACCTTTCGTACTTCAAATTTCGGCAGTGCCTGAGGAGGCGCCGGGGTGCTCGGCAAAGGCTTTGCCAGCATGGAGCTGGCAGAGCCTACAGGGATGTATTCACCCAGCACCTAAATTATCCAAGATAGTTGACCATAGTCAATGGACTTTGGACTTTGGACTTTGGAGTTTAGGTGCTGGGTTCACGGCGTCCTTTGGCGGGCACCCCGGTGCCGAATTTTGATCTACGATGGGTATGATTCAGGAAAGGCGCATGCCTTTGAGTCCAAATAAGACTGGGCTTCGCTACAAGCTCTAAGGACAAACAATGAGGTCGATATTTCGCTGCCTACCAAAATACGCGTCGGGTGGCGCATGCGATTCCATTCATAGGCTTTGAAAGGATGTCCGTTCCCACCTTCACCCAAATGATCGTTGATAACCTTGAGCCCTGCGGAGATAACCCCGTCTTGTTTGGGTTCATATTCAAGCTGCACTAGAGTGGAAACGGCCAATGCTGCGTCGAACACATTCAGAGTCTGACCGATAAGATCGTCCTTACAGTATTGCAGAGCTATTTCGCGCATTGTTTCGACCTTTCGCTCGGGGTCGAAAAGCTGCCGCTCTTCGGCACTGAGCGTGCGGTAAGTTTGATAGAAACGCCCTAAGTAATAGGTGTATATTTCAGGCAGATAGTAAATGAAGGCGCTCTCATGACGGAAGTTATCGCTCACAAATGCTCGAAAGTGAAAATCGAGCAGTTTATGCAAAAAGATCAAGTTTTCTCCCGTCAATGCATGCCATTGTCGCCGGTTGATGAGAATCGAATCCAATATATCCAGGTTATGCCCTGGACAAATCTCATTGCCTAATACTTCCCGGTGAATGTTTCCGTCGGTATCGGTAAACGCTTTTTCAAACCAGATCGGCACGGCCCCGTCATAATCCAAAGGACGGGCCAGTTTGATAGTTGGCAAATTTGATTCATAGCTTCCGCCAACCTGGTATTCGGCAATGATCTCGACCCAGGGAAAAGCCAACATGGACTCACATTCGTCAAGTAATGAACGGTCGACTTGCAAGTTTTCTTTTTGTACAAAGTTTATCCATTTTTTGGCCATGGCTAGTGCCAGAAATGTCGTGTCGGTATCAGGCACATAGTCGCCAAATCCCAAGTCCCGTTTTTTTTGCCAAGACGAGTCGGATAATCGGCATAATTGTTTGCCTTTGGCATCGACCGGTAGGCAAGTTATGGCAGGATGCCGGATATGCTTGTTAGGGGTTGTTAACCACTCACGGCTTGTGCTCAACGAATAATGGAGTAAGTTTTCCAAAATCGGGATAAGTCGCTCGTTATATTGTCGGTGTGCGGCATTCGATTCCAAAAAAACGAGCAAATGCTCAAAAAAATTAACGTCAGAAAAGGCAATTCTGTGCCAGATCCAGGAAAATCTTGCCGACATTGGTTCGCAAATACCCCGGTAAGGTTTCCGAAACCATTTAAGTCGATTTGGATTAGGCATTAAAAAACAGCGGATTAATGCAAATAACAGCGTAATGTTTTTATATTCGTAAGAGCCTACGCCTTGAAGTACATCTAACAAGTTTTTGCCATCCATATGATCGTCGCCCGATAATTGAACTTGAGCGCCGACCGGAAACCATGGGTCGTTTTTATCTTGATTCCAAACACGAAAGATGTCTTGAAGACAAGCATCGATAATGACGTGGCAGTCGATTTGAGATGTTTTTGCTTGACTCGGATTGCTTGAGTCGCGGATCTGCCAATCGCGATTTTCGATAGTGTCGAGTAGGTGTGCCAACGGCTGAAAAGTCGATGTTATCCATTGTTTGTCTTGCCATTGCTCGGTACTGGCTTGCATGGCTTCCTGCATCATAGATTGATAGATGGGGATTTGTTCAAAATTGATGCTGGGATGACGACAGCCTTTTAGAATAAAATATTTTAGTGCAGGATGTCCGATCGTTTTTTTATAGATCAGTCTAAGATTCTGTCCGGGAGTGCTTGGGGATTCGGTTTTAAGGATGGGGTTGTCGCAAATGTCATAGAGGTTTGCGTTTTTTGTCACTAATATCTCCATTTAGTTGTGTTTTAACAATGCGTAAGGTTTGTTTTTTTGCAATCTTGGCGGTTTGAAGGGCTATATCTTAGGATTTCGTGATAAATAACATCCTGGAACTATGAGCTTTGTTGAGGGTTCGGTAACTTGCTTGACAGGACGCCGTGAACCCAGCACCTAAATTCCATAGTCCATTGGCTATGGTTAACTATCTTGGATAATTTAGGTGCTGGGTGAATATGTCCTTGTAGGCTTGACGGCGGCTTTCCCTGCCGCCGACACTTGCCAATCGAGCTACCGAACCCTCCATAAAATAAGGAAGTTATTTTCGACCAAATCCTTAGTAAAAATTTTGAAAAAGAGGGGTTAGGCGAGGTTATTTAAATAAATCTCCCCCTTTTTCAAGAGGAGGTAAATTAACAATCCATTTTAAATGCAGGGGTCTGAACAGTTACATCGCTTATAAATTATTAGAGCATCGCTGTTGTTTGATCGCCCAAGCGACGTCGACTGCCTGCCTATTTTCTTTGATATCGTGGACGCGGAATAGCTTGACGCCGGCCATGACGCCCAATGCCGTGGTGACGGCTGTGGCGGTGATCAATTCGGTAGGTTCGGCGACATCCAAAATCGAACCCATGAAGCGCTTACGGCTAGTGCCCAGCAAAACCGGATAACCGCTTTCGACGAAGCGATCCAAGTGCGCCAATAAATCCAAATTGTCTTGTTTACGTTTACCGAAACCGATGCCGGGGTCGATCGCAATAGTGCTTCGATCAACGCCTTGTTCGATTGCTTGATTGATGCGCTGCATCAAATGATTCAGCACTTCGCCTACGACGTCTTGGTAATGAGGCTTATCCTGCATCGTTTTGGGTGTGCCTTGTTTGTGCATCAAGATGATAGGAACCTGATGTTTTGCGGTCAGCTCAAAAATCATGGCGTCGTCTTCGCCGGCCGAAATATCGTTGATGATATCGGCGCCGGCCGACAGTGCCGCTTCGGCGACCGGGCTCTGTGTCGTATCGATGCTGATTAGTATATCCGAGGCAAGATGCTTCCGGATGGCTTCGATGACCGGCACGACGCGGTCGATTTGTTGCGCGGCGCTCACCGGGTCGGAGCCGGGGCGGGTCGATTCGCCGCCGATATCGATGATGTCGGCGCCTTCGGCGAGCATTTTACGGCATTGCTCCAATGCGTTATCAAGGCTGTAATGCCGCCCGCCGTCGGAAAAGCTGTCGGGCGTGACATTTAAGATGCCCATGATCAGCGGTTTTTCTATCGTGTTAAACATAAATAAAATTTCGGCTGTATTCGAAGTGGCCTTTGAGGATCGGGTATAATAGCGGACTATTTAAATTTTGATCGAATAAATGGATAAACCGCGTTTAGCTTGGGCTGTCACCGGCTCCGGGCATTATATCGAAGAATGCCTGGAATTTTTGATGACATTGGATAGTGTCGACCTTTACCTGAGCCAAGCCGGCGAGGAGGTTTTAAAGATGTACGGCATCAAACTCGAAGAGGTTCGCGCCAGAATGCCGGTTTTTCGCGATAAGGCTGCTTCGTCGCCGCCGGTCGGTCGTTTTTATACCGGCTATTATCATAGCTTCGTGATGGCGCCGACGACCTCGAACACCGTAGCCAAATGCATATTGGGCATTGCCGACTCGCTGGTGACCAATCTTTATTCTCAGGCCGGAAAATGCCGCGTCCCCAGCATCGTCTATCCGTGCGATATCGCGCCAGAAATGGAAACCACCGCGCCGGGCGGTAAGAAGGTCATGGTATATCCGCGTCCGGTCGATCTGGATGCGACCGATAAACTCCGCGTCTTCCCTTATACACAAGTCGTCGAAAGCGTCGACGAATTGATCGAGGCGGTCAATCGGCGCCTGAAATCATTGGGTGTGGCATGAGCGAGCACATCTTGTTTTTGACCGGAAAATTGGCCGAAAAACAATTACACCAGATTCTGGAAAAAATGCAGCCGGAGTTTACCTATACGGTGCATCAGTTGGGTATTAAAGTTGCCGCGTTGATGACCACGGACATGATTTGCCGTCGGTTAAAGGAAACCTATCAAGCCGACCGAATGATTCTGCCCGGACGATGTCGGGGCGATCTGGATAAGGTGATACAACAATTCGGTTTACCGGTCGAGCGTGGCCCCGATGAGTTAAAAGACTTACCTTTATTTTTCGGCAAGGAAGCGCACAAGCCCGACCTCAGCGACTATCGCGTGAAAATATTTGCCGAAATTGTCGATGCGCCGAATGTTTCTGTCGATGAGGTCGTCGAGCGAGCTCATTATTACCGGCGTCACGGCGCCGATGTGATCGATATCGGCTGTTTACCGGGAACGCCGTTTCCGCACATGGAAGCTATTATCCGAACATTAAAACAGGAAGGTTTTACGGTCAGCATCGATTCGCTCGAAGCCGACGACTTGCTCAGAGGCGGCAAGGCCGGCGCCGATTTCATGTTGAGCCTGCACGAAGGAACGCTCTGGGTCGCCGATGAAGTCGAAACGACGCCGATTCTGATTCCGGAAATACATGAAGACTTGGCGTCGCTCGATCGTGCGATCGAAGCCATGCAGGCTAAAAACCGCCCATTCCTGGTCGACCCTATTTTGGACCCGTTGCATTACGGTTTTACGCAATCGGTCGTGCGTTATCATCAGGTACGGCAAAAATATTTCGATATCGAGATCATGATGGGCGTCGGTAATATCACCGAATTGACGCATGCCGATACGGTCGGCATGAACGCGCTATTATTGGGTATTTGCTCGGAGCTCGAGATCAATGCGATTCTCGCGACTGAAGTCAGCAAACATGCTTGCAGGGCGGTCAAGGAAGCCGATTTGGCGCGGCGTATCATGCATGCCGCTAAACAAAACAACATGTTACCCAAGCATATCGATTCGGGTTTGATGGCGCTGCACGAAACCGCGCCGTTTCCCTATACGCTCGATGAAATCAAAGAACTGGCCGGCGAGATCACCGATCCGAGCTACCGTATTCAAACCAGCACCGAAGGGCTGCATATTTTTAATCGTGACGGTTTTCATTCGGCGACCGACCCGTTCGATTTATATCCGAAACTCGGCGTCGAAAACGACGGCGGTCATGCCTTTTATTTAGGTGTCGAACTGGCGCGCGCCGAAATTTCCTGGCAACTCGGCAAACGTTTCAATCAAGACGAGGCCTTGAGTTGGGGCTGCGCGACTGATCTAACCGAGTCGACAGTCGATTTGCACAGCTTTAAACCGGCCGGCACGACGCTAAAGAAAAATTAAACCGATGATTTTAGAAACGATAGTCACCACACAAAACCAGCAAGGCAGGGCGCATATTGCACCAATGGGTATTCATCGGCACGATGATGAATTGATCATTTTGCCGTTTTGCCCGTCGACCACGCTCGACAATCTCATGACGAGCAGTCATGCCGTGATCAATTATTGCGACGATGTCAGGGTGTTTGCCGGTTGTTTGACGGGGCGGCGCGATTGGCCTTTGATCGAGGCCGAGAAGATTAACGGTAAGGTCTTGGCATGCGCATTGGCGCATAGCGAAGTCGAAGTGGTTCGTGTCGAAGAAGACCCGATTCGGCCGAAACTGTTTTGCAAAATTATTCATACGGTCAACCATGCGCCGTTCATGGGTTTCAACCGGGCTCAGTATTCGGTCTTGGAAGCGGCGATTTTGGTCAGTCGGCTGGGTATGTTGCCGCAAGAAAAAATCGATGCGGAATTGGACTATCTTAAAATCGGCTTAGAAAAAACCGCAAGCCCGAAGGAGCTCGAGGCGTGGTCTTGGTTAATGGCGGTCATCGAACAGCACAAACGAGAGAAAAACGCATGACAGGGATGCTCGCGAGTGTCAGCAAGCTTGATGAAGCGCTGAGGATCTTGAATTTCGAAGTCGACATCATTGATTTGAAGCAGCCTTCCCAAGGCGCGTTAGGTGCGCTGGATACCATGACGGTTGCACGTATCGTCAAGGCAATCAATGGGCAATGCCCAATTAGCGCGACGGTCGGCGATTTGCCGATGATTCCGGAAGTCATCGTGAGCGCGGTAACGGATATGGCGGCGACCGGCGTCGATTATATCAAGATCGGTTTTTTTCCCGGCGGCGATTGGCAAGGCACGCTGGATGCATTGGCGCCCTTGGCTCAAGCCGGCCTAGCATTAATCGGAGTATTATTTGCCGATAACGAACCCGAATTACATACCGTAGCCGCTTTCAAAAAAGCCGGTTTCAAGGGTGTAATGCTGGATACGATGGACAAAAGTTCGGGTTCGTTGCCTCATGTCTTGCCTGATGATGCGATTGCGGAATTTGTGTCTAAATGTAATGAACTCAACCTGTTGTGTGGTCTTGCCGGGTCGCTAAGGGCCGTGGATATACCTGATTTGTTACGCCGTAAACCCGATTATTTAGGTTTTCGAGGCGCTTTGTGTCGGCGGCACGATAGAACCTCGCATTTGGATGATGATGCGATACTTGCGGTTAAAAAAGCGTTTTTACAGGGTTAGGCGGAAGTGGGTAGGTCGAGCGTAAATCATGAAGAATAAAATGCCGATCACCACAAAAATTTTGATTGCGATGTGCTTGGGATTATTGGCAGGAAGCGCGATCAATGCGTTCGGACATGACAATGGGGCGATTCGGGAATATCTGGTCGATGGCTTGTTTTATGTGGTCGGCGCTTCGTTTATCAATGCCTTGAAAATGCTGGTCGTGCCGTTGGTCAGCTTTTCTCTGATTTGCGGCGTATGCGGCATCGGCGATATCGCCGCGCTAGGCCGAATCGGCATAAAAGCCTTTGGCTTGTATTTGTTGACGACCGGCCTTGCGATTGCCTTGGCCTTGTTGCTTGCCGTTTCGGTCGGTCCCGGTCGCGATTTCGAACGTAGTGGCGAAGTTGCCGAATTTAGCGCACCCGAAGCGCCCGGTTTGACCGAAGTACTGATCGGGATCGTGCCGAGCAATCCGGTTAATGCGTTCGCCGAAGGCAATATGCTGCAGATCATTTTTTTTGTGATTCTTTTTGCGATCGCGATGATGATGGCGGGCGAAGTCGGTTTGCAATTGTTGAGAACCGCCGAGCAGTTGAACGAAGTCATGATGAAACTCGTAATGCTGGTCATGGAGTTTGCGCCGATCGGTGTTTTTTGTTTAATCGCGAAGAGCTTTTCCGAACAGGGCATAGGTTTGATCCTGCCGATGCTGGGTTATTTTTCGGTGGTTATTGCTAGTTTGTTTCTCCATACTTCGGTAACGTTGTGTTTGCTGTTATGGCTCATGACGCGGATGAATCCATGGGAATTCATGAAAAAAATGCGTCCGGTGCATATCTTCGCCTTTAGCACGGCCAGTTCCAATGCGACGATTCCGGTCAATTTGCGTGTCGTCGAACACGATTTGGGCGTGCCGAACTCGACCGCGGCTTTTACGATCCCGCTCGGCGCGACGATCAACATGGACGGTACCGCGATCATGCAAGGTGTCGCAACAGTCTTTATCGCCAATGTCTACGGGATCGAATTGGGTTTGATGCAATATTTAACCGTGATCGGCATGTCGATATTGGCATCGGTAGGCACGGCCGGCGTACCCGGCGTCGGATTGATCATGCTGGCGATGGTATTCAACCAAGTCGGGCTCCCGGTCGAGGGGATTGCCTTGATTTTAGGCGTGGACCGGCTTTTAGACATGCTTCGAACGGTCGTCAACGTGACCGGCGATGCGGCGGTGACCTGTATCGTCGCAAAGGGAGAGCATCGTCGCTAATCGATATCTTGGCTAATAGTCCGTCGAAGGCAATAATCGATAAGTCATTTTTCGTTGCTGAAATCGGAGGGACCTCATTAAGGAATATGCATAAAATAACTTGTACAAGTAGTAGGCTTTGTGGTGGTTTGGTGACTCGTTTGACAGGACGCCGTGAATACGTCCATGTAGGCTTGACGGCGGAATCTGATTGCCATGGATGGCATGAATGCAGATTTTGCATTACGCCATGGATGGCGTGTATTAGGGCAATGCAGGGCAGAAAAATGCTCCTGCATTTTCTGCATTCATTACATCCATGTAACTCAGCAATTGCCGAGGAGCAAAAATCTGCAAACGCCATGGATGGCGTGAATGCAGATTTTGCAGGAGCAAAAATCTGCCCTGCCGCCGACACCTGTCAATCGAGCCACCAAACTCCCTTCCAACAGTTGTCTAAGTTATTTCATACTCGCACCTAAGCTTTCACAAATAATTTTGGCGCGCTTGATGTAGTGGGTGGAGGCGCTAACTGACTACCCCTCTTTGTTTTATATAAATGACCTGTAATTTGGAGTTTTAAATGAATGAATTAAAAAAGAATAAGGATTTTGCAGGGCCTAAGGGTCCTGTGGTGTTGGCCATTATGGATGGGATAGGAATTGGTAAAAATCCGGAAAGCGATTTTGTGCTGCAATCCGCGACGCCAAATTTGGATTGGCTGCGTGAACACGCCTTATACACTGAGTTGCGTGCTCATGGCGTTGCAGTCGGGCTCCCCGATGACGGCGACATGGGTAATTCGGAAGTCGGCCATAACGCCATTGGTTGCGGACGTGTTTTTTCTCAAGGGGCATCCTTGGTTGGCAAGGCGATCGAATCCGGGGCTATGTTCGCGCCCGAGTCGGTTTGGGATGAATTGATTCGAAACGTCATTAACAAAGAGTCGACTTTACATTTTATAGGCTTGTTTTCGGACGGCAATGTGCATTCCAATCTGAATCACTTGGAAACGATGTTGCGGAAAGCCAAGGAACAAGGCGTTAAAAAAGCGCGAATTCATGCCTTGATAGACGGGCGCGATGTGCCGCCGACCTCGGCGCTGGAATATGTCGAGCGCTTCGAAACCTTTTTGAACGAGATCAATGCCGACGGGAGCGTCGATTATTGTGTCGCATCCGGCGGCGGACGCATGAACATTACGATGGATCGTTACAATGCCAATTGGGATATGGTGCGGCGCGGTTGGGATACCCATGTGAAAGCCGAAGGCCGGCGCTTTGCGTCGATGAAGGAAGCAATAGAAACCTTCCGTAAAGAAAAACCCGGTATTTTGGATCAAGATTTACCCGCGTTCGTCATCGAGCGTAACGGAGCGCCGGTCGGACCGATTGTCGATGGCGATAGCGTAATCTTCTTTAACTTCCGAGGCGATCGGGCGTTGGAAATTACCAAGGCCTTTGAAGCGGACGAATTGACCGAGTTTGATCGTGGTCCGAAACCGGATGTGTTATATGCGGGTATGATGCAATACGACGGCGATCTTGGCGTGCCCGAGCATTATTTGGTAACGCCGCCCGCGATCGATCGTACGATGAGCGAATATTTGTCGAACGCCGGTATAAAACAGTTGGCGATTTCCGAAACGCAGAAATTCGGCCACATGACCTATTTTTTCAATGGTAATAATTCCGGAAAATTCCCGACTGAAACCTGGGTGGAAATTCCGTCGGATTCTTGTCCGTTCGAGGAAGCGCCGCGAATGAAAGCGGATGAAATCACCGATGCCGTCGTGCGAGCGATCGAGAGCGGGGATTATCGATTTATTCGTCTGAATTATCCGAATGGCGACATGGTCGGTCATACCGGCGATGTAAATGCGGTCAAGGTGGCTGTCGAAGCCGTCGACCAAGGGATCGGCAGGATTATCGAGGCGCTGAAAAAGACAGGCGGAATTCTAGTATGTTCGGCAGACCACGGCAATGCGGACGACATGTGCGAGCTGGATAAAAAGACAGGTAAGCTGGTTCTTGACGATGAAGGCAAGTTCAAGCCCAAAACGGCTCATTCATTGAACCCGGTGCCGGCAATTATTTACGATCCTTCAGGGGAGGCCCATGCGAGTTTGGCCGATGTGCCAAACCCCGGAATTGCGAATCTGGCGGCGACTTGTATCTCGTTGTTAGGGTTCGAGCCGCCGGAAGATTATGTTCCAAGCCTCGTGAAAGTAGGTTGAGGAATGAGTATGAAATAACTGAGTTATACCCTTTGCTGGTCAAATTTCGGCGCCGAAGAGTCCGTCAAAGGACGCCGTGAATACGTCCATGTAGGCTCTGTGACAGCATCCCTGCTGTCAAAGCCTTTGCCGAACACCCCGGCGCCTCCATGTGTCAATGCCGAAATTTGAAGTGCGATGGGTATATGATTCCCTCACCTCACGCTAGGTGAGGGAAAGCCGCTGACGTTCAATATCCGCGGATTTATCAAACAACTTCGTTCCAAAATATTCGATAACCTCTGTTCAGCGAGATTAATACTTGGTGACAAAAGCTCCTATCCTAAATTCGACAGGTTAACCATGATGCGCATGAAGTTCATGATGTATTTCGAGAGATTACCTAAAAAATAAGCACAAAATAAATTAGACTTTTGATTCCCGCATCCAATCCTCTCTCAGTGAATAAAAAGATGAGCGCATCGTTCCCACGCTCCGCGTGGGAACGCATCCCGAGCCGCTCTAGCGTCCCCGTCCAGGTTCCCACGCAGAGCATGGGAACCATTTGTAGAAGTTATTTCATGCTCGTTCTTAAGTTTACTTTCTAACCTCTTAGATGAACGAAGACGCTAATTCTTCATGATCTTCATGGTGAAATGCTTGTTCTAGGTATATGCCCTCAGGCATTCTATCGACCGATCAAATCCAGATATTCGGCTTCGCTCAGTATGCGTACGCCGTGTTTTTCGGCGGCATTTAATTTGGTTGCCCCTACCTTTTCCCCTATGACCAAATAGTCGGTTTTCCCGCTAACCGCGCTACCGACTTTTGCGCCCATTGCTTTGGCTTCGCGAATCATATCCTCGCGCGAGCCTTGTTGCATCGTGCCGGTGAACACCAAGGATTTGCCGGCTATGGGGCTTTGTCCCGCAGGCATTTCCTTGGTTTTGGTTTCGTTCAATACAAAGCCTAAACGATATAATTGGTTGAACAACGGTTCGATTTTTTTCAAACCTTTCAGTACGATATCGGCAGTTTTCTCGGCGAAGCCTTCGAGCGCGACGATTTCTTCTTCGCTCAGCGAAAAGATTTCCGGTAAACGGTAGTGTGCGAGCAGTTTTTCGCAGTTGCCAAGCCCCATTCGGAATACGCCGAACGCGGCCAGAAACCGCCAGTCCTCGATCGGTTCGGATAAACTACGCTGCAATTGATCGACCAAATTTTGCGACTGCTTCGGGCCGAAACCCATCGCTTCGAAATCCGATGCGTTAAGTTGGTAGATCTTATCGATCGTTCGGATATCGTTATCGTAAAGTTTGGCGATCGTCGCCGGGCCGAAACCGTCGTTATTGCCGAGTACCCGAAAAAAATGTTCTATCGAATGACTGACCTGGGCGGGGCAATCGAAATTGTTTGTGCAATACAAAAAGTCGCCGTCCCAAACCAACTCGCTGCCGCAACTCGGGCATTGTTCCGGAAGATCCGGTTCGGCCGGCGTGATGACTTCCTCGATTTTCGGAATGACCTCGCCGCTTCGGGCGAGCTTGATCACCGCGCCGGGACCGATCCCTTTGTCGACGACCATCTTATAATGGTGAGCGGTCGCCCGTTGCAACAGTGCGCCGCTCAGACGGATCGGTTCGACTTCGACGACCGGTGTGATGCGGCCTGAGCGCGAAGTTTGCGGTACGACTTGGAGGATCTTGACTTCGGCGGTCGCGACATTTTCCTTGTAGGCGATTTGCCAACGATGATGATGGCGGGTGGCGCCCATATGGGTTTTTATTCGCTCGTCGGTAATTTCGAGTATTACGCCGTCGACGTCATAATCTACCGCATGCCAGATTTGTTTTACGATCTCATCGAAGCGCTCGGCAAGTTCCGTCCAACTGCCTTGCCAAGCGGGCAGTTTCGCAAAAGGAAAAAATACTGCGGCTTGATCTTTAATCGCCTGTTCCGCATGTTGCTCCAGATCTTTTTCCTTGATGACGCTGGCCTGAAAATTACGCGTGTTATCGAAAAACTCGGACAGATAACGCTGAAAATAGGTTTTGCCGACGACGATTTCGCCGGCACCCAGGCCGCGGGAGCCATTATCCGCGACTTGTAAGCCGCGCTCGAAGACGCGTGTGATGTCGGTGCCTTTTCTGCCGTCGCCGCGCGTATAAAACCGTTCGCCGTCGTCATAGGCCGCATAGCCGTCCAGTTTCGGCGTTACCTTGAAAACGAGAGAATCGAAGGCTATGTTTAGTTCGTCGGCCGCTTTTTGGATGCGTTTGGCCCAACTCTCGATTTCGCTCTGGCTATAAGCCTTGTCGGTCGATAGCATTCTAACCGGTAATTCAACCGTCTTACCGGCGAAAACCGATTCCGGTTCGACGCGCGTTACGAAAGAGTGCTTCGGATGACGGCGTTTCAGTTCGGCGATAAAAGTAAAGTCGTATTCGGCATCGCTAATCAGCGCCTCGCCGCCTCGATACAAGGCATTGGCTATCTCGATGAATTCGAGGAGCTCTTCGTCGTTGAGTTTCGCTTCGTCGACCGCGCGCGAGGCGATTGCTAATAGTTTTTCTTCGCTCAGGTGTTTTAGATTAAGGTTTGAGCGCTTGAGAATGTCTTTCTGATTATCGGTCAACATCTGCGGATTGATTGAATAATGTTCTATGGCGGATCCGGCCGAAATTATAACCGATAACGCAATATGGCGTTTGTATAGCTAATGATCATTATGCGGAAGGCATTATTTGAAGCAATTTGCGGGTTAGTACTCAAAATGCCGAAAAAAATATCCACAATAGTTATGCGGCACTTGTTTTTGTGTGTTAGATTTGATGGAAATTTCAGGTGCTTGGAAGTTTTTAGCGCTCTACCTCATTTCCCCTCATCCATGAGCCTGTCAATGCCGGAAAACTCTAACGCTAAAATACTGATCGTCGACGACTCGCCGGAAAATTTGTGCGTTCTCAGCGATTTACTGCAAACTCAATTTCAAGTACGCGTTGCCACGTCTGGAGAAAAGGCCTTGCGTATTGCCGGCACTGCGCCGCATCCCGATTTAATTTTGCTCGATGTGATGATGCCGGGTATGGACGGTTATCAAGTATTCGAGCATTTGCGTGCCGATTCGGCCACGAAAGATATTCCGATTATTTTCGTCACCGCGATGGACAGTGACGAAGCGCAATTCCAGGGTTTGGAATTCGGTGCTGTCGATTATATTACCAAACCGATTTCGCCCCCGATCGTCATGGCGCGCGTCCGAATTCAATTAGAGCTTAAACAAGCGCGCGATCGCTTGTCGGCTCAAAATTCTTGGTTGGAGGCCGAGATTGCGCGGCGTATGGCGGAAAACGAGCTGATACAAGAGGTCAGTATCAGGGCTCTCGCTCATCTGGCCGAAGCGCGCGATCCTGAAACCGGCAATCATATTCTGCGAACCCAAGGTTATGTGCAAGAGTTGGCCTTGGCTTTGCGCGATTCCCCTGGATTTTGCGATATGCTGACCGATAAATTTATCAAACTATTGAGTCGTTCGGCGCCGTTACACGATATCGGCAAGGTCGGTATTCCCGATGCCATCTTGCTCAAGCCGGGGCCATTGACATCCGCCGAATGGGCCGTGATGAAGACGCATGCCCGTATCGGTAGCGAAGCGATTGAAATGGCTGAACAAGAAGCCGCGGGGCAAGTCGAATTTTTGTCGTTGGCTAAGGAAATAGCCCATTGGCATCATGAAAAATGGAACGGTTCCGGTTATCCGGATGGCTTGTCCGGCGAAAGCATACCGGTTTCGGCGCGCATCATGGCGCTGGCCGATGTCTTCGATGCTTTGATTTCTCCGCGTGTTTATAAGGCGCCGATGAGTTACGGTGAGGCCAGGGACATTATTGCTTTGGGGCGCGGCAGTCATTTCGACCCGGTCATGGTCGATGTGTTTTTGAAGCATTTCGATGTCTTTTGCGAAATAGCCGACCGATATAGCGATTCGGTAATGGCATAACAAAATGTTTCGTCGACACCCTCGGGCGGAAATCATCCGTGTCGTATTGACTTATGCGTTGTACGCCGCGTTGTGGATATTCTTTTCCGATAGCTTGTTATCAAGTCTTATTGATGAGCCGGATAACATAGCGTTAATTAGCACCATTAAGGGGTGGATCTTCGTTATTGTCACATCGTTGCTGCTGTTTCAATTAATGCACCGCTTGGTGGACCGGGAAGCCATTGCAGAAAATACCGAAAAAAATCGTTTCGGTACAGGCGTGCATTGGACGTTATTGATTGTCGCCGTTTTCTTATTCGTATTTGCTTATAGCCAATATGGATCTTTCGGCAATCAACCATTGCAATTATCGCCAATACGACCGGCAACGATGCAAGACTCGGCTTGGTTGGGACTTGCCGGTTTAATCTCGATATTTACAATTGGGACGGGATTCTATCTGTTACGCCAACAGGAACGTTTAGCCGAGTCTCAAGCAATACAACGGGCTCAAGCGGAGCGGTTAAAGGCGCTCGGTTTATTAGCCGCAATCGCCGATAGTTCAAACGATGCGATTTTCGCAAAGGATTTGGAAGGTCGTTATACGCTTTTTAATCCCGCTTCGGAGCGTTTTACCGGAAAAAAGGCCGTCGATGTTCTGGGGCTTGACGATACGGCGCTTTTTTCACCCGAACAGGCCGAAATGCTTATCGCGAACGATAGGGCTGTTTTGGAAGAAGGTCGAGTCATTACTTACTACGAGGATCTCGAAGTTTCGAACGAAAAACGCACATTTCTTGCCACTAAGGGGCCTTTGTTCGATAACGACAATAATGTCATCGGGATATTCGGGATTTCCCGCGACATTAGCGAGCTAAAACAAGCGGAACGGTCGTTACGAAATAGCGAGGAGCGTTTTCGGGCATTGGTGGAGCAATCGCTAGCCGGTATTTATATCATTCAGGATAATCGATTTCGCTACATTAACCCGGCGTTTGCATCGATTTTAGGATATGACTCTACACAGCATATTATCGACACATTGGCGGTCGACGATTTAATCAGCCCTGAGTATCGTGAGGAAGTCACCAATAACATCGCTAGCTTGATCAATGGAACGGTATCCTCGATCAGTAATTACCGTTTTACCGCATTACGCCGCGACCGAAGTCCTGTATATATCGAAGCGCATGGCAGTGCCTTCGACTATCAAGGCCGGCCGGCCGTCATAGGGCTCTTTCTCGACATCAGCGCGCGCAAAGCCGCCGAAGACGCGCTTCGTGAAAGCGAGCGGCGTTTTTACGATATCGCAAATGTTTCTGCGGACTGGATTTGGGAAATCGACACAAACGCGCGTTACATTTACTCATCCGACGGCGTATTCGAAATGCTTGGATATGCGCCCGAAGAAGTGCTAGGTAAGACACCCTTCGATTTTATGCCTTCCGAAGAAGCCGACAAGCTACGTGAATGGTTTGCAGGCATTAAGACCCATCGTAAATCGTTTCGTGACATTGAGAGCATAAATTGTCACAAAGACGGCGCCTTGCGTTATATCATGTCTCACGGTACGCCGATTCTCGATGATGGTGGTCAATTGCTCGGTTTTCGAGGCCTCGATCAAGATATCACGGAACGAAAGCAAGCGGAATTGGCTGTGCGGCAAAGCGAAGCGTTTAAGCGTGCGATTTTGGATTCGGTTAATGCGCATATCGCTGTATTGGATAAACAGGGAATCGTTGTAGCGGTCAATCAACCGTGGCGGCGCTTTGCTCATGACAACGGACTGGCGTCCGGAGAGGCGTTTAATTCAGTTGATGTCGGCGTAAATTATTTGGACGTTTGTCAAAAAAGCACCGGCTCATCGTCCGAAGGCGCGATGACGGCAAGAGACGGAATTTTAGCGGTTTTGGAAGGCCGTGTTCCAGTTTTTTACTTGGAATATGCCTGCCATTCGCCGGAACGGCAGCGCTGGTTTATGATGACTGCCACTCCATTGGAGACAGAGGAGCAGGGCGTGGTCATCGCTCATACCGATATCACCGCTCGTAAGGCCGTTGAAGAGACGCTTCGCCGGCAAACCGAAGAGCTAGAGGATCGTAATCAGGAATTGGAGCGCTTTAATCGCGCGACGGTTGGGCGTGAGCTCGATATGATTGCTTTAAAGCAGAAAATCAATGAACTTTCTAAGCGGCTAGGGCAGAGTCCGCCTTATCCGCTAGCTTTTCTCGATAATTCTCAGCAAGATACGCAATTTAACGAAACCGGTAAGGAATGAGCGTGAAATAACTTAAGCTTTTGATACCCCAATATGCTCCCGGAGGACTTGTAGTGTATTCATCGTCGCCACGCTCCGTGCCTGTCGTTATGCACATTTCTTTTTCGATACGCTGCCGGCCATCCAGCGCGATGGCAAAATCATGCAAGCGCTGGAACTCTGTAGGGTACGCTGTGCGTACCAGGGTAACCCTGCCAATTTCGACACAAGACCTTATGGTTCGATCTAGGTAGAGATTCGATACTTAACGGCATGAAGGTATGCGCAGCGTATCCTACAATATATATACCCTTTGCTTGTCAAATTTCGGTGCCGGGGTGCCCGTCAAAGGACGCCGTAAATACGTCCATGTAGGCTCTATGATAGCATCCATGCTATCAAAGCCTTTGCGAGCGCCATGGATGGCGTGAATGTCGATTTTGCAGGAGCAAAAATCGACCTAACACCCCGGCACCTCCATAGGCTAATGCCGAAATTTGAAGTGCGAAAGGTATATAAGGACGAGGACAGAGAGTCACTGCCATTAAGTTAAGCCGTCATAAAAATAAGTACTTCTTGCATTCAGGCTCTAATGTACTTTAACAGCTTGCCATCCATGGCACTGGATTCCGCCAGTCCATGGCGGAATGACGGGTTACCCGTTCCTTAATGGCAGTGGGGCAGAGCGTGGGAACCATTTGAAGAGTCTATTCAAGCCCATGCCCGATTGCGTAGCCTACGCTATGCTTTAACGACCCAGTTTAGATTTGAGTCTCAGGATCTATTGAAATATGTTAAATACAATCCATTTTTTAGCCTTGATTCGGTGGCGTCATGATCGATGAACTGAGCCAATTTCTGTCAACAAAGGGATTGCTTCCTCACGGTTATTGTTTAAGTTGGTCGCCGCCTTTAGTGATGACTTATGTTGTTAGCGAAACATTGATTTTTCTCGCTTATTTTTCCATGCCGGCCGCGTTGTCTTATTTCGCGAGACGACGCAAGGACTTTCCTTATCAATGGGTGCTGTGGATGTTCGCCACGTTTATCATGGCTTGCGGAATGACTCATCTGCTCGGGGCCGTCTTACTGTGGC
The DNA here is from genome assembly GCF_000968535.2 of Methylotuvimicrobium alcaliphilum 20Z. NCBI lineage: Bacteria > Pseudomonadati > Pseudomonadota > Gammaproteobacteria > Methylococcales > Methylococcaceae > Methylotuvimicrobium > Methylotuvimicrobium alcaliphilum. Next base: position 1,875,050 of record NC_016112.1, read on the forward strand.
AACCTTGGTATGGCTTGGATGTTATTTTCAAGTCGGCTACCGCTCTGATTTCGATCGGCGCCGCCGTGTCACTCTGGTATGTACTTCCCGATGCTCTTAGATTACCCAGTCCCTCGCAATTGCGTCGAGTCAATGAGCAATTACAAGCTGAAATCATCGAACGAAGAAGGGTCGAAGAACAGTTAAGGCAAGCAAAGTCTGAAATCGAACTAAGCTTGCATAAGGAACGAATACTTCGTGCGGCTATTGTCGAGTTTTCCGATGATGCGATTATTGGCGGCAGTGCCGATGGAATCATAACGGATTGGAACAGGGCGGCTGAGGCGATGTTTGGCTATACCTCAAAGGAAGTTTTAGGGCAATCGCTGCTCTCGCTGATGGCACCCACACAGCGTAATCAAGAGCAGATGCTAGTCGAAGCGGTCGGCAGGGGGCAATCGGTCAGGCAGCACGAATTAAAGTGTTTACATAAGAATGGCAATTTGTTCGATGTGGCGATGACTATTTCACCTATTTTCGATAAAGAGAAAAAAGTGGTGGCTTCTTCCACGATTGCTCGGGATATAACCGAGCGGAAGCATTACGAGTTAGAGATACTCAGGCTCAATGCCGATTTAGAACGGCGCGTAGAGGAAAGAACCGAAGAACTGACCTTGGCGAATCAGGAATTAGACAGCTTCGCTTATGCGGTCTCCCATGATTTACGGGCTCCGATCCGAGCATTGAATGGTTTTAGTTGGGCCTTAATCGAAGACTATGCGGATGAACTGCAAGACCAGGCAAAAGAATATTTGCAGCAGATCGGAGTTGCGACCCGCCGTATGAATGATTTGATCGACGGCTTATTATCGTTATCGCGAAATACCCGCGGCGAGCTAAGCCGTGATCGGGTTGATGTTTCTTCGCTGGCGGTTCGCGTGCTCGCCGAACTGTCCGATAGTAATCCCGGGCGTCATGTCGATGTGCGGGTCGAACAAGGCCTGAATGCCAGTTGTGATAAACGCATGATCGAGTCGGTCATATCAAATTTGCTCGAAAATGCTTGGAAATATACGGCTAAACAAAAAGCGGCGAGCATTCGCGTGTTTGCCCAAGATCGAGAAGGCGTTCGCTATTTTTGTGTGGCCGACAATGGCGTCGGCTTCAATATGGCAAATGCCGAACGCTTATTTCAACCTTTCCAACGCTTGCATCATCAAAATGAATTTCCCGGAATTGGTATCGGTTTGGCTACCGTTAAACGCATCATCAATCGGCATGGCGGCGTAATCGAAGTCGATAGCCAGCCGGGTAAAGGCGCTGAGTTTTGCTTTTCATTGCCTGAAATTGCAGTCGAAGGAAACAAGTCGTCATGAATGATGTGCAAAAAATTCTTGTTATTGAGGATAGTGCGGCAGATTTTTTGTTGTTGGAGCGCTATTTGCGAAGGCATGGACTCGCGTCTGTGTGTTATTGCGTAAACTCCAATGCGGAGTTGCAGCGGGCCTTGCAAAACGAATGGGATGTGGTGCTCTCCGATTATAATGTACCCGGCATGAATTTTCGTTCGACCCTCCAATCTATCAAATCGTACCGGGATGACTTGCCGGTAATTTTAGTGACGAGTGCGATCGGCGAAGAAGTCGCCGTGGACTTGTTATGGCAAGGCGTCAGCGATTTCGTACTCAAGGATAATCTTGCCCGCTTGCCTTCGTCCATCCATCGTGCTCTAAATGAAGTCAAAGAGCATCGAGCTCTGCAACATGCCGAAGTCGCGTTAAAGCAAAGCCAGGCGAAAGCCCTCGAGGAGCAACGCCAAGCGCGTCTGGCCGCGTTGAACTTAATGGAGGATGCAATCGTTGCGCAAACCAGGGCTGAACAGGCGCATGCCGCATTGTTGGAGTCGGAAGCCAAATTTCGGTTGTTGGCCGAGAATTCTTCGGATTGTATTTTTTGGCTCAATCCTGATGGGCAATTCAATTATATTTCGCCGGGGTGTGCGCAAATAACAGGTTACCCCGCCGATGCGTTTCTTGAAAATGCCAAGCTCATGGACGAGCTTGTGCATGAAGAGGATCGGGATAGATATTGGCACTATCTGATGAGCGATAGCAAAGACAAAAAGGGCTATTTGGAATTTCGAATCGTACACAAGAATGGCACTATCCGTTGGATCAGTCATCAGAATAAGGCTATCCATGACGAGAACGGGGTTTATCTAGGCAAGCATGGATACCATCGCGATATTACCGCGCAAAAATCGATGGAGCAAGAGTTGCGCGATAGTGAAGCGCGTTTCCGGGTGGCGGTGGAGAACATTCGGGATGCCTTTATTTTAATGGATGCAAACGATAGGATAGTTATTTGGAACCCCGCGGCCGAGACAATATTCGGTTATACGCAAGACGAAGTGAAGGGGAAGTTGCTTCATGCTACGATTGCGCCTTCCCGTTTACATGATTCAGCCTCAGCCGGGTTATCGCATTTCAAACAAACAGGGGATGGACCTGTTGTCGGCCGTACTTTGGAATTGCCTGCCGTTCGCCGAAACGGCGAGGAGTTTTTGGTCGAGCTTTCTCTCTCGGCTGTCAAATTGGACGGGCATTGGCATGCTGCCGGTATTGTCCGCGATATTACCGAGCGTAAACGAACCGAGGAGCAGTTGCGCAAGCTTGCACAGGCCGTCGAGCAGAGTCCCGAAAGCATTGTGATCGCTAATTTGGATGCCGAGATCGAATATGTCAATCAGGCTTTTGTGGCGAATACTGGCTATAGCTTTGACGAGGTAATCGGTCGTAATCCTAAAATTTTACACTCCGGTAAGACGCCGCCTGAGACGTTCATTCAATTTTGGGATGCAATGATGCGCGGTGAAACTTGGAAAGGCGAATTTATTAACCGGCGCAAGGACGGCAGCGAATATATCGAGTTCGCGATCGTTTCGCCGCTCCGTCAACCGGATGGTCGTATTACGCATTATGTGTCGGTCAAAGAGGATATTACCGACAAAAAACATAACGGCGAGGAATTGGACCGCTACCGTCATCATTTGGAAGAACTGGTCGCCGATCGAACGGCGGAGCTGGAAAAAGCGCGTGCCGCGGCGGATGCGGCAAACAAGGCCAAGAGCTCGTTTCTGGCGAATATGAGTCATGAAATCCGTACGCCGATGAATGCGATTCTGGGATTGACATATTTATTAAAACAAAGCCCGTTGTCGCCCGTGCAAGGCGAACGCCTGACTAAAATCGAGGTTTCCGCTCAACATTTATTGTCGATTATTAATGATATTTTGGACTTATCCAAAATCGAGGCAGGGTGTTTGGAATTGGAGCAAACCGACTTCGCGCTCGAGGCCGTATTGGATCATATTAAGTCGTTGGTTGCCGATCAAGCCAAGCTCAAGGGCTTGTCGGTTATTTCGGATAGCGACGGCGTTCCTCATTGGCTTAGAGGCGATCCGACACGTCTGCGTCAAGCGATGTTGAACTATGCGGGCAATGCGGTGAAATTCACCGAACAAGGTTCGATTGTCTTGCGCGCCAAACTGTTGCAAGAGAACGAGCAAGGCTTGTTAGTACGTTTTGAAGTTCAGGATTCGGGAATCGGCATCGCCGAAGAGCATTTGCCGTTATTGTTTGAATCTTTTTCTCAAACCGATGTGTCGATTACCCGAAAATACGGCGGTACCGGTTTGGGATTGGCGATTACCAAAAGGCTTGCGACCATGATGGGCGGGGACGTCGGCGTTGAAAGCCGGATTGGGCAGGGTAGTACATTTTGGTTTACCGCTTGGCTTCGGCGCGGGCGTGGAGTGATGTCGGCGGTACAGATTGGAACAAGCAAAGCTGTCGATGATCTATTGCGTCGCCGATATGCCGGCGCGCGTTTGCTAGTGGCGGAAGACAACCCGATCAATCGAGAAGTCGTTTTGGAGTTATTACATAGTGTCGGTTTGTCGGTGGATACCGCCGAAAATGGCCGTGTGGCATTGGATAAAGTCCGATCGAAACAGTACGATTTGATATTGATGGATATGCAGATGCCAGAGATGGACGGTTTGGCTGCTACTCGGGCGATTCGTTCTCAAACGGAGTATGTGCGGTTGCCGATTTTGGCGATGACCGCTAATGCTTTCGACGAAGATCGTCGTGTTTGTTTTGACGCCGGAATGAATGATTTCATCGCCAAGCCAGTGATTCCGGAGGTACTTTATACCGTGGTGTTGCGTTGGTTGGCGCGCGAAAAACATGACTTGCCGGAGCTCGATAATCGGTCTGAGGAGTCTCGAATGGTGTTCGATCAATTGAATAGCCAAAGCGAGCTAGGGGATATACCGGGCGTGGATACGGTTAAGGGCCTGCAAATGGTCAACGGCGATATCGGTAAGTATCGACGGCTTCTACGCATGTTTGCGCAATCGCATCGACAAGACATGAGTCTGGCACGGAAACAATTAGCTTCCGGCGATAACGAAGCCGTTCGTCGCTTAGCGCATGGTCTGAAAGGCGTAGCCGCGACTTTAGGCGCTAGGGTTGTCGCCGATTGTGCGGCAGCATTGGACAATGCCTTACGTGCGGATGCCGGGTCGGACGATTGTATGAAATTGGCGCTTGCATGCGAACATGAATTAACACAGTTGGTCGAGGCAATTCAGTCTTTGCCCGAAGCAACCGAACAGGATGATCTCGAGTCGATTGATATCGATCCTGAGCGTTTGAGGAGCCTCATCCAAGACCTTGAGCGCTTACTGGATGAGAGCAATGTTAAAGCCGGCAGTTTAAGCCGTGAATCGGCGGCGATGTTGCGGGTCTATTTGGGCGATCGTTATGCGATGTTTAATCGGTGTATTGATCGGTTCGATTATGATGAGGCTTTACGGATATTGAGAAGTGTATCGGATAACGATAATGACGGTTTGTCTATATCCTAACGATCATGAAGACCTCGCCATCGCCCCGGTAAATGAAAGCTCTCTGGGGTGGGGAGGGTGCGGTCACTCGCCCGACAGGACGCCGTGAATACGTCCATGTAGGCTCGACGGCGGCTCCCTGCCGCCGACGCCTGTCGATCGAGCAACCGCCCCCTCTTCGGAACCGGCATTGTGTTGAATATCGAAAAACTAGATTAAGATTTCAAATCCGCGAACTTTCACAGTAAGCGTTCGGTATTCGATTAATGCGCGGCTTGATAAGTATGAGAAATGAGCATGGATAATAAAAAAAAGATACTGATCATCGACGATATGCCGGCTAATCTTGAATTGATGGCTGAAGTTTTAAAGGATGATTATAGCGTTCAAGTTGCCACATCCGGTGAAAAAGGCTTGAAATTGGCGCGTGAGTATATGCCTGATTTGATATTGCTTGATGTGATGATGCCGGGGATAAGCGGTTACGATTTGTGCCGTCGACTGAAAGCCGAACCGGAATGTTGTGAAATCCCGGTGATTTTCGTGACGGCGCTAGACGATCAAGCCGATGAGGCGTTCGGTTTGCAATTGGGGGCCGTCGATTATATCGTTAAACCGATTGTGCCGGGCATCGTCATGGCTCGAGTTAAAAGCCAATTGGCGCTAAAAAACGAGCGCGACTTACTGGAAAGTCAAAATGTATGGCTAAAAAGCGAAATCGAACGCCGCATGGGCGAATTAAAAGAGGCTCAGGCGTTTTTATTTCAATCCGAAAAAATGGCATCATTAGGCTTGTTGGCGGCCGGTATTGTTCATGAGATCAATAACCCGCTGAGTTATGTATATGCGAATTTGGAAGGCTTAAAAGATCGCTTACAGTCAGTGTTGTCTATTTTCGAATTGGCCGAAAAATTTTCCCGGCAGTTGCCGCAAGACCACCCCGATGTGTTGTTTTTCCAGAAGCTTAAAGAAGAATTGGATTACGATGATTTTAAAGCCGATTTAGCCGATTTGATCGAGGAGTCGATCGAAGGGGCAGTGCGAGCAAGAAAAATCATTCAGAATCTTCGCGAGTTTTCGCATATGAATGAGAACGAAAGCGGTCTGCATGACCTTGAGTCGGGCATCGATGCCACACTTAACATCGTGAATAACGAATTAAAATATAAGGCGGAAATTATCAAGGAATATGGGGGGCTTGCACCGATTAACTGCGTCGGCTCACAGATCAATCAAGTCGTGATGAATTTGCTGGTGAATGCCGCCCAAGCCATCGAAAAATCAGGAAAAATAATTATAAGAACGGGCGGTCAAGGTAACGATAGGGTATGGATAGAGGTTGAAGATACCGGTTGCGGCATGTCCGAGGAGGTTAGGCGGAAAATATTCGACCCGTTTTTTACGACTAAGCCGGTCGGTAAGGGGACGGGCTTGGGTTTATCGCTGTCTTATAAGATCATCAAGGAGCATGGCGGGACGATCGATTTGACATCGGAATTAGGTAAAGGAACAAAATTCCGTGTCTATCTGCCGGTCAATAAAGAGGCCGGAGCTGGGGCTCCGTTATAAATCCATAAAAAGCATTTTGTCCACGAAACACACGAAAATCACGAAAATATTTAATTATACCTTTCATGCTTCAAATTTCGGCAGCGCCTGAGCAGGCATCGGTGTGTGCGGTCCCTCACCTAACGCCCGGTGAGGGACCAGAATGGAGCTGGCCTGTCGGGTGAGTGATCGTACCCTTCGCCACGCCTTGCACTTTCACTTGCCGGGCCTTCATGAATCGTTAGGATAAACCTAAAAAGAGCAGTTGAGAGCCTCAAACTACCGTTCGCCCTGAGCCCGTCGAAGGGTCAACGGTAGTTTGAGGCTTCACCACGACGGTGAAAGTGTTGTATACCCTTCATGCTTCGACTTAGCTCAGCACGAACGGTCTACAACACATGTCAACTGCTCTTTTTACTGTGAAAGTTCGTAAATTTGGATTCATTATCTAATTTTTCGATATACAAATCTCTGTTCTGGCAATGCCGGTTCCGGAGAGGGTGCGGTTGCTCGATCGACAGGCGTTGGCGGCAGGATAGCCGCCATCGAGCCTACATGGACGTATTCACGGCGTCCTGTCGGGCGAGTGACCGCGCCCTCCCCACGTCTCGTACTTTCATTTGCCGGGGTGATTGCCGGGCTTTCATGAACGTTAGGATAAAGCTTAGAGCTGACACATATTGACTCTGTTCAGAAAGCAACTGGATACCGTTAATAAATTTCTTATTATCAAACTGCGTTACGATGGCTCGATTCAGTCAGTTTGACAAAAACGTCTTCAAGCGATTGTTTCATTTCGGTAATTTCCAGTAGTCCCCAACCTAGGCGAACGGCAGTTTCGGTAATATGTTCGTTAAGATTTTGCGTATTATCGTGGTGTAATCGCGTAATGTTTCCGGGTAAGCCTTCGACTGACAATATGCCGGGTATCGCTTTCAAGCTATTGAAATCGGCCGGTAGTCGCGTTTTGATTTGTAGCGTACTTGTCTTTAACTGCCGATTGAGCCCTTCGATCGTTTCGTGAAAAATCAATTTGCCGTGCTGAATAATTTGTACATGTGTGCAGGATTCTTGGACTTCCGGCAGAATATGGGTGGACAGAATGACGCCGTGGTCTCGGCCCAGTTCACGGATCAGGTTTCGAATTTCTCGGATTTGTATCGGGTCAAGACCCACGGTCGGTTCATCGAGAATAACGACGTCAGGATTGTGCAAGATGGCTTGAGCGATGCCGACCCGTTGTTGAAAGCCTTTGGAAAGATTGCCGATGAGCCGGCTCGCGACTTCTCTTAAGCCGCATCGCTCCTTGGCTGTTGCGATGGCTTTTGAGATATGTCCGCGCGTTAGACGATGGAGTCGCGCGCAATAATGCAAAAATTCATCGACGGTCAATTCACGGTATAGCGGAGGTGTATCCGGTAAATAGCCGAGTTTCAACTTAGCCGATTTCGGTTTATCGAGTATGTCGTAACCGTTGATAGTAATGAGTCCGGCGCTGGGAGCGAGATTGCCGCAGAGCATCTGCATCGTCGTGGTTTTACCGGCGCCGTTCGGTCCTAAAAAGCCTAGTACTTCGCCTTTAGACAGGGTAAAACTGACATCGTCGACCGCGCAAAGTTTGCCGTAATAACGGTATAAATGTTCGGCTATTATCAGATGACTCATAACGCAATTCGGTTAGATTCTTTGGAGCAGTGCTTCGACTTCCGTTTGTAGTTTTTTCCGGAAGAACAAAAATTTCCAACGCGATCCGCCGCATTGCTTCCATAGGATTGCCGAGCGTATGCCAGCTAGCAGCAGGGCTCTGATTTTATTGACGGTATCGGGTCTCGATAAATAATGTTGTTCGCCGTTGACCATGATCCTCGGTTGTAGCGTACTGATCGTGTTGTGATAAATGTCGCCGAGGTTGGCTAATACGTTTTCGTGCAAAAGCCCGAAAGTTTCGCTTTGGTGTTGGGCTTTTTCGATGCCTTTACCGATGACTTCCATTAAATCGGGACGGTTTGATACCTGTTTTTCTAAAAATACTAGCGATGCCGCATATCGTGCTTGTTCGGGATCTGCGATATCGAAACCGGTCATTTGCCGGTTGAGTTGTTCCAATCCGAATTTGATACCGGCTAGGCCGCCATAAATGTCTTCAACCGTATCCGAGTCGATTTTAAGAATGCTGGCGATACTGGCTTCGGTTGCATCGGGATCCGATTTGCCGGTTGTTGCCAATTGCCTGACCAGCGCGGCCGCTTGGGCGATGCCTGCGAGTGCGATTGCTTGGTTGGTGATGGTGTTGAGATTTTTTGTCATTGTTTACAAGCCAATAGACCAGGGCAATGTTGAGTGGTGGCATAGCCGGCTTGAATCCAAGGCTGAATACCGTTTTGTAGATGGTTAATATTGTCTAAACCGAATGTTTGCACTAGGAGATTACCGGCTTTTTCACTTCGATTGCCGGATCGGCATACCAGCACGACGGGTTGATTCGGTGAAGTGCGTAATTTTTCCATTTCGCTTAGCCATTGTTCTGCATCGTAGCTGCCTCGACTATCGAAAAATTGAAGCCTTACACTGTGAGGTATCGTTCCAGTCTCGGCCCATTCTTTTTCGGTACGGATATCGATGATCAAAGCATTTTGTCTGTTTTTCATTTCGAGCATTTGCGGTATATCGATAGCCCCAAGCTCACTCGCCGATAGTAACTGCGTATGGATCATCAATGAAAATAAAAATAAAAGTTTGTTCATGGAATCGGTTATTCGATGTTGTTCATGATTTGATTCGCCCAGTCGATGCTTTCCAGATACGCAGTGTTAATCATCGCCGGAGTTAAAGCTTTGAAGTGTATCGCTTGCGGCAACCATTGCTCGAAACCGAGCACGAATTGAAGAATTTCTCCGCCTAATCCATTCTTTTCCAAAATAGCAATCGCGACATCGGCCGTCAATGGTAATTGACCGAGCGCTTCATCGATCGGCAAATCTAGGATACTGTCGAGACTCGATAGTATACCGATTAAAAAGTAATGTTCGGGTTCTTCGCTAAGGTGCCGGGCTAATAGTTCGCACATTTTAGCTCGAATCAAGGCTGTTTGAAGTAGGGCTTTCGGTTTATTCGATAATGAGGCGAAGGTTAGAATATTACACCATCGTTTGATTTCATTCAGGCCAAGATAAGAGACGGCATGCCGGATCGATTCGATGCGTCGTGGAATCGCAAAAAAAGCCGAGTTAATGTAGTGCAATAATTTAAAGCTTAATGTGACATCTTGCGAAATGATTTGTGTTAGTTCGAGAAATTCTACGTTGGGATTATTGACTGCAGCCAACAATCTGATTGCCGCTGTTTGGTTTATACCCAAACGCCGGCCTTCGACGATGTTCGGTTTGCTGAGAAAAAAACCTTGAAAATAGTCGCAGCCAAGTTCGAGTAGTTGTTCGTATTGTTGGTGGCTTTCGACTTTTTCGGCCAATAACTTAACGGGGTAATGTTTGAGTTGTTTGATTATGTCGAGGGTTTCTTGCTCGGACATTTGCAAGACATCGAGTTTGATGATGTCAACGTACTCTAGTAAAGGCCGCCATTCGTCAGTCAACACAAAATCATCCAGTGCTAAGGTATAGCCGAGTTGCTTTAGCTCTTTAATGTTGTTGATGATTCTTAAGTCGACTTTGATGTCTTCTAGTAGCTCAATAACAATGCGTTCTTTGGGAAGGCTTAACGGTGTTTTTTCAAGGATATTTTGGCCGGTAAAGTTAATGAAAGCCCTGTGGCTTTCGACCAATTGATTAATGCCGAGTTCGAGTATCGTATCGGTAACGATTTGGTTGGTCGCTTGCGTGGCTTGGCTTTCTTGCGCCAAGTCGTATTCATGACCTCGAAAAAGAATTTCATAGGCATAGATTTCAAGTTTTCTATTGAAAATTTGTTGACGACCAATCAAAAAGTTTGTCATTTAGATATGCCCATTGCTGAATATCCCGGTGCTTCTTTAAACCGGCGCCAAAATTCGAGTATAAAACAAAGTATGAAAGCATTGTATTTGGTTGTATTGTATTTGAGCGTTAGACTATTTTTTTGAATTAGTTTATATCATGTTTAACAAATATGCGTCGAGCGGTGCATAGTGCGTTTTAATTTAATATTATGACTAGAATCAGTGGAGAGGACATGAGCGAGACAATTGTGCTGACGGTAACAGGTATGAAATGCGGCGGTTGCGAAACCAATATCAGCGATAAATTAAAAACACTGGATGGTGTGTTATCGGTTTCCGCAAGCCATAAAGACAATAAAGTGGAGGTGGGCTACGATCCGGCTAAGATCGAGGTCGAAGAAATAGAAGATGCCGTGATCGATGCGGGTTTTTCTGTGGAATGAGGGATTGGTAAGGTTCAAGGTTCAAGGTTCAAGGTGAAAGGTGAAAGATGAAAGATGAAAGATGAAAGATGAAAGATGAAAGATGAAAGGTGCTTTGCCCCTTAAGCTCCTTGCCCCTTAAGCCTTGCCCCTTTAACCTTATTCACTTCTATTCGGAGATTATTATGAGCACACAAAACGAATCCGAGATGACGATGCCCGAACTGCGCCTGTCGATTTTGGGCATGCGTTGTGCCGGGTGCGTTGGAGCCGTTGAAACCGCCTTGGCGGAAGTTGAAGGCGTGGCCGAGGTTTCGGTCAATTTTGCCGATCATTCGGCTCAAGTCAAAGGCGATGCCGATCCGGACGCATTGACCAAGGCGGTAAAAGCGGCGGGTTACGATGCGGCCGTCATGGAAGGTTTGGATGAAGATCCCTCCGAACAGGAAGAACTCGAACTCAAACGCTATCGTTCGTTGATGAAAAAAGCCGCGGCGGCTGCCGCGTTGGGTATTCCGTTGATGTTGGGCGATCATTTCAACTGGCTGCCCGAAATCGGTTCGGAAGCCGGTCAATGGTTTTGGCCACAGCTTTCCTTGATGACCTTGGGTATTTTGATTTATTCAGGCTGGCATTTTTATAGCGGCGCGATCAAGTCGCTGTCTCACGGTCAGGCCAATATGGACACCTTAATCGCGCTGGGAACCGGTTCGGCTTGGTTGTATTCGTCGATCGTGATCGATTATTCCGATGCCTTGCCGTCGCTCGCCAAGCATGCTTATTTCGAAGCGGCCGTGATTATCTTGGCGTTCATCAATTTAGGTTCCGGTTTGGAAACCTTAGCGCGCGGCAAAACGTCGGGTGCGATTCGTCAGTTGATCGGGCTTCAACCGCGTACCGCGAGAGTCATCCGTGAAGGCAAGGAAATCGATATTCCGATTCACGATGTCGGGCTCGGCGAAATCTTGCGGGTCCGCCCCGGCGAAAAAATTCCGGTGGACGGAACGGTGACCGAAGGGCATTCGTCCGTCGATGAATCGATGTTGACAGGCGAACCCTTGCCGGTCGAAAAAACCGAAGGTTCATCGGTTGCCGCGGGCACGATGAATCAAAAAGGGAGTTTTATTTTTAAGGCGACGCGAATCGGCCGCGACACCGCGTTGGCTCAGATTATTAAAAGCGTGCGTCAGGCGCAAGGCAGCAAACCCGATATCGCGCGTTTGGCCGACAGGATTTCGAGTATTTTTGTGCCGGCCGTAGTTGCCTTATCTGTATTGACATTTCTTATATGGTTAGGCTTCGGTCCCGAGCCGTCCCTGGGGTATGCCTTCGTGACTTCGATGACGGTACTCGTCATCGCGTGTCCATGCGCATTGGGCTTGGCAACGCCGATTTCAGTCATGGTTTCGGTCGGACGGGCGGCACAAATGGGAATTTTGATTCGTAACGGGGAAGCCTTGCAGACGGCAGGTAAAATGACTTGTGTGATTCTCGATAAAACCGGCACGGTTACCGAAGGTAAACCGTCGGTTTCAACAATCGAGGCTGTGAACGGTTTTTCCGAAGAACAAGTGCTGCAAATCACTGCCAGTATCGAATCGGGTTCCGAGCATCCTTTGGCGGGAGCTATTTTGGCCGAAGCGGAGCGACGCGGTATCAAGCCGTCACGGGCACGGCGTTTCCAAGCCGTTGCAGGCCACGGAGTTTGCGCTGAAATCGATAAACGTCAGGTTTATTTCGGCAATACTGCGCTAATGGCGCAAAAAGATGTCGATTGCGCGGCTTATTCGGAGCCAATGCAAGCATTATCGAAGCAGGGCCAAACGCCGATGCTGTTGGCGGTCGATAACGAAATCGCCGGAATTGTCGCGGTGGCCGATCCGATTAAAAAAGATTCCGAACAAGCGATTAAACAGCTTAAAGAGCAAGGCATACGCATTATTATGGTGACCGGCGATAACGAAGTTACGGCAAAAGCAATTGCCGGTCAGGCCGGTATTTCCGAAGTTAGGGCGCAAGTGTTGCCGCAGGACAAAGCCGCCGTCGTCAAGGAATTACAAGAGAGAGGAGAAAAGGTCGGCATGGTCGGTGACGGCATTAACGATGCGCCGGCTCTGGCGCAAGCCGATGTCGGTATCGCGATCGGTACCGGCACCGATGTCGCGATTGAAAGTGCGGATGTCGTGATTTTACAAGGTTCATTGATGAAAGTGCCCGAAGCCATCGAATTGTCCAAGGCGACAGTCATCAATATTAAACAAAATTTGTTGGGCGCGTTTTTTTATAACACAATCAGTATTCCGGTCGCGGCCGGCTTGTTGTATCCGTTGTTCGGTATTTTATTGAACCCGATGATTGCTGGTGCCGCGATGGCAATGTCGTCGGTCACTGTTGTGATGAATGCCAACCGGCTTCGGTGGGTGAAATTAGGAGGAAGGTGATGAATAATTTATTTAAGCTTATTTTTTGTGCGGCCATTGTGTCGGTAGTCGTGGCTTGCGGTGATTCTTCCAGTAGCGCGAAACAAGTCGGGATCAGCTCTACGCATGTTATTGAGGGCACCGTGACCGATCGAGACGAATTGATTGTTAGTGGAAAAATTCTCGCGAAGGACAAAAATGGATCGACGATTGCTACTGCCGAACCCGATCAAGAAGCCCACTATTCGATAGCATTGCCGCCTGGATCCGCTTATCCGGTGACGCTCGAGATTGCCGTAGACGAGAATACATTACTGGAAGCGGTTGTGATGGATTCGGCATTGGCGATGCAGGATATTTCGACGATGTCGACGCTGGTCGTCGAATCGGCTAGAAATTTGGGCGGTTTGACCAAGCAAAATATGGCTCAGGCAGCTATTAATGCGATTCGGCAAAACAAAAAAGCCAGCGGCAAAGGAACCTCCACCGGGTTTAAAGGTGACCCGACTAAGCAATACGGTGGCTGGCATTAATGGAGTACGAGCGCTTACTGATTGGTTATCCTGGCCGGGGTTTACTCCTCGGCAATTGCTCCTACATTGCCCTAATACACGCCATCCGAGGCGTAATGCATTCTAGTCCCTCAGCAGTTGCCGAGGGACTAGGGGGCACTGCCATTAAGTTAAGCCGTTCGTGGTGAGCCTGTCGAACCATGGACGGCTTAACTTATCGACCCAGGATTTTTCCATTCACCCTTCGACAGGCTCAGGGCGAACGGAAAAATCCTTAACTTAATGGCAGTGGGGACTAGGGGGGGGATTGTTAAAAAATCCCCTTTCAATCTCCCTTTTCTAAAGGGAGGCTAAATCAGCAACTTGTTTTATGGAAAGACCACCGGAGGGTGCCGTAGAACCTTTTTATGGTTTTTGTTGCTATTTTTGCGCTGTCGAATATTTTTTTTACTTCCATTGTAATTATTCAGCATAAGTCATGTATGAGAAGGTGTCAGGCATTGATTTATAAGGCTGTCTGTAACAGGACGTTGCAGTCAGAACTTACAGGGATGTATTCACGCGTCCTTAGAAATCAATGCCTGACACCAACCTACCGCATGTGCTGAATAGTTACCTTCCATTTTTTGAATCGATTTCGTCAATTCATGCCGGAATGATAGGTTTCCGATAAATTAGTAGTAGCTTGATTGAATAAAAAGGTTATACTCTATCCGTTAGGATTTATTGCTTCGAATACCCTGCTATCATATTGTTTCGAGATTACGCGCGCATTATTTTTGTAACTAATTGATTTATTTTTCTTATTTCTTTCGAAAATAAATTAAACCAATTCAATTGTCTTTAATCCTGGAAACAGAAGAGACGGAAAGCGCGAAGTAACACCGTAGGGTTAAATAGGGTAAAAAGCGCTAAACTGCCGATTTTTGTTAAAACTTAATCAGTTAGGAACGAGCATGAAATAACTTAGACAACTGTTGGAAGGGGGCTCGGTGGCTCGATTGACAGGTGTCGGCGGCAGGGCAGATTTTTGCTCCTCGGCAATTGCTGAGTTACATGGATGTAATGAATGCAGAAAATGCAGGAGCATTTTTCTGCCCTGCATTGCCCTAATACACGCCATCCATGGCGTAATGCAAAATCTGCATTCATGCCATCCATGGCAATCGGATTCCGCCGTCAAGCCTACAGGGACGTATTCACGGCGTCCTGTCAAGCGAGTCACCGAACCTCCGCAAAGCCTACTACTTGTAGAAGTTATTTTGTGCATATTCCTTAACTATTTTCAAATAGTTATATTCCTAATGTTTTAATTGCTCAATTGAAGTAATTCGGTCGGCATTACCTTGTGTAGCCGGCTACGATAAGCCAAGCAATAGTTTTCGGCAATGGTCAGGTTGCTCTCGAATAGAGTATTTATTTCAGTTGAATCCGACGGCACATTTTTTATGTCGTTCACCTTATGCGGAGTCATAATATTCAGGTTATAGAGGTGTTTATGTCATGGTTTGATTGGTAAGTTCGATGGATGAAGCCCCTTTTTTCAGTTTGCGCTGGAAATTATCGATTTTATTCGGCATAGGAATGTTGTTCGTGTATGGCGCTTATTTCTATTATGCTTATAACGAAGTGAACCGGGTTTTCAAGCTCGAACGCGAACATATTCAAAGCAAGCAATTTGACACCGCTCAGGTATTATCCAACGAAGCATTCCAAACTTTAGACCAGCTCGCCGAAGGTTTAGCTTTCTCGGTAGAGGGTGCTGATAAAGAAAAAAAACTGTTCGAAATGTTGGAACGAAATGGAGAGCAATTACAATTAATTTGGGATATTGAAAATGTTACTTTATTCGATGAGAGTGGGCGACTCATTGGTGTATGGGGACGTAAACTGGCAATATCCAATGCTGATGTGCATCAGGTTTTAAATACCGAAGAACCGGTTCACCGAATTGTATGCCCCGATGCTTGTTTTCAACAAGCGATGATTCCAATGTTGGGACAGTCAAAGTCGGCCGGTGTATTGAGCGTATCCCAGTCATTAGCAGACATAATCATCAAATACAAAAAGCTAACGAATAACGATATCGGCATTTTAGTCGAAGACTCCCACACGTCTGAAGACCCGAATTATACGGTCAAATTAACCGCTAAAACATTTTCCGGTTTGGATTTCGATATCTTAGGTATTTTATCCAAGAGCGACGCAGTCAGCCGTTTTGCCGACCGTAACGAACGGTTGTCTTTCGGAGACCGCTACTATGAGCTCGGTATGAGACGCATGAATCACTCGGAGACAAATCGTGCGCCATTTTTTGTTTTTGTTAACGATATCACTCACGATATAGATGTTTTAAATGCCAAGCGGAGATCAATTTGGATTCAAGCTTTGATGAGTTTTTTCTTATCGCTACTGATGTTATTGATTGTTCTCCGGTTTTTTATTGGTCGCGTGGCCAGGTTGTCAAAAGCGATTCCGTTATTGGCCAATCGGCAATTTCCGGCATTCAGGCAGCAAGTAAAGTCTAAAAGATTGTTTCCATTTTTTCATGACGAAATCGATCGACTAAATCATTCCGTATTAGGATTGGCTCAGCAGCTTGAGTTGGTGGAACAAATCGTAAATACTAATACCCTTGAAATCATAGAGCATAACCGGAATTTAGCCGAAGAAAGAGACTTTATTAATCGTATGGTGAGTACCGCCCCGGTCATAATGATTACGCAACGGATGAATGGATTGATTGCGAGTGCGAATCAGGCGGCTGCGGATGTATTAGGCGAAGAAAGAGATTCGATTATCGGTAAGTTATTTGATCTCTATTTGCCGTCCTCCGAGGAGCATCATCGGGCTCAATTGGCCAGGCTAAGAAGCGATAGGCATGCGCAACGGCTGCAAATAGAAGGCAGTTTGTTGTCGAAGTTAGGTGGGAGTCACGACATATTTTGGATTCATGCGCCGTTTTATCAGGATGGCGAAAACCAAGAAGCGTTTGTGCTTTCGATGGGCGTTGATATGAGTGTCGAACATATCGTTGAGCAAAAGCTATTAACCATGGCAAATTACGATCCGGTTACCGGTCTGGGCAATCAGAGAAGCTTTGAATCCGAATTAGCCGATCGGCTCGCATCGGCTAAAAGACATGGCGGCAAGTTGGCCTTGTTGGTATTTGATATGACTCCGCGCGGCACCGGCGATTTACGTTTCGATAAATCTTACATGCTTCGTGTCGCAAGCAGACTTAAGCCCATTCTGCGATCTTCCGATCGATTGTATCGTATTGGCGATAATCGTTTTGCCTTGATCATGCCGAATTGTCAACAACGAGGGATTATTATATTAGCGAATAAAATCATTGATGAAGTTGAATCACTCAATGTGGAAATTGATTCGCCAAACCTTTTCTTATCAACGGGTATCGGAATAGCGCTCTATCCGCAGCATGGCGATACTGTCGATCAATTAAGGGCTAATGCTCATTCGGCGATGCATCATGCAAAAAAAGACGGCTTCTATTTATTTTTCGATCAGCAACGTAATAGTCAAGGCAACGGCAAAGGGCGAAGCGAATGGCAAGTTTTATTCGATATCGCTTTCGATAGGGATCGATTTGTGTTGAGTTATCAGCCGGTTTGGGATATCGATCAACGTTGCGTAAGCTATTTTAACAGTCGCTTATGTATACGGCGAGATGACCGTAGTTTGATTTCGCCGGAGGAATATTGGCTTTATGCTGAGCAATTAGGACTGGCGGCTCGACTGGAGCGCCTTCTGGTCGTTACGGCAATTAATGAACTCGCTTTTTATAATCAATCGGGGAATCGGATTAACATCTCGGTCGGTTTATCCGGCGCTTTGTTTTTAGATCCCGACTTTTGCTCGGATATGGCAGGATTATTAAACAAAAACGCGGTTGATCCGAGTCAAATCATATTTGAAATCAGTGAATCTTCGGTGGTTGGTCAGTTCGTTATTGCACAACGTTTTGTACGGCGCATTAAAGAATACGGCTGCCGGTGCGCATTAAACGATTTCGGAAGTGAATTTTCATCGTTTTTTTACCTTAAGCATTTGGCGGTCGATTTTGTCAAAATCAATGGGCAATTAGTTGAGCAAATTAAAAAGAACAAAGGCAACAGCAAAAATTTACAGATGATGGTCGAACTGGCTCAAGCCTTTGATAAAGTAACTGTTATTGAGTCTGTGAATACGCCTCGGATTTTCGATGTGGTTAAGAAAGCGGGTGTTAATAATGTCGCTGGAGACCTAATCGGTAAGCCTAGCGAAAGCCCAATCATTCAAGCGAATCGAGTTGGGTGATCGCTTTCTTATATTGTAATTTACGCGTAAAACTCATAGGGGTTATCGACTGATTCTTGTTCGATAGACATGACGGCTTGATTCAATGCGATCAATTTTTTCTCTTCCTCGATTTGCAGGCCGATCATATAGAAAATAGGCATCCACAAAGGGTTGATTAATAATCCGCCGAGCACTGATTTAACGGTACGCTTGATATTTTTAAAAGGATTAAAAGATTGACCTAGCGATTCATAAGGGGATGCTTTAAACACGGCTTGAATCGGTCTGAGTTTAGATTGTTCCGGTTCTTCAATCATCACTAGGAAATTCGTCAACTTCCGTTCGATTTTTCGATAATTTAGTCTTGCCAGTCCCGCCGATACTGCAAAAGTAACAGCGACAAAAGGCAATAATACTGCCGGAGGCGCTACCGGTGCAAAAAAAGTCGACATCATTACGATACATAAGCCTGCCATCACAATATCCTCTCCTCGTTCGACATCGCGATCAATGGACTCAACGATTTTAGTTACGTTTTCGTCTAGACGATTAGCTGAATTGTCTGTTTCTCGATTCATTTTGCATACTCCACAAGAAGGGTTAAACGGAGAGTGGTCAAATAAAGCTTAACTCTTTCAAAGAGTATCATCAAAGTTTCAACGAACAAGTTGCGCTATGAAAAATTATATCAATAAGAAAGGTTACGGCATTCGTAAATTTTTATTTTACTGCTAATCTTAATGTGCGAACTGTAGAGATGATTATTGCTCCTTATCCGAGTGGAAAACGTCTAGTTTTCAGGTGGTTTGGGGCGCGTTTGTCGGGAATGACGGTAGTAAGTAGGTCGCTTTTTGCTCCAGCAAAATCGCTATTTCCGTTATCCTTCGCGGTTAGGATCTGCCGTCAAGTTCCCTTAAGATGAGTTTTTTCCGGCTCCTAAATCTTTCCATCTTTCTTATTGGATCGAATTTCGCTAAAACATCGAACAGTGTTATTAATAGGGGAGTAGGGCTTTTTATTAATGAGAGATTTAGCTTTGGAAGAAGATTTAACGACCGATTTGTCGATATTGCAAAGTCATTTAGATGGCATGATCAATCGGGTTCAACAGAACAGTAACGCCTTAAGGCGATTTCAAGCATTTGAAAGACGTTTGCTTAACTTAAATTCTTTATCCGAAATGATTGTTCATATTCTTGAAGGCGGGAAGGCATTTTTCGACCTCGATGCCATCAGTCTATGTTTGGTCGATAAAGAAAACGAATTGTCGGAATATTTGATACAGGACGGTTTCGATATCAAGACCACAAAGCAATTAACTCTGCTTAAAGACCGTCATCAGTTAAAAGCATTGTTCGGTTTTGCCGTAAAGCCCTATATTGGCGCCTATCATCCAAAGTGTTCCGAATTCTTTAACTATACCGATAGAAAGCCGGTTAGTGTCGCATTGATTCCGTTAATCCGCCGTGGAAAGTATCTAGGATCATTGAATTTCGGTAGCTTTCAGCAGGAACGGTTTATCGATACAATGGCAACCGATTTTATCGAGCATATGATTTCGGTGGTCAGTATTTGTTTGGAAAATAATCTGAATTTCGAGATGATGCGCAGGACCAGTTTTATCGACACACTGACCGGCGTCAACAACAGACGTTTTCTTGAGCAAAGGCTTGTAGAAGAAATCGATCGCTGCCAACGAAGCGGCGAGCCATTGTCTTGTTTATTTCTCGATATCGATTATTTTAAGTTAATCAACGATACCCACGGACATCAAGCAGGAGATTATATACTGAAACAAGTGGCCGGATCGGTAAAAAATCTGCTACGTAATAATGACGTTCTGGCTCGATACGGTGGCGAGGAGTTTGTGGCGTTGTTGTCAAATCTTGATGAAAGTAAATTAATGGCTATCGCCGAACGAATAAGATGTACGGTTGAATCACTTAATATGGTTTTCGATGGTAAACCGATTCAGGTGACTATTTCGATAGGCGCCGCGTCTTACTCGGCACCCAAGCATATACTTTCGAACGCAGCCGATATTGCGATGCGGCTAATTGAATCGGCCGATGCCGCCTTATATCAAGCTAAGCACAATGGTCGCAATCGGATTGAGAATAATGGCTTTATTATTGATCGAGCGTTGATGGAAAGCGCAGCATCCTATTAACCTAAAAAGTATTTCACCATGAAGATCATGAAGAATAAGAAGTTAAGTTTGTCATGCATTTGCAAAACAGTTTCGCTATCCTTAAAGGCTACTCAAATTTTATGAGTATCCTATTGAAATAATTCAATAATCCCTCCAATCTATCACTAGCCTAAGGGTTTGGTCGTAAATAACTTCCCTATTTTAGGGAGGGTTCGGTACCTTTCGTACTTCAAATTTCGGTAGTGCCTGAGGAGGCACTGGGGTGTGCGGCCCCTCACCTAATGCTGGTGAGGGGCCGGCATAGAGCCTACACGGACGTCTTCACTGCGTCCTGCCAAGCGAGTTACCGAACCCTCAACAAAGCCCATAGTTTCAGGACGTTGTTTATCACGAAATCCTAAAGTATAAAATCACAACTTCCACTCGGTGTGTTCAATTTAGTTTCTCTATGCCAAAAATAAGGCTCTTTATGGGCTTGGACTTGTTATCATAATGTCATCTAACAATATTATAATCCGCTTATATTTAGCCTATTTTTCGGGGTAACGCATGATCGAACATATGGTCAGACATTACAATATTTTGTCCATTGTCGGTAATATCATTACTGTAAACGTTGACAGTACCTTCGCAAACCAAGAAATTACGACTCGGTTCGGGGATTTAGCCGAAGTCGAGGACGTTAATGGCAGCGAGTCGTTGGCGCAAGTCATCAAAATCGATGGCAACAAGGTTTCCTTACAAGTTTTTTCGGGAACCCGAGGAATTTCGACTGCGGCTTCGGTGCGCTTTTTAGGTCATTCGATGCGAGTGACTTATTCGGCGAATATTCTCGGTCGGATTTTTAATGGTACGGGGGAGCCGATGGATGGCGGTTCGATGCTTAAACCCGACCCGAAAGTGACGATTAACGGTGCGTCGGTGAACCCGATGAAACGGGTCCTAGCCTCTAAAATGATCCGAACGCAAGTGCCGATGATCGATTTGTTCAATTGTCTGGTCGAGAGCCAAAAAATACCAATTTTCTCGATTTCAGGTGAACCGTTTAACGCATTTTTGGCTAGAATCGGTATTCAAGCCGATGCCGATATCGTGGTTTTTGCAGGACTTGGCCTGATTTTCGATGATTTTCATTATTTTCGAGCGCAATTCGAGGAGGCTGGCGTATTCGCGAGGACCGTGATGTTTTGCAATCTAGCTTCCGATCCTATTGTCGAACGGCTTTTGGTGCCCGATATGGCATTGGCGGTCGCGGAACGCTTTGCGGTTGAAGAGGGCAAACGTGTCTTGGTCTTGATGACCGATATGACTGCCTATGCCGATGCGATGAAAGAGGTCGGTATTTCGATGGAACATGTACCGTCGAATCGCGGTTACATGGGGGATCTCTATTCGCAGTTGGCGCGCCGATACGAAAAAGCCTGCGATTATAAAGGTGCCGGTTCCGTTACGATTTTGTCGGTGACAACGATGCCGGGTAACGATGTGACGCATCCGGTTCCGGACAATACCGGTTATATTACCGAGGGCCAGTTTTATTTGCACGACGGCATGCTCGATCCTTTCGGTTCGTTGTCTAGGTTGAAGCAACATGTCATCGGTAAGGTCACGCGCGAGGATCATGCGCAAATCATGAATACGATGATCCGTTTTTACG
This sequence comes from Methylotuvimicrobium alcaliphilum 20Z, assembly GCF_000968535.2. Lineage (NCBI taxonomy): Bacteria > Pseudomonadati > Pseudomonadota > Gammaproteobacteria > Methylococcales > Methylococcaceae > Methylotuvimicrobium > Methylotuvimicrobium alcaliphilum. The sequence continues at coordinate 1,896,888 of NC_016112.1, forward strand.
CGGGCTCGGTCGACGCCGAACAAAAGCAGGCAATGGCTTTCGATTTGTCCGATTACGATAAAAAATTGCTTCGATTCGGGCAATTATTTAAAAAACGTTTCATGGACATCAATGTCTCTATTTCATTGGAACAGGCCTTGGATTTAGGATGGCAAACCTTGGCCGAATGTTTCGAGGAAAGCGAGTTATTAATGAAACAAGCCTTGATCGATAAATATTTCCCGAAGAAAAGTCATGGCCAGACTCTCGCTTAACAAGGCTTCATTGCATAAGGAAAGCGCCAAACTTAAACGCTACCGGCAATATTTGCCTTCGCTCGATCTCAAACGAAGACAGTTGATGGCCGAGCGGGCCAAAGGCTTGGCGCAGCTCAAAACTACCGAACTGCAAATCGAACAGTGCCGGCAAAAAGTGAGCGAAACATTACCGATGGTGTCCTATCGGGATATTAATTTAAACGATCTGGTTAAAGTCTCGGCGGTCGAAATAGGCGAGGAGAATATTGTCGGTATTACGGTGCCGATATTAAGGAAGGTTGACCTAGTGACGATGACCTACTCGTCTTATCTGAAGCCGCACTGGGTCGATGCGTTGGTCGTGCAATTGAAACTTATGCTGGAGTTGAAGTTACGGCAACAGGTCGACAGACGTCGATTGACGATTTTGGAAGCGGCGGTCAAAAAAGTGACACAAAAGGTTAATTTGTTCGATAAGGTGTTGATTCCTAAAACGGAGCGCAATATACGCAAAATCCGTATTTATCTGTCCGATGCCGAACGAGCCGATGTTGTTCGGGCAAAAATGACCAAACAACTCCGTATTAAACAAGGTGTCTAAATGGCAATCGTCAAGCTGAAAAAGATTACTTTTTGCGGCATGTTGTCCGATAAGCGTCGGATATTGGAGCAAGTGCAAGCCTTAGGCGGTCTGCACTTGATTCCTTTAGCCGAACCGCCTGGGCAGGAGTTCGGCGCGCCTAAAAATACCGAAGGCGTGGTCGAAGCGCTTAAATATCTTAATGCCTGCGCGAACAAAAGACATCAAATCAAAGACGCGACGCGTTTCGATCTTGAAAGGATTACCGAGGAAGTTTTGGCCATTAAGGCGAAAGTTCGCGAGTTGACCGATATTTACGACGCCTTGTCGAAACGAATCGATGAGGTTGAACCGTGGGGCGACTTCCAGTTACCGGAAACCGCGCAATTGGCCGGTTACCGATTATGGTTTTACATTATTCCCAAAAGAATGATGAAAAAGCTCGAGGACTGCGACTGGGTTTGGCAGACGGTTTATCAGAATAATTTATATTGCTATGTCGTCGTCGTTGCCGAATCCGAGCCGCCCGAAAACAGCATGCCGGTGGCAAGAACTCATACCGGCTCGATACCGCTTTCGACATTGAAAACTCAGCGAAGCCAGGTCGAATTGACGCTCGAGGATTTACAGGCCGAACGAGAGTCCTTGACTCGCTGGATTACCTTGATGACGGTGCATTTCAGTGAGGCGCTGGATCAGGCCGATTTGGCCAAGGCGCAAACAATTACACGCGACGAGGCCGGCGTGTTCGCCTTGCAAGGCTGGTTGCCGGAAGCACATACCGAAAAATTTCTTCGTTTTGCCGAACATCATGGTTTGGCCGTATTGGTCGAAGACCCGGATCCCGGCGACAATCCTCCGACCTTGCTCGATAATCCTCGGCAACTGGCCGGCGGCGAAGATATCGTCAATTTTTATCAAACGCCGAATTATTACGGTTGGGATCCGTCTATTGTCGTGTTTTTTTCATTTAGCGTTTTTTTTGCGATGATTCTGTCCGACGCCGGTTATGCCGCGGTTTTCGGGTTAATACTGATGTTCAAATGGCGCAGTCTCGGACAAAGCCTCAAAGGTCGCAGGCTAAGGGTATTAGCTGCTAATACGGTGGTTATCTCGCTCGTCTGGGGCGTTATTTCGGGGGGGTATTTCGGCTATAGTCCGCCTGAAGAAAGATTGGTTTCCGCATTAAAGATCATCGATATTAACGATTTCGACGGCATGATGCGCTTGTCGATCGCGGTCGGCGTCGGGCATATTGCCTTGGCCAATGCGATTCGAGCCTATCGCCGATACCCTTCCTTAACGGCATTGGCCTCTATCGGCTGGCTGTTGGCAGTTGTCGGCGGTTTTTGTTTTTGGCTTTCGGCGACAACGGATAATGACGGGTTGCGTCAAGTAGGCATTATTTTGCCGGCTACGGGCGGCGTTTTGTTGTTGCTGTTCAGCAGCGAACGAGGTTTAAAACGCTGGAGCGACTTGTTTTGGCGTTTGCTGGACGGTGTCAAGAGCTTGATCGGCATTACTCAATTATTCGGCGATGTGCTCAGTTATATGCGTCTATTCGCATTGGGTTTGGCTAGCGCATCGTTGGCGCTGACTTTTAATCAATTGGCGGTGCAGGTTTATCATGCCTTACCCGGTCCCGGGTTGTTGTTCAGTATTTTGATCTTAATCGTCGGCCATGTCTTGAATCTGATGTTATGTTTGATGAGCGGGTTGGTTCATGGTTTGCGTCTGAATTTTATCGAATTTTATAACTGGAGCGTTTCCGATGAAGGTTATCCCTTTAAAGCATTTTCCAAAAAAGGAGTCCGTTGATGGCTGAGGTATTAGTGATTTTAGGATGGATCGGTTTATATGCGCCGATGGCCTTGGGTGCGATCGGCAGCATTATTGGTTGTGCGGTTGCAGGCCAAGCCGCGATCGGCGCGATGCTCGATACCGAAACCGGGCACGGTCGCTATGTCGGCGTTTCGGCGATGCCGTCTTCTCAGGTGATTTATGGCATTGTCGTGATGTTTACGCTGAATCGGCCGATTACCGAAGCGAATGCTTCCGGTATTTTTGCCGTTGGCGTCTTGGCCGGATTCGCACTGATGTTCAGTGCGATTTATCAAGGGCAATGCTGCGCCTCGGCGATTCATGCCTCGAAGGCCAAACCCGAGATTTTCGGTTTATCGGTAGCCCCCGCCGCGATCGTCGAAGGCTTTGCCGTCTTTGCATTTATTTTCGCCCTAGTGATTAGCGGCGGAATTCCTCAATCTTAAGAGTCGAGAGTATGAAAGCGGAAAAAGCGGAAGTCGCATCGAGCGGCGTCGAGAAATTGATCGAGCGCTTGAGAGAGGAAGCGATTAATGCCGGACAAGCTAAAGCCGAGGATATCGTCCTTAACGCACAAAAACGAGCCGCTTGGATTGTCGAGGAAGCCGAGCAAGAGGCGCAATTATTGCTTGAAAAAGCACGAGCCGAAGCCGAAGCGCTTAAATCTTCCGGTGTCGATGCGTTGCGCTTGGCGGGGCGGGATGCGTTACTTAAATTACGCGATACTTTGCTCGGTAGCTTTAGTCAGGAAGTCATGCGCGTGGTCGGTAAACAAATGGCCAAATCCGAATTTATCGAGCAATTGATACTGGCATTGGCGGGCCGAGTACGAGAAAAAACCGGGCTCGATCAAAATTCTAAAATCATTTTTCAATTACCCGAGGATATCGTCGGCGTCGAGGATTTGCGAAGAAACCCGGAGGAGCTTAAGCAAGGAGCCTTGTCGCATCTGACCGCCGCGATCGCATCGGATTTGTTGCGCGATGGCGTATCCTTTGAAGTTTCGGATCAAATCAAATCGGGTATCGTAATCAAGCTTGAAGAGAACAACATGGTCATCGATTTTACCGATGAAGCCGTTGCCACTTTGTTTTTGGAGCATTTACAACCGCGTTTTAGAGCGCTCTTGCAAGGCATCGTCAAGTGAGCGGCGAAAATTATAAATATACGCTTTTACTTAGCAGCCTTCCTGTCCATCCGACGGAACTATTCGAGACCCGTCAGCCGCCGATTTCGCGCATTCAGTTGGATAAGCGTTTGGCCTTGCTAGATAACGAAGATGCCGACGATTTGGCAAGAATTGAAGCCTTGCTGCATTGGTCGAAAATGAAAGAACTCGATGACGAAGCCGTCGTTAAACAAGGGATGGTCATGTGGCGTGCAATCAGGAACCCGTTTCTAAAAGAGGTCGTCATGTGGCGTTTGGAATTAAGGACTATTTTGACGGCGCTCAGAAGAAGGCGCGACGGCGAAAGTTTAACCTTGGGCGCGCCTTTTGACGGTTTTGGCGAGCGTTTACGCTTTATCAAAAAACATTGGCGCGAATCGGCTTTCGGAATGGATGCCTTATTGCCTTGGGTTAGGCAAGTCAGCGAGCTGATTGAACAAGATAGTCCGCTGGAGTTGGAAAGACTGATTCTCGAGTTGATTTGGCGGCATTATCAGAGAGTCGGGCAGGGGCATTATTTCGATTTTCCCGCAGTCGTCATTTATGTATTGAAATGGGATGTCATTAACCGTTGGACCCATTACGACAAAGAGCAGGCCGTTTTACGATTTGACGAATTAGTCTCGGCCGGATTAGACGGCGTTTCGATTGAATTTGGATAAATTTCTACGATGAATGAAAGCACATTGACAACGGGTTTGGATCAGGCTTCGGCGAGAGTCGTCTCTGTTCAGGACGATATTGTATCGATCGAATCGGTTGCTGACACGCCGCTGACGAAGAATGAAGTCATTTATATTTTGCCGAGCCGAAGCGAAGCTAAACATAAAGAGCGGCTTAAAGCGGAAGTATTGCGTATTTACGGCAACCGCGCCGACGCACAAGTTTATGAAAACACGACAGGAGTCGGTGTCGGCGATCCGGTTGTGCAGACCGGCGAATTGTTGTCGGTCGAACTAGGGCCGGGGTTATTGGGACAGGTTTATGACGGCTTGCAAAATCCCCTCGATTTATTGGCGACCGAATTCGGCTATTTTTTGCCTCGAGGCGTCGATTTGCCGGCGTTGGATCAAAATACCAAATGGGCATTCACGCCGTGTGTGCAAACCGGTGCAAAACTCTATGCCGGTTGTGCGATCGGTGCCGTGCAGGAGCGACGCTTCAGCCATAAGATTATGGTGCCGTTCGACATCGTTGGCGAGGTCGAAGTCACTTGGATTCAGGAAGGTAATGTTACGGTCGATGAAGCTGTCGCAAAAATCAAACTGGCCAACGACAAAGAGCAAATCATTACGCTCAAACAACGTTGGCCGATTCGCTTGCCGTTATCGCAACAATTGCTGCGCAATAATGTGGTGCAACGCCAATATCCATCTGACCCCTTGATAACGCATTTACGTTTGATCGATACTTTTTTTCCGATTGCCAGAGGCGGTACCGGCTGTATTCCCGGGCCTTTCGGCGCAGGTAAGACGGTTTTACAGAGTTTGATATCGAGAAATTCGGAGGTTGACATTGTCATCGTAGTCGCCTGCGGCGAGCGAGCCGGCGAAGTGGTCGAGACCATTACCGAGTTTCCGTTGACGATCGATCCAAAAACCGGCGGATCGTTGATGGACCGCACGATCATTATCTGTAACACTTCGTCGATGCCGGTTGCGGCTAGGGAGGCATCGATTTATACGGGAATCACGCTCGGTGAATATTATCGGCAAATGGGTTTGAATGTATTGCTGCTGGCCGACTCGACGTCGCGTTGGGCGCAGGCGATGCGCGAAACGTCGGCGCGACTCGAGGAAATTCCGGGCGAAGAGGCTTTTCCGGCCTATTTGGACTCGGCGATCAAAAACATTTACGAGCGGGCCGGCGTAATTAAAAATCGTGACGGCGGAACCGGTAGTCTCACGATGATCGGCACCGTTTCGCCGGCCGGCGGTAATTTCGAAGAACCGGTTACGCAATCGACCTTGAGTACGGTCAAGACCTTCTTGGGTCTCAGTGCCGACCGGGCATATAAACGTTTTTATCCGGCCGTCGATCCGTTGCTGTCCTGGTCTCGTTATTTAGAGCAGCTTAGGTCTTGGTATGATCGTGAGCTTATTTCAGGGTGGACTGAACGCGTATCCAAAGTTTTAGATTTGCTTGTTCGGGGCGATAGTGTCTATCAAATGATACAAGTCGCCGGCGAGGAAGGTGTGACCTTGGAAGATTTTGTGCTGTATCAGCAAGCCATGTTTATCGACATGATCTATCTGCAACAGGATGCTTTCGACGATGTTGACGTGTCGGTGCCGCTTGATCGGCAAAAAGAAATATTTATGCTCATTATCAAGTTGGTTGATGCGGAGTATCGCTTTACCGATCAAAACCATGCGCGGGATTATTTTACCCGGCTGACCGGACTCTTCAAAAATCTTAATTATGCAGTTTGGCGTTCAGCCGAGTATAACGATTTACTCGCTAAAATAGAGAATTTGTATAAATCGGTCGATAATTAGGAATATGCACAAAATAACTTCTACAAGTAGTAGGCTTTGCGGAGGTTCGGTGACTCGCTTGACAGGACGCCGTGAATACGTCCCTGTAGGCTTGACGGCGGCTATCCCTGCCGCCGACACCTGTCAATCGAGCCACCAAACCCCCTTCCAGCAGTTGTCTAGGTTATTTCATGCGCGTTCCTTAGCAATTCCCAGTTTGAACATGTTCTCGCGGTTTTAGGGTGGGGTATGGAGCATGCCCGTTTAACCTAAAAAGAGCAGTTGACATGTGTTGTAGACCGTTCGCGCTGAGCCAAGTCGAAGCATGAAGGATCTACAACACTTTCACCGTCTTGGTGGAGCCTCAAACTACCGTTTACCCTTCGACGGCGCTCTCCTGAGCGCAGCCGAAGGGCTCAGGGCGAACGGTAGTTTGAGGCTCTCAACTACTCTTTTTAGGATGATTGCTTTCCAATACACTGAGCGTGGAAGAGGGTGCGATTACTCGCTTGACAGGACGCCGCGAACCCAGCACCTAAATTCCATAGGTCTTTGGCAATGATTCAAAATCATGGCTTATTTAGGTGCTGGGTAAATACATCCCTGTAGGCTCTATGCCAGCACCCCGGCGCTTCCTTAGGCACTGCCGAAATTTGAAGTGCGAAAGGTATGTTTTTGCATGTTCCTAGGTTTTAAATTGGCCAACCATTTCTTTTAATTGACTGGCTAAGGTCAGCAATTCTCGGCATGCGGTCGTTGTGTTTCTAGCGCCGACCGAAGTTTCATTGGAAACCGAGCTGATATTGCTGATGTTGCGGTTGATTTCCTCGGCGACCATACTTTGTTGTTCGGCGGCGCTCGCGATTAAATTGTTCATGTCGTTGATTGTATCGATTTTATCGCTGATGCTGGCGATCGCCTCGCCGGCCGATGCAGCTTGATCAACGCTGGTCGTGGCTTGTTTTTTTCCGTTTTCCATAACTTTAACAGCTTGTTCGGCGCGGGTTTGTAAGCGTTCTATCGTTTTTTGGATTTCCAATGTTGAATTTTGCGTGCGGCTTGCCAGTGTTCTGACTTCGTCGGCGACAACCGCGAATCCTCGGCCTTGTTCGCCGGCTCTAGCCGCTTCGATTGCGGCATTCAATGCCAGGAGGTTGGTTTGTTCGGCGATACCTTGAATGACGCCTAATACTTCGCCGATGCTATTGCTATCCGACTGCAGTTCATGGATGACATGCGCGGCATTTTCCACTTCGGATGCCAGCCGGTTAATGTCTGCAACGGCAGCCGTCACAACATTTTTGCCTGTCAACGCTTCGGCGTCTGCTTTTGATGCGGCCTCTGAGGCTTTAACAGCATTGCGAGCGACTTCTTGAACGGTGGCTGTCATCTCTTCCATTGCTGTCGCTACTTGTGTGGTTTCCGATTGTTGCCTATCGACACCGTGTTCGGTTTCTTCGGAAATATTAGCAAGTCGTTGCGAGGCTTGAGTCAGTTGCTCGCTGGTCGTGCTGATGTGGTCGACGGTTTTGGCTATTTTTTTCACGAAATTGTTGAAACTATGCGCAACCCAAGCAAATTCTGTTTTTCCTTCGGTTTTTAGCCTGGCTCTCAGGTCGCCTTCTCCGCTGGCAATATCTTGTAGTTTCAGTGCCAGATCGGTTAACGGTGCAATGATGATGCGGTTCATCGAAATATAACCGGCTGCCCCTATTACGATCAACGTGATAATCGTAAAGCCTATTGCGTACAATACATGGGTTCTTAGTTGTTCATTGACACGGTTCAGCGGTGTAATGATTTCAAAGGCGCCATGAAGGTCGCCGGCACGCTTGTTTTCCATTCGATAACCAAGAATATCGCTTCCTGCATAATTGCCCCACAGTTCGCTAGAAGTTGCCGGATCGCCATGGCAAAATTCGCATTGCTTGGCCAATCTTACCGGTCTAAAATAGCGGATTTCTTGGGTTTCTTCGTCGATGTAAGAGTATTCGGTGGATTGCGGGTTATTTTGGAAGAATTGAAGGGCTTTTTGTTCCAGCGCATCGGCTTCGTTAGCAGGATTCCGGGCGCCGACTCGGGGTGCTTTGAATCGGAAGTTGCCTTCTTTGGCTTTGGCTTCGACGACATCCATTGCATTCATAACCGGGACCGTAGCTAATATTTTTGCTCTGCGTTCGGGGTTTATGCTGTCGCCGGCCATTATTTTTACTAGCTCGACAGAAAAAATGCCGCTTTCCCATTTTTGATTGGTATTTTCCCTAACCGATTCGGAAACCAGTAGCAGGTTCTTGGCATTTTGAATTTCGGATTCGATCAGTTTTTGTTTTTCCGATATCCCGTACGTTACCAATAAGCCACAAGCTATGATTGCCAGTCCCGTAAGAGTGATAGCCACTACTTTAACGCCAACAGAGTTCCAATTCATCATTATCATTTTTGTTCTCCAGCATATCCTGAGTAAGTATTATATGCGATATGCATTGTCAATTGGCCGTACAGTTCAAGCCTGGTTACGGATTTAGTTGTTAAAAAGTAATTCTTCGACGTAGGTTATTTATTCATGGACAAGCTTGACCCGATGCGCCGATTAGCTCGAAGTCGGTATTGCAAACTTTAACCCAATCGACTTAAGTGCTTGTCTATGGGCTGATTACAAATCCGACTGCTGGAATAGCGGGTTTTGCATATACCCATCATAGATCAAAATTCGACACCGGGGCGATCACCGGCGCCATCTTAGGAGCTGACGAACTTTGAAGTGCGAAGGGGGTGTATATCAAAAGAGCTGTTTAATAGAGTGGTCGCGAAGACTACACCGTTAATTAGAATAGCTTATAAATCGGCTAATGAGTATTTTACTTTAATAATAGTAAGGTTATATTGCTAAAAACGAATTTTATGAATTAAATCATAAAAATAACCTGCGTCATCATGCGCGTAAACATGAATCCGGAAACGGTTTGTCGCTTTTTTATCATGAATACTGTCTTAACCTAAGTTTTAATAATTGTAGAGCCTGTAGACTAACATATTGAATTATTTGAGTTAAAAGTTATCCCAGTTGTTGACCCAACCTTTAAAAACATGGCTGGTCTCTATACGGAACTATGATGTTTATTTTTAGTTATTCAATGCTTTATAAGCGAAAGGTGATAAAGCTTGGTTGGTTTGCTAAAGAAATCGCTGGTATGCGTCGTACAGAGTATGATCGCGGAAGTAGGGTCATTCGCGCTTAAAATTGCGGCATTGTCTGAGTCGCCTGCCCCACCGTGCCCGGTTTTTATCGGCTTGAAAGTATACATTGGATGAGATCAAATCGATACTCCAAAGAGTTATTGCCAGCAATTCCCAGTTTGAACATGTTCTCGGAGTTTAGTGTGTGGAGCATGCCTATTGCAACTTCGCTAGCCATGCACCATACCTTAATTTAATTTTTGAGTGCAAAGAGAGTAGTGGCGCTGTTCATAACAGAGGTAAAGTTAAGAGGATTCGATCCTTCAATCGTGATCAAGCTAATGTAAACTATAGGGCGTTTTAATCAAAAAAGATCGAACAGCTATGAAAAAAATCAAAGTTCTTTTTGTTTGCATGGGTAATATTTGCCGTTCTCCGACTGCCGAAGGAGTGTTTACCAAGCTAATTGAAGAGGAAGGGCTTAGGCACTTATTCGAAATCGATTCAGCAGGAACGCATGCCTATCATGTTGGCGAGCAGCCCGATTTAAGGGCTCAAAAAGCCGCAAGAGAGCGTGGTATCGAATTGCAACATTTGCAAGCCAGGAAAGTTATTTATGGGGATTTCGAGGGCTATGATTATTTGCTGGCGATGGATGACGACAATTATTCGATTCTGCTTGAAGCTTGTCCCGAAGTTCATCGGGACAAGATAAGTTATTTGTTGGATCATGCGCCGCATGTTGGTACGCGTGAGGTGCCGGATCCATACTACGGCGGTCGGTATGGATTTGAACGAGTGTTGGATTTGGTTGAAGAAGCTGCGGCGGGTTTTTTGAATCGCTTAAGAGAGAAAGGGGAGATATGACCCGGAAAAATTTAAATCCAAGTTGTACTGGTTTGGCTTAGGATTTCGTGAAAAATAACTTCCTGGTGCTATGAGTTTTATAGCGGGTTCGGTAACTCGCTTGACAGGACGCACCTGCGCGGAATTTAGATTTAAGATTGGTGTAATCTATAAATTCAATCAACGAGGAGAAAAATATGGCGATTGTGTCGAATACTGTCGACTATCTAGATGGCGATGCGGTTTTAGAGGGTTTTTTTGCCTATGACGATGCATTGAAAGGTCGGCGGCCTGCTGTGTTGATTAGTCATGCTTGGGGTGGGCGAGACGAATTTGTTGCCGTTAAGGCAAAAAAACTTGCAGAGTTAGGTTATGTCGGTTTCGCATTGGATATTTACGGTAAAGGTAAGCGAGGGGGTAGTGTCGAAGAAAATTCTCAATTGATGCAGCCATTTATGGATGATCGCGCGATGTTGCAAAGACGCATTGCTGCAGCATTGTCGGCGGTTAAATTATTGCCTTGGGTCGACGATCAAATGATTGCGGCTATCGGGTTTTGTTTTGGTGGTTTATGCGTGCTCGATTTGGCTAGGACGGGTGTCGATCTAAAAGGCGTGGCCAGTTTTCATGGTTTGCTGATTCCGCCGGACAATCTGTCTGCAGTTGATATCAAGGCTAAGGTATTAGTGATGCACGGTAATGACGACCCGATGGTGCCGGTCGACCATGTCGTGGCGTTGGAAAAGGAATTGACCGACGCAGGTGCTGATTGGCAAATGCATGTATACGGCAATACCGTTCATGCGTTTACAAACCCGGTGGCTAACGATCCTGGTTTCGGAACCGTTTATAACGCTCTTGCCGATAAGCGTTCATGGAAAAGTTTGGTTGCGTTTTTGCAAGAAGTTTTCGTGCGATAGGTATGAGCCAAATTGACTAAGCGTTCTAAGCAACAGGATGATACATTGATATTGCTGATTATCTTAACGCGCTTACCCTGAGAGAGTGAGCAATCGCTTGCCTGGTATGGGTAAAACATTTATAATCGTTGGTTTTGGCGCATTCCGTGCCATATCCTTGCTTTACCATCTTTACGACAGAGATGGAAGGCTTTTTCCCGAAAGGAGTAATCATGCGACATTATGAAATTGTCTTTTTAGTCCATCCCGACCAAAGTGCTCAGGTTACGGCGATGGTTGATCGTTACAAAGCGACCATTGAGGCTGCGTCCGGCAAAATTCACCGTCTTGAAGATTGGGGTCGTAGACATTTAGCTTATCCCATCAACAAGATTCATAAAGCTCATTACGTGTTGATGAACATCGAATGCGATCAACCGACTCTTGAAGAACTGGAAAGCGGTTTTCGTTTTAACGATGCAATTTTGCGGAGCATGACGTTGCTGAGAAAGGAAGCCGTCACCGAGCCTTCTAAAATCGCGACTTCGACAGCGGATGAAAATAAAGCGGCCGAATTAAAGGCTAAAGCCGACGCTGACGACTCCGATGCCGAAGAAGTCAAAGACTCGGCAAAAGATGATAAGGCCGACGAAACAGTATCCGAAGAATAACCGTTATTGAATCGAGAGAATATTATGGCACGTAACATGAGACGTAAAAAACTAAGCCGCTTTAGTACGGATGGATCAAACGAAATCGATTACAAAGATATCGATACTTTGAGCGAATATATTACCGAAACCGGAAAAATCGTTCCTAGTCGCATCACCGGAACTAGCGCCAAGCATCAAAGACAACTGTCGACGGCAATTAAGCGCGCGCGGTTTATCGCATTATTGCCGTATTGCGACGCACATAAATAAAATTTAAACCGGGCGTATGAAATTTTTAGCGGAATACATCATGCGAGGGAGGATGCAGGCCATCATGATTGCATCGACCTTGGCTTTAATATCGCTGATCATTCCCCCGGTAAGTATTGTAAGTTCGGCCACTGTTGCATTGGTGACGTTGCGCCGAGGCGCGTATGAAGGGCTATGGGTGCTATTATTTTCCAGCGCCGCAGCTGCTGCATTGGGCCTTTTGGTTTTAGGCGGATATCAATTTGCACTGCTATACGGTTTGGTGATGTGGTCGCCAATCTGGATTATCTCAATCGTTCTGAGAGAAGGCAGGCATTTGTCTCTTGCGGTTGAAATAGCGATATTGCTCGGTGCGCTTGGCGTGCTGGGGTTTTATCTTTATCAAGCCTCTCCGTCCGAATTTTGGCGGCCGATGCTGGAACAGATGATTAAGCCAATGCTGGAGTCATCGCCGGATGTGCCTGTTGACAATATCGAGCAATCGGTTCAGGCCATGGCTCATTATATGACAGGCGTTGTTGCTGCAGGTACTATATTTAGCCTTTTATTTGGGCTTTTTTTAGGCAGATGGTGGCAATCGATACTCTATAATCCCGGAGGCTTCAGGGCTGAGTATTTGTCCTTGAGTACTCATCCTCGTCTGGCTATAGGTAGCATCATCGTGATAGCAGTTGCGTGGTTTGGCAGCGGCATATTTTCGGAAGTCGCGTGGAATATCACAATTCTATTGTTTGTGCTATATACCTTCATCGGGGCTGCGGTATTGCATTTGATGCTATCAAGGATGAGCTCCGGGCGTTTTTTGGTGCCGATGTTTTACGTCACGTTATTGATCATACCTCATGTCATGTTTCCGGTTGCCGGTATAGGCCTGGCTGATGCGTGGTTGAACTTACGAAATAAATTTTCCAAATAATCCGGCGCCTGATGGCGCACAATAATTCGGCGATAGCCGAAACAGAGGTAGATAACGATGGAAGTGATTCTTCTTGAAAAAATTGCAAAACTAGGCAATCTAGGCGACAAAGTCAGCGTAAGGCCCGGTTACGGTAGAAACTTTTTATTGCCGAAAGGCAAGGCTGTTGCAGCGACCGCTTCAAAAATAGCTGAATTCGAAGCGCGCCGAGCCGAATTAGAAAAAGCGGCCGCCGAGAAATATTTGGCGGCTCAAACGAGAGCGGAAGTATTGAATAACCTATCGGTAACCGTTACTCATAAAGCTGGAGACGAAGGCAAATTGTTTGGCTCCGTCGGTACTCAAAACATTGCCGATGCATTGACAGAAGCCGGTGCAAAGATTGAAAAACATGAGGTGCGCCTGCCTGAAGGGGCGATTCGTCAAGTCGGCGAATATGAAATCGATATTGATTTGCATTCGGATGTTGTTGCAACCGTTAAATTGATTGTCGCAGCCGAATAAATCTCAAGTTCGTTTAACCAAGGCAGGACCTTTCTGCCTTGGTTGCCTTTTAATCATTGGTCTTCTATCACCCACCGTTCACCGGTCTAATGCTCCGGTGCCTTGATATCACCATCGTCTTTCGCAACTTGGTAGAAGTTAATGAATGAGGCAATGGCTTTTTTTAAGTCCTCCGATGCCGCTTGTTCATCAACAATGCCTGTCACGATCGCATAAGCAACGTTAAGATGAATATCTCCGTAGTTATATTTTTTATATAGAGATTTTGATGCGCTTGTTTCATGACGATGCACGCGATGACTTAATTCGCTACTGCTAATCGAACCATTGCGCCATTCAACAAAGCTTTTCTCCAGTTTCTTGAGCTCAAAAGCAAGTTCGTTTTCATAGGCTTGTGCGGCTAATTCTCGTAACTCGCGTTTTACCTTTTTAGAATAATTGTTGATCATGGTTTTTAACCTAGAAAAAGCATTTCACTATGAAGAATAAGAAGTTAATTCAATAGCTTGTTTAATGTTTGTACAAAGCTTTCATTCATCAAAGTGGTTTGCGGGAATGTTTAGGTGATCTTCCGGAATACCTTATATTCTTCATGGTTAATTAAAGCATTTTTATATTGAAAATGCGCGATTGAATCCCGCCAATTTCCGTTTGTCTTGAGCATAATCGAAAGTCTTCTACACGATTGGCGGATTTTATATTGCATAATATTTTTTTAAGTTTGCGCTAGAATTGACGGAAATATAATGATTTTATCGTAATCCATATGAGTTTTCCTATGCGCTTCTTAACTAGTGATTTAAAAATTATTGTTTTAGTTTTTGCGCTCGCGCTGTTAACTGCTTGTTCGGGAGGCCAGAAAAAAAATTCCTCAATAACTACTATGCCTAATTCCGAAACGGCATTAAAGCAAACGCTCTATGGCCATTACCGCGAATGGGCGTCGATTCCTTATCAATATGGTGGGCTTTCGAAATCCGGTATCGATTGCTCCGGTTTCGTTTATCTGACTTTCGCGAAAAAGTTAGGTGTTCATTTGCCTAGAACATCCGACCGCCAAGCGCAGCATGGGAAACCTATACCACAGCAGCAATTGAGAACCGGAGATTTGGTATTTTTTAATACGGGTCCTCAACAGCATCATGTCGGCATTTATATCGAGCAAAGAAGGTTCTTGCATGTCTCGACGATCAAAGGAGTTGCGATTTCCAGTTTAGATAATCAATACTGGTCCGATAGATATTGGAAGTCGGTGCGTGTGCTCAGTTCGTAATGAGCAACGAATTAAGCAATCCTAATCCGCTCATCGCGATTCAAATGGCTCTTACGGGGAGCGGTCCGACTATGGGGTACGAGTAGTTACCCTAATGTTTTGTTTGCCGACGGTAAAAGTACTTGTTTAGAACCTACCCCTGATCCCTTGTTGGTTGTCGATCGGAGTTAGATCGGGTCATGCAATAACGCATGACTACAATATCTGAGTCCATCAAGTAAACGCTCAGATTTCTTCTGATGCATTGCTGAAATTATTTGAGTGAGATAGGTATATATCGGAACGTTAACCTCGTTTATTAGTCAGATGTACGGTCAAACGTGTTTGACCGTACTATCCGAATCTAATATTCTTTACCTTTTTACTATATGTTTATTCAAGCGCTGTTGGCCTTTTTAGCATTGCCGGGTGTTGTTGCTTTCGTCGTTCCGGTGACTTGGCTTTGGCTGAGCGACCACACTAAGCTGGTTCAACCCTTAGGGATAGCGCCTTTACTTACAGGTGTCGTGGCTTTGTTTTGGTGTGTGTGCGATTTTTATGTCTCGGGCAAGGGCACTCTAGCCCCTTGGGCGCCGCCAACTCGTCTGGTCAATGTCGGTCTTTATCGCTATACCCGAAATCCAATGTATATTTCAGTTTTGCTGATTCTTCTGGGATGGGTGTTGTGTTTTGGCGCACCCGGACAGTTAATTTATACTGTTATTTTGGCTGTCGGTTTTCATCTTCGAGTTATATTGGGCGAGGAGCCGCTATTGGCGCGAAAGTATGGAGAGGAATGGGGTCATTATTCAAGTTGTGTTCCTCGCTGGTTTTACTGAAAATTGAGCTTTAATGGTGGCGTCTGGATTGGAAGTTACACATTTCAGAATCGAATACCAGATCACGGCCTCAGCTACAGCAATTCCCAATTTGGGGATCAAAAAGGGTATGGGGGTGTACTTGGCGAGCATCTCGGCGCCGAATTTTGACCTGCAATGGGTATAATTGTTCGCTAGCAATATTCCGTGATAATTCGTACCGAGATTTTCGGGTTATTGAATGCGTATCGTAGTCATCATACCGGCTTCGGCGTGTTCGAGAATATGGCAGTGTAGCGCCCAGAGTCCTTTGTCGATCGGCACCAAGCCTATATCGATCGATTGCTTGGGACCAATTAATACCGTGTCGCGCCAAAAGCCTTCCCGCACCGGCCGGCCGTCGACCGCAATGACTTGGAAGAATTGGCCGTGCAGATGCATCGGATGCAAGCGATAAGAAAGGTTGGTAAAGCGCAGGCGGTAAAAGCGTTGGGCTTGCAGTTTTTGCGCGATAATGTCGTGACCGCTGTGGCCGTCGATTGTCCAGGTGATGCCGTGCTCGCCTCCGCGCATTGCGTTCAACATGAACTCGTGCGTGACCGGAGCGTCGATGGCCGATCGCCAGTCCGGAAAATGCTTGGCCTGGATGGGTTTGAAGGTCGGTGTAGTTACGGCTGTCGTGTTTTTCACTTGTAACACGGCCAAGGTGTTGGTTTTTTGGCCGAAGCTATCCAAAACAGCGAATGTTTTTCCGGCCGCGTTTTTAGGAATGGTTAGGTCCAGATCGATGCGGTTGCCGGGAGCCAAATAAAAGTTTTGTAACCGTATGGGGCTTTGGGTCGGTAAACCGTCAACGGCGATAATCTGGGCTTCGATACCTTCCACGGCCGGCGCGAACACGCGGCCGTTGGCGGAATTCACCATTCTGATTCGAATGCGTTCGCCGGGTTTTACCGGAATCGACGGCCGGTACTGGCCGTTGACCGTCACGACGTTGCCCCAGCGCCCGTCATGCATCAAATCGTGACCGGTGACGAAACGATCGTGAATTCTTGCGCCTTTTTCCAATAGCCAGTCATCCACGATCCAGGCGAGATCTTGTGAATATTTCGGCTCGTCCGGGTTTTCGACAATCAATAGTCCTTGCAAGCCACGTTCGATTTGTTCGGGAGAATTGGCATGTGGATGAAACCAGAACGTGCCGGCGTCTTTCGGGGTAAATTCGTAGGTGAAGCTTGCGCCGGGTTCGATGGCCGGCTGGGTGACGCCCGGCACGCCGTCCATGGCATTTGGCAGTCTTACGCCATGCCAATGAATCGAGGTCGCTTGCGGTAACTTGTTGTGCAGTGTCAGCTTGAGCGTTTCGCCCAGCTTAATGCGGATAATGGGGGCGATTTTGCCGTTATAGGTCCAAACCGTAGTCTGGTAAGGCGGCAGGATTCCCCATTCGGCTTCGGCGGCAACCAGTTCTTGGCTTTGAACTTTATTCGAAGGCGAGGCAGTTTCCGGATAAGAACCGTGAAATTCTTGTTGCAATTGCTCGATCACCGCTTCGTTATCGACGGATAAGGTTTCTTCGGCATGCGGCAGCTTTGCAATCAATAGGCTCAGGCTGCAACATAACGATAATGGCAGCGAAAATGATAAAGATGATCTCATGCTTGTTCCTAAAGTAGTACTTGGACGAATTTGCACGTTGGATAACGGCAATCCGTGCGGGCTAACGACTATATAAATTAGTGAAATATTGGCTGAAAAACCTACGGAATCAGGAGCCGCGTTATTATGAGAGCGCTTACACGATATATCAAGATTGACCAAATACTAAGAACTAGTCTATTTTTAAAGCGAAAATTTTTTGATTTGATCATTGCTGGGGGAGCATGAAAAAAAAATTACATAAAAAGCTGATGAAATCGGTATTTTTAAATACGAGTTTGGTAGGGGTGATGGGGATGCTTTCGTTTACATCGCCGATAATACTGGCGCAAACGTTCGTGCCTCCGCCAAACCAAGAGCCGGATCAAGAATTTCCAGATCAAGAACAACCAGAGCCAGAACCAGAACCAGAGCCAGAACCAGAGCCAGAACCAGAGCCAGAAGCCAGAGCCAGAACCAGAGCCAGAGCCAGAGCCAGAGCCAGAACCAGAACCAGAGCCAGAGCCAGAGCCAGAACCAGAACCAGAGCCAGAACCAGAGCCAGAACCAGAGCCAGAGCCAGAACCAGAGCCAGATTCGTTCTCATCGAAGCCAATTGATAGAAGCTTGTTTAATACCACGCAACAAAATTTATTAAGCACTTTTTTTAACCTTTGTGATTCAGACACCAATCTTTCGGCTAATATGAGGGCGCGTTGTAATGCCTTTAGTGGTTTGTCGTTCGATTCTGCGAGGACGCAAGGTATTGTTCGGGCCGTTTCTCCCGAACAAGTCGTGCAACAAGGTACGCAGGCGACTCGAATCACTGCCGGCCAGGTCGGGTTAGTTGAAACAACTGTGAAGAACCGGATTTCCAATTTGCACGCCAGTCTTAACGCGAGGAGTCAATACGCCGGAGGTCTTAAGTTTTACCAAAATGGTCGGCCCATAAACGGATTAGGGGGGGCGGCTGGCGATGATCTTGGATTCGGTAGCAACTTAGGCGTTTGGCTGAATATGAATATTCGGGTTGGCGATGTGAATACAACGTTTGAGCAGCTCGGCTTTAGATATGACAATTACGGATTTACCGGGGGCGCCGACTACAAGCTAACCGATAATTTAGTATTGGGTTCCGCTTTCAGTTATCTGCGCTCAAATTCCGTGTTTGGTCTAAATATGGGTGAAACCACTACAGATACTTATACAGGATCAATTTACGGGACTTATTATTTTTGGGATAACTTTCATCTTGATGCGATTGCTTCTTATGGTGGCAATGAATATCAAACGACTCGAAGGATTTCTTATACTATTCCCGGAGTTGAAACTTTTAGCGCGGAAGCCACTGCAACGCCTGGCGGTAATCAGCATGCCTACAGCCTTGGCGTCGGATATGACTTTTCATACGGCCCTTTCAGCTTGACGCCCTATTTCAGGGGTAATTATATCGGACTGTCGGTCGATTCTTACCGGGAAAGCGGCGGTGCCGGTTGGGGGATGGCATTTAGCGATCAGAATGTTGAGTCTTGGACTACAACTTTAGGAGGAGAAACCTCCTATGCGATCAGTTTGCCTTTCGGTGTCATTTTGGCTCAATTTAGGGCCGAATGGCATCATCAATATAAAGATGGGAGCAGAACGATTG
This sequence comes from Methylotuvimicrobium alcaliphilum 20Z, assembly GCF_000968535.2. Classification (NCBI taxonomy): domain Bacteria; kingdom Pseudomonadati; phylum Pseudomonadota; class Gammaproteobacteria; order Methylococcales; family Methylococcaceae; genus Methylotuvimicrobium; species Methylotuvimicrobium alcaliphilum. The sequence continues at coordinate 1,915,791 of NC_016112.1, forward strand.
GGGCTAGTTTCATAGATGATCCGAGTGGACAACGATTTAATGTGGTAAGCCAATCCCCTGATCGTAATTTTGCGACGCTAGGAACCAGCCTTTCCGGAACCTTTGCCGATGGGTTGTCTGGATTTATCTCCTACGATGTGATGCTCGGCTACCAAGATATAAGTAGTCACAGTATCAATTTTGGTGCCAGAATGGAGTTTTAATTTTTCAACCGACCGAAAAGGAGGTTAGTTGAATCATATGTAACCCTCCATAGAATCATAGGTATCTACACAAGTTTTCAGCTTTATAAGGCAATTAGTTAAGTTAATTTTTCTGTAATCTAGGATAAAAAAGTAGACTAAAAACTTCAATTTTTAGTCTTTATCTTCATGAAAAACCAGAAGAAACTTTATAACAGCATGATTTTAAATGATAAAGATGTGTAGATACTTATGCCATAGAATAGGGGGGGTATTCATGATCAAATCCTAAACGATTATACCTTTCGCACTTCAAATTTCGGCAGTACTATTGTGAATAGGTGTCGGCTGAGTCGTAGCAGAGATAAGCATCGGCGACGCGGGTCAAACGAAAGCCGGCCGTTTGCAGAATGCTTTCTACGATGCCGATGGGGTGCTGTCTTAGGATTAAAGGAGTCATGTTAATCCCAATCGCATAGTTTACCCATCTCATTTCGCGGCAATTTTGAGCCTAGCGTAAAATGTTTGGGTATCTGTGTACTAGGCAGTCGAGTCGATAACCATGAAAACAGTTCGTCTATCAACATAGATGAGTTTAGTTGGCTGTCTTCATTTGGTACGATGTATGCCTTCAGTCGTTTTCCGTCGAACCTAACGACCGATTCGTGGATGGCAGCATGCTGTTTGATCTCTGAGGCAATCGCTTCGAGACTAACATTGGTTCCGGCGACTTGGATTTGTCCGTCTTTACGTCCTTGAACAATAAAGTGTTTTTTATCTAGCCAGTGTAGTTTGTCTGGAATGTTAGCGCTATGAAGATGGTTGCGAATCGAATCGTTAACGATTTGCCAATAAGGGAACAAAGAAAACGGCTCATCAGGCTTTTTTCGATAGCCAATGCCTCCAGTTTCGGTTGCTCCGTAGATTTCAATGGTATCTGCGTTTTGCGCTAATAAAGCAGCGAGTATTTTGGACGTACAAGGTGCGCCGGCCATAACAATCGTAACCGAACGCGGCAACCTAAGACCCGAACTTATCCAATGTTGCCAAAAGTCAGGTATTGAGACAATCATGTCGCCATCCTGTAGGGTTTTTTCTAATGAAATCGGTAAACGTTGGCGCCCATCTATCACTTCCGGCCGATTGATTAATCTGCTCGGCAATGCCATTGTAAAAATAAAGCCGTAGATATGTTGAGCCGGAATCAAAGTCCAGATTCGACGAACAGCGCTATTGCCGGTTAACAAATGCTGAGCGATAAAATCGACTTCCTGCTGAATATGAGCAAGGGGTATTGTCGTAACGACAGGAGGGGATGTCGATCCTGAGCTGGAAAAGCTGATGAAGTGATGAAAATTTTCAAGACTCGCTGTCGCGATCTCTTTCCAGCCGTTGACCGAAGGTTTTGCAAGTAAGAAATCTTCCAGCCCGGAATCCGCAATATGCAACATTTGTGCGAATGCTGTTGCGCAATCCACTAATTCCAATGAGTCAATGTTTAGCGGTGAAGCCAACCAGTTCTCTGAAAGCATAACTGCTTGCGGAGACGGCAAGTGAGCGCCAGGGCGTAATCGACTTATATGTCCAAGTACGAAATCGACAATCAATCGGCGCATATTGGCGCCGTTTTGCCACCACATCATACACGTTTAACAAAAATCCAATAGGTATCGCCACTCAGTGATTTTTTCATATGCACTTTAACTTTGGTCGGACGCATGTTGTAATCAAAAGTGTATTCGAATTTTTTGTTGAGAAAGCCCATACGAGCCCCTTTGTCGAACTCGCCTTTAAATAGGGGAGTGTCTGTACAGGGGGCGACTTCGGTGAAAAAGTTTCGACCGATGACTTCTTTCGGATTACGTCCGGTTATGTCGCCTTCTGCGGAGTTATATCGCAAAATGCGGCCGTTTTTATCCAATTCGATTGCACCGAATGCAATGCTATCCAGCTCTTCGCTGCTCATTTTACGCATAGCGCTTTCGATATCGTCGCGTCCGAATTCGACAATGCTGGATGATAGTGTGTTGGTTTTAAAGTTGGAAACCAATTTTTCCAGTTTTTGCGCGCGCTGTGACAGGGCTTGACTCACTTCTTGATTTTGATTCATCGCCTGAGCGTTTGCCTCGGCGAGTTCATTAATACGAAGCATGCTTTGGCTAATATCGGTTGCTACGCTATTTTGATCGCGAGCGGCTAAAGCGATTTGTTTTCCCATATCGTAAACCGAATCCACTCGATGGTCGATTGTATGCAGAGATTCTCCGGCCTTATTGGCTTGTTCTACACAGTTATGCGCTTGTGTCGTACCTTGTTCAATCGCACCGGTTACTGCTTGTGCTGATTCTTGCAGGTCGGCAATGATGGCATGTATTTGTTGAGTGGCTTCTTGCGTATCAAAAGCGAGTTTTCGAACTTCATCGGCAACAACGGCAAAACCGCGACCGTGTTCGCCGGCTCGAGCGGCCTCGATAGCAGCGTTCAATGCTAAAAGATTCGTTTGATCGGCAATTTTAGCGATAGTGTCGATTACGTCGCCGATGTTGTGACTGCCCTGGTCGAGTCGACTGACCGCCGATTGCATGGATTCCATTTGATTTGCCAACATGCCGATCGAGGACATTGTTTCATTGACTACTTGTAATCCCATTTTGGTTTGTTCTTTAGCGTCGGAGGCGACTTTTTGAGTCGCCTCGGCATGCTCGGCCGTTTCATTTGATGAAACAGTCATCTGAGCACTCGCTTTGACGACCTGATCGGTCTCTTGTTGTTGGGAATGTGCAAGACCGATACTTTGGTGAGTATTACCGGCAAATTGCTCGACAGCAACGTTAAGGTCGTCCGAGGTTCTTGCGACTTCTTCTATGATTTGATGCAATTGGCTTGAATAATCGTTGAAGGCGGAAAATAAATTTCCCAGTTCATCTTCATTTGGATATTCAAAGCGAATATTCAAATCTTTTTGCATGTTTTCCAGTCGCGAAATGCCTTTTTTAATCGGAGCGGCGAGGTTTTTCTCTAACAGTATATTGAGCATAATAACGACCAGCGCTATAAATGCTATCAGTATGCCGAGAAAAATATAAGCGATTTGCAAAACCTGAGATCGTACTTCTACCGATAATGTATTAAAAACGTCATGGTTTTGCAGAGAGAAAGTAAAGATTAGGCTCGCTATAAAGAAAAAAACACTGCATAAAAAGACAGGGACAGTTAATCGAGACTTCAATGTGTCAGATTTTGGCATAGTAGTGGATTAAAGTAAGTTGCTCAGAAAGGTCAGCCGGATATTGGTGCTTGGATTCAAGATATTCTGATGGTTCCTATTTAAAGTGTCGCGCTTAATTCACACAACATTGCATGAGCAGTGGCGCCGCTCATCTTGAAAGGATCAAATTCCAAATTGTTTGAAAAACGCAACAATAATGCTTGGTTTTCTTTGGTTAAACCTAGATATCCCATATGCCAATTATCAAAATCTCGGGCTATTATCTCGCGGTATTCCAACAAGGTTGTATCGAAATGGCGTTCATCTTCAAGAATATGACGGTACAATTCATTGACAGCTGTACGCGAGCCTTCCAATGATTGTAAAAAATTATAACCATTGAAACACAACATCCCAGTAATGCCTTTTTGGGCATTGGCTTTGCGGGCAACTTCTAAAATCTGCTCGACATCGCTCGGTCCGAAACCTTTTCTTGCTCTGCTGGCGTATATCAGTCTGACTAAATACATTGCATACCTCGAGTTCATTGCTGGAGAAATCAACTGAATCGATTAATATAGTAATTGATTACCCAGTAAAAAGTAATCTGATTAAAAAGAAGCTTCGGCTTGTCGAGGCTAATATCTTGACGGGGTCCAATCGAAGCAGCTGCAGCTTTAACATATGTATCAGCAATAAGATATATATCAATAGCATCAGGTTGGCGGGAGCAGGGGGGATTTTTGATCCGGCGAAAAATTGGCACGAAGCAGTTATCCTAATAAAAAGCATTTCCTGATTAGCAAGATGCTTCAGCTTGCCGAAGCCAAGTGTCCGAGCAGTGACCAGTCGTAGCCACTTCTGCGGGACGGGTTATTTAACCCGTCCCCAACGTTTCGGTTTGCCCTAAACATTTCGGCTGACTTCGGCCAAAGTCAAAACGTTTAGGACGGGGTTGCAAGCCCCGTCCTGCTAGGGATATGCTGGTTTTTGGGCTTTAGCTGAAGAAAACTTGCTAATCAGGAAGCATTTTGTCCACGAAACACACGAAAATATTCAATTGCTTAATTTTCAAGCCGACCACCCAATGGATGATTCAAGAGCTTGATATACCCCCTATGATGACTTTAGTATATTTCGTGATTTTCGTGGACGCATTGCCGAATTTAGGGATACCGATCTCCCGTTTCTCCGCACAAAACCCGATCCAGAATTTCGATCCAATGCCGAATCGGTAGTTGGGTTCCGTTTTGCAAATGCATCTGACAGCCGATGTTCGCGGTGACGACGATAGCCGGATCGTCCCGGGTCAAGGCGGCGATTTTGTTGTCGCGTAGCTGCCGGGCGATGTGCGGCTGTACTATCGAATAGGCGCCGGCTGAGCCGCAACACAAATGAGCATCGCCGACGCGGGTCAATCGAAAGCCGGCCGTTTGCAGAATGCTTTCGACAACGCCGTCGAGCCGCTGTCCGTGTTGCAGCGTGCAAGGCGCGTGAAACGCGATGGCTTCGGCGTCTGGCATCGGGCAGTTTTCCAGTAGGCGAGTCAGTTCGGGCAGTTCCGCGGCGACGATCTCGCCGATGTCTTTGGCCAGTTCCGAAACGCGGGCAGCCTTTTCGGCATATGCCGGATCGTGTCTCAGCAGATGGCCGTAATCCTTGACCGTAACGCCGCAGCCGCTCGCCGTGACGACAATCGCTTCGATCGGCTTATCGGGATCTGCAATGTAGCGCCACCAGGCATCGATCAGACGGCGCATCGCATCCAGTCCTTCGGGTTGTGCGTCGAGATGATAGGCGAGAGCGCCGCAGCAGCCGGCTTGTTGCGCTTCGACGAGCGTTATGCCGAGTTTGTCCAGCACGCGTTTTGCAGCGTGGTTTATGTCGGGATTCAACGCGGGTTGCACGCAACCCTGCAGTATTAGGATTCTGCGCGAATGATTGGCCGGCGGCGAGTTTTGCCGAATTTTCGGCTGGGTCGGCACCATTCTTTGCAATCGTTTGGGCAGCAAGGGCCGGGTCAATCTGGCCGATTTCAATAAAAACGCAAACAATCCTCGATTCGGCAGCACCTTACGCAACGTAAAACGGAGCATCCGCTCGATCGGTGAGCGCATTATCGTTTGTTCGACTTCATTGCGGCCGATATCGAGCAAGCGCGCGTAGTCCACGCCTGAAGGACAGGTGCTTTCGCAGGCGCGGCAAGTTAGGCAGCGGTCCAGGTGCAGTTGCGTCTTCCGCGTGACTTGACTGCCTTCGAGAAGCTGTTTGATCAGATAAATCCTGCCGCGCGGGCTGTCGAGTTCGTTTCCCGAAAGCTGGTAGGTCGGGCAGGTCGCAAGACAGAAGCCGCAATGGACGCAGCTACGCAGTATCGTTTCGGCTTCGCGGCCTTGCGGCGTATTTTGAAATCGTTCGTCGAGTCGGGTCTGCATCGTTCAAAACTCCGGATACAGGCGCCGCGGATTGAAAATGCCAACCGGGTCGAATTGACGTTTCAGGCGTTGATGAATTTTCAACAGGGCCGGCTGCAGCGGATGAAAGGCCGGAATGCTCGGGTCGTTGCCGCGGAACAGCGTCGCATGTCCGCCGGCCTTTTCGGCTTGTGCGCGAACCGCTGTCGCATCATAGTCTTTGGCCGCCGCAAACCAGCGTAGCGCGCCGCCCCATTCGATCGCTTGTTCGCAGGTGATCGAAAACGGCGGGGCAGTGGGCTTGACTGATAAACGCCAGAGCCTTTTGTTGTCGCGAAAAAAGGGATGCGTCTGATTTTTGATCGATTCCCAAAAGCTCAGATTGTCGCCGAATTCGTCGCCGCCCAGCTTGACGTGCGCGGCATCAACGGCGGACTCGATGCCGGAGAGCCGGATATAAAGACGCCGGTCGATATGGCAGGTTGCCGAGACCGGCAGCGTTTGGCCGGCGCAGTGCCGCATCGTTTCCAGTGCCTGCTCGACCGGCAGTTCGAAACAGAGCGTTCGTTCGGTTTCCGGTTTCGGTAGCACTTTGAGCGAGACTTCGAGCAGCACGCCCAACGTGCCCATCGCGCCGGTCATCAGGCGCGAGACGTCGTAGCCGGCGACGTTCTTCATGACCCGTCCGCCGAAATTCAAAATTCGGCCCTGGCCGTCGAGCAGTTTGATGCCGAGCACGAAATCTCTGGCCGCTCCGTTATAGGCGCGCCTGGGCCCCGAAAGCCCGGAAGCGATACAGCCGCCCAGCGTCGCCGTTTCGTTGAAACCGGGCGGTTCGAAGGCCAGCATCTGGCCGTGTTCGCTCAATAGGCTTTCCAGTTCGTTCAACGGCGTTCCGGCTCGGACACTGACGACCAGTTCCGTCGGATCGTAATCGACGATGCCGCGATACGGTCCGGTTTCCAGCTTCGAATCGTGCAGTCCTTTAGGATTGCCGTAAAAGTCTTTGCTACCGCCGCCGCGAATGCAAAGCGCCTGTTTGTTCTCGTTCGCTTTGACGACGCATTCTGTGAGTTGTTCGACTATCGCTTCCATGTTCAGAATCTCGGTAAATCCGGAAACTTTTCGTCGCCGCGATGGACATGCATCGCGCCGAATTCGGCGCAGCGGTGTAGTGACGGAATAGCCTTGCCGGGATTTAGCAGCGAATCCGGATCGAATGCGGCTTTGACGGCATGAAACAGGTCGCGCTCGGCGTCGCCGAATTGCAGGCACATTTGATTCAATTTTTCGATGCCGACGCCGTGTTCGCCGGTCAAGGAACCGCCGGCCTCGATGCATATTTCGAGGATTCGCGCGCCGAAGGCTTCGGCCTTTTCAAGTTCGCCGCTCCGGTTTGCGTCGTATAGAATCAACGGGTGCAAATTGCCGTCGCCGGCATGAAACACATTCATGCAGCGCAGTCCGAATTCGGAAGACAAGTCTTCGATGCGGCGTAGAACCTCGGCGAGATGCTTGCGCGGAATTGTGCCGTCCATGCAGTAATAATCGGGCGAGACCCGGCCGGCCGCCGGAAAGGCGGCCTTGCGCCCGGCCCAAAAACGCCGGCGTTCGGCCTCACCGCGCGCGGTATCGATGCGGACCGCGCCGCTTTCGCGCATGATGTCCCGTATTTTCTCGATTTCTTCGGCAACCGCTTCGTTCGAGCCGTCGGATTCGCATAATACGATCGCGGCGGCATCGGGATCGTAGCCTGCATGAATAAAGGCTTCGACGGCCGCTATCGTCATCTTGTCCATCATTTCCAGACCGGCCGGCACGATGCCTGCCCGGATAATGTTCGCGACCGCCGCGCCGGCTTTTTTGATGTCGTCGAATGCGGCCATTACTAATTGCGCCGCTTCGGGTTTCGGCAGCAGTTTCACGGTGATTTCGGTGATGATGCCTAGCATACCCTCGCTGCCTGACATTAGAGCCAGTAAATCGAAGCCGGGACTGTCGAGCGCTTCCGAGCCGATTTCGAGCACATCGCCCTCGATAGTCAACACTCGCAGTTTCAGGATATTGTGCACGGTCAGTCCGTATTTCAGGCAGTGGACGCCGCCGGAATTTTCGGCGACGTTGCCGCCGATCGTGCAGGCAATTTGCGATGACGGGTCGGGCGCGTAATACAATCCGTAGGCTTCGGCTGCTTCGCTGATCGCAAGATTCCGCACGCCGGGTTGCACGCGCGCGGTACAGGCCACGGGGTCGATTTCGAGAATCTCGTTCAGTTTGGCGAGGGACAGCAATACGCCGTCGGCATGCGGCAGCGCGCCGCCGGAAAGTCCTGTGCCGGCCCCGCGCGCGACGACCGGAATTTTTTCCGCTTCGCAGATTTTCAGAATTTCGATGATCTCGGCTTCGCTGCCCGGTAAAACCACGACGATCGGTAGTTGCCGGTAAGCCGACAGTCCGTCGCATTCGTAGGGTCTGAGGTCTTCGGTCTCGTACAGCACCGATTCGGTCGGCAGAATGCTTTGGAAGGATTCGACTAAATTGGCGTGACGCATCTTGAAATGATTCGAAAGTGAATACGTGGGGAAATCGCTTAACATAACAGAAAATTCGTTTTTCCCTAAGGTGTGTTGTATATACTTCAGCAATTCTCAGTTTGAGCAGTTTCGCCGATTTTAGGGGGTGGGGTATGCCTGTCGAGGAACGCCGTAAACCCATCCATGGGGGCTTGGCGGCAGCTCGAACGCCAAGGATGGCGTGAATGCAGATTTTGCAGGAGCAAAAATCTGCAAGCGCCAAGCATACCCCACACCCTTTTTGATCTCCAAATTGGGAATTGCGGACTAATTGGTATAGAAAACAGGGTGATGCATAATTCCCCCGTTCTTGATTAATTCGATTAAATCTTCACGCAATGCCTGGAAAAATCAATGCAAGCATCGATCAAAAAACTAAACCTCGAAGATGAATTTTACACTCCGGAGCAGTGTTTCATTATCGAGCAGTCCAATAGCGGCGACGATCCGGACGTGTCCATTGCAAGGGCCCGCGTCGAGCCAGGCGTTACGACACGCTGGCATCGCCTTGTCGGAACCGTCGAGCGTTATGTCATCATACAAGGCTTAGGACGGGTTGAAGTCGGAAGTTTATTGCCGCAAGAAGTTGCGCCCGGCGATATCGTGTTGATTCCTCCAGAGTGCCGTCAACGGATTGCCAATATCGGATCGGAAGATTTGATTTTTCTTGCGATCTGCACCCCACGTTTTTCGGATGCTGTTTACTTTGATATCGAAGATCATTCGAAGGGATTAGCATAGATGTAAAGCTACTCCTTGCCAGGTGATTTTAGATTTTATCTCAAGCTCCTCAAGTTCTACTCGGAAACGACACTCGCATTATCTTTGCTTGTCAGCGCCCAATCTCAGCTAGTCAAAAAGTGCAGGGAATGATTCAATTTCATTGTCGAAAGCTATAATTGAGGTATTCTATTTTTAGAGGTTCATTAGGTTTTATAATCGGCCGCTTAGATTTTAAAAAACCATTCTAAGTATCGAGCCGGAAATCACGCATCTCGTAAATTTAGCTTGCTGACTCGATGAAAGCAATTAGGGTAACCAAACCATTAGGTTAGCAATTAATCGCTCAATAATAATTATAAATTTTGGAGGGGTAAACATGTTAGTCCGTATGCTTTATATCAGTTCGGCGACTAGTTCGATGAGTGATGAGGATATGTTGAACATGCTTGAGAAGTGCCGAATAAATAATGCTGCTCGCAATATTACCGGCATGTTGTTGTACTGCCAGGATACCTTCGTTCAAGTTTTGGAAGGCGAAGATAAGGATGTAGACGCGCTTTTCAACTGTATTAAAAAAGATCCGCGTCATAGCGGGGTCAACATCCTTGAACGTAAAGTTGTTGATAAAAGACAGTTTCCCGATTGGAGCATGGGATTTAAAAAAATTACCGATGCGGACTTATCGAATGTGGAAGGACTTAATTCATTTTTTGAGCATGATGCCGGGTCGGATTATTTCATACACGAGCAAAACATCGTTTCGCTGCTAATGCAGCATTTTAGAAAAAAATATCAAGCTCAAATGGCTCACGCCGAATTGCCCACGGAAGATGTGAATCCTCTGATTGGAAGTTTGCATAAAACAATCATTAAAGCCGTCAATGTTTTAGCCGTTTTAATGGTAGCGGTGATCCTATTCGGAGTTTGGGATGTCGTTGTCGTTATTTTCGATAAATTATTTACTCCGCCTTATCTAATGCTGACAGTCAGCGATATCTTGGCAACTTTCGGATCGTTCATGATGGTTTTGATTGCCATCGAAATTTTTATCAATATTACGCTGTACCTACGTACCGATGTCATTCCGATAAGGTTAGTACTTGCAACCGCAGTTATGGCGGTTGCTCGGAAAATTATCATCTTTGATTATAAAGCGATCGATCCGCAGTATGTTTATGCATCAGGCGTTGTTTTACTGGCTTTAGGCGTTACTTATTGGATTGTTGGAAAGTATCACTCGGAAGAAGATAAAACGATTTAAGATTTTGTCGCAAATATACCTTTCGCACTTCAAATTTCGGCAGTGCCTGAGGAGGCGCCGGGGTGCTAGGTCGACTTTTGCTCCTGCAAAATCGACATTCACGCCATCCATGGCGCTCGCAAAGGCTTTGCCAGCATGGAGCCTACAGGGACGTATTCACGGCGTCCTTTGACGTGCACCCCGGTGCCGAATTTTGATCTACGATGGGTATAATTTCCGTATTTTTGGAAAGTTCAGTTGCTCGATTGACCGATACTAAGAGAGTTCTTCACTTAAGGCTAGGTGAGGGACTGAGGGAATGTCAAAGTTTTTGGCGACCCCCCGCATAAGCGCCAACTTAAAAGAAGGAACGCGTCATTCTTCCTGGGATTGGCGGAATCCAGGGCCACGGATGGCAATGCGTAGCACCACATCAATGTAACATGGAGATAGACAACCCATACCGATATAACGAATAAAGCCATAAACGCACTATAGAATAGGCACTAAGTTGGCGCTTATGCCCCCGTGCCTTGCATACGCTATTGCCGAAATTTTATGCGATAAGTGTATCTCAAAAATCATGCAGCTAAATATTGTTCAGCTCAGCTTTAATTTAGTGTTTTAATCTGTACCAATAAAGAACCCTTAATGGCTTCAAATTTATCTATGAGAATCTATGTTCATGAAAAATAAATGTTTAATACTGGCTGTTAGCTCCGTACTTTTATCGGCTTGTGTGACCGATCCTTACTCCGGGCAATCCCGGATGAGCAAGACTGCGATGGGAACCGGCATAGGCGCGGCAGTAGGTGCCGGCGCCGGCACTTTATTCGGCGGTAACGACTGGAAAAATGCGGGCCTGGGTGCACTAGCCGGAGGCGCGGTCGGTGCTGCGGTCGGTCTGTATATGGATAATCAAGAACAAGAGATGCGCGAATCCTTGCAAGGTACCGGCATCGAAATACAAAGAAGTTCGGAAAATACACTCAACCTGACGATGCCGAGCAGTATTACGTTCGGCTTCGATTCCGCGCAATTGACACCCCAGGCGATGACCGCCTTGGATTCCGTTGCCAATATTTTGAATCATTATCCCGAATCTAACATTACGGTAACCGGACATACCGACGATGTCGGTAGCGAAAGTTATAATCTTAAATTGTCCGATCAACGGGCCGGCGGTGTTTCAAATTATTTGGTTCAGCGCGGAGTCAATTATGCTCGGATCACACAGCAAGGGATGGGGAAATCGATGCCGAAAGTCCCCAATACTAGCGAAGAGAATCGAGCTCAAAACCGGCGTGTCGAATTGGCCATCGTCGCTACTCAAAGCTCTGCACCTCAAGGAGCTAATCCTCAGCAGCAACCTCAAGGGGGTATGCAGCAACAGAATTATCCTCAGCAACCACAGGGAGGTTACCCGCAACAGGGCTATCCCCAACAACAAAGCTATCCTCAGCAACCGCAGGGTGGTTATCCTCAACAATATCCGCAACAACCCGGTTATCCGCAGCAGCAATATAATTATCCACGATGAATTCTTGGTCGATTCATAGGATACAAGATAGAAACGAGTTATAGACTTCGCGTGTCGATTAGGTCGTGACGCTCCGGCGTCACGCGTCTTTCGGGTTTTCGCAGGGAGTGGATGCGAAGCCAAAAAAATCACTTAATTTCATATCAAGTCATTCGTGGAAAATTTGTTCAATCGCATCTATTCGACAAGTTCGTTGAACTGTTGCAAACTGAGCAAAAAAGCGTCGCAATGGGTGATTTATGAAGAAATTATCAGAAAAACTCGGCAGCATTTTTGCTGGTTTGGAAGCCTTTTTGATTCAGTTCCCGAAAACGGTCATAGTTTTATTGTTGATCACTTGCGGATTCAGTTTGCACTACACCTTTCATAATCTCGGTATAAACACCGACACGACCGAGATATTGTCGAAAAAGTTGCCGTTTTTGCAGGACCGGGCCCGTTTTCTGGAAACCTTTCCGCAGGACGAAGAGGCTATTCTCGTCGTGGTCGATGCCGAGACGCCGGAAAGGGCCGCGCAGGCGGTTGCGTACCTGGGAGGGCGTTTTAGGCGGGAAACCGAAGGAGTCGAGTCGGTTTATGCACCGGGAGAGGGTGCGTTTTTCGACCATCATGGCTTGCTTTATTTGGATCTCGAAACGCTCAATGAATTGGCGGCGAATTTGATCGAAGCGCAACCCTTTATCGGCGCATTATCGAGCGATAACACGCTGAAGAGTTTCTTAGCCATTCTCGGACTGGCCTTGACCGCCGAAGATCGCGAGTTGCCGGTGGATCTGAATCCATTGTTGAAAAATGTCGGTCATGTGACCGAGGGTTTACTCGATGACCGGGATATCCTTCTGTCATGGCAACAATTGATGTTGAGCGATGAGCAGGATTTATTGAGTACGAAACGCTTTATTTTGTTGAAGCCCGTGCTCGATTACACTGAGTTGATTCCGAGTGAAAAAGCCTTGCAAAGTGTTCGCGCGATAGTCGCGGATGCGAAATCGGCGCTTCCCGATGTGTCGATACGCTTGACCGGCGAAGTTGTATTGGAACATGACGAATTGGAAAGCGTTCAGCGCAGTGCGCAAATCGCTTCGTTTTTTTCGATGATTCTGGTGTGTACGGCCTTGTTTATCGGCTTGCGCTCGGTGAAATTGGTGTTGATTACCTTTACCGTTTTGTTGATGGGATTGGTGTTGACCGCAGGATTCGCCACCGTGGCGGTCGGACATCTGAACCTGATTTCGGTATCGTTCGCGGTGCTTTATATCGGCATCGGGGTCGATTATACGATACAGCTCAGTTTGCGCTACCAAGAGTTTTTGCAACAACAGGTTCCGCAACAACAAGCGCTGATTCAAGCCGTGCGAAAAGTCGGACCGTCGATCATGCTTTGCGCCGTGACGACCGCAGTCGGTTTTTTTTCTTTCGTTCCGACTGCGTATACCGGAGTTTCCGAGCTCGGCGTGATTGCCGGCGGGGGTATGTTTATTGCCTTAGTCGTGTCGGTAACGGTATTGCCGGCATTGTTACAGCTGTTTCCCCTCAAGTCTGGAGGTAAGCTGTCTCAAAGCACCTTTCCAGATTGGGTTTACGAGATTCCGATGCGGCATCATTTGCGCATTAAATGGATGGCGCTCGCTTTAACGCTCGCCGGTTTAGGCTTATTGACGCAAGTGCGATTCGATTTCAATCCCTTGAACTTGCGCGACCCGAAAAGCGAATCTGTTGCTACTTTTTTAGAGTTGCTGGAAACCAAACAGACCTCGCCGATGACCTTGACGATACTGGCGGACAATGAATTGGAAGCGCTCGACAAGGCGCGGCAATTGAGCCGCTTGCCATCGGTCGAATCGGCGCTGACGATCTTCGACTTCATTCCGGAGGATCAAGAAGTCAAGCTCGATACGATTCACGAGCTGGCTTTGCTAATGGGTTTTCGCTTCGCTACGTTTCCGCCGTTGCAGCAAGACAACATCGACAATCATTTGACGGCCTTGACGCAATTTAAAAATCATATCGAACAACATTTACAGGATCACCCCGTCAGCGAATTGAGTGGCAATTTATTGAGGCTACGCCACGCTTTGGAGAGTTTTTTGCTTCAATTGCAATCGAAATCCTTGCCCGAACAAGAAAGCATGTTGAACCGCTTGCAAAACAATCTGCTGGGCACCTTGCCGGATACGATGAATCTGCTATTGCAAGTCCTCGATGCCGATATCGTGACGCTTGAAAGCTTGCCGAAGGATTTATCCGAACGTTGGCTCAGCAAGGACGGTATTTTCCGTATTCAAGTCTTTCCGAGTAAAAACCTTGGCGACCACGAAAACCTGAAGCAATTCGTTGCCGAAGTGAGGGGAATTGCGCCGAATGCCACCGATTTGCCGGTGATTTATATCGAGTCGGGCAATGCGGTAGTCAAGGCCTTTCAACAAGCCTTGGTCGGCGCGCTTGTTGCCATCACGTTCGTTTTGTTGCTGGTCAATCGCAGTATTAAAGATACATTTCTAATTTTGTTGCCGTTGTTGATGACCGCGATATTGACTGCCGCCTCGACAGTCGTGATGGATAACCCTTTTAATTTCGCGAATATCATCGTGATACCGCTACTTTTTGGGCTTGGCGTCGACAGCGGCATTTACATCATGAACCGGTTGAGGAGTATGCCGGACGAACAGCGAAGCGTATTACAAACCAGTACGGCACGGGGCGTTATTTTCAGCAGTCTGACGACCTTGTGCAGTTTAGTCAGCATGGCATTTACGCCGCATCTGGGCTTGGCCAGTATGGGTTTGCTGCTATCGATCGGTTTGCTATTGATGATTGTCTGTACGACCTTGGTCTTGCCGGCTTGTGCTCATAAGAGAGCGAATTGAAGCGTTAAATGGACAGGGGTCGAGGTCAATTTTTTGTGGACGGGTTTACAAAACCCGTCCGGCGGTGATGTATTTTTTGTGCTCAAGATTGTTGGTCTATGCCTTGTTCCCGGACTTGAGAACAAGGCTAATGACCGGCTTGGTTTTTCCGGCTATTGCAAAATACTAAATGACGCATCCAATAGTACAGGGCGTTCGATTTGCTTGCTGATGTAATCGCGAAGCGCGGCGACATCTTCCGATACCAACGGGTCGGAACTGTGCAGCTTCACCGACAAGCGCACTTTTTTGCCAATCGACACAACCTCGACATCGTCGACTTCTATCGTTTTATCGTTCACCTTATAGGTTTTCGCATTGATTGCGTTGGTAATGCGGCTGTGGACCGCGGTGTTGACGAAAGAATGATAGAGCGGCACGCTGACTAAGAATAACAGCAACAGCGATAAACCGAGTCCCCGGTTGACTCGAAATATCGTCGAATAACCTAAAAATAGAAAGGTAATTGCGGCGGCGAGCGCAATGCCGGCAAAGTTGGTCAAAAATAACAAGCCGGTGCCGCTAATGATATTCCAGTCCCACCAGGCAATGCCGATGCCCATCGAACACAGCGGTGGTACTAAAGCGACCGCGATAGCGACACCCGGCAGCGTTCTGAGCAGGGTCGCCTTGGCATGCGTATAGGCGGCAGCGCTGCCCGAGATGATCGCAACGCCTAAATCCAGCAGGCTCGGTTGCGAGCGGGCGCGGATTTCGGGGGTTAATTGTTCGTAAGGAATCAGCAGCGCGGTAATGATCGACACGAACAGACCCAAGGCGATGCCGATGCCGAACACTGTCATGCCGCTTCTGAGTAATTTGCTGTCGTTGCGTAAAATGCCCATCGATAGCGACACGATCGGACCCATAAGCGGCGCCAACACCATCGCGCCGACGACGACCGGGCTACTGTTAAGATACAGGCCGAAGGTTGCCAGCATGCTGCTCAAGATCATTAGGCTAATATAAGGCCCGGATAGCTTGGCGTTGTCGCGTAGCATCAAAAACAACTCCTTGAAATCGGACTCGATCGCGGTCGAGAAGAAAGGCATTCTCTTTTTTAAGCGGTTAACATGCTCCGCGCTATGTCTCAGTGGTTTAATTTTGGCCGTGTCTTTCGCGTCGTCATGGATGACTTTATGCGCGGCTTTGTAGCGTTCGCCGACATTGATCGCAATACCTTGAGGAATGGTCTTCAACGAAATACGATCTGCTTTGCGTTGCCGGCTGTCGATCGCATACGAAAGGGTATTGGGACTCGATAATTCTAACGTGGCGCTCTTGATATAACCGACAGCTCTCGGTAAATGACTGACCGCGCGAAGCTTGCAATAAATCGCGATCATCAAGAAATTGAGAAAATCCATGACCGATGAAGGCGCCAAAAAAATGGCCGATAATTTGCCGTCTTGTGACGAAATGGATTCGTTAATCAGGTTCGCGGCAAGGGTTTCGATATCGTTTTCTATAACCAACACGCCGGTGACGGCCGTTTCGATGCGCTGGCCTTTTTCAGTTGAGACTGACAACTCGAAGGGTTTGAGTTTGGTCAGATTGGGAATACTAGCAATAAATTCGTTTACCTGCTCCCGTAGCGGTTTTTTTTCGTAGGCATGCTGGCGCATCGTAATAAAAGGTGCTTCACCGATCAAAACCGTCCAGATCACCGCTTCATCGTTACACAGCAGCAAATCCACTGGGTATGCCTTGTCGGGGTCGAGCGCGCGCGGCACTGCATCCTCGATTTGTTCGGCAATATTGAACAATCGGCAGATAATCGACTTATCCTTGGCCGGCAGTAAACCGACACTGAATTGATAGCGATGGGCTTCGCGTAATAATTGGGACAATTCGCTGTTGGTCAAGAGACTCACGACATGTTTTCGGCCTCGCAAGAAGGCTGAAGGATCGTTCATAAACTCGTCGAGCAATACCGGTTCCAGTTCTCCGCCGTAATGAAGCGTGGCTTCCAAGGCGCTGCGGAGCCGAACCGAGTTTTCGGGCTGCTGATGAATCAATAAGGTTTTTTCCGTTGGCGTCATGATACCTCCCCAATTGTTATTATGAGTGTCCGGTTGATTCTAACATGTAGAAAATAAATGGCAGCCAATTCGTTTTTCCGTTGCGCGGCGAGCTGTCTAAGAGAAAAGAGTCCTAGCTAACCCTTCAAATTAATGGATGTCTTTATTCTTCGGAAGCGCCGGCACTACGGCAAAAATAATACCGAGGTTTTTTAAACCGGCCTTGGCTCTGATAGTCATATCGGTGATAAATTGAAACTGTTGGTAGGGTTCGATCGGATAAGCCCTGATACGGTAATGCGTGCCCCAGGGTTGATCCTTGACGACCACGGCAATGGGTATCTCGAAATTCAAATAAGGGCTGGTCAATGCGACATCGTGCAGTAATTGTTTCACCCGAGCCCCGTCATGATCCGGGTGCAGATAAAAATTGGCCACGCATTGCAGAGCCGGCGTCCCGTTATTGGCATTCAGAATCGGTTCGGTCCACAGTTTGATGTGCGGAATATAAGCGGCGGTATCGTCCGGCGTGACGATTTGTACGGCGCGCATACCGATATGCTTGACTTCGCCGTATATGCCGTTGATTTCAATCCAGTCGCCGTTACGATAGGGTCTTTCGCCGACCGCGACGATGCCGGCTATCAGACTACTGACAAAGTCTTTGAAGGCAAAGCCTAAGGCAATGCCGAGCGTTCCCAGTAACGGTATCAAATTCTGCAGCGAAGGCTCGATGATGCGAGGGACGATCAAAATAAACGCTGTCAAGATCAAAATCAACCGTAATAGAGGTATCATCGCTAATATGAACAGCCGGGAGGCGCCATGAAGACGGTTGGCAGTCCATGTAAACAATTTTTGTATCGCTTGAATGAGCAGAAGAGCGCCGAAAATAATTAAAAGCACTTCCAGGAAGTTTCCTAAGTGGGGCTCGATGAAAATGTCTGAAAGCTTGTCTTTACCCATGACCGTCCTTTAAAAATCGTCCAATAGAAAGTTTTGCGCGTTTAAATATTGCCGGCTGGCAAGATAGCCCATTGGCGTAATTTGCCAGTCTTCATGATGCAGACCGACGACACCTAAGGACGTCAAGCGCAATAATAAGTCCATGATGTGATAATCGGAAAAGGGCAAAACTTCAGTTAAAGCGGAAACCGGCAAACCGTTGTGAATCAGTAAGGCATGCAGGATCAGAGCAATATTTTCATCATTCGCGTCCGGTATGATAGCGCCTTCGGTGAAATCACCGACCCAAATCGTAAGTTCCGATGTCGATTTTTCAAGTGATTCTTTGTTCGGTTCATCTCTCAAGCTTTCGCGCCAAAATTGTCTAGCGATTTCGGCATTGCCGCGGCAGCGCATAGCCAATTGCTCCAAGTCTTTGCTAGCGCCATTATTTTCTTCTTGCGAGTCGGATAAGACGGCTTTTCCGGTTTTGGCGTTGAGAAATATCGGCTGTTTGTTGTGTGCGGAATCCGCTAATTGCGAGAATAGGATTGAGAGTCGTTCGCCGTCGAAAGCTCGAAGCGTTAATGCATTGCTGCTCGGAATGAAACAAACTCGGCGTAGGTAAGCCCAAGACCAGCTATCGCAACCGATAAGGCCGGTTCCTAAATCGCCGTTCAACGCCAGCGCTAAAAAACGTCGTATCAGTGCCAATCCTTCGGCGTGGCGCAAAAAACATTTGTCCAGATTCGGCAAGACCCAACAGGTCTGTGAATCGGGCCAGTGATTTAGCCAAGATTGGTCGTTGTCGAGTATCTGTTCTAGTTTGGGTTTTGCAATCAGTCGAGCATTATGTCGGCCGGTCCAGCGGGCAAGAATTTCGCCATTGCCCATAAACGGCGGGTCCACGATGAATTTAACCGGGCTTTCGTTCGGTTGATTTTGTATCCAATCGCCCAGTGCGCAATCGAGTGCATCGACGGCCGCATGCCAATTAATCGCGGGAACAAGCTCGTCCAAGCGTGCCCTCGAAAAAGTCTGTAATGCCTCTTCGGATTTTATTTGCTCCGATGAATGGTCGGTATTGGTAAAAAGGCGTTTGAACAATCGCCATTTTTGCCGCGCAACATCTGCACTTAACACAATGGGACACTCGAAATCGCTGATCGGTACGTATTCCCATAATGCAATCGCTTCGGGCTTTTGAGCTTTTTCGTTTGGCTGGCTATTCATGATAGGCAAGGCCCGTTCCTCTTATTGCTTTTTGAATGGGATAGTGCAACTGTTCGAAGTATAACGAATTTAGAATAAGTTTGACCGGTTCTAGCGAAAATTCATTTTGAGCCTCGTCAGCGTAAAGGCTTATTCCAGGGTAGAAAATACCTGATACTAATTTTAAGCACAAGCAAAGCGATAGTCGATTGCGTCCGGTGTAGGAGTCCCGTATATTGCACGAAGGTTTCCGTGAATCGTGTTATAGGAACCGTGATCACTACTCTATACAACAATTCAATACAACAATGGCGAGAGTACGATTATGAGCGAAAAAGACGCGTATGTAGAAAAAATGAAGGCCAAACTCGACGAATGGAATGCCGAGATTGACAAACTCCAGGCCAAGGCGAATCAGGCCGAAGCCGATGCCAAGATTCAATATAATGAAGAAATCAGCGCTTTAAAAAAGAAACGCGACGAAGCTTCGGCAAGGCTCGAGGAGTTAAAAGCAGCCGGGGAAGGTGCCTGGCAAGACCTCAAAGGCGGTTTGGAAAGTGCTTGGGATTCGATGAGTCAATCGTTCAAATCGGCTGCTTCAAAATTCAAATAAAAATTTCAAATCCATAAAAGATACTCAATTACAATCATCTCGGCCGGACTGAATTTGAAAGTTTTAATCCAGTCCGGCCCATTTCAAGATATTCTTCCTTATTTTCGTATTATCTCGGCTATCTGAATTTTCATCGAACGCTTGTCGTATTAGCGATTGCTTGCCAGTTGGTTTAACATCCATGGAATTGAAATAGCGATAGAATATTTAAACCGAAAGCAAGAAGGCCAAAGCGCGTGAAAACAATTTTTCAAAGCGAAAACTGCTGGCGAATTGAAAAAGCGCATCGGGCTGCTTTTGTCATAGACGGCGAAAATTACTTTCGAGCCTTGCACGAAGCATTGCAGAAAGCACGACGGTCGATCATGATCGTCGGTTGGGATTTGCATAGCGAATTGCGCTTGATTCGAAACGGCGAAACCGCCGAACTCCCCGAAGATTTGGGAAAACTGCTCGATTTTTTGGTTAAACGGAATCCGGGGCTGCAAATTTATGTGTTGAGTTGGGATTTTGCGATGATCTATGCGATGGAGCGCGAATTTTTTCCTCGCTACAAATTGCTATGGAGTACCCACAAGCAAGTCCGTTTTTATCTGGACGGGGAGCATCCTGTGGGTGCCTCTCAGCATATGAAGATAGTCGTCATCGATGACGCCATCGCCTTTGCGGGCGGTTTGGACTTGAGCAAATGGCGTTGGGATACTTCGGAGCATTTACCGGACGATAAACGCCGGATCGATCCCGACGGCGAAGCCTATCCGCCGTTTCACGACATACAGATGATTGTCGACGGCCCGGCGGCGCAAGCACTCGGCGAATTGGCCGGCGAACGCTGGCGAAGAGCTTACGGAGAAGCGCCGTTGATCGACGAACGGATCGAGATCGTCGATCCCTGGCCGGAAAGCGTTAAAGCGGACTTCCACGATGTTGAAATCGCGATCGCGCGCACCTGGCCCGCATATCGCGATTACGCCGAAGTGCGCGAGGTCGAACGGCTCTATCTGGATACGATTGCCGCGGCACGGAAATTAATCTATATCGAAAACCAGTACTTGAGTTCTTTTCGAATCGGCGAGGCATTGACGGCGCGTTTACAAGAAACGGACGGGCCTGAAGTGATCATCGTGCAGCCGAAAAAAACCGGCGGTTGGCTCGAACAGCATACGATGGATGTGTTGCGGGGGCGGATCTTGTTCAAATTACGCGAGGCCGACCGTCATCGGCGCCTGCATGTGTATTATCCGAGAATTTCCGTCGATCCGGAGGTGGATTTGATGGTGCATGCGAAAGTGATGGTGATCGACGATTGTTTTGTTCGCGTCGGTTCGTCGAACCTGAGTAATCGTTCGCTCGGTTTCGATTCGGAATGCGATTTAGCGATCGCGGCGGAGGAAGGCTCTCCGGAATCGAAAGCGATATCGGCGTTTCGTAATGGTTTGCTGGCCGAGCATCTGGGCACGGAAATCGAGCAGGTAGCGAATGCGTATCATGAAACAGGAACATTGGCCGGCGCGATCGAATCGTTGAGCAAGGGCGAGCGTAGGCTCGTGAAGTTAGACGGTGCAATTCCCGATGAAGTCGATCAATGGGTTCCCGAGTCCGAATTATTGGATCCTGAGCAACCGTTAGAGCCGGAAGAATTGTTCGAATATCTTATCGGTCCGAAACAACAACTCCCCGTTTTTAGGCATATGTTGAAAAACGTGTTGTTGATCGCTATTTTTCTAATAATCGCGGCATTATGGCGCTGGGCCGACTTGGGTGAATATTCGGTTTTCGACACAATCGAAGCTGCCGCTTTGTGGTTGCAACAACAGAATTACACATTTCTTTTGATTCCGTTTCTTTACTTCGCTGGCGGTTTATGTTTTTTTCCGGTTACAGTGCTGCTGATAGCCACAGTGCTGTTATTCGGACCTTGGCAAGGCTTCTTGTATGCACTGATCGGCTCCGAATTGAGCGCGGTGAGTCTGTTCTTGATCGGAAGAAGACTCGGTCGCGATAAAGTGAGCCGATTGAGCGGCGATTTATTGAACAGTCTGACTCGGAAATTCTCCGAATCCGGGCTGAAATCGGTCATATTCTTTCGTATTTTCCCGGTGGCTTCGTTTTCAATCGTCAATTTGATCGCCGGCGTTTCCAAAATACGGCTATACGACTTTGCGCTCGGAACGATGATCGGTTTGCTGCCTGCCTTATCCGTTTTGGTCATTGTGGCTTACGGCATTACCGTGGCGATACACGATTCGGGATCGAGTTATTTCGTCGGATTAATGATTGCAATCGCTTTGTCCAGTGTTGCTTTGTTCTTTTTTCTGGGGCGTCTGCGAAAAAAATACGGAAAAGGGGCGAGCGGCGGAAGCGGGAGCATATGAAGCTAAGAGTCGCGACTTACAACATTCACAGTTGCATCGGCCGGGACGGTGCCAGAAATACGACCCGTATCGCTCAGGTGTTGAAAGAGATCGATGCCGACTTGATTGCGTTGCAGGAAGTGGAGACATTGATCGCTCATCCCGAAAGCGTTCTGGCGGAACTCGAACAGGCCGCCGTGGCTAACGCGATCAGCGGGTTCACATATTTGGCGAAACATGGACACTTCGGTAACGTCTTGCTGTCTCGTATTCCTGTTCGCGCTGTGGAACATATCGATATCAGCGTGCCCGGCAGAGAACCGCGCGGCTTGATCGATGCAAAAATGACGTTCGACAACACGAACCTGACGATACTGGCGACTCATCTTGGTTTGTCCCCGGGAGAACGGCGACGGCAAGTTCGAGGCGTGTTGTCGACATTGGCAAGTAGCACCGCCGATATTAATATCGTGCTAGGCGACTTCAATGAATGGCTGCTATGGGGACGTTCGATGCGCTGGTTGAAGCGCCGCTTCAACAAAATGCCGGCATTAGCGACATTTCCGGCTCATCGTCCGCTACTGAGTCTGGATAGAATTTGGGTCGATCCGGCGGAACGCATGATTTCAATTAAAGTTCATGAATCGGAACTAAGCGCAGTCGCTTCCGATCATTTACCATTGATAGCCGAGATTGAACTCTAAATTCCCGGCAATTTTGGGTTTGATAAGTTCTGAACTTGAGTGATATGAATTTCGGGCCGACTTACATCGCTGACGGACTAAAACAATGAAACATAAGACTGAGCTAGGGTCGAAAGGTAAATAAAATGAAAACATTAATGAAACAGATGCTCGTAACTATCGTTTGGCTACTCTGCTTTCTATCCGAAATTCATATCGCTCAAGCTCAGGATTTATCGAAATTATTGACCGGCAATGATGCTAATGAAAGTGCTCCTGCACCGGGTCAAGTCATTACGGTAACGCACTTGAAACAAAATGATAAAAAAATAGAAAAACGTTTGCTGCAGATTTTCTCAGAGCTGGATAATTTAAAAGACATAAAAGTATCCGTTAGTAATGGTGTTGTAATCTTAGAAGGAGAAATTATTTCAAAAGCAGCGGAAACAAGAGCTATTCAATTTGCCCAACAAATCGAAAGCGTTGTCGAAGTTGAGAACCGGTTAGTTATTGATCAAAGTATCACAAAACGTTTTCCGGAGACGATCAATAAAATATCGACGTTCGGCAAGCAGTTGATCGCCGGACTTCCCTTGATTCTAATGGCGTCTCTAATTTTTTTAGTATTTTGGGCATTGGGCGGTTGGCTTTCTCAACGCACAGCACTTTTTCGTCGTATTAGCGTTAACAATTTCATTGCCGAATTATTGGGAAAGATCACCCACTTTGTTTTTATACTAATAGGCATTGTCCTAGCGCTAAACCTATTGGATTCTGTCGCATTATTGACCACAATTCTCGGTGCGGCCGGTATTTTCGGTTTGGCCGTTGGTTTTGCTATACGAGATACAGTCGAAAATTTTATCGTAAGTATCTTGTTGAGCATTCGAAATCCTTTTGAAATCAATGATTTTATTGATATTGAAGGCCGGCAAGGCAATGTCGCTCGTCTGACGTCACGAGCTACTATATTAATTTCACCGGATGGCAATCATATCCGTATTCCGAACTCTACGGTATTCAAAGCCACGATAACCAACTTTACACGAAACCCTGTGAGACAATTCCAATTCGATATCGGTGTAGGTACCGCCCACGATTTGTCAAGAGCTCAGGCTGTAGCGTTGGCCATGCTCAAAACGATACCCGGTATTTTAAAGGAACCAAAACCTTTAGCCATTATTCATGAGTTAGTTGGTTCCAATGTAGTGATGCGTATTTTCGCTTGGGTAAACCAAACACAACATGATTTTTTAAAAGTGCGTAGCGAGGCGATTAAATCCGTGAAGCAGGTTTTCGACGAATCATTAATCACGATGCCGAATCCGATTTACGATCTTAGAATGACTCATAACCAAGAATCGTCCCAGGAAACAAATCAACAGCAAGTTGAGACAGCTTTAAAAACAGACCTTCAAAACATCGACAATCAAACTGAGGAAGTCCATGATATGACAGTCGACCGCACTGTCGAAAATCAGATTTCAAAGGAAAATATAGAAGGTAAAGTTGAAAATCTTTTGGATCCGAATACACCTTCAGAGTAATAAATCTGAAAAGAGCAGTGTAACTATTCGGCCACCCCCTTCTTTTGTCGGCAATGATTTGTCGTTTGCATAGGGGAGTGAGAGAGCCGGTCTTACCCTCGTATTCGAGTAAAGAAATGATTTTGTGACTTAGACTCAACGCTGTAAAGCGTTCCTGACACATAAAAATTCGGAGAGACGACCATGGCAAAAAAAGACACGCTCGAAAAATCCGCTGGCAAGGCTTGGTCGAAATGGGGGCCTTATCTCAGCGAACGGCAGTGGGGAACGGTGCGTGAAGATTACAGCGACAATGGCGACGCCTGGAATTATTTTCCGCATTCGCAATCGACATCGCGCGCCTATCGTTGGGGCGAGGACGGCTTGGGCGGCATCAGCGACGATAGTCAGCAGCTTTGTTTCGCGCTGGCGCTTTGGAACGGTCAAGACCCGGTACTGAAAGAGCGACTGTTCGGTTTGACCGGACCGCAAGGCAATCATGCAGAGGACGTCAAGGAATATTACTACTATCTCGATGCGACGCCGAACCATAGCTATCTGAAATATCTTTATAAATACCCGCAGGCCGCATTTCCCTACAAAGACCTGGTCGAGACGAACGCCAGCCGCTCCAAACTCGAATCCGAATATGAATTGATCGATACCGGTGTTTTCGACGAGGATCGTTATTTTGATGTCTTTGTCGAATATGCAAAGGCGGATCCCGAGGATATTCTAATCCGCATCAGCATCGTGAATCGCGGGCCGGACGACGCATCGCTTCGGGTGCTGCCGACGCTGTGGTTTCGCAATACTTGGGCGGGGTCGAATGAGACAGCCAAGCCGCAACTGAACCGGGGCGAAAGGGGCAACGGCGCGAGCGCGGTGTCTGCGAGTCATGCGGAATTAGGCGATTACCAATTGATTGCCGAAGGCGCGCCGGAGTGGTTGTTCGTCGACAATGAAAGCAATAACCGCTTATTGTTCGGTGGCGAAAACCATAGCGCTTATGTCAAGGACGGCATCAACGACTCTATCGTGCTAGGCAAGCAGGATGCCGTGAATCCGGAAGGATTCGGCACGAAAGCCGCGGCCGATTACGCGTTGACCGTTCGGCCTGGCGAAACGAAAACCGTCAAACTGCGCCTGCGGAAAGCGGACGGCGAAGCGAAAACGGCTTTCGAGGACTTCGACGCTATCTTCGAGCAAAGAGCCCAAGAAGCGGATGAATTTTATCAGGAGTTGATCGGCGAACTACCGGGCCCGCAAGGGCTTGTGTTGCGGCAGGCTCTGGCGGGCATGATATGGACCAAACAATATTACGAATTCGATGTCGGCCGCTGGCTCGGCGAGCATCACGGTAAGGCAACCCGCAACGGCGATTGGGGGCACATGCGCAATCACGACATCATATCGATGCCGGACAAATGGGAATATCCGTGGTACGCGGTTTGGGATTCGGCTTTTCATACCTTGGCGCTGGTACTGGTCGATCCCGATTTCGCAAAGGGGCAACTCAGCCTTTTTCTTGACGAACGTTATCTGCATCCGAACGGCCAGATTCCGGCTTACGAATGGAATTTCAGCGACGTCAATCCGCCGGTCCATGCCTGGGCCGTGCGCATGGTCTATCGTATCGATCGCGAGCGCCGGGGCGAGGGCGATATCGACTTTTTGAAGAACGCCTTTGCAGGTTTGGAGCGCAATTTTCATTGGTGGGAAACGCGCAAGGGCCCCGACGGCGACGTTTATCAAGGCGGCTTCTTGGGTTTGGATAATATCGGCGTGTTCGACCGCAGCGAACATCTGCCGACCGGCGGGCATCTCGAACAGTCGGACGGCACCGCCTGGATGGCGCTCTATGCGCAGAACATGATTCAGATCGGCCTGGAGTTGATCAAGCACGATCCCGGCTATCAACAAAAGGTTATTGCTTATCTCGATCACTTTTTGGGAATCGCCGCGGCGATGCATGATATCGGCTGCGAACACCGGGATATGTGGGACGAGGAGGACGGCTTTTTTTATGATGTGCTGCGTTTCCCGGACGGCAGCTCGACACGTTTAAAAGTACGCTCACTAGTCGGCTTGTTGCCGTTATGTGCGGTGACGGTGATCGAAGCCGATACCTTGGCGCAATTGCCTGAGCTCGCGGCTCGCTATGAAAAACTGGTTCAGCGTAAGGAGCATCTGGCCGAGAACATTTCATGTCCGATGACGCCAGGCATCGAGAATCGCCGCTTGCTGGCGATCTTGGATGAAGAGAAATTAAGGCGCGTGCTGACCCGCCTGCTCGACGAACAAGAGTTTCTAAGCCCTTACGGCATCCGCTCGTTGTCCAAATATCATCAAGATCATCCCTATCAGTTTCATTGGGAGGGTCAAACCCATACGGTCGCTTACATACCGGGCGAGTCCGAAACCTATATGTTCGGCGGCAATTCGAACTGGCGAGGTCCGGTGTGGCTGCCGGCCAATTTATTGATCGTTCAGGCCTTATTGACGATGCACACCTATTACGGCGACGATTTTAAGATGGAATGCCCGACCGGTTCAGGCAACCGGCTCAATCTGTTTCAAATCGCCAAGGAAATTTCATGTCGGCTGATGGATATATTTATGCCCGATCAAAACGGCAGGCGGCCGGTTTTCGGCGGCGCTGAAAAGTTTCAGAGCGATCCCCATTTTCGCGATCATCTGTTGTTCTATGAATATTTTCATGGCGACGACGGTTCGGGTCTGGGGGCCAGTCATCAAACCGGCTGGACCGGAACCCTGGCGACGCTGTTGACGATATTCGGTTCGCTCGATCATGAGGACTTGCTCAAAGGCGGCATGCAGGGAGTCGTCGAAGCATTGGCGGGAATGGACGAAAACACAACTCAGTAAGCGAGGTGACAAAATGAAGGTTTCACATTATCCATCGCTTTATCAAATCAATACACGGGTTCGGCATCGGCGGTTTTGCCTCGATCGGGGCGGGGCCGCCGGCATCGACGACTGGCCTGATAGCGAATGGCAAGGCATTGCCGAACAAGGTTTCGATTGGCTATGGTTGCTGGGCGTTTGGCAAACCGGTCAAGCCGGAGCGCAAGTTTCCCGAAGTCATGAGCCGTGGCAGCAAGGTTTTCAGGCCAGTCTGGCCGACTTGTCCGAAGACGACATCTGCGGCTCTTGCTTTGCGGTGACTAGCTATCGAACGGCGGAGTATCTCGGCGGAGATAAAGCCCTCGCCGGTGTGCGCAAAAAACTGAACGAGCAAGGGTTGAAGCTGATGCTCGATTTCGTGCCGAATCACACGGCATTGGACCATCCCTGGGTTCGGGAACACCCGGAATTTTATATTCAAGGCTCGAATGAAGATCTCGAGCGCGAACTGCAAAATTATATCGAGCTCGAAAGTAAGCAGGGTAAACAAGTCTTTGCTTACGGCCGCGATCCTTATTTCGACGGCTGGCCCGATACGCTGCAACTTGACTACAGCAATCCGAAAGTACAGGAGTCGATGATCGCCGAATTGCTTGCCGTTGCCGAACGCTGCGACGGCGTGCGCTGCGACATGGCGATGTTGATTTTACCGGAAGTGTTCGATAGAACCTGGGGAAAATCGATAGAGCCGTTTTGGCCGAAGGCGATCGCGGCGGTACGCGAGCGTTTTCCGGATTTCGTGTTATTAGCCGAAGTCTATTGGGATCTCGAATGGACGCTGCAGCAACAAGGCTTCGATTTTACTTACGACAAACGGCTTTACGACCGGCTTAGAGACCGGGTAGCCCGCCCGGTGCGCGAACATTTGGTCGCGGGTCTCGATTTTCAAAGCAAACTGGCGCGTTTTCTCGAAAACCACGACGAACCGCGCGCCGCGCATACGTTTCCGCCGGAGGTTCACGAAGCCGCGGCGATCGTCACTTTTCTTTCGCCGGGCTTACGTTTTTTTCATGACGGTCAATTGACCGGTAACAGTGTGCATATTCCGATTCATCTGTGCCGTGGGCCCGAGGAGACCGCCGATCAACGCTTGAGCGAGTTTTACAGCGGTTTATTGCAGACTTTGCAAAGACCGGTGTTTAGAAGCGGCGAATGGGCATTGGCGGACTGCCGTCCGGCCGAAGACGGCAACGAATCCTGGCGGAATTTCATCGGTTATCGATGGCGATCGGTCGATGAAACGGTCTGGGTCGCCGTCAACTATGCCGCTCAGCCGGGCCAGTGCCGTCTTGAAGGAGCGCAGATACCGAAAAACGAAAATAACACGCAAGTCCTGTTGAGTTCGCAGCCGCAGAAGCCGGGCGTCGAAATGAACGAAGAGGGCATTCGGTTCGACTTTCCGGCGTGGGGCTATCGTGTTTTTACGTTGCCGGACTGACGAGTCAAATATGAACTCGTCGAACGATAGCCGGCACCGCGCCGCGCGCGTCGTAATCATCGGCGGCGTTTCCGGTTGCGGAAAATCGACGGTCGGCAGGGCGCTGGCCGAATATTTAGGTTGGTCCTTCATTGAAGGCGATGCGTTTCATTCCGAAGCGAATATAGAAAAAATGCGGCGCGGCGAGGCGCTGGACGATAACGACCGACGACCCTGGCTGGAAAGCTTGCACAACGAAATCATCTATCATCTCGATCGGGGTATTTCGGCGGTGATGGCTTGTTCGGCATTGAAGGCAAGTTACCGCGAAATATTGTGCGGGGACGAAGTTAACGTGAGCTTTGTCTTCTTGAGTTGTAGCCGGGAAAGTCTGCATCGACGTTTGACGACACGGCAAGGCCATTTCCTGGGCGCCGAATTGCTCGATAGCCAGCTCGCGGCCTTTGAATCGTCTCACGACATTCTTTTAATCGACAGCGAACAAGCCGTCGAAACGCTGGTTGAATCGATCGCGGATTGGCTGGCTTATTCTGGGAGCGAATGCGATGAAACATGACACCGAAATACTGCTGACCGGTTTGGCCTTTCCTGAAGCGCCGCGTTGGCGGGGCGATCGGCTTTGGTTTACCGATCAGCATGCGCGGCGTGTGATGACCGTGAAAACTGACGGACAGGCCGAGTGTATACTCGAAACCGACGATCTGCCGGGCGGACTGACTTGGCTGCCTGACGGAACGCCTTTGGTCGTTGCGATGACCGAGCGTGCCGTCTATAAGCTCGAAGACCGAGCCTGGACGCGATATGCCGATTTGTCCGCATTGGCACCGTTTCATTGCAACGACATGATCGCGACAGCCGGCGGCCGCGCTTATGTCGGCAACTTCGGTTACGATTTGCACGGCGGCGCGCCGCAAGCCAAGACTCATTTGATAGCGGTCGAAACGGACGGCAGTTGCCGGATCGCCGCCGAAGGCTTGCTGTTTCCGAACGGTTGCGTGATCTCTCCGGACGGCGCGACATTGATCGTCGCGGAAACTTTCGCAGCGCGCTTGACCGCATTCACGATCGGCGAGGACGGCTTGTTACGAGACGCCCGAACTTGGGCCGATTTAAGCGAGGCAACGCCGGACGGTATTTGTCTCGACGACGAAGGCGCGATCTGGGTTGCCAGTCCCGGAACCGGCGAAGTGATCCGGGTCGAACAGGGTGGCAAAATATTGACCCGTATCAACCCGTTGGGCGTCCCTTATGCTTGCATGTTGGGCGGTCCGGAGCGCCGGACTTTGTTTATCACGACTTCCGAAACGGACGATCCCGATAAGGCCAACAGTCTGAAATCGGGGCGCATCGAAATGGTCGAAGTTGATGTGCCGGGTGCGGGTTGGCCTTGATTTTCCATTAATCCATTACCTGAGTTCAGATTAACAAACCCATTCAGTATCAGACATGGCTTCCAGAAGACCTATGCAGGACTTCCGCTACGCTGCAACGGGTTACTTGGTAATTACGTGGCCTGTATGCGCCTTCAGGCCCAGAATGTCCTGATCTTTGGTTGTAGAAACTTGCTAATCAGGTAACTTGTTAGCAAGATGACAATAGGCACATGCCCTGCTAGACTCATCCCATGAAGCAGATTAACTGGAATGCGGAAAAGAACCAGCAGTTGATGGGCGAGCGCGGAGTTTCCTTCGAAGATGTCCTGTTCGCTCTTTAATCCGGTGGTTTACTTGATGATGGGCCTCATCCCAGCAGGGACAAGTACCCGAATCAGAGGCTGTTTGTGGTTCGAATTGATGATTATGCCTGGCTGATGCCGTATGTTGAGAATGATAAAGAATTGTTTCTCAAGACGATTATTCCCAGTCGCAAGGCTACCAAGAAATTTCTAGGGGATTAGTATGGACAAGATTAAATTAGATCCAGAAGAGCAAGAGCTGCTTGATGCATATGAGTCTGGGGACTTTAGGTCAGATCTGGATGTTGCTCGTCGGGAGTATCTCACCCAGGCAGCGGAAGAAACACTCAAGAAAGATAAACGGATCAATATCCGTATCTCCAGTCGTGATCTGGAGGCACTTCAGCGCAGAGCGTTAGAAGAAGGTCTTTCATACCAGTCTTTGGTGTCTAGTGTCCTGCACAAGTATGTCTCCGGCGGACTTAAGGACATCACTGCGAACAAGTCAGACCAGCGGACGCGCTAATGCGCGCCGCTGTCTTCTGCATCATGCTTTACAGGGGAGCTAAGATGCGCCTCTTGATACCTATGTCGTTTCTCTTCACCGCATGAAGCGAAACAGGATCTTTCGGCAGGCCGTTTCAGCAAGGACAATATTGATCAACATATCGCCGAGTCATTTGTGGAATGACTTATAGCTTTATTTCTACCGAGAGTTACAAAAAACGCGCTCGGCGTTTTGCAAAGCAACACCCTGAATTTAAAGAGCAATACCGAAAAACCTTGCAATTACTGTCTCAAACCCCTTTTCATCCGGCGCTTCGTTTACATGCTCTAAAAGAAAAATTAGCCGATTTGCATTCGGTATCTATTAATCTCAGCTATCGGATAACCATTGAAATGATCATTTCCGAAAAAGAGATCATTTTGGTTAATGTCGGTAGTCATGATAAGGTATATCAAGGTTGATCGGTTTACCGGCTTCCGTTTTTCATAGCGATGGGTCTGGATAACGAATGCTACATATTCTATGCGGTCTAGCGCGCATACTCAGTAGTAATCAGTAGGATACCATTCGCCTTGTTTATGTTTGAAAGCTATCTTATCGCAGCAATTCCCAATTTGGAGATCAAAAAGGGTGTGGGGTATGCTTGGCGAGGATGTCGGTAGCAGGGCAGATTTTTGCTCCTGCAAAATCTGCATTCACGCCATCCTTGGCGTTCGAGCTGCCGCCAAGCCCCCATGAATGGGTTTACGGCGTTCCTCGACAGGCATACCCCACACCCTAAAACCGGCGAAACTGCTCAAACTGGGAATTGCTGATCTTATCGACTGTTTTTGAAATCGGTTTCTGCTTACCAACTTAAGCCTATTTGCTCATGTAGACTAAGCCATTCCTGAAAGGCACGTACCTCATTCAGTTCTGTCTTGCGTCGGTAACAATCGGAGCTGAAACAGAGTATTTCTTGGAAGAATTAATGAAACCGACAGCATCCCACCTCGTGAAATCGCAAACCAAAGCGTCAAGCGGAATCGCCGGTTTCGATAACATCACCGGCGGAGGTTTACCGCTTGGACGCACAACGCTGCTGGTTGGCGGACCAGGCTCCGGCAAAACCATCTTCGCGCTCCAATTTTTGGTGCATGGCGCGCAGGATTGCGACGAACCGGGTATCTTTGTGGCTTTTGAGGAGACTTCACCGCGCATCGTCGCCAATGCCGAAAGTTTCGGCTGGAAGCTCGATGAGTTGCAGGAGAAAAGCCTGTATTTCATGGATGCCCAGCCTTCGCCGGACCTGGTCCAGTCCGGCGATTTCGACCTGGGCGGCATGTTGGCGGCATTGGAAAGTCAGATCAAGGAAATGGGCGCACGGCGCATCTTGTTCGATGCGCTAGATATTTTGTTGCTGCTGCTACCCGATCAGACGGCCATCAGGCGGGAGATCTACCGCTTACATGAATGGTTATCGGTACACGAAATGACCGGCCTGATCACCTTGAAGGCCGACGGCGATCAGACCAGTAGCATCAGCCAGCAGCCATTCGGCTTCATGCACTTCATGGTGGACTGCGCGGTGATACTCAGTCACAACGTTGAGTTCGGGGTGTCGCAACGCAGTCTTCGGGTGCAGAAATATCGCGGCTCCAGCTTCGACGAAAACGAGTCGCCTTTCCTGATCGGCGACAGCGGATTTGAGGTCGTCTCGCAGACTTTGAGCCGCTTGGATCCCAAGGTGAACAAAGAGCGTGTTTCCAGCGGCGTGCAGCGACTCGATACCATGCTCGGCGGCGGCTACTACCGAGGTGCCAGCGTACTGATCACCGGCTTCTCCGGCACGGCCAAGACCACCTTGAGCGGTGCGTTCGCCGAGGCGGCCTGCCTTCGCGGCGAGCGCACCATATTCGTTTGCTTTGATTCGAATAGCTCCGAAGTGATCCGCAATCTGGCCTCGGTCGGCATACGCTTGAATGACCACGTAAAAAGCGGCTATTTGCGCATGTTCTCGGCCCGCGCCATCACCGGCAGCGCGGAAACCTATCTGGTGCGTATCAAGGCGCTGGCGAAGGCGCATAAGGCCCGTTGCGTCGTGATCGATCCTGTGTCCGCACGGTCAAAATCCGGCAATGACCAGATGACGCAAAGCGTGGCGGACCGCCTGATCGACTGGTCCAAGGGCGAGGGCACCACACTGGTCTGCACCAGTCTGCTCGACGAGATGTCCGACCAGGTGGAGAGCAGCTCGCAGTTGCAGATATCAGCGCTTGTGGACACTTGGATCCACCTCAGCTATCTGGTACAGGCCGGGGAACGCAACCGGGGTTTGTCCATCGTCAAGTCGCGCGGCATGGCGCATTCGAACCAGGTACGCGAGTTAATTCTCAGCGATGCCGGGGTGACCTTGGCCGACACCTATACCGCAGGCGGCGAGGTGCTAATGGGCACCTTGCGCTGGGAAAAGGAACGCGCCGAGCGTGTC
Organism: Methylotuvimicrobium alcaliphilum 20Z; assembly: GCF_000968535.2. NCBI lineage: Bacteria > Pseudomonadati > Pseudomonadota > Gammaproteobacteria > Methylococcales > Methylococcaceae > Methylotuvimicrobium > Methylotuvimicrobium alcaliphilum. Next base: position 1,948,950 of record NC_016112.1, read on the forward strand.
GTACACGAGGCCGCCGAAGCCGCTGCAAAACTAAAGCGCGTGAAACTGGAAACCGAGGAGGCCGATCTTGAGGTGCGCTTGAAATCGCTACAGGCCGAGCTGTCGGCTAAACAGATCGAAAAAGACTTGCTGGTCCGCGACACCCTCAGTCACGAGGGCGAGATTTCGGAAAGCCTTACCCGGATACAAGAATTGCGTGGAGCTGATGGCGAAACCATGGCAGGGGAGAATCCATAATGACCCAACACCAGATATTCAATTTCCGGCTCTATGTCGCCGGGGACGCGCTCAACTCCGCGCAGGCACTGGCCAATCTTACCAATCTGTGCCGGATCCACCTTCCGGACCGGCACCGGGTCGAAGTGGTGGATGTGTATCTGGAGCCGAAACGGGCGCTGGCGGACGGCATTTTCATGACACCGACCCTGGTTAAGCTCACTCCCTCGCCTACCAGAAAAATCGTCGGCAGCCTTAACCTGATGCACCCCTTGTTACTGAGTTTGGGACTGGCAATCCCTGCCTCATGAACAGCGGGTCTCCAGCGGAGGACGCCAATGAAGAAATTGTCGCCTTGATCGAATCGCTACACCGCACCGGCCAACGTCTGGAGGAACTGACCGCGGGCGAAGTGGATACGGTGTCCGACAGCAGCGGCCGGACCTTCTTGTTACAAAGTGCCCAGGAACACTTGCGACTCAGCGAGGCCGCCAAGCAGGCCGCCATCCTCAATGTGCTGCCGGCGAATATCGCTTTGCTCAATGCCCAAGGCATTATCATCTCGGTAAACCAGGCCTGGCAACGATTTGCCGGCGAGAATGCCTTCCCGTACATCGGCTTCGGCATCGGCCTCAATTATCTGCAAATCTGCGACAGCGCCCAGGGTGAAAGTGCGTCCGAGGCTCATCAGGCGGCTGAGGCCATTCGTTCGATATTAACTGGCAGCATAACAAGCTTCTCGCTGGAATATCCCTGCCATTCGCCCACGAAACAACGCTGGTTTCTGATGACGGTAACCCCGATGGACGACAATTGTCCCAAGGGTGCCGTGGTCATGCATATGGATGTGACGGCACAACGGCAGACCAAGGAAGATCTGCGCGCGAGCGAATTGCGCTTTCGCCAGATGGCGGAAAACATCGGTGACGTCTTCTTTTTACTGGATGCCGTTGACAGCCGCATGCTGTACGTCAGTCCGGCTTATGAAACCATCTGGGGGCACAGCTGCGAAAGTCTGTATAAAAATCCGCAATCATGGATGGAAACCGTTCACCCGGACGACCAGGCAGCGACTTACGGGACCTATCGGAAATCACTGATGGCAGTCGATGCCAATTTTCAGTTCCGAATTGTGCGCCATGACGGCTCGATTCGCTGGATCGAAGTGAAAAGCTATCCGGTCCGCGACGACGATGATTCGCTGGTTCGTATCGCCGGCCTTGCCAAGGACATTACCGAGTACAAGGCAGCCGAAGCCAAAATCGCTTACCTGAACCGGGTATATGCCATGTTGAGCGACATCAACGCTCTGATTGTGCGCGAACATGACCGCGACAACCTGTTCAAGGAAGCCTGCCGGATTGCGGTCGAAGCAGGCGGCTTCCGCATGTCCTTGATTGTCATCATGGATCGGGATTTGAAGCGGTTTATCCCGATTGCTTCGGTAGGTGGCGACGAGGCTCTACTGGTAGCCATCAAAGGTATCTTATCATCGAGCGAGAAGGTGCAAAAAAGCATGGTGGTTCGGGCGATACGGGAAAAGACGGCCGTCGTCTCCAACGACTCACAAAACGACCCCAAGGTGCTGTTATGCGGGAAGTACGCCGAATTCGGCGTCCACTCGATGGCAATCTTGCCCTTGATTGTTGCCGATGAAGTGGTCGGCGTATTCGCGCTTTACGCCAGCGAGATAGGGTTCTTCCGTGAAGAAGAGATGGCGCTGTTGACGGAACTGGCCGGCGATATCGCCTTCGCCATCGATCATATCGCCAAACAGGAACGGCTGGACTATCTGGCCTACTACGACGAACTCACAGGGCTGGCGAACCGCAGGCTGTTTCTTGAGCGGGTGGAGCAATACATGAGTAGTGCGATCGGCGGCGAACACAAGCTGGCCGTGTTGCTGATCGATCTCGAGCGCTTCAAGAACATCAACGACAGTCTGGGCCAGTTGGGCGGCGATGCGCTGTTGAAGCAGGTGGCGGCGTGGCTGACCCAAAACGCCGGCGAAGCCAGACTGATCGCGCGGATGGGTGCGGACCACTTTGCGGTGGTGTTGCCGAAAGTCACGCAGGATGTCGATGTCGTCCGGCTGATCGAGAAAACCCTGACAACCTTTCAGGAGCATCAATTCCACTTGCATGACGCTGTATTCCGGATTGCCATCAAGATTGGCGCGACCTTATTCCCGGACGACGGCGCCAGAGCCGATATCTTGGTCAGGAACGCTGAGGCAGCGCTCAAAAAAGCCAAGACCAGCGGCTTTCCCTACTTGTTTTACACGCAGAAAATGACCGAAGCCATGGCACATAAGCTGTCGCTGGAGAATCAGCTGCGCCAGGCGCTTGATAACGAAGAATTCGTGCTGCATTACCAACCCAAGGTGAATCTGGCCAGCGGCAAGCTGACCAGTGCCGAGGCGCTGATCCGCTGGAACGATCCGCGCACCGGCCTGGTGCCGCCGGCCCGGTTTATCCCTATCCTGGAAGAAACCGGATTGATCAATGATGTCGGCCGCTGGGCGCTCCACAAAGCTATCGACGACTATCTGCGCTGGCACAACGCGGGGCTGGCCGCCGTGCGCGTTGCGGTCAACGTCTCGCCGCTGCAACTGCGCGATCGCGGGTTTTCCGGTCAAATCCTGCAGGCTATCGACATTCACGAACAGGCGCCTTCCGGACTGGAACTGGAAATCACCGAAAGCCTGATCATGGCCGATGTCAAACACAGTATCGCCAGCCTGCAAACCATACGCGCCATGGGCATCAGCATCGCCATCGATGATTTCGGCACCGGCTTTTCGTCGCTCAGCTACCTGTCCAAATTGCCGGTGGATACCCTGAAGATAGACCGCTCGTTCGTGATCGAGATGACCGAATCAAGCGAGGGACTATTGCTGGTATCCACCATTATCAATCTGGCGCATTCGCTGAAGCTCAAGGTGGTGGCGGAAGGTGTGGAAACCGAAGAACAAGCGAGTATGCTCCGGCGGTTGCACTGCGACGAAATGCAAGGCTATTTATTCAGTAAACCTGTGCCTGGCGAGATTTTCGAAACCCGATTCCTGTCGCCGCTGCTGTTAAAGTAATTCCTGATTAGCAAGATGCTTCAGCTTGCTAATCAGATTTTGTTTTATGCATGTGGGAGCGCCGACTTCGGTACGATAAGGAATAGGCATGAAATAATTTGGATAATATCACCCTCTTCCTTTGGGAGAGGGAATAAAAAAGCCAAAGTTATTTCGTGCCTACTCCTAAGCGGAGCCGGAAGCGCTTATCTGCCCGCACCGTTCGCGGCCGGGTGGCGGCTCCCACAAACTGCCCGCCCCGCGCCGACGTGCTGGGTTCGGGTTGGCCTTGATTTTCCATTAAACCATAAAAAAGAGGAGAGACAATTATGCCGCTTATTATCGAGAAATCATTGGCCGGGCAGCGTGCTCTAGTGACCGGAAGTAGCTCCGGCATTGGCGCGGCGATTGCCGTCGCATTGGCCGAAGCGGGCGCGCGCGTGGCGATCAATTATATGTCCGATGCCGAGGGGGCGGGGGAGATAGTGGATCAAATACAAGCCTTGGGCGGCGAAGCGATTGCGGTTCAGGCCGATGTCAGCCAAGAGGATCAAGTGATTGCGATGTTTCAACAGGTCATCGGGACTTGGGGCAGTCTCGATATTTTGGTCAACAATGCGGGCATACAGCTTGATGCGCCGTTTGTCGAGATGACCTTGAAACAATGGGAAACCGTGATGGCGGTCAATCTGACCGGGCAGTTTTTGTGCGCCCGAGAAGCGGTCAAGGAGTTTCTTCGCCGAGGCGTGGTGCCGGAATTGTCCTGTTCGGCCGGCAAGATTATTTGCAATTCCTCGGTGCATGACATCATTCCTTGGGCCGGACACGTCAATTATTCCGCCTCTAAGGGCGGCCTGTTGATGTTCATGAAGAGTCTGGCTCAGGAAGTCGCTCATGACAAGATTAGGGTCAATGCGGTGTCGCCGGGCGCGATCAAAACACCGATCAATCGTAGCGCCTGGGAAACCCCCGAGGCGGAAGCCGATTTACTGAAACTGATTCCGTACGAACGCGTCGGGGAATCGGCCGATATTGCCCGTGCGGTGGTTTGGCTCGCCTCCGATGCATCCGATTACGTGGTCGGCACAACGCTGTATATCGATGGCGGCATGACCCTTTATCCGGGCTTTCGCGAAGGCGGGTAAATTTATCGCGCAGAGGCGCAGAGTTTTCAGTTTAATGATTGCAGGTTTGTTAATTGCAGCGAGTGCGCCCCATACGCATCAAGCTAAGCAAAGATCCCCGCTGCTAAATCGCTACCGACCTCTTCCGGCGTTTGAGTTAAAAGGGGGGGTAAATAAGGACTCCGTCGAAATTAATAACTGGGATTACTAAATAAGCCATCCGCACCTTCCGCGCGCCCCGGTTTTCCTCCTGGCGTGAAAACATCGAACAGCATTCTAATGCCGATCTGACCGGTAAATTCGAGACGCCCGGTTTCATTGCGTCCCTCGTCCAATTCAGGCTGCAATCCGAAGGTAACATCGAGATTCAAATAATCACTCGGCAGCCAACGGATACCGAATTGCGATGCATACTTCGGTTCGTTCAAAACCAAAGGGTCGCCGGCAAAGACTTCACCGATCAAACGAGCTTCCGGATGAAAGGCTTCCAAATCGAAACCGATCCCCCAGTAAGGCGTGATGCGCTGCGGCCCGCCCCGCTCTCTATCCATGCGGGCTCCATAATTCGTGTGCAGCATCAATTTATCGTCATTGAAGCGCCAAGTCGACATGCCGATGATGTAATAATTGCTACCGACATCGTGCATATCGCCGCGCCCGGTATCGAATGTCGCTCCGGCACCGAACGCGAACCCCGGCATAATGCTGTCGATTTCCGCTTTATTGAATAATATTTTGGTTTGAAAGGCGGGGTTGGAATAGGTCAATTCGTCATTGCTATCCCGGCCAACGCCTACACCGGCAATCAGCTCCAACCATTGGTTGACCGACGTGCCTATCATGACATTGTATGCCGGAAAAGGAGACCAATCGCCGCCGACATGACCGGCTTCAAGCCAAGTTTCGGCTTCGACTTGTCCTTCATCGACAATGCGTGCATCGTCGGTTACAAAAGGCCGAACGGCTTTCGATTCGGTTGCGAGCATACTCAATACGGCAGCGATAAGGATTGAAATATTTCGTCGAGTGCCGTTGTTGGCGTTTGAAGTATTTTGGATTATTTCGACTGCATGTATCTGTTTCATGATGGCCTCCATTGCTATGAATTCAAGATAAAAGTGATGTGTGTAAAATTACTTGACCGACTATCCGCTAATAATCGGTCGTTTGAAAAGCACTTGAAGATTGACGAATGCGTTCGATGTCGCTGCGATTGAGCGATCGATTTAATGCGGGGTGTAAAATGATGGAAGTCATGATTTTCTCCAAAAGCATGCGTCAATTCGCACGCGCGGGAGAACGCCTCGATTTATGAGGAGATTCTGACAGCGGGCAAAGGAAGCAAGCTCAGTGGTTTGAGTTGGTGTTTGAAATATCGACTATGGCTTTCCATTGAAGATTCTTTGAATTGAACTTGCGTTATGGTAGCAATCCACTGCCGTGCCAATCCTGAATTTTTCTTCAGAATTACCCTCTACTAAATGGCTCAAGGTAAACTGATAATCGGTTTTTGAAAGCAAGCTGAGCGGATCAAAAGCGCCAAAATGACGGTTATCGAATGAGTATTTTATTGGTTGAAGACGATAGAAAAGCGTCCGGTCTTTTAATACGGGGCCTGACCGAAGAAGGTTTTGCAGTCGATCCGGCATACTCGGTCGAGGAAGCCGAACAGTGCCTGCGCATACAGGAGTATCGCTTGATTATTTTAGATTGGTTTTTGCCGGGCAAGCAGGGTGTTGCTTGGTGTGAAGAACTCCGGCAACAAGGCGTGCGAGTGCCGATTTTGATGCTCACCGCCCGAGATGCCTTGCAAGACCGGGTCGAAGGGCTCGACGCCGGTGCCGACGATTACTTGACTAAACCGTTTGCGTTCGAGGAACTGTTGGCGAGAACCCGCGCCTTATTGCGCCGTTCGGACATTGGTCAACAGACAAGTCTTGAGGTGGCCGACCTCATATTGGATACACAAACGCGCCGGGTAACCAGGGGCCAGTTGATTATCAATTTGACCCAAAAGGAATACGCCATTCTGGAAATGTTAATGCGTCGCGTAGATAGGGTAGTAAGCCGAAACGAACTTGCGGAATCGCTATGGAGCAACGACCATATTGGCCTGAATAATCTGATCGACGCTCATATTCGCAATTTGCGCCGGAAAATCGATCGCCCGGGCGTTACGCAACTCATCCATACGGTTCGCGGCCGAGGATTCCGACTGATAACAAGCGGTGCCGACGATGCTTAAATTTAGAACGCGGCTCATCTTGAGTCACCTGGCCGTTATTGTTGTCATCCTGACAAGCGTTGGTTTTGCCGCTTACTGGATGCTTTCCCGAGCGGTGTATAACCAACTCGATGCGGCTTTGTTGGCCGTCGCGGAAACGGAAGCAGCGGTGTTGTCGTCGAGTCCGTACCGAGCCATCAAGCTTAACGATACCTTGTCGGGTTCCGATAGGCTCTCTTTTGCTCGTATCGACCGATTGATACAGGTTGTAGATAGCGAGGGCAAGGTACTGGCCCAGAGTGCCAACTTAGGGAATACGCAACTACCGGTACTGGCCAACCTATCGGCATTGTTCGCGAATAGTGAAACTGTCTTTGAAACGCTGTTCTCGTTCGGCGACGAACCGGTGCGCATGGTGTCGATGCCGATCGATCGGCTGGATACGCCCGTAATCGTACAAGTGGCCGGATCGTTGGACGATGTTCACAATGTCTTGAATGTCGCCAGCTTGCTTTTCGTGATGATGACGCTCGGTTTACTCACTGCAGTAGCCGGTGTCGGGTTGTCGTTGACCCGCAAGGCGTTTCAAGCGATTGAAAATATCGTTCAGCGAGCGCAGCACATCAATGAAGCTAATTTAAACGAGCGCTTGCCGCATCCGGGAAGTCGAGATGAAATCGGAAACCTAGTAGATACACTGAATGAAATGCTCGATCGTATCGAGCGTAGCTTTGAAGTGCAGCGCCGATTCACGGCCGATGCCTCTCACGAGCTGCGTTCGCCGTTATCGCGATTGCGCACGGAGCTTGAAATCAGTCTGCGCCGTTCCCGCGATCCGTCGGAATATCATGAAACCTTGCAATCTTGTATGGATGAAGTCGAACGATTGACCTTGATTGTCGAGGAGTTGCTCGTTCTTGCTCGCATGGATGCCGGTCTGGAGCGTCGCTCGACAGAAACGGTTTCTCTGAATGCGATCGTCGAAGCGACAGTCAAGCGCATGCAATCGATGGCCGGCAAACGCGATGTGCAAATTATCGCCGAGCCGATGCCGCAGGTCGTCACCAATATGGCTTATGGATCGGTCGATCTGATTCTGACCAACTTACTGGATAACGCCGTGAAATTTTCTCCGCCCGGCGGCCGCGTTTCGGTTCGTTTGGTCGTTACAGAAAACGAGGCGGCGCTTAGCGTTTGCGATAACGGGCCGGGTATTGATCAGGATGAGCAGCAACGAATCTTTGAGCGATTTTATCGTGGTTCGGTTGCTTCAACGAGGCATGTTGCCGGAGCGGGTCTAGGTTTGGCACTTTCGCAAGCCATTGCATGCGGTCATGGTGGCTATATCGAAATGACGAATAATGATGAAGGCGGATCTTTTTTTATTTTCAAATTTCCGTTGGCGCGCTAATGGCAGGGTCTTTGTTATACCTTTCGCACTTCAAATTTCGGCAGTGCTAGAGGAGGCGCCTGGGTGTCCGGTCGATTTTCGCTCCTCGGCAATTGCTCCTGCATTGCCCTAATACACGCCATCCGTGGCGTAATGCAAAATCGACATTCACGTCATCCATGGCGCTCATAAAGGCTTTCCTGATTAGCAAGTTTCTTCAGCTAAAGCCCAAAGATCAGCATATCCTTAGCAGGACGGGGTTCGCAAGCCATGCGCGTCAAGCTAAAAACGGCCAACCCACATCACGCTCTTTCCCAAGCTCCAGCTAGGGAAAGACACCCCGGAAGCTCCAGCTTCCTGTGACCGATACAAGCTCCGCACACTCTCAGTCAACCCCAACTTGCTCGTTCAATCTTTCTTGATTGTCGGGAAGCTAGAGCTTCCTGAAAAGGTTACCCAAGCTGGAGCTTGGGTAACAGCATATTTTAGTTTTTGCGACTACGACTGGCCCCTGCTCGGACACTTAGCTTCGGCAAGCTGAAGCATCTTGCTAATCAGGAAGGCTTTTGCCAGCATGGAGCTCATGGACGTATTTACCCAGCACCTAAATTCCATAGCCCATTGGCCATGGTTAATTGTCTTGGATAATTCATCCAGCACCTAAATAAGCCATGATTTTGAATCATTGCCAAAGACCTATGGAATTTAGGTGCTAGGTTCACGGCGTCCTTTAGCGGACACCCAGGCGTCGAATTTTGAGCTACGACGGGAGATTTGCGTTACCGTCAATACTCTATGTTGTATTCGTTTTCAAGCAACTTGGCATGAGCGGCTGCGAGTCTTGCAATAGGGATTCTAGGCGCCGAGCAGGATACATAATCCAGTTTGATATGATGGCAAAAGCGGATCGATTCCGGATGTCCGCCTTGTTCGCCGCAAATACCTACTTTGATATCGGGCCGGGTTTGTCGGCCTGATTCAACTGTCATTTTCATCAATTGACCGACACCCTTAGCGTCGAGCACTTCAAACGGGTTATCCGCTAGTAGCCCGGATTCATTGTACAAAGGCAGGAATTTGTTTTCGGCGTCTTCTCTGGAAAACGAAAAGGTCGCCTGCGTCAGATCGTTGGTACCGAACGAGAAAAATTCGGCGACATCGGCCAGTTTTGCCGCGCGCGTGCAAGCTCTGACGGTTTCGACCATTGTGCCGAATTTGAATTCCAAGTCTATGCCATACTGTTTTTCGACCTCTTTTTGAATTTGATCGACATAAGATTTGACTTTGATCAATTCCTGAACGGTAATAACTTGAGGCACCATGATTTCGGGCAAAATCGGTTTGCGTTGCTTAATACATAGCGCTGCCGCTTCAAGAATCGATCGGATCTGCATTTGGTAGATTTCGGGATAAGACATGCCGAGCCGAACGCCGCGATGGCCGAGCATCGGGTTTACTTCGTAGAGTTCTTTGACCTTACTCAGCATCAATTCCTTTTTTGCGATCGCTTTGTTGATGACCTCTTCGTTCAGATGATTGAACGGCGACGGCAATAAGGCATGAGAACCCAAGGTGTCGAGCGTAACTTGTTGGCCTTGAATCATGATTTTATATTGATTCAAGGCCCGGATTTCATCTTCCAGTTGATGTTCGCCGGGCAGGAACTCATGCATCGGCGGGTCCAACAGGCGGACCGTGACCGGGTAAGGCGACATGGCCTCAAAAAGTTCTTGGAAATCGTCGCGTTGAATCGGGAATAATTTGGCTAAAGCTTCCTGGCGCGCTTCCTTGTTGCCGGCAAGAATCATATCGATGACGAGCGGCAGGCGGTCGGAGGCATTAAACATGCGTTCGGTGCGGCATAAACCGATTCCGGTAGCCCCATAACTTGCAGCCAAGCGGGCGCGTTCCGGCGTATCGACATTGGCATGCACTTCCAATTCGGCAACTTCATCGGCCCAAGATAACAGGGTTTTCAATTCATCCGAAAAAGAGGGTTCGATCGTGGGGATTCTGCCTAAAAAGATCAAGCCGGTACTGCCGTCGATTGTGATCATATCGCCTTCACGGATATGCAATTCGCCGATGATGGCTTGACGCGAGCGCACATCGATTTTGATGTCCTCGGCACCGGCTACGCAAGCCTTGCCCATGCCTCTGGCGACAACAGCGGCATGCGAAGTTTTCCCGCCGCGACTGGTCAGAATGCCTTGCGCGGCAAAAAAACCGTGAATATCCTCGGGCTTGGTTTCTTCTCTCAGTAAAATGACCGCTTCACCCGCACGACCTAATTGTTCGGCCGTGTCGGCTTCGAATACGCATTTACCGCAGGCCGCGCCTGGCGAAGCCGGTAAGCCTTGTGCAACCGCTTCGGCTGTTGAATTAGGGTCGAGTTGCGGATGCAAAAGTTGTTCAAGCAATTCCGGGTTGATCCGCAATAAGGCGCGTTTTTTGTCGATCAAGCCTTCGGCAACCATTTCGACCGACGTTCTGACCATCGCAGCTGCATTCATTTTGCCGTTACGCGTTTGCAGGCAATAGAGTATACCTCGCTCGATCGTGTATTCGTAATCCTGAACTTCTTTGTAATGGGTTTCGAGTTTATTGCGTAATTCGACCAGTTGCCGGTAAAGGTCGGGCATTTCATTGGCAAGTTCGTGCACCGGTTTCGGAGTGCGAATACCGGCCACGACATCTTCGCCTTGTGCATTGACTAAATATTCGCCATACATCTCATTGGCGCCGGTTCCCGGGTTGCGTGTAAAGCCGACCCCGGTCGCGCAGTCGTTGCCCATGTTGCCGAATACCATCGTCACGACATTAACTGCGGTGCCGTTGGCCATTTTCGGCGTGATATGGAATTCCCGGCGGTAATCGACCGCGCGTTTACCCATCCATGAATTAAAAACCGCTTTTATCGATAGTTCCAGTTGTTCATAGACGTCTTCAGGAAAGGGTTTGCCGGTTTCTTCGTGAACCACTTGCAGGAACAGTTCGCTGATTTGGCGTAAATGTTCGGAGTCGAGACCGACATCGGCTTTAATGCCGGCTTGTTTCTTAATGGCATCAAAATGCTGGTCGAATTTTTCGTCGTCAATACCCAAAGCGACCTTGCCGAACAGTTGAATGAAGCGCCGATACGCGTCATAGGCAAAACGCGGGTCGCCGGTTTGATCGATCAAGCCGGCTAGGGTTTGTTTGTTGAGACCAAGGTTTAAAATCGTATCCATCATGCCGGGCATCGATATCGCCGAGCCTGAACGTACCGAGACTAGTAACGGGTTGTCGCGGCCGCCGAATTGTTTTTCGGTTTGCGTTTCGACTTCGGTAATGTGAGCTTTGACTTCATCCATTAAGCCGTCGGGTAAGCGCTGGTTATTTATATAATCTAGGCACGCGGTCGTAGTTATGACAAATCCTGGTGGAACGTTGAGTCCGATTTGCGTCATTTCGCAAAGATTCGCGCCTTTTCCGCCCAATAGCATTTTGTTTTTGCCGTCGCCTTTTTGGAACGAGTAAATATATTTTTCAGTCATGGTAGATCCGTATTTGAGCTGATGGAAAAAAGAGAGGGGTCTATAAGGGTTTCGTGATAAATAACGTCCTGGAACTATGAGCGTTGTTGAAGGTTCGGTAAAATAGAGAAGTTATTTACGACCAAATCCTAAATACCTTTAGGATACGGTAATTCGTGATAAATTAAAAAGCGTTTCTAACAGGATTCATGAGGGATTTAACATGAGCGGCAACGCTCTCGGCCAAAGCTTTAATATGATAGCCACCTTCCAATACGGATAAAACCCGACCCTTTGCGCTTTCTTCGGCAATCGCTTTTATATGCTCGGTGACCCACTGGTAATCTTCCGTAGATAGCCGAATGCCGGCTAACGGGTCGTTTTGGTGAGCGTCGAATCCGGCGGATATCAATATCAAATCGGGCTTGAAATTTTGAACCGCCGGTAAAATAATCGAGCTGTACAACTGCCTGAATTCGTCGCTGGAAGATCCAGGATGCAGCGGCACATTTACGATGTTGCCGACGCCGGTTTCCTTGGGGTGCCCCGTGCCGGGATAATGGGGCATTTCATGAGACGAAGCGTAGAGTATCTGAGGTTGTTTGTAAAACGCGGCTTGTGTTCCATTGCCGTGATGCACGTCGAAATCGATGATCGCAATCTTGCCGAGGGAATAATGCAACCGTGCGTATTCCGCCGCGATGGCAATATTATTGAATAGGCAAAAGCCCATCGGTCGATCGGGTTCGGCATGATGTCCGGGCGGACGAACCGCGCAAAAAGCGGAAGTCGCCTGATGCGTGCAGAGTTTATCCACTGCATCGCAAACGGCAGCGACCGCGAGTAAGGCGGCGGTCCCGGAGCCGGGAGAGAGGATGGTGTCGTGATCGAGCGCATGCAAGCCCTGGTGGGGAATGCTGTTGAGAATGCCGTCGATCATAGCTGGACTATGAATTAACGCAACTTTTTCTTGAAGATCATCACGCCATTTAGCTTGCACCCGGATCAAGCGCTTAAAATTCGGCGCGTTTAAGGCTTCGTCGATTGCCAGTAGCCTAGCGGCGCATTCTGGATGACCGGGGCCGGTATCATGCTCTAAAAAGGCTGGGTGTGAGTAATACAGTGTAGGCATGCGTTTAAATTCTATCTATTAAACAATGGCTTGGGATTTTTTTGCAGTGAATGGTGAATAGTGAATAGGCGAAATAAGACTTATTGTTATTCATTGTAATATCGTTAAGTTCTCCGCTTTTATACCCATCGCAGATCAAAATTCGGCACCAGGGTGTCCGTCAAAGGACGCCGTGAACCCAGCACCTAAATTCCATAGGTCTTTGGCAATAATTCAAAATCATGGCTTATTTAGGTGCTGAGTAAATACATCCCTGTAGGCTCTATGCCAGCTCCATGCTGGCAAAGCCTTTGCCGCACACCCTGGCGCCTCCTCAGGCACTGCCCAAATTTGAAGTGCGAAAGGTATAGTCATTATTCCTTTTCGTAATTATTCAGGTTACTTTGCACGGATGTCGAATTTTTTGCAGTTTCGAATGTTTTTCGATCCGGTTTGCCTTGGAGATAGGATGCTCCCGGGTCGATAATAAATTGACCGCGCATCGCGGTTCTACCTAGCAACATACGGAATTTCATGTTGTCGCGATTGGTTAGAGTCAGTTCTGCTGTGATCAGTGAAGTGCCAAGAAGAAGTTCGGTTTCAATCACATAACGGCGACTTTTGTGTCCGCCGGAGTCGGTAACCATACGCAGATCTTTAACTTGGGCATGGCATTCGATAACCGTATCGATGCGGTTTTGGTCGGGGTGAATGTTAAACATGATCCAATGATCTTTGCCTTTTTTATAAGGGTCGATATAAAAGGCGTGTAATGCCGAAGTGCGAGCGCCGGTATCGATTTTGGCTTTTATCCGGGGAATATTTAAACCCGGCAAGGCCAGCCATTCTCTCCAGCCTAATTTTGGCAGTTCAACAAATTCTGAAGTCATGGTGTTTGATCCATTAAAAAGCCCCGGTATCAAAACCAGGGCTTAGGGTAGCCTGCTACTGAGCTGTGGTTCCGTAGTGCGTTTCAATATAGCGTTCGACCAGCGCTTGAAATTCTTCGGCTATATGATCGCCTTTCAAGGTCACTGTTTTGACACCGTCTTCATAAACCGGAGCAACCGGGGTTTCTCCGGTGCCGGGCAAGCTGATGCCGATGCTGGCATTCTTACTTTCTCCGGGACCATTGACGACACAACCCATGACCGCGACTTCCATTTCTTCGACGCCGGGATATTTAGTGCGCCAAGACGGCATACTGACGCGTAGATAATTTTGAATTTCCATCGCCAATTTTTGGAAATAGTCGCTGGTTGTTCGGCCGCAGCCTGGGCAGGCGATAACCATCGGAGTAAAGGAACGAAAGCCCATGGTTTGCAAGATTTCCTGTGCGACTACAACTTCTTGGGTTCTGGCCGTGCCGGGTTCCGGTGTTAGCGAGATGCGAATCGTGTCTCCGATGCCCTGTTGCATAAGCACGGATAGAGCGGCCGAAGATGCCACGATGCCTTTCGAGCCCATGCCGGCTTCGGTTAGGCCGAGGTGTAACGCGTAATCGCAGCGTTTACTTAGATCTTGATAAATTCTGATCAATTCCTGAACGTTGCTGATTTTACAAGACAATAAAATTTTGTTGGCGGGTAGGCCTATTTCTTCGGCGCGGGCCGCGCTTTCGAGTGCCGAAACGATGATTGCTTCTCGAGTAACGGCAGGTAGTTCGTCCGGATTTTCTTTTTGTCTGTTTTCATCCAAAAGGCGCGTTAAAACCGCTTGATCCAGGCTACCGCCGTTAACGCCGATTCGAACGGGCTTGTCGTAGCGGCAAGCGAACTCGATCATTTGTTGAAATTGTGGATCGCGGTTTTTACCTCGTCCGACATTTCCGGGATTGATGCGATATTTATCTAAGGCTTCGGCGCAGGCGGGGTATTTTTCGAGTAATTTATGTCCGTTAAAATGGAAATCGCCGACGATCGGAACGGTAAAGCCTTTTTGATTGAGTTGGTTGCGGATTTCAGGAACGGCTTTAGCCGCGTCTTCGGAGTTGACGGTAATACGGACGATTTCCGATCCGGCCTTCGACAGTTCCATGACTTGGTTGACTGTTGCTTTGATATCGGCGGTATCGGTATTGGTCATTGATTGAACGACGATTGGCGCGCCGCCGCCCACTTTGATGTCGCCGATTTGAACTTGATGGGTAATTTTTCTTGGGCTGATTGACATAGACTTAAATCTTTATGGAAATGGTTGACATTATCTGAAAGAATGACTCAATTATACTCTATGCGGACAATTCTAAAGAGTTAAATCGTGAAGATTAATTATTTTTCTGATGTTCATTTGGAATTCGGTAATTTACAAACACCGAGCAATGACGCTGACATCATCATTGCCGCCGGCGATATCGGTGTAAACAAACAGGGAGTTGATTGGCTGAAAACCTTCAATAAACCGGTCATTTATGTGGCCGGCAATCACGAGTTTTATACCGGGGAATATCATGATGTGCTGAAAATGTTACGAATGGAATGCGCGGGAAGCCGAGTTCATTTTTTGGAAAATAATCTCTTCGTTTATCAGGATGTCAGGTTTCTGGGATGCACGCTATGGGCGGATTTAATGATAGACGGAGTAGAGACGGCTGAGGCGTTAGGGAAAACTTTGAATGATTTTAGAAAAATCGCCTACAACGGTCATGCTTTCGATATTGAAAGCTTTTATAAATTACATCAGCGATCGAAACAATGGCTTGAAGCCGAATTGCGACGGCCGTTCGACGGCAAAACCGTAGTAGTGACACATCATGCGCCTACTTCATGGAGTTGGAACGATTCGCCTTATGCATTGAAAAAATTTGCTTATTGTAATGATTTAAAAGCCTTTTTGCATGAGTACGAGGTAGCGGCTTGGTTTCATGGCCATGTGCACAGTATAAGCGATTATCGTATCGCCGGCGCTCGAATTCTTTGCAATCCGAGAGGTTATATGGGGCGTAAAACGGTTGACGGTTTTGATGTGAATAAGGTCGTTGAGATTTGATGGCTGTGTGTGGGGTTAGCAGTGAGCGGTTAGCGGTAAGTCGTGAAGGGTAAGTGTAAGTATGCCCCTCGTAGATCAAAATTCGGCGCCGGGGTGCCCGTCAAAGGACGCCGTGAATACGTCCCTGTAGGCTCTATGCCAGCTCCATGCTGGCAAAGCCTTAGCCGAGCACCCCGGCACCTCCTCAGGCACTGCCGAAATTTGAAGTACGAAAGGTATATTCTTTCCCTTCCCGGATCTTCACCGAAATTTGAAATTCTGCTTTCGGCAGTTTCCGCATCGACGAATGTGCGCTAGGTTAGCGATCATCTATTTTTCCCGGTCTTGGGCTAATTCATGTTATATATTCAATTAATCATCTATAATGATGTTTTATCGAATAAATCAAGAGAACTTGTTTATGTCTGCAGTGATTGAAGAAAAAACATTTCGAGGTTTGCGAGAGGTTGCCTTATTAGGTTTGGCGGCCTGTGCATTGTTCTTTTTAATTTCACTCGTCACTTTTAGTAATGAAGATGCCGGCTGGACCCATAGCGGCACCGGTCAAGGCATCAAAAACGCCGGCGGCATGGTTGGTGCCTGGCTGGCCGATTTTACACTTAGCGTTTTCGGATTGATGGCGTATTTGTTTCCGATGATGATAATTCGCCAAGCCTATTTGATGTATGTCGGAAAAAGCCGGGAAACCGGTAAGCTGAATATTGCGATTAGTTGGTTGGGGTTTATCGCTACCTTGATGGCCGGCACTTCATTGATATATCTGCATTTTCTGAGAATTCGCATCGATTTGCCCGGTTCGACCGGCGGCATTTTAGGTCAGGAAACCGGGGATGTTTTTGTGTTGGCGTTGGGAGATTCCGGTGCGACCTTAATGTTATTGGCGATTCTATTGGCCGGCGTGACGCTGTTTACGGGCTTGTCTTGGTTTAAATTGATGGATGGCGTGGGTAAATACACCTTACTGTTTTTTCGTTGGTTAGGCCAAGGACTGTTTGGAGTGCTACAAAATCAATATGAAAGACGGGCGACGGAGTTTCCCGTTTCGGCCAAGCCTCGTGAAAAATCGAAAGGGAAAATCCTGAAAAAAACCAAAGCCGCTCCAGTAGTGGACTTGCAAGAAGAATCGTTTGTTCCACCGAGTAAAGCCAAGCAAAAGAAAATCGATTTTAGTAAGGTTTCAGAAGGCGAATTGCCGCCTTTATCTTTGCTCGACGAACGCAATATTCAAGTCAAAGGTTATTCGCCAAGCGAATTAGAGGATATGTCCCGTTTGGTCGAGGAAATACTACAGGATTTCAATGTCGTGGCCGAAGTGGTTGCTGTCCATCCCGGCCCGGTAATTACTCGTTTCGAATTGCAACCGGCGGCCGGCGTTAAAGTCAGTCGAGTCAGTAGTTTGTCGAAAGATCTTGCTCGTGCGTTATCGGTAACCAGCGTACGTATCGTCGAAGTCATTCCCGGCAAGCCTTATATCGGTCTGGAGATCCCGAATCAAGAACGCGAAATGGTCACGCTTCGTGAGCTTTTGGCTTCGCAAGGTTTCGAGAAAGCCAAATCGCCGTTGACTTTGGCGATGGGCAAGGATATTTCCGGTGCGCCGGTCGTTGCCGACCTAGGCAAGATGCCGCATGCTTTGGTAGCCGGTACGACCGGTTCCGGTAAGTCGGTTGCGATCAATACGATGATTTTGAGCCTGCTGTACCGAGCCACGCCGAAAGAGGTTCGAATGATCATGATCGACCCGAAAATGCTGGAACTGTCGGTTTACGAAGGCATTCCGCATTTATTGACGCCGGTCGTGACCGATATGAAAGAGGCCAGTAATGCCTTGCGTTGGGCCGTCGCCGAAATGGAGCGCCGTTACAAGTTGATGTCCAAGATGGGCGTCAGAAATCTGGCCGGTTTCAATCAATTGATCAACGATGCCGATGCGAAAGGTGAAAGCATACGCGACCCGTTTTTCGTGTTGGAGAGACCGCTCGAAGAGGGCGAGGAATTTCCGGTTTTGACGACCTTGCCGAGTATCGTGATCGTCATCGACGAATTGGCCGATATGATGATGATCGTCGGCAAAAAAGTCGAGGAGTTGATCGCGAGATTGGCGCAAAAAGCGCGGGCGGCCGGCATCCATTTGATTCTGGCGACTCAACGTCCGTCGGTAGATGTCTTGACCGGCTTGATCAAGGCCAATGTGCCGACCCGGATATCGTTTCAGGTCTCTTCGCGCATCGATTCACGGACCATTTTGGACCAGGGCGGGGCGGAAACGCTATTGGGTAACGGCGATATGCTGTTTTTGCCTTCAGGAACCAGTATCCCTATTCGCGCGCACGGTGCGTTCGTCGACGATCACGAAGTGCATCGTATTGTCGAGTTTCTTAAAGAAACGGGTCCTGCCGATTATTTGGACGAAATTACGCAAGAGCGAAGCGATAATAGCGATGGGTTCGGCGGGCTTTCCGATACCGATAGCGAAACCGATGCGCTTTACGACGAGGCGGTTCAGTTTGTGACCGAGACGCGTAAAGCGTCGATATCCAGTGTGCAGCGCCGTTTTAAGGTCGGCTATAACCGTGCGGCGCGAATGATCGAAGACATGGAGGCGGCAGGTGTTGTGAGTCCGGCGGAATCTAACGGTTCGCGCGAAGTCCTGGCGCCACCGCCGCCGAAAGATTGATGTTACGTAGAAAAAGCAAATGATTTTTGCACTGATCGGCAGCCTGATTTTAGTCGTTTCCCTCGTCGGAGGCTGGTTGTTGTCGGCACGAAAAAAGTCGGAAGAAAAACCGATCAAGATTATGTTCTTCATGGTGTATTTTTGGCTGTTGTTTTTCGTTCAACTGGCTATTTTGGCGATCGTCTATTACTACGATAAAAAATACGGCCTTGAATGGGTTATCAGCTAATGCAATTTTGTATACCCGCCGTAGATCAAAATTCGGCGCCTGGGTGTCCGTAAAAGACGCCGTGAACCCAGCCCTAAATCCACTAAATCCAGCACCTAAATTCCATAGGTCTTTGGCAATGATTCAAAATCATGGCTTATTTAGGTGCTGGATGAATTATCCAAGACAATTAACCATGGCCAATGAGCTATGGAATTTAGGTGCTGGGTAAATACATCCATGTAAGCTCTATGCCAGCTCCATGCTGGCAAAGCCTTTATGAGCGCCATGGATGGCGTGAATGTCGATTTTGCATTACGCCACGGATGGCGTGTATTAGGGCAATGCAGGGCAGAAAAATGCTCCTGCATTTTCTGCATTCATTACATCCATGTAACTCAGCAATTGCCGAGGAGCGAAAATCGACCGGACACCCAGGCTCCTTCTCTGGCACTGCCGAAATTTGAAGTGCGAAAGGTATAATTATTCTTCGGAATCAATCGATTCGTTTAGCTCTTATAAGGCTTCGATTTAGACCATCTGTTTTGTTTCATAGAAGCATTACGATTCAAATCCAGGGGCGTTACTAGAGGTGACTTCCGGCTTTTTTTTAGTTTTTTCGATCTGCAGAGCAATAGCCCACAAAACATGCTCTTTGATTAAGTCGGACGGATGTTCGAGCTTGGCTTCCAGGGCCGAAACGATCGATTCCGAATAAGGGGCATTGCCAAGCGCGACCGCAATATTTCTGAGCCAGCGCTCGTGACCGATTCTGCGTATCGCCGAACCTTCGGTATATTTCAGAAAAGTCGTTTCGTCCCATGCGAAAACTTCAAGCAATTGCCGGCTGTTGAGTTGCTGTCTGGGATTGAAGTCTTTTTCGCCAGTCAATCGGGCGAAGCGGTTCCATGGACAAACGATCTGGCAGTCGTCGCAGCCGTAAATCCGGTTTCCGATCAGCGGTCGTAATGCTTCCGGAATCGAACCGTGCAATTCGATCGTCAAGTATGACACGCACAAGCGCGCGTCGACTTGATAGGGTGCAACGATCGCCCGTGTTGGGCAGATGTCGAGGCACGCTGTACAGCTTCCGCAATGATTGTCGGCTAGAGTGTCGGGCGGTAGTGTCAGGTCTGTATAGATCTCGCCCAGAAAGAACCAAGAGCCGGCCTTACGATTGATGACATTGGAATGTTTGCCTATCCAACCCAGTCCGGCTTTCTCCGCCAGTGCTTTTTCGAGGACCGGTGCACTGTCTACGAATACCCGGTAGCCGAAGTCGCCGATTTCGTTTGCAATCCGGTCGGCCAATTTTTGGAGGCGCTGTCTCATTAACTTGTGATAATCCCGGCCCAAGGCATATCTTGAAATATACGCAGCCAAAGGTTTTTCAAGGTTTCGATTCATCGCTGCCGACGATTCGGGTAGATAATCCATGCGCACCGAAATCACGCTTCGCGTTCCCGGCTGTAAAACAGCGGGGCGGCTGCGTTTGAGTCCGTGCCGCTGCATATAATCCATTTCGCCGTGAAAACCTTTGTCCAACCAATGATTGAGATGGGCCTCTGCTTCGGCTAAATCGGTGTCGGCGATGCCGACTTGTTGAAAACCCAATTCCAGACCCCATTGTTTGATACGTTGAGGCAGAGAAGAAAGCTGGCTGATGTTTGTTGTAGTCATTGATGATGGCGCTATTCACTCGTTTGCTTTGAGATTAATGGTTAAACAGGCATGTGTGGGTTTATGTTCCCGAAAGACGCCTATACAGTTGATGCTCGATTAGAATTCAGCAATTCCCAGTTTGAGCAGTTTCGCCGATTTTAGGGTGTGGGGTATGCCTGTCGAGGAACGCCGTAAACCCATCCATGGGGGCTTGGCGGCAGCTCGAACGCCAAGGATGGCGTGAATGCAGATTTTGCATGGAGCAAAAATCTGCCCTGCTGCCGACATCCTCGCCAAGCATACCCCATACCCTTTTTGATCTCCAAATTGGGAATTGCTGATTAGAATTCGTGTTCTGAAGGTGTTTCGAATATACTGCAACGGATGGCATCAATTGGTGCGAAATTTTTTCTCACTCCCAAGCTCCAGCTTGGGAGTGACTACCCTCAAGCTCCGCTTGCCGGATGCCCTCAAGCAGAGCTTGAGGGCATGTGTTCCCAAGTTAGAACTTGGGAACGAGATAAATATGCGGAAATTTTTTGTATGGGTGAGATTAATTTCAGCCACTTAGCTTTAATTTAATTTCCGGTCAAATTTGTATTGTCGGGCAATTAAACCTTTATTGAATAGTATTTAAATGCGATTGAACAAGTACTTTATACCCATGCTGCCGATGCTGGCGGTCGGTTGTGCCGGTTTAACCGGTCAGCAGGTGCCGGCTCCGGTCGAACCGTATTATAAAACACCGGTTCAGCAACCGCCGAAGCCTATTGTCAAAGAAAAGCCTGTCGCGCCGCCGGAAGTCAAAACCGCTCCGTCATTGCCGTCCGCACCTCCGGCATGGGCAACCCCAGCCGAAAAAGTGCAATCGACTCATTTGAGCCCGGTTGCAATTGCGATGATTTCCGATGCAGACCGAAGCGCCGGTGTGGGTAATCTGGATTCGGCGGCAGCTGTTTTGGAGCGTGGATTGCGGATCGAGCCGAGAAACGCGACCTTGATCTATAAATTGGCCGAAGTTCGTCTTAAACAAGCGAAGCCTAAACAAGCCGAGGATTTGGCAAAAAAATCGGCGATATTGGCTGGCTCTGACAAAGCGTTGAAAAAGCGCTGCTGGCAGTTGATTGCCGAAGCAAAAAAGATGCAAGGGGATTTGTCGGGGGCGACTGATGCTGAACAGAGAGCGAGAGAATTAATAAGGTAAATGATTGAGGAACGAGCATGAAATAACTTCGACAACTTCTGGGAGGGGGTTCGGTGGCTCGATTGACAGGTGTCGGCGGCAGGGAAAGCCGCCGTCAAGCCTGCATGGAAGTATTCACGGCGTCCTGTCAAGCGAGTCACCGAATCGCCGCAAAGCCTACTACTTGTAGCAGTTATTTTATGCATATTCCTAAGTATATCTAAATGGTAGTTCGAATAATGTCGCTGAGTCTTTAAAACTAAGAGAAGAATTCTCAAAAAATGCTAGGAGTTTGAAAAGTCACATATCGGCTATATACGTTTTGGTTTGGTTTTTAACAATAACTTTCTAATTTTTTTACATAGTGGGAGTGCACTGATGAAATCATATTTTTTAACAAATACTATTGTGCTTGCTGTTGTATCATTTAATGCTTTTGCTCAAGCCCCGTCGTGCCAAGGGAGTACTCGGATCAATGACTTACGCACTTTGCTGCCCGGAAAAACAGTCTGTGCGAGCCGAGATACGGAAAAATGGCAGGAAGAACATAGAGGAGGGCCAACATCTGGTCAGCTTTGGGACTATAAAATGGGCCCTAATGACCCTATTGATCCTACTGAGCAGGTAGGAACATGGTCTATCGTCCAACAGGGACAGGATTTTAGACGGGTCACTTACACCTACGGTGTGGAAAGCTATACTTTTGAAGTGCATGAACCCACTGCTGGTGTTTATAATTTTTGTGGTATTGGTGTAGCCGAAAATATTATTGGTGCCACCATACAAACTAATCCACAGTGTCCTTGAAGAATAAAACTATGGTTGCATGTATTTAGCTGCCAAGTTTCAATCAAAAAATCAAAGTCGCTCCCGGCCTAATAATTCCCAAGATCTCGAATGCTTGTAATGAGGCATCCAGCGTTAAAGGCTTAATCGATTCGTCGCTTAGGCCTAATGCCTCCCACGCTTCCGGCAGGTAGGTCGGGTTGAAGTCTTCGAAGTCATGGGTTTTTACCGAGCAAGGCTCGATACTCGCGGCGATTTTAGCCGCCACATGCAGGATGCAAGCATCTTGAAGGATATCGGTTGCGTTCATCGGATCGGTTTGGGCGGCGACCAATTGCCAAATGCTGCTCGGTAATTTCCATTCCTTCAATAATTCGGCGCCGAGTTCGGCATAGGTGAAGCCGAAAATGCGTTGTTCGGCTTGGGTGACCGCATCCTCACCTCGGTCTTTAAAAGTCAAGGCTTCGCCGGCTTTTTCCGGAAACTGGCTAAACAAGATCAACTTGCCAATGCTATTCAATAAACCGGCGATGAAAAAACGTTCATGTTCCTTTCTCTTGCATTGTTCTGCCAATAGTCGGGCCAATACGCCGCTAGTAATGCTGTGATACCAAAATGTCTCCATGTCGACCAAGTCTTTCGGAATGTCCTGAAAGGTCGATGCCACCGAAGTCGCGATGACTATATTTCGTAATTCTTGCCGACCGATCATCGAAATCGCGCGAGAAACCGTATCGACCTTCCCCGAAAATCCGTAGTAGGCGCTATTCACCAATTTTAACAATTGTGCGGTCAATGCCGGGTCGTTAACGATGATTTCTTCCAATTGATCATTACTGGCTTGATCGGAGCTTAGGAGTTCATTGACGCGCAATGCAATATCCGGCAAGGTATATAAAGAACCGACTTTTTCGATCAATGACTTAGGTACCATAATGCTCTCTCGAACTTTGTTTTTAAGTGGTGGTAAGTATAGGTGCTCCAGTAAATTTTGCGTAATTATTCACATCCCCCCCCCTATCGTTTCCACGCTCCAGCGTGGGAATGAAGACCGAGACGCTCTAGCGTCTCGTACCGCTGGAGCGGTACTCAGGCGTTCCCACGCAGAGCGTGGGAACGATAATTACGCGGGACTGAATAGTTCGACTTTGTCATGTTTAAGTATTTGAATATTTTCGTGTCTTTCGTGAACAAAATGCTTTTCTAGGATGATTGATAGCTAGCGAATCCGAACAACTTTTTGTGGTCATGCCTTTTCGTTAATCAAGCCCATCTCGATCGTTGGGGCTGTTTCCTTTCTGGGCGGCGTGCCGTCCAAAGCGTCGATAAAGCCGGGATTGAGTCCTTCGGCTTCGAATCGTTTTTTTAAATGTTCGATATTCTGTTTGATAAGGCCGGTTACTGCCTCTTGTTCGCTCCAAAAATGCGCATTGATTTTGTCGTCGAAATAAGACAATTTGCAGTGCAGCGTTCCTAAATTTGGCGGCGTTATCGTAAGATATACCGACCATTTCGTTTGTTCGTCCTGTTCGGAACCGTTATGTTTATCGCGCTCGATTTCTATTTTGACCGATTGCGCCTTGCTTTCGCCGAGAAACGGTATTTCCAGAAGCCAGACTTGTTTCGGCGAGTCGTCCTTGGGTAATGAGGCGAGTTGATCCAGAGTCAACTTGGCGACACTATTTTCGGTCTTTTGCAGCAAATTTTTGAGTTGTTCCAGTTCCGACACGCTAAGCGGTTTTTCCGGCAGTGGTGCCGTTTCCGGTTTGAGAATCTGTATCAATTTGAGCAATAAGCCTTTGAAATCCGATTTGAGGAGTTCCGGTTGCTGTTTGGTCAATTCGAGCAATCGGGCTTCGAGGAACAAACCGGAACGTTCGACCGCCGTTTTGAGTTGTTTACCGTCGGTTAATTGTTCCGGTCTTTGGAGATTTTGCAGGATTTCTTGGGCCAATTGTTTCAATGTTTCGGAAACGGTTTTATTGGCATGAAGCGCCGGCAGGTCGGCAATGAGTTGATTGAGTAGTACGGTTGGCGTTTCGTGTCTCGGTAAAATGTCACGGACAACTGCCGGAATGTCACGGTGCACGATCGGTAAGGTTTCGATTTCGTGACCAAGGGTAGTCGGAATATCTCGGAGAGTTGCCGGTACGATTTTAATTTCCCGGGTTTGTCCGTGTCGGGCGATCTCCAAGATAACGTTTTGTCCAGACTTCAGATTTTGAAAGGAATTTTTGTCGGCCGTTAACTCGAATGTTTGCCGAGACGTGCCGGCAGTTGATTTATCCGGCAAAATCGAGAGTTGAATTTTATCCGGGCCTACCGATACGACTTTAGCCTGTATCGTTTCATTGGACGGTGGCGGTAAGCGGATAAACGAGGTCTTGTCGGGCGTGGCGGTATCGAACTTGTTTGCGGGAACCGTCGCTTGTTCCGTTAGGGTAACCGGAGCGTTTTTGGTCTGTGACGGATTGGAATCTATTTTAAATTCGAGCGTCGGTATCAGTCGGGTAACGATGAGTTTTAAGGGTTGGCCTTTTTCCAATGGTAAAGGCTGGTTGCTTTGAACCTCTACGATATGATCGTTTATTTTTAAAGTGATGCCGGTTTGTTTGTCGTCGATTCGAATCACTGCAGCATCGAGCGCTTGGCCGATTTTTGGTGTCAGCGGCTGATCTTTTACCTTGGCTAATCCGGTAAACGTTTGAGTATTGACCGGTAATTTGATGTCCACCGCGACGGCCTCAATTAGTATTCGTTCGGTTGTTTGTGTTCCGCAATCAGCGATTCGAGCCATCGATCAATTTTATCTAAGACTTCTCGGCGCAATCTCGGTTCGGAAAACAGTTGTTCATGATGGCTTTTTCCGATGAGCGGCATGACTTCATTTAGCGGATGTTTTTCGAGCGTCACGGCAGCGAAGTCGATGTTGCCCCACGCTGCGGTAATCGGGTCGAATTCGGAATAAATCAATAAATAGGGCGTGTCGAAATCGGCCATGTTTCGTCTAAATCGGATGATTTCTTTTTGCACGCCTTGCACATAACGCAGTATCGATCGATGCATGATGTAGCGATCGTGTTTATGGCGTAAACGTTCAACTTCCCAATCGCTGAGATAGGCTGCGACCCAGTCCGGGTTACTGGGTGAAAATATATTTCGCATGCCGGGCAATGATAAAAATTCAATGATACCGTTTTGCAACGGGACGGTCAGTAAAGCCGTGAATTGATTGAACAGCATCAGCGGGAACGCTTCGTCATGCGGATGAAGGAAATGCTCCTGGGTGTGGTAGGTAAAGCCGATCAAAGGATTCTGAAACCAACCGCGCCAGCCCGGTACTTCGGTCACCGCGAACGCGGGGCCTGTGAAAATGATGCCGTCGACCGTATCTGGCAGTTTGGCTTCGAGTAAGTAAGAAGCGCTGACCAATGATCCGAGGCTATGCGATAGAATGACCAGCGGCTTGTCGTCTCCCGCGCTTTTGTCACAGCGTTGTCTCAGGTGCCGGATTGCCAAATGTAGATCCGCGCGCATCGCATCGAGGTTTCTAAGTTGGGATTGCTCCAAAAACGCCGAGCCGACGTCGAACTCATCGGCACCGGCTTTGAGGCTTTCATGCGCGTCCAAATAGACCGGATTGCTCAAACCATGTGCGGTCATATCGATGCCGGCGATCAGGTGGCTTTGTGCGAAATGCCGGGCGATTTCAGCATAGCGGCCTGTATGTTCGTTCATGCCGTGTACGATCAAAATACAAGCTTGGATGTCGTCGGCCGATTGCGAGAGTTCCCGGATTTGCATATGACGCCGTGATTCGCCGTTTTCCACCGGCAAAAAAATCGACTCTCCCCAAATCGGGTAAGGTTCCGTTGCGATTTGCGAATGCGAACAGCCGCTCCCGATAAGCGGCAGGGCTAAACAGCACGAAAAAGCGATCAGTTTGAATAAGTTTGTCATGAAGTGAACAGTGCTACTCAATTAAAATTTTAGCAATAAGTTTTTTAAACCTAGAAAAAGCATTTCACCATGAAGATCATGAAGAATAAGAAGTTAATTCAATTACTTATTACACGTTTGTATCGAACTTTCGCTCACCAAAAAGGTTAGCGAGAATGTTTAGGTAATTTCTTGAAATCCTTCATAAACTTCATGTGCTTCATGGTTAAACTGCCTAATCTAGATTAAAAGGTTTATACAAATTACGATTAACGAAGGTTTCAATTCACAATAAACCGAACTTTTAACGCTGACAAGTTTCGTAAATGAATGAGTGCGGCATGACTTATGCCGCACTACGAGACTGTTCTACAATAACGTTCATGAAGGCCTGGTCATCGCCCCGGCAAATGAAAGTTCTCTGGTGGGGAGGGTGCGGTCACTCGCCCGACAGGACGCCGTGAATACGTCCGTGTAGGCTCGACGGCGGCGACTGATTGCCATGGATGGCATGAATGCAGATTTTGCATTACGCCATGGATGGCGTGTATTAGGGCAATGCAGGAGCAATTGCCGAGGAGCAAAAATCTGCCCTGCCGCCGACGCCCGTCGGTCGAGCAACCGCACCCTCTCCGTAACCGGCATTTTTGTTGCTGAGCTTTTTCATATCGAAAAATTAGATAATGAATCTAAATTTACGATCTTTCACAGTAACTAAGCCTAGATCTTTTCGGCGAATACTGAAATGATGGGTGGGGAGGGGGTAAAACAATGAATAAACAATTCCGATTAGTAATTTTCGCAATCATGTTGTTTGGTGTTGCCAATTATGCAATGGCCGGCGAGACGGCCTATGAACGGCAACGCAATAGATTGATCGATATGATTCAGGCGGATGTCAGGTCGACGAGCTATTTTCTCGGTAAAGACGCATTAGACGAGAAAGTTTTGCAGGCATTGCGTAAAGTGCCCCGTCATGAATTCGTGCCGGAGGCGCAGCGGCCCAATGCCTATTTAAACAGGCCCTTGCCGATCGGGCACGGACAAACGATCTCTCAGCCTTACATCGTGGCGATCATGACCGATTTGTTGGAGCTTGATGAAAATAGCCGCGTATTGGAAATCGGTACCGGTTCGGCTTACCAGGCGGCTGTTTTGGCAGAAGTGGCCGGTAGCGTGTATACGATAGAAATTATCGAGGCTTTGGCGGATCAGGCCGCGCGCGATCTTAAACGTCTAGGCTACGATAAAGTGCAATCGCGCGCGGGCGACGGATATTACGGTTGGGAAGGGGCCGCGCCGTTCGATGCGATCATGGTGACCGCAGCCGCCAGTCATATTCCTCCGCCGCTGATCAAACAATTGAAACCGGGCGGGCGCATGATCATTCCGGTCGGCGGCCGTTTTACCGTACAGCATCTCGTGCTGGTGAACAAGGACCAAGAAAACCGCATTACGAGCCGCCAGTTATTGCCGGTTAGATTTGTGCCTTTAACGGGAGATCGTTAAGCCATGACAAGAAGACCGGCTTTTCCTTTGTTATTGGCGATAGCTGCCACTTCGTCCGGTTCGCTGGCCTATGAAGTGCTGTTGATGCGCTTGTTTTCGATCATACAATGGCATCATTTTGCCTATTTGATCATCAGTTTGGCCTTGCTCGGTTATGGCGTGAGTGGGGTATTTTTGGCATTCAATCGGGAGCGTTTGATCGGTGTCTACGGGCTGGCCGTCACGATCAATCTGCTGTTATTCGGTATTGCCGCGCCTGCTTGTTTTCTAATCGCGCAACAAATTCCGTTTAACCCGGCCGAACTGTTATGGGCGCCAGAACAGCTTGGATATTTAAGCGGTCTGTATTTATTACTGGCATTGCCGTTTTTTTTCGCCGCGAATGTGATTGGCTTGTCTTTTTTCCGCTATCGCCGCGATGTTTCGTCGATTTATGCGGCCGATTTATGCGGCGCGGGCATCGGCAGCTTGAGCATCATTGTCTTGTTGTTCGTCTTATTCCCGGAAAAAATATTGCCGGCCATCGGCGGTTTGAGCATTGTCGCCAGCTTACTAGTGCAGAGTTTGTTCTTCCGGCGCTGGCGGGCCGGGGTGAGGTTCACCGTCGGTGCGGCAACCGTGGCCGCGGTTTTCGTATTGACCCTGCAGGACTGGACTCTAAGCATCTCGCCTTATAAAGGCTTGAGCCAACAATTGAGAATTCCGGGAACTGAAGTCGTCGAAAATTATTCCAGCCCGCTGGGTCTCTTGAGCGTCATCGAAAGCACGCAAATGCCGCTACGCCATGCGCCTGGCTTGAGTCTGAATGCCGACGCCGAGCCGCCCGAGCAGTTGGGCGTTTTCACCGATGCCGACAATTTGTCGGCGATTTCGCGTTATGACGGTAATTCGAATAATCTGGCGTATTTGGATCAAAGCACATCGGCCTTGCCTTATCATTTGCAAGCCCAAGAAAAAGTGTTGATTTTGGGGGCGGGAACCGGCAGCGATGTGTTACAGGCACTTTATCACAAGATACCGGCTATCGATGCGGTCGAGCTGAACCCTCAAACGATCGCTTTAGTCAAGGATAAGCATGCCGATTTCGCCGGCCATATTTACAGCGATCCTCGGGTCCGGTTGCATACCGCCGAAGCGCGCGGTTTTGTCGCGACTTCGCGTGATCGTTATAATTTGATCAATCTTTCACTGCTCGACGCGTTTGGCGCTTCGTCTGCCGGACTTTACGCGTTGGCGGAAACCTATCTGTATACCGAGGAAGCGCTTAAGGCTTATTTGGAACATTTGACGCCGGGCGGTTATCTGAGCATGACGCGCTGGGTCAAGATGCCGCCGCGCGATACGCTTAAATTACTCGCGACCGCCAGTGCTGCCTTAAAAACGTTGGGCAGCGAGAACCCTGAACAAAACATCGTGTTGATTCGCAGTTGGCAAACCGCGACGATGCTGATCAAAAACGGGGCGTTTTCCGAAGCGGAGCTGGCCGCTTTACGGCGATTTTGCGATGAACGAGGCTTCGATACCGATTATTATCCGGGCGTTGCACAGTCTGAAGTCAATCGCTTCAATATTTTACAGGAGCCGTATTATTATCAAGCGGCAACGGCATTGCTAGGCGAGGAGCGCGAAGCGTTTATAGCCGATTACAAATTCAATATCAAACCTGCCACCGACGATCGGCCGTATTTTTTCCATTTTTTCAAATGGCGAACCTTACCTGAAATCTGGTCGCTGCTGGACCAAGGCGGTATGTCCTTATTGGAAAGCGGCTATTTATTGTTGATTGCCGGTTTAGTGCAGGCGGTCGGTGTCAGCTTTTTGTTGATCATCGTGCCGCTTTGGTTTTGGAAACGAAAACTGGGTATCGAAGCCGGCTCGGCGTTGCATTGGCGTATCTTCTTTTATTTTTCATGTCTCGGCTTGGCTTTTTTGTTCGTGGAAATTGCGTTCATTCAAAAATTTATCCTAATTCTGCACCATCCGCTGTATGCCATTACCGTCGTGGTCAGTACTTTTCTGTTGAGTGCGGGTATTGGTAGCCGTTTTTCCAAAAAACTGTCCGACAAGAACAACCGGTTATGGATTACCATGCCGATTGCCGCGATAGTTCTGTTGAGCGCAGTATATATCTTGGAAT
The DNA here is from genome assembly GCF_000968535.2 of Methylotuvimicrobium alcaliphilum 20Z. Lineage (NCBI taxonomy): Bacteria > Pseudomonadati > Pseudomonadota > Gammaproteobacteria > Methylococcales > Methylococcaceae > Methylotuvimicrobium > Methylotuvimicrobium alcaliphilum. The sequence goes on from NC_016112.1 coordinate 1,978,686, forward strand.
TTCAATATATTACCGGCTTTTTATTGCAACGTAGCGAATTCAGTAAGGTACTCGGTTCGATAGCCTTGATCGCACCGCTAGGATTTTTCATGGGCATGCCGTTTCCGATGGGCATGGCGAGCCTTGGGCGTAGCGTTCCGGCATTGATTCCTTGGGCTTGGGGCGTAAACGGCTGTGCTTCGGTTATAAGTGCGATATTGGCGGCGCTGATAGCAACCGAATTCGGCTTTACCGTCTTGGTGTTTTCGGCATTGTGGCTCTATGCCTTGGCAGCCTTCAGTTTTCCTGCCGCTGAGAACAGAGTTCGTTGATTCAGAATAAATCCATTTGAATCGGGCCGGATTTAAAACGGGAACAATCGAGTGCCGGCATGCCGGTATCGAGTCCGAGCCGGCGCGTAGCAATACGAAAGCGTTGCGCTATCAGATCGGCATAGACGCCCTCTCCGCGTAGCCGGGTACCGAAACGCGGATCATTAGCGCGCCCGCTTCGGCAGTCTCGAATACGATTGAGTACATGCTTGGCTTGATTTGGAACGTGCGTATTCAGCCATTCTTCGAATAATTCCGATACTTCAAGCGGTAGCCGGATCAGGATATATTCGGCGGATTGCGCACCGGTTTCGGATGCTGCTTTGAGAATGCTTTCCAGTTCCGAATCGGTGAGTACCGGAATCACCGGGGCGACCATGACATTGACCGGTATTTTATTCTCATGCAGCCGTGCAATGGTTTGCAGTCGGCGCTGCGGCGAGCTTGCGCGAGGTTCGAGTTTTCGGGAAAGTTCGGGCTTTAATGTGGTGAGCGAAAGATTAACCTGAACTAAATTGCTTTCGGCCATCGGCGCCAATAAATCAATGTCGCGTTCAACCATGGCTGATTTGGTCGTAATCGTGCAGGGATGGCGAAATTCGCTCAGTACTTCGAGTATTTCCCGGGTGATACGGTATCGGCGTTCGATGGGTTGATAGGGGTCGGTGTTGGCGCCTAGTGCAACCGGCGTACAGCGGTATTTGCGGCTTTGAAGTGCTTTGCGCAGTAATTCTGCGGCTTCGGGTTTTGCCGTGAGTTTGGTTTCGAAATCCAGTCCAGGCGACAAGCCCAAGTAAGCATGTGTCGGGCGAGCGAAACAGTAAATGCAGCCGTGTTCGCAGCCTCGATACGGGTTGAGCGATTGTTCGAAGGGGATGTCGGGCGACTGATTCCGGCTGATGATCGTTCGTGCATTTTCCAGAGAAACTTCGGTGCGTAGCGGGGTTTCGTCGTCGAAATAATCCCAGCCGTCGTCAAACGCCTCACGGCTTTCTAGGTTATAACGGCCGTTAGGGTTACCGGTCGCGCTTCGGCCTTTATGCGGAGGGTTGGAAATCATTGATCGAGTTGGGCTTTAGTTTGAAATCGCGGCCATGCCGGCCGCGACTAGAAAACGATCTTGAGATCGGTTTTACATTTTATGGCCTTTCATCATTTTATGCATTTTCATCATTTGCATGTGATGTTGTTCCATTAGTTTTAATTGTTCGTCTTTGAGCGCTTGTTGTTTCGCAGGGTCTTTCTCGGCCAGAATTTTATTCGTTAGCGCATGCAGTTTCAGTTGGTATTCTTGTTTCATTTTTAAATGCTCTCGCATTTTTTCATGATCCATACCGCCCATGTCACCCATGCCGCCCATTCCTCCCATTTTTCCCTCACCCTTGCCTTGCATCTTTCCTTGGCCCATATCTCCCATTTTCCCTTTGCCGCCCATGTCATGATCCATTTTCATTTCATGTTTCGGTTTTGCAGGAGTGTCTTCCGCTGCAACGGATACTTGGGTTAATGCGGATAATGCAATGATTGAAGCTAAACTGATTATTTTTTTCATCGGGATTTTCCTCGGTTTTGTGATTATTTTTGGTGTTCACATTCAAAACTGGAAACATTCCTCGAACAAAGCATAGCCAATTCGAAAATGCGCCAAGTTTAAATGGAACGCTGATAAATCCTGACATAAAAGTCCGCGAATCGCTAGCGATAATAATGCCCGTGTTAAGAACTGTCCGGTTTAATCATTTACGCGCATCGTTAGTCGGGGGATTAAAAATGCTAAACTCGTAATCGAGAGAGTGATTCGATCGTTAATTTATACCTTTCGCACTTCAAATTTCGGCAGTGCTTGAGGAGGCACCGGGGTGGGCGACAAAGGCTTTGCCAGGATGGAGCTGGCATAGAGCCTACAGGAATGTATTCACGGCGTCCTTTGACGGACACCCCGGTGCCGAATTTTGATCTACGGGTATAGGAGGCAATCATGGCGCGTGAAAGGTGGAACTCGCAGCTTGGTTTTTTGATGGCTGCGGTCGGCTCGGCGATCGGATTGGGTAATATCTGGCGGTTTAGTTATCTGGCTTACCAGCACGGCGGCGGGGCTTTCCTGATTCCTTATTTGACGGCGTTACTAACGGCCGGCATTCCGCTGTTGATACTGGAAAACGGCATCGGTCATGAACGCGTCGGTTCCGCGCCGCTGGCTTATCATAAAATAAGCCCACGCTGGGAATGGCTCGGTTGGTGGTCGGTGATTTTTGTCATGTTCGGCATCGAATTATACTATTCGGCGATTATCTCGTGGTGTTTGAATTACTTCGCACTGTCGTTCAATCTGGCTTGGGGAGACGATCCTAACGCCTATTTTTTCAAGCATTTTTTACGAGTAAGCGATAGTCCTTTTCGATTAGGCGAAATTCGAACGCCTATCTTATTCGGTCTTATCCTTACATGGCTCGCGATTTGGTTAGTGGTCTATCGCGGTATCCAAAAAGGCATCGAACTGGCCAATAAAATCATGATGCCTGTTTTGTTGTTACTTACCGTTGTCTTAGTGGCTTGGTCTCTTCAATTGGATGGGGCGTGGCACGGCATTCAAGTGTATATCACGCCGGATTTTGCCAAGCTCAACGATCCGCAAGTCTGGATCGATGCCTACAGCCAGATTTTTTTCACGCTGAGCCTCGGTTTCGGAATCATGATCGCTTATGCCAGTTATTTGCCGGACAAAACCGACATCACTCGAAATGCGGTTTTGATTGCATTGATCAATAGCGCGTATTCGTTGCTGACCGGTTTCGGCGTGTTCGCTGTGTTAGGCTTCATGGCGCAAAGTGAAGGCAAGGAAATTGCCGATGTTGTGACGCAAAGCATCGGTTTGGCGTTTGTCGCTTATCCGAAAGCCATCGGTTTAATGCCGGGCGGTAATCTGTTCGGTGCGTTATTTTTCTTGAGTTTGACAGTCGCCGGATTATCATCGGCGGTATCGATCGTCGAGGCTTTCGTTTCGGCGGTGATCGATAAATTCAATTTCGATCGTAAATTGCTGGTGACCTTCGTTAGCGTATTCGGTTGTCTCGGCGGCATCGTCTTCACGACGCAAAGCGGTTTACTTTGGCTGGATATCGTCGACCGATTTATCACGCATTACGGATTGGTGACAGTAGGTATTTTGGAATGCATCGTGATCGGTTGGGCGTTCGATTTGTTCAAGCTGCGTCAGCATATCAACCGGATATCCAGTTTGAAATTAGGAATGGGCTGGATATTGTTAATCAAAGTATTCGTTCCGTTGATGCTCGGCATCATCTTTTTCGGCGACATTTACAACGAACTGCAAAGGCCCTACGGCGGTTACAGTTGGGCGGCCTTAATTCTGATCGGAAGGGATTGGTTGATTCTGACTTTGATTGCGGCCTTTATCGTTGCAGGCAGACCTTGGCGAAGCGATCGCCCGAGTAAACCGGGGCGATCGGTCAAGAGCAAAATAGATGTTTCATAGCCAGGCCTTGGTCATCGAAGCTATTGCCGCTCAAATCGATGAAAAGTGAAATTTTGGCCGGTAATTGTTCTATGAGGTCAATAATGGGTCCAATCGGCTTTGTTGCTCCAGCGCATACAAATCGTCGAAACCGCCGACATGGAAATCGCCGATATAGATTTGCGGCACCGTTCTGCGCTTGGTTTTAAGCACCATTTCCTGTCGCAAGCCGGGTTCGGCATCGACATTGATTTCACTGTAAACGGCGCCCTTTTTATCGAGCAGGCGCTTGGCCATTGTGCAGTAAGGGCAGAAAGTAGAGGTATAAATAATGATATTCGACATAATATTAATGGTTTCTAATATAGCCTAGTTATTCTACTGTTTATCGATCATGTCTTCAATGCGTAATGCATCGCCCAGCGCTTTTATCAACAGCCATCCCGCGTGTTCGATCGAATCGCCGAAGGCGACGATGCCGTCTTGGTGGCCGAGCATACTGAATACCGGCCTATCGTCGAGTCGTCCGGATTGAAAGAGCTCGGCAACGGCTCGAGCCATTTGCGGAGTTCCGTAAGCGGCATCGGCCGGCGTATGGGGGAGGGCGAGTTCGGCGGTTTTTTGCCAAATTTCGGGGCTATGAATATGAATGACCGAACGAATCGAGACGTCTTGACTATAAACGCAGGCATGAGTAATCGCTTCCGAAGACGGCTTGGTCAAACCTTTAGATTGTAGAAAATACCGCTCGATATCGATATTCCATACTTCGCAGTAATGCTCGCGGCTCAATTCTTCGATGTGACCGGTTTGCGTTCCGCTGATAATAAACTTATTGCTATTGAGGTCAGGCTTCAAGCTGATGTTGCCGTATCCGAGCCCACCGTAACGTGCGGGATCTTTGCCAATCAAGCCAAGCTTGAATAAGATCGAACGCCATGCGTTGAGCGAGCTTAAGGAAATCGCTTGATCGATAGGCCGGTTTTGATGATCGAAGCGAAATTTAATGACGCCTTCTTGTTCTTGCATATAAATGAGGGCGGGCTTAACTACGGATGGCCTGGTGCAGAGTCGACTCAGTAGCCAATATAGAGTCCTGGATTGAAGAAAACAGAAATCGTTTGAATGCAAAGGCGCTGCCGAAACAGCGCCGGTAGCGTTACATTTGAGATTGCAAATAATTTTGCAGGCCGATTTTTCCGATCAATTCCAATTGCGTTTCCAACCAATCGATATGATCTTCCTCGCTGTCGAGAATATGCTCAAAAATTTCTCTGGAGACAAAGTCTTGTACCGTTTCGCAATAAGCGATCGCTTCTCTGAGTACCGGAACCGCTTGTTGTTCGAGTTTTAAATCGCAAGCCAGCATTTCCTCCGGGTTTTCACCGACCAATAATTTACCGAGGTTTTGAAGATTCGGCAGGCCTTCGAGAAACAGTATTCTTTCGATCACTAGATCGGCGTGCTTCATTTCATCGATCGATTCGTGATATTCCTTCTCGTTGAGTTTGGCAAAACCCCAGTTTTTATACATCCTGGCATGCAAAAAATATTGATTGATTGCGGTTAGTTCGTTTTCCAAAACCTGGTTGAGATATTCGATGACTTTTGTGTCTCCTTTCATGGCGGCTCCGATAATGATAATGAGATGGTTGATGTTCGGAAAAGAGTAGCGCGATTGGCTCAAGGCTTCAAGGAAATTAAGGGGCAAGCATAAAATGACTTCCCTGAATGGTTCCCTTACTCTGCATCACTGCCATTAAGTTAAGCTGTCATAAAAATAAGTAATTCTTGCATTTAGGCTCTAATGTACCTTAAAAGCTTGCCATCCATGGCACTGGATTCCGCCAGTCCATGGCGGAATGACGGTTACCCTTAACTTAATGGCAGTGGCGCAGAGCCTGGGAACGATGAAAGCAAAAAACGGGCAAACCGATGGAGGTCAAGCATCGGTTTGCCCGGTAACAGCAAGTAATCGATCAGGCGAAAGCAGCTTGCGGCATCAACTGTTGTTCGGCATGGCTTTCGTCGAGAATTTGTTTGACGTGGCGGCTGCATTTGCCGCATACACTGCCGACGCCTAGACACTGATTCAGGTGTTTGCGTGAACAGTGGCCGTTTTCAATAGCGGATTTGATTTGCTTATCGGTAACCGCCTTACAGACACAAACATACATAAGTCATGCTCCAATAAATGTTGGTTATGTAAATAATAACAATTCTCATTAGAATGTAAAGCGGTTTTTTTGGATTTGAGTAATTGATCGCAAATCGAAGGTTAGGGGAAAGGTTAAAGGTTAAAGGTTAAAGGTTAAAGGTTAAAGGTTAAAGGTTAAAGGTGAAAGGTTAAAGGTGAAAGGTGAAAGAGGAAAGAGGAAAGAGGAAAGAGGAAAGAGGAAAGGTGTAAGGTGTAAGGTGTAAGGTGGCTATTTGGTGTTTAGCGTAAGTCTTGGTTCAGTAGACTGGCATTGCCGCCGATTGCGGCGGTATTGATTGTGACGGTTTGCTCGACGGCAAAGCGTTTTAGATAATCGGGTCCGCCGGCTTTCGGGCCGGTTCCGGACAGGCCCATGCCTCCGAAGGGTTGTACGCCTACCGTCGCGCCGATCATGTTGCGGTTGATATAGAGATTACCGACTTTGGCTTGTTGTTGAATCTTGCGTGCCGTTGCGTTGATTCGGCTGTGAATGCCCAGCGTCAAGCCGTAACCGGTGGCATTGATGTCGTCGATTACTTGCTCAAGGGTATTGCTAGAATAGCGGACGATGTGCAGTATCGGGCCGAACACTTCTTCGGTCAGTTGCGCAAGCGAGTCGATTTCGATCAATGTTGGGGGAAAATAAGTCCCATCCGGCAATTCGGGCGGTAACGGCGATTGAAATAAAATGCCGGCATGTTGACGCATGGCTTCAACATGAGCGTTTAATTTATCCAATGCCTTACGGTCGATGACCGGGCCGATATCGGTTGCATAATGGCCCGGATCGCCGATCGTCAACTGCTGCATCGCGCCGATCAGAAGTTCGATGATTTTATCGGCGGTTTCGTGGGGCAAGAATAATACCCGCAAGGCCGAGCATCGCTGGCCGGCGCTATTGAACGCGGATTGCACTGCATCCAGTACCAGTTGTTCCTTATGTGCCGACGTGTCGGCTATCATTGCATTTTGACCGCCGGTCTCGGCGATCAACGGCACGATATCGGCGTGTTCGGCGAGCTGTCGATTGATCGAACGCGCCGTTTCGGTAGAACCGGTAAACGCGACGCCGGCAATACGCGGATCCCGAAGTAACAGGGGCCCTATTTCAGAACCGATGCCCGGCACGAAATTCAATACCGGGCCCGGAATGCCGGCTTGATGCAGAAGTTTGACGCAAGCTGCGGCGGTGAGCGAAGTTGCTTCGGCCGGTTTAGCCACGACCGTATTGCCGGCCGCTAGCGCCGCTGCGATTTGGCCGGTAAAAATGGCAATCGGAAAATTCCACGGGCTGATGCATAAAAATACGCCGCGGCCGTAATAAGTCAAAAAATTATCCTCGCCGCATGGCCCGGGTAAAGCCATCGGTCGGTCGAACAACTCAAGGGCGCGTGCGGCATAGTAGCGGCAAAAATCGACCGCTTCTCTGACGTCGGCCAAAGCGTCTTTGATTGTTCTGCCGCCTTCGCTGACGCATAAAGAGACTAGTTCGGTACGGTTATACTCCAACAAATCGGCAGCATTGTTAAGATAGCGCGCTCGTTTTTGCACGTTAGTCGAACGCCATGCATCAAAAGCCTTTGAAGCTGTGTCGAGAGCGTCGGCAACGGTATCGGCACCGCAAAATGCAACGGTACCGACTTTATGCGAATGATTGGCGGGGTTTACGATAACCCGTTCGCTACCCGACAGACATTTTCCGTTAATCAACGGGCCGGCATGATGAGAGAGGCCGGATAATTCGTCGAGACTTTTTTGCAACGAGTACAACTGTTCGGTATCGGCCAGATTGAAGCCTTCCGAATTGCGCCTTTCCTTACCGAATAGATCGACCGGCAGCGGTACGCTGGTTTTCTCGAAATCATTGAGTCCAAGCCAGAAAGAGACTGGATTTTGCACGATGCGTTCAATGTCGATATCGGGGTTTTCGATTTGATTGACGAAAGAGGTATTCGCGCCGTTTTCCAGCAAACGCCTAACCAGATAAGGCAATAGTTCTTGATAATGGCCGATCGGCGCATAAATCCGGCACGGAATAGACCAATTCGGGTGCGTCGCCAAATTTTGATAAAGCGCTTCGCCCATGCCGTGCAGGCGCTGAAATTCGTAATCTTTACGATTGCCAGCCATTTGCCTGATCGCGGCGACGGTATGGGCATTATGTGTCGCGAATTGTGGATAAAATATGTCGGGTTCTATCAATAATCGTGTTGCGCAAGCCAGATAAGAAATGTCGGTCGCCGATTTTCGCGTGAACACAGGGTAACCCGTAAGTCCTTGCTCCTGATCGCGTTTAATTTCTGTGTCCCAGTACGCGCCTTTGACTAATCGGACCGGAATCTTCTTATGCTCTGTTTTGGCCAGAGCCGAAAGCCAAGCGATGACATGCGGCGCCCGTTTTTGATAGGCTTGTACCGCAAGGCCTAGTCCAGGCCATCCTTTTAAACTCGGATGAGTGAAGACCGCCTCGAAAATCGTCAGCGATAGACTCAAGCGTTCCGATTCTTCGGCATCGACCGTCAATGTTAATCCGCCTTGCCGCGCGTATTGAGCCAACGTGAGTAGTTTTGCAGTCAATTCCGGGGTAGCCCTTTGGTGTTGCAACGCTTCATAGCGGGGACAAAGTGCCGATAGTTTGACCGAAACGCCCGGTTTTTCGAACAACGATTCACCGTCGGATTCTTGAGACAGTTGCCGGATCGCATCGAGATAGGCCGAGAAATAACGCTCCGCGTCCGAGGCGGTGACCGCCGCTTCGCCGAGCATATCGAAGGAATAACGGTATTCGGAATACTTTTGGCTGGCATGCAGCGCCTCGAAAATCGTTTCAGCCATGACGAATTGCGAGCCTAAAAAATGCATTGCTTTTTGCAACGCCAGACGGATGACAGGTTGACCTAAACGCCCGAGCAAATACTCGAATACTTGTGCCTCGTCAGCCTTGATATAGCGTTCGAATAAACCGGTCACTAGTAAAGCGCCGGTCGATAAGTTAACCAGCATCGAGTCGCTATGGTGGAGATGCGTTTGCCAATCGGCCGAAGATAATTTATCGGCGAGAAAACGGTCTTGTGTCGCGCTATCCGGTATGCGTAATAGGGCTTCGGCAATGCTCATCAATACCACGCCTTCTTCGCTATTGAGCCGGTATTCATGCATAAAGGCATCGACAACGGATTGCTTGTCTTTATCGGCCCGGATCTGTTCAACCAGTAAACGAGCCAGCGCTTCGGCTTCGGCGGGATTATAATCGGTCAAGCCAACCATTAATTCGATTACGCTAGCAGTTTCATCGTTCAAGTAGGCTTGATCGATAGCTTTGCGCAAGGTTGATAAAGAAAGACTAACCATAGAAAGTTTACGTTATTGTGCGAACGAATTAACTATTTTAAGAAAAAGATCTGCCGATAACATATTAAGTTGAATCCTTGGTATTTTTTATACTCCAAAAAATGTTTGTCCACAAATAACTGTTGTATTGATGATTAGATTTTCGAGAATTTTGTTTGTTGTGCTTTTAAGTTGGCTCGTCGGGTGCGCACCGGTCGTTTATAAGCCAGGTCAACCCGTCATAGAAGCGCTATTGCTGGAAGATCGCTATATCACACCGGACGGCTCCTGGTTGCCGGTCAGAAAATGGCTGCCGGAGCCGGGCCAAACGAAGGCTGTATTGATCGCTTTACACGGTTTCAACGATTACAGCCGCTTTTTCGAGGAGCCTGGGGCATTTCTGAAAGAAAAAGGAATCGCCAGTTATGCCTACGATCAACGCGGTTTCGGTCAAAGCCCGCGTCGGGGCTTGTGGAGCGGTATCGATGCGTATACTGAGGACCTGGATTTGTTTGTCAGACTCATAAAAAGCAAGCATCCGGGGCTGCCGGTTTATCTTTTGGGCGAAAGCATGGGCGGAGCCGTCATCATAGCGGCTATGTCTCGCGAGGAGGCGGTGCCGGTCAGTGGTTTAATTTTATCGGCGCCTGCCGTTTGGTCCCGCGAAACGATGCCGTGGTATCAACGCAGTTTGTTGTGGCTGATGTCCCATACGATGCCCTGGATGACGTTGACCGGCCGGGGCTTGAAAATACAAGCCTCGGATAATATCGAAATGCTTCGGGAGTTGGGCAGGGATCCGCTGGTGATCAAGGAAACTCGCGTCGAAACGATTCATGGCCTAACCGATTTGATGGATTCTGCATCCAATAACGCTCAGAATATTCGTGTCGATACCTTGATGCTGTATGGTGAAAAGGACGAAGTCATACCAAAGCAGCCGACGCTACGTTTTTTGCGGGATTTTCTCGACACCGAAGGAGGCGATAGAACCGTTGCTTTCTACGAGAACGGCTATCACATGCTGTTGCGCGATTTGCAGGCGAAAGTGATTTGGCGGGATATCGCTGCATGGGTCAAGGCATCGCACAAGCCTTTGCCATCAGGAGCCGATCAGCGCGATTGGCGAATGTTGGCGAAAAGATAAACCTAGAAAAAGTATTTTGCCATGAAGATCATGAAGAAAAAAACGGTAAATCAATGATTTATTTTTCCTACGCAAATTATTTTTGCTCTCCAAATGCTCATGAAGGACTGGCAGTAGGCCTCACTGCCATTAAGTTAAGGATTTTTCCGTTCGCCCTGAGCCTGTCGAAGGGTGAATGGAAAAATCCTGGGTCGATAAGTTAAGTCGTCCATGGTTCGACAGGCTCACCACGAACGGCTTAACTTAATGGCAATGGGCAGTAGCCCTGCAAATGAAAGTACGAGGGGTGGGTGAGAGTGCGGTCATTCGCCCGACAGGGCGCCGTGAACCCAGCACCTAAATTCCATAGGTCTTTGGCAATGATTCAAAATCATGGCTTAATTTAGGTGCTGGATGAATTATCCAAGATAGTTAACCATAGTCAATGGACTATGGAATTTAGGTGCTGGGTGAATACGTCCATGTAGGTTCGACGGCGGCTCCCTGCCGCCGACGCCTGTCGGTCGAGCAACCACACTCTCTTCGGAGCCGCATTTTCTCTGCTGAGCTTCGTATATCGAAAAATTAGAAAAGGAGTCCGAATCTGTGAGCTTTCGCAGTAAAAGGTTGTTAAAATTTTAGAGTAGGCCGTTAAAAGACTTCATGAACTTCATGGTTAAACTGCCGAATTTAGGTTTATACGCCCGGGGAACTATCGAACCGGCGTCAATTCCCGAGTGTTTTTGATGAAAACAAAACTGTCGTAACGCCGCGCGACGCGCGAGCCGACATACTGGCCGTAGTCCCGTCTTGGATCGTAAATCACCCCGATCGCACGGTTTCCAATCAGTTGATCGAGCGCTTCGTGGCGCCGTTCTTCGTCGCCGAACATCAAATAAAACGCTTCCGGTTCGAGCCTTGCCAAGACTTCCTCGATGCTGCCTGGCTGCGCTTTGGGTATGGTCATGATCGACATCGGCGCGCCCCAATTAGCCCCGGCATTTACCTTGCCTTGATCGGTTCCGAAACCCACGATATATACCTGCTCCGCGCCGAGCGATTGCCGGCTCAATTGACCGATATTCAAGGTTTCTCGCAGAATCATCGTGGTTTTGCTGGCATCGCCGACATGCGTGTTGTGCGCCCAAACGATGCCTTTTGCTTCGGGACCATGACGTTCGAGCAAGCCCTCGACCGATACCCACATGTGTTTGGCACGGCTATTCCAGGCATCGGGTCCTTCGCGGATCGCCAAGCGGAAAAAATCCTCGGCATTCTTGATGACCAGGGCTTTTTGCCTGGCTCGAAAACGGATTTTAGGGTCGTTATCAGCGGCTTCGGGCTTTAGATCTTGAATGATTTTAAGGACTTCTGCCAACTCTTTTTCGCATGAAAAACCGCCTCGCGCCGTGGCTCTCGCGTACATCCATTCATCACGGTCGTACTCCTTGAAACAGTTCAGCCGGCGTTCGATTTCGGGAAGCTGCTCGGGAAAATACGCGCCGGTTAGTGCTAGTAGGTCGTCTATCGCTTCCCATTGCCCGTAGACATCCATGCCGAACAAGCCGATTTTATCCGATTCCGGACGGGTTTTGTTGAATTCGCGAAGCCATTCGGCCAAGGCCTCAATGTCCCGGTTCGCCCACATCCATTGCGGCCAGCGGGCGAAGGTTTTGAGCACATCGACAGCCGTCGTGCCCGGCTTGGATCGGCCTTTGACATAGTCGTTGAGTCGATAGAGCGAAGGCCAATCGCCTTCGACGGCAATGAATGAAAAGCCTTTTTCGGTAATCAAGCGCTTGGAAATTTCGCTGCGCCAATGGTAGAACTCATGCGTACCGTGCGTCGATTCGCCGAGTAAGACCAATTTTTTATCGCCGGCGGTTTCGATTAAACGGTTGAGGTCCGAATTTTGCTTGAGAGTAATGGCTTTCGGCGCTAAATAAGCCGACAAAGACTCGGATTCGGCATGCGCGAGCGTTACGCAGAACAATAAAAAGACCGGAAAAAACAAAAAATGCGTGATGATTTTCATATTATCTAAGAGATTTGAGATGCCGAATGAAAGCAAGTCGGAATCGGTTTATCGATAAGAATAACGATGATTTCTTAAGGGCTTGAACCCAATTTTTCGGTAATAGTTTCTCAAATTTTTGTTTCAAATTGACGATTTGGCCAACGATGCGTTGATGCATCGCGCTTGCCTTGATTGAATCGATAATCCGCATTAAAAATTCATAGGATATCTTGAACCAAACAAATGTTAAGAGCTTGGCTTTGGCAATGCGAAAAAGCCAGAAAGTAAATGCAGCAATTGGAATTTTACCGATATAAAGGGTAATGCCAAAAGCTAGACTACCTTTGGCAAGCAAGCCGATTGCGATAAAGCCGAGTAGCTCGACCTGAATGAATAAAAACAGAAAAACGCACAGAAGCGCGTAGCGATTCAAGTCGACAACCGAGGATTCTATTCGTTGCAAAACCTTCAGGCTATGGACAAACCTAAAAACCGGAATAGCAATCGTATCCCAGATCAGCTCTTCCAGTAGAATATAAATAAAAACCCAAAAGCCTAAGAATAAATTGCTGATTTTCTTTATAAGTTTTGCCATAGAAAAGCCGGTGTGCAAAAGTAATCAAGCGTTGGGTGAAAAAATTAGAAAAGCGTATGTTTTTTGGCTTCCCACTTAAAACGGGATAAAAGTACTAAGGATTAACCGTTCGCCCTGAGCTTGTCGTAGGGTGGATGGTTAATCCGCCCATGGTTCGACAGGGCTCTCCTGAGCGCAGCCGAAGGGCTCACCACAAACGGATTAACTTTAAACTGTCCCGCGTTAAGTGAGTAGCCGATTTTTTTAAACAGTGCAAGCCGAGACGATTTCGCCTTTGTTGTTCAATATCAGTTTTAAACGGCCATAGCAAGATTTTTGATCGCATTGGCATCCTGAACCTTCCATGATGCTTTCAAGGAATGTGACATAAATCAACAATTCGCCGGGTTGCCGGTCCAAAACCTCATACTGTATCGATTCGTTTATAATCCACCCGTTTTGGCTGCAAAAATCAGTCAAGACATGGGTGTTTTCCAAAAATTTTTTTATCGGGTCGTCTTTCGTATTAATCATCGCTGCCGCTCCCAGTGATTCGTTGTCGATTAAGATAAACAACCGGAACGACTAAAGCAATTGACTGAATGGAATAAAGTCGAATCGGGTTTCAAGTATTGTTGACTCCTATCCGGTCGAAGAAACGGGCTGTTTCCAGAAGGTGCGAAAGGTATATACCCATCGCACTTCAAATTTCGGCATTGACGCGTGGAGGTGCCGGGGTGTTCGGCAAAGGCTTTGACAGCAGGGATGCTGTCACAGAGCCTACATGGACGTATTCACGGCGTCCTTTGACGGACACCCCGGCGCCGAAATTTGACCAGCAAAGGGTATAAATGCTTTTTTACTGTGAAAGTTCGTAAATTTGGATTCATTATCTAATTTTTCGATATACAAATCTCTGTTCTGGCAATGCCGGTTCCGGAGAGGGTGCGGTTGCTCGATCGACAGGCGTTGGCGGCAGGATAGCCGCCATCGAGCCTACATGGACGTATTAACGGCGTCCTGTCGGGCGAGTGACCGCGCCCTCCCCACGTCTCGTACTTTCATTTGCCGGGGTGATTGCCGGGCTTTCATGAACGTTAGGTTTAACGCTGAAGAAATTTCCTAAACCAGTGTCGCAACTAAATGATTGTTATCGGTCGCCATTAGCTTGGCATCGACAATTCGGTTTTCTATCGCTTCTGGTTCGTCGACCTCACAGCCGACGCGCAGATAATTCGGCGTATAACCGAAAATCCGATGTTTACCGTTGTCGAGGGGCTCGGTTTGGCTTTCCCAGAGCACCGGCGTTGTTCGCCCGATGTTTTCCGATTGAAATTGCCGCTTCATCGTTTCGGTCAATTCATGTAGCTCTCGACTGCGTTGTTTTTTGACCGCTTCCGGGATTTGATTCGGTAGCGTAGAGGCTTTCGTACCTTCGCGTCGCGAATAGGCGAAAATATGAATATGCCCGAAACCGGTGTTTTCGATGAAATCGAAGCTTTCATGCCATTCTTGCTCGGTTTCGCCCGGGAAACCGACGATGATGTCGGTCGTGATGTTGAAGTGCGGAACCGCGGTTCTCAAGCCGGTCACGATTTCACTGAACTCTTCGGTTTTGCAGCGTCTGGCCATGCGTCGCAGCACCGAATCCGAACCGCTTTGCAACGGCAGATGCAGATGCGGCATCAGGCGAGGATTATCGAAAAGCTCGACAAAATCGTTCGGCAACTCCCAAGGCTCCAGAGAACCCAGCCTAAGTCTCGGAATTTCGGTATCGCTAAGAATCGCTTTGATCAAGTCGGACAGACTTTGATCGGAATCGGAATCGGAGCCGTAACCGCCGAGATGCACGCCGGTGATGACGGCTTCATTGATGCCTTGACTATAAAGCGTATTGATTTCGTCGACGATTTCTCGTATCGGTCGGCTTTTTTCCTCGCCACGAGCAACCGTCACGATACAAAACGTGCAACGGTAACGGCAGCCGTCTTGTACTTTGATAAACGCACGTTGACGGCCGCGGCTGAATAATGAGACTTCGCCGGGTTCGGTCGACATGGCCGGCATGCTGTCCATGTTCAGTTCGGTCAGGGTTTTGGCGACCAGACTTTCTTTGTCTTGATTTCCGATGACGAGATCGACGCCCATCAACTGCTCGGCTTCTTCGCGGTTGAGTGTGGCGTAACAGCCGCTGACGACCAGTTTGGCAGCCGGATTGGCCCTGTGTATGCGCCGAATTAATTGACGCGATTTACGTGCCGCGTCTTGCGTAACCGCGCATGAATTGATCACGATCAGATTCGCGTTCTCGGCCTGGCGCGTGATTTGATGGCCTTTTTGTTGAAAGGCCTGGGCCCAAGTTTCGAGCTCGGCTTCATTGAGACGGCAGCCCAATGTTTTAAGATGTACGTACATTATCCAAAAAACCAATAGGTAATGAGTATGGCGGCTAAGATGCCGAAAAAGTCGGCTATTATCCCACAAGCGGCCGCATGGCGAATATTTTTGATGCCGACCGCGCCGAAATATATGGCTAAAACATAAAAGGTCGTTTCGGTGCTGCCTTGCACGATAGAAGCCAGACGCCCCGCGAATGAGTCGGCGCCGAGCGTTTGCATCGTATCGATCATCATCGCCCGCGCGCCGCTGCCGCTGAACGGTTTGATCAACGCGGTCGGCAATGCGTCGATGAAACGGTCGTCCCAAGACAGCATTTTGACCAGTGCTCTAACCCCTTCAGCCACCAAATCCAATGCGCCGCTCGCGCGAAACACGCCGATGCCGACCAGCATCGCGACCAGGTATGGAATGATGCCGATTGCGGTCTGAAAGCCTTCCTTCGCGCCTTCGATGAAGGCTTCATAAGCGTCGATGCGTCGATAAACGGCGCCGCCGATAAACACAACGACCAACGTGAACAGAATGATGTTGCTGATAAGTGCGGACTGTTCGAGCATTTGTTCCTTAGGTAGCCGGTAAAAATATCCGACCACGATAGCAATCATTAAACTGAAACCGCCCAGATATAATGCAACGACTCGATCGAACAAGTTGATTTTCTGAACCGCAGCGACAGCAATCAAGCCTGCCACGGTTGAAAAATAAGTGGCAATCAGTATAGGAATGAAGACATCGGTCGGATTAGCGGCACCCAATTGCGCTCGGTACGTGAAAATCGTCACCGGAAACAAAGTGACCGCCGAAGTGTTAATGACTAGGAACAAAATTTGTGCGTTACTCGCGCTATTCGGGTTAGGATTCAAGGTCTGCAGTTCCTTCATTGCCTTGATGCCGAGCGGTGTAGCGGCATTGTCGAGACCGAGCATGTTCGCGGCGATATTCATGACCATTGCGCCCAAGGCCGGATGGTTTTTCGGTACTTCAGGCATCAGGCGCGTGAACAGCGGCGTCAAGCCGCGCGTTAGTAGGAGCATGAAGCCGCTACGTTCTCCGATACGCATGATACCGAGCCATAAGCTCAAAACGCCGGTCAAACCTAACGATATTTCAAAAGCAGTTTTTGAAAGCGCGAACATCGAAGACATGATGCGCTCGAAAACCTGATGGTCGCCCATAACGATTAGTTTGATGACGGCCGTCATGAAGGCGCTCAAAAAAAAGAAAATCCAGATGATGTTCAGCATGATCGGCGATGGTGTTATCGCGGGGTTCGGAGGACATTAGAATTGCCGAAGTATAGCATGTACCGATTAGCGATAAAGCAGAGGCGCAACGTAAGGCAATGCAGGAGCAAAAATCGATCGACTATCCTGATGCCGTCTTACGTTAATACCGCAATCTGAAGTAAAAAAGACACAGATGAATTGAGGAAAGTTTGTTTGAGCTAATTCTAACTGAGATAAATCGGGAAAAAGAGGGCTGCCTCCAGGCAGCCCTAAAGTGGGGGCCAATCGAAAATTCACTATCTATATATTGCGATATTTAGGTTCAAAGCCTAAAATCAAAAAAGATAGCGGTTACAATTGTTTCAGACGTTATCGTTTTAAACTGCGATTTTGTCCGCAGAATAAACCTTTCGCACTTCAAACTTTGGTAGTGCCCGAGGAGGCGCCGGAGTGTCCGATCCCTCACCTAGCGTTAGGTGCTGGGTGAATGCAGATTTTGCATTTACGCTACGGATGGCGTGTATTAGGGCAATGCAGGGCAGAAAAATGCTCCTGCATTTTCTGCATTCATTACATCCATGTAACTCAGCAATTGCCGAGGAGCAAAAATCTGCCCTGCTGCCGACATTCTCGCTAGCCACAACCATACCTTCATAAAGTTAGGAATATGCACAAATCTACTTCTACAAGTTTTAGGCATTGTGGTGGTTCGGCGACTCGTTTGACAGGACGCCGTGAACCCAGCACCTAAATTATCCAAGATAGTTAACCATAGCCAATGGGCTATGGAATTTAGGTGCTGGGTGAATACATCCATGTAGGCTCGACGGCGGCTATCAGATTGCCATGGATGGCATGAATGCGGATTTTGCAGGAGCAAAAATCTGCCCTGCCGCCGACGCCTGTCAATCGAGCCACCGAACCCCCTTTCAGCATTTGTCGAAGTTATTTCATGCTCGTTCCTTAGTCATATTTTGAGTATAAAAGGAGTAAATTATTTCGTGTTCATTCCTTAGCTTTTTGCATGACCATGGCTACGGCCGCGGCTCGCGTGACAACGCCGAGTTTTTCGAAGATATGCTCTAAATGCTTGTTCACGGTGCGTGGGCTACTGCCGAGGATTATGCCGATTTCTTTGTTGGTTTTGCCGCGGGAAATCCACATCAGTATTTCCGCTTCTCTTAATGTAAGACCCAAGGAGTCTTTCAGCGACTCAAGATTCCAATCTCGTGAGCCTGCGCGTTGTTGCAAAAGCAATAGGAATTCATGGGAGTCCGCGCTTCGAGAGAGTTTGATCGATAAATTGCCGAGTGTGTGATCTATTTCCGAAGGTAATTCCCGACCTATATGGTTAGCCTGAATTTGTTCTCGGAGCCATCCCGAAATCGGTTGCGGAGGTAGTACGCCGATTTCTACTTTCCGGCTTGATTCAAGTTTTTCGGTTAATTGGCTCAACAATGTTTCCGCGCATGGTGTCAGCCAAGTAATCCGTCCGGACCTATCCACAGTTAAAGCGGCGAACGGGGCATGTTTCAACGCGGTTTTGGCGCGGCTGATTGTTCTGGCTTGGGTCAGATGAACATCGACTCGTGCCAAAACTTCGGTCGGTTTGATCGGTTTGACAATATAGTCCAGGCCGCCTTCGTCGAAGCCCCTTAATAGATTATCCAGCTCGCCCAGTCCGGTCATGAACAAAATAGGAATGTCGGTTGTGGCCGGATTGCTCTTTATTTTTCGACAGGTTTCGAAACCGTCGATTCCCGGCATGACGACATCGAGCAAAATAATATCGGGGTGCAAAAAACCGATTTGCTCGAGTGCGGAATGCCCGTCGATGGCGACCAACACCCGGTACCCGGCTTCCGAGAGCGTGTCGGATAAAAACGCCAAATTACCGGGCGTATCGTCGATGATCAATACTGTGCCCTTATTAACGGAATGATTTGCCGCAGTCATAATTTAAAATTGATTCCAAGCCATTTTGGTAAATGTTAAATGCAGGCCCATAAACCTAAAAAAGCGTTTCACCATGAATAACATGAAGAATATGAATTTAATTCAATAACTTGCTATGAATTTGTATGGATCATTCACTCGCCCAAGGTAAATATTCAGTCCCCTAGCAACTATCGTTCCCACGCTCTGCGTCACTGCCATTAAGTTAAGCCGTTCGTGGTGAGCCTGTCGAACCATGGACGGCTTAACTTATCGACCCAGGCTTTTCCATTCACCTTTCGACAGGCTCAGGGCGAACGGAAAAATCCTTAACTTAATGGCAGTGACGCTCTGCGTGGGAACGCCTGAGTACCGCTCCAGCGGTACGAGACGCTAGAGCGTCTCGGTCTTCATTACCACGCTGGAGCGTGGGAACGATAGGGGGATGTGAATAATTACCACTCAAGATGTTAGCGAGAACGCTTAGGTAATATATTGAAATTCTACAGGAACTTCATGTGCTTCATGGTCAAATTGCTGAATTTAGGATAAAGGCTGAATATTCATAATCGCAAGTTCAAATCTTATCGATCGAATCGGTCTTCACTAGCGTAATTTCAACATCATTACTCGATAACAGCAGTTTTTTGATTTCCCCGATTTTAAATTCGTAGGCCAATTTTTTTATTTTGGCGACGAATAGCGCGTATTCCGAAGCTAAAAGGTCTAATCGAGTCTTCAATCCAGTTAAATCGCCGATTCGAACGAATCCGGCGAGTTCGTCGATTACTTGTTGCGGGGGGAATACGATCGCATTATTTGCCGACTGATTCAAAACAAGCGTGTCATCATTCTGGTGAATCCATTCCAGCGAGAGATGCAGTCCAAGTTTGTATAATAATTCGCGAATTTTTACCGGCTTCGAGAGAAAATCGTTGCAACCGGCGTTGATAGCGGCGACTCGGTCCGTCAAATAGGCGTTAGCACTCAGTACAACGATGGGGTGTTTATAGCCTTTCTCGCGTAGCACAGTAGCGGTTGCTAAACCGTCGATATCCGGCATCGAAAGATCGAGCAGAATGAGGTCGGGAGGATTGTCCGAAACGATGTCGATACAAACTCCACCGGATTCGGCTTCATCCATGACGAAACCGAGGGGTTCCAGAATCGAGACGATTAGATCGCGATGTTCAGCCTGATCGTCGACGACGAGCAAGCGTTTGCGGCGTCCCGAGTAGCCTTGGACGTCATTATCTCTGACGGCTTCCGGCGTCGCGCCTTGATTCGGTAAAAACAGGCGTACCGTGAATGCAGAGCCCCGACCGGGTTCGCTCGTAACCGACAGTTCTCCTCCCATGATTTCGGCGAAAATTTTGCTGATCGTAAGCCCGAGTCCGCTGCCTGAAACGGCATTGCCGCTACTGTCGTGTATCCGTGTGAAGGGTTGGAAGATGTTTTGCAAATGTTTCGGCTCGATGCCTTTGCCGGTGTCGATGACTTGAAAGTTGGCGACCTCGCCGCTGTAACCGATGCGGAAGATGATACCTCCCGTTTCTGTGAACTTGACGGCGTTACTCAGCAAATTAATCAGAATTTGTCCGACCCGTTTTTCATCGCCGCGAATTCGCTGGGGCAGGGAATGGGTGAACTGGCAGCAAAACGATAAACCTTTCGATTCGGCCTGGGGTTTGTAGACCCGCACTAAATGATCGATAAAAGCCGGAAAATGAAACGGCGCCGATTTAATTTCGAATTTACGCGCCTCGATACTCGCAATATCGAGGATATCTTCGACTAGCGATGACAAATGTTCGCCGCTCCGTTTTAATGTTTCGACCGCTTGGCGGCGGCGTTCGGGTATTTCCGTGTCTTTATGAAGAATATAAGCGTAACCGATGATGCTATTGAGGGGTGTTCTGATTTCATGGCTCATGTTACTCAAAAAACGGCTTTTTGCGCTATTGGCAGCGTCGGCCATTTTTAAGGCTTGGGCTAGTTTCACGTCGGTCTTTTTGTGTTCCTCGATTTCCATCAACAATAATTGCGTTTGTTTAGCCGTTTCTTCATGGGCGACGCGGCGGCTCTCATCGTTCAAAATCAGCCACCAGGTACACAAACCGATAAAAACCAACAACGATGCATAAATCTTGACGAAATTTTCCAGTAGCAGTCGAAAAGCAGGCAAATAAGGTTGGGCGGTCAACAAATCCTGATAATAAATGATGCCGATAAAAATACTGGTAAGTACCGTCAGAAACAAAAACAGCAGGCCAAAGCGCTGTAATCGCAAACGAGCCTGTAGCGATAGCGTTTTCGGCAGAAAGCGCCGGGCCACTATTTCCAAATAATCGTCGAGTCGTGCTCCGGGTTTGCAAGCATCCAGACATCGCGCTTCGAGCGTGCAACACAACGAACAAATACTGCCTAGATAGGCTGGACAATAGGCGATGTCTTCCTGCTCGAATGTGTTGCCGCAAATGCTGCAGTGTTGATGAGACGCCTTGTTGTTTTCGTCCCGGTCGCGAGCCAGATAATGTTTAGGCCTGGAAACGACTGCGATGAGAGGAACAAGAATAAAGGCTAGGCCAAGCGAAATAAACGCCGAGAAAGCGCGCGGATAATCGCCGAAGGCGCCAAGGTAGGCCAGTATCGAAACGATCGACGCGCATAAGGTTGCGATAATGCCGACCGGATTGAGGTCGGGCAGGTAGGCGCGCTTGAATTCGACGATTTTGGGGCTGAGGCCCAACGGCTTATTGATCATCAATTCGGCGGCAACCGCGCTGATCCAAGCGATCGAGATATTGGAAAACAAACCCAACACTTTTTCCAAAGCGCCGAAAACGCCGAACTCCATCAACAATAACGCGATCGAGACATTGAATACTAACCAAACGACGCGTCCGGGATGACTGTGCGTCACTCGCGAAAAAAAATTCGACCAGGCGAGCGAGCCGGCATAGGCGTTGGTTACGTTGATTTTTATTTGGCAGATGACGACGAACAGCGTCGTGACGGCGAGCGCAATCGCAGGATTGCCGAACAGATCGTTATAAGCGATCAAATACATTTGCGTCGGTTCGTGTGCGTGCTCCGGTGCGATACCGTTACGCAGTGCGAGATGTGCGAGCAAAGCCCCGCCTAATTGTCTGAGCATGCCGAATAATACCCAGCCGGGACCGGCGGCAATGGTACCGAACCACCAACGAAAGCGGTTCTGTCGAGTTTTTTCGGGCATGAAACGCAAAAAGTCGACTTGTTCGCCGATTTGAGCGACCATCGAAAAAGCCACCGTCGCGGCGCTGCCGAACAATAGCCAGTCGAAATCGCGTCCGCTGCCGGCGATCCAAAAATAGGTTTTGAGTGTCAGTAGCGCTTCGGGTTCGTGCCGGTAAACGGCGATATAAGGCGCGATCAACAAAATCAGCCAGATCGGCTGAGTCCATAGTTGCAGCCGGCTGATCGTCGTGATTCCGAATGCGACCAACGGTATTACGATCACCGCGCTGATGACATGGGCCAATGCGATCGGGATTTGAAAATAGAGTTCGAGTGCGAGCGACATGATCGACGCTTCGAGTGCAAAAAGCGTGAAGGTAAACGAGGCATAAATCAACGAGGTAACGGTCGAGCCGATATAGCCGAAACCGGCGCTACGAGTCAGTAAATCGATGTCGATGTTATACCGGGCGGCATAATAACTTATGGGAAAACCGGTGATGAAGATGACTAGGCCAACCACTGAAATAGCCCAGAACGCGTTGGTAAATCCGTAATTGATAGACAGAAAACCGCCGATGGCTTCCAAAACCAGAAACGAAGTCGATCCGAAGGCCGTATTGGCCACTTGGAACTCGGACCATTTGCGGAAACTACGCGGCGCAAAACGAAGCGCATAATCTTCTAGAGATTCGTTAGCGACCCAAGCGTTATAGTCGCGGCGAATTTTCGAGATATTCTGATGAATCGGGGCGCTCATTGATAATCAGGCATGCAGTTTCAGCTTAGACAGCAAGTCATTGAATAATGAATAAATTAAGCAATTTATATGCCGTAATTGTCATAAGCTGTTTATAAGTCGCCCGGCACCCGATCGGTGCGCATGTGTCAAATAACGGCGGTGGCGTGTATTGATATGGTGCGAATGACGAAAAAACGCACATTCTTAGTGCTACGGAAGAGGGCGGTGGGCGGAGTGCGGTTTTTCTATGCCTTGTGCATATCGAATATCGTGATCATGCGACTCTCCCGAAAGGGAGAGTGCAGGGGTAAACTTTCATAAATCGGAAATTTAACGAGCGAGCGCTATAATTCCGAATTATTTTCTTTCATGGCCAAGTTTCAAAATAACGGGCGAACCTTGGTTATGGATCGTAATTTGTTTATAGCTTTTCTTTTCGGCGTTAACGTCATTTGTCTCGGAGGGCACTGGCTTGCCTGGTTCGGTTTGCGTTTCCGGCTCTTCAACGGTTTCGATCAAAACATCCGGTGCCCAGCTCGGACTGGTGGCTTGAAGCGCATCTGCACGTTCTTCCGGTTGAACTTTGAGCGATTTCAGCAAATTCAGGCAAACGGTGCTCACTTGGTCGATCAATCGCGAGCGTTTTTCGCCCCCTGATAGCGGTTTAGCGATAAATTCCATCGTATAGTCCGCCGACTCGGTGCTGTTCGCGGTCGAGATTAGCGAGCAGGTGATCGGCACGATTTCCGCTTTTTGAAAGTTTACCGCTCGCGGGTCGGAATTTCCGGCAGTAAATGAAAAGCCGGTTGGGGTGCTACCGTGCTTGACGGCTTCGATCGTTGCCTGCATCCGATGGCCGGCGGGTTTATCGGCATCGCTGCCGATGGTATAACCCCACTCGTTTAAATGGCTTGCAATTGTTTCGGCCATTTCATGATTCGCCGTGTCATCGGCTTGATAGCCGGCCGCTTCGATATCGATTTCGAAAAAGATTTGCTTTACCGAAGCGGCATCGATCGGCACTCGTTTCATATCCGGGCCTATCGTGCATCCGATTAAGGTTGTCGAGATAACCGAAAGAGCGATGAAAACGCTTGATTTTAGGTGATGCAACGGTTCGATCATGGCTATCCTGTGATTGATAAAAATAAATTCTACTTCTTTTCGCATTTCAAATTTTGGCGTAATCGCTCCCACTCGCTTAGGGACGGTTCAAGGGAGAGGGAAGCCAAAAACGAAAATGGGTGCGATCACTGAAAAATAAGCAACAGCGATGCCAAATTAAATTCGATCGCTTGATTACCGATTTGTTTATCAGCGATTTTATACCTTTCACACTTCAAATTTCGGCAGTGCCCGAGGAGGCGCCGGGGCGTCCGACAAAGGCTTTGCCAGCATGGAGCTGGCATAGAGCCTACATGGACGTATTCACGGCGTCCTTTGGCGGACACCCCAGTGCCGAATTATGATCTACGATGGGTATAGTATCGAATCATTCGGCATATCGACACGCAAAAAGTATGCTTTCGTTACGGTTTTGGCCGGTACACTGTGGACGTGTTTAATAAAGTCTGAAGCACTTTAGAATGTCTACCGGTTTTTCGGTATACGTCATTTACCCGATAGGCCAAATAAAACGAAAAGGAAACGAAAAGGGGTCAGGTTACTTTTTTTGATTGATGGCGGCCAATAAGAGTAGTACCCCGGTCTCTTTTTTCAGATTGATGTCATGATTATGATCATGTGAAAAAACTTTCCGACTAATTTCAATCCGCAACTAAAATGGTTGTTTTCGAATTGTCGCGGCCAAATTAAACATGAAAAAGCAATCGTTTACTTTTGAACAAATTCATATTGAAGTCGCACGAAATGCTTCCGACGACTTCAACCTGTTTCACGACAAACACAAATGGTTGCAGATTACTCATAACCCATTCAAAGGCCCCATCGTGCTGGGTTTTCAGTTGAATACGCTGATCGAATACCAGATGCGCCTGTACCGCGAGGCTCAGCATGAGGAGCAGATCATAGTTGATAAGCAATTGCGATTTAGCAATTACCAGATTACTTTCGTCAATGCCTTACGGCCGAGCCAGGAATTTTCTCTGGAAATTAAAAAAACCTTGATCAACACGATTCCCGATTTGACGTTGACTAACCGAGTCGTTATTAAGTCGCAAGGCAAAACGATTTTGCTCGGCTATAAAAAAGAAACCCAAGCTCCGCTGTTTCTTGCAAATACTGATTTAAACGGCTTGCCGGATCTGAATACGGTTGCAGATAAAACTCTGGTTCCGGGCAGCGATTACTTTTTAATGCGAAAATGGATGCATAACGGCAATGTCAAAAATTTTTTGTCGGGTTCTTTGGCCGAGCAATCCGATTATTTTGACGAACTAGCCGAAGTTGCCCATTATCCTGAAATATTCCCTTGTAGCTTAACTTCCGGAGTCTTACTGGAAAAGGCTCAACTTGAGAATCACGATTTCAAGGCTAATCCAATGGTTTATACCTCGCATGAGTTATCTATCGACCGTCATTGGGTCGGGCAACTGAAAAACAACGATAAAGTTTACATATTGGTCAAACAACTGCCGGAGTCCAAGGATAATACACTCAATAACACTAGAATCTTGTTGCGTTCTTACGAATGTTACGGGGTGCTGGAAAATAAAGAGATTCTATTTAGAATCAAACTAAATTTGGTGCCGTTGGAGGAAATCTTAAAAATTTGAAATTGAAAAGTTAACGGGGGAGTCGGTAGTAATCCTTAATATGCCTTTCGCACTTCAAATTTCGGCAGCGTCTAAGGAGGCTCCGGGGGCTCGACAAAGGTTTTGCCAGCATGGAGCCGGCATAGAGCCTATATGGACGTATTCACGGCGTCCTTTGACGGACACCCCGGCGCCGAATTTTGATCTACGATGAGTAAATAGTATTAATTGTTAAGTTAAGTTCGAGTTAACATAAACAATCGAGAATCCGAACTTCTGTAAATTTACGAAGGTTTAATGAAATCCAGTGTCAGGAAAAAAACGTTTGTGGTTGTTATTGCCGTTGTTACTGTTGTCCGGATGGATTGCATGGCATTTTCCTGATTACTCGCCTTTAAAAAGCGGAATAGAAACGGAGTGGGATCTGAGTCGTTATCAACCGATTGAGCCTGCTCGCCATGTCGACGGCATCCAAGAAAATCTCTCGGGCATCACCTATCATCCGCCATCGGGTCTGCTTTATGCGGTGACCAATAGACCCTGTAAGGTTCATGTTCTCAATAAAAATGGCGAGTTGCAGCGGACAATTGATTTACCCGGTTTTCGGGATACCGAGTCCATAACCTACCTGTATGATAACTTTTTTGTGATTGCCGAAGAAAATCTCTACAACCTGATGCGGGTGGAAATCACTGAAGCTACGGAATCGATAACGCACGATCAGGCAGTCAGGTTTAATCTGGCAGAAGAAGATGATGACAATAACGGTATCGAAGGCGTAGCGTGGTCGCAACAATTTGGCTTATTTGCAGTGAATGAAACGCCTCCTACCCTTTTGCATCAGCCAGTTGACGAATGGGGTATGGGGGTAGATTTGTCAGGATTATTGTCTATGCGACTGAAGGTAAGGGATTATGCCGGATTGAGCGTATTACCGGGGAAGGAAGACAAGTTATTGATATTGAGTGAATCCTCCGACAGTCTGCATGTCGTCGACATGCAGGGGCGGGAATTATCGCGGCTCAGTTTACGCGCAGGAAAATTAGGATTGATTGGCTGGTTATGGCAACCGGAAGGTGTGGCCGTTGATAATGACGGCCGAATTTATGTAGTCGGAGAGCCGAATCAATTTCTGGTTCTGGAGCGGCGTCCGGATCGATAGGCTTCGCAGAAAATCGCCTTAGGAATATGCACAAAATAACTTATACAAGTAGTAGGCTTTGTGGCGGTTTGGTCAGCAATTCCCAATTTGGAGATCAAAAAGGGTGTGGGGTATGCTTGGCGAGGATGTCGGCAGCAGGGAGCTGCCGCCAAGCCCCCATGGATGGGTCTACGGCGTTCCTCGACAGGCATACCCCGCACCCTAAAATCGGCGAAACTGCTCAAACTGGGAATTGCTGCGGTTTGGTGACTCGCTTGACAGGACGCCGTGAATACGTCCGTGTAGGCTTGACGGCGGCTTATCCCTGCCGCCGACACCTGTCAATCGAGCCACCAAACCCCCTTCCAACAGTTGTCTAAGTTATTTCATGCTCGTTCCTTAACAAGTATTGGAGAACATTCGGCGTGGGCGATAAAAAATAGGCAGGGCGCTATGTGCCCGCTCGTTGGAAGGGTTGCGCAAAAATAAGCTCACCTACTTACCTGTCGAAGTCTGCGAATTAGTCTTGAAAAGTAACCTGACCCCTTTTCGCTTTTCGGTCGGAAAAGTAACCTGACCCCTTTTCGTGACCCCTTTTCTTCTTGGTATAGGATGGTTGTTTGTCGACAATTAAAGAGGTACTCATGATACACGATAGATACGGAGCCGTTAATGAATCAGAAACTTCAGGGGTAGCAAACGGCAACAGAGTAAACGAAGCGGTTTCCTTGGAGAACGATTTTCCTGTCGTTTGTGTGGGCGGTTCGGCGGGCGGGCTCGACGCTTATATTAGGTTGTTGCAAAATCTGCCGGCAAACCTAGGCGTAGCTATCGTCATTGTTAATCACATCACAAAAATGCCGACCATGCTGCATGAAGTTCTGCCGACTTATACCACCATGCCTGTTGAGCTAATCACGGAAAGTCTGCAAATGAAACCTAACCGCGTGTTTATCATTCCAGCCAATCGGGATTTACACGTCACCGATGGACAGTTTCATTTAAAGCCAATATCGAAGCCTCATGGTTGGCCCGATGTCATCACGGTATTTCTACGCTCATTGACGGAGCATTGGGACGGTAAGCTGATTGCTGTGATTGTCTCTGGCTATGATGGTGACGGAGCTGACGCGCTTTGCGGCATCAAAGAAGTCGGCGGCATCACCATTGCTCAAAAGCTTGATACCGCTATTCAGCCAGACATGCCGGAGACAGCAATTGCGAGTGGCTGCATCGATTTTGTTCTGTCACCGGAAAATATCGCTCAAAAACTTGTGCGCATTGCTAGAAATGAGGTGTTGTGACAGCCGGTAAGTCATTGCCAATTTCGGATCTTCGATCAATCTGATGCTGCCTCATTCCTGATTGTACCGACAGTGTTACTTTCCAAATCTGGGGCCAAGCCTTACATTTAGCATTATCTTTACCCCCCTATCTTTTTGCTTGCCTGTAGTACGCAATTTAATTTTTGGGAGGCGATAGCAAAATGTATAAACCGGCATCACGATTTCAGATATTTCAATGCCATCACTGCGGCGCTGGTGCGGTTTTCCACGTTCATTTTTTTAAACACTTGCTCTAGATGTTTGTTGACGGTGCGAGGGCTCATTTCGAGGATTGATCCAATCTCGCGGTTGGTTTTACCTTTGGCTATCCAAAGCAGTACTTCGGATTCGCGCTCTGTTAAAAAAAGGTTGGCTCGTAATATTTCCTCTTCAGTTGCGCGTTCCGAATCAACGATTCGTATCAGATGTTCTTTGTTACCGGTTTGACCGATATATTTCATTTCAAGAGATTTTGTTTCCAGGTTTACCGTTTGCCCTTTTTCTCTGTTGTATTGAGGCGATAGCATGAGTCTGAGCGGTTTTATCAACGATTCATCGAGCTGTTCGGTATTCAAGCCGGAGTCCGAGAATAATTGAACGGCTTGTGGAGTGGCCCAAAGCAAGCGGCCGTTAGAATCGATCGAAAATAAATATTGTCCTGCCGAATCCAATGCGGCGCGGGCGCTTTTTGTTAATCTGGCATTTGCCAAATGAACCCGCATTCTTGCGATGAGTTCCTCTCCTTTTACCGGTTTCGTGACGTAATCGACTCCGCCGGCTTCCAATCCTTTAACGATGCTTTCAGAATCCGACAAACCGGTCATGAAAACAACGGGAATATCGGCCGAATTGCGATGTTGTTTAAGTTTTTTGCAGGTCTCGAAGCCGTCCATGTTGGGCATAAGCGCGTCCAACAAGATAATGTCGGGATTGATATTGTTTAGGATTGTTAGTGCTTGCGAACCTTCCAGTGCAACTAAGACGGCAAATCCCGCTCTATCCAATGTGTCGTTGAGCATGCTCAGCGTGTCCGGCGAATCGTCGACGACCAGCACGACATCTTTTTTCAATTCTAACGGGCGTGTCGGATTCATAGCATTTCTTCAAGGCAAGTAACGAGTTCATCGAATCGGTAGTTTTTAACAAGGCTTGTAAGGCGATCGGCATGTTGCTTGTTTAGTTTTCGATCTTCTTCTAAGCCTTTCAAGAAACTGAGTAATTCGTTCATATAGCCGATTTTAGCGAGCTGGATCATCGTTTCTCGATCCGATCGATCGAGCATTCGGTAGGGTAGCAACGTTATTTCGGACTTACTTTCGATTTTACTAGGTGAAGCGCTTTCACTCGCTAAGAGAGGGGGTATTTTCCCTTCATCGGAAAAAGAGTCGCCGGTGCTGTAGACCCAACGAATCGGCAAATATTTTTGGATCAGATCCATCATATCGGTCAATTTTATCGGTTTGACGAGATAAGCATCGTAGGGTAGATGTTCCGCGAATATCGAATTCGGTTGATGGGCATTAGCGGAAACCATGATTACGGTTGCCGATGGAATTTGGCTTCGAATGCGACCGGCCAATTCCCAACCGCTCATGCCGGGCATGGCTATATCCAATAAAAAAAGTTGGGGCTTTTTTTTGCAATATTGCAACATATCCAGGCAAGTAAAGCCGTCTTGAGCTTGAAACACGTTGAATCCCAGAGGAGACAGCATGTCAACTAACAAGCCGCGATGACTGGGATCGTCGTCGACGATGAAAATCGTCTGCTCGATGCCTTGATAGCCGCTGGGTATGGCGGCAGGTAGGCTGTGCGGTGCTTTTATGGCGTTGACACTGGAAAGCATTAAAGAAACTTTGAAAAGACTGCCTTGATTGGGACTGCTTTTTATGGTGATTTCTCCGCCTAGTATATCGGTCAAGAAGCGCGTAATCGTCAGGCCAAGGCCTGTGCCGGAAATGTAAGGCGCTCCGGCTTTTCGAATTCTTTCGAAAGGTTGAAAGATTTTTTCAATATTTTCCGGTTCGATGCCTTCACCGGTGTCCTTGATCGAAAAGACGGCGACTTGGTTGCGATAGGATACTGAAAAATATACTTCGCCCTGATGCGTATATTTAACGGCGTTCGAAATCAAATTGATCAATATTTGGCGTAAGCGTTTTTCATCGGTTCGAATGGTTTTCGGTAAAGGTGTCAACTGTTCGTGCACGAATTGAATACCTTTGGCTGTAGACTGAACCTTAAACATATTCACGATTTGATCGAGCATCGCGATAAAATCGACATCGTTCTTAGAAAGTTGCAGTCGGCCGGCTTCTATTCTGGAAATATCCAATAGACCTTCGATAATATCCGCCAGATGTTCGCTGCTGCGTCGAATGACCGACAAAGCGTCTCTCCGGTTGCCGGGAATGGCTTTATCTTTCTCCAGTAGTTGAGCATAGCCGAGTATCGCATTGAGCGGAGACCTCAATTCGTGGCTAATACCGGTTAGATAACGGCTCTTTGCTTGATTCGCGGCTTCCGCTACCTCTTTCGCTTGTTGCAGCTTAAGATCGGTCATTTGATGGGCCTCGATTTCAGCAATCAACAGATCGGTTTGATTGCGGGATTCCTCCAGCGCCAGTTTTCTGCTTTCATGAAGTAGAGAGAACATCCACGATACGACGCCTGAAATAATCAACAAGATGAAGAAAATATTGATTAGGGCATTGGTGATCACGGCTTTATCGATAGTTTCGTCCGACGTAATCTGGAAATAAATCAGCGCAAGCAAGGAGGACATCAAAATGCCGGTAAGTACAAACAAGCCGAAAAAGTTTCCTAGCCTTGCCGTGACGATTCCGCTCCAAGCGTCCGGCATGATTTTGTTCAATGCCGAGGAAATTTGATCCGCCATGCCGGCATTGGTTTTACACATATCGTGACACCGGCTGTCGAGCGAGCAGCATAGCGAGCAGATCGCTCCGGCATAGGCCGGACAGAGCGACATGTCTTCGGGCTCGAAGTGATGTTCGCAAATACAACAAACCTGGTCGGGATTTTTGCCGGCATTCTCCGGATCCCTGGCGATGTAATAACGTCCATTCGTCAACCAAGCAATCAAGGGCGTACAAAAAAAAGTAAGGGCTAATGTGAGATAAGGCGACATAGCTTGAAAGTTAATACCGAACAAGCCGCTATAAGCGATCAAACCAATCAAAGAGGCGGTCAGCATAGAACCGATACCGACCGGGTTGATATCGTATAAATGAGCCCTTTTGAACTCCATTTTTCGGGGTCTTAGGCCAAGAGGGAGATTGATAGTCAAATCGGCTACCAATGAACCGACCCAAGCAATAGCGATGATTGCAAACAAGCCAAGGATTTCTTTAAGTGCATGGTAAATTCCTAGTTCCATCAGCATCAGTGCGATGACGACATTGAAAACCAACCAAACCACGCGTCCGGGATGATTTTGAGTCGTTCTGGAAAAAAAATTAGACCATGCGATGGACCCGGCATAGGCGTTCGTCACATTGATTTTCAGTTGCGAGAATATGACAAATATGCCGGTCAATAATAACGGCAGTTCCGGGGATGAGGTCAAATAGCCGAATGCGGTCAGATACATGTGATTCGGGTCAGATGCTTGCTCAAAGCCGATGCCGTGCTCGATAGCCAAAACGGCAAGAAACGAGCCGATGAGGATTTTAGCCATTCCGGGGAAAATCCAGCCGGGGCCGCCGGAAATCAAAGCGGCCCACCAGGTAAGCTTGTTCTGATTGTTTTTTTCGGGCAGAAATCTGAGAAAGTCGACTTGTTCGCCGACTTGAGCAATCAAGGAAAACGCAACGACGGATGCAGCGCCGAAAGCCGTTATATCAAAGCCTTCTGTCGCCGTTATCGGCTTATACCCTGTCCAGAGAGCCATCGCATCGTCCGATTTAAGAGCGATACAGACCAGAGGAATGATTTGAAGCGCGATCCAAAGCGGGTGAGTCCATACTTGAAATCGGCTGATTAGCGTAATGCCATGCGTGACTAGAGGGATAACGACCAAAGAGCTAATAAGATAACCGATAGATAATGGGATATTTAGCGTGAGCTCCAGCGCCATTGAGAGAATGGTGGCTTCCAGTGCAAAAAAAATGAAAGTGAACGACGCATAAATCAATGAAGTGACCGTGGATCCGATATAGCCGAATCCCGCTCCGCGGGTTAGAAGATCGATGTCCGTGCCCAGTTTGGCGGCGTGATAGCTGATCGGTAAACCGGTTAAAAAAATGATCGCACCGACGGTTAAAACGGCCGAAACCGCATTGACGAATCCGTAGGTCAAGGTCAAGGTGCCGCCGATCGCTTCGAGCGCGAGAAACGAGATTCCACCCAGCGCAGTCAACGATACTTGCCATTCGGACCATTTCCTGGATTTTTTAGCGGTAAAGCGGAGCGCATAATCTTCGAGCGTTTGATTGGCGACCCACCGGTTGTAATTGCGCCGTACTCGAAAGATTTTTTGTTGGCCGTTCATGCAACAAAGCTCCAGCAGTTCCCGGTTTGGGCATTTTCGCCGATCTTAGGGTGTGGGGTATGCCTGTCGAGGAACGCCGTAAACCCAGCACCTAAATTACCCAAAATAGTTAACCATAGCCAATGAACTATGGAATTTAGGTGCTGGGTAAACCCATCCATGGGGGCTTGGCGGCAGCTCCCCGCTGCCGACATCCTCGCCAAGCACATCCCACACCCTTTTTGATCCCCAAATTGGGAATTGCTGACAAAGCTCATGGCTTGAATCGATCGATGCCGATGGGTGTTGGGTTGCTGAAAAGTACTCTTGTCGACTTTATGTCTATTGAATTCATAACGAAATATACTCGTTGGAATGGCTTGCTACATGCTAAAAATATAATAATAAATCAGCATGTTATGAAATTTATATTGGAAGATTAACAGCTAGCTATAGAGAAGGGCATACGTCAAATGACGTAACGCGGGTGAGCATCCGCCTAATGGTTAAACGAAGCGCTTTGCCGGACACTGTCAGCGAACCAAACAAAATTTAATTTGGAGAGCTTAAACATGTGTATCTTTAATTATGAAAGTGGGAGCCGGGACAATTCTCCGGTATTCAAGCGCCGGAGTTTTATTAAAACATTGATCGCTTTTCCGCTGGGTCTGATCTTGGCATCTTCCACCCTTAGTTGGGCCAACCCCCCGACAAGTGAGGTCAATACGACAGGATTGGCAGTGACCGACGATACGGTTACGGTCGGTATTTTGCACTCTGTTACCGGTACGATGGCTATTAGCGAAACCGGATCGGTGCAAGCGGAAAAGCTTGCGATCGATCAGATAAACGCCATGGGTGGCGTGCTCGGCCGTAAGATCGAATACATTCAAGAGGACGGTGCCAGCGATTGGCCGACCTTCGCCGAAAAATCGAAAAAATTATTGGTCAACGATAAGGTCGCCGCCGTTTTCGGGTGTTGGACTTCGGCCTCGCGCAAGGCCGTTCTGCCTGTTTTCGAGCAATATAACGGCATGCTGTACTATCCGACTTTCTATGAAGGGCTCGAACAATCTCCGAATGTAATCTATACCGGCCAGGAAGCGACGCAACAAATCATCGCCGGTATCGATTGGGTGGTCAAGGAAAAAGGCGCAAAAACTTTTTACTTGCTGGGTTCGGATTATATCTGGCCCCGTACCTCCAATAAAATTGCTAGAAAACATATCGAAAAACTGGGATTAAAAGTTGTAGGCGAAGAATATTATCCGTTAGGGCACGCGCAGTTCAATTCGGTGATCAACAAAATCAAGTTGAAAAAGCCGGATGTGATCTATGCCATCGTGGTTGGCGGTTCCAATGTTGCCTTCTATAAGCAGCTCAAGGCGGCCGGTATCGACTTGACTAAAGAAAAGCCGCTTCTATTGACGATTTCGGTGACCGAAGACGAAATTCTGGGTATCGGCGGTGAAAATATCGAAGGGGCTTATGCCGCGATGAAATATTTTCAAAGCCTCGACAATCCGAACAATCAAGCGTTCGTGCAAGCATTCAAAGACAAATGGGGTAAAGATATCGTGATAGGCGACGTTACCCAAGCAGCCTACTTGGGTCCCTGGTTATGGAAAGCTGCCGTCGAAAAAGCCGGTTCGTTCGATATCGATAAAATCCGTGCCGCATCGCCGGGTATCGAGTTGACGACCGCACCGGAAGGCTATGTTCGCATTCATGAAAATCATCACTTGTGGTCCAAGACTCGAGTCGGTTTAGCGCAAAAAGACGGTCAATATAAAGTCGTTTATGAAAGCGAGGAATTGATCGAACCGAACCCTTTCCCGGTAGGTTATCAATAAAACCTTTGACTCCGGCACGCGCCGTCAACATTCGAAACCTCTCTCCCGGTATTTGAGGGAGAGAGGTAATTTAAAAAAGTCCGACCGTTAGCAAAGAGGATCGAGTCATGTTTGAAGAATATTCAATGGCGGAACTGACAGATATTTTATTCATGCAGGCTTTTGCCGGTTTGATTTTATTTTCGGTTTTAGTGCTCATGGCATTGGGATTGGCGATCATTTTCGGTCAGATGGGCGTCATCAATATGGCCCATGGCGAATTCATGATTTTGGGTGCCTATACAACCTATTTAACATCCCATATTTTCGAAACCTATTTGCCGGCTTTATTCGACGGCTACTTTTTTGTAGCGATGGCTCTGGCTTTCTTAGTGTGTTTCGCGCTGGGCGTGTTGGTCGAGTGGGGTATGATCCGGTTTCTATTTAAGCGGCCTCTCGATACCTTATTGGCGACTTGGGGGCTCAGTTTGATTCTTCAACAATTGTACCGTACCGTTTTCGGCGCACGAGAAGTCGGCGTGACTCTTCCGGAATGGATGATGGGATCGTATGCCATGACCGAAACGATAGAGGTACCGATCAATGGCATCTTCGTGATGGTTTTAACCTTGTTTATAGCGTCGGGCGTCTATTTCTTGATGTTTCGCTCACTCTGGGGCAAGCAAGTGCGGGCCGTCGTTCAGAATAGACCCATGGCGGGCGCAGTCGGCATCGATACGGGGAAGGTCGACCGTTACACGTTCGGCATCGGTTGCGGCATCGCCGGTATTGCTGGCAGCGCGTTCACGATGATCGGTTCGACAGGACCGACTTCGGGTCAGCTCTATATCGTCGATACCTTTCTAGTCGTCGTATTCGGCGGAGCACAGAGCCTTATCGGCACGATCGCCTCCGCGTTTACGATTTCAC
The DNA here is from genome assembly GCF_000968535.2 of Methylotuvimicrobium alcaliphilum 20Z. Taxonomy (NCBI): domain Bacteria; kingdom Pseudomonadati; phylum Pseudomonadota; class Gammaproteobacteria; order Methylococcales; family Methylococcaceae; genus Methylotuvimicrobium; species Methylotuvimicrobium alcaliphilum. The sequence continues at coordinate 2,013,672 of NC_016112.1, forward strand.
AATCGCAATCGACTTTGGAATTTTTCTTGAGCGGATCTATGGCCAAGGTCATCACGCTTTTGATTGTCGTCGGCATACTGATGCTGCGTCCTCAAGGGCTTTTTGCTCTCAAAATTCGTCAATAAGGGGGAGTTTCCTATGCGGCAACGGAGCAATATTCGATTTATGTCAAGGCAGGAAGTGCTTGGCTATGTCATGTTGGCGGTCATCCTGTTAGCGATTATCCCGCTGTCTTTGGATGTATTTCGATTGAATTTGATCGGTAAATATCTGACCTATGCCTTTGTCGCGCTCGGCTTGGTTTTGTGTTGGGGTTACGGCGGCATTTTGAGCTTGGGGCAAGGAGTATTTTTCGGCTTGGGCGGCTATTGCATGGCTATGTTTCTCAAATTGGAAGCCAGCGATCCCGAGTCGACCAAAATTCAATCCACTCCCGGCATACCCGATTTTATGGACTGGAATCAGATCACCGAATTGCCTTGGTGGTGGGAGCCTTTTCGGCAACTTCCTTTTGCGTTGTCGGCGATCGTTCTATTGCCGACGCTGTTTGCATTCATCATAGGCGTGGCGATGTTCAAGCGTCGGGTCGGCGGGGTTTATTTTGCGATCATCACGCAAGCCATCGCGGCGATCATGACCATTTTAATTATCGGCCAACAAGGCTATACGGGCGGAGTCAACGGTATCACCGATTTACGCACGTTGTTAGGTTGGGACATTCGTTCCGATTCTGCCAAAGTGATTTTGTATTATGTCTGTTCGGCCGCTCTTTTTATATGTTTGTTACTTTCACAATTTATCCGTTATAAAAAACTAGGACGTATTCTGGTCGCGATGCGCGATCGAGAGGACAGAGTCCGGTTTTCCGGTTACGACGTAGCCAACTTCAAAATATTCGTATTTTGTCTGAGCGCAATGTTTTCTGCGATCGGCGGCGCGATGTTCACGCTTCAGGTCGGTTTTATGTCGCCTTCCTTCGTCGGCATCGTTCCATCGATCGAAATGGTGATTTATTGCGCGGTGGGCGGCCGACTTTCCTTGCTTGGCGCAGTTTACGGTACGTTGTTGGTGAATTGGGCCAAAACGATATTTTCCGAGACATTTCCCGAGCTTTGGCTGTTTGCGATGGGAGCGCTGTTCATAGCGGTCGTGATGGCATTTCCGAATGGCTTGGCCAGTCTATTCAAACGCTACATCGAGCCGAAATTGCCTGCTTGGTATACCGGAAAAACCATTGATTTCGAACCGGAGACCTTGCGCACAAGTTTGTTGAAAGCAGGTGAGGATGAAAACATGTACCCTGACGTCTTGGCTTTGGAGGGAAACATAACAGCTTCTCAACCCGCTCGTAAAACCGATATAACCGGAAAAGTTGCACCTCATTCTGATGAAAAGTTGGACGGAGGCGTATATGTCGACTAAGCACGAAGATTTCGTTTTAGCCGTCGAAGGGTTGACGGTTTCTTTCGACGGTTTCAAGGCGGTCAATGACTTGTCATTCTACGTCGACGAGGGGGAAATACGGGTCATCATCGGTCCGAACGGCGCAGGAAAAACGACGGTACTCGATTTGATCTGCGGACGAACTCAAGCCACCTCCGGGTCGATCAAGTTTCGCGGAGAAGAGTTGACGCGAATGAAAGAACACCAAATCGTCCATCACGGCGTTGGACGAAAGTTTCAAAATCCTTCGATATACGACGATTTGAGTGTGTTTGAAAATCTTGAAATTTCATACCCGCGAGGACGGTCCGTTTTCGGCTCGTTAATGTTTAAGCGCGACCGTGAAGTGATCGAAGAAGTCGAAAACATAGCTGAAATCATTTTTTTACAGAACGATCTCGATAAACCGGCCGGCTTATTGAGCCACGGACAAAAGCAATGGCTTGAGATCGGCATGTTGCTGATTCAAAAACCGGATTTATTGATGCTGGATGAACCGGTTGCCGGCATGTCGGTTGCGGAACGCAAAAAAACCGCCGAACTGTTGAACCGGATTACCCAAGGCCGCTCGGTAATCGTCATCGAACACGATATGCAGTTTGTCGAAGACATCGCTCATCGGGTTACCGTTATGCACCAAGGCAAGGTGCTGTCCGAAGGTTCGATGGAGCGAGTCAAAAACGATCCCAAAGTCATCGAAGTCTATCTCGGCCATTAATCGGTCGAATCAGGAGAAAACAAAATGCTGAGCGTTAAAGATTACCACGTGGCCTATGGGCAAAGCGAAGTGCTGCACGGATTGAATTTCGATGTAAAACCGAAAGAAATCGTAGCCGTGATGGGACGCAACGGCATGGGTAAGTCTACGTTGATGAAATCATTAATTGGAATGATCCCTGCCATAAAAGGCGAGGTTCAGCTTGACGACGTCGACTTGACGTTACTCAAAAGCCATCAGCGGGTTTCCAAAGGCCTGGGTTTCGTTCCGCAAGGGCGAATGATTTTTTCGACGATGACGGTCAAAGAAAATATTGAAACCGGTTTGACCAGTACCGGGGAAAAGATCGTTCCTAACGATCTCTACGAGTTATTTCCGGTACTCGAAGAGATGCGAAATCGCCGAGGCGGGAACTTATCCGGAGGACAGCAGCAGCAATTGGCAATCGCCAGGGCGTTGGCCAGCAAGCCTAAATTATTGCTGTTGGATGAACCGACCGAGGGCATTCAACCTTCGATCATTCGCGAGATGGCTCGGACGTTAAAAAAAATACGCGATACGCGCGGTTTATCGATTGTCGTGTCGGAGCAAGTGTTGAGTTTTGCGCTTGAAATCGCCGACCGCATCATCGTTCTCGAAAAGGGGGAAATCGTTCATCAGGAAGAGCGTGCAACGCTCAATGAAGCCAAGGTGGCGGCTTATTTATCGGTATGAGTATTAATCATTAAAACTTTGTCAGGAGAAAGGCTATGGCTGAAACCATTATCAAAATCGATTTAAGTAAATCACCTTATGAAAACGACATGATTCATAACCGGTGGCACCCGGACATACCGATGGTGGCGATGGTTAAACCGGGTGACGATTTCATCATCGAATCCTACGATTGGACCGGAGGACAAATTAACAACAACGATAGTGCCGATGATGTGCTCGACGTCGATTTGTCGAAAGTGCATTTTTTGTCCGGGCCGGTCGGTGTGGAAGGTGCAGAGCCCGGGGATTTGCTGGTCGTCGATATTCTCGATATCGGGGCATTTGAAAACAGTCAGTGGGGGTTTAACGGTTTTTTTTCAAAAAAGAACGGCGGCGGCTTTTTGACCGAGCATTTTCCCGAGGCGCAAAAATCGATTTGGGATTTTAACGGCATGTTTACGAAGTCTCGTCATGTTCCCGGCGTCGAGTTTGCCGGTTTGATTCATCCCGGATTGATCGGCACTCTGCCTTCAAAAGAAATGCTGGATGAATGGAATACGCGGGAAAAAGCCCTTTACGATACGGAGCCTGACCGGGTACCGCCTTTGGCGACGTTGCCTTATGCCGATACGGCTCATATGGGGCGTATGAGCGGCGATGCTGGAAAAGCGGCGGCGGCCGAAGCGGCAAGAACGGTACCTCCCCGCGAGCATGGAGGAAACTGCGATATCAAAGATTTATCTCGGGGTTCGACGGTCTATTTTCCGGTTTATGTTAAGAATGCCGGTCTTAGCTTGGGAGACTTGCATTTTAGTCAAGGCGACGGCGAAATCACATTTTGCGGTGCGATAGAAATGGCCGGTTGGACGCATCTTCGGGTCGGTTTGATCAAAGACGGCATGAAAAAATACGGAATCAAAAATCCGATTTTCAAGCCCAGTCCGATCAAACCCCAGTATGACGACTATTTAATCTTTGAAGGTATTTCGGTCGACGAGTCCGGCAAGCAACATTATCTCGATGTTCATATTGCTTACCGTCAGGCTTGTTTAAATGCGATCGAATATTTGACAAAATTCGGTTATTCGAAAGCCCAAGCTTATGCCATTTTAGGTACTGCGCCGGTGCAAGGGCACATTAGCGGCGTCGTGGATATTCCGAATGCCTGCGCGACGCTTTGGTTGCCGACCGATATCTTCGAATTCAACGTTAAGCCGAATTCGGAAGGGCCGAAAAAAGAGTTGTCCGGCGATGTCGACGTGCCGTTGTCACCCGATCTGTAATATACTCATCGCAGATCAAAATTCGGCACCGGGGTGCCCGCCAAAGGACGCCGTGAATACATCCATGTAGGCTCTATGCCAGCATCCATGCTGGCAAAGCCTTTGCCGAGCACCCCGATGCCTCCTTAGGCTCTGCAGAAATTTGAAGTGCGAAAGGTATATTAACTTAGGAGAATAGCGATGCCGCTCTATGACTATAAATGCCCGAAACACGGCATTTTCCACGACTTAGCAACGTTCGAAGAAAGCAGCGCTCCACAGGCTTGTCCGCACTGCCAAACCTCGAGTCCGCGGATTATCATGATACCGCCCGAGGTGCTTGCAATGGCGCCGGACAAGCGTAAAGCAATGAGTATCAACGAACAATCGCGTCACGAACCGGTTTTCTCGACCGCAGACAGCCGGGAGGATCAAATCCTCGAACACAAGCACACCAAGAATTGCGGTTGCAATACAAACAAAGGTTTGCTTCTGAAGCATCCCGATCTCAGCAGTTTGAGGCAGCAAGTGGTGTTTATGCAAGACGGAAGTAAAGTCTTTCCATCGCAAAGGCCCTGGATGATCAGCCATTAAGCGCGTTCAAGGCTCTTTTTCTCTTTATTCGTTTCCAAAGCCGGCCGTCTCTTGCTATCGAACGTAGTGGGAGACGGTTTACTTTATTATGGATGCTCTTTTAATTCCAATTGCTCACCACTCTATATCGATGTGACGGGCCCAATTTCTATAATGGAATGGAAAAAGATTCGGGTTGCTTTTCTTATCGCATGCCATCAACCAAAAAAGTAACTCTCCCTTTTTCACGGCCCTTTTTTACGCCTCCTCCCTCCTTTTTTCTGGTGGACGAATAATTCGGTGTGAGCTAAGCTCTAGCGAATGACGCAATGAACAAGCGGAAAAAGCAAGGGGTAAATGTCAAATGTAAGGTTTGACCCTAACTTTTTCGAAAAGCTTAGTTATAGGGATAAACTACGTCTTGCTCAATTGTTAATACAGGTGGCAAGAAAAGAAGAAGAAAATGCAAACCCACAAAATCGATCAGAATCAGAAATTACTGCAAAGAGTTTAAAACACAGGCGTTTGACGAAATTGACACCATCAGCTACGTTGTTGAAAGGCTTTTGAAATTGAGACCGAGCAAGAAAAAGACGTTAGCCAATTCAATTAAGTCAATGTTTCAATTTCAGGGTGGCATTTCAGAGGCGGATATCGACGCAATTATCCATGGACTTGAAAAGCGTAAGAATATAAAAATTGAGCAAAATAGCGTCAGTTATTTATAATCGAATTCACCTTGGCCATTGAGGTAAGTTTTTCTTGCCTTTAGGCTCTTCAATCCCCCCGCATCATTAACGGAGAAAATCTATGGAACTCTCAGCAGTTTTAACGCCAACCCCCGAAGGGGGGTATGTCGCCTTCAATCCGGAAACCGGCACAACTACGCAAGGGGAAACCGTTGAGGAAGCATTGACCAATTTGCGTGAGGCAACCGAGCTTTATCTGGAAGAATTTCCTCTTATTGTCGCGGGACGCCCTTTGCTGACCTCATTTCAAGTACCGGAACATGCCTAAACTCCCGGTTGTGTCGGGAGCAGAGGTTGTAAGGGCTTTGCAGCGTTTGGGATTCGTGGTTGCACGGCAGCGTGGTAGCCATATCGTGATGCGGCGCGGGTCCTCGGGTTGCGTCGTGCCAAATCACGCCGAACTAAAAACTGGCACATTGGGCGGAGTTCTGAAACAAGCAGGTATTTCCGTAGATGAATTCGTTGAGGCGCTACATGCTTAACCATGCGCTCCAGCCGACTCCGCTAACGCTACGCCGCTGAGCTTTGCGTTATACACAAATAGGAATCATCGTGGATTTATCAGAAGTAGTACCTTGGGGAAGATCCTTCAACGAGTACAAAGAAATGTTCTCGCTCTCAAGTGACGATCTTACAAAGAAGATACTTGGCTGTGGAGATGGGCCAGCTTGTTTTAATGCGGAATTGTCTGCCAACGGTGGTAACGTAATATCCATCGACCCGATATATCAGTTCAGCGCTTCTCAAATTCAGTCAAGGATTGAAGAGATTTATCCTAGCCTGTCGAAAGACTGACTTAGTCCGTTATTATTTTCCCCGATTTTTGGCTTTTATGTTTAAAAAATTCTTGGCGCTTTTTTCTTACCGTATAAGGGATATTCTTCTCCTCCCAGCGTTCAAGATCTACTTGAGACGCTTTATTTAATGCCTGGTCAATCACCGCTTCTTTTCGACTGCCACATAAAGCAGGAATCAATAGCACGGAGCGATTCATATCGGCTTGCGGACTGCGTTCAAGCATATATTTATAATTTCCAAACAGCGTTTCAATAATATCGCTACTGCTTAACAACGGCAGTTCGGTCAGCTCTGCTTGAATCTGCACATGCTTTTTTAACCAAGCTTGTAGGTGTGTTTTGACTTTAGAATTTCGCGGCAATGTTTTTGATAATTGGTAACATTGTTGGTAGGTGACTTTGTTAAGCCCTTTGTTTTTAATGATTTCCATCACCTCTGAAACTATTTTAGTCGTCAACGCGAAGCGCTCAATAAAGGGTTTCATCCGTAAAAAGCCCGGAAACACCATCCGTAATTTAGCTAACACGCTGCCTTTCTTCGCGCCGCCTTTAACGGCAAAGACATCCAGCATTTTAGCCCCCCATTCACCGAGTTTACTGATGCTTTGAAAACGCCCTTTAGTCCGTAATTTAGGGGGTGTCAAACAGGCAAATTCTGTCTGTCTCAGGCATTTCGCACCTTGACCCAGTGCCGCAGTAAAGGCTTTATAATCCGCTGTTTTTTCAAATTGACTTTTCAGCGCGCTGGCCATGCAGTGACCGATGTCATCAATGACGGGCACCGGTTTTTCTTGTTTGGCCGACCAATGTCGCACACCTTTTGCTAGCGTGTAGTCGCAGTCTTTAACAATCGCTTGAGGTACGCCGGCGATAGCAAAAATGTCCTCTAAGTCCTGGCAAACCGTCTGATGATTAACCGTTTCACGCACCTTAAGACCGATACATTCACAATCTTGCAATTGAATGGCGCTGCCGCGTTGGCGTAGAGACTGTGTTTTTACGCGGAGCACGACCAGTGCTTTTTTAGTCCCTATATCAATGGAGTAATCAATAATCGCAATCCAAGGCTCGCACGTTGGGCACACTTGGCGCAGTAACCCTAAACCAACGCGCAAACTCCAGTTAATCACCGAAGTAAAATGTGGCGTCCACGGTAATTCAAGCGATGTTTGTGAATGAAATAATTCAAGAATGCGCGGAACGCTACGAAAAGAAACCACCGCATCAAGCACGATAAGCACGCATAAAAGTCGCGTTTGCTGAGCTTGTGTTATGTCAATAACCGTTGAAGTATTCGCGGGTACAACAGCAATATCCTGGGTTGCTAGGGTTGACTGATGCTCGAAGGTAATGTTTTTTTTGCTTCGACAAGCTGTTTTAACTGGCAATTATTCCGTTTCAGTTCCGCTATTTTTTTCAAATGACGTTTTTGTGTTTTTCTAAGCTCACGAAGCTCAGCTGCGCGCTCAGTCGCTTTGTTTTTCCATTCATCGCGGCTGTTTAGTAGTTTTGACATTTGAAGCATAGTATTTGGGGGATGGGTTAAAATAAGACCTATTTATACCGCATACAGCGATAATTTTAAATCCACAAGCTGAGGAAATAAAATCACTGTAAAGTGAACAATTATAAGCCATTCAGGTGTGCTTCTTTTAGCTAAGTCATTGATTAGTCGCTTTATGAGCAAAATAAAAGCGGCTTAAGCTGTCGTTTTGGTCAAACGATTGCATCCAGAATGATTTTAAGTTATTGAATATTAATAAGGTATGTGATTTGATGCATGCGTTTCGACAGCCTAGATTTATCCTCGGATAATGGAGCAAGTGTCAAAAAATAACGAAGACTATGTCTGGAAGAACATTTGCGACGTTAAAGAGCTTGGAGAAATTAGAATGGAGGCAATGAGGGTCTTCCTGAATGACTATGGAAATGCACAAGAAACCGGAAGGTATCTGAATGCCGCATTGCCAACACTGTCATTTGAGAATGCCGAGTTCGATTTAGCTTTATGTTCACATTATTTGTTCTTGTATAGCGACCATGTGAATCAGAAACAACACATTGAATCCATGAAAGAGTTGTGCCGTGTTGCCAAAGAGGTGCGAGTTTATCCGCTGTTGTCCATTAGTAACAATAAAATGTCTACGCATCTCGCGCCAGTCATGGAGGCGCTAGAAGAAGGCGGAATTAACGTCTCTTTGGCGCCTGTAAAATATGAATTTCAAAAAGGTGCCACAGAAATGCTAGTGGCGAAATCTGTATAACACGGTGCTTCACCCGATTAAAAACCGCTATGCGGTTTTCGTCGGGTGAGCTAGGGGAAAGCGGGCTCAGGTGTTCGCAGTAACAGTAATTTAACCAGCGGGTTAAAGTCCCGTCCAAAGAGTTGTCCATACGCCTTGGTAGTACGCAGGAGCGGCGTTTGAGCAATCAAGGGTCGTGAGTTCCTAAACGGCAAAGATGCAGGCCGTAACGCAAGTGAACCTAGATGTAGCCTCGTAAACTTAATGCGGTTGCCGACCTCGTGCCTGTATCCCGACACAAGACGTTGTACGGGATATGAATCAAGTGCTATGGGGATGGTCGGGTTACTTTTATTATCGAAACTCCAGCGCAGCCTTGAGTAAGGTTAAGCGCCATGCTGAAGAACGGCTCAGAATCCACCTGCGGAAACGACACAAAGTGAGTAACTGGAAAACCAGCATGATTCGGTTTCCACGCCGAGTGTTGTATGAAGAGCATGGGTTATATAAAGTGCCCATTGTCGCTGGCTGGAAAACAGTGCATGCCCTGATGTGAAGAACATCGGAAAGCCGTGTGCGGGAAAATCGCATGCACGGTTTGATGAGGGAGGGCTGGTGAAAAAAAAACCAGCTCTCTACTCTACCTTGCAGTCACGTATCCGGCCTAACTAGGCGCTTCACCCGACCCAAAACCGCAATGCGGTTTTCGTCGGGTGAGCTGGGTGTTACACGTTCATATCAAACTCTTGCTAAATACGGCATTGCCGTATAGTATGGTCTTATGATATTTATCGAAACCAGTACATTTACAAAGATGCTTCCGAATTACCTCTCAGATGAAGAGTATCAGGGGTTGCAGACATATTTGATGCAAAAACCGGATGCTGGAGATATCGTTAAAGGATCTGGAGGTGTAAGAAAGGTTCGGTGGGCTTCTGAAGGTAAAGGAAAGAGTTCAGGTGTTCGTGCAATATACTATTGGAAAAAGCCTGATCATGAAATTTGGATGCTTACGATTTACAGTAAATCGGAGCGATCAACAATTCCAGGGCATATTTTGAAACAAATCGCTGAGGCAATAGATCATGACTAAACGAAATATCGGTCTTGAAATCTTGGATGGTATTAGAGAGATAAAAGAGCATAATAATGGTAACTTGCAGTTAAAGGTGACAGAGCTTTCTGAGCCTTCTCCTCCTAAAATTATTCGGGCAAAACTAAAAATGTCACAATCTGCATTTGCTGGATTGTTAGGTGTAAGCATGCGCACTCTTCAAGATTGGGAACAAGGCCGCAGAGAGCCACAAGGTCCTGCTGTTGCACTGCTTCGTATTGCGGAACAGCATCCCGAAGTTTTTGGGCAACTTCACTAAACGTGTAACAAGTCGCAGCAGTTCGCGGCCTTTGGCCGCCGGACACTCGTAAACTCGCGCCGCTGTTCCAGGGCGTTAGTTGTATCATCTAATTCCGCCGTCCTATCTGAAAAGGTAACTATTCAGCCCCCACAACAAAAATCGTAAAATCAGTCACTAAAAAATGGGAAAGCGGGGTCACCCATTAGCCTGTCGTAGGTCTCTCTCCGGCTAAACGGCCGTTCCCCGCTTATGCGCCCAGTAGCCGGCGCGGGTGAGTTTTAACGTTAGCTACTCAAAAACCATCATCCTCTCAAGTTTATGGAAAAATCGACGTAATTACATTATAGTTACGTTAAATTCAGGAGATAATGGGAGTGAAGTCAAATGACTCAGCTAGTACGAATAGGGAATTCTCAAGGCATAAGGATTCCTAAGCCTTTGATTAAACAAGCTCATTTGGAAGGAAAAGAGTTAAAATTACAATTGGTTAACGGTGGTCTCCTCATAACCCCGGAAAATGGTGTTAGAGAAGGATGGAAAGAAGCTATAGAACAAACAATTTCGGCTCAGGGGCATGAGTCTCTAGATGATGAATGGTTGGATTTCCCTCTCGACTCAGATGATGAACTGGACTGGTAATGATACACCGATTTGAAGTTTGGCTCGCTGACCTCAATCCCACAAAAGGAACAGAGATCAATAAAACACGCCCTTGCGTAATAATTTCTCCCAATGAAATGTCAGCTTTGTCTACGGTCCTTATGGCTCCAATGACTACTAAGGGTTTTGAGTTTCCTTGTCGTGTTCAGTGTAAGTTCAAAGGAAAAAGTGGTCTGATCCTGCTGGATCAAATTAGGGCAGTTGATAAATCAAGGCTTGTTAAAAATCTTGGGGCAGTGAGTGCAAAGACACAAAAAGAACTGTGTTCGTGCTTACAAGAAATGTTTGAGTATTAAATGTAGCTAACAATACAAATTCACTCGGACAAATTTACGCAACGTTTGTATTTCTGTTTCTCAAAATTTCGCAGGCATTGCTTCCCAACTGGTGCTCATTACTATATCTATAGGCATCGAGTTTGCGGGAGCGCTGCATCATGTGACCTTTCACGGCAACGCCCAAGAAAACATCTATCGGAACGATGTCGATCGGGAGCGGTTTTTGGTGTTGTTACAAGAAATACTGTTAATCGTTACTAATAGCATTTTGCCTAATTGGGTCCATTTAATCCAAGCTGGACCGTATGTCGGCAATGGTGATAAACAGCTTGTTTTCGGCATCTCTAAAAGTAGTGAATCCATACTTTTCGTAAAAATGCTTGGCTCCGTCTTTGGCGTCAACGATAACTATCGGAAACCCGACGGAATCGCTTGCTTGAAGCAGTTTTTTGAGTGCGTCAAGGAGCAACCATTCACCGTAGCCTTTTCCTTTGTAACGCTCGTCGACAGCCAATCGAGCAATCAATCCACCAGAGATTGATGATGGATGTTTTTTCTGAAGCTGTGAAGGTAAAGCTTTTAAATCGACGGGAGTCATCGTTAGCGTATAAAAGCCAACAATTTTGGATTCGCTGGCTTCGTCTTCGAGTATGAAAGTCCTTGTACTGTCTTTCTTGGCTTGTTGACTAGCCATGACTTTTAGGTAGTTGTTTAAAGGTTCAACACCGCAATTGAATCGGTTTCTATCGTGTCTTGCTTTGTTTAAAAGTACGGTTCTCATTATTGAGTTGTGTTCTCATAACGGGCAGCCGCTGCTTTTAAGTTACTGTTAGCCGTTGCAGGTTTATCAAGCGCATCCATAAGCAACATGGCATCATGCTCAGTTAGTTTAAGTGCTTTGTCTTGTTCAATAATTTGTTTGGCTTTTTCAACTGCCGCGCTAAGGACAAATGAGTTAATACTAGGCATGCCGGATATAGCCGCAGCTCTAGTGAGTAAATCCTGAGTATCAATATCCACCCGAGCGGTGATACGAGGTAATATAGTCGCCATTATGTTTCTCCTTTGTGCCAAAGTGGCACCTAGAAAATTATGTATGCAGTATTTAGTTGAGTCAAGCTATGTGTCTATTAGTGTTGGTTAGGGTGGGCTATATCTTATGCTTAATAGTCACTTTATGGCGCAATTACTGCATTGTTCGTCATATCGGCATGAAATGCCGATATTCAAGTTATATCAGTGCGAAGGTACGAATTGCCATCCACGGCACTGGATTTCTCCACAAATCCGTATGGAACGGATTTGCATTTACCCGAAGGGCTCCAGGCAGGATAGCCCGGAGTGAATCCCTGGCGGAATGACGCGTTATTTTCTTAATTTGGCGCTTATACCCGGCTAACCCCTTCTTCATGATCTTCATGGTGAAATGCTTTTTCTAGATTTATAGTTTCTATAACGAATTTTTCCACTTTTGACTGCTTTTCACTCCCCCAACCGACAAGGAATGATTCGGTTTTTTCTTCTATACGTCATTTAACTAATGAGTCATTTGACTGATTGTTCAAATGATTCCGTCAAAGAATAATCGACAACAGCCTTATTCGGCTGCGCCGGTATAAACCGGTGCATTTTTTGACTCTTTGGGGGAATGATCATGAAGACTGTTTACAAGCTAGGCAGCCACAAGCTAAAACACGGTTTTTTGACGTATCTGCTATTTGCGGCGTTATCGTTAAGCCATATACAGGAATCGCAGGCAGGAGCGACTTTTAAAATCGACGAAACTAAATGGTTGAGTCTCGGTGCCGGTTTAAGGACAAGTTTTACATCGGTAGAGTCGGTAGCGGACGGCAATTGGTCGAACGATTTTTTCGTCGATAACATGCGTTTGTATCTGAACGCGCAGATTCACGAATACATCAAGCTGGAAATCAACTCGGAATGTCAAACTTGTAACAATGGCGGTGAACTTCGTTTGTTAGATGCCATCGGTAAATTCGAATTTCATCCGATGGCGAATTTGTGGGTCGGGCGCATGCTGGTGCCGGCCGAACGTCGCGAAATGAACGGACCGTTTTACAGTGCCGTGCATAGCATTTATGTAACCGGCGACCGGATTAGCGGTACGCCGTTCGAGCCGGCCGATTTCAATACGACGATACGTAACGACGGAACATCTGCGGGTTCTTTCGGCCGTGACGACGGTGTGACGTTTTGGGGTTCTGTTTGGGATGGCCGCGTTCAATACGCGTTAGGTATTTTCCAAGGGTTAAGAGGCGGAGCGAACAAGGATGACAATCTGCTCTATGCGCAACGTTTGGCTTTTAACTTCTGGGAAGTCGAAAAAAATCCCGGTTACTACACATCGGGGACCTATTACGGTAAGGGGGGCGACATTCTGACCTTGGCGGTTTCTAATCAATATCAGGAAGATGGCGTTGGTGTCCTTGGTGATGCCGGTAATTTCAGGGGTACGGCGATCGATTTATTACTCGAAAAAGTATTGGGGAACGGCGGTGTCGTGACTCTGAACGGCGAATATAAGAATTACGGAATCAATGGTTTCAGTATGGATAGCCGGAAAGCAGGGGGCGGGTTTGCGATGTTCGAAGGAAATGCCTACGACGTGAGCGGTATGTATTTATTTCCGCAAACGATCGGTATCGGTCAATTTCAACCCTTCGTTCGTTATGTCAACGTCATGCCGAAAAATAGTCCGGATCGGAATATGTTCGAGGCCGGGGTGAATTATGTCATCGACGGACATAACGCACGAATCGGTTTAAGTTGGCAATACGGCGACTTGATGACTAAAGGGCTCAATTACAGGGACGATGCGACAGGCGACCAAGTCAATGCCTTCCTTCTTGGCTTTCAGTACCAAATCTAATTTCAATTTCATTGGGAATATACTATGAAGAAACTATCGAAAAATCTTAAATTATTGAGCATTGCGGCCGTTGTATCGTTTTTTTCGGTTACGGCTCCGGACGCTTCCGCCGAAGATACGATCAAGGTCGGCGTCTTACATTCGCTGTCCGGGACGATGGCGATTAGCGAAACCACGCTCAAAGATACGATGCTGATGCTGATCGAGGAGCAGAACAAAAAAGGCGGCTTGCTCGGCAAGAAACTCGAACCTGTCGTCGTCGACCCGGCCTCGAATTGGCCTCTGTTTGCCGAGAAAGCGCGCGAACTCTTGACCAAGGACAAGGTTGCGGCGATCTTCGGTTGCTGGACGTCGGTCTCGCGTAAATCGGTGTTGCCGGTCGTCGAGGAATTGAACGGCTTGTTGTTCTATCCGGTGCAATACGAAGGCGAGGAATCGTCGAAAAACGTGTTTTACACCGGTGCCGCGCCGAATCAGCAAGCGATTCCGGCCGTCGATTATCTGATGAGCGACTTCGGCGCCGAACGTTGGGTGTTGGCAGGGACCGACTATGTTTATCCTCGCACGACCAACAAAATTCTCGAAGCGTATCTGAAAGCCAAAGGCGTCGACGAAAAGGACATTATGATCAACTATACGCCGTTCGGTCACTCCGATTGGCAAAGTATCGTTTCTGACATCAAGAAATTGGCTCTATGTGAAATACAGTGGGTAATCAAATTTCAACTTTCCACATAGGAAGTAAATCATATTAATGAAATTGTTGATGTTGCGACAGCTCTGGCTCGCCGTTTAGCCAGCTGAATCTTACTATTGATGCCTTCAAGAATGCCGTTACTAATGAGTGATTCCACGAAATGCACAATTCCCGACCAATGTCCTCGAACTGTGTTGGCGAACTTGATAAACGCTGGAATTTTGGCTGCGTCCACCTCATCGCACCATTGCCTCAAAAAAGCCTCCGCTGTCGGTTTGTCGGGCATTTCCCAGAGATCATTGAATAGCACTTTTAAGCGGTAAGCTTCGCCCAGCGTGGGGTACAGTTGTATCAGTTCATCCAGCTCTTTTTCTTTTTTGTCGGATAGGTTTTCCCGGTTCTTTAGAAAAGTGTATTTGTGACCTTTCAGAGCATCATGCTCTTTGCGTTCGGCAATGCGCACCTGATTCATGGCCTCGTTCAATAATTTCACAACATGGAATCGGTCAAAGGTAATTTGTGCAGACGGGAATGATTCGGCAGCACCGGCAATAAATGACGGTGACAAATCCATGCTGATTTGCTCCACCTGTTCTTTATCAACACCTTTATCTTCAAGGTGTTGCTGAATACTTTGCAGCGTTGCCTTACCCTTACCTTCAGTGACATGAATTACGCGGGCTTCATCCAAATCAACGCCCAGCGTAACGTAATGATGGCCTTTTTTGGTCGAGGTTTCATCGACGCCCAGCTTGGTTATCGTGCTCGGATCATCGGCTGCTTTTGCCTTGCTAATCCAGTGATTAAAGATAGTCCAGATGCGCTGTGGATTGACCTTCAGTATCTCGGCGACTCGGTTGACCGGCATTTCCCGCTCAATCAAGCGTAGCGCTAAGGCTTCGTATAACAGGGTAAAACCACTGCCTGGCCGTGCCCAAGGAACGTCAACAGTACGGACTTTGCCATCGGTCGTGGTAATGCCGGCACCGCACAATGGAGGTAACAGGTGTGTTCAAAAAAGCTCAAATGTTGCCATAGCCGCTCTACGGTATCATGCACTGGACAGAGGTTATTCGCGTCGTCTAAGAAGCGCGAGCCAGTCACGAAATCGATATGCAGATGAAGTTCGCTACGGGCCAATTCATCTGTAGAAAAGGTCACAGCTTTGACCTGCCAAGGAGGTTGCAGGCCTAAAGCCATGCTGAATAAAGTTTCACTGTTCATGGCTATATTATTGCATTACCCACTACGAATCACATAGAGCCAAGAAATTCGGTTCGGCCGGGAAGAAAACGGCGGTCGTGTCGACGATCAACGGCGATGCCAACATTCCTTTCTATAAAGAATTGGGTAATCAGGGTGTTTCCGCCGAGGACATTCCGGTCGTCGCGTTCTCGGTCGGCGAAGAGGAGTTGTCTGGCATCGATACCAAACCGTTGGTCGGTCATCTAGCCGCTTGGAATTATTTCATGAGTGTCGATACGACCAAGAACGCTGCATTCATCAAACAATGGCATGAGTTCATCAAGAACCCGAAACGCGTAACCAACGATCCGATGGAAGCGCATTACATCGGTTTCAATATGTGGGTCAAGGCGGTCGAAAAGGCCGGTACAACAGATCCGGATGCAGTGCAAAAGGCGATCATCGGCGTCGAGGCTCCTAACTTGACCGGCGGTATTTCAAAAATGCTGCCGAATCATCACATCACCAAGCCGGTATTGATCGGCGAAATTCAGGAAGACGGGCAGTTCTTGACCGTTTGGCAAACCAATAAATTGGTTCCGGGCGATGCCTGGTCGGATTATCTGCCGGAGAGTAAGCCGATCATTGCCGATTGGACGCCACCTATTATGTGCGGCAACTTCAATACCGAAACAAAAAAATGTTCCGGGCAAAATTATTGACCGGGCAATATTGAAGTAGAGAGTAGGGTGCGAATTTAAGTTTGAGATTTCGCCCAAAATAACTTCCTCCCTGAAAAGGCTATGTTTTCGTTAATAGCTGTAGTTGTTCCGATAAGGATTGAGGCGCGGGGCGGGTTATTCAACCCGCTCCGAACGTTTGGATTTGCTTTGGGCATGGTCGAAATGTTAAGGACGTGGTTGCAAACCCCGTCCTGCATAGTGCCGAAATTTGATTAGCAAAGAGTATATACCCATCGCACTTCAAATTTCGGCATTGACGCATGGAGGCGCTGGGGTGTTCGGCAAAGGCTTTGACAGCAGGGATGCTGTCACAGAGCCTACATGGACGTATTCACGGCGTCCTTTGACGGACACCCCGGCGCCGAAATTTGACCAGCAAAGGGTATATATTCTTAATTGGTATCGCATACCGTTTGCAAAGTTACGCGGTGCGAGCCCTACGATTGATCATTCATTTTAGGAATTATTATGAAAGCGGATTCGTTCAAATGGCGGATGTCGTTGTTGGCTTTATTGATGCTATGCGTCCGGCCCGGTATTGCGTTGGATGAGTCGACCGCTGAAACGGCGGACAGTCAGGAAGTCTCGGAACAGCAAGCCGAAACGGTTCTCGATCCGTTTGCCGATGCGCTGGCGCGCTTAATTAGCGGTAGTATGAAGGAACGCGAGCAGGCAAGCGAGCAACTGAGCGTGACCGGACACTCCGAGGCTTTACCGATTCTGGAAGCCTTGTTGGACGGCCGCTTATATGCGTTACGCGATAAGCAAACGGCGGTTATCGCTACCGAAAGCGGACAAGGCTACCGGATTGCCGAGGCGTCGACCGGCAGCGACTTAGGTCTTGTCGAGCGCTCGGACTTGTCGAAAGTCAACATTACCAACAGTTTGCGCACCAAGCTACGCAAGAAAATATCTCTTCTTCAGTTGCAATCGGATGATGCTTCGGTCAGGCTCTCTGCGGTCAATGCGATGGTCAAGACTGCCGATGCAAAAACGCTGGAATTGTTGAAGGAGTACGAATCGACCGAATCAGACGAAGATGTGCTCTCTTCGATGCGTCTGATTTTTGCACTAAACGATCTACAAAATAGCGACAAATCGGTTCGTCTGGACGCGATGGATACCTTGAAGGAATACAATAGTCTCGAAGCCTATAACCGGCTGAGTGTTCTAGTCGAAAAGGATAGCGCCGGCAATTTCATCGAACAGGATGTCGAGGTAAGAAAAAAAGCCCAATCCGCGTTGAAAAAAATTGAAGCGAGATTGCAATTCTACAACAGTGTCGAAACGATGTTTTTCGGCCTGAGCCTCGGCGCAGTGTTGGTGCTGGCTGCGATCGGTTTGGCGATTACCTTCGGCGTGATGGGCGTAATCAACATGGCGCACGGCGAGTTGATGATGCTCGGCGCTTATACGACCTATGTGATGCAACAGATCATGCCAAATCATATCGGTCTGTCGGTGATTCTGGCGATTCCTGCGGCGTTTATGATTTCGGCTTTGGTCGGCGTCGCGATCGAACGCGGTATCATCCGGTTTTTATATGGGCGTCCGCTCGAAACCTTGCTGGCGACTTTCGGCATCAGTCTGTTTTTACAGCAAACGGTGCGTTCGATTTTTTCGCCGCTAAACCGTAGCGTCACGACGCCGGAATGGATGAGCGGTTCGTGGCAGATTAACGATTTTCTGTCCCTGACTTGGAATCGTTTTTACATCGTGCTGTTTTGTTTACTGGTGTTCGCGGCGCTATTGCAAATTCTTAAGAAGACACGGCTCGGCCTCGAAGTCAGAGCCGTTGCGCAAAACCGTAACATGGCCAAAGCGATGGGTATCCCGACCGCGCGGGTCGATGCGATGACCTTCGGGTTGGGCTCGGGCATCGCCGGTGTCGCGGGCGTCGCGTTGAGTCAGATCACCAATGTCGGACCGAATTTGGGTCAGAGTTATATCGTCGATTCGTTCATGGTCGTCGTATTCGGCGGTGTCGGCAATCTTTGGGGAACTTTGGTCGCCGGGTTCTCGCTCGGTATTGCTAACAAGATGCTTGAGCCGCATGCCGGCGCGGTGCTCGCGAAGATTTTGGTGTTGGTGTTCATTATTTTGTTTATTCAAAAACGTCCTCGCGGGTTGTTTCCGCAAAAAGGCCGAGCGGCGGAGGCATGAGCATGAAGAGTCTATTTTTCGGGAGTCTATTTTTCAGTAACGATAAGACGGCGAATGTCGTGCTGTTTTCGTTGATCGCGCTGATCGTACTGGTGCCGCTCTGCAATGCGATTTTTCCAAGCGCTTCGGCGCTGCATTTTTCCGCATATACCGTTTCTTTGCTCGGCAAGTATTTGACATTCGCTTTGCTGGGCTTATCGCTCGATCTAGTATGGGGGTATTGCGGCATCCTAGCGCTCGGTCATGGCGCTTTTTTCGCATTGGGCGGTTATGCGATGGGGATGTATTTGATGCGCCAAATTGGTGAGCGAGGCGTCTACGGCGATCCGGTTTTGCCCGATTTCATGGTGTTTTTAGACTGGAAAGAACTCCCGTGGTACTGGTACGGTTTCGATCAATTCTGGTTCGCGCTGCCGATGGTGTTTTTGGCACCGGGTGTGTTGGCGTTCGTGTTCGGTTGGCTCGCATTCCGTTCGCGGGTGACAGGCGTGTATTTGTCGATTATTACGCAGGCTTTGACTTATGCGTTGATGTTGGCGTTTTTTCGCAATGAAATGGGCTTCGGCGGTAACAACGGCCTGACCGATTTCAAGGACATTCTCGGTTTCAACATACAATCCGAAGCGGTCAGAGTGGCGCTATTCATGATTTCCGGACTTGCCTTAATCGGTGCATTTTTGCTGTCGAGATGGATTGCTTGTACCAAATTGGGTCGCGTCGTGACTGCGGTGCGCGATCATGAGGCGCGCGTGCGCTTTTTGGGCTATCGTGTCGAAATGTTCAAGCTATGGATATTCGTGTTTGCGGCGATGCTGGCCGGACTCGCCGGGGCGTTGTATGTGCCGCAGGTCGGCATTATCAACCCGAGCGAATTTTCGCCATTGAACTCATTGGAAATCGTCGTTTGGGTCGCGATCGGCGGGCGAGGTACGCTGTACGGCGCGATCATCGGCGCGATGCTGGTCAATTACGGTAAAACGGTGTTGACCGGTTTACTTCCGGAAATCTGGTTGTTTACATTGGGCGCGACTTTCGTCTTAGTAACGGTATTCATGCCGAATGGCTTGGCAGGCTTGTTGCTTAAGAAACGCGAGGAGATGCATACATGAACAAGCCGTTGATGGATCGTTACAAAACCTTCGATTTCGTTAGAAAGCCGGTCAAGCCTGGCGAACTCGACGTGTCGCACAAAACGATACTCTATTTTGAAGACGTCAGCGTCAGTTTCGACGGTTTCAAGGCCTTGAATAATCTGTCCTTATATATCGACAACGGCGAATTGCGTTGCCTGATCGGACCGAACGGAGCCGGCAAGACGACGCTGATGGATGTGATTACCGGCAAGACGAAACCCGATAGCGGTTCGGTATTTTTCGGTCAAACCATCGATTTGCTTGAAATGGATGAGCCTGCGATCGCTCAAGCCGGCATCTGCCGCAAGTTTCAAAAACCGAGCGTGTTCGAAAATTTGAGTGTGTTCGAAAATTTGGAATTGGCGATGAAGGCGGACAAGGGCGCCTGGCCGGCGCTGTTTGCAAGGCTGAAGGGCGAGCATCGCGATCGTATCGAAGAGGTGTTGACGACGATCGGTCTGACCGAACACTGCGCACAACTAGCCGGGATCTTGTCGCATGGACAAAAGCAATGGCTGGAGATCGGCATGTTGTTGATGCAGGAGCCGAAGGTAATGCTGGTCGACGAGCCGGTCGCCGGCATGACGCATCAGGAAATCGACCGCACCGCCGAATTGCTGCTGTCGTTGCAGGGCAAGCATTCGATTGTCGTGGTCGAACACGACATGGAATTCGTCCGCTCGATCGCACGCAAGGTCACGGTGTTGCATGAAGGTTCGGTATTGACTGAGGGCACGATGGACGAAGTACAAAACGACCCGCGCGTTATCCAAGTGTATCTGGGGGACTAATGCTGAACATTAATTCATTGAATCAATACTACCGCGAGAGCCATACGCTGTGGGATTTGCAATTGTCGGTGCCCGAAGGGAGTTGCGTCTGCCTGATGGGACGCAACGGCGTCGGTAAAACAACCTTGCTGAAATGTATCATGGGTTTGATTCCAGTGCGCAGCGGCGAAATGCTGTTCGACGGCGTCGATCTCGCACCGCTGAAACCCGAGCAACGCGCCGAACTCGGCATCGGTTTTGTGCCGCAAGGCCGTGAAATTTTTCCACTACTGACGGTCGAGGAAAACCTGAAAATCGGTTTGCGCGCGGCGCGTAGACACGGCATTAAAAAAGTGCCGGAGCATATTTTCGAGATATTCCCGGTTTTGAAGCAGATGTTAGGGCGACGCGGCGGCGATCTGTCCGGCGGCCAACAGCAGCAATTGGCGATCGGGCGGGCCTTGGTGCTCAATCCGAGATTGCTGATTCTGGACGAGCCGACAGAAGGCATACAGCCGAACATCGTTAGCGAAATCGGCGACGTGATCATTCGGCTTAATAAGGCAAAAGGCATTAAAACGCCGTTAGTCAAGGAGGCTGCCGAGGTTAAGAATGAGGTGCGTGAAGCGATCAAAATAATCAACCGCGAAATGGGTGTCACGGTTCTGCTGGTCGAACAAAAACTGCCGTTCGCGCGCAAGGTCGCCGATCGTTTCTGTATCCTGGAACGCGGACGCAGTGTTGCGTCGGGCGCGATGGACGAATTGGACGAAACGAAGGTCAAGCGTTATTTGACGGTGTGACGATGGTAAAAGCACATCGGCACGCATTGTGGTAGCGAAGTTTCAGATCGTGATTTCGGAGCCGGGAAGGTTGCTCTCTTTCCCACTCTCGGGCGCTCATCGTTATACACAAATATCGGTAAACTTGCTGAACAAAGGTCATCGTATACCCGGCAACGGTGCTGTTTGATAAATCTGCGGATATTGAACATCAGTGGCTTCGAAATCGCGACGAAGGCGTCGCTCCCAGTGCGCCCAGGAGGGCACAAAATCAGCAGGGTGTAAGTCCCTGTCGGCGTAAGCCATAACGTCGTAGCTGAAAGTAACTGCGTCACCGCGAGGTGGGGTGGAGAGCAACTGGAGGCAAAAGAGCAGTCCGCAGTAAAGCGAATCCGATTCGGCGGGGTAAGGCGGCGAGTCCCCTGGGAGTCGACGAAGCCTGAAAACCATCATTTACGTTGTTGTGGCAGATAAAACGATAAATGGGCCTACCTTGTGGTTGGGAGTGGAATGTTCAGAAGGTATTGTGAAGAAACTGGGGAGACCTGTTACGGAGGTGACCGTGGCAGGAGTCAGAACCCTTATATTACCGTAAGTCGAGGAAGCTCAAGGCAAGGCGAGGACAGTGTGGCACCGCTGGGAAACCAGGCGGAAACAGAGAAAACAAACACGAGCCTAAACCGAGAGGGGAAAAGATGGTAAAAGCCGGCTAGCAAAACCGGCCATAGGAAAGAAGGGTAGGAAGGTGGAAACGAGGTAGCGTTCGGTGTCACGGCCATTAAGCCAACCTCAGGTAAAAGGCTTAAAGAGGCTCAGCCGTTGAAGGGAGCCGAAGGTAACGAATCAAACCGAGTTTGCGGGCTGACGTGGTAACGCGGAGTAATGGGGTTCACCAATTAATAACACCATTGCTCACCAGCTTGTCCCGATGAGGAAACCACCGACTGGAGAGCCGTGTGCGGGAGAACCGCATGCACGGTTCGGAGGGAGGGGAGAGAAATCTTCCCTACCCCTATCAAGGGGGTAGGATGCTCTGCGGGAGCGATCCCCAGATCGCGATTTAGAAGTCGGGAACGTTGGGCGACAAAAAATGGTATCGAGGCCTCATTGGCTAAGATTGCAAAACGGTAATTTTTGACTTCTGGATAACGATGAGCGCTCCGGCATGGGAATGCAGATCTGGGGCGAGTAAATATGCCCCGATATGGGTTCCCACGGAGGACCGTGGGAACCAGAAAAAACTCTGCGCCCCAGCGCCTCTGCGCGAGATATACCCATCGTATATCAAAATTCGGCGCCGGGGTGTCCGTCAAAGGACGCCGTGAATACGTCCCTGTAGGCTCTGTGCCAGCTCCATGCTGGCAAAGCCTTTGTCGAACACCCCGGCGCCTCCTCGGGCATTGCCGAAATTTGAAGTGTGAAAGGTATAAAACAACTATCTTAAGGTGAAAATGATGATAAACAACAAACACACTGTTACGCTATTCGCTTCAATATTTCCACCAATTCCCAATTTGAGAAATTTCGCCGTATTCAGGATGCGGGGTATGCCTGTCGAGGAACGCCGTAAACCCATCCATGGGGGCTTGGCGGCGGCTCCCTGCCGCCGACATCCTCGCCAAGCACGCCCCGCACCCTTTTTTATCCTCAAATTGGGAATTGCTGCAATATTTCTATTGCCGATACCGGCATTCGCGCATCTCGGCATCGATGCCGATCATGGGTTCGGCGAAGGGTTTATTCATCCGTTTCTCGGCCCGGATCACCTGCTCGTGATGATTGCGGTCGGCCTGTGGGCTTTCGGTCTTGGCGGGCGGGCTCGTTGGCTGTTGCCCTTGATTTTCTTGTCCGCCATGGTCGCCGGGGCGGGTTTGGCATTCGCTGGTATTTCGGTGGCTTATCCCGAGCTCTGGGTGGTACTATCGGTGCTCGTGTCGGGTGTCATCGTGCTGCGCGATTGGCGATTTTCGTTGACGCAGGCTTGCTTCGTGGCGGCCCTGTTCGCATTGAGCCACGGCTACGTGCATGCATTGGAAATCGGTCCCGATGCGGACCGGACTCGTTATGCCTTGGGCTTTTTGCTTTCAACCGCATCGTTGCATGGCATCGGCTTGGCGACAGGTTTATTGAGTCCCGTGATTTTGAAATGGACCCGAGCCGCAGTCGCCGTCTCGTGCGCGGCGGTAGGTTTGACGCTATTGCTCGGTGCTTGAACCGATGTACAGCGACGGATGCGCGGCGACCGAAGCCGGGATCGATTCGCGCCAGGGCTGGCAGGCTGAGCTGCGACTCGGTTTTGCGAAGAACGAGAGCAGAACGGTATTGCGACACAGGGCTCACCGCGGCCCGTTGACGGTGCAGCGGCCTTTTTATCCGGAAGGCGATGTGTGTCATTTGTATTTGCTGCATCCGCCGGGCGGCGTCGTTGCCGGAGACCGGTTGACGATCGAAGTTAAAGCCGAACACGGCAGTCACGCCTTGATCACGACGCCGGCCGCCGGCAAGTTTTACCGAAGCGAAGGCGACTGCGCGTCACAGTCGGTCACGATGACGATCGAAGAGAATGCGGTCTTGGAATGGCTGCCGCAAGAAACGATCGTCTACGAAGGTGCGCGATTTACTTCCGAAACGACGATAAAGATCGATACCGGCTCGCGATTCATCGCATGGGAAGTCATCGTATTGGGCCGCCCCGCATCCGGCGAAGGTTTTGAATTGGGTGAAGCCTTGTTGAATTGGCGCATAGTCCTTGGAGACCAACCGATTTATTTGGAGCGTTTGCGATTGGACGCGCAAGCCTTCGCGGCACGTTGGGGCTTGAGCCGGCATTCGTCTTGCGGAACCTTGTTTGCTTATCCTGCTTCGGCAGAAGTTTTGGAGATCGTGCGAAACGTGATCGGCGAAGCACCTGGACGCGGCGTCACACGCATCGATGATTTGTTGATTTGCCGCGCATTGGATCATAGAGCCGATAAACTGCGCGATTTTTTCAACGAAGTCTGGACTTCGATTCGCGAGGCGACGGTAGGCCGCAAAGCTTGTATGCCGCGCATCTGGGCGACGTGAATACAAAATCCGATATCAAGGATAAATTATGCAATTGACACCACGCGAAAAAGACAAATTACTGCTTTTTACGGCCGCATTGTTGGCCGAACGGCGTAAGGACAGGGGCTTGAAGCTCAATTATCCGGAAGCGGTCGCCTATATTTCTGCCGCGATCATGGAAGGCGCCAGGGACGGGCGAACCGTCGCCGAATTGATGGAATACGGCAGAACGCTGCTGAATAAAGAAGACGTGATGGACGGCGTTTGCGAAATGCTGCCCGAAGTACAGGTCGAAGCGACTTTTCCGGATGGGACCAAACTGGTCACGGTCCATAATCCGATCGAATAGGAGATAACATGATTCCCGGTGAAATCATTACGGCCGACGGCGATCTTGAAATAAATGCCGGACGCGAGGCGATCCGGCTGCTGATCGCGAACAGCGGCGACCGTCCGATTCAGGTCGGCTCGCATTATCATTTTTTTGAGACCAATCCGGCCTTGAAATTCGATCGCGACAAGGCTCGCGGCTACCGGCTCGATATTCCGGCCGGTACAGCGGTGCGCTTCGAACCCGGTCAGCAACGCGAAGTGCAATTGGTGCCTTTTGCAGGCATGCGCAGAATTTACGGTTTTCG
This sequence comes from Methylotuvimicrobium alcaliphilum 20Z, assembly GCF_000968535.2. Classification (NCBI taxonomy): domain Bacteria; kingdom Pseudomonadati; phylum Pseudomonadota; class Gammaproteobacteria; order Methylococcales; family Methylococcaceae; genus Methylotuvimicrobium; species Methylotuvimicrobium alcaliphilum. Next base: position 2,038,495 of record NC_016112.1, read on the forward strand.
CCAGCAAATCATGGGCGCATTGGAGGACAGTCATGAGTAAATTGAGCCGTCGGGCTTATGCCGATATGTTCGGTCCGACTACCGGAGACCGCGTGCGTTTGGCCGATAGCGAATTGTTTCTCGAAGTCGAGAAAGACCTGACGATCTACGGCGACGAGGTCAAATTCGGCGGCGGCAAGGTGATTCGCGACGGCATGGGACAGAGTCAGGCCGGCTCGCAAACCGCGATGGATCTGGTGATTACGAATGCATTGATCGTCGATCATTGGGGCATCGTCAAGGCCGACGTCGGCATCAAAAATGGCCGTATCGCCGCGATCGGGAAGGCCGGTAATCCCGACGTGCAAGAAGGTGTCGACATCATCATCGGGCCCGGCACCGAGATCATTGCAGGGGAAGGGCAGATACTGACCGCCGGCGGCATCGACGCGCACATTCATTTCATTTGTCCGCAGCAGGTCGACGAAGCGCTGATGTCCGGCGTCACGACGATGCTCGGCGGCGGTACGGGGCCCGCGACCGGCACCAATGCGACGACTTGCACGCCGGGGCCGTGGAACATTCACCGCATGCTGCAGGCCTTGGACGGATTGCCGATGAATTTCGGTCTGCTCGGCAAGGGCAATGCGAGTCTTCCTGAAGCGCTCGAAGAACAAATCCGCGCCGGCGCGATGGGTTTGAAACTGCATGAGGACTGGGGCACGACGCCGGCCGCGATCGATTGTTGTTTGTCGGTGGCCGAGCGTTTCGACGTGCAGGTCGCGATCCATACCGATACCTTGAACGAGTCGGGTTTCGTCGAAGATACGATCGCCGCATTCAAGGGCCGGACGATTCATACTTACCATACCGAAGGCGCCGGCGGCGGCCACGCGCCGGATATCATCAAGGCCTGCGGTCAGGCCAATGTCCTACCGTCGTCGACCAATCCGACTCGGCCCTATACGATCAATACCGTCGACGAGCATCTGGACATGCTGATGGTTTGCCATCATCTCGATCCGGGCATACCCGAGGATGTCGCATTCGCCGAATCGCGCATCCGCCGCGAAACGATCGCGGCCGAGGATATTCTGCACGATCTCGGCGCGTTTTCAATGATTTCGTCCGATTCCCAGGCGATGGGGCGAGTTGGCGAAGTGATCACGCGGACCTGGCAGACCGCGCACAAAATGAAGGTGCAGCGCGGCAGTCTTCCGGGAGACAATGCGCGCCACGACAATTTTCGCATCAAGCGCTATATCGCCAAATACACGATCAATCCGGCAATCAGTCATGGTATCTCGCATGAGGTCGGTTCGGTCGAAGTCGGTAAATTAGCCGATCTGGTGCTCTGGCAGCCGGCTTTTTTCGGAGTCAAACCCAGTTTGATATTGAAAGGTGGTTTCATCGCTGCCGCGCCGATGGGCGATCCTAATGCGTCGATTCCGACGCCGCAGCCGGTTCATTACCGGCCAATGTTCGGTTCGTTCGGACAAGCTGCAGCGTCGACATCGATGATGTTTTTATCGCAAGCGGCTGTCGTCGCGGGGCTGGCCGATAATATTCGGCTCGGGAAGCGCATCGGCGTTACTCGCGGGACGCGTTCGGTCGGCAAGCATTCGATGATACATAATCATTATCAACCGGTCATCGAAGTCGACCCGCAAACCTACGTGGTTCGCGCCGATGGGGTGTTGCTTACCTGTGAGCCTGCGGACGTGTTGCCCTTCGCTCAACGTTATTTTCTATTTTGAGATTATGCTGAAACTTACCGAATTTGCTAGTTCCGACGTGACTCCCGTCGATGTGCTGACGCTGCCTTTCGAAACGCGGCAGAAATGCCGTTTCCATGCCGTGACCGAAGGCGGCGTAGAAGTCTGCCTGTTTTTACCGCGCGGCCATTTGCTTCGCTCTGGATTGGTGCTGACCGGGCCCGACCGCTTCAATGTCTTGGTCGACGCCGCCCCAGAACCGTTGTCGGTCGTGCGCAGCAACGAACCATTGCGGTTTGCGCGCGCTTGTTACCACTTGGGCAACCGCCATGTCTCGCTGCAGATATTGCCGGGCGAATTGCGTTATTTGAGCGATCATGTACTCGATCACATGATCGAAGGCTTGGGTTTGACCGTGACCCGCGCGGAATTGCCGTTCGAGCCGGAAGCCGGCGCTTATCGCACCCATGATCACTGATCTGGCTTTGCTGCGCCTGTTGCAATTAGTAAGCCCGGGCTTGCCGATCGGTATGTACAGTTATTCTCAGGGTTTCGAAGGCGCGGTCGAGGACGGTTTGATCAAGAACGACGCAGATGCTGAAGAATGGCTTTCCGGTATGTTAGTCAACAGTTTACAGTATATCGATTTACCGATTTTGGTGCGTTTACATACGGCTTGGCAGAGTCGCGATTTCGATAATGTTTCGCGTTGGAGCCAGGTCTTGAAGGCTTATCGCGAAACCGCTGAGCTTCGATTTGAGGATAAGCAAACCGGACAAGCTCTCGCGCGATTATTGACCGACTTGAATATCGACGAAGCCAGAGACTGGCGACGTCGACCCGACGCCACGCTCGCGGCGCTTTTCGCATTGGCGGCCGTGCAGTGGCAAATAACGATGCGTGATGCGTTATTAGGTTATGTTTGGAGTTGGCTAGAAAACCAGGTTGTATGTGCAGTTAAATTGGTGCCTTTGGGTCAAGTGGCTGGCCAGCGCTTGTTGGGCGAATTGGCTCGAATGCTCCCTGCTGTAGTCGATCAAGCTTTATTGATTGCCGACGACGATATCGGCGGTAGTGCGTTCGGTCTCGCGTTGGCCAGCAGCCGTCATGAAATGCAATATTCTCGCTTGTTTCGTTCTTGATCCGAGGATGGAGCTCTGTTGGGAAAGGTATTCATGTGCTTCATAGTTAAACTGCCGAATTTAGGATTAATGATCCTGTTAACTTTCTTATTGAGTGGAAAATAACAATGAGCGATAGACATGTTTTAAGAGTCGGTATCGGCGGTCCGGTCGGCTCCGGAAAAACCGCATTGGTCGATGCACTGTGCAAACGCATGCGCGACGATTTCGAAATCGGTGTCGTCACGAATGACATTTATACCCGTGAGGATCAGCAGTTTTTGATTCGTAGTCAGGCTTTACCGGAAGAGCGGATTCTTGGAGTCGAGACCGGCGGTTGTCCGCATACTGCGATTCGCGAGGATGCGTCGATGAATCTGGCCGCGGTCGAAGAATTATGCGAACGCTGGGACAATCTCGATTTCGTGTTGGTCGAAAGCGGAGGAGACAACCTGAGCGCGACGTTCAGCCCGGAACTGGCCGACTTGACGATTTATGTTATCGATGTCTCGGCCGGCGACAAGATTCCGCGCAAGGGCGGTCCCGGCATCACACGTTCGGATCTGCTAGTGATTAACAAAATCGATTTAGCGCCCTATGTCGGCGCGTCATTGGAAGTGATGGATCGCGATGCGAAAAAAATGCGCGGCGACCGGCCTTTCGTGTTTACCAATTTGAAAACCGGCGAAGGATTGGATTTAGTTGATGCGTTTATCGTTCGAGCAGGGATGCTGCAATCAGTGTGATCACGGATACCGAAAATATACCTTTCGCACTTCAAATTTCGGCAGTGCCGGAGGCGGCCTCGGGTGCTCGGTCTATTTTTGCTCCTCGGCAATTGCTCCTGCATTGCCCTAATACACGCCATCCGTGGCGTAATACAAAATCGACATTCACGACATCCATGTCGATCGCAAAGGCTTTGCCAGCATGGAGCTGGCATAGAGCTTACATGGATATATTTACGGCGTCTTTTGACGAGCACCCAGGTGCCGAATTTTGATCTACTATGGGTATTAGTTGAGATAAAGCGTAGGTAAGGAGTCTTGAGGCAATAAACGAGAAGTTCATATTCTGCGGTGATTTTAAAAGATGGGATTTGTCTGTTTGCTTGTTATAATGCTCGGTATTTTTACAATTGCTTAACAGGTTCGAGAGATTGGGATGATTCAAGGCAGTATCGTAGCGCTGGTTACACCGATGATGGAAAATGGTTCGATTGACAAGGACAGCTTAAAAAAATTGATCGAATTTCATATCGATCAAGGTACGGACTCGATTGTTGCAGTCGGTACGACAGGCGAGTCGGCAACGCTCGACGAAGACGAGCATTGCGATTTTATTAAATCGGTTGTCGATTATGCCGGCGGCAGGATTCCAATCATCGCCGGGACCGGCGCCAATTCGACGACCGAGGCGATCGAATTAACGAAAAGAGCAAAAGAGGTCGGTGCCGATGCGTGTCTTCTGGTGACGCCTTACTATAACAAACCGACACAAGAAGGTTTGTATTTACATTTTAAGGTCGTTGCCGAGGCGGTCGATATTCCGCAAATTCTTTATAATGTCCCGGGACGCACGGCTTGCGATATGCTGCCGGAAACGGTGGCTCGCTTGTCTGTTATCGACAATATTGTCGGTATTAAGGAGGCTTCCGGTAAATTGGAAAGGGTTAAGCGCTTACGCGACTTGTGCGGCGAAAAATTTGCCTTGTATACCGGCGATGATGCGACAAGTTGTGAGTTTTGTTTACTAGGCGGTAATGGCACGATCACTGTCACCGGTAATGTTGCGCCGAGATTAGTCCATGAAATGATAACCGCCGCGATCGACGGCGATCGCGAGACCGCCTTGGCCATTGATGCAAAACTAACCGGATTGCACAAACAATTATTTATTCAATCGAATCCGATACCAGTCAAATGGGCATTGAAGGAAATGGGTTTGATTCGAAAAGGTATCCGTTTGCCGTTAACTTGGCTGACCGAAGATTGTTACGACGTAGTGCGTGGAGCCATGCGTCAAGCGGAGTTACTTTGAAATTCATGAAGCGCATCTTTGCCGCTTTACTATGCCTGATCATTCTACCCTTTCTGGCGGGTAGCGGTTGTAGCACGATCAAAAGCTGGTTTCCCGATAAAGAAAAAGATTACCAATTTAGAACCGAAATACCGGAATTGGTGTTGCCTAAGGAATTGGCTATTCAAAAAGTTGAAAGACCTGCAAGAATTCCGAGGGTCGATCTAAGGCATGTCGATACCACTCAAGTGGTCGATGACATCGACAAGGTCACCCAAGTCGAGCGGGTCGCCACTGCCGATGCGGTCGTGCTAAGGATTAATGAACCCGTCGGTAAGTCCTGGCGTATCGTCGGCAAAGCTTTGGCAAGACAGTCAATTGAAATCGTTGCGCGTGACAGATCGCTGGCAACCTATATCGTGCAGTACGATCCTGAAGAACAGAAAGTGACTGACGATTCCTTTTGGGATGAGATTCTGTTCGTTTTCGGTCTGTACGGGTCCAACGAGAAAGAGTACCGCATCAGACTAATCGAGTACGAACAATTTACCGATGTCATGGTGAGGGATGAGACCAATAAAGCCGTATCAAGCGGTGATGGCCTGACTTTGTTGCAGACTATTCAACAAGCGATTGAAGACGATTTAGCAGGTCAATAGTCGGCTTTCGACTTGTTAGGTTTCAATCTTTCTCCAAGAAAATTACGAAATTGATCAATCCATTTTTTCTTTTCCCTTAATCAAGCGATTTAGTCTTTTTCGAGACGTCCAGGACATTATCTTCTTGACTTTCTGTATCGTTACCTTGATTTGAACCTTATTTCATAACGGATTCCCCATGTTAAAAATTCCAGGAACATCCGCGCTATCCGCATTTCGCATCGAAAAATTACTTGCCCGTCTCCAAGAGATAGCGCCAACCATCAATGGTATTTCGGCTTCTTACATTCATTTTGTCGAACTCGAACGTGCGATTGGCACTAGCGAGCAAACGCTATTAAACCGCCTGTTAGCCTATGGAAGCAGCACCGCAGGATCGTCTCCTGACGGATTGCGTTTAACAGTCATTCCCCGGCCTGGCACGATTTCTCCTTGGTCCAGCAAAGCAACAGAAATCGCGCAGCGTTGCGGCTTGGAATCGGTCTGTCGCATCGAAAGGGGAATTGAATATACGATACTGTCCGAAGGTGAACTAAACGATCAAATTCAAAATCGCATTTCGGCTCTTGTGCATGACCGCATGACGCAAACGGTCGTTAACAGCGAATCAATGACTGAAGCGATTTTATTTGCCCATCACGAACCTAAACCGTTCCAAACCGTACCGGTAATTGAATCCGGTAGCGAAGCCTTGGTCAAAGCCAATACCGAGCTCGGGTTGGCGTTAAGCCCCGATGAAATCGATTATTTGACCGAAAGCTTTCAAGCATTGGAGCGCAATCCGACCGATGTCGAGTTGATGATGTTCGCTCAAGCCAATTCGGAGCATTGTCGGCATAAGATATTCAATGCCGCATGGACCATCGACGGTATCGAACAGGCCGAATCTTTGTTCAAAATGATTCGGCATACCGCCGAACAAAGCCCTGAAGGTATTTTGTCGGCATACTCCGATAACGCCTCGGTCGTAGAAGGTGCTAAAACGCCGGTGTTCATCCGCAATGCGTTGACCGGCGAATATGCCTATGTCGACGAAGACGCGCACATATTGATGAAGGTCGAGACCCATAATCACCCGACTGCAATATCTCCGCATCCAGGCGCGGCGACCGGTTCGGGGGGCGAGATTCGCGACGAAGGCGCAACCGGTCGAGGTTCTGCGACCAAGGCCGGTTTGACCGGTTTTAGCGTTTCTCATCTAAGAGTTCCGGGTTTCGAGCAGCCTTGGGAAGACGACAACGGTAAACCGGGACGCCTTGCATCTGCGTTGGAAATCATGCTCGAGGGTCCGATTGGCGGTGCGGCATTCAATAATGAATTCGGGCGCCCGAATCTGGCCGGTTATTTCCGCAGCTTCGAACAAACCGCACCGGGCGGTGATGAAAACACGCTCCACGGTTATCACAAGCCGATCATGATTGCCGGCGGCATGGGCAATATTCGCCCGATGCTGGTTGAGAAACAACCGATACCGGCGGGTTCGTTGATCATCATCCTGGGAGGGCCTGCGATGCTGATCGGCTTGGGCGGCGGCGCCGCTTCATCGCAGACTTCGGGCGAGGCTGCCGAGGAACTGGATTTTGCCTCGGTGCAACGTGAAAATCCCGAAATGCAACGACGCTGTCAGGAAGTCATCAATCATTGCAATGCCTTGGGCGAGGATACGCCCATCGTCTCGATACACGACATCGGTGCCGGCGGCCTGTCGAATGCCGTGCCGGAGATCGTTCACGACTGCGAACGGGGCGGGCGCTTCGAATTGCGCGACGTCAATATCGCCGATCGCGGCATGTCGCCGATGCAGATATGGTGCAACGAGGCGCAAGAGCGTTATGTCATAGCAATCAAGCCGGAGTCGCTGGAATTGTTCAAATCGTTCTGCGAACGCGAGCATTGCTTGTATGCCGTGATCGGCACCGCAACCGATGAAGAGCATTTGCAACTGAGCGACCGTTTGTTCGGCGACAGACCGGTCGATTTACCGATGTCGGTGTTGTTTGGCAAGCCGCCGAAAATGCATCGAACTGTCGAGCATGTCAAACTCGATTTGTCGCCGTTGGACTTAGCCGGCATCGAGCTTGACGAAGCTGTCAAGCGCGTATTGTCCTTCCCGGCTGTCGCCGATAAGAGCTTTTTGATCCATATCGGCGATCGTTCGATCACAGGTTTAGTTGCGCGCGACCAAATGGTCGGCCCTTGGCAAGTGCCGGTCGCCGATGTCGCGGTCACCGCTTCGGGCTTTTTCGCGTCGACCGGCGAAGCGATGGCAATAGGCGAAAGAACGCCGTTGGCGGTCATCGACGCACCGGCATCGGGCCGAATTGCGGTCGGCGAAGCGTTGACCAATCTTGCCGCAGCGCGTATCGGATCGTTGGGCAATATTAAATTATCCGCGAATTGGATGGCGGCAGCCGGCAGTTCCGGCCAGGATGCCGCGCTGTTCGATACCGTCAAGGCGGTCGGAAAGGAACTTTGCCCGGCATTGGGTATCGCGATTCCGGTCGGCAAGGATTCGTTGTCGATGAAAACCGTTTGGCAACAAGACGGCCGCGAGAAAACCATGACCTCGCCGGTATCGTTGATCGTAACCGCGTTCGCGCCGGTGGTCGATATAGAGAAAACCTTGACGCCACGATTGCGCGACGAGCCTTCGGTCTTGATCTTGATCGACTTAGGGCAGGGCAAGAATCGTTTAGGTGCTTCGGTATTTGCACAGGTATATAAACAACTGGGCGATAGTTGCCCGGATTTGGACGATCCTGCGTTATTCAAGTCCTTCTTCAACGCGATTCAGGACTTGAATAGCCGAGGCAAATTGCTGGCTTATCATGACCGTTCCGATGGCGGTCTATTGGCCACGATCTCCGAAATGATGTTCGCCGGAAGGCTCGGCGCCAATGTGGATTTGTCCGGCTTAGGGAAGGATGCCTTATCGGCCTTGTTCAATGAAGAACTCGGAGCGGTTATACAAGTCAGGGAAAGCGATAGCGCCGAAATTATGGACCTGTTGGCGCAAGCCGGCCTCGATGCGTGTGTGCATCGAATCGGCTCGGTTACGAAACAAGCCGACTTGACGATCAATTTTGCCGGGCAGAAGCTTTATTCGGCCTCTCGAGCCGAATTGCAACGCTACTGGTCTGAACTGAGTTATCGAATGCAAGCGTTAAGGGATAATCCGGATTGCGCACGCGAACAATTCGAACGGATCGTCGACGATAACGATCCCGGCCTCAATGCCGCGTTAACCTTCGACAGCAACGAAGATGTTTGCACTCCGTTTATCGGCAAGTCGAAGCCTAGGGTGGCGATTTTACGCGAGCAGGGCGTCAACGGTCATGTCGAAATGGCCGCTGCGTTCGATAGGGCCGGATTCTCCGCGATCGATGTGCACATGACGGATATCATTGCCGGTCGAGTTAGCCTGAAAGATTTCAGAGGCCTTGCGGCTTGCGGCGGATTTTCTTACGGCGATGTGCTCGGCGCCGGCGGCGGTTGGGCCAAATCGATTCTGTTCAACCCGCGCGCCCGCGATGAGTTCGCGGCGTTTTTCGAACGCGAGGACACGTTCGGTCTCGGAGTTTGCAACGGTTGTCAAATGATGTCGGGGCTCAAGGAGATTATTCCGGGTGCCGAACACTGGCCTCGTTTCTTGAGGAACTATTCCGAGCAATTCGAGGCGCGCGTTGCATTGGTTGAGGTTCAGGATTCGCCGTCCATTCTGTTGACCGGCATGGCGGGATCGAGAATGCCGGTCGTGATCGCGCATGGCGAGGGCCGAGCAGATTTTGACGGCGACCCGGCTGAGGCGATGAAAAACGGTGCGGTATCGTTGTGTTACGTCGATAATTTCGGTGAAAAAACGACGCAATTTCCGGCCAATCCAAACGGTTCGCCATTGGGCATAACCGGTTTAACCAATCGGGACGGCCGCTTTACGATCATGATGCCGCATCCGGAAAGATGTTTCAGAACCGTGCAAAATTCGTGGCATCCCGACGATTGGAGCGAATACGGCCCTTGGATGCGGATGTTTAGGAATGCCCGATTATGGACGGCTTGAAATAATTTTGAATACCCCTATATTGTTTAACAGATACTGATCGATGTTTGTTCGGTATTTGATCGATAACAATTATTTCGGAGGTGTTTATGGCTATCACACGTTACGAACCCTGGGGCATATTGAGTCAATTACAAAGAGAATTGGAGCGCGCGAGCGAAGGCGGAACCGGCGAAGGGTCGATATCGACCGCCGAATGGGCCCCTGCCGTCGACATCAAGGAAGAAACCGATAAATTCGTGTTGCATGCCGATATCCCGGGCGTCAAGCCTGAAGATATCGAAGTCAGCATGGAAAACGGCATCCTGACGATCAAAGGCGAAAAGAAAACCGAAGCGAAAACCGAAAAAGAAGGTTATAAGCGAGTCGAGCGGACTTACGGTTCGTTCTACCGCCGCTTCAGTTTGCCCGATACCGCCAATGCCGATGCGATTTCGGCAAAATCGAAACACGGCGTCTTGGAAATCACGATTCCGAAACAAGAAGCGGTACAGCCGAAAAAAATCAATGTGACCTCGGAAGAATGAGTCAAACAAACGGAGCCCTCGGGCTCCGTTTTTTTTGGCCAAGAACGAGCACGAAATCAATAAGATTTCATCGCTCCCTCTCACTGCGCTTCATGGTAAAACTGCCGAATTCAGGTTGATAGGTCGCGGAACATCGCCTATCGAGGGCTCCGAAAGTCGCGACGAAGATCTTGTTCCGACAGAGACCTACGGGCGTTTTGTGGGAGCGATCCCCAGATCGCGATCTCGAAGTCGAGTGAGCAAGGTAACAACAAACGGTATCGAAGTTGCGTTGGCTAAGTGTAACTGTCTATCATTGACTTACCGGAGTTTATACCCCCTCGTAGATCAAAATTCGGCACCTGGGTGTCCGTCACAAGGCACACCGTGATCTATGCCAGCTCCATGCTGGCAAAGCCTTTGCGATCGACATGGATGTCGTGAATGTCGATTTTGCAGGAGCAAAAATCGACCGAGCACACAGGCGCCTCCTCTGGCACTGCCGAAATTTGAAGTGCGAAAGGTATAAAATCGGAGAGTATTTTTTAAACAGTTCCTTAGCTATGAATCTTGACGCATTGATTCCCATCTTCGTGATTGATGCGGCTGTCTTTAAATCGGTATGGCAGAGCAATTGCCTGCTGAATTCATTTTTTAAAGTAGAAACGATACTTTATGAATATTCGAAAAACAGGAGTATTAATGCTCGCGCTGTTATCGCTTAAAACATTTAATCCTGCTTATGCGCAAGTACAAGAAGACTTTGTTTATGTCGATACGCTTATTCCATCTATCCATTTAGATATTCGTTATGCGAGCGCCAATAACTTTATCGGCGGGCCTATCGATGGTTATTACCGGCCATGCGCATTATTGACTCAGACAGCAGCCGAAGCGTTGATGGCGGCGCAAAATGAGTTGGCAAAATTTAATTTAGGCTTGAAAATTTTTGATGCTTATCGGCCTCAGCGCGCCGTGCGGCATTTTGTGCGTTGGTCGCAAGATGCGGATGATGTGGCTATGAAGGATGTTTATTATCCTCATCTGGACAAGCCAAGCTTGATTGAAGAAGGTTACATTGCCGCACGTTCTTCGCATAGTCGGGGCAGTACGGTTGATGTAACGCTGGTTGATTTAAACAATGGCGAAGAACTGGATATGGGCGGTTTTTTTGATTATTTTGGCCCGGAGTCCTGGTCTTATGCTAAGACGCCTACGACTATGCAACGAGCGCACCGGATGTTATTGCAAACGGTTATGGAAAAACAGGGATTCGTACATTACCCTCAGGAATGGTGGCATTTTACCTTGGCGAACGAGCCTTATCCCGATACGTATTTCGATTTTCCGGTGCAATGAGGTAGTGAGGATCCTTTGCTGGGGTGGTAGGTGTTGAGCCGTAAAGCTTGATCCTGGTTTTTACGCTAACCCAGCTTGTTCGACTATTCCCTATCAAAATCCAACGGACTCTTGGCTTGCTTCAAGGTCCTGCTCTGAACGGTGTGGGTATAAATCATCGTGGTTCTCACGTCGCTGTGTCCCAGTAATTCCTGAATGGTGCGAATATCGTAATTCGCCTCCAATAAATGACTGGCAAAAGAATGCCGTAACGTATGCGCTGTTGCCCGCTTAGTGATTTTGGCATCATTCACCGCGCGTTTGATCGCCTTTTGCACGATGGATTCATGAAGATGATAACGTTTGTGTTCTTGGGTTTCCGCAACTAGCGTTAATGAAGGTTGCGGAAAAAACCACTGCCAGATAAATTCTTTGGCTGCGTTTTTATATTTATGACTCAATTGGTTCGGCAAGAACACGCCGGCAAAATTGGCTTTTAGATCGGCTTCGTGTAAATCCGCGACTTTCCGCAACTGAAGTTTCAATGCCGGTATTAAGGTTTGCGGTAACGGAACCGTTCTGTCCTTTTGACCCTTGCCGTCATGGACGGTCAAAACGCCGGCGTCGAAATTGAAACACTGGACACGCAGATTCAAGCTCTCGAAAAGCTTCAGCCCGCAACCGTATAACAATTTGGCGACGAGATCGACCGGATCGTCGAGATGATCGAAAATCAACTCGACTTCTTCGCGAGATAGAACCACCGGAATATAAGGCTTGCGTTTGGCTCGCGCGACACCTTTGATTTCGCCGAAATCCTTTTTCAAAACGTGTTGAAACAAAAACAGCAACGCATTGAAGGCCTGATTTTGAGTCGAAGCGGACATCTTCTTCTCAACGGCAAGGTCACTCAAAAACGCCACGACATCCTGTTGTGTCAAGGCTCGGTAATCTTTACTTTTGGTAAACGCTTGCAAACGGCGCGCCCAACCGCGATAGGATTTCAAAGTCTTCGGCGAATAATGGAGTAATTGGATTTCACGAGTCAGCTCGTCAAAGACAAAAACCCAACTGCATCCGGTTTGTTTTTCAGCAACCGTATTATTTTGGTGGGTATTATCGGACACGGCAGGATGCCTCGGGTGTTCATAAGGCGGTGATAGATGATGCGGGTGATTCGGATCAGGCGAGTTTTTTTCAAGCAAAACGTCCGGCCTTGGCGGAGCTTGCATCGGCAAGGTTTGGACCGCATTGCTTGACAATTCGGCGTCTTCGGCATCGGCGGTTGCTTTTACTTGGTAAAACAACACAATGGCCTGGCGGGCTTGCTCTCGTTGTTGAGCCGATTGGCCTTTTTGGTCAAGTTTGTCGAGAAATGACGGCAAGCTGGAGCGATGATAAGGATCATAATGATATTTGTGACAAAAATCCCAATAGAAACGCAGCCATTTTCGATAAAAGTGTTTGATATTTTCAGGGTGCTGTTTCTGATCCAATTGCGCAGTGAACTGACGGGACAAAGTATCGGGAAGATTGAGCATCGTATTTATCCAAACCGGGTTATCATGAATGGAATGTATGTTATCCCGTTTAGAATTACAAGGAGTTCAGTGACATTTGACTCAAAAATGTGTTCTGGTGTATAAGATGTGCGGATCTAGATAATAACTTGTTAGTCAATTAGAGGGACATGATGAGCACTGCCATAATTTCTGAACCAATTTCTGGAGATAAGGCATATCAGGTGAGGGCTCGCGCTGCGCTCCCGTTGCTTGTCCGCCAAGCGGAGGCGGGCGCACCGGTCTTCTACTCCGATCTTGCTGAAGAATTGGGAATGCCCAACCCACGCAACCTCAACTACGTCCTTGGGAGTATTGGACAGTCTCTGGAGCGACTTTCAAAGGCATGGAAATCCAAGGTCCCACCTATACAATGTCTTGTCGTCAACAAGAACACGGGGCTGCCCGGAGAAGGTATCGGCTGGTTTCTCGTGAAGAAAGAGGACTTTGCATCACTTCCGCTTCGACAGAAGAGGGCAATTGTTGAAGCAGAACTTCAGCATGTATTTTCGTATCCCCGATGGTGGGAAGTCCTTGAAGCTCTTGAGCTTGAACCAACAACATCCGATTTCACTGCTTTCGTGAAAAAAGCCGCCGGTGGATTTGGTGGCGGTGAGAGCGAAGAACACAAGGCTCTCAAAGCGTATGTCGCTCAAAACCCAAAAGTCGTCGGTCTTGGCGCGAATACCCCAAAAGGCACCACCGAATATCCATTACCGTCCGGGGACTGTCTGGACGTCTCATTCAGAGGTAACAAAGTCTGGGTAGCAGCAGAGGTTAAATCCTCGATATCGGCTGAAGGCGATATTGTCCGGGGTCTCTTCCAGTGTGTTAAATACCGGGCAGTCATGGAGGCGGTATTGCTCTCGGAGTCACGCCCACAAAACGCACGAGCATTGCTCGTCTTGGAATCAAAACTGCCCCCGTCACTTATTTCCCTGCGAAACATGCTGGGTGTTGAAGTGGTTGAGGGTGTTACACCAAGAAATGGCTAACAATCGCATGCACTCGGACAGCAAAAAGCGCCGCTCGTTCCTCGCTCTGCTTTCTGCTGCCGGTGATGCGAGGCGTTATACACAAGGGGAGTCATGAAGTACTTTCATCGGTTTGTTTTCTACACCCTGCTAGCGGCTTCGGTGGTGTGGGCTTGCTTCGCTTTAAAGGCCAATCCTTTTTCACTTCTGTACAACTTTGAATTTATTGAGTCTTTAAAGTTGCTGTATATACTGGGGCTTACGGCTGTTTTTTGGCCTATGTTCTATATTGAGGTATTAGATTATTATGCTTCCGCCTCTGGTCGAAATGGAAAGCTATATTTTAAGTATGCAAAAAGTATTAGAAAAGACATTGTGGTTAGTACGTTAGCGGCTTTGATTCTTGGTAGCATATATTGGTTCAATCCTATTGAATATGACTTCTCAGGTATTGATCTAGGGTTTATAGGTATTCCGTTTTTGATGCATGCAATCTATACGTATTTCCAAATTATGAGTTTAAGCATTGGAGGAAAACCAGTTAACAGGCTTCCTGTAGTGATAATGTTGGTGGCCGTCGCGACTTTTACCGGGCTATCTTATTCGGTGCTTTTTAAAAATTCATCTGGCAACTTTGAAGCATATCAAGCCATCTGGTTCCAGCTAACGATTCTATTCGGATCCTTTTTTATATTTACTAGCGCCAATCTGCAGTTTCAATTGGTTAGCTTCGGAAGATTTGAGTTGTCGCAATTTAAGAAATACTTTTTCAGCGAAGTTATTAGGTCAAGGCAGAATATCTATGCCGGAATGGAGGAGCCTCTTGGTAAATTGAATAAGCGGATGGCTGCAGAAAAATCTAAGTATTCTGCAAGTCTGCGAAAAAAGAGAAGTAGGAAGTAAATGTATAACCAAGCAATCAAGTTCGCTCCCTGTGGTCGCCGGACGCTCGTTCCTCGCTCCGCTTATTGCGGGAGTTATGTGCTAAGGGTGGGTCATGGAAGTATCGGCTGAAGAAGAGATTAACCAGATCATTGTGGGAAAGCCCCACGTCGTAATACTTGGCGCAGGCGCTAGTTATGCGGCGTTTCCTGATGGCGACAAGCACGGGAGTAAGCTCCCGTTAATGAATAATCTCGTTGAGACGCTTGGTCTCCAGGATTTGATTGCCAGAACCGGGCTTCGTTTCGGTTCCTCCAATTTCGAAGACATTTATGCGTCGATCCACAAGGAATCGAGCTTGATAGACATACGGGAAGAGCTAGAGGCAGAAGTGTATCGCTATTTCGGCGAAATGGAGTTGCCAGATCATCCCACTATCTACGATCACTTGGTCTTGTCGCTGAGAAACAAAGACTTCATCGCAACCTTCAATTGGGATCCCTTTCTAGTTCAGGCGCTAAGGAGGAATGGGCGCAGGTTTAAGCTGCCCCGGGTCTTGTTCCTCCATGGCAATGTAGAGGTTGCGTACTGCGCCGATGGGCACATGATGGGGAACAACGGCGCCGCCTGTAGTCTCTGCGGTTCCCTGCTTACACCTACGAAATTGCTCTACCCAGTTAGCGAGAAGAACTATCACTTGGACGAGTTCATATCGCGCCAGTGGGCTACGGTCGCAGATGTTCTAAAGCATGCCTTCATGGTGACGATCTTTGGGTATGGTGCGCCCACATCAGATGCAGCCGCAATCGAGCTGTTGAAGACTGCTTGGGGTGACATAAATGATCGCAGTCTGGAGGAGTTCGAAATAATCGACGTTCGGCAAGAGGATGACCTAAGGCGCACGTGGGCGCCTTTCATCCACACCCATCACTACCGGGTGGAATCTAATTTCTACGATTCGTGGATTGCGAATCACCCCCGCCGGACTGGAGAGGCCTATTGGAATCAGTTCATTGAGGCTAAGTTCATTGAAAATAACCCCCTACCCAAAGAGGCGGATTTTCCGGAGTTGTGGGAGTGGTATTCGAGACTGCAAGAGGTAGAAGATGCAGAGCGCATATAACAACGCCATCCACTCGGACGCGCAAATGCTACGCGGCGCTCCGCATTTGCGCGCCGGTGATGGCGAATTGTTAGCGGGTGAATTTTCGAGCATGGAAAATGACTGATCTTTCTCTTTTTTGGCATTCCGAAAGCATCGAAGAAGAGCTAGAACTGAAACGCCGGCAAATTATTGCCGGACGGTTTAAGTTAATTTGCCCTTTAGGGGAAGGTGGTTTTGGTCAAGTCTGGAGAGTTAAGGACCTTTGGCTAAACAATGAAGTCGCTTTGAAAATTAGCCAAGATGATCTTACCAGAGAAACCCTCCTTCTCCGAAAACTTCCAAAAAATCAATATGTTTCTATTTTTGATTATGTCAAAGACGATGTTTTGCAAATAGCCGCATATTCAATGGAAATTCTTGACTCGCCATGGGCTACCTTGGAGAGATTTTATGAAAACAGAATTGAGCCAAATCTCAACAATGGAAATTTTGCACAACCACTAAGATTAACTCTTCATATTGCAATTGATATTTTGATGGCATTACAGGTGCTACATGGTCAAAGGTATGGGAGGCAGGATCGTTGGTGTCATGCCGATATAAAACCGCAAAACTTGTATATCAATGAAACAGCGGCCGCAAACGCCATTACTTATTGCTGGAACAAAGATTTCATTCGAATTGCAAAGGTAGGTGACCTGGGACTGGCAAGAGAATCAGGTTCACGGTTATCTGGTGGTACGTACAACTATATGGCACCCGAGCAGAATGGAACTAGAAACGTATCGGCAGCTACTGATATATTTGCCGTCGGACAAACAATAGCTGCACTTATTTGTGGTAGCCCATTTGATGAAAATGATCTTGCACACGTTAACCGAATGAGTCATCAACTCAGAACTCAGATTGATAGCGACTATTTGACTAGAAGACTACTTCAACCGTTACGCAGAATGACGCTCCGAGCACCAATCCAGAGAGCAAACTCTGATTATGCAATAAGAATGTTACGTGGCGTCGTTGAATCCGAAGATGATTGGCACATTATTGGTTTGTTTGAATGTACCAGATTCACGATCAATGAAGCAGCTGAAGCCTTGTTTCTGCAATTAGCACCGAAGCGCAATTGGACGAATAGAACCTGCGAGAGAATTGAAGAAATGAAAATGCTAGTGCGGAACGCTCGGCGGAGGGGGCTTCTTATTCTGGACGGACATACTTATAGGTTGTAAAAAATCCGAACCTGTTATCTTTTTCAAATTAGCCAAAGGCCGAGATATTAAATGAAAAAAACATATAACATTACACTGAATGTAACAATTGACGTAAAAAAAGGCGACGACGGTCGAAACATTCCCTGGGTATCTTTAAAAGGCTGGCGTCACGGAGTCGTTTCTAAATCAAATCGCTTTATAGATTCAGAGCCAATAGTACGGATGACAGATGAAAACATGAAATACATCGGGACTCACGTCTTTGAGGCAGCAAAGCAAATGTACTACGATGACTCCGATTTTCATGAAGAATGCTAACGAAATGAATGGGGCCAGGCTCGGTTTAATCCTGCATACCAGCGTTACCGAGGGCAACCTTCGCCCGGCGGCTTGGTTTTGCAGCGCTCAACTTCCTCCAGCGCGCGAGAGAAATCAGCGCCTGGGAACTCCCGAGATAAAATTTCTTTCGCGTTGTTGTGGTGGTACGAACTACAGTCGTACCACGCCAGAGAGAAAAGAAGTTCTTTCAGTGTGTCTGGTGTCATTTTCAGTCTCCAGAAAACATGGCCTAACACGGTGCTCCACCGGACGCCGCGAATAGCGGCGCCGGTGAGCCGGGCGTTAGGTTGCGCAGCAGATCATCAATAGGAGGAGTTGCATGTTTGGATTATTTGGCAAGGGCAGCGGCATAAAGCAGGCCGAAGCCAACTTGAAGAGCGAATTCGGGCTTACCCTCGACAAGACTCCACACAAGGAGTCCATAGTTGAGAACTTTGAAAGAATGAGTAAGGAAGGGCAACTCAGCCCTGAGGCACAAACGGCCCTTCTTTATCGCCTTGTCATCATGAACTATCTTGGTGCCTGCAAGATCATGCGCGATAACGGCAAGAATACTGATCCGTCGGATCTTGTTTGGCTCACTCAGCTTTCAGGTGGCTCGATAGATTGGTCAGAGAGGGCGCGTGATCATGTTGCCCTGGAGGCGCTAACCAGTCAGCTGAACATGAATATCTTCCGATTCTTTGAGTCATTCGGAATTCATCGTGGGAGCGGAAGATAAATGAAAAAAAGCGATTCACGTTTGCGTGCGATTTATGCGGTTCAAAATATCAGCATGGGCCTCATCGCTATGAGGGGCATAAGCTGCAGCGGTACGGAATGATGGTTTGTGATTCGTTCTGGAAATCCAAGTGGGATGGCTGGGCGCCGCATTACGAGAGCCGCATTATCGAAAGCGCAGAGTCCAAAGGGCTAAAGTTGCCGCCGAGAAATGAGAACGGGCTGCTGCCACGAGAATGAACGCGCGACCTAACCTAACGCTCAAGCGGACAAGCCGCCCGCTAAGCGTTTCGGTTGGTTAAAGTTCTTCGCTAGGCGGCTTGCCGCTTAGCTCTACGTTGGTCGCATGATGACAAAATGCACACATTCGTGCTATACTCACGCCCATGAAGATCTACAATTGGAATTCAAATAAGAATCAGGAGCTTATACTTGAAAGGGCCGTTTCTTTTGAGGAGGCGATCTTTCATATTGAGCATGGTGGTCAATTAGATGATATTGTCCATCCCAACGCTTCTGATTACCCCAATCAACGGATTTTCGTCATTTGCATCAAGGAGTACGTTTACCTTGTCCCGTATGTGGAAAGCGAAGATGAGGTGTTTTTGAAAGCCATCATTCCCAGTAGAAAATTTACCAAGTTATATCTTGGAGGTAGATCATGAGCAAGTCCAAGTTGTCGAAAGAAGAGAAGAAGTTGCTTGATGCTGTGGAGGCTGGTGAGTTTGAATCAGTTTTAACTGAGTCTCGCAAAGAGGAATTGGAGGCAATCGCCGGTAACACATTTAAGAAAGATAAAAGAATAAACATTCGAATCTCTAACAGGGATTTGGCGGCCATCCAATCAAGGGCGTCAGAGGAAGGTATTCCGTACCAAACCTTTGTGTCGAGTATCATTCACAAATACATTTCTGGCTCCTTGCAAGATCTCACGGCTAACAAGCAAATGCAGCCGACGCATAAAATGCGCGGCTGATTTGGGCGTTAGATCGGAAGAAATAGTAGAGGCCTTATGTATGCCTAGAAGTAACAACATCTTCCACAACTTGGTCGTTTGTGAGGATGACTGCACAGAGCTGTTTTGCAATCTTCTATCCATTAAGGTCTTTAGAGATGCAGTCTTCGATCTATGCGGATGCGGTCACGTTAAAGCGCAAGCCTCCTCGGCTGATTTTTCTACACAGGCGTCGTCTTAACGTGTCGTCACCGGACAGTCGGCGGTCGTGAAACAGTTTGTCGCCGAGTGCGACAATTTCAGGATTGAGATCGACGGTAAGCGGCAGCGGTTGCACCGGTTCACCCTTGAATTGATTGGCGGCGTCCCTGCTCCATGGATGTTTGGCGCGCTCTTCTGCGATCCAGGTTAGTAGTGTCGTTTTTTCGTCATGGTTCAACTTGCCGTTCCAATGCATCAGAAGGTATAGCGCCGGCGGCATGCTATTGTTGCGGATAACGCCTTCTAGCCGGGCCAACATCAACGGCGACAAGGGTTCCTTGCCGTTATAGCAGGGATCGGGGTCAGGGATCGGGGTCAGGTCTATATTAGTAGTATTGTTTGCTATATCCTCTGTTCATGCCCAGACCCATTAGAATCGAATTTTCAGGCGCGTTCTATCATGTGACCTCCCGTGGCGACCGCCGTGAAAACATCTATGAATATGATGAAGACAGGGTTCAATTCCTTGATGTTTTGAAGCGTGTTATCGAGGATTTTAACTGGGTTTGTCATGCTTATTGTTTGATGACTAACCATTATCATTTGGTTATAGAAACGCCTGATGCCAATCTTTTGAAAGGTAAGCGGCAGTTAAACGGTGTATTTACGCAAACATCGAATCGCCGTCACGGCCGCTACAAAGCGATACTGGTTGATGCCGAAAGTTACCTTCTAGAACTGACGTGTTATGTAGTGTCCTAATGGGGGCGCAAGGTTATATTCTATCCTCAATTAATCGGTACGGCTTTTCTCCGTGCAAGCGGATTTGTCCAACACTCTGTTTGGCGCTTGATGCAAAATAATCGCCGGAAGTAATACAAATGAGATCCTTGATCGGGCGGTTATAGAGATAAACCCAAGCGTTTAGTGTTTTACTTTTGCCAAGTCTGACCGGTTCGATGGACCTCGCATATTCGTGGGGTCGCGGGTCGCGGATGGAGCACTGTTCGTAGCGGTCGAGTGTGGCTAGGATCATTTTCGGATGATCGATTCGGTATATATCGCCTAGCACACGGTCACTGGCTTTGTTGGATTTTACGACGCCCGGATATTCCCCAAGGTTAAATAATTTTCCCTGAAAATATCCGGCGCCAAGCCAGTCGGCGCGTTGACTTAGCCAACGCGACATGGAATGTACGTGATTTCTTCTCAAGGTTCCGTATACGAATAGATAGTTCGATTGGTGTTTGTCGATAGATTTCATTTTTTTCGGCTGTCGTTCGAATGGTACATTCTGTCGATTGCGTCTTTAAACCAGCGAGGCAAAAAAATTACGATAAATAAGCCGATGATAGCGGCGATCGGTATCGGGCCGATTTCAAGTATCGCCAAAAAAATCATTAACAAAGCGTATTTCAAGCGTATGAAAAAATTCATGGCATCGTCTGTTAGTTTTGTTAATGCAAGTTAATCGTAATGAATTTCCTCGCCGGGAAAAGCGAATTTCTATTTTTGAAAATGGTGAGTAGGGCAGTGATCCTTGCGCAAGCTAATAATCGGCCAATTCGATTGCTCCGCATAGGCTTTGAGTTTTTCGTCGGGGTCGACCGCAACCGGGTTTTGCACTCGATTCAACAAAGGCAAGTCGTTGTGCGAATCGCTGTAAAACCAACTGTTTGCAAGCGTTTCTTCCGAGGATGTCAGCCAGTCTTCCAGTAAAGCTACCTTGCCGGCTTGAAAGCAAGGCGTGCCGCTGAAATTGCCGGTATATCGGCCGTCTATGAATTCCGGGGTCGTCGCCAACAAGTGTTCGATACCGTAAAGCTTGACGATCGGCTCGGTGACGAAGCGATTGGTTGCGGTAATCACCATCAATGTATCGCCTTTGGCTTTGTGTTTGTCAATTAAAGCTTGAGCCGGTTTGAGCATTAACGGTTTAATGATTTCTTCGATAAATTGTTCGCGCCATTCAAACAGTTGCCTAGGAGCATGCTCAGATAAGGGTTTTAGTGAAAAGTTAAGAAATTCCACGATATCCAGGCAGCCTTGTTTGTAATCGTCATAAAATTTGGCATTGGCCGCTTCATATTGGGCTTTGTCGACAATGCCTCGGTCGACTAAAAATTGCCCCCATAAATAATCGCTGTCATCGGCGATTAAGGTGTTATCTAAATCGAAGATCGCTAAACTCACTGCTGTAACCTATTGAAAAGTTTTAAAGGGCATCGCGCTATAGCCTTGTTGATTGTTTTGTGGAACAATATCGCAATATTTTAAATCCCTGGTTCACTGGGCCATTCTATCACTTAGAAAAATGACGCTGTAGTTCTCTCCGAATTTTTGTTTTTGCCCACTAAGGTCGAAAAAAGGGTTCGTTAGCGATTTACAGTTTATCCTTTCAGTAGAGAAGGCGTGGGCATCAGGCTTATATTGACAGGTTTTAACATGATTGACTCAAAAGGATACCGACCCAATGTCGGCATCATCCTTTGCAATGACGAGGGTCGCGTGTTTTGGGCTAAGCGTACGGGCGCTAATTCATGGCAGTTTCCGCAAGGAGGCATCAATGAAGGCGAGGACCCGGAGCAGGCGATGTATCGAGAGTTGTGGGAGGAGACGGGTTTGCGTTCCGAACACGTTCAGCTATTGGGCAGGACTCGATATTGGTTACGCTATCAATTGCCGGAACGTTACATGCGCAAAAACTCGTGGCCGTTATGCATAGGGCAAAAACAAATTTGGTTTATACTTCGTTTATTAACGCAAGATACTGACGTGCGCTTCGATTGCGGGGCCAAACCTGAATTCGACGGTTGGCGTTGGGTCGATTATTGGGAGCCGCTCAAGGATGTCGTATATTTCAAACGTAAAGTTTATCGCAGAGCAATGTCCGAGTTAGGCGAGATTTTGTTGGCCGATTCGGTGCCGGTCAAGGCTGACGGCTTCTTAGCTAAGAAATGGCAGCAACATAAAGCTCGGTAATTTAATATTCCGTACAGCTCCGATCGATTTCTTGCAAGATGCCCGGCAGGCGCTGAACTTGGGTGGTGATCCGGCCGTCCGGATGCAACTCAATGGTACGATAGCCCGGCATCAGGTCGTCTAACGTAAATCGCGAGCATAGCGGTTTGAATTGGAAGCAAGTCGATGGCGTCCCCAATATTCTTAGCAAGTTCAAGTATATATCCATTTCTTGATGAATATGCCCGGTCGTGATGCCCCTTATTTGCGGATAGCGGCTCGAAATCTCTAAAAACTCGTCGCTGTTTTTGATGATCATCGTGTCCATCCAGCTACTTCGAGTCGGCACGCAGTGGTGATGAACCGCAATCAACGTAAAAAGATTCGGTTTTTTTTCTAGCGCATCTTCAATAAACCTCAATTCGTTTTCACTGAGGCTACCCTCGGCTTTCCCGGGTATCTGGCTATTCAGGCAAAGCACTTGCCAATGCTCGAATTCGATATGTTTCTTACAGCTGATGTTGTCTTGGTTTAGCCATTGCTGCATTAAGGCATAATCGTCGTGATTGCCCGGAAGGCATAGTGTGTCAATTGCTAATGTGTGTAGTCGACCGAAAATTCTTTGATAAGCTTCAGAGCAGGGGTCCTGAGTTAAATCGCCGGTAACTAATATCAAATCGTAATGCGTGTTCGTTTGCCGTACATGTTGCAATACGGCCTCGAAATAAAATTCGGTGTCGACTCCTAGCATTTTTTCGCCGGGGCTCGGAAGAATATGCAGGTCGGTTAATTGTAATAGCGATAACGTGCCTTGAGTGCTCATGGATATTAATTCAGATGGATTTGCACAATATTTTAGACTTACGCTGTGGATTGTAGATCGATTTCAGCTGTTCAGGCAGCGTTTCGATTGCGCTTGGTGCAAATCCGCGCTCTAAGAACCAATGGCTGGTTTGTGTCGTGAGCGCAAAAATTTGCTGCATGCCTAGCATTTTAGCTTTATGTTGCAGATGCTCCAATAATCGACCGGCTCTGGCAGAGCCTCGGTAGTCGGGATGTACGGCCAGACAGGCGATCATGCCGGCGTGTTCGTTTTCGATCGAATGCAGTGCGGTACAGCCGATAATTAGACCGTCCCGTTCGATAATAATATAGTCTCCGATCTCCATTTCCAGTTTTTCCCGCGAGCGCTTCACTAGGATGCCTTGTTCTTCCAAAGGTATGATGAGCTCTAAGATGCCGCCGATATCGTTTAATGTCGCTGGGCGCAGTTCTTCATAGGGTGTTGAGCTAATTAATGTGCCCGTGCCGTCTCGGCTGAATAATTCCAAAAGCAGACCGCCGTCTTGATGGCGATTAACAAGATGCACACGTTCAACGCCGGATTGGCAGCCATGGATCGCGGCTTGTAAAGGCAGGCTAATTGATTGTTCTATGTCCGGAAAGCGATTAATAAATTGTTGGGTTTCGACAGTTGTCATTTGCTGAATCTTGTCGCCGCTTTCAGGATGATTGATGCTTTGTTCGGTGAGCAATAACAGTTTTTCTGCTTTTAAGGCGATCGCAATTTCGGTGGCTACTTTTTCTGCCGACAAATTGAATGCCTCGCCGCTCGGCGAATAACCGACCGGCGAGATTAAAACAACGGAATTCATGTCCAGTTGTTGATGGATGGCTTGGCTATCGATTCTGCGTACTTCGCCGGTATGGCCGTAATCGACGCCGTCGATGACGCCGATCGGTTTGGCAATGACGAAATTACCCGATACGACGCGTATTTTGGCGCCGGCCATCGGCGAGTTGGCCAGTCCCATCGATAAGAGAGCTTCGGTTTCGACCCGGACGAGGCCGGCAGCTTCTTTTACGCATTGTAGAGCCAATTCGTCGGTGACTCGGAGATTCTTATGAAAACGGGGGGCGATGTTTTGTTTGCGTAGGCAGGTATCGATTTGAGGGCGAATGCCATGTACAAGAACTAGTCGTATCCCCAGACTGTTGAGCAGCGCAAAATCATGCACATGATGCGCGAACCCCGAGTCATAGACTGCCTCGCCGCCGAATGAAACGACAAAGGTGCGGTTCCGATGGGCGTGTATATAAGGAGAGGAGTCTCTGAACCAGTTGACAAAATCGTGGTTCAGAGACGAGGCCGGTAAATTAGAATCGGTCACAAAAAGCTGACTCGGTCAATTTTTTTTCCGCGATCAATCTAAATTGTCGGTGACGGCGCCTTTCGAAGCCGAACTGGTCAATTTGGCAAATTTCGCTAATACGCCGCGCGTGTATTTTGGAGCCGGTTGTTGCCATTTTTCCATGCGGCGGTTCATTTCGTGCTCGTTGATATGTAGCGTCAATTCGTTGTTTTCAGCATCGATCGTAATGGAATCGCCGTCTTGAACGATGGCTAGCGGACCGCCGGTGAAGGCCTCAGGGGTGATATGTCCGACCACGAAGCCGTGCGTGCCGCCTGAAAACCGTCCGTCGGTGATCAAGGCGACGTCTTTGCCTAGCCCTTTGCCCATGACAGCCGAAGTTGGCGACAACATTTCGCGCATACCGGGGCCGCCTTTCGGGCCTTCGTAACGAATCACGATGACGTCGCCTTTGACGATGTCGCCATTCAAAATGCTTTGCAATGCCTGCTCTTCGGCATCGAATACTTTCGCTTTGCCGGTAAACAATAAACCTTCCTTGCCGGTGATTTTCGCAACCGCGCCTTCCGGAGCCAGATTGCCGTATAAAACAACCAAATGACTGTCTTTTTTAATAGGGTTGTCGAAGGAATGGATCATGTCCTGACCTTCAGGATACGGTTGTACGTCGGCAAGATTCTCGGCCAGCGTTTTGCCGGTGACAGTCAAGCAATCGCCGTGCAGTAAACCGCGGTCCAGTAGGGCTTTCATCAGCGGTTGAATGCCGCCGATTTCAATCAGCTCGGCCATTTGATATTTTCCGCTCGGCTTCAGGTCGGCCAGCATCGGAACGTTTTTGCCGATGCGGGTGAAATCGTCGAGCGTAACATCGACGCCGGTTGCATTGGCCATTGCGATCAAATGTAGCACCGAATTAGTCGAGCCGCCGAGTGCGATAACGATAGTGATCGCATTTTCGAAGGCTTCTTTGGTCATGATGTCGCGCGGTTTGATGTCTTTAGCGAGCAATTCGAGCACGGCCGCGCCGGCGCGTTCGCAGTCGAGGCGTTTGTCTTCGGAAACTGCGGCTTGCGCCGAGCTGTTCGGTAAACTCATGCCTAGCGCTTCGATCGCCGAAGCCATCGTGTTCGCGGTGTACATGCCGCCGCAGGAGCCCGCGCCGGGTATTGCTTTCGCTTCGATTTGAGCGAGTTCTTCGTCGTCGATTTTATTGTTTGCGCGAGCGCCGACCGCTTCGAAAACCGAGACGACATCGAGTTTTTTATCTTTATGGCATCCCGGGAGAATCGTACCGCCATAAACGAAAATAGCCGGGCGGTTTAGGCGCGATAATGCGATCATGCAGCCGGGCATGTTTTTATCGCAACCGCCGATCGCAACGACGCCGTCGAAACCCTGGCAGCCGACCACCGTTTCAATCGAGTCGGCAATGACTTCACGGGAAACCAGCGAGTATTTCATGCCTTCGGTACCCATCGAAATACCGTCGGAGATTGTGATGGTATTGAAAATAACCGCTTTGCCGCCGGATTTGTCGACGCCTCGCGCGGCATCGTCGGCGAGCCGATTAATGTGCATGTTACAGGGGGTTACCATGCTCCAAGTTGAAGCGACGCCGATTTGCGGTTTTTTGAAGTCTTCATTTTTGAAGCCGACTGCATGCAACATTGCGCGGCTTGGCGCGCGCTCCATGCCGTCAACGACTTGTGATGAAAAGCGTCTTGCGGATTTGTCACCTGAATTTGCCATCTGAATTCCTGATGTGTTCAATTGTTAATAGTAGATTGGGGTATCAAGTTAAAGCGGTTCCTTAGGATTGCGCTAAAAAATAACTTCCGGGAGTTATGAGCTTTGTCGAAGATTCGGTTACTTGCCCCAGTCCTATCCCGGAGGCATTTACTCAAGTTGTTATGTGCGCGCATTTACTTTCGCCCTCATTCCTTAAAACGTATCCCAACTGCTGGTTCGTCGTCCTAGGCTTAGTTTCGGTAATATAAAACCGAGTAAAACGCCTCCTAATGCGAGTATTCCGCCATAGAGAAACCAGTCTTGATGAGCGTTATCGCGTAAGGCTTGGTTTTCTCGTTTAAGTTGCTGTAACTCGCGTTCGGCTGAAACGACGCGTTCTTGAAATTGATCGCGTTGGTTTTTAATGTCGATAGCGCTTGACGAGATTTGTTTAATTTCGGCAAGTTCCATCATCAATTGGTTGCGTTCGGCCATTAATGTCTCGCTAGATTTAACGGTCTCTTGCAATGAGGTTAACTCGGATGTCAGTCCGGCATTATCATTTTGAAGTTGTTCGATTTTTTTATTTGCTTGTTCAAGTAGATGACTGTCGGGCGGCGAAGTTTTTAAAAAACGAGTTAAAATGTAGCCTTCGATACCTTTATTTGTTCTAACATAAGAATACCCAGAGCTGAGGTCTTCGATCAGTGTCAACGGCGTGCCGGAGCGAAGCATTCGCAAAATTTTACTGCGTTCGTTTTCGGCGACTCTGAGAGTTAATTCTAAGTCGTCGGTCACATAAACGGTTTTTGCTTGAGCAGCATTGATAACGATTGCGGAGAGAATGATAGCGTATACTAATTTTTTCACGTGTATCCTTGATGCAGGCATGGTTGCATTATTGTATAGGAGTCGGTCAAATTTTACTTGTCACTCATTAATAATTCCAGCAAAGCCTTTTGTGCGTGTAGACGATTTTCCGCTTCGGGGAAGACGACGCTTTGAGGACCATCGATGACTTCGGCTGCGACTTCTTCGTTTCGATGTGCGGGGAGGCAATGCATGAAAAGTGCGTCTTGGTTTGCCGCATTCATGACTCGTTCGCTGACTTGATAATCTTTGAAAGCTATTTCGCGTTGTTTTTGTTCTTCTTCGTGGCCCATGCTGGCCCAAACATCGGTAACAATCAAGTCTGAAGCTTCTGCCGCTTCTTCTGGAGAATTAAAAAACTCAATGTGCGACCGTCCGGTTTCTACTATTGCCGGGTTCGGTTCATAGCCCTGCGGGCAGGCAATATGTAATTTAAAATTCAATAACTTTGCAGCGTTTATATAGGAGTGGCACATGTTATTGCCGTCCCCAATCCAGGTAACGGTCTTACCTTCTATGTCGCCGCGATATTCGAAATAAGTTTGCATATCGGCAAGTAGCTGGCAAGGGTGTAGAAGATCGGTAAGGCCATTGATGACCGGTACGCTGGAGTATTTTGCGATCGTGGTGACCGTTTCATGTTTAAAAGTTCTCAACATGATGCCGTCGACCATGCTTGAGATGACTTTTGCGCTGTCTTGCAAAGGTTCGCCGCGGCCAAGTTGCGTGTCGCGCGGCGATAGAAATAAAGCCGAACCGCCCAAGTGGATCATGCCGGTTTCGAACGAGATACGAGTTCGTGTCGAGGATTTTTCAAAAATCATGGCAAGAACTTTACCTTTTAAAGGTTGATAGTTCGGATCACGATATTTTTTTAGCTCGATTGCCCGATCGATTAAGGTTCGAAATTCGGTCGAAGTTAGATCATTTAGGCTAATAAAGTGTCTAGGGTTCATTGGCTTGATGTTTTTCCGTGAATTCTTGGATGACGGCGGTTAGTGTTTCCACCAGTCTTTCGATTTGTTGCGCGTCGATGATCAGCGGCGGTAATAACCTTATGGTTTTCTCATTAGTCACGTTGATCAACAATCCTTTTGACAAGGCGTTGCTGACGAGCTCGCCGCAAGGCACCGATAATTCGACGCCGATCATTAAGCCTTTGTGACGAATTTCTACGATCTTATTGTTGCCAACCAAGAGTTCATCGAGCTTGGACGCGATCATTCGTCCTTTGATTTCGGCTTGTTCGATCAAATGGCCGTCATTTAATTCGTTCAATACGGCTAGAGCTGCGCTACAAGCTAAAGGATTGCCGCCAAAAGTCGAGCCGTGAGTGCCCGGCGTCAAAATTTGCTCGGCTTTTCCTCTCGCTAAGCAGGCACCGATTGGAACGCCGTTAGCGAGCGCCTTAGCGAGTGTGCAAACATCGGGGAGAATGTCGTTATGCTGGTAAGCTAAAAACTTGCCGGTACGGCCAATGCCGGTCTGGATTTCATCCAGCATCATCAATAAATCGTGCCGGTCGCATAGTGTGCGGATGTTATTGAGATAATCCGGTGCGGGGATATTAACCCCGCCTTCGCCTTGAATCGGTTCTATAAGAATGGCAACTACATTGCTATGTTGTTGCAAGGCGTTTTTAATCGCGGTAATGTCGTTATATGGTACTCGAATGAAGCCCTCAACCAGTGGCGCGAAACCTTGCTGAATCTTGGTGTTCCCAGTAGCGCTAAGCGTCGCCAAGGTTCTGCCGTGAAAGCTTTTTTCCATGACGATGATGGCGGGATTTTCTATGTCTTTTTGATGACCGTATCGGCGTGCTATTTTAATAGCCGCTTCATTGGCTTCGGCGCCCGAATTGCAGAAAAAGGCATTATCCATCCCGCTTAGAGCCGTTAACCGATCGGCGAGTTGTTCTTGTAAATCGATACGGTATAAATTGGATGTGTGAACCAACTTCGCGCTTTGCTCACAGATGGCTTTATGTATGGAAGGATGGGCATGGCCCAGGTTGCATACTGCAATGCCGGAGAGGGCGTCCAGATAACAATTGCCTTGTTGGTCCCAAAGCCAAGCGCCTTCGCCTCTATCCAAGGAAATGCTTAAACGTCCGTAAGTTGGCATAATGTGGCCGGTCATTAATTACACCTTACCTATAAATGCAAAAAGGCGGCTAAAAGCCGCCTGTAAGAAAACCGATGATTATATGTTTGATAACCGGGCTAATCAATAGTATTGCTATAAAAAGAAGCTTTTTTAACAAGGCAAATCTTGATAGTATTACTGGGTTTTTTATAATTAACGAGTAATTTCTATGGATGTAATAAGCAGAATTAAAGATCAGATTGAAAATAATCCGGTAGTACTCTACATGAAAGGTACTCCCGATTTTCCACAATGCGGATTTTCCGGTCGCTCGGTGCAAGTATTGCGCGCCTGCAAGGCCGATTTCACGTTTGTTAATATTTTCGAAGACCCTGAACTCAGGGAAGCGTTGAAAGAATATTCCAGTTGGCCGACTTATCCTCAGCTTTATATCAAAGGCCAATTAGTTGGCGGTTGCGATATCATTCTCGATTTATATAACACGGGTGAGTTAGTCAAGTTGTTGCAGGATGCTGAAGCCATTAGCGCTTAATTTTTTTTGCCGGCCATGGATGGCGAGAGGCTTTTATGTCCTTGTGTCCGGATCCCTGCAATCTTTGCCGGGATGTCGCTTTCAAGGTCGTTTCAACTACTAAGGAATATGCACAAATTTACTTCTACAAGTTTTAGGCGCTGTGGAGGTTCGGCGACTCGCTTGACAGGACGCCGTGAATACATCCATGTAGGCTCGACGGCGGCTATCCCTGCCGCCGACGCCTGTCAATCGAGCCTCCGAACCCCTTTCGGTATTTGTCGAAGTTATTTTATGCTCGTTCCTAACGCAAGCATAGCCTTATGTGCCGGGTAAATTCTTAATCGCTACCTCTAGCTTTCGGCTATGTCCGAGCCGAATTTCATCTCGGTGTCAGACTCTAACGATTCCAGTTTTTTCCAGCGGTTGACGATTTTGCAAAACAGTGTAGCCGTTTGTTCGGCATCGTATAAAGCTGAATGGGCTTGGTCGCTATCCCAATTTAATCCAGCTGCGGCGGCAATTTTTGCCAGTACCGTTTGCTGATAGACTAGACCGCCTAATGTTGCGGTATCGAAAGTGCTGAAAGGATGAAATGGACTACGTTTGATTTGCGTTCTTTGGATTGCCGCATTTAAAAAACTAATATCGAAAGCGGGATTGTGGCCAACCAGTATCGCTCGGGTGCAGTCATTTCTTTTTACGGCCTTTTTGATGGGTTTGAATAGTTTATCCAGCGCATCTTTTTCTTGAATAGCCATGCGGAAAGGATGGTATGGATCTATTTTGTTGAATTTTAGAGCGGATTCGTCTAATTCGGAGTTTTGAAAAGGAATGACATGACATGCGTGACGCTCGGTGATTTCAAGGTTACCGTGATTGTTTAATTCCACGATAACCGCTGCAATTTCCAGTAACGGATTTTTTTTGGGGTTGAAGCCCCCGGTTTCAATGTCGACAATTACAGGAAGGTAGCCTCGGAAGCGACTTCCTAGAGGAGTTATGGTTTTTTCCATCGATACATAAGAATTGAGAAAAATTTGAAAAAAGGAGTAGCGGCAAGTTTATTGCCAATGCTCGAAAGGGCAGGGATATTGTGGTATGTTACGCGAAAAACACCGAATAATAAAAATTTAGGTATTGTGAGGCTGTATATGAATTTAAAACCAATGGTAATTCGTTTGGCGATGCCGGTATTGCTGAGTTCTGTGGTCGGATGCGCTTCGGCGCCCGCAGCTAGGATAGATGAAAGCGATCCGTGGGAAGGCTTTAACCGGAATATGCAAGTCTTTAACGATAATTTAGACGAGTATGCCATGAAGCCTCTTGCCAAAGGGTATCAATGGATTACTCCGTCTTTCGTTGATCGGGGTGTTACAAACTTTTTCAGTAATATCAACGATATCGGTGTTACCATTAACGATTTGTTTCAATTTAAACTGGCCCAGACGGGATCGGATGGCGCTCGTTTTCTTGTGAATACGGTGGCGGGTATCGGCGGTTTGTTTGATGTAGCGACAGAAATCGATTTGCCTAAACATAATGAGGATTTCGATCAAACTTTAGCGGTTTGGGGAGTGCCGTCAGGTCCATATTTGGTATTGCCGCTTTTTGGCCCGAGTTCTGTCAGAGGTGTATTCGGCCTTGTCGGCGATGCTGCTATGAATCCGATTAGTTATATCGATGGCGGTATCGTTTCCGGAACTTATGGTGCTATTGGGGGCGGTCTATTTGTATTGAATGCGGTCGATACTCGCGCCGACAATTTGAGCACAGCGAGAATTGCGACAGAAGCCGCTGTGGATCGATACGAATTCTTCAAAAATGCCTATATACAACAACGAGAATATTTGATTCTAGACGGGAATGTGCCCGAAAACGATTGGGATCTCGATGTTGATTTTAACAATTTCAATAACGAATATGTCGAACCGGATGAGATTTAACTGAAGAGACTTAGAGAAAAAGAACCATGGTCAAAATTCTTGCCTTTTCAGGCAGTGCTAGAAAAGATTCCTATAATCAGAAGTTAGTTGAGATTGCTGCTGGCGGAGCTCGACGTACGGGTGTGGAAGTTACTTTGATTAATTTAGCTGATTTTGAGATGCCTATTTTCAATGAGGATCTCGAAAAAAAAGAGGGAATGCCGGCGGCGGCTCGCGATTTTAAGTCGCTTCTAATCGCACACGACGGTTTTTTAATCGCATCGCCTGAATATAACAGCGCATTTAGTCCATTATTAAAAAATGCAATAGATTGGGCGTCGCGCCGGGAGGGTGATGAGTTGCCTTTGCTGGCATATCGTGGAAAATTAGCGGCAATTATGTCCGCTTCGCCTGGGGCCTTGGGTGGTTTGAGAGGCTTGGTGTTTTTAAGGTTGTTGTTGTCCAATATCGGTGTAACCGTTCAATCCGGTCAACAAGCGATAGGCAATGCTGCAAAAGCATTTAACGATGACGGTTCGTTGGTCGATTCCGTCCAACAAGATGCCGTCATCGAACTAGGCGTTAATTTAGCTCGGACACTGGCAAAATTAAAGTCTCCGGAATAGCGAAAAGTGATTCTTAACCGCATATTCGGAAATCGATTTTCTTAAGGATAAGGTAAAAATAACTTCCATAAATGGATCTGACGATTTGTACACATTCTGCGCAAGTTTATCGTTTCCATGCTCTGCGCTCGGCGTTATTCACATCTCTTTGATACTCTGTTGGCCATCATGCTTGTTCCTAAGATTTATTTTGTGGGGCCCCTGCTATCGTTACTTCGGAAGTCGGTCGAACGTCTTTCATTTCAGTTTCTCGATTTAGTAATGGGGATAATGTCGGTTCCAACGATTTGACAATTTGCACCGGTAGCGAACTGGTAAATCGGTAGTTTTCCGCGTCGGGTCCTTTAACATAAGCGGTAATGACACCAAAGAATCGATCCCCAAGGAAAAATGCAAAGGTTGCGGCGCGGCTGATGAATTTCGATTCGATCAACCGTCCACGTTCTCCCCACACTTGGCGCCGATGGTCGCCGGTGCCGGTTTTTCCGCCTATTGCGATTGGTTCGATATCGGAGTCTTTGTAAACGTTTCTTAAGCGTGTTGCCGTACCTCCTTCGACGACGTTAATCAGAGCATCACGGGTCACTTTTGCAATTTCGGGCGCAAAGACTCGCTGGCCATGAGCGGGTTGTCGACTCATGATGGTTTCATAGGGCGTGTCTTTTGCGAAATGAAGTTTTTCAAAACGAACTAGCGGTTGCCTGATGCCGTCGTTTTGTAGAATACCCATCAGCTCTGCTAATGCCGCCGGACGATCTCCCGACGCACCGATTGCGCTGGCATAGGAAGGCGTCAAATAACTGAAAGGGTAGCCCGTTCTTTGCCAAGCACGATGGATTGAGGTAAACGCTTCGATTTCCAGTAGCGTCATAATGCGCCGTTGTTGAGCGCTGGCACGGCGGCTCCTAAATAACCAGCGATAAACCTCCTGGCGTTGCTCCGTGCTGGCTTCTAGGATTTCTTCTCTGGTTGCGTTAGGGTGTTGAGCTAAATACCTGACTAACCAAAGTTCGAGGGGGTGGATTTTGGTGATGTAGCCTTGATCCTGTAAGTCGAAATTGGCCGGAGAGTATTTTTCGTGCAGTTTTTCGATTTTCTCATTGCCGAATGTGGAGGCGGATAGTTTTTTTTTCAGAAACTGTTCCAGCTCACCAATGCTTGCATCGGGATAAATCGATTGGTAGAGCATAGAAAGCCGAGATGCTTTGGCGTAAACGCGTTTTGTTAGCATAGCCAGCGCTTCTTCGGGCGACTTATCTTGATATTTTGCGTAGAACCGGCGCAAATATATACGTCCTTCACGGTCCGCGAAGCGTTGGAGATATTCCTTACGGCGAGGGTCGTCCGGAATTTCCAGCCATCGTGCGACGCCTCCCGGCCTGTATAGATGATGATAGACGACTTCGCGCATGAGTCGTATGAAGACTAAATTGACCGAGTCGCGCAGGGCATCGCGAACCGATAAGATTTTTTCGTTGTCTATCCGGCTGAAATTGCTAAAACGATGGATACCGCCTCCGGTATAAAAACTTTCTCCTGGGCTTGCCGAAAAACGCCTGTCTAGGGCCCGGTTCAATAAATCTTCCAATTGAATAGTAGGGTTGGCGCGAAGTTGATGGATTACCCAGGCGGAAATGTAGTCGCGTGAATGCAATTCGATTTTGTTGAATTCGGAGGTCGGGGTGTGTTTGTAAAGCTCGTAAACGTCGGTGATTAGTTCAAGGTAATGAACCATCGTTCTGAGTTTAGCGGTAGAACCTAGGTCGATCTTGATGCCTTCGTTGATATCTAGCGGTTGATCGTAATTATCGGTTTGTACGCGTAGCAAGTTGCCTTTTGGGCTTCGCTCGAACAGCAT
Source organism: Methylotuvimicrobium alcaliphilum 20Z (assembly GCF_000968535.2). Classification (NCBI taxonomy): domain Bacteria; kingdom Pseudomonadati; phylum Pseudomonadota; class Gammaproteobacteria; order Methylococcales; family Methylococcaceae; genus Methylotuvimicrobium; species Methylotuvimicrobium alcaliphilum. The sequence continues at coordinate 2,072,579 of NC_016112.1, forward strand.
CAAGCTGTAAATAATAGGCGAGGGATCGTTGGTTTCATTTAATAATCTGAATCCGATAGCGCCCGCGGCTCGGGCTCCTTCTATTTCGCTCAAACGCCTTAGGGCTTGGCCGACTGCTTGCTGAGTATCAAAGTCGATAGTCGACGTTGCGGTCAAGTCAATTCGGTCTAATTCGTAGATCGAATTGACTCCCAGCGCTCTAGCTAATCGTGTCCGGAGTACGGCTTGGGTCTTTTTTTCGGTCATGAACTTGGCCGGCTCTGCAATTTCGCTGGTTTGGCGGGCAACGGATGCTTGTAATGAAGCATCGCGTAATGATGTTGAAATGAGGCCTTGTTCGGCCATGACTCTTAAATAGCTGTCGGTAAGATTTTGTAATGCTTTGAAACCGGTCTTAGAACCGAGTAGATCTGAGGGTCTGCGTTGCGATAGAAGCAAGCTGAGTACTTGCCGGTAGGCTTTGCCTTGTTCGGGGCTGACTGCTTGTTCAGGGTCGAAGGCGCTTGAAGCGAGCAGGCGATTGGTTTCTTCAAAATTCGCTCCGTACCAGGCCGATAATCCATCGCCCAAGCCATGAATTTCACCGAGTTTAGGCGTCGCAGCCAACGGCATCGAGTTTAGATATGAAAGCGCGATTTGTTTCCTCATTTCCCGGGTGTCGGGTCCCAACAAGTAAGCGCGTATCGAAGCGCTGACCATTTGTTGCAGTTTGTCTTTGATTGAGCGAGTATAGCCGTCCGGTGAATGACGGTATTTTTCTAACTGAGTCGCTAGGGTGCTTCCGCCCGGTACGTTGATGTTTGAGCCGAATTGCTTGGCAATGAATTGCATGCCGGCGAATCCTAGTCGACCCCATTCGACAGCCGGATTTACCGTAGGGAATTTGTCGTTGAGTAATTCACGGTTCTCAATAAATAACAAGGTGTTGAGAATAAGCGGAGGAATCGCATCAAAATGAGCATATCCGTAAGTCGGATACTGGGTGTTGAATAATTCGCGGTCTTTGTAATCGATGATGCGAAGCCCGGCTTGGATTTTTTCCTGATAGATGGGATTGAGCCCGTAGTCGTTTAATTGCAACATCACATCGGACGAGTTTGCCTGGGCCGAAATCTTGAAGCCATTGTTTTCTATGCGGGAGATCATGTCGGGCAACGAAGTATACCCGAGCCGCCGGTCATAAGGGCCTTGAGAAGGAAAACGAATTGACGAACTTGAGCCGGGTTCAAGTTTGAAGCTCAACTGTTTGGTAATCTCCGAAAGATATTGGGCTTGATAGCGGGAAGTTTCTATTTCCTCCTTGACTAAGATGATAAAAGTAAAGCTTAACCACGCCGCGCCGGTCCAAAAACTCAATACCAATAACCGGCGAATTTTTAGTTTAACATTTCGCATATTCTGTGGTTACCTTTAGTCAGGTCTTGTTGAGTTTGGGCCGTCCAAGTATGGGATAGGTCGATTCTTTAGGGGAAATATACCTTTCGCACTTCAAATTTCGGCAATGCCTGAGGAGGCATCGGAGTGCTGAGCCTTTGATGGACACCCCTGCGCCGAATTTTGATCTACGATGAGTATCATTGTCAAAAATTGATTTTAAACCCTTTATTAATTTTAAGTTAATGCAAAGAGGTATTTTTTAATGGAAAGTTCAGCCGCGTTGCCGGGGTCGCTAAAATAATTCCAATGCTCGATAGGTATTTTGATCGAAGAGTATAGCGACAGCTTTGCAGTAAGTAAAAATTGTTAATGACCAAATAGCGATAATTTCGTAGAATTAGCACAGTTTTGTCTTTTTTGTAACGGGATGGGTCTTGTGCGGCTCCTCCCGTTTTGCATATTTGAGGTAGCAGATTTTGAGTAAACCCGCATTACTGGTATTGGAGGATGGATCGGTTTTTAATGGCGTATCCATCGGAGTAGACGGTTGTTCCGTTGGAGAAGTCGTTTTTAATACTTCATTGACTGGATATCAGGAAATTTTGAGTGATCCATCTTACGCGCGTCAAATCGTAACATTGACATATCCGCATATCGGCAATGTCGGGACCAATATGGAAGATGATGAGTCTTCGAGCGTTTGTGCCAGCGGCTTGGTTATTCGGAATTTACCGTTGCAGGCTAGTAATTGGCGATGTGAGAAAACCTTGCAGGAATATTTGATCGACCGTAATGTGGTCGCGATTGCCGAGATCGATACACGTAAACTGACTCGCTTGTTACGCGATAAGGGTGCTCAGCGCGGTGCCGTTATTGCCGGCGATAACGCTGATGTCGAAATTGCCAAAAAAGCGATAGCCGCTTTTCCCGGCCTTAAAGGCATGGATTTAGCCAAGATAGTGACTGTCGATAAGTCATATGAATGGACGGAAGATGTTTGGGATCTCGACAAGGGGTATCAGTCGGCGACCAATTTGACCAAGCATGTCGTCGCTTTTGATTTCGGAATTAAGCGAAATATCCTGAGGTTGCTTGCCAATCGAGGCTGCAGAGTAACCGTAGTTCCTGCTCAGACACCTGCTGAGAAAGTATTGGCAATGAATCCGGACGGCGTGTTTTTATCAAACGGCCCCGGCGATCCCGAGCCATGCGATTATGCGATCGAAGCGATAAAAAAGATTCTCGATACCAAGGTGCCTGTTTTCGGTATTTGTCTCGGCCATCAATTATTGGCCTTAGCCAGCGGCGCAAAAACCGAGAAAATGAAATTCGGGCATCATGGAGCGAATCACCCCGTTCAAGATCTTGCGACCGGGCGGGTTATGATCAGTAGTCAAAACCATGGTTTTGCGGTCAACGAAGCGAGTTTGCCGATTCATTTAAAAGCGACTTTTCGTTCGCTTTTCGATGGCAGTCTGCAAGGCATAGAGCGAACCGATTGTCCGGCTTTCGGCTTTCAAGGGCATCCTGAGGCGAGCCCGGGACCGCAGGATGTCGAAAGCTTATTCGACCGTTTCGTCGACATGATGAATCAAGCCAAAACGCACTAAACCGCCACCGACATAGATTAGTTAAAAAATGCCAAAAAGAAGCGACATAAAATCGATTTTATTATTGGGCGCAGGCCCTATTGTTATCGGACAAGCTTGCGAATTCGATTATTCCGGCACGCAAGCGTGCAAGGCATTGCGCGAGGAAGGTTACCGGGTCATTCTGGTCAATTCCAATCCGGCGACGATCATGACCGACCCGGATATGGCCGATGTGGTCTATATCGAACCGATCGACTGGCAAACCGTCGAAAAAATTATAGAAAAAGAACGCCCTGACGCGATTTTGCCGACGATGGGCGGGCAGACCGCGTTGAATTGTGCGTTAGCGCTCGACAAGCACGGCGTCTTAGAAAAATACGGCGTGGAAATGATCGGTGCGACCAAAGAAGCGATCAATAAAGCCGAAGATCGGGAGCTGTTCAACCAGGCGATGCGTAAGATCGGCTTGGAAGTCGCAAAATCCAAAACGGCACACACTATGGAAGAAGCGCTGGCCGCGCAACAGGAAGTCGGCTATCCGACAATTATTCGTCCGTCTTTTACGATGGGCGGTAGCGGAGGCGGAATTGCCTACAACAAAGAAGAATTCATTGAAATTTGCGAGCGCGGATTGTATTTGTCGCCGACCAATGAATTGCTGATTGAAGAGTCGGTGTTGGGCTGGAAAGAATTCGAAATGGAAGTCGTGCGCGATTCGAAAGACAATTGCATCATCGTTTGTTCGATCGAAAATTTCGATCCGATGGGTGTGCATACTGGCGACTCTATTACTGTCGCCCCGGCGCAAACCTTGACCGACAAGGAATACCAAATATTACGTAACGTTTCGTTGGCCGTTTTGCGCGAAATCGGCGTTGATACCGGCGGATCGAACGTGCAGGTCGCGATCAATCCGGAAAACGGACGGATGGTCATTATCGAGATGAATCCGCGTGTTTCGCGATCGTCCGCTTTAGCCTCGAAAGCCACCGGTTTTCCGATTGCGAAGGTCGCGGCGAAACTCGCGGTCGGTTATACATTGGACGAGCTGCAAAACGAAATCACCGGCGGTGCTACGCCTGCCTCGTTTGAGCCGACGATCGATTATGTCGTGACCAAGGTGCCGCGCTTTACCTTCGAAAAATTCCCGCAAGCCGACGATCGATTGACGACACAAATGAAATCGGTCGGCGAAGTCATGGCGATCGGACGCTCGTTTCAAGAGTCTTTGCAAAAAGCCTTGCGTGGGCTTGAAGTCGACAAGACCGGCCTCGATGAGATTGTCGATTTAAATGCCGAGGATGCCAAGGAAATTTTACTCAAAGAAATGCGTCATCCGGGCGCCGAACGCTTATGGTATGTTGCCGATGCGTTTCGCAGCGGTATGTCGCTTGAAGAGATTCATGATATCTGCAAAATCGATCCCTGGTTTTTAGCGCAAATCGAAGACTTGCTGATTGCCGAAAAATCGTTGTCAACCAAAACCTTGGCGACTTTAGAGGAGGGTGAGCTCTATCGTTTGAAGCGCAAAGGGTTTTCCGATGCCAGGCTGGCAAAATTACTCGATACTAGCGAATCTGAAATTAGAAATGCTCGACATAAAAACAATATTCGTCCGGTTTATAAGCGCATAGATTCGTGCGCGGCTGAATTCTCATCCGATACCGCTTATTTATATTCGAGTTACGATGAAGAGTGCGAGGCACGGGTCAGCGATAAGGATAAAATTATTATTCTGGGCGGCGGTCCTAATCGAATCGGGCAGGGCATCGAGTTTGATTATTGCTGCGTGCATGCCGCATTGGCATTGCGTGAGGACGGTTATGAAACGATCATGATCAACTGCAACCCGGAAACCGTTTCGACCGATTTCGATACCTCCGATCGCTTGTATTTCGAGTCGTTGACCTTGGAAGATGTCTTGGAGATCATTCACCTCGAACAACCGAAGGGCGTGATCGTTCAATATGGCGGACAAACTCCGCTGAAACTGGCGCGCGCACTCGAGGCCGCCGGGGCTCCGATTATCGGTACGTCTCCCGATTCGATAGATTTGGCCGAGGACAGAGAACGCTTTCAAAAACTATTGGAAAGATTAGGCTTGAAACAACCGCCCAATGCAACGGCGCGTTCGGTCGAGCAGGCAATACTTTCGGCGCGGGAGCTGGGTTATCCGTTGGTGGTTAGGCCTTCTTATGTGTTAGGTGGTCGGGCAATGGAAATCGTTGTCAATGAAGAAGGCCTGCAGCGCTATATGAAAGAGGCTGTCAGTGTTTCTAACGATTCTCCGGTATTATTGGACCGTTTTCTCGATGATGCGGTTGAAATGGATGTCGATGCGATTTACGATGGCGAACGGGTGTTAATCGGCGGATTAATGGAGCATATCGAACAGGCGGGTGTTCATTCCGGTGATTCGGCTTGTTCGATACCTCCGTACGATTTACCTGCGGCTATTCAAAATCAGTTGCGCGAACAAGTCGCTAAAATGGCGGAAGCGTTAGGCGTCAAGGGTTTGATGAATACCCAGTTTGCAATTCAAGGTGATGATATATATGTTCTTGAAGTCAATCCTCGAGCATCAAGAACGGCGCCGTTCGTTTCCAAAGCAACGGGGTATCCGTTGGCCAAAATCGCTGCGCGCTGTATGGTTGGTAAATCTTTAGTTGAGCAAGGTATTACAAAAGAGCGTATACCTTCGTATTATTCGGTCAAGGAAGCGGTGTTTCCTTTCGTTAAATTCCCTGGTGTCGATCCCTTATTAGGGCCTGAAATGAAGTCGACCGGTGAGGTGATGGGGGTTGGAAAGACTTTTGGCGAAGCATTTGCCAAATCGCAACGTGCCGCCGGTATTGATTTAAGCCAAAGCGGGAAAGTATTGATTAGTATTCGTGATGCGGATAAGGCTAAGTTGCCTGAATTGGCTAAAATGCTGGTTGCGAAAGACTATCAAATCGTCGCGACTCGAGGGACGGCTAGAGTATTGAAAGAAGCGGGTATTCCTTGCGACGAAGTCTTCAAAGTCAACGAAGGTAGGCCGAATACCGTGGATATGATCAAAAACGACCAAATTCAATTAGTCGTCAACACCACTGATGGCAAAAAAGCTATTCACGACTCATTCACGATGCGAAGAGAAGCGTTGCAGCATCGGGTAACTTATTACACTACGATGGCTGGTGCGCGCGCCGCGTGTTATGCATTGGGAGAGTTGGCGGCGGGAACCGTGACTAGCTTGCAAGAACTTCACAAAAGCTTAATCGATGCCGATTAATTGCTCGCGTCTCTCAACAAGCTGAAAGATCTCTGTCAGCTTCCATTGTGAGCTGACAGTTGCTCTTAAGCGTCACATTGGCTTATTGCAACAAGTCATATGCCGACTCAATCCGACTATTTTTACCAGGGAAATTCTTTTTGCTTGGTAACTACAATAAATTAAAGGAGTTGTATCCATGAATAAAGTACCTCTAACAGTTACCGGAGCCAAGAAATTACGAGAGGAGCTAGACGAGCTGAAATCCGTGGTGCGTCCCAGAATCATCAAGGCCATTGCTGAAGCCAGGGAGCACGGAGATCTGAAGGAAAATGCCGAATATCATGCTGCGCGCGAACAGCAAAGTTTTGCCGAGGGGCGCATCGCCGAGATTGAAGGAAAATTGTCCAATGCTCAAATTATCGATGTCACTAAATTGGATGCCAACGGTAAAGTCGTATTCGGTGCAACCGTTGAAATTGAAGAGCTTGAAAGCGGTGAAACCGTTACTTATCAAATCGTCGGCGAAGACGAAGCCGATATCAAAGCCGGTCGTATCTCCGTTGGCTCTCCGATAGCGCGGGCCTTGATAGGCAAAGAAGCAGAGGATGTAGTCATCGTTAAAGCGCCAGGCGGCGATATCGAATACGAAATCCTTTCGATTCAGTATATTTAACGATCTTGCGAAACGGCGGGCGGTTTGCGCGTTGCCCGCCCATACGCTTATTTCTCAGGATTAAGTCGATGAATAACAAGAATCTGGCCTATGCTTTGAACGAAATCGGCTCCGGTTTGTGTACAAATTTCCTGTTGTATCTTTTTTCGATCGTCGCGTTCGGCGCGTATTTTTACTTTAATGAGTTCATGACTATTGAGCGCAATATCCATTTCAGCCAAAACGCTTTGCGTTAAGCCTGAATGGCCTATTATGACAACCGGTTTCAGGCTGTGGGCTTGGGCTTTGAGTTGTTTTCTTTCGGCAGGGGTCACTCTGTGTTTCCTTAGCTATAAATAAAACGCGAATTTTACACGATTTACGATATGGCACGAAGTAAAAGCAGTAGTCGCTGGTTACAGGAACATTTTCACGATGAATACGTCAAAATGGCTCAAGCGCAAGGATGGCGTTCTCGCGCGGTTTTTAAGTTAATTGAAATACAAGAAAAGGACAAAATCATAAAGCCCGGAATGAATATCGTCGATTTAGGTGCGGCACCGGGCGGCTGGTCTCAATATGCCCGGCGCATTATCGGACAAAAGAATAAGATCGTTGCTTTGGATATATTGCCGATGGATCCATTGGAAAATGTCGATTTTATTCAAGGCGACTTTCGCGAACTTGCGGTGTTGGAACAGTTGCAAGCCGTGTTGGCCGGGGCGACTGTCGACTTGGTCATGTCGGATATGGCGCCGAATATGACCGGCAATAAAGGCGTTGATCAGCCTAATTCCATGTATTTATGCGAACTTGCGCTTGATACTGCGCGCTCGATTTTAAATCGCGGCGGTTCATTTTTAGTCAAGGTTTTTCAGGGTGAAGGATACGAAAGTTTCCTTAAAGATACCCGGCAAAGTTTTTCATCGGTTGCGATCAGAAAGCCGAAAGCCTCTAGATCAAGAAGTAATGAAGTATATATTTTAGGGAAAGGGTTTAAATAAGCTGATTGAGTCACCATGTTAATGAATGGGAGTGGCGAAAATCAATAACAACGATCAGGAACGCAGATTCCTGATACAATTGCAATGTTTTTAAACCGAGGGCCTGATAAGGTCAGAGGCTAGTAACTTGAACGATATGTTAAAAAATGTAATTTTATGGGTTGTTATCGCCGTCGTATTGATGTCGGTATTCAACAATTTCGCTCCGCGTGGTGACCGCGGCGATCTTACGCTGTCTTATACGCAGTTCATACAAGCGGTTAAAATGGGGCAGGTTCAACAGGTTTCAATCAATGACAATGTCGTTAAGGGAAAAATGCAAACCGGCGAGACGTTTCGCACCTATGCGCCGAACGATCCGCATTTAGTCGATGATTTGCTCGAAGGCGGGGTTGACATCAAAGCCTTGCCGCCTGAGCAACCTTCCTTCTTGATGCAGCTTCTGGTCTCATTCGGCCCAATTTTGTTATTGATTGCGGTCTGGGTCTTTTTTATGCGACAAATGCAAGGCGGAGGCGCCGGCGGCAAAGGAGCCATGTCTTTCGGGAAAAGCAAGGCGCGTATGCTCGAGGAAGACCAGATTAAAGTGACATTCTCCGATGTCGCAGGATGTGACGAGGCTAAAGAAGAAGTTGCCGAAATGGTCGATTTTCTAAAGGATCCGGCTAAATATCAAAAACTCGGCGGAAAAATTCCGCGAGGCGCATTGATGGTGGGTCCGCCCGGTACCGGCAAAACGTTATTGGCTAGGGCTATTGCCGGCGAAGCAAAAGTGCCGTTTTTTACCATCTCCGGTTCCGATTTTGTCGAAATGTTCGTCGGTGTCGGCGCGTCTCGAGTTCGCGATATGTTCGAGCAGGCAAAAAAACATGCACCTTGCATTATCTTTATCGATGAGATCGATGCCGTGGGTCGCCAACGCGGCGCAGGATTAGGCGGCGGGCATGACGAACGCGAACAAACCTTAAATCAGTTGTTAGTCGAGATGGACGGTTTTGAAGGGAACGAAGGTGTCATTGTGATCGCAGCGACTAATCGCCCGGATGTATTGGATAAAGCTTTATTACGTCCTGGGAGATTCGATCGTCAAGTCACGGTCGGTTTACCCGATGTGAAAGGGCGAGAGCAGATTTTGAATGTGCACATGAAGAAAGTTCCTGCTGCCGATGATGTCGTTATCAAATATATCGCGCAAGGAACGCCCGGTTTTTCCGGTGCGGATTTGGCTAATCTGGTTAACGAAGCCGCATTGTGTGCCGCCCGAGCCAACAAACGATTGATCAGTATGTTCGATTTAGAAAAAGCGAAAGACAAGATCATCATGGGCGCGGAACGTCGCTCGATGGTAATGAGCGACAAAGAGAAAAAAATGACGGCTTATCATGAAGCCGGGCATGCTATTGTCGGACGTCTGGTGCCTGATCACGACCCGGTCTACAAGGTAAGCATCATGCCGCGTGGACGCGCCTTAGGGGTGACGATGTTTCTTCCTGAAAGCGATCAATACAGCATTAGTAAACGTAAACTCGACAGCATGATTTCGAGTTTGTATGGCGGACGAATTGCCGAGGAAATGATTTTCGGTTGGGAGGAAGTCAGCACCGGCGCATCCAATGATATCGAGCGTGCGACCGAGTTGGCCAGAAACATGGTTACGAAATGGGGCTTATCGCAACGTCTCGGTCCTTTGGCTTATAGCGAAGAAGAAGGCGAGGTGTTTCTGGGTCGGTCTGTTACGCAGCATAAGTCGGTTGCCGAGGAAACCTCGCATACGATCGACGAAGAAATTCGCTCGATTATCGATAGGAACTACGAGCGCGCAGAAAAAATTCTAAAAGAAAACGAAGATATCTTGCATGCTATGGCCGACGCTTTGGTGAAGTACGAAACGATCGATAAAGCACAGCTCGACGATTTGTTGTCAAGAAAACCGGTTAGGCCTCCCCAAGGCTGGGAAGACCCATCCCCACCGCAAGGCGGCGCCAAAGGAGGTAGTCTAGCCGATGCTAAAGATTCCGAGCCGCCTTTGAGCGATGCCGCCGAACAAGGCCAATAATCTTTTCGGAAGCAAGTGAAAAGGAGAGTCGGTGCCGGCTCTCCTTTTTTATTATTTTGAAACAAGCATGCTTTTTAACCAATAAGTAATAAACGGGCTTGAAGATGAAGGAAAAAAAATATTTTGGAACCGATGGTATCAGAGGAAAAGTAGGCGAGTATCCGATAACCGCTGATTTTTTACTCAAATTAGGTTGGGCAACCGGACGAGTCTTCGCGAATGAAGGGCACGGTTTCGTATTGGTCGGAAAAGATACCCGGATTTCAGGATATATGTTTGAATCGGCGCTCGAAGCGGGATTGACTGCCGCCGGTGTCGATACGCATTTATTGGGGCCGATGCCGACCCCGGGTGTTGCCTATTTGACGCGAACCTTGCGCGCCCAGGCGGGAATTGTTATTAGCGCTTCGCATAATCCATTCTACGATAACGGCATTAAGTTTTTTTCAGTTGAGGGAACGAAACTACCCGATTCAATGGAGAAAAAAATAGAGCATTACCTTGATTCGCCGATGACGACGGTTGACTCGGCGAAACTAGGCAAAGCCAATCGTGTTGGCGATGCGGCAGGCCGGTATATAGAATTTTGCAAAAGTACGATTCCGACTTGGATGGACTTTAACGGTCTAAGAATCGTAGTCGACTGTGCCAATGGCGCGACTTACCATATCGCGCCGCACGTTTTCAACGAAGTAGGCGCTGAAGTCGTTACGATCGGCACCGAACCGGATGGGCTGAATATCAACGAAGAGTGCGGAGCCACGAAGACCGAAAAGTTGGTTTCGACGGTTCTTGCCTATCGTGCCGATTTCGGTATTGCGCTCGACGGTGATGGAGACCGGTTGATCATGGTCGATCATCAGGGTGAAATCGTCGATGGCGACGAATTAATTTATATCATCGCGAAATCGAGATTAAATGCAGGAGCCCTAAAAGGTCCGGTGATCGGTACCTTAATGACCAATCTCGGTATGGAGCATGCGTTAAAAAGCTTAGGCATCGAATTGTTTCGAGCAAAAGTTGGAGACCGTTATGTCATGGAAATGCTTGAAGAGAAGAAAGGTATCTTAGGCGGCGAAAATTCGGGGCATATCATTTGTTTAGACAGAACGACTACAGGCGACGGTATCGTGGCGGCTTTACAAGTCATGGCCGAAATGAAAACCAGCGGTAAGACGCTGCATGAGCTTAGGTCCGGGGTTCTTATGTATCCTCAAGTTTTGATTAACTTAAGGACTGATATCAAAATTAATCCCGATAATCACGAGAAAATACAAAAAGCGGTTAAGGATGTCGAAAAAATATTGGGTGCGAATGGTAGGGTCTTGCTGAGGGCCTCTGGAACCGAGCCTTTGATTCGTGTAATGGTGGAAGGAGTCGACGAGGCGTTGGTGAATAAATGCGCCAATCAATTAGCGGATGAGGTTAAGAAAGCAATCGATGCTTGAACAAGTTTCAATAAGCATATATCATACGCAGCTTAATTTTGGATGGAGAGGGAGAAATTATGCGTCAAACACTCGTGGCTGGAAACTGGAAAATGAATGGCTCTAAAGCGGCCACAGAATCGTTATGCAAGGCCATTATTGCCGGACTTAACTCATCCGACACCGGAATCGTAGTGTGTGTTCCTTATGTTTATTTATCCGATGCAGCTAAATTAACGGAAGGCACCCCTCTTGATCTTGGCGCACAAAATGTTGCCGATCAAAGTTCTGGCGCATATACCGGAGAAATCTCAGCGTCCATGCTGAACGAATTTAATTGCAAATATGCAATCGTCGGTCACTCCGAACGTAGGACTTATTACGGCGACACCAACGAATCGGTTGCTTCACGTTATTCTCAAGCCCAACAACAAGGAATCGTTCCTATATTGTGCGTTGGCGAAACATTAGAGCAACGTGAAAACGATCAAACGTTTAGCGTCATCGATGAGCAGCTCGATGCGGTTTTAAATGCGGCAGGGATCGAATCTTTCGCTAAAGCAGTTGTTGCTTATGAGCCGGTATGGGCCATCGGTACAGGAAGAACCGCCTCTGACGAGCAGGCACAAGAAGTTCATCAGTATATTCGCCAAAAGTTCGCAGCTAAAAATCAAGCGATTGCCGACCAACTGCAAATTTTGTATGGCGGCAGTGTAAAGCCGGACAATGCTAAAGGCTTATTTGCAATGCCTGATATCGACGGCGGATTAATCGGCGGAGCATCACTCGATGCCGAAGGCTTTTTGAAAATATATAGCGCATCTAAATAACCCTAATAATATGTATCAAGTTATCATAGTCATTCATGTGTTATTCGGACTGGGTATTATCGGTCTGGTATTAATGCAGCAAGGTAAAGGTGCCGATGCCGGTGCCGCGTTCGGAAGCGGTGCATCGGGAACTTTATTCGGTGCACAAGGCTCGGCTTCGTTTTTATCGAGAACCACTGCGGTTTTAGCGACTTTGTTCTTTGTGACAAGTCTTTCTCTTGCTATCTTGAGTGGCGGTAGTACAGCCGTGAAAGACTTTTTTGATGACGCAGAAACCGAAGAAGCTTTCGATATACCATTAATGAGTAAAGAAGCAGAACCGGTTGCCGTCCCTTCCATATCGGCCGAAACGCCTGCTATCGAAGAAGAATCAAAAACGGTTGAAGCAAAAGAACAACCGGCAGAAGAAATAAACGAATAAAAATAATTATCAGCCGATGTGGTGAAATTGGTAGACACGCCATCTTGAGGGGGTGGTGACGCAAGTCGTGCCGGTTCAAGTCCGGCCATCGGCACCAAATTCAAGTTCGGGGAAGTCCGAACAACTCCAAAAACCCGCAAGTTTCAAGGCTTAGCGGGTTTTTTATTGTCCGGAGAAATCTCGCCAGCACCTTTTCGCGTAGATTCCGGAAAAACTCATGGTGTTACGAATGATTATGTATGCGGTAATCCTCGAAAAACATTTTACTATGAAGATCATGAGGTTAATTCATAGCTTGTTATACGTTTGTATAGCACTTTCGCACACCAAAGAGGTTAGAAAGAATATTTAGGGTTTTTTTCTTGAAATCCGTCATAAACTGCATGTGCTTCCGCTGAAAATCTTGGAAACGGAGCGTTAGCTAAGTGAAGATTTTTAGTCTCCGATAGCCGTAGCGCCGGGTGTTTTGCCGGAGTCTGCGCGAATAGCGCAGGCGGAGGCAAAATACAAGGCATCGCGACACGGCGTAAAGCCATTTGTGGGAGTGCTACGGAGCCGCATTGAGTATACGATGATGTGGCGTAGTGGCATGGACGCAGGGCGAATCGGGGCCGCCGAAGGCAAGAATCGCCAAGTTATTTTTCGCTGCTGAAATCGGACGGACCTCATTTCAGCTTTCGCGAAAAATCTTGGCGCGCTTGATGGTTAAACGGCTAAATTTAAGGTATATAGTTAAAAAACACCCAGCACACTACAGGAAGCTCTTTTAAAGCCAAAGTGAATTGTATACCTTTCGCACTGTAAGTAGTGAATCTGTTTCATTCATGGCTGAAACAACATACAGATTCAGTTTGATTTTTTGCTTATCTAACGAACGTAATTTGTAGATTGCTGAATCCACATTAGGTGGGTAGATTAGTCTACACGGTTCATTGCCGTTATCATTTTAATGCGACGGTTTCAACTCGACTGACTGTGCTGAGTGTGATTTTACCTTCTTGAGCTAACCAACCGATGCTGCGCTGGATAATTTTTTCTTCTTCAGGAAGTTCCTTGATTAATTTTGCAACGGAAGTTTCGCCATTTTTATCCAAGTATTGCCAGATGGTACCGGCAGTTAAACCGACGCGTTCACGTATGCTTATTTCCGGCGTTTCGGCAACCGGAGCTGGGCTGCTTGTTTTTTTAGTGGCAGCTAGGGAGGAGCTGCTCTTCTTAGGCGTTACTTTAGCGGTTTTAGGTGTAACCGGTTGTTCCATTGTTGCCTTAGACTCTTCGGCGGTTTGAGCCTTTTTAGGGGCTTCCCGGGTAGTGCTTGCCTTCTTCGGCGTTTCTTTAACCGCTTCGGGTGTTACGGTCTTTTCAGTCTCGGATTTGGTTTTTTCAGTGGTGGTGTTAGATTTTTTCATAATGATATAAACAATAAAAAGTAAAAAAATTAGAATCGACCATTCAAGCATATAAGCGTTCCTTTTTTATTGATCGATTCTACTCGAATTTCAAGAAATAAGTAAAAAAGGATAAGAGACATAAGCTCTTCGCGAATCAAATTTCGGTGTCAACCAAAAATTATCAATAAGCCCAGCTTTAACAAATGTAGTGCCTATGGTCTATGTTATAGAAATTAAAAAATAGAATGTCATGTTAAATGTAATCTTGTGGCGCCAGTAAAATAGGGTTTACATATTATTCAATAGCATACGATCGAAAACTTTAAAGCTGAGTTAAGGCTTTTGATAGGGTTTTCAGTTAGTTTATCGATGGCATGCTAAATTATAACTTTCGTACTTCAAATTTCGGCAGTGTGCGGCCCCTCACCTAGCGTTAGGTGAGGGGCCGCACACCCCGGTGCCTCCTCAGGCATTGCCGAAATTTGAAGTGCGAAAGGTTTAACTGTACGATTAATTGCGTGATTCTAGTGGGCTGACTACCGAATTTAGGATTTACGTTTGTAAATGCGAAGAGGCAGTAATACTCGATAATTCGGAGCTTGGCAATACCTTTAGCCATGAAATAATGAAGAATAGGTATAAAAGCCCATGTTTGCCATCACCCATGCCTCTTTTTCGACCGCGTTTTATCTCGGCGGCGGTTTGAATATCCGACCGAGCAGGTCGCCTGGAGCCTTGCGATACTATTCTTGTTCATACCCGATATCGACATTCCGACCTCGCGTGATATCTCCGCGCAAGGAATCGTGCCGCCAGCCATTCGGGCTTTCTTGGATTCAACCGATTTTGAAGACACAATTCGGACACACTGGCGTGCATTGCGGGCGGAATTGCACAAGCATTTTACGGAGGCGTCCCTTTGCCGATTCAAAATATGGTTTATTCGGTTCTGGATGAACGTCTTGCATCGATCACTCGACGTTTTATGGACCTGTACTGTAAGGATTCCGATCAAAATAACTCCAGGAAGTGAATCCTCAGGTACGGTCAGCAGCTACTTTTCACAGCCGATCAATGGATAACTCTCCAAATCGTCGGCAAAATCGATCGGTCCCGGAAAGTGCTTGCGTATAATTGCCGAGGTTTCTTCTTCCGAGCCTTCGGTTCGCCGCATGCGGTGCGATAAGACTAAATGCTTGACCTTTGCGGCTTGTGCGATTTTGCCGATTTCCGAAGGCGGCATGTGCAGATTACGAGCGGCTCCAGTCGCCTGTTCAGGGATGGCGTGATGGGCGATCAGCAGGTCGGAGCCTTCGGCAAGTTTGATTAGGGTATTGTATTCATTGCTGGTGTCGCCGGAGATGACGATGCTGCAGTCTTCTGCATCGATGCGCCAGGCTAAAGCGGGTAAGGGACCATGATGCACGGATATGGCGCTGATGGTTAAATTCGGTGCAATGTTGAATGTTTGTATCCTGTTTTTGCCGAAACGGACGTTGTGAGCTTGTATTTTATAATTACTTTGGCTGTCGGGGTTGATGTATTCGTTTAAGTAACGGTAGATGCCGCTTTTACCGAACAATTTATCTATAAATTCCTTTGTCGAAGGCATAAGATCGTTGCCTGATGGGCCATAGACCGGTAAGTCTTTTTTTCGGCCGGTAAAATAGGAGCCTTTTACCAAGGCTGGAAAATCGCTACTGTGATCGACATGAAAATGCGTGAACAACAGGGCCTGCAAGTCGTTAAAAGCCGCCCCGGATTTTTCGAAATTGAGGCTGCTACCGGGGCCGGTATCGATCATCACTAATGCTTTATCGTCGATGCGGAGCAAATAAGAACTTCCTGCGCGCCGATCGTTGATTTCAGGGCCGCCGGCACCTAACACTTGCAACTGTACCTTTGATCGAGAGGCTGCAGTTGATGAATAAGCAACCAAAACTAAGCTCGTCAAGCTAATCGCCAAGGTGAATGCTAGAGTTTGGAGTTTTGCTCTATTCATGTTCGCCTCCTGTTTGTTAGGATGATTTGGGTCTAGGTTGAGTCGGCTAAGGAACGGCCGCCGTATATACCCATTGCAGTTAAAATTCGGCGCCTGGATTCAGGTCATCCCTGGTGATTGTGGATTACTACTTCTCGGCAATTCCTTGATATACCTGATGAAACTCGCGTTTGATTAGTTGAGTTTAGCCTAGAAAAAGCATTTCACCATGAGGATCATGAAGAAAAATAATTTAATTCAATAGCTTGCCCAGCCTTAACAAATAAAGCCCCCCATGACCTAAAGACCGAAAAATATTAAAGCTGGGCTTGTCATTCGTTTGTTTACAACTTTCGCTCACCCGAAAGGTTAGCTGGAATTTTTAGGTAATCCCTTGAAATACTTCATTAACTTCATGTTCTTCATGGTTGAACTGCCGAATTTAGGTTTAAGGTTACTTTTCTTTTCGGGCCGATGAAACAAAGAAGTCGATCAATGTCGCATTGATATCCGGCCATTGCGAATGCGGTTTATCGCCTTCGCAATACCAGGTTTTTATACCGCTAGCGCAGTTCGTGTAAGCGCTACATCCGTTATCGAGAGGCTCGGGAATCGGGTCGCATTGGTTGCATATCGCCCACCACCCCGCCGATTCCTTTCCATACCCAGGAAACAGCTTGTCATTCGCGCTATGCATGATCATGGCTGGAATCGGGTCGGGGCAGCGGCGTTGGCGCAACTCTTGATAATTGATGCCGGCCGCGCTGGGAGCAATGGCGCTTGGAATATGCTTGGTGCCGGACATGAATGCCAAGGCCATGGTTGAGGTGCCTCCGTCGGAATGACCGGTGATATAGATTCTTTTATCGTCGATACACCATTTTTTGGCGATGAATTCGGGAATGGTGCCGAGCTCGACAGCCGTGGTGGGTGACAGAGGTGGATGGTCGGCATAGGCGACAATCATACCGGCGGTTGTTGCCGCAAGAGTTAGATCGGTCGTTTTTTCGGTTTTGGCTCGATTCGAACCGGCAGGCGATAATACCAATAACAACGGGTGAGGGAATGTCGGATCGTAATTTAAAGGTGTTCGGACGTTATACTTGATTCCATCGGCGGTGGATTCGCCATGGGTGGCACCGGCTGATCCTTTTAGCTGTTCTGTTTGGCATCGGCCTTGAGTTGACTCCGGTCGGTAAACGGCGTTGCCCATCTGAGCATAATCACCGCTCCCGGTTTCCATCAACAACATGACTAACACTAACAGAATGGGTGGCAGAAAAATCGCTGCCAACCATATGTTTCGTTTGGTCAGGTGGGGTTTGATAGTTGAGAAATCAATCATTGACGCATTCCGGATTTTGAAATTGGGTTAAATGCGCTTCAGATTAGGCTTCCGGCGTGTCGCTAGGTTTATCGTTATCCTTACTCACATACATAAATGCCAGTACCACAAAAGCCGATAAGCCGAATACGAACAGTAATGGCTTAAAATTGAAGCTGTCGGGATCTTCGAGGCCTACTGAAAAAGGGATATGCGAATCGAGTTGCTTATCGTTGTCGACGATCGTGATATGGGCCAAATAATTTCCCGCGCCGTATTGGCTAAAGTCGACAATGCCGCTAAACGATCCTGTTTTGACTTTTTGCGGTTCTTGATGAAAAATTCGGGTGCCTTCCGGCTCCTTCGTGATTTCGAATTCCACATCGATCGTGCGCAACGCCTTGCCGCCGTAGTCAAAGACCAAATGCGTTTGACCGACTTCCGGGATCGCATTGCAATAGCCTTTACTACCTGACAATTCAGGGGTGTAAGCGGTGAAGTGGACGCTATCGACTCCGACACGGATATTGCAGGCGTCGATTTCATCAACCGCCCCCCGGTGGGCATGCGCCGGTGAAACGATAATCAAGCTCGAGAGTAAAAAAGCTGCGATCAACAACTGCTCGAAAAAAAGACGATAGGTTAAGATCCGTGAACGTTTTGTAGTTATTATGCCTTTGTTCATCACAGTCTCCTGTTGGGTTTGGCTAAAAGTCGACAGTCTCGACTTCGGAAATTAGGAATAAAGGTGCGCCGCCGCTCGAAATTTCAACGGCATGTTTAGCCGTTTCCTGCCCGCCGATTGAATTTAAACAGGCTTCTAATGCCGGCATCGACGGAAAATAAACTTCGGCTATTCGGTGATAGGGCGCCGGCTTGCCATCGGCAGTCGAAGTTATCAATGAGGCGACGAAGCGAGTTTTACCAACCATTTTTTCTACGGCCATAGGTACGTGCTCTTCTGTATAACGGTGCTCGAAGACATCTAGGTCGGTCGGTTTAGGATACATGACAATTAACTTTGCCGCTTGCATAAGTATCTCGTATAGTTCTTTAATAGGCTGCCTTATGTAACAACTATTTATTAATTATGTAAAATAGCCGCTTTCTATGAAAGAATAGTTTTTCTCTATGCAATAAGGCTAGCTGTTATGGAAATGCATCAGATTCGTTACTTTCTGGCGGTTTGCGATAGAGGCACGTTCACACGCGCAGCACAAGCGGTCTATGTCTCACAGCCATCGATGACACAAGCAATTAAAAAGCTTGAGGAGGAGTTGGGCGGCGAACTTTTTGTAAGGGATAGAGGGGGATGCCATTTAACTGCGTTAGGTCGTTTGGTCGAACCGAATCTTCGCCGGATTTTTCTTGAGGCGCAGGCCATCAAAGCTGAAGCGATACGATTTACCCGTTTGAATACTGTGCCTATTCGTGTCGGCATGATGAATACGATCGGTTCGCAGAGCTTGAATCCGGTATTCGCAGATTTTCAACGCGATTTTCCTCGTATCGAGCTGGAGTTGATTGTCGATACCGAGAGTAATTTACTGAGGCAATTGGATGCAGGTTATCTCGATCTGGTGATCAGCGCGCCGATTGCTTTGCCTGTCCGGCCCTTTCAGTCGTTATTGCTATACCGGGAGCGTTACGTCGTCGTTTTCAGTAATCAGCATCGATTTAAGCAAATGCAGAGCATCGATTTAAAAGCTTTGCAATCCGAACCTTATCTAGATAGGCTCAATTGCGAGCTACGCGAAAAACTTAAAAGTGTGTGCCGGGATTTGCATATTGAATTATATGCGGCTTATCGGAGTAATAGCGAAGAATGGATTTTGAATATGGTTCGTGCCGGCATGGGTGTTGCGTTGATGCCTGAATTTTCTGTCCCTAAAGATACTGAACTTGTCGATTATCGCAACTTGATAGATCCTGAAATAATCCGTGATATCCATGCGATATTTCAAACGCAAGTTTCGCCAAAGCCCGAACGGCAAGCCTTGATCGCAAAATTACAACAAGGCTTTTAGACGAACGGACTTTTGAGTCGGCTTCTTTTGTAGGATTTTTTAGCCTAATGAAAAATGATGAATAGTAATACGAACATTCGCGCTATCGAGCAAATCGGGGCACAGGTCCTAAGGCGAATTGCCATGCCGGTCGAACGAGTCGACGACCCGTCTGTGATCGATGTAATTGCTGCGATGCAAGCAACATTGGCAAGTACCGAGGGGGTTGGTTTGGCCGCTCCGCAAATTGGCGAATCGCTTAGAATAATGATCGTCGCTTCGCGTTCTACCCCTCGATATCCTAAGGCTCCTACTATGGATCCAACTGTGATGGTCAATCCCGAATTTAATGTGTTATCGAACGAGATCGCAAAGGATTGGGAGGGTTGTTTGAGTATTCCCGGCATTCGGGCTTTAGTACCTCGGTTCCGCAAAATTAGCGTTTGTTATCTTAACCAGCAGGGAGTCAGTCAGACGCTGATTTTGGAGGATTTTGTCGCGAGGGTTTTTCAACATGAATACGACCACTTGGATGGATTGGTTTATCTCGATCGTGTAGAAACGAATCGTGATATCGTTTCGGAACAGGAGTTTCAGAAGTTGATTACCGAAAACTAGTGCGGCGTGATAGTTAAACTGATGAAATTAAAAATAATTTCTTTGCAATTTGATTCGTGTATACCGTAAGATTAAGACGGTTTTCTATTTATCCGTAATTATTCACACCCCCGTGGGCTTAATAGTTACATTCATCCTTGTAACGTTACCGTTTTTTCAAGCCATAGGAAGCCAGGTTGTTAGTGCTTAGAAAGTGGGCTCTTATCAGCCTCAATAAATACAAAATAATTCGTAGGGGGAGTTATGGTCGATTTCATTTACTGTATTGGTTGGGTTGCCACTGTGCTTCTTGCAGGCTATTTGTTGCTGTATATTATTAAAATATTTATACACCTGGATGCCTTGCCAGCGATCTCTTTAGATTCAATGCCGGTCGTTAAACCGGTGCCTATACCGACAAAAAATCAGAAAACAAAATTGCAAAAAATTGTAGCTTCGATTTTTGAAGTCAGAAAATGGGTTTTAACCGAAAATTGGTATTACGAATTGTCCGATGGTTCCAAGATTTTAATCCCTAAAGGCTTTGAATTCGACGGCGCTTCGATTCCGAGACCATTATGGGCGCTATTGAGTCCTACCGGTTTGTTGCTGATTCCCGGGTTAGTACATGATTATGCCTATATGTATGCACAGCTTTGGCAAGTCACATCTAATAAAGTTGTCGAGCCTTATGGGCAAGATAAGAGTCGCAAAGATTGGGATAAATTATTCAGATCGATGGGGCAAGAGGTCAACGGTTTTTCGTTTGTTAATTTTATTTCCTGGTTCGCGTTATGGTTGGGCGGATGGCTGGTATGGAGAGGGCATAGAAAGACGAATAAAACGCCGACTAAGCCTTTATTATAAAGATGCGATGGGCAAAGTGTTATGCGCTTTGCCCACTCCGAATTAATTTCATGAGCTTCATGGTTGAAATGCCCGAATTTAGGATGAATGTTGCCGATGCCGGTAATTCAAATTTTCCATTTGCTTCATTATCCAGGCTTTGCGCTTGAGTAAATACGGCGTCGGCTTGTTTGCCCTATATAAATGAGGATTGGGCAGCGTCGCTGCTAACAGTGCCGCTTGCGAAGCACTCAATTGACTGGCGGGTATGCCGAAATAACGTTGGCTTGCTGATTCGATGCCGAAGAGATGATCGCCGAATTCTGCAATATTTAAATACACTTCTAGAATGCGGTCTTTGTGCCAGAACATTTCAACCAATCCGGTAAACCAAAATTCGAACCCTTTGCGCCAAAAGCTTTTGGAGGGCGTCAGAAATAGGTTTTTGGCGACTTGCTGACTAATCGTGCTGGCGCCTCGGAGTTTTCCGCCTTTTAAGTATTGATCGACAGCATTCTGAATTTCATTGAAATCGAAGCCGTGGTGACTAAAAAAACGTTGGTCTTCGGATGCAATGACTGCCGAGATGGCGTAGCGTGAGATTTGTTCGTTTTTTACCCAGCGATAATCGATTATTTTGAATGATCGATGTTGTTGAAAATATTCTGCGTGACGATATAGCATGAATACCGATACGGGCACCGGTATATGACGTAGCAAAACGACCGATAACAAAGAGCTTGTTATAAAAAATAGAGTTAGATAAAGCGCCAGTCGTTTAAGCTTATTTAGGAAAGAACGCTTGGGCTTGCGTTTGGAATATCTCAAAAAAGTATCAACTTCCTTCCTAGGAATAAATATTCAGTCTCCCTCTTTTTGAATGAGGGAGACTGTGAATACTTACGATTTAATCGGTAGTGGTTAAACCTTTCAAGCTTGCAAAATAGGCCGAGATATTCTCCAAGTCGTCACCCGATAAGCCTTGCAGCATCGACTGCATGATGGGGTTGTTTCTTTTGCCGGATTGATAGTCTTTCATGGCTTTGACCAGATAATTGCCGTATTGACCGGCCAATCTCGGTACATTGCTTTGCGCATCTTTACTTTCTGCATGGCAGCTTAGGCAAGATTGAGCGAGTTTTTTGCCGGCAGCCGGATCGCCTCCGGCTGGGCTTTTGGTTTCTTTGCCCGGCGCGGATTCAATATAAGCGGCGATATTTTCGATCGTTTGATCGCTTAGGTCATAGGTATTGGCTTTCATGGTGCCATGCGGGCGATTTTTTTCTCGATAAGCTTTCAATGCCGAAGCTACATAATCTGCGCGTTGTCCGCCGATTTTCGGCACATAATAAGTCGGGTAGGCATTACTGTAGGCGGGGATGCTGTGGCAGCCTCGACAGGTTTCAAAAGCTGCTCGACCGGCATCGACATCCGCGGCTTGCGCGTTAAGTTGCGGAAGTGAGACTGCCAGTACGCTGACCGCAAATGCTAAGTTTGATTTTTTCATGTTGATATCGATCCTAAATAATAATGGGGAGGTTGCTTCGAAGTTTAAAGTCACTGGGCATATCTTACCAAACACGCCAGTAATTGATAACAGGCTATTCAGTTAGCGCAAGAGAATTATACCTATTAGCTAATTTTCGGTTTCGAGGTACCCGTTAAGGATGTCGTCAATAAATCGATGTATCCAGGCGGTATTATTGCTGTCATAGGATTTACTAGCGCCACGAATGGTGTGAATGCTTAATTTTCCCGGCAACTATTTAAGGCCAATAAAAATACAATATAAATCAATGCTCTGTACCAGTTATCAATTTTTCGGAAAAGTTGGCTTCCGAGTTAGATAACTTCGCCAGTATTGCATTTAAACCAGCCGGCAATACTCAAGCGTTGACGGTGTGTCGGCTCGACCTCGTGCGGTATATCTTCACTGAGAAATACGACCAGTGTACCTGCCAAAGGTTTGATTCGTGCTGCGACTTGTTCGCTTTTCGGGTTATAGATGGCCAAAAAACCGCCGTCCTCGTTTTGCCATGTTTCGTTAAGGTAAGCCACTGTTGTTAAGATTCGCCCTGCCGCACCTCGAAAACTGTCCCTATGCTTTAGATAATAAGCGCCCGGTTCATAGCATGCAAAATGGCTTTCATATTCGAATAAGCCCATGAAAAGCAGCCGGTTGATTTCATGACGAAGCACCTCCATTTCGTCTAAATAGCGCTTTTGGGCATTGGTGCTTCGTGTAAGCCAACGGGTTTTATCGCCGCGGATATTTTCGTCCAACGTGAAGCCGATGCCCCGGCCGATGCCGGCCGGAGTTAGTTCGCCATCGTTATCGTAGGCTTTAAGGTCGGCAACTAAGCTTTTTATTAACGTAGTATCGAAATAGTTTTCAATGACATGCCAGCCTCTATCGATCAATTGATCGGTTAGTTCGTCGAAAATAGGTTTCGGAAGAGTCGGTGTCGTGGTAGGTAATAAGCTGGGTTGCAAGTAATATTACTCAAGTAAATGAAAAGCCGCGCGAATTTAGCCTTGAAATGCAAAAAAAGCAAGACTAAAAATACGGATTAATTCCGGGCTATGCCTCGTGCAGTCATATTTGCAGCTTTTATGGCAATGCTATTTTGTTCGGTAGCAAGGCGCGAAAACAGGCGTTAAGCTAAGCTATGTATCCCCTTTGCTTGTCAAATTTCGGTGCCGGGGTGCCCGTCAAAGGACGCCGTAAATACGTCCATGTAGGCTCTATGATAGCATCCATGCTATCAAAGCCTTTGCTGAACACCCCGGCACCTCCATAGGCTAATGCCGAAATTTGAAGTGCGAAAGGTATAACTGTTTTCGAAAAGCTTCCGCTCCTGCTCACGCCCCTTACCTACATTCATTTAGGTAACGCAGCTATCGGAGAAAAGAGCGTGTAAGAAAACCGCAAATGTGGTCGCGCGAAGTATATAATATCGCGCCGATTATGGCTTGCCCATTTCTTAATCAATGATGCCACGGAACCGTCCTTTAAAATACTTGTATTCTTATGGCTGATGTCTTATCGGTCCCGCAAGGTCGATTTAACTTACGGCGCTTGCCCTTGCGTCGGCGTGAGCTCCTTAGGGCATACGATGCGTCCGACGAATATTTGCTGAATTATCTGTCCGAAGCTCAATTGCCTTCTATTGGCGCTCGCGTTTTGATCGTTAATGACAGTTTCGGCGCTCTAACGGTTGCCTTACATGGCTTCAAGCCGTCCGCATTATCCGACTCCTATTTAAGCCAGCAAGCGACACTAATGAATTTTTCCGAGAATGCCTTGTCGATAGACGGCGTTCGATTGATGACAAGTCTCGAGTTGCCCGTGCAAAAGTATGATTTAATTGTGATTAAGGCGCCGAAAACATTGGGATTGCTCGAATACCAACTGATTTCGTTACGGCCTTTCATGACCTCGGCAACTCGAATCATCACAGCCGGGATGGTCAAAAATCTTAGCGCTAACGTTTGGCGCTTATTGGAAACGATTGTCGGTCCAACAAGCACCGCGAAGGCATGGAAAAAATCGCGACTGATTTTTTCCATGCCGGACGATAATATTTCGTTGCCGGTAAATCCTTATCCGTTGAGTTACCGGTTAGAGGGGACGAATTATACGATCGTTAATCATGCCAATGTGTTTTCGCGGGACAGCCTCGATATCGGTACTCGTTTTTTTATTGAGCATATCGGTTGTTTTCCCAATGCCGAAACTATCATAGATCTTGGCTGCGGTAATGGTATCGTAGGCTTGCTTGCAGCCGAACGCAATCCGAATGCGGTGGTGCATTTCGTCGACGAGTCGTTCATGGCGATTGCGTCGGCGCGGGAAAATTTTAAATTGGCTTTCGGCGAGAGCAGGTTAGCGAATTTTAGTGTCGGCGATTGTTTGTCCGACTTTACCGCAGAATCGGCCGATGTGATTTTGTGCAATCCGCCTTTTCATCAACAGAATGCGGTCGGCGATATGATCGCCGCTAAAATGTTTCGGCAAGCGAGAGAAGTCATAAAGCGAGGAGGGAAGTTGCTGGTCATTGGTAATCGCCACTTGGGTTATCATCTGGAGTTGAAGAAATTGTTCGGCAATGTTTCGGTAATTGCCGCTAATCGTAAATTCGTTATTTTGCAGTCGATGGTCGAATGAACTAGTCGAATACACAAAGTGATCCTTTATCCTAAAAAAGAGCAGTTGGCAAGTGTTGTAGACCGTTCGTGCTGAGCCCTGTCGAAGCATGAAGGGGCTACAACACTTTCACCAGCTTTGTGAAGCCTCAAGCTACCCTTCACCCTTCGACAGGACTCTCCTGAGCGTAGTCGAAGGGCTCAGGGCGAACGGTAGTTTGAGGCTCTCAACTGCTCTTTTTAGGTTTATGTCATTTTTATTATTTAAGGTATGAGTATGCGTTTTCGTGATTTTTTTCTGCTGCAAATCGCTGGGGCGGTTGGTCTTGTCCTGACAGGATGCTCAACTTCCCGTCAGATTGCGGTCGATTATCCGGTTGCTCAAGCAAATGATTTAAAGCCCCTTGGCGGTTATCAAGCCGTTGACGGAGACGACTATTACGTTCAGTTATTTTCCGAATTCGAGTTAAAAGGCGATAGTACGCTCAAAACGGGCTGCAGCGAAATAGGGTCCGGCTATGAAAAAGGAAGTTCGACAGCGGGGGTTGTTTTTAAAGTTAAAAACGAAGCGCTAAATTATAAACAGGAGGTTACGGCACTCGTTTATCAAGGTAGCAGCGGAAAATGCAACTTCAATCTCGAAACGCGTAAAGCCGCGCTAACGCCATGGTTAAGACTGGATTTAAGCAAGGACACTACGATTGATTACCAATTCATGACCAGTAATCAGAGCGATACCGATATATCCAAAATTATCGGCGATGTTCATAAAAGTACAAATCTTCTGGCCTTGACCGGGGTCGGTATCGGCATTGCTATGATGGGTAAGTTGGCCGACGAGTGGGTGCAGAGCCCGATCGGACAAACTGCGGTATCGGCGCCGTCCGAAGCAAAAGTCAGTACCGAGACCCATACCTTGCCGCTCGCTATTCAAAGCGATGGCAATAAGACGGTATTTAGAGAGACGCGTCTGCCGGTTTATGAAGTCGTCGAAGGCGGCAATCCGTTCTCAGGCGGACCGAAACAATTGGGCGAATTGAGGATTTACCCCGAGATACGCTCGTCTTTATTGCTCAAACAAGTTTCCGCAGGGATACCCAGTGCGAGGGATGTTTCGTTGCAGGAGTTATTGAGCATGCCGATTCGAATGGGTGAAGGCAATATCGAGCTTAGACAATTACTGGAAAACTCTCCAATCGATGAAAAGCCGAATTTGCAGCCGGATTGGAGGAAATACGGTGAAGTTGAAAGCCAATGCCGTAAGTTAAAGCGGGTCTTGCGAGGCTTAGGGTTTAATAAATTCGACCGGAATGCAGTGCTTTATTATTATCTCGCTCAGTCTCCGGACTGGTCGAACTACAATATTCCGAAAATTCGAGCTATCGCAGATGACCTTCGTCCGGCAACGCTACAACAATTTCGAAGCCGCAATTTTTCCGGCTGTTTGATCGATGAAGATTATCAAACAATGGCGATGATGGGCTTGTCCGTCAATAGCGCGCAAGACTGGCAGGCCATTCAGGATGCCCGTCAAAAGAAAGAAAGCGTGCTGGGGCCGGTACAATCGATCGGACGCCAATTGACCTCGGTGATTCAAAACAAAAATCCGGCGGAAATGGCGAGACAGATTTATCCGTTGATCGCCACCCCTAAAGAAGGAGGCGGTAAGGTGCTATTGCAGAATCATCTTGGCGAATTCGGCCTCGAGAGTATGCTCGGCATCGACTATATGCCCGGAGAAGGGATAGTGATCGGTTATCAGCAATTCGAACAAGTTTTTTCGTGGCTTTATATCGATCAACTGAGTTGTACGCGGCCGGCCATCGAGCAAGGCAAGCCATTAGGCCATATCGGTTTATTGATGTTTACGACGCAAGACGGTTCGCCATGGCCGAAAGGCGGAGCTATAGAATTTGAAATTCAATCCGGAAAAATTTCGCGGATTGCTTTTCAGCATCCGACTTTTCGGGATTTCGAGCAAAGCCTGAACGATTACCCTGAGATAGGCGGCTGCCGAATCGACAAAAGCTTCGTCGACAGATTACGGTGACAGTTGATGGCAAGCAATAAGTGTACATTAATCTAAAAACGTTTCGAAAATATTAAATGCGGCAACAAAGAAAGCTGCGTCCAAACTATATCTTTCACAATTCAAATTTCGGCAGTGCCTAAGGAGGCGCCGGGGTGTTCGGTCGATTTTTGCTCCTCGGCAATTGCTGAGTTACATGGATGTAATGAATGCAGAAAATGCAGGAGCATTTTTCTGCCCTGCATTGCCCTACTACACGCCATCCGTGGCGTAATGCAAAATCGACATTCACGCCATCCATGGCGCTCGCAAAGGCTTTGCCAGCATGGAGCTGGCATAGAGCCTACATGGACGTATTCACCCAGCACCTAAATTCCATAGCCCATTAGCCATGGTTAATAGTCTTAGATAATTTAGGTGCTGGGTTCACGGCGTCCTTTGACGAGCACCCCGGTGCCGAATTTTGATCTACAATGGGTATAATAACCAATATTTCAGGTAATTACGCATGACCTTGATTCGCCAAGAAGACTTTATTCAAAGCATATTCGAATCGCTGCAATACATTTCTTATTATCATCCGCAAGATTTCATTGAGGCGATGTATCGAGCTTACCAAAATGAACAAAGTTCCGCCGCCAAGGATGCAATCGCGCAAATCTTAATTAATTCGAGAATGTGTGCCGAAGGACACCGGCCGATTTGCCAGGATACCGGCATCGTAGTGGTATTTCTGAAAATCGGTATGAACGTACAGTGGGATGCTCAAATAAGTATCACGGATATGGTCAACGAAGGCGTTCGACGTGCGTTTATGCACCCCGACAACATACTGCGTGCATCGATTCTGTCCGATCCGGCCGGCAAACGCATCAATACGCGCGATAATACGCCGGCGGTCGTGTATATGGAGGTCGTTCCCGGGGATAGGGTCGAAGTCGAAATTGCCGCCAAGGGTGGCGGTTCCGAAGCTAAATCCAAGTTTGCGATGTTGAACCCGTCCGACAGCATCGTCGATTGGGTCATGCAAACCGTACCGACGATGGGTGCGGGATGGTGTCCTCCTGGGATATTAGGCATCGGTATCGGCGGTACCGCCGAAAAAGCGATGCTGCTCGCGAAGCAGGCTTGCATGGAGTCGGTCGATATTCACGAGTTGATTGCGCGCGGACCGGTCAATGCGCTCGAGGAATTACGTTTGGAGTTGTACGAAAAGGTCAATGCACTCGGTATCGGTGCACAAGGCATGGGCGGGTTGACCACTGTCTTGGATATTAAGATCAAGGATTATCCGGCGCATGCGGCCAATAAACCGGTCGCGATGATTCCGAACTGCGCCGCAACGCGCCATATTCATTTCGAACTCGACGGTTCCGGGCCGGCCGAACTGCCAGTGCCGTGTTTGGAGGATTGGCCGAAAATTGCTTGGGAAGGCGGGAATAGCGCCAAACGCGTCAATCTCGACACCGTTACCAAAGACGAAATAGCAACATGGAGGCCCGGCGAAACTTTATTGCTGAGCGGCACGCTACTTACCGGTCGAGACGCCGCCCATAAACGGATCGTCGAGATGCTGGAGCGTGGCGAGGCTTTGCCTGAGGGCGTCGATTTTACAAACAAATTCATTTATTACGTAGGTCCGGTCGACCCGGTCCGCGATGAGGTGGTCGGACCTGCAGGTCCGACGACTGCGACGCGCATGGATAAATTTACCGAGGCGATGCTCGCGCAAACCGGTTTGATCGGCATGATCGGCAAGGCGGAACGCGGTCCGGTTGCCATTGAAGCGATCAAAAAACATCGTGCGGTTTATTTGATGGCGGTCGGTGGTGCGGCATACCTTGTTTCGAAAGCGATACGGAAAGCGCGAGTCGTCGCATTTGAAGATTTGGGCATGGAAGCCGTACATGAATTCGTGATCGAGGATATGCCGGTCACGGTCGCGGTCGATGTCGACGGCGAGTCTATTCATAAGAGCGGTCCAAAACAATGGCAAGCCAAGATAGGCAAAATTCCGGTGGTTTCGAAATGATTTTTATTCTAACGGTCATGAAAGCCTGGCCATCGCCCCGGCAAATGAAAGTGCGGGCGCGGAAGGGTGCGGTCACTCGCCCGACAGGACGCCGTGAATACGTCCATGTAGACTCGACGGCGGCTATCCCTGCCGCCGACGCCTGTCGGTCGAGCAACCGCACCCTTCTCGGAGTCGGCATCGTACTTTCACAGTAAAAAACATCTTGCCCACCAAATACACAAAAATCGCGAAAATATTCAACATGTTAATTGAAAATAGCCAACCCTTCGATATTTTGCTGGTCGAAGATGAGCCGGCCGATGCTCATTTAGTGAAGTCAGCTCTCAAAGAAAATAAAGTGTATTGTCACTTGCATCATGTATTGGACGGTCGCGATGCTTTGGGTTTTTTGAGGCGCGAAGGCGATGTTTATAAAAATGCTCCCCAACCGGATCTGATTTTATTGGATTTAAACATGCCGCGCATGAACGGTCGGGAGTTTTTAAGCGTAATCAAGACAGACGAGCACTTTTCGGCTATTCCCGTCGTGGTGTTGACGACTTCCGATGTCGAGCGCGACGTCGTGGCCTCGTATAAACTCGGTGCGGCTAGTTACATCACCAAGCCGGTCGATATGGCGCAATTTATCGATGCGATTCGGCAACTTGATAATTATTGGTTTACGTTGACTCGATTGCCCAAAAAGAGTTGATCATGTATGCCAAGTTGTCTTATCGAGTGTTATTAATTGAAGACGATCCCAGTGATGCGCACCTGGTAAGTCGTTATTTGAAGTTGTCTACGGATGTCGGTTTCGAATTGACATGGGTCGTTTCTTTATCCGAAGGCTTAGCGCAGTTACAGAAAAATGAACACGATATATTGTTGTTGGATTTATCGTTACCGGATTCTAAAGGACTTGAAACAGTAAAAGCGATACGTTCGTCCACTCATTTCTCTTTGCCGTTGATTGTTTTAACCGGGCATGACGATACAGGTTTTGCGCTCGATATATTAGAGTCCGGCGTTCAGGATTATTTAATCAAAGGTCGTTTCGATGGGGATGCCTTGATTCGAGCCATCCGGTATGCATTACATCGTTCGAAGCTCGAACAAAGTTTACATGAAGCGGAAGAGCGTTGGCGATTTGCTTTGGAGGGCGCCGGCGATGGTGTTTGGGATTGGAATTTATTGACCAATGAGGTTTTCTATTCTCCGCGATGGAAAGCGCTTCTCGGCTTTTCCGAAGATGAGATAGACAATGATGTCAACGAATGGGAGAAGCGCGTTTATCCATTGGACTTGCCGATTGCGATAGCCAATATTCAAGCTCATCTCGACGGCAGAGTCGACAGTTATGATTGCGAGCATCGTTTGATGTGTAAGAACGGGCAGTGGCGATGGTTTATGGATCGCGGCGTTGTCGTCAGTTGGACCGATATGGGGCTTCCTCAACGAATGATCGGTACATTGTCCGATATCACCAATCGGAAAAATATGGAGCAGGAGCTGCAACAATCCAAACAGTTTGCGGTTTCTACCATCGACGCGTTATCGGCCCACATTTGCGTATTGGATAAATCCGGTGCAATTGTGGCGGTCAATCGAGCATGGCGAGAGTTTTACCAAAATAATGCGGGTGCGTCGAGTAATTGCATATCGGTTATCGACAGTAACTATCTAGCTGTTTGTGATTGCACAACGGATGATAGTTCGGAGCAAGCAGCACAAATGGCCGCGGGCATTCGTTCGGTCATGAAGGGTGATATGGATGTTTTTGAGATGGAATACCCATGTCATTCCGAACACGAAGTGCGCTGGTTCAATGCCAGGGTGACGCCTTTTAATGATAATACTGAATATATTGTCGTGGCGCATGAAGATATTACCGAGCGAAAGCAAGCCGAGGCTCGCGACTGTTTGTTAATTGCGGCGCTCGAAGCGGTCGGTCATGGTATTGTGATCACCGATACCAGTGCTCGCATCGAATGGGCTAATCCGGCCTTCGGGAAACTGACTGGCTATACGCTTGAGGAAGCGCTCGGCAAGGCTCCGAAAGATCTTGTTAAATCCGGGAAGCAGGATTCTTTGTTTTACGATGATATGTGGCAAACTATTCGTTCCGGTAAAACCTGGTGCGGAGAATTGATCAACAAACGTAAGAACGGCGATTTGTATGATGAAGAGCTCACAATTGCTCCGGTCACGGATGATAAGGGTAAGATTACGCACTTCGTCGGAATTAAGCAGGACATCAGTGAACGTAAAAGATTGGAAGCCGAACTAATACAATTGGCGACTACCGATCCCTTGACAGGGCTGCCTAACAGAAGACATTTCATGGAACGATTAGGCGAGGAGATCAACCGTTCGGAGCGTAATAACGCTCATCAAGTCGCGGTTTTAATGCTTGATTTGGATAATTTCAAAAAAATCAACGACCGATATGGTCATGCCGTTGGTGACCGGGTACTGAAGCATTTTTCCGCAATTTTGCGTAAAGAGCTGCGCAAAATCGATACTGTCGGCCGGCTTGGCGGGGAGGAGTTTGGGATATTTCTTCCTGAAACAAGCCTTTCCGATGCCGGAGTATTTGCGGAGCGTTTACGACAAGAACTCGCTCAAACGCCTTTATTAGCCGATGGGCAATCGATCGTCACCACTGTCAGTATCGGCATTTCCGAATTGATTTCAAAAGATATTCAAGCCGACTCTGTCTTGATTCGCGCCGATCAAGCTTTGTATCGAGCAAAGAAAAATGGACGAAATCGTGTGGAATTTTATAATGGTTCTTGAACCGCTGCATTCATGCCGATTGGCTGCTTTGATAAAAATTAGGGAAAAAGGTCGGTTCTTGTTAAAATTAAGTTTCGATACGAAACTATATGTCTGTATCGGCTGTGTAAAATTATTATCGGGCTATCCAAATCGGTGGAAAAATCGGGCAAGAGAGAGTGCTCCGAAGCTATGACTAAGTTTATTATACCTATCATAGATCAAAATTCGGCGCCGGGGTGTCCGTCAAAGGACGCCGTGAACCCAGCACCTAAATTATCTAAGACTATTAACCATGGCTAATGGGCTATGGAATTTAGGTGCTGGGTGAATACGTCCCTGTAGGCTCTATGCCGGCATCCATGCTGGCAAAGCCTTTGCGAGCGCCATGGATGGCGTGAATGTCGATTTTGCAGGAGCAAAAATCGACCGAACACCCCGGTGCCTCCTTAGGCACTGCCGAAATTTGAAGTGCGAAAGGTATAACGCAGTCAAACTACAAAAAAATCAAACCAACCTCTGGGAGGGGAACGTCATGAAAAACAAATCGCTCAGTTTACTGATCGCGTTGTTGTTCAGTCTAATCGGGTTTGGAGTGGGTAATTTTGCCTTCGCCGCACAACCCGATTTCGAACAACTTAAAAAAGATTATTACGAATCGCATCCGGGGAAAGGATCTCACGGTAAATATTGGGAGCCGATTCCTATTCAAAAATATTGGAATCCCAAAGATTTCTATACACCACCTAAAACCGTTCAGGGCGAAGTTGGTCGCGATACCTGTATCGGTTGTCACCAAAGCACCTCACCCGGCGCATTCCATGCTTGGAAAAACAGTGTTCATGGCGATTTGAAAAAGATCCGCAACTTGCCGGATAGCGACGTGCGCGCCTATAAAAAGAAAAAATTAGCGGAAGTCGAAGCCAATTTGACAAAGCTAGGCTTGCTCGACAAAGGCCAACAACTCGACCAAGTCGGTTGTATCGACTGTCATGGCGGTGTCGGCAAAGACACCATCAATCATGCCGAAAATCTGGTCATGCCGGACCGGGTCGCTTGCGGTACTTGCCATTTGAGCGAGTTTGCCGAAGCCGAAGCCGAAAAAGACCAGGAGTGGCCGCAAAAGCAATGGAGTAAAGGCCATCCTTCGCATGCTGTCGATTGGGAAGCGAATGTCGAAAACACGATTTGGGCGGCGATGCCCGAGCGTGAAGTCGCGCAAGGCTGCGACATGTGCCACTATCAGCAAAACAAATGCGACGGCTGTCATACCCGGCACACCTTTTCGGTCGCCGAAGCTAGACAACCCGAAGCTTGTGCGACTTGTCACAACGGCGTCGATCATAATGAGTTTGAAAACTTCATGATGTCGAAGCACGGTACGCAGTATCAAACTTTGGGTAAAGCCAACTGGAATTTCGAAGTACCATTGAAAGACGCGATCGCTAAAGGCGGCTATACCGCGCCGACCTGTCAATTGTGTCATTTCGAATACAAGGGCGAATACTCGCACAACCTGGTGCGCAAGGTGCGGTGGGCGTTCAATCCGACTCCGGCTATCGCCGACAACCTGGGTCATCCTTGGTTCGAAGAGCGTAAAGAGTCATGGGTAGAGACTTGTAGTCTGTGTCACTCGGCCAGTTTTGCCAAAGCTTACCTCGATGCGGCCGATAAAGGCACGATTCAAGGGCTCGCGGTTGAGCAGGAAGCCAAAAAAGTCATTAACAAACTCTATGACGATGGTTTATTAGTCGGCCAAAACAGCAATCGTCCGGCACCTCCTGCACCTGAAAAAGATGCGGCCGGCGGATTCTTCCAACTGTTCTGGGCTAAAGGCAATAATCCAAGCCATGTTGAAAGAGTTTATGCCGATATGTGGGAACATGATGTCATCAAGCACTATAAAGGTATCTTCCATGCGAATCCCGGCGGTTTTACTTACACTGAGGGTTGGTCGAACCTGATGCGCGGTTACACTGAGATCATGGATGAAGACACGCGTTTGCGCGAAATGGCCGCGATGAAATCGGGCGGTAAATTGCAAACGGTTTCCGCTTCGGCCCAACAACAGTCCTCGGACAAAGATAACAGCTTGCTCCTTAGTGCATTGTTGTTGATTGCATTCGGTTTAGGCATTGCTTACTTGATGCTAAAGCCTGCAAAACCAGAATCGGATCAAGGACAGAAGTGATAAAAGGACGCTACGGAAAAGCGCTTCTATTGTTGGTCGGTATCGCATCGCTGTTGGGAGGCGGTGCGATACTTTTTCATGAATTGACCAGCCCGGCACCGTCCGGCGCCGGTCAAGTCGACGAACGATTGAATGTCAATTCTTCATCCTTACAGCCGGCCGATTTGCCAGGATTTTTTCCGGCCGATTCCGCGCGGCTTTATTCCTTTCGTTATGACGATAAAGATGCTTTCAGCTTAGCTGTCGTACAGTATCGAAATGCTTCGGGAGCAAGGGCGAGCGCCGTACTTTTTCCGAAAGAATCGCAAGACGGGGTGATTTCATCCAGTCAAACGGGATTGCGCAATGAAATTTGGCAGTCAGCCACTGATGCTATTTCGAAACATGCGCCTGAAGAGGCGCTGTTTTTGAGTTGGTGGGACGACGGTCAACGGATTCAATATTTAAGCGGACGAGAAGCTTGGCTACAAAAGCCAGGGGAAGAAACTTTCTCAAGCTCGGTTTGGGGTGCTTTTCGTTCAGACTTGATTGAAGCGTCTAACAAGGACAGAAATCGATTGGAGCATATGGCGCGTTGGCTGACGATGGATGCCGACAAGGCCTTAAGCGAAATTGTCGAGTATTTCGGCAATTCGCGCCCTATCTACTTATTGGTTAATAGCGATATGCTATTGCGATTGTCTGAAATTAAGGCTTACGGCGGTTCGGATTTAGACTTAAAAGTTAAGAATATTCCGGCCGGAACCAACCTTCATGGCGATATCGCACAGGTTAAGCGTTGGGCGCACGAGACTGGGGAAGGCAACTATCTAGCTCATAAAGAAGGTCGTTATTACCGGACATGGGTGACAGCAACGGAAGGCAATAGCAAGGATACGCTCTTGGTTCGTCTCTTGCCGTTTATTGATTCGCTGAAAAAACTGCCTGAAGGGGTTAGTTTGGTTTATCAAAGCGGGTGGGGCGGTTATTTATCCGTTTATAAAGTCGAGC
This sequence comes from Methylotuvimicrobium alcaliphilum 20Z, assembly GCF_000968535.2. NCBI lineage: Bacteria > Pseudomonadati > Pseudomonadota > Gammaproteobacteria > Methylococcales > Methylococcaceae > Methylotuvimicrobium > Methylotuvimicrobium alcaliphilum. The sequence goes on from NC_016112.1 coordinate 2,107,484, forward strand.
CCTAATAAATTTATACCCATCGTAGATCAAAAATCGGCACCGGGGTTATCGTCAAAGCCCGGCACCTAAATTCGATAGCTCACGTCTATGGGGCTATGGAATTTAGGTGCCGGGTAAATAATCTCAATAATCGTTGAGTCGATAACCTTTCCCTTGCATGCAGTGCTTAAGCAATTCCTCTTGCTGTGTTTCCGGTATCTGCTTTAAACCGATTTGATATTTGCATTCGGACAGAGCAGTAACGGATTGTTCATGTGTGAAACCGTCTTGACTCCATAATTGCCTAGACGAAGCACAACCGATAGTAGCAACTGTGGTTATCGCCGAAAAAATAATGATAATGGTTTTCGTAAACATACCAGCCCCATGTAAATAATGGTTTAGCATAAAAGGTTTATTGCTTATCATGGCCTATTCGGCAAGTATTTAGAAGTCATTTTTTACCTGTTTTAGAGAGTCTATCAGCAAACGGCAAGATTATCCTTGTATGCTAAGCGTTTAACATGCCTCAAGAGTCGTAAAATACGGCGTAAATTCTTATTCAATCGGCAACATTTGGTCTATCCTTATTGATAAATTCTTAATTGGCAAGGTTATATACCAATGTTTCGAGAACGAAAAGAATATAGAAAAAACCTAACTTCTTCAGGAAAGTTGCATTTAGCAGGTGAAACATTGGACTTTATTAGTCACGATGTTTCTGTGAATGGTATCTTGATCGAAATCGTGCCCGGGAAGTTGTTGGCTACCTTTAGCGATTTTGAATCGTTTATTAATGAAAATAGTGCGGCTGAAATTTTTGTTAAAGACTTAATGCTAACCGGCGAAGTTGAAATTATCTGGATAAAAGAAAAAGATAATAATATTTTGATGGGGTTGGAATTCAAGCATGTTATTTACAATGCCGACCGCTTATGGTTGAAACGTCAATATTATCGAAAAAAACAGTCTTTTGTCGGATTCTTGATGCTTAAAAACAAGAGAGTGGAATTCGAAGGAAAAAACATTTCGGTAGACGGCCTGATGATCTATGTAAAAGATCTCGACAAAGATTTGTTGCCGAACTCCGTGGTTAGTTTGTATTCCGAACCCTTACAAATGAAAGGGATGGCTAAGATTTGTTGGATACAACATGAGCAAGAGCAAGAAAAAAACGGTGCGTTAATAGGCTTACGTTATTTGAGTAGTGAATGAGTATACCCATTGTAGATGAAAATTCGGCTTTGGGGTGCCCGTCAAAGGTCGCCGTAAACCCAGCACCTAAATTCCATAGGTCTTTGGCAATGATTCAAAATCATGGCTTATTTAGGTGTTGGGCAAATACGTCGATGTAGGCTCTATGCCAGCTCCATGCTGGCATAGCCTTTGCGAGCGCCATGGATGGCGTGTATTAGGGCAATGCAGGAGCAATTGCCGAGGAGCAAAAATCGACCTAGCCTCCCCAAGGCCTCCTCCGACAATGCTGAAATTTGAAGTGCGAAGGTATGTTTAACTGTCTTGTATCCGTAAGGGACATTGTTAGTCGTACTTGATATATTTAAAACGAGGGTCGTCCGGTGTGCCCTCTAGCGATGAGCTTTCTTCTAATCCGGGTTGCCACATGACAACCTCCTCGATTTTTTTTGCTAGTTCGAAATCTTTGTTCGTGATGCCTTTCGCGGCGTGGTTGACCAATTTGACGATTACGAAAGCATAGGACACGGTCAGGTCGGGATGGTGGAAGGCTGCTTCGGCTAGGTGACCTACGGTATTGACGATCATCAGTGTAGATTTCCAACCGCTTGTTTTGTATTTGCGACGAATCCATCCTTTTTCGAGATACCAGTTCGGTAATTCCGCTTTGAGTCTAGCTTCGACCTCTTGATCGGAATAGGTTTCTTCGTGTTTGCGTTCTCTCCAGCTCATGATGATGACCTCATTCAAATTAAGCACAATAATAGTGGTGGATGACGATATTATTCATCCTCTTTGACGCATTCTAACAATGAATATTGGATGATGAATAGCGTGATTGCGATGGGAAATAGCAAAAAATGTTCAATAAGCAACAAGCTGACAACTGAAAAACTCATCGCTACCAATGACAGTAAGCGCTTGCGCCCGGCAATCTTTAACATGACTCTCAGCGTTTCTTGATCGATGTTCTTCCTTTGTCCGACAAAAAGTATTACCGTTATAAGAGAAACGAAAGCTAGAAAATATGGGAAATATACGAACATCGGCGCATCGGGTTCGAAAAAACGATGCCAATAAGCAAACCATACGAATAACGTGCTCGATGCATAAAAGTCATGCCAGTTAAGATAGCTGGGCTTATTAACCAATATGCCGATTCCGCTAAGCGCCATTACCGCTCCCATGACCGGAACGACAAGCGGCGACAATAAATAGGCAACCAGCGGATGATTATTATCGGCAAGGTAGCCCAGGGATAGGCAAGTTAAAATGAAAATTGGCATAAATTTGTGAAAATGGTGGCATCATAGTGGATTGTATCTCAAAGACGGTATTTGCCAATGAATCTATTGCTTGGATGTTAGTCATACGTGAAGATCGGTGATCAACCGGCTACAATGATGAGACTGTTGAGTAAAAACCGGAGGAACGCACATGTCAGAAAAATTCAAGTACATCCGTTGGTTTGAGGAACTAACGATCGACGATATTCCCTTGGTTGGCGGCAAGAATGCCTCGCTGGGCGAAATGTACCTCGAACTAGCCACCGAAGGCATCCGCGTGCCGAACGGCTTCGCGATTACTGCGGAAGGTTACCGGCACATGCTCGATAAAGCGGATGCCTGGGAAGCCTTACATGAGGCGCTCGATACCTTGAATCCGGACGATGTGAACGACTTGGCTAAGCGAGCCAGAAAAGCGCGAGATATCGTTTACGCGGCGCCGCTATCCGAAGACTTGGAGCATGAAATTCTGATTGCTTTCGATCAACTGCAGCGACAATACGATGAGGAATTGACCGTTGCGGTTAGAAGTTCGGCGACGGCCGAGGATTTGCCGACCGCGAGCTTTGCGGGTCAGCAGGACACCTATCTGAACGTGCATAGCGGACAGGCTCTGCTCGATGCGTGTAAACGCTGTTTCGCGAGCCTGTTCACCGATCGGGCGATTCATTATCGGATCGATCAAGGTTTCGATCATTTCAAGGTGTCGTTATCGATCGGCGTGATGAAAATGGTCCGTTCGGATTTGGCGTCGAGCGGCGTAATGTTCTCGATCGATACCGAATCGGGCTTCAAAGATGCGGTATTCATTACCGGTGCTTACGGCCTCGGTGAAAATGTCGTGCAGGGTTCGGTCGACCCGGACGAGTTTTATGTGCATAAGCCTACCTTCGAGCAAGGTCATCGTTGTGTGTTGCGACGGTCGCTGGGCGCGAAAAAAATTAAGATGGTCTATAGCGAAGGCCGTACGCGCGAGCAAACTTGTAATGTCGTGACGTCAGCCGAGGAGCGTTCGCAATTTTGCTTGAGCGACGACGAGGTGCTGACTTTGGCCGATTACGCGATCAAGATCGAGAAGCACTACAGCGCGAAGGCTGGCATGCCCAGGCCAATGGATATCGAATGGGCGAAGGACGGGCTGGACGGACAACTCTATATCGTACAGGCACGGCCCGAAACAGTCGCATCGCAGTTGAGCGGGACGACGCTCGAACAATACGAACTGAAACAAAAGGCCGAGGCGATTGTGACAGGACGAGCGGTCGGCAGCAAGATCGCGGTCGGTACCGCGCATGTGATCAAAAATGTCAGCCAATTGAATACCTTCAAACCCGGCGAAGTGTTGATTACCGACATGACCACACCGGATTGGGAACCGGTCATGAAAACGGCCGCAGCGATCGTGACCAATCGAGGTGGGCGCACCTGTCATGCCGCAATCATCGCTCGCGAGCTGGGTGTTCCGGCCGTGATCGGCTGCGACAATGCGACCGAAACGATTAAAACCGGTACGACTGTCACGGTATCCTGCGCCGAAGGCGATGCCGGCAAGGTTTATGACGGCGAGTTGAGTTTCGATGTCAATAAGACCGATCTTTCCGGATTGAAGCGACCGAAAACTAAAATTATGCTGAATTTGGGCAATCCGGAATTGGCATTCAAACTCAGCTTTTTGCCGAATGACGGCGTCGGATTGGCGCGGATGGAATTCATCATTACCGAGTTTATCAAGGCTCATCCGATGGCGTTGATTCATCCTGAACGCATACAAGATGCCGAAGAAAAAGCAAAGATTAAACGCTTGACCCGCTATTATGCGCAGCCGGAGGATTTTTTCATCGAGCGTCTTGCGGAGGGAGTCGGTACGATCGCTGCAGCGTTTTATCCGAAGCCGGTCGTGGTCAGAATGTCCGACTTCAAGACTAATGAGTATGCAACCTTGCTCGGCGGTCGCGGGTTCGAGCGCGACGAGGCGAATCCGATGATCGGTTTCAGAGGCGCTTCGCGTTATGTGCATCCCGATTATAAGGAAGGCTTCGCACTCGAATGCCGAGCGATGAAGCGGGTTCGCGAAGACATGGGTTTGACCAACGTGATTCTTATGATTCCGTTTTGCCGCCGGGAGCAAGAAGCGGTGCGCGTTTTGGATTATATGGCCGAGCTCGGTTTGAAAAGAGGGGAGAACGGACTCGAAATTTATGTGATGTGCGAAATTCCGAATAATGTGATTCGTATCGATGCGTTTTCGAAGCTGTTCGACGGATTTTCGATCGGCTCGAACGATTTGACACAATTGACGCTCGGCGTCGATAGGGATTCCGAAATACTTGCCGAAGATTTCGATGAGCGCGATCCGGGCGTTAAAGAAATGATTCGTATGGCTGTGGAAGGCGCGCGCCGTAACGGCAAGCATTCCGGCTTGTGCGGGCAGGCGCCATCCGATTATCCGGAAATGGCCGAATACCTAGTCGAAATTGGCATCGATTCGATGAGTTTGAATCCGGATACGGTGTTGCAGACGACCCAGCGGATTTTGAAAATGGAAGAACAATTAAAAGGGTGATAATCCTGAGCAGCCGGAGCCCATCGATACCCTTTGCGAGTCAAATTTGGTAGTTTAACCAAGCAGAAAATGAAGTTCATGAATTAACTCAAGAGGTTGCCTGAGTATCCTTGTTAACCTCTCGGGTAAGCGAGAGTTTTACACAAATGAGTAACGAGTTATTGAATTAACTTGTTACTCTTCATGGTGAAATGCTTTTTTAGGATAATCACGTCCCGCAAAACGTTTGATAAACACGTTCGTCGGGTTGAGGCGGTTCTTGATAATGCCGGCAACCGGGTTGTTCGGTAAATGGTTTGTTGAGTACGTCGAGCAATGCTTCAAACTTTGAAAAGTCCTCGTCTTGAACCGCCGCGCTCAATGCTTGTTCAACCTTGTGGTTACGCGGAATATAAGCCGGATTGACTTGGCGCATGGCTTCGGCACGTTGCGCCGGAGACCCCGGTTCTTGATCGAGACGGGTTTGCCAGCGCTCTAACCAATTGTCAAAGTCCGGTGTTTGTGGCAAATAATCATTCAGGGCCGGTTCTGTAGCGGGTCCCTCGGCGATATGGCTCAGTGCTCGAAAAACATTGGTGTAGTCGGCTTTATGTTGTTGCAGCAATTGAAGCAAGGAATCGATCAATTGTTTATCGTCCTGTTGCTCGATTGCTAAGCCTAGTTTGCGACGCATGCCCGTCAACCAAAAATTGTCGAAAATATCTGAAAACCGATTGATGATTTCAACGGCGATAGCGATTGCCGAGTCTTGCTCGTCATGGAGTAGCGGTAATAAGGTTTCCGCGAACCTTGCTAAGTTCCATTGGGCAATTCGTGGTTGATTGCCGAAAGCATAACGGCCGAAATCGTCGATTGAGCTGAATACGGTGTCCGGATTGTACTGATCCATGAATGCGCATGGGCCGTAGTCGATCGTTTCGCCCGAAATCGTCATATTATCGGTGTTCATGACGCCATGGATAAAACCGACATGCATCCAACGTGCAATCAGCGACGCTTGCCGTTCTTGAACGGTTGTCAGCAATGCCGAATAGGGATTCGGTGCGGATTTCAAATCCGGGTAATGACGGCCTATTGCGTAGTCGGCTAAAAGCTTGACGGCTTCCCTGTCTTCTCGCATGGCAAAATATTGAAATGTGCCGATGCGAATATGGCTTGAAGCAACGCGCGTTAATACGGCGCCGGGTAGCGGCGTTTCTCGGAATACCGGTTCGCCGCTCGTTACGGCGGCCAGAGCGCGTGTCGTAGGAATGCCGAGTGCATGCATCGCGTCACTAATCAAATATTCGCGAAGAACAGGCCCTAATGCGGCTCGTCCGTCGCCGCGACGCGAGAAGGGCGTTTGTCCCGAGCCTTTTAGTTGAATATCCCAGCGCCTTCCGGCGCGATCAATAACTTCCCCGAGTAAAATCGCCCGGCCGTCTCCCAATTGAGGTACGAAGTTTCCGAATTGATGCCCGGCATAAGCCATGGCGAGCGGTTCCGCGCCTTCAGGAACGAGATTGCCGGAAAAGAGTGCAGCTGCGGTTTTGTTATCTAGTTCATCCAAGTCCAAGCCCAACTGATCCGCTAAGTTTCTGTTCAGTTTGATCAAGCGAGGGGATTGAACCGGTGTAGGATTTAATCGCGTACCGAAACGTTCGGGTAGGCGTGCGTAGGTGTTATCGAAGTTAAATGACGGCATCATGATTCTATTGGCTTTCAGCAAAGTGTTTGAGTTGGGCTATCTAAAAATAGCGTCCTAAATAAAAAGATAACTTGGACGGTATAATAGTTTAAAAGTTTACTAAAATACTAGGGAATTGACCAAAAGATATGATTGGATTTAACTTCTAAATTGATCCTGATTAGCAAGATGCTTCAGCTTGCCGAAGCTAAGTGTCCGAGCAGGGGCAAGTCGTAATCGCAAAAACTAAAATATGCTGTTACCCAAGCTCCAGCTTGGGTAACCTGTTCAGGAAGCTGGAGCTTCCGGGGTGTCTTTCCCAAGCTTGGGAAAAAGTGTGATGTGGGTTGACCGTTTTTAGCTTGACGCGAATGGCTTGCGAACCCCGTCCTGCTAGGGATATGCTGATCTTTGGGCTTTAGCTGAAGAAACTTGTTAATCAGGAAATTGGTTAAGGCGGGATAAACAAAAAGCGGTGTATCCGCCGCGGGCGGGCGGATACTTGTTGTGTAGCTGTTTTATCTAAAGGAGTAACCTTTATTGAGCTGCCGGCGCTTCTAACGATTCCGTAGGTTTTTCGCTTGCAGGTTGGTCGGCGGCTGGCGATTCTTCGGCCGGGGCGGCTTCCATTTCGGCTTCAGGCGCTGTTGTTTCGCCGAGTTGCGGGGCCGCAGGCGCTTCGATTGGGATCAGGATTTCGACTTGAGCGCCGGCACGCAGGTTTTCCATCATCGTTTGAACTTTTTGACGTTGCAAGTAAGGCGTTATTTGCTCTTTAACTTCTTCTAGCGCCGGCATAGTTTGTTGGCGTGAATCTTCTCTCAAGATAACGTGCCAGCCGAATTGGGTTTCAACCGGTTCGCTCGTGTATTTGCCGTTTTCAAGGGCGATGACGGCTTCGGAGAATGGCGTTACCATTTGGCTTGGTGCAAACCAGCCTAGGTCTCCGCCTTCCGGGCCTGAAGGTCCGGTAGAAGTCTTTTTAGCGAGTTCGTCGAATTTTGCGCCTTTATCGAGTTGTGCGATAATTTTTTTCGCTTCATCCTCGGTTTTTACCAAAATATGACGAGCTTTGTATTCCATGTTGTTTTCGCCGCCGACATTTTTTTCGTATTCGGCTTTAATTTCCTCATCGGTCACCGGATTCGATTTTAGATAGTTTTGTAAGGCGGCCTGCGAAAGCAAGGATTTTCTAACGACGTCCATTCTTTGAATAAACTCGGGCGATTTGTCGAGTTGTTTTTGCAGTGCTTCTTGGACCAACAATTCCCGCTGAACTAATTCCTCGATTAACTTATCTTTCGGGAAAGATTGGCCTTGGGTGCGTTCGGCAATGTCTTTTTCGAGCTCTTGCAATGCGGTTTTGCTGATATAGACGCCGTTGACCGAAGCGACAGCATCGGCTTTATCGACTTTGGGTGCCACTGGCGTTGTTGTAGGTTGTTGGCTGTCGCAACCGGCTACAAGCGAAGCGCCGATTAAAAAGAATGGGACGAGTTTATTGGTCATTTAGGTTTCCTTTGTAGGTTTCACGGGTTGGTGTATTCGCTGGGGCTCATCGCATTTATGCCTAAGGCATGAATTTGTTGTTTCATCATATCGCCCAACGCTTTATAAATAAGTTGGTGTCGTTGCACCAAGGTCTTACCTTCAAAAGCGTCGGATACGATCGTAACGTGGTAATGGCCGCCGCCGCTTTGGGCGCCGATATGGCCGGCATGGGCCGCGCTATTATCTATGATTTCAATTTGCTCGGGCTTAAGTGAGTCGCTGAGCAGTTTTCTAATTACTTCGGTAGTCATTGAGGTAATACCTTTTTAAATGGTTTAACGGTAACCTTTGCGTAAACGCCGGCTTCCAGGTAGGGGTCGGCATCGGCCCATTGCTTGGCTTCTTCAAGATCGGCGAATTCGGCGACGACTAGGCTGCCGGTAAAACCGGCATCTCCCGGGTCGTCACAGTCTACGGCGGGATGCGGGCCGGCTAAAATTAATCGGCCTTGGTCTTGGAGTTCTTGTAGCCTGGCAAGATGAGCCGGTCTGGCCGATTTTCTTTTGTCCAAGCTGTTATCGGTATCAGTGCTGATAATTGCATAGAGCACGGTTTATTCCTCGGTATCCGGCATATGTTTATAGAGATAAAGCATTTGTAATACGATAAAAACAACCATCAAACCGGGTACGCCGAAGGTTTTGAAATTAACCCAGTCGTCGGTGTTGAAGTTGTACATCACATAAAGATTGATAAAACCGACACTGATAAAAAACAAGGCCCACATTAGATTAAGTCGTCGCCAGATCGGCGATGGCAATGTGATATTGGCGGACATGATGCGTTCGATAAACGGCTTTTCGCCGAAGAACTGGCTGGCCAGAAAAGCCAGGCCGAACAGCCATTCGACAATACTCAATTTCCACTTGATGAATTGCTCGTCTTGCAAATAAATTGTTGCGCCGCCCATGACCAGAATTAGCCCCAGTGTGACCCATTGCATCGTTTCGACTTTTCGATACTTAAACCACATAAAAGCCACTTGAAGGATGGTTGCGACAATGACTACAGCCGTGGCGATATAAATATCGTAAAGTTTAAACGCGATAAAAAATAAAATGATAGGGAAAAATTCAAAAAGTTGCTTCATGTCGATTCAATTGATGGGTTTATACGTAAAAATCAATACCGGCTACCAATTGAGCGCGCTGATCTTGCATCGGCTGGTTGAGGGTTGTGGTGTAAGCATTGACGGCATTTAATAATCGTGTGTTGATGGGGTTTTCGGTTTTGTCGGCATTAAGCATGGCGATGTCGGATAATCCGGCATTGTCTAATAGCTGTTCTACTTCTTCGGGCGTTTGAGTTGCCTTTGCCGAATGTTGTAAGGGCTTATCGGAGTTTGCACGCTTATTCTCGGGTTGATTTTGGACAGTATCCTGCTGTCCTGCGTTTTGCGGGTTTAATTTAAGCGCGGAAGTGTTAAGCGAAGTTACATGTATTTCCATGTCAAGGCATAATGCAATGGAAAATTGAGTGCTATTGTAGAATTAATCCGCTTGATTGTACATGCTTGGCAATGGCTTTCTGGTAGAATAATTCAGTTTTAAGGAGGTGTTATCGTGGATAAGCAGATTCAAACCGAACTCGAAGCGGCCGCCTTTAGGCGCCTAGTCGAGCATTTACAAAGCCATCCGGAAGTTCAGAATATCGATTTGATGATTCTGGCCGATTTTTGTCGTAATTGCCTGGCGAAATGGTATTCGGGGGCCGCGAAAGATAAGGGGGTCGAGATTGATTATGATCAAGCCCGGGAAATTATTTACGGCATGCCTTATGCCGATTGGAAGACGCGCCATCAAACCGAAGCGACGCCCGAACAGTTAGCGGCCTACGAGCTCAAGCAAAAAGGAAAAAAACATGAGTAATGGTAGTTCTTATGATGCAATGTTTTCCGGAATCATCGGGCGTGATTACGACATGTTGCAGCGCATGAGTCCATTATCGGCTGAAATGAGCAAAATAGTCGGTCGTGCAGTCAAGCATTATGCCGATAAAGCCGGGCGGCCTTTGAATGTTGTAGAGTTAGGCGGCGGTACTGGCATCACGACGCTGGCTATCTTGTCGTCCAACGACGATATGATAGTCACGAGCATCGATAGCGAGCCGACGATGCAGAATCAAGCTAAGGAAAACCTAAAGCAATGGGTCGATAATGGACGCCTATTTTTCAAACTTGACGATGCCTACAGTGCGTTAACGAAAATGGCTGACAACAGCGCGGATGTTTTGGCAACGGCATACACCGTTCATAATTTCGAACACAGTTATCGCGAGCGCGTCATCGAACAAATTTTTCGAGTTTTAAAGCCGGGCGGACAATTCATCAATGGCGATCGTTATGCTTTGGACGATATTTTCGAGAATACCCGTACCGTTCAAGAGGAAATCAGCGGTTTTTTCGAGGTATTGATCGGTGAAAATAAACCGGACTTGCTTGAACAATGGATCATTCATTTATTTAACGACGAATCGGAAAATCACGTCATGCGCGAAGGCATTTCGCTAAAGCAGTTGGAGGAAGCCGGTTTTGTCGATATTGCCTTAAATCAGCGAATGAAAGTCAATGCTTTGGTTACCGCCGTTAAACCTATTTAACACGAGCTTTTTTCAATAATGAATATCACTGATTATATGCAGTCACTCGGCCGCGAGGCCAGAAAAGCCGGCAGAGTTTTGAGCCGTACCGAAACCGGAATAAAAAATGCGGCCTTGCTGGCTATCGCCGAAGAACTCGAAAATAACCGGGAATATTTGATTCAACAAAACGGCAAAGACGTTCAAGCGGGTATCGACAATGGGCTCGACGCGGCCTTGTTGGACCGATTGGAATTGAAAGACAAAGGCATTGCTGGGATGGTTGAAGGATTGCAACAAGTTGCAGCTCTACCCGATCCGGTCGGCGAAATCAACGATATGACCTATCGGCCCTCCGGCATTCAGGTCGGTCAGATGCGCGTCCCGTTGGGCGTGATCGGCATTATTTACGAGTCGCGTCCTAATGTCACGGTCGACGCGGCCGCACTCTGCTTGAAATCCGGCAATGCCTGTATTCTTCGTGGCGGGTCGGAGGCGATCCATTCGAACAAGGCAATCGCCGAATGCATCGGCAAAGGTTTGGAACGGGCCGGCTTGCCTGCTACGGCTGTACAGGTGATCGAAACGACCGACCGTGCGGCGGTTGGCGAATTGATTACGATGTCGGATTTCGTCGATGTGATCGTGCCGCGCGGCGGTAAAGGCTTGATCGAGCGCATATCGAAAGAAGCGACGATTCCGGTTATCAAACACCTGGACGGCATTTGTCATGTCTATATCGACAGCGAAGCCGATCTCGACAAAGCCGTTTCGATCGCGATCAATGCGAAGACGCACCGCTACGGTGTTTGTAATGCGATGGAAACACTGTTGGTGCACGAAAGCTTGGCTTCACAAATTTTGCCCGGCCTGTCGGCGAAGTATCGGGAGAAAGGCGTCGAATTGCGCGGCTGTCTTAAAACCTGTTCATTGATACCGAATTGCCAGCGGGCCGTTGAGGAAGACTGGCAAACCGAATATCTCGCGCCGATTCTGTCGATCAAAGTGGTTGCCGGTTTCGATGAAGCTGTCGAGCATATCAATCGATACGGGTCCGCGCATACCGATGCGATTGTGACCGAAAACTACACGCTAGCCAGACGCTTTTTGCGGGAAGTCGATTCGAGCTCGGTCATGGTCAATGCGTCGACGCGTTTTGCCGACGGATTCGAATACGGCCTCGGCGCCGAAATCGGTATCAGTACCGACAAGTTGCACGCGCGGGGGCCGGTCGGTTTAAGCGGCTTGACTAGCTTGAAATACATCGTGCTCGGCGATGGCCACGTTCGGCAATAAATGATCGGTATTTACGGAGGCACGTTCGACCCGATTCATTTCGGTCATTTGCGGACCGCGCTCGAAGTCAAAGAAATTTTCGCGCTGGACGAAATTCGCCTGATCCCTTGCTTTATTCCGCCTCACCGCGATAGCCCCTCGGCACCCGCTTCGATGCGGTTAAGGATGCTGGAATTGGCGCTGGAAGATCGTACGAATATGACGGTCGATACGCGCGAGATCGACCGGGGCGGTCCTTCCTATATGGTTGAGACATTAATGTCTTTGCGTGCCGAGATCGGCGAACGGCCTTTATTGTTATTTATCGGCGCCGATGCCTTTACGGGTCTTACCGCTTGGTATCAATGGCAGCGCTTGTTTGAATTCGCGCATGTTGTCGTGATGACACGGCCGGGTTTTAATACGCAGACAATTGACGAGTTTTTGACCAACCGTTTGACCGAAGATCGCCAAGTCTTGAATGAATATTCGGCAGGGTATTTATTTTTTCAGTCGGTTACTCGTCTCGAAATTTCCGCAACCGCCATTCGGCAAATCATAGCTAAACATCGGGATCCGGGTTTTTTATTGCCCGAGTCCGTCATACAATACATCCGACAACATAAACTTTATCAGCGCTAACTTTATTAGTACTTAAGCGGCGCGAATTTGATTAGGAATTTGAATGCAAACAGAAGCGTTATTGAAAATAGTCCAGGACGTTTTGGACGAAAGGAAGGGTCATAATATCACCGTGTTGGACGTCCGGGGTAAGACCAGCGTGACCGATTACATGATACTGGCAACCGGCACATCCGATCGACATATCAATGCCATGGCCGATTATGTTTCGGAAAAAGTCAAGGAAAACGGGCAGAAACCATTAGGGCAAGAAGGCGGTATCGGAGCGGATTGGGTATTGCTGGATTTGGGCGACGTGATCGTTCATTTGATGACCGATCAAGCGCGTGCGTTTTATCAATTGGAAAAATTGTGGTCGGTCGAACAGAAAGCCGAAGCGCTGGAGGCTTTGCAAGACTGATTTATTTGTTGCCATTATTAGGAGTCACTGATGACCGATCAATTGAAATCTCCTGTCTCACGTTTATTCGACGAGATGGGAATTAAATACGAATGGATCGAAATCCCTCTCGACCCTGATAAAAAGCCGGTTCGTTCACTCGAAGAGGTCTTGGCAGCCATCGGTCGCGATCCTGAGCAAATTGTACGCAGTTTATTGTTTCGAACAGGGTCCGGCGATTTTGTTTTGTTGGCGGTCGCCGGCGGCGGCCGCGCCGATTGGGGCGTGCTGCGCAAACAGTTAAGCGAACGCCGTTTGGCAATGGCGGAACCGGAAGAGGTTTTGCAAGCAACCGGTTTTCCGATTGGCGCGGTACCGCCTATTGCTTTACCCGATTCGATTCGCATACTTGTCGATGAAGGCGTTTTTAATTACGCACGGGTTGTTATTGGCAGCGGCATATTGGGATATGCTTTAGATATCAATGCCGACGATTTGCGCCGGGTCATGTCGAGCGCCGCTGTCGGAAAATTTGTAAAAGCTTCCTAAAATTAGCCGGATCTGTTGTTGGTAGTCAAAAGGAGACTCAATGAGCGCCGTCATTCTCGAATCGACGATTACCTGCCCAAACTGCGGACATGCCGAAACGGAAACGATGTCGACCGATGCCTGTTGGTACTTTTACGAATGCAAGACCTGCGGAACCCTGCTCAAACCGAAACCCGGCGATTGCTGCGTGTTTTGCTCTTACGGTTCGGTCAAATGCCCGCCGATCCAGCAACAGGGCTCGTGTTGCGGCGGGTAGTCCAGAATTGGTTTGTCTTGAAAATTTCAAGCTTCATCAGTCAAGCCGCTATCAAGCCGAGATATTTCACAAAAGGTTCGAAATCACGGTCGATGTAAAGAAGAGGAAGTCGGTGCTCGATACAATAAGTCGCAATGATGACATCATTCGTTTTTCTGATAGTGATGCCTCTTTTGCGTAAAGTTCGAAAGTTTTGCGCGCATTTTTCGACCATGCCGCTATTGAATATGGAGTATTGATCGATCGAGGCCAATCTTTCTTTGGCTATCTGATAGTCCTTATCGCTTTTGAAACCTTGCAGTATTTCCAGAAAGATCAGGTCGGCAATCGCAACTGTGCCCTCGATTAGCGCGGCATCCAGTGCGTCGGTTTGAGCATTGATGTTGCCGTTGAAATAATCTATCCAGACACTGGTATCGACCAATATCATTTTCCACCTCGCATCTCGTCCAGATTCCCCTCCCATTTGAGTCGGCCTCTCAATTTGCGAATAGCTTGTTGGTTGCTGCGCTGAACGATCAGTTTAAGACCTTGCTCCACGACTTCTCTTTTGGTTGTCAGACCGCTTGCCTTGAGGGCTTCGGTCATGAGTTCATCGTCGATTACTATATTGGTTCTCATGGGATTGCAATGTGTGTAAAAGCAGATAATTTACACATTTAGAAGCTCGATTGATACAATATGCGTTTTTTCATATATACTATGTTCACTATGCTGACACCGGTCCAATTTTTCAAATGCCTTGCCGACGACACCCGTCTGCGCTGCGTGACCTTGCTGCACCTTGAAGGCAAGCTCTGCGTCTGCGAATTGACGGAGGCTTTGGCTCTGTCGCAGCCGAAAATTTCGCGGCACTTGGCCTTGTTGCGGCAATCCGGTTTGTTGCTCGATAGCCGCGAAGGGCAGTGGGTGTATTACCGGATCAATCCGGATTTGCCGAATTGGGCCTATCCGCTGCTCGATGATGCATTGAAGGCGGTGCAAGCGAGCGAATCCTTCGGAAACGATCTGGATCGCCTGCGGCAGATGGACTGCCGTCCGGACATGGCGGTTTGCGGCTAAAAATTTTGATTTAAATATATGCTTATTCGAATAACAAATTATTAATAACTACCATTTAGGATCAAACATGCTAAACATTCTGATTGTCTGTACCGGTAATTCCTGTCGCAGCGTCATGGGCGAAGCCCTTGTCAATCATCACGGTCAGGGTCGCATCCAAGCCTTTTCGGCCGGCAGTCATCCGATCGGGCGGATCAATCAAGGTGCGCTGGCGACGCTGAAACGCCACGGCTTGCCGACTGAAGGCTATCAAAGCCAGTCCTGGGAGGATTTCGAGCATCAGCCGATGGATATCGTGATCACGGTCTGCGACAGCGCGCACGGCGAAACCTGCCCGGTCTATCTGACCAAGGCAGTGCGGGCGCATTGGGGGGTGTCCGATCCGGGCCATGTCGAAGGCAGCGAGGAAGAGAAAATCGCCGCGTTCGAGCAAACCTTCGCGACGCTGGAGTTGCGCGTCAAGACCATGCTCGAGCTGCCGTTGGAAGCGATGCCGCGCGACGAATTGACCCGTAAACTCAACGAAATCGGCCAGTTGTCGGCTTGAGAGCCGTGAGGAGGCGTTATGACCGAAAAAACACATGATATAGGCTTTTTCGAACGTTACCTGACATTGTGGGTGGCGCTGTGCATCGTCGTCGGCATTCTGCTCGGCGTGTTCGCACCGGAGTTTGCGAAGACACTCGACGGTATGAGTATCGATGTGAATGGCGCGCCGGTCGTGTCGATACCGATCGCGGTGTGTCTGTTCTTCATGATGTATCCGATAATGGTCAAGATCGACTTCGCCGAAGTCGTCAAGGCCGGCAAAAGCATCAAGCCCGTGTCGCTGACCTTGTTCGTCAACTGGGCGATCAAGCCGTTCACGATGTACGCCATCGCCACGTTATTTCTGGGCGGTGTGTTTTACGAACTGATCGGCGCCGATGCGGTCGATCTGGTCAAGATGCCCTTCGGCCTGGATTTGCCGGTCGGCAGCGAATACGGTTCCGGTACCGTCGTGTTGCAAGACGGCATCAAGATGCTCGAAGTGCCGCTCTGGCGCAGCTATCTGGCCGGTTGCATTCTATTGGGCGTCGCGCCCTGTACCGCGATGGTGCTGGTTTGGGGCTATCTGGCGCGCGGCAATGCCGGTCACACGCTGGTCATGGTCGCGATCAACTCGTTAGTGATGCTGTTCTTGTTCGGCCTGATCGGCGGCTTTTTGCTCGGCGTCGGCGAGTTGCCGGTGCCTTGGGAAGCTCTGTTGCTGTCGATCGGCATTTACGTCGCGCTGCCGCTGTTCGCCGGCTATTATTCGCGCAAATGGATTATCGCAAGTAAGGGACCTATTTGGTTCGAAAAGAAATTCTTGCATCTGTTGACGCCGGTTACGATCGGCGCGTTACTGTTGACGCTGGTCTTGCTGTTTTCGTTCAAAGGCGACGTGATTACCGCGAATCCGTTGACGATTCTATGGATTGCGATACCGTTGACGATTCAGACTCTATTGATTTTTGCGATCACCTATCTGGGCGCGAAATTGTGGGGTTTCAGTTATGAAAACGCCGCGCCTTCTGCGCTGATCGGCGCGTCGAATCATTTCGAAGTCGCGATCGCGACCGCCGTGATGTTGTTCGGTTTGTCGTCCGGCGCAGCGCTCGCCACCGTCGTCGGCGTTTTGATCGAAGTACCGTTGATGCTGGCCTTGGTCGGTTTCTGCAAAAAAACGAAAGGTTGGTTTTCCGAAGAGACAGTCAAGCAATCAAGTCGGTAAGGCGGGTTTTATTTATACCTATCGCACTTCAAATTTCGGTATTAGCGTATGGAGGCGTCGGGGTGTTCGGCAAAGGCTTTGGCTGCATGGATGCTGTCATAGAGCCTACATGGACGTATTCACGGCGTCCTTTGACGGGCACCCCGACGCCGAAATTTGACTAGCAAAGGGTATAGTCGTCTGTAAATCCGTCATAGTTTAATAAATTTTTTCAATTTCAAAAGGGTGAATAACTATGAAAAACATCGAAATATTCGACCCGGCGTTGTGCTGCAGCTCCGGCGTGTGCGGCGCCGATGTGGACGAAGCATTGGTGACATTCTCGGCCGATGCGGATTGGCTGAAACAACAGGGCGGAAACATTGTCCGCTACAACCTGTCTCAGCAGCCGATGGCGTTTGTCGACAACAAGGTCGTCAATGGTTTCCTGGAACGTTCCGGCGAGCAAGGGCTGCCGCTGGTGTTGGTCGACGGCGAAATCGCGCTGGCCGGACGCTATCCTTGCCGGGAGGAATTAGGCCGCTGGTGCGCCATCGAGGTTGTGCCTACCGAAAGCAAGGCCGCCGTTTCCGCTTGCTGCAAACCGGGTTCCTGTTGATTGCCGATCATGAATTTTTTACAGCAGCTTCCAAAGTTTTTATTCTTCACGGGCAAAGGCGGCGTCGGTAAAACTTCCTTGTCTTGTGCCACGGCGGTGCATCTGGCCGATGCCGGTAAGAAGGTATTGCTGGTCAGTACCGATCCCGCGTCGAATGTCGGTCAGGTTTTCGGCACCGTTATCGGCCACCGCATCGCGCCGATTTCTGAGGTCGGTAATCTCGAAGCACTGGAAATCGATCCGGTGCAGGCGGCCGCGCTGTACCGCGAGCGCATCGTCGGTCCGATACGCGGAAAATTGCCGGAATCGGCGGTCAACAGCATCGAAGAGCAATTGTCCGGCGCCTGCACGACCGAAATCGCCGCCTTCGACGAATTCACCGCTTTACTGACCGATGCCGAACTGATCAAACGTTACGATCATATCGTCTTCGATACCGCGCCGACCGGACACACGATTCGCCTGCTGCAATTACCCGGTGCTTGGGGCAACTTCATCGAAAGCAATCCCGAAGGCGCTTCCTGCCTGGGGCCATTGGCCGGGCTCGAAAAACAGCAGCAACGCTATCAACAGGCAGTCGCGGCTCTCTCGGATCCGTCGCGCACGCGCTTGGTTCTGGTGGCCCGCGCTCAGTCCTCTACTTTACAGGAAGTGGCGCGAACCAGCGGCGAGTTGGCCGACACCGGTCTGAGCAATCAATATCTGGTAATCAACGGCCTTATGCCCGAATCCGAAACCTCCGATCCTTTGGCCGAGGCGATCTTTCAGCGCGAAAGCCGAGCGCTCAAATCCCTGCTTGAGCCATTGCGTGAATTGAAGACCGATTACACCCGCTTGTTGCCTTGCAATTTGGTCGGCCTGAATGCATTGCGTTCGTTGTTGAATGAGGATCAGCAGACCGCCGAGGCGACCGACGGCAATTATCAATTACCCGACCTGCCTTCGTTGCAGGCGATGATCGACGAGATGGCTCAACCGGGTCACGGCTTGATCATGCTGATGGGCAAAGGCGGCGTCGGCAAAACCACGCTGTCCGCCGCGATCGCGATAGCTCTGGCCGAACGCGGTTATCGGGTGCTTCTAACGACGACCGATCCGGCTGCACATTTGACCGAAACCCTGGCCGGCGAGATAGACAACTTGACGGTCAGCCGCATCGATCCGCAAGCGGAAACGGAACGCTATCGTCAACATATCCTGGAGACCAAAGGCAAAAAACTCGACACTCAGGGTCGAGCGCTGCTCGAAGAGGATTTGCGTTCGCCGTGCACCGAGGAGATCGCGGTATTTCAAGCCTTCTCGGGTGCCATCCGCGAGGCCTCGGCGCATTTCGTCGTGATGGATACCGCGCCGACCGGGCATACCTTGCTGTTGCTGGATGCGACCGGATCGTATCATCGTGAAATCGCCAGGCACATGGAGGGCAAGTCGTTGCATTTCAAGACGCCGATGATGCGTCTTCAAGATCCCGAGCAAACCAAGGTGTTGATTGCGACATTGGCCGAAACGACCCCGGTACTCGAGGCGGCGAACCTGCAGGAGGATCTGCGCCGGGCCGGCATCGAGCCCTGGGCCTGGATCGTCAACAGCAGCTTGGTAGCGGCCCGGCCTACCTCGGCTTTGCTGCGGCAACGCGCAAACGAAGAGCAACAGCAATTGGCCTTGATACGGCAAGACCATGCCGAGCGACTGGCCATCGTGCCCGTGCAAATGCGGGAGCCGGTCGGCGTGGAGCGTCTGCGAGCCCTGTTGTCATCAAAATAATAATTGATCAGGCAAAGGAAAATTAAAAAAGTATTGACAAGCGATTAACTATTGATATTCGGTTCTTCGCTTTGTTGTTCCAGCCAGGCTCTCCATACCGCCAATAATACCGCTAGGATGATTGGGCCTAAAAATAACCCGACCGCTCCGAAAGAAGCCAAGCCGCCGAGAACGCCGAAAAAGACGACTAAAAAAGGAACGCGGCCCGCACCGCTGATAATAATCGGACGGATAACGTTGTCGATAGTACTGACCACTAACGAACCCCATAGAAGTACACCTATTCCATCCGAGACCCGGTCGATAAAAATTAATGTGGTGCCGATTGGTATCCAAACCAAAGCGGCCCCCACCATCGGTACCAAAGCCAGTAAGGCAGTAATTGCGCCGAAGAGGGCAGGGGCCTGAACATCAGCGATATAAAAGCCCAAACCGGCTAAAAGTCCTTGACTCAATGCGGTAAGAACCAAGCCGTAAACGACGGCGCTAGTGGTATTGGCGATAGCGTGTAGGTAAATATCTTGATGTTTGCCGAGAAATTGCACCAAACCTTTATGGAGTTGCTCCATAACATCTTCACCATCTCTAAAACAAAAAAATAGCGTGACAGTTACGATCCCGATTTTCATGATGTAATAACCGAGTCCCCCCATGATTTTACCCAGATAACCTAGCGATTGCCTTGCCAAGTCGGTTATCTGTGCGGTAAGGCTAGCCCGGTCGCTAATCAGTCGATCTAGCCAATCTTGCAAATAATTGCCTAGCCAGGGAATGCGTTTGATAGGTTCAGGTAATTCGTAAGGGCCTTGCAATAAATTAAATGCCAATGCCTGATAGGCGATTTTAATTTCTTCTTGTAGGAGTGTGGCAAGTCCGAATACTGCCAGGATAATGATCATGGCAATGATGCCGGTCATGATCGACGCGCTGAGATTGCCGTTATCTTTTAATGAAGTGCGCAGCCGCCGATAAGCCGGCCAAGTCGCATAGGCAATGATGAAAGCCCAAGTTAGCGATAATAAAAATTCGCTCAATACCCAATAGCCTAAGAGTAATAATCCGGCCAATAAAATACCGGGAATTAAATAGCGTAAAGGCGAATTAGCCGCAAAATAATTCATCTGCGCTCGATAAAAGATGTCATGAAATAATCGTTCATCATATCATCGTTATTGCAAAATGCCTGATTTCGGTGAATGGGGAGGAATTACTAATCATTTTTCAATGAAAGTATATTTCAAGCGTTAAATTTACGTACTACTCCCTTTTTTTTCTTAAGTGGTTTTTTAATCAAAAGGGAGTAGAACATTATCTCGCTTATTGTAGCCTTAGCTGTGTCTCGAAGGTTTTCCCGTTTCGCCATACTAAGATTTTAATTGCATCGCCGGCGCTGTACTTATCCAACATATCCAATAAGGTTTCCATGTCTCGGACCGATTTATTTTCTACAGAGAGGATAATATCTCCGGGGATGATGTTGCCGGCATCATCGATGGAACTGCCTTTCAGTCCGGCCTTGTCGGCTGGAAACCCCTGCTTGACTTCCAAAATCAACAAGCCTGTCACCCCGAGATTTTGCGTGATCATCGCGCTGACACGGTTGTCGGAACCGATACCGATGACCGGTCTGATATAGCGCCCTTTGTCTATCAGCATCGGCACGATTCTATTAATAGTGTCGACCGGCACGGCAAAACCAATGCCGGCGCTGGCGCCGGACGGGCTGAAAATGGCGGTATTGATCCCGATCAATCGGCCCGCGCTATCGAGTAAAGGACCGCCGGAATTGCCGGGATTGACGGCAGCGTCGGTTTGAATCAAGTCATCGTAAGTCTGTCCCGGCGCAGGGGCTATCGAACGGTTGAGAGCCGAGATAACGCCGGTAGTCAGCGTATGATCCAAACCGAACGGATTGCCGATCGCAAAGACCGATTGACCAACCTTAAGCTCTTTACTGGAACCTATAGGGATAGGCATGGTTTTGTCGAAAGGGACCAAAATACGAAGGACGGCGAGATCGTGCTCGGGGCTCGTTCCGACCAACGAAGCGCGAAGGTTGCGTTGGTCTTGAAGGCGGACCCAAGCTTCCGATGCGCCGGCCAATACATGATGATTGGTCACGATAAAACCGCGTTCATCCCAAAAAAAACCGCTGCCGCTGCCTCTGGGGACGCGTGTAACATCTCGAGTCCAGGGGTTGACGCGTCTGCCGATCGTGCTGATATTGACGACCGAGGGACTGGCTTGCTCAAAAATCGATATCGTGGTTAGTTCCGTTTCGGTGAGGGTGCCGCGCGGCGTGACGGCTCGCGGCTCAGCGCTTTTCGGGCTGAACAGCGTTGGATAATGCTGCAAAATATAGACAGCGGCAAAAAGAATGATCGCGCCGAATACGGCCAGACGGATGAGTCTCAATAATTGAATGAATAAAGTGGATGGCATGGTGTATTGGCGGGGCATTTGCTATTAAAGTTATGGCAAACTTTATCAGGAATTACGTAAAAGGGTTAAAGCTATTGCATCTGAACGTTGCTATGCCGGCATGTACTCATTGTTTTAGCATTGAACATAAATTATTCGAGCAATCTAGCCCGTCAAAGGACGCCGTGAATGTCGATTTTGCAGGAGCAAAAATCGACCTAGCACCCCGGTGCCTTCTTAGGCACTGCCGAAATTTGAAGTGCGGAAGGTATAACTTCTACCATGAAGAAAACAACACCTCGCTAAGTATAAAAACGTTCACGATATTCGGGATCAAAACGCATAAATCATTCGCCAAGATCCAAGCCAATTGGTTTCTTTGCGATTGGCTTGGCTTAAGCCTACGCCGAATTGTAATGTTGCGTGATTGGTGATATCCCAATGAATTTGCGGCATCAACAAATAAGTCCAGTCGGACTTTTCGCGAAACTCATTATTCATTTCAATGCCAAAAGTTAAATCCTGGGAATAATCATAAAACCAAGTCGTGTTGAATAAGCCCACGAAATGCCCGTCGCGCTCCATATCGTCGCGCCTCATTCCGATCATATTAAAATTGCTGATCTCGGAATTAAAGCGATAACCGGCCAAATACAGTGCATCGATGGAATATTTTTCGGTATCGCGGTCGTGATAACCGATCATTTGCCAGCCGTGTATGAAGTGATCGTTAAAACCGGTGCCGATCGTGCCTTGCAGACCTAGTTTGTATTCGCTTAACCTTAAATTGTCGAAAGGCAGTTCAAATTCGATGGCAAAGTCGTCGAATAACCCGAATTCGAATTCCGGCGCCCATTCGGTATTGCCAGTACGTAGCGAGTGCTCGGCTAGCACGTTAACTTCAGCATCGCCTTGCCTGACGCCGAGCGGTCGCACCATATCGAAGACCATCGGTTCGGGAATATGGGGGGCGCCGCTACTGAGCGCGGCATCGCCTTCTTCGGTTCTCATCGTTTCGGCACTGGCCGTTTGGATTGTATGTAAGCAGGCGAGGGCGGTTAGCAGAATGATATTGAATGGCGAAGCCGGTGAGTTGGTTGAATGCATGGTTTCTCCTGAACGCAAAACGGAATCCTGTAAAACAAATAGGTTTGAAATTTCTCTTTAAAAAATTTTAGACTATAAACGATTAAACTTACATCTTGCTTGCAAGATTATCATTCCAGCAATTCTCTGTGAAAGCATTGTTATCGTGTTTATTCTTTTCATACTGAAAAATCATGCGACTTCATAGAAGGTGTGGGGTGAGCCTGCATCATAGGCGTTAACTTAAGAAAATAACGCGTCATTCCGCCAGGGATTGGCGGAATCCAGTGCCATGGATGGCAATGCGTAGCTTCACTTTCATGTAACCTGGATATCGGCAATCCATGCCGATATGACGAATAATGCACCATAGAGTAAGCACTAAATTGGCGCTTATGGGGTGTGCCTGTTGAGGAACGCCTTAAAATCAAGCGGCGCTTTTGACGGCGTTCTTGCTGTCAAAAGCTTCCACCGTCTCCCTCTGTGCCTCCGATAAACCGGCTCACTTCTGTGTTGGTCATTGATCATTCAATGGCGGCATAAACCCGTCGGAATTCCGATTACCAGTGTAACGCCCTAAGTCTGGGGAATTTTTTCCGTTGATGTTCTTGCATTCTTATCATGACATTAATCAGGGCCTGCAGTGCATCTAGAATATAGGGACCTTTGTTCAACATCACGCATTCGGCACGAACCGCCATCGCTGCATCGGTAAATTCGGGGCGCGATTTAGCGCCTTTTTTGGCAATGGTTTCCAAGACCTGTGTCGCCCAAATAACCGGTACGTGAGCGGCTTCGCAAAGCCATAGCAATTCTTCTTGGATTTCGGCGAGCCGAGCGCTACCCAATTCCACAGCCAAATCGCCTCGAGCGATCATGATACCGAGACTGTGCCGGCCTATCGTGCCGAGAATGATCTCGGGCAGATTTCTAACGGCCCGGTTGGTTTCGATCTTCGCGATGATCGGTAAATCGGTCGCGCCGCGTTGCGCCAATTCTTCGATCAAACATTCCATATCGGCAAGAGATTCGACAAACGAAAAGCCGATCATGTCGGCGTGCGTACAGGCAAAGTTGAGATCCTCTCTGTCTTTATCGCTTAAAGCGGGTAAGTCGAGTTCGGTTTCGGGAAAATTAATGCCTTTATCGCTTCGTATCGTGACGCCATTGCTGCGAGCGTGAGTGATTTTAAGCAAAACGCCTGCCTCGGTTAGCTTGTCAACCACGGCACCCACTTTACCGTCGTCTATCCAAACCGCTTGGGTGGGTTGGAGTTTGCTAATGGCTGAAGACAATGTACAGCCGATTTGAGCCGGTTTTATCGGCACGCCACTTTCGTCGTACTGTGCCGGTGCACCGTCGATGCCGTGATCGGTCAACAATAAAAAGTCGTCCTTGAAAACCTTGATCAATTTCGGAGCGCCGGAAAACTCGCCTAAACGATAAACAACCTCGGGAATGTTTTCGTTTTCGGCAATAGGCGGCATCCAAGTAAGATCGCATCCTGAGGGTAAAAAAGCCGGCTGGCCGCAACAAGCCAGCCATGCGTGTTCGGATATCGGCTTCTCAATCGTTAGCATACGTTGTTTGCCGCGCGCATCGACGAAACCGAGGCGGTGGCCTGCGGCCAAGACCTTAAATAATTCCGTTGGGATGGCGACTCGAAACAGCGTGTCTTCGCCTTCGAGTAACGGTTCCGAGCATGCCGCATCGAACAATACGATTCGTCCAGGTTCGACGACGTTACCGTAAGCGTCCCGCTTGACCTTGATGTGATGGATCGCGGGACCGAGCTCAATAGGTCCGGTTCTTATTTTGTGTCCGGCTAAGTCCATCAAGATACGGCAATCCCTCCCAATTTCGACTTCGGCGCGGCGGATGTTTCTGATCATGGAATGCCAGATAATGGGTTCGTCGTGGGCGCAATTGATCCGTGCGCAAGTCATGCCCTTCGAAAGCAGCGCCTTGATTAATTTGTAATCCCATGCCGCTTCGCTTGCAAGCGTGACCATGACATGGGCTTTGCTGTTTTCGAAATGCGAACCGAACAATTCGACCGTGTGTTGATCGAGTAGTTGCTGACCTCGATTGAAGCCGAGTTCGCTGGGGTTTTTACCGATTGCTTGATAGCCGGGGTCGAGCGCTCTATGCAATAAGTCGATGACCGTATCCAGTGTCGACATGACGGACGACTCGGCGCGGCCCAATGAGGATAGCCCCGCTTGGGCGAGCCGTTCCTGTAAATGGCGCAGATCGAATTGCCGAAGCGCCAGGTAGTGAGCCAAATTCGACGCGCTTTTCGTCAAAACGCCGGACCGGTAATACTGCGTGTAATTTTGTAAGCGCTTCTCGGCATTGAGGCCGACTTTATGCCGGATTTCCGCTATGTCTTGGAGCAATTGGGACAAAATTTCACGATAGGGGTCGTTATCGAACGGGAAGGAATGATCTTTAGCGGTCGTAGTCATGATTAAGCATCAAAAAAATGTTGCGGCGAGACGGTGTTCGATTTTAGCCGTGCTTTTTGACAACTTGATGAACCTTCGGGTTGTCGTTGAATCGGCCAAGTATTCAATCATCTGTCATGTTGTTGTCATATTGAGGCGTTAAAGTTTCTCGTATATCCATTTCATCATTATTTCCGAATATCATGAATAAACAACTTCTCGTATTTGCCGCGTTAGCCTTAATGACCGTTCATTTCACAGCTTCGGCTAGGAACGTGCGCGACAATATTGTTATTGTCGGTTCTTCGACCGTTTATCCTTTTACCACCGTGGTCGCCGAGCAGTTCGGCAGAATGACTCGATTCAGGGCGCCGATCGTCGAGGCGACCGGTTCCGGCGGCGGTTTGAAGCTGTTCTGTGCGGGCGTTGGTGTAAGACATCCCGATATCGCCAATTCTTCACGCAGAATCAAGAGTTCTGAATTCGCGGATTGCCAAAAGAATGGGGTGAGCAGCATCGTCGAAGTCAAGGTCGGTTATGACGGTATCACAATTGCTCGTTCCAACAGAGGAAAAGCGTTTGATTTAACGTTGAAGCAGTTGTTTTTAGCATTGGCGAAGGAGGTTCCCGATCCGGATGGTTCCGAAAAAACCGTACCTAATCCTTATACTAATTGGCGGCAAATCGATCCTTCTTTACCGGATTCCGCTATCGAAGTTATGGGACCGCCGCCGACTTCCGGCACTCGCGATGCGTTTGTGGAATTAGCGATGGAGGGCGGCTGCCAAGCCTTTCCATTCATCAAAGCTTTGAAAGACAGTAATGAAAGCGCCTATAGAACGATGTGTCATTCGATACGAGAGGATGGCGCGTACGTTGAAGCCGGTGAAAACGATAACTTGATCGTGCAAAAGCTGGATACCAATCCGAATGCTCTGGGGATATTCGGTTTCAGTTTCCTGGACCAAAACACCGACAGGCTTTTCGGATTGAAAATCGATGGTGTCGAACCGGATTTCGATGAAATCGCTTCCGGTGCATATCCGGTTTCCAGGTCGATGTATATTTATGTAAAAAAAGCGCATGTTCCGATGATACCGGGGTTAAAAGAGTTTCTGGAGGAATTTACCAGTGAAAAAGCCTGGGGCGAGGAAGGTTATCTTACAGATAAAGGCTTGATTCCAATGCCGGTGGATGAGCGTAAGCGCTTTGCCGATGATGTCCGGAATTTGAAGGAATTGGAGTTGTGAAAGGTGAAAGGTGAAAGGTGAAAGGTGAAAGGTGAAAGGTGAAAGGTGAATCGGGGCTTGATAGCTACTCGAAATGCTGAATCATTTCACTATTCACTATTCACTATTCACTATTCACCGCTTACCGCTTACCGCTTACTGCTTACTGCTAACTAAATCTTAACCAACGACGGTAATCGATTTTTTTAAAAAACATGCAAACCCCTTATTTATTGTTTACTTTGCTGATTATAAGCATCCTCGCTTATTTTATCGGCAAGATGCGGTCGGCGACCGTTGTCGAAGGTGCGCTCCGGGAATTGCATTCCTTGCCGGCGTATTACGGATATTACACTGCGCTTTGGGGATTGATACCGGGTTTGTTCATTATATTGACCTGGTTGTCGTTCGAACCCGCATGGTTGTCTTATCAAACCGTTGCGGCACTACCGGAGGAAATCCAAAGTCTGCCGAGCAGCAAACTGAATCTTCAACTCAACAAAATCAAAAATTTTGCCGCAGGCATGCAGGTTGCCATACAGGTCGATCCAATCATCGCCGAAGCCGCCGAACGCTATAACCAACTCCGAAAAATTAGTAGAACCACTTTGACCCTCGTGGTTTTAATCTGCTCCCTGGCCGGTATTTGGTTGGCGCATAAAAAAATCAGCAAGGATTACCGGGCCCGTAACGTCGTCGAAAAAATCATGATCGGGCTTATGATAATAGCTTCGATGATAGCGATCTTCACGACCATCGGCATTGTCGCATCGGTAGTATTCGAGTCGGTATTGTTTTTTAAACAAGTGCCGTTTTTCGATTTTTTATTCGGTCTGGAATGGAGTCCTCAGACGGCCTTGCGCGCAGATCAAATCGGATCTTCCGGCGCATTTGGCGCGGTCCCGTTATTTGCGGGCACGTTGCTGATTTCGTCCATCGCCTTGATTGTCGCGGTGCCGATCGGCTTAATGTCAGCCATCTATCTCTCGGAATTTGCCGGTTCGAAACTTCGTGCCACGGCCAAGCCGACGCTGGAAATTCTCGCGGGTATCCCGACTGTCGTTTATGGCTTTTTTGCCGCGTTGACAGTTGCGCCATTTATTCGCGAAACCGGCGAATCATGGGGTTGGGTCGTGTCATCGGAAAGCGCTTTGGCTGCAGGTTTGGTGATGGGCATCATGATTATTCCGTTCGTATCTTCGTTATCCGACGACGTTATCAATGCCGTGCCGCAGTCTTTGCGCGATGCGGCCTATGCCTTGGGCGCCACGCAAGCCGAAACGATCAAACAAGTGATTTTACCGGCTGCGTTGCCGGGTATTGTCGGCAGTATTTTGTTGGCGGCTTCAAGGGCCATCGGCGAAACGATGATCGTAGTCATGGCGGCGGGATTGGCTGCCAACTTGACGGCCAATCCGCTGGAAGCGGTCACGACGGTGACGGTGCAAATCGTGACCTTATTGGTTGGGGACCAAGAGTTCGATAGCCCGAAAACACTGGCTGCGTTCGCGCTGGGTTTGATGTTGTTTGTCGTGACCTTGGCTTTGAATGTAATTGCATTGCATATCGTTAGAAAATACCGGGAGCAATATGAATAATCGGACTGATTCATTATCGACAATGGAAAAAGTTCGCAAAGGCATTGCGAAAAGGCGCTCAGCCGAACGCCGATTCCGTATTTATGGATTGACCGGCATCGTTTTAGGCTTGGTCTTTGTGTTGATTCTGTTTATCAGTATCATCGGCAAAGGATATAGCGCATTTCAACAAACTCAGATCGCGCTGGATATCGAGTTTTTAGAATCCGTGATCGATCCGGATCAAACGCGCGATAGTAAGGTGATATCGAGAGCCGATTACAATTCCCTGATAAGAAAGTCATTGAGTAAGGCCTTTCCCGAAGTTAAAGGGCGCCGCCAAATACGCGATCTGAACCGGATGATCAGTACCGGAGCGATGTTTCAATTACGCGACCGGGTTCTGGAAGACCCCAGTGTGATAGGCCAAAGTGAAAGGATATGGCTCCTGGCCAGCGACGATTACGACATGTTGATGAAAGGTCATATCGATGGCACTGTTCCGGAAAGCGAGCGCCGTTTGAAAGATCATCAAGTAGCTTGGGTCGACCAATTGCTTGAACAGGGCCGAATCAAGAAGCGCTTCAACACCTTCTTTTTCACTTCAGGAGATTCTCGGGCTCCCGAGATGGCCGGTATACGCGGAGCCTTGATGGGCTCTATGTACACATTATTCGTCACGCTGGTGCTGTCGTTTCCGATCGGCGCCGCGACAGCTGTGTATCTGGAAGAGTTTGCGCCAACTAATAAATGGACCGATTTGATCGAAGTCAATATCAATAATCTCGCGGCGGTGCCGTCGATCGTATTTGGATTATTAGGCCTTGCGATGTTCATCAATTTTTTCGGTTTGCCTCGTAGCGCGCCGTTGGTCGGTGGACTGGTGCTGACCCTGATGACCTTGCCGACCATCATCATTGCGGGACGCGCCGCGCTGAAATCGGTGCCTCCGTCGATTCGAGAAGCAGCGCTTGGCATGGGCGCGTCAAAATTACAAACGGTCTTTCACCATGTCTTGCCGTTGGCGCTGCCGGGCATGTTGACCGGTACCATCATCGGCATGGCTCAGGCGCTCGGCGAAACCGCACCGCTATTGATGATAGGAATGGTTGCTTTCATCGTCGATATACCGAAAGGCATTTTCGACTCGGCGACGGTGCTGCCGGTGCAAATTTATCTTTGGGCGGATAGTCCCGAAAGGGCTTTCGTCGAGCGCACTTCGGCGGCGATCATGGTTTTGTTGGCGTTTTTGATTTCTATGAATGCAATTGCGGTGTTTTTACGCAAACGATTCGAGCGGCGTTGGTGAACATTTATCAATGCGGATATTTTCGCCAAACACACTCCGCACCCTCAATTTCCCGAGAACTTTCATCATCCCGGGATTGCCAGGTCTTCATGAACGTTAGGTGCTTTTTCGATCGGATAGAAGTTAAACATTATGAATACTGTAACTCAATTAAAACCGAAATCGGTTTCCCGCATGAAAACACTCATAAGTAAAAATATCTCTGTTAAGCCATTGAATCTACAAGGTGAAATGGGCGCGACAGTAGGGTCCATACATGCCGACAATCCAAGGATAACTTGCCGTAATGTCAATGTGTTTTATGGAGAAAACCATGCGATACAAGATATCAATCTGGATATCGGCACGAATGAAGTCATTTCGTTAATCGGCCCATCCGGTTGCGGCAAATCGACTTTTTTACGTTGTTTGAACCGAATGAACGACACAGTCGAAAGTTGCCGGGTGAACGGCGAAATCAAGATCGATGATGTCGATGTTTATTCCAAGCACATGGATGTTGTTCCGCTTCGCGCGCAAGTCGGCATGGTGTTTCAAAAACCCAATCCATTCCCGAAATCGATCTACGACAATATCGCTTACGGCCCGAAAATCCATGGGCTGGCTTCGACAAAGGCCGAATTGGATCAAATCGTCGAGTCTTCATTGCGCAAGGCCGGCCTCTGGGACGAAGTCAAAGACCGGCTTGACCAACCGGGCACCGGCTTGTCGGGCGGGCAACAACAGCGTTTGTGCATCGCTCGGACTTTGTCGGTCGAGCCTGAAGTTATTTTGATGGACGAGCCATGTTCGGCATTAGACCCGATTGCGACCGCGAAAATCGAACAATTGATCGACGAACTGCGACAGCGTTATACGATTGCGATAGTGACCCATTCGATGCAACAGGCCGCACGGGTATCGCAGCGTACGGCTTATTTTCATCTCGGTAAATTGATCGAGGTCGGTAAGACCAGCGATGTATTTACCAATCCTTTGCACGAATTGACACAGGATTACATTACCGGAAGGTTCGGATAAGCCAACCGAAGCGGCTAATTACTTACCCAAGATCATAATTTATGAAAGAACATACGATTCATCTTTTCGACGGCGAACTGAGTCATTTACATTATCTGGTGCTGGAAATGGCCGGCTTGGTCATCGATCAATTGGATACGGTCATGACGTCGCTCGATGAAGGCGAGGTCTCTATCGCCGAAAAAGTGGTGGCACGGGATCGGGAAGTTAACGAATATGAGCTAAAAATCGACGCCGAGGTTCTGTCGATTCTCGCTAAACGCACTCCGGTCGCTAATGACCTGCGAAAAGTGATTTCTATTTCGAAAATCGTTGTGGACTTGGAAAGAATCGGAGATGAAACGGTAAGGGTTGCCAAGTTGATCATCGACATGTTCGACCCGCAAACGAGCGATCCGAATCCGCAGTTGCTCAGGGATATCGTCAGAATGGGCAGGATGGCGCGCGGCATGCTCAGAAAAGCGACCGACGCTTTCGATACCGGTAACCTGGATGATGCTTACGAGCTTATTAGGGGTGACTGGGATTGCGGACAAGAATTTCAAGACGGCATTCGCAGGCAATTGACCTTCGTGCTTCAGGATGCCCGCTTGATCGGTAGAGCTCTGGATATCCTGCAAATCATGAAAGCGCTCGAGCGCTGTGGCAATCATTGTATCAATATCGCCGAATTCATGATTTTCATGGTTGAAGGTAAGGATATTAGGCACCAGCATTGAATAAACCTAACGTTCATGAAAGCCCGGCAATCACCCCGGCAAATGAAAGTACGAGACGTGGGGAGGGCGCGGTCACTCGCCCGACAGGACGCCGTGAATACGTCCATGTAGGCTCGATGGCGGCTATCCTGCCGCCAACGCCTGTCGATCGAGCAACCGCACCCTCTCCGGAACCGGCATTGCCAGAACAGAGATTTGTATATCGAAAAATTAGATAATGAATCCAAATTTACGAACTTTCACAGTAACGTTCATGAAGACCTGGTCATCGCATCGGCAAATGAAAGTTCTCTGGTGGCGGAGGGTGCGGTCACTCGCCCGACAGGACGCCGTGAATACGTCCATGTAGGCTCGACGGCGGCTGTCCCTGCCGCCGACGCCTGTCGATCGAGCAACCGCACCCTCTTCGGAACCGGCTTAACCAGGCCGGTGAAAGTGTTGTAGCCCCTTCATGCTTCGACTTTACTCAGCACGAACGGTCTACAGCACATGCCAACTGCTCTTTTTAGGATGAAGGTTTAAAAGGACGTGGATTTCTGCCGTAACGGCAAGCGATTCAGTTGGCAAAAAACTCACAAAGTTTCCGGGCACCTTCCGATTAGCATCAGTTCGGAGCATCAACCATGTTGAACTAACGTTCTCACTTTTTGCTCGACTGTAGCCCACGAAATCAAAATCGGCTTGCGAAAAACCGTAATCGTCAAAATATCTTCCTGCAGCATATAGTCGGCTTCTATGCCAAAGCCTTTTATGATGCCTTGTTCAATATCGCCTAAAAATTGTAAGCCGTAATTTTCAGCGGCTTGTTTTGCTTTGTGAATCAGATCTTCCGGCTTTTCGATGATTTTTAACTGTATCGATTTAGGTTTTTTCATGTTTTTATAATTTCGTTTGAAAGTCGAAAACAGAACGAGTTGCTCGGTATTATAAAGGCGAAAAAATAAAACGGAACCGGTTAATTGATTCTGAAAACGCAATAAGCGTTATGAATGGCATTTATTTATACCCATCGCAGATCAAAATTCGGCACCAGGGTGTCCGTCAAAGGACGCCGTGAATATAATCCCTGTAGGCTCTATGCCAGCTCCATGCTGGCAAAGCCTTTGCCGCACACCCTGGCGCCTCTTCAGGCACTGCCGAAATTTGAAGTGCGAAAGGTATACTGGGATTCATAAATGGTTTCTTAAAAAAGTTTCGATATGTCGGCTTAATTCGGCATTGTCGTCTTCAACAAATTCATAACGCGCGCGTACAATCGGTTTGTCGATAGCGATCAAGGCCGATAAGTCGCATGGCGTGGCCGAAACGACGAGTTCTATATCGGCGGCATTCAAGGTTTGTTGCAATGCCTTTAATTGCGAAGGATGATAACCGACTGCCGGCAGCACCTTGCCGATATGCGGATATTGTCGGTAAACATCATTTAACCGTTCGGATGCAAATTCTCTCGGATCGACGATCTCGGCGGCCTGAGCTTGAGTCGCAGCAATAAAACCCGCGCCGTAGGCCATGCCGCCGTGCGTAATGGTCGGACCGTCCTCGACGACGATGACACGCTTGCCTTTCAGTCGTTCAGGCTGATCGAGAGTGACTTTCGAAAAGGTTTTGATAATCGGAATACTCGGAAGAATCTGTCTGACGGTTTCAAAGACGCATTGAACAGCCTCATCGGTAGCCGAATTCGCTTTGTTTATTAGCACGATATCGGCCATACGCAATACGGCTTCACCCGGATGATGGCCGGTTTCATGGCCGGGTCTCAGCGGGTCGGTTAACACGATAAGCAAATCGGGACGGATGAACGAAAAGTCATTATTGCCGCCGTCCCATAAAATGATGTCGGCTTCCTGCTCGGCAATGGCGAGGATCTCGGCGTAGTCGATGCCGGCAAAAACGGTATTGCCGAGCGACAAATGGGGTTCGTATTCTTCCCGCTCTTCGATCGTGCAATCGGCACGATCGAGGTCGGCCATGCTGGTAAAACGTTGCACGGCCTGTTTTTCGAGGTCGCCGTAAGGCATCGGATGGCGGATTACTGCGGTTTTAAGGCCGTGGGCTTTCAATAATTTCGAAAGCCATTGCGTGACTTGCGACTTGCCGCAACCGGTGCGCACCGCGCAGCAAGCGATGACCGGGACCGAAGCTTGCAATTGCGTGTGTTTGGGGCCGAGCAGGGTAAAATCGGCTCCGCCGGCCAGCGCGATCGATGCTTGATGCATCACTTGTCTGTGTGGGACATCGCTGTAGGCAAAAATCACTTGGTCGATGTGTTGTTCTCGGCATAGGTCTGCCAATTCGATTTCATCGACGATAGGGATGCCTTCGGGATAAAATGGGCCGGATAACGCAGGCGGATAGCGTTTTCCTGCGATATCCGGGATTTGTGCGGCGGTAAATGCAACAATTTCATTGCCGGGATCGTTGCGGTAGACGACATTGAAATTATGAAAATCTCGCCCAGCGGCACCCATGATGAGGATTTTTTTGCGAACTGTTTTGTGAGACATCTTAATTCATTTTGGTAGAAGGTAATTCACTCCAGCAATTCCCAGTTTGAGCAGTTTCGCCGATTTTAGGGTGTGGGGTATGCCTGTCGAGGAACGCCGTAAACCCATCCATGGGGGCTTGGCGGCAGCTCGAACGCCAAGGATGGCGTGTAGTAGGGCAATGCAGGAGCAATTGCCGAGGAGCAAAAATCTGCAAGCGCCAAGGATGGCGTGAATGCAGATTTTGCAGGAGCAAAAATCTGCCCTGCTGCCGACATCCTCGCCAAGCATACCCCACACCCTTTTAGATCTCCAAATTGGGAATTGCTGAATTCACTCGAGATAGAGGATTTATATCATTTTCGAAGCCAAACCCTCTAGAATGAATTAAAACTCGGCAGCCTTCTGACCAATTTCGATTTTCGAAAGGCTATGGATACCTTTCGCACTTCAAATTTCGGCAATGTTCGAGGAGGCGTCGGAGTGTTCGACAAAGGCTTTGCCAGCATGGATCTGGCATAGAACCTACATGGACGTATTCACGGCGTCCTTTGACGGGCACCCCGGCGCCGAATTTTGATCTGCGATGAGTATGACGCGAACATAGCACTCTAATTTTGGGCCTACCAGGAAAATTTATGACTTTGAAAAACGCTTCTTACCGTCAGCGCATTGGGTTGTTCGTGACGGTGTTCTTGACCGGTGCATCGGTAATGGTGATCGAGCTACTAGGCACTCGTATGATAGCGCCTTTTTATGGGGCCAGTCTTTATGTCTGGTCTTCGTTGATTTCGGTGACGATGATAGCCTTGGCGTTCGGTTATTTCACCGGTGGGCGCTTAGCCGATTCCTCCAAGCCGGTTGGTCTGGCAGTCGTGATCGCTTTGGCGGCCTTTTTGACTTTATTGATTCCATGGATGACGCGGCCGATTTTATTGATGACGGATCCTCTCGGTTTGCGAGGTGGCGCTTTTGTCAGCTCGTTTATCTTATTTGCACCGGCATTGACCTTGCTTGGTATGGTCGGCCCGTTCGCGATAAAACTGGCTACCTTGCAATTAAATTCCGTCGGCTCGAGTTCGGGAAGCATTTATGCGATGAGTACCTTGGGGAGTGTCATCGGAACTTTGATTTTGGGCTTTTTTTTATTCCCGTTGGTCGGGTCGCGTGAAATCTTGATTGTCTTAGGTTTGCTTTTAATGGGTTTGGCTCTGGTGATTGCCTTGATCGAACGAAGGACTTTAGGTTTCCGCTATACCGTCGCGCCGTGTTTGGCGTTGGCTACGCTGGGTTTGGTTTTGTTGCCTGGCATCATCGGCTCTGGGAAGACGTATGACGGCAATGGTAAATTTAAAATCGTTTCCGAACATGAGAGCCTATACGGTTGGGTGCGGGTAATCGATCAACCCGGTAATGATTTGCGTATGCTGACTTCGGACGCGTCGACGATCGGTGCAGCAAGCATTTCAACTGGTAAAAACTTGCTGATCTATCAAGAAATCGTTGGCTTGATTCCTGCTTTACGCCCATCCATGCAAAGGGCTCTGATCGTGGGTTTGGGGGCTGGGCATATGGCTAATGTTTTACGGGAGCGTTTCGGTCTTGTCGTCGATACGCTCGAGATCGATCCTGCCGTTGCCAATGCCGCGGTCGTGCATTTCGGATATGAATCGAACGGTCGCGATATTGTCGGCGATGCACGCTATGAAATAAGGCATTTGACCGGGCCTTATGACTTAATTATTCATGACTGTTTTACCGGCGGTTCGGAGCCTTCGTATTTACTGACGCTTGAAACGTTGATGCAATTGAAAGGTTTATTGGACGAACAGGGTATTTTGGCACTGAATTTCGTTTCCTTTACTCAGGGTAATAACGAGGCGCTGTCGTCTGTTGCAAAAACACTCGATCAGGTTTTTTCTCGGCAAATCGTGTTCTTTTCGCAACCCAGAGAAAATTTCAATGATTTTATTTTTCTTGCGTCCGATGCTGCTATCGAAAGCGATTCGCCGCAATTAAAACCAAGCGAGCGGCTATGGCTTAAACAGCGGCGCTATCAAGTGCCGCAGGATCAAGGTATCGTCTTGACCGATAATTTCAACCCGCTGGAACAGATGCAGGTTTACAAGGCGGAGCATTATCGTAATGTCGTTGTCGGCTGGTTTGGTGCGGATTTATTGCTACGTTGATGGATTATATCGAGACGACCAAAAGAAAGCGGGGACGATTATCATCGTAGGAACATCATGAGAGCCATTGCAACAAATCGCGGATTTGGTAAATGGTAGCGTTATCGCAACCGTACCTGCGCTCAAACAAAGCGATGGGTTTCCGCTTCGCTGCTACCCATCCTACGGCGCTAGATTAAATCAAAACTCGGTAGCCTTCTGCCCAATTTCTATACCTTTCGCACTTTAAATTTCGGCAGTGCCTAAGGAGACACCGAGGTGCTGGCAAAGGCTTGATGGCGGCTTTCCCTGCCGCCGTCACCTGCCAATCGAGTTACCGAACCTGCTTACCTTGCATTAAAAATAGGGCAATTATTTATGACCAAACCCTTAGTGGGTCGATGCGTAAAGCCGTTGAATTTCTTTATATCGATTTGCCGCATCGTTCAAAGCGCTTCTGGCCGATACTAGGTCATCGTTTTTTACCGCGCTACGTGCTTTTTTCAGTACGCTGCTGGCTCGGTTGCGTTTGACGTCCAAGGCATTGTTGGCTATGTCCTTTTGCAACTGCCGGGCGTCGGTGATCAAGTCGATCAAAACGGCTTTATCTGTGTCGTTATCTAGTGCGCTTTGTGCTTCTTCGACTTTGGTCAGCGTATTTTCGATAGCGGCTTTGACGTCGGCATAGGTTGCATTGGTAACCGCAAAAGCGTTGCTCGACAAAGCACCGAGCAGGAACGTAAACAGAATTTTAGCTAATGTGTTCATATAAAACCTCAGAAATGAAAAAACAAGATATATAGCCTGGAGATTATTAGGGGCTTCGGAAGCGAAGCATTGAGTCAATCTCAAGGTGTGGAGATAGTCTATCTTAAAAAAGGACTAACTAGAACTAAAAAGGTTCTAACCAAAACAAATATTTCAAATCAGTTTCCGTGCTCTCATGCTACGGATGATCGGTAATGCATTTAAATATAATTAAAAACATATGCTTGGGAAATATATCGGAGGTCGATTAGGAACTTTTTACGTCAGCGGCTCCGATAACATTTGGGCAGCAAGACTTGCCGAAATAAACAGGAAGACCAAAACTTGCCATTCATATAGAGGTTTCCAATAGTTTTGTATGACTGCATCTCGGCAGGTTTCGCGGTGAAAGCTTGCCGGGCTTATCGTTTGGCGCTATCCTAATCGTTCTGATTAGAACTTTTTAGTTGATCGCATGACAGTCTCTTCTACATTCCCAAGCGTATTGCGTGACTTATTACGCACACATCAAGCTTTTTTATCTTATGCGGCGGTTCATGTTCAAAAATTCGATCTGACCTTGCCGCAGTATGACGTCATCATCACCCTGGGTGGTACGGAAGGCATGACGCCTAAAAAACTGGGTGAAGAAACGCTGATCACGAAAGGCACTCTGACCGGAGTCGTCTGCCGATTGGAGGATAAAGGCCTCGTTCGGCGCTGCGCTTCCGCGAAGGATGGCCGGAGCCAAATCATCAGTTTGACCGAGGCTGGAAAAGATATCTATGAACGATCTTATCCGGAACATTTACGTTACATCGGCCGTTTGTTCGACGATTATAAATCCGAAGAAATAGCGGCATTCGAGGGCGGTCTGGTGCGTTTGTACCAGGCAATCGCGGCTGCGAGGAATGAGGAAAAGGGCGCAGGTGACGATTGAAAGGATTTTAACCTAGAAAAAGAATTTCACCATAAAGAATAAGAAGTTAATTCAATAACTTGTTATGCGTTTGTATGGTACTTTCTTTTACCCAAGAGGTTAGCGGAAATATTTAGGTAATCTCTTGAAATGCTTCATTAACTTCATGTGCTTCATGGTTAAGTTGCCGAAATTAGGTTTACGGTTGTTTATCTCGGTAGCTTAGGAAAGCGAAACATAACTGCCTCATTTGATTTTTTCGGTTTGATGACCTTTAAGTAACAATCGCTATAAACTTTTCATCATTATCAACAATCGCTAAACTATGCCGTTTTTCAAGAGCGCCCCGGCTCTTAATGTTTCGATAAATGACAACCGACAATAATGTGACGACTCTATTTCCCCTGCCGCAAAACCACCCGCAACGTTTCGTGTTGCACAACGAAGTCCATGCCCGTGCATCGTTGAATCTCGAATTGCCGATCAGGGCCAGTCATCTGGCCTTGCTGTTGACGAGCGACGAAAAACAGCGCGAACGCGATCATCTGAGCAAGCTCTGCGAGCGTTACGGCAAGCCCTGTCCCGAAAAAGACGCTAGCCATTTGAGCGAAACCTTCGATACGTTCGAGATCCGGTGGGAGCAGCATAGCGAATTCAGCACCTACACGTTTTATGTAGCGAATACGCCGGCCGATCCGTTTTCCGATCCTGCGTTGAAAAAAGTGCCGGTCGATTGGCTTTCCGAATTGCCGGGTCAATTGATGGTTGCCGCGCATGCCGCAATCCAACCGGCGGCTGTCGTCAAGAACGGCGACGGTCTCGATATGGCTGCGATTTCCGCCTGTTTCGCGAACAATCCGGTCGTCGGTTCCAGCGTGACTGGCGGGGACGCCCAAGTATTTACTGATTTCAGGGTACATGTAGACGGCTTCAGCCGTTTTCTGATCGTCGACCATAATTTGCGCTCGGCGCAGGCGGGGCGATTGCTGCATCGTCTGTTCGAAATCGAAGTCTACCGAGTGATGGCATTGCTGGCATTTCCTATTGCGAAAAAGCTCGCTCCGGAACTGAGACGGGCTAACCAAAAGCTTTACACAATCACGAATGCGATGGCGCAATCGGACAACAGCAAAGACGCAGGGCTGTTGGACGAATTGACGACGTTGGCTGCCGAAATCGAAAACCATATTTCGACGCATCTGTTTCGCTTCACGGCCGCAAGCGCTTACTATCAGCTCGTCGGTCAACGCCTAGAAGATTTACGCGAAGTCCGGATTCAAGGCATACAGACGCTCGGTGAATTCATTCGGAGGCGCATGGAACCGGCGATGAGCACTTGCTATTCGACCTCCAAACGCTTCACGTCCCTGTCCGAAAGAGTCGGCAATGCGAGCCAATTACTGCGAACCCGCGTCGATATCGTGATCGAACGGCAAAATCAAGGTTTACTGAGCTCAATGGCGCGGAGGGCGAAGATGCAGTTCAAGATGCAGCAGACCGTCGAAGGCATTTCGATCGTCGCGATCACCTATTACGCGACCGGACTGATCGGCTCGATCTCCAAGGCGCTACGTGCGGCCGGCTGGCCGGTCAATCCGGAGTTGGCGGTAGGCGCGGCGATTCCGTTCGTGATGATCGCGGTCGCGTTGGGCCTGAAACGGATTCACAAGATGATCGAAAAAACGAGCGAGGAATGAAGTCAGGTAGGCAGGGTTGGCGATAACCATGCCTTTCGCACTTCAAATTTCGTCGATATGACCTGATTAGCAAGATGCTTCAGCTTGCCGAAGTGAACTGTCCGAGCAGTGGCCAGTCGCAGCCACTTCTGCGGGACGGGTTATTTAACCCGTCCCCAACGTTTCGGTTTACCCTAAACAATTCGGCTGACTTCGGCCAAAGTCAAAACGTTTAGGACGGGGTTGCAAACCCCGTCCTGCTAGGGAATTGCTGATCTTTGGGCTTTAGCTGAAGAAACTTGCTAATCAGGTCTTTTGATGGTCACCCCCGGTGCCGAATTTTGATCAGCGATGGATATAACAAGGGTCAATTAATCGATAAATCGTTTAATTAAATTGCCGTACTCGTCAATTCTTCTGTCGCGTAGATAAGGCCAAATTTGTCTGACGCGCTCGCTACGCGCGCGGTCCAATTCCTTAGTCAAGATGATTTGTTCGCTGGTTCCGGCTTGCGCGAGAAATTCGCCTTGCGGACCGGTGATGAAGCTGTTGCCCCAGAATTCGATGCCGGTCGAGGCGTCATCGGGCGATGCTTCGAATCCGATGCGGTTACACGAAACGACCGGTAGTCCGTTAGCGATCGCGTGCGCGCGTTGAATCGTGATCCATGCGTCGAGTTGGCGCTGCTTTTCGTCGTTAGTATCGGCAGGATCCCAACCGATCGCGGTCGGATAAATCAAAATATCGGCGCCTGCCAAGGCCATTAAACGGGCGCCTTCCGGATACCACTGATCCCAGCAAACCATCACGCCCAATTTACCGATCGAGGTCTCTATCGGTTTAAAACCGATGTCGCCGGGTGTGAAGTAATATTTTTCATAATAACCGGGATCGTCGGGAATATGCATCTTTCGGTATTTGCCGGCGATGCTGCCGTCTGTGTCGAATACGACGGCAGTATTGTGATAAAGGCCCGGCGCGCGCTTTTCGAATATTGTCGATACGATGACGATCTCTTGATCCTTGGCGGCTTGAGACAGTATTTCGGTACTCGGTCCTGGAATCGGTTCGGCCGTGGCGAAGCAGTTAAAATCTTCATTCTGGCAAAAATACGGGCCTAAATGTAGTTCCGGCAAAACGGCCAAGTTGGCTCCGGATTGTTTGGCCTCTTTGATTAAATCGATCGATAGATTTAGATTGCCGGCTTTGTCGGCGTTACAAGGTTGTTGAATCGCGCTGACGATGATGTTCGAGCTCATGATTATGATGTATGACTGCGGTTCGGAAAAATCTCTCGCTTCCAAGCCCTAGCTTGGGAGTGTATATAGTCCAAGCTCTGCTTGGTGTGTATACAAGCAAAGCTTGACGGGACGATGAAGTTCGATTTCATGATTGTGAGATATGACGGCTGTTCGAAAAAGTTCGGTATTATATCGCCAATTGCCGGGCGCAGTTATACCCTTTGCGGGATAAAATTCATGGCGCCTTATCAGGCGAGTTACCGAACCCTCAGCAAAGCCCGTAGTTCTTCGACGTTATTTATCAAGAAATCCTTATTCCTTAATCTGTCGAGATAGTTGCCGGAAACTGCATCGTCATGCAATGCAGGCTGCCGTATTGATGCACGATCGGCCGGCAGGGCGTGGCAATGATTTCGTGTTGAGGGAAACATTCGGCTAGTTTATCGACGGCGGTTTGATCCATTGGATCGTCGTAAACTGGAACCATGACAGCATCATTAATGATCAGAAAGTTCGAGTAATTGGCGGGTAAACGCTTGCCGTCTGCGTCGAAAATCGGTTTCGGCAAATCCAGCGCAACCAACTTGTACGGTTCGCCGCTAATCATTTTCATGGCCTTAAGCTGTGCCTCCATGTTTTTTAGGCTTTGGTAATGCTTCTCGGACGGATCGTTGCTGCTGGTATAGGCGATTGTGTCGGAACTGCAGAAGCGGGCGAGCGTGTCGATATGGGCATCGGTGTCATCGCCGTCGAGATTTTCCTGATCGATCCACAATACGCGTTCGGCGCCGAAATGCTTTTGTAATTGCGCCTCGATTTGATCCCTGTTCAATTCCGGATTCCGGTTCGGATTGAGCAGGCATTGTTTGGTCGTCAATATCGTGCCTTCGCCGTCGCTTTCGACGCTGCCGCCTTCGAGTACCATGTCGATGTCGAGATGCGGGTTGCTTGCGAACGGGGCGTGTTTCAGTAGATTCCGATTCAAGGCATTGTCGGCCGCATGTTCGTATTTGCCGCCCCAGCCGTTGAAACGGAAATTTAGCAATAGCGGCTTGCCGTCTTTTTCGACGGTCAGAAATGCCGTATCTCTAACCCAGATGTCGTTGTAATCGGCATGTATGAAACGGATACCGGATTTTTCGACTGGTAACAGCGTTTCGATATGTCGTTGCTGAACAGCGCTCTTGCACAAGATGATCAACGATTCATAACGGCAGATCGTTTCGGCGATGAAGCGATAGCTTTGTTCGACGTCGTTGAGATTCCCCCCGAAATCGCCGGATTGATCAGGCCATGCAATCAGTACGGCGGATTGTTTTTCCCATTCTGCTGGAAAACGGATCATTTTTTGTTTTTCCTATGTTATAAAGTCGACGAAGTGTCGGAGATCGATTGAAAAAGCATTTCTCGGGCATGGGCCAAGGTGTTTTCGGTAATGTTAACGCCGCCGAGCATGCGAGCGATTTCTTCGACGCGTTCTTCGGGGGCTAGCGGCCTGACATTGGATGTCGTGATAT
Source organism: Methylotuvimicrobium alcaliphilum 20Z (assembly GCF_000968535.2). NCBI lineage: Bacteria > Pseudomonadati > Pseudomonadota > Gammaproteobacteria > Methylococcales > Methylococcaceae > Methylotuvimicrobium > Methylotuvimicrobium alcaliphilum. The sequence continues at coordinate 2,149,143 of NC_016112.1, forward strand.
CGCTCCGGTTATTTTTGGAGACATACAAATGATGATGGGCTTGCGATGCGACTTGAGGTAGATGTGTAACGCACATGACTTGCCGATTGAGACTCAAAGCGCGCAATTTTTGTCCGACGATTTCGGCAATGCCGCCGCCGATCCCGGAGTCGACTTCGTCGAAGATCATCGTCGGCGTGGTTTTGTCATGGCTGGTTGTAACCTGAATAGCAAGGCTGATTCGTGATAGTTCTCCGCCGGATGCAACTTTTGATAAAGGCTTGGCCGGAAGGCCAGGATTGGCGCTAACCAGAAATTCCACTTTATCTTGGCCATCGGCGCGTGGGTGTGTAGCACCTAGCGGTGAAACTTGTACGATGAAATCGCCTTGCGGCATGCCAAGCTCCTTGATCATCGCCGAAATCCGTTCTTGCAATAGCTGGCCGCCTTGTTGGCGTTTTCGAGTTAATTGAGCGGCTAATTCATGGTATGCAGCAAGTAGCCTCTCGGTTTTTTCGGTTAATTCTTCGATGCGCTCGCCACTGTGGGTCAGATTGTTCAATTCCTGCTCGAGACCGAAGGCCAGTTCCGGCAATTCCTCGGGTTGTACATGGTGTTTACGGCAGAGGCTTTGAATGATGCCGATTTGGTTTTCCAGCGACTCCAAGCGCAAGGGGTCTGCTTCCAGGCTATCCAAATAGCGGCGTAATTGGTGCGCGGCTTCCTCGATCTGAATTTGCGCTTCGTTTAAAATGCCGTTGATAGATTCGATATCCGGCGCAAAACGCGTTAAATCGTTCAAGGCATGAGTCGATTGTAGCAGCAACCGGTTGAGCGATTGTTCGTCGTTTTCGTAGAGCAAATCAAGCTGCCGATGCCCGGTCGCTAGGATTTCTTCGAGGTGGGCTAGTTTGCTGTGTTCTTCTGTTAGTTCGGCATAATTGAAATTGTTCAAGTCGAGTTGCTGCAATTCGTCGAGCTGGTAGCGCAGTAATTCTTCGCGCTCGGTTCTGTCCGCGCTGGCTTTTTTCAGAGCTTGTAGTTCCTTGTGGGTTTGTTGCCATTGGTGGAAGTGGGTATCGACTTGGTCTAGTAGGGCTTGATTGCCGGCAAAAACGTCTAGTAATCGGCGCTGTTCATCGCTATGGAGTAAAGTCAAATGCGCATGTTGTCCGTGTATTTCAACTAGCTTTTCACTGAGTTCCTGTAAGGTTTGCAATGTAACCGGGCGATTGTTGATATAGGCTTTTGATCGGCCGTCATGGTTGATGACGCGCCTAATCAGGCAGTGTTGATCATCATCCAGCTCGTTTTCTTCAAGCCATTTTTTTGCCAGAGGGGCATCCGATAAATCGAATTCCAAATTGATTTCTGCACGCTTGCTATTTGGCCGGATATAGCCGGAATCGGCCCGATCGCCTAGTGCCAAGCCAAGTGCGGTCAATAAAATCGATTTGCCGGCGCCGGTTTCGCCTGTCAATACCGACATGCCGGTGTTTACATCCAGGTTTAATGTTTTGACGACAGCCAGGTCGTTAATGGAAAGATTTAGTAGCATGAGAATGAGTTAAGGATAACCGCCGCTCCAGTTGAGTTTTTTTCTGAGGATTTCAAAAAAATCGTGTCCTTCGGGATGGAGAATTCTAATCGGTTTCGGATCTTTTTTAATCAAAATTTTATCACTGATCAATACTTCGGGTATTTCAAGATGATCGCAGGTAACCAAGGCATTGATTTGTTTGGTTTGACAGAAACTAATTTCGATTTCGGCCGTATCGTCGATGACGATTGGGCGATTCGATAGCGTATGAGGATTAAGCGGTACCAAAACCAAGGCATTCAGAGACGGATGCAAAATCGGGCCGCCCGCCGACAATGAATAAGCGGTCGAACCGGTCGGGGTCGAGACGATCATGCCGTCGGATCGTTGCGAATTCAGATAGACCCCGTTAATGTGCGTGACGATTTCTATCATGCTCGGCGTGACCCAGCGATGCACGACGACTTCGTTTACGGCGGTTTGTTCGTTAAAGACTCGATGGTCGCGAATGATTTTGGTTCGCAATAGATAGCGCCTTTCTTCGCTATATTGGCCAGTTAAAATGTTATTGAGCTTGGGTAATAATTCATATGGCGAAATGTCGACAAGAAACCCGAGGCGCCCCAAATTGATCCCAACTAGTGGAATGTCGTATTGGGCGATTGCACGCGCGGCAGATAAAAACGTACCGTCGCCACCAGCGGCGATAATCAGGTCGCAGTGCTGTCCGATACTCTCGATGGCCGAGGTTTCAACGCCGGATTCCGTTATAAATTGAGCGCTCAAGCGGTCAACTATGACGGCATAATCGTGCTGTTTAAGGTAACGGTAAAGAATCGCTAAAGTTTCGGCAATTCCGGGGTCGCTGGCTTTACCGATAATGCCGATGGTTTTGAATGAGCTGTGCATTGTCGTTAATTTAAGAAAGGATTTGATCGAATTATACTCAATAAGTCAAGGGGTGAGGTTTAAAGGTGAAAGAAGAAAGGTCAAAGGTGCAAGTAGCAAGGGGAAAGGTGAAAGGTGAAAGGTGAAAGGGGGTAGTCGAAAAAAGCTATTTTTAGCTAATTACTGTGTTCCCGCGTTTTAAACTCAAAAATATTTTTGAAATTGTTGGTGTTCATAGATTTTTAAGCGCCAGGCGCAGGGTGCGCGATGCGCACCTTGCGGCGCTCAAACTATCTTGGAATTTGTTGATGATCATAGGCTATAAAGCGCTAGTTATTTTCTCAAAATCAATAAAGCAGTCATTCTATCTGATATGAAAATCGGTAAATTTCGACACCCTAGGTATTTGGTCTGTGAAGGGGGGATATTACGCGAGTTATGCTAAGTGGGTGTTTTTATTGTATTTGCTAGTATTGACAAGCAGAGGGTGAGCTGCTAATTTGCGCGGTTGGCACTCGATGGGGTAGAGTGCTAGTAAGCTAGAGGGTTTATTGTGAATAACAATCAGGTGTTGAACGAAAGATCGCTGCAATTATTGAAAGCATTGGTTGAACGTTATATCCAAGACGGACAACCGGTAGGTTCGCGCGCCTTATCTAAGGATACCGAATTAAAATTGAGTCCTGCAACGATTCGTAATGTCATGGCCGATCTGGAAGACATGGGATTAATTCGTTCTCCGCACACCAGTGCAGGCCGGGTGCCGACCGTGAGTGGCTATCGTTTGTTTATCGATTCGTTGCTCACGGTAAAGCCTCTGAACTCGGAAGAACTTAAACTGTTGCGCAAAAATTTAATTGCTAAAGATAACGTCAATGATGTCATCGGGGTGGCATCGAGAATATTATCGGACGTCACGCGCATGGCCGGTGTCGTGACATTGCCCAAGCGCGAACTGGTCAGTTTACGCCATATCGAATTTTTGCCGCTATCCAACACCCGCGTATTGGTCATTTTCGTGACTAACGAACAGGAGGTGCATAATAAAATCCTCCATACCTCAAAGCAATTCAGCCCCGCTCAATTACAGCAAGCCGCCAATTATTTAAATTCCGTTTATTCCGGATTAAGCCTAGCCGCAGTCAGAAAGGCCGTTCTGAAAGAGCTGAAAGACGCCCAAGAACAAATGAATCGGGAAATGTTGGACGCAGTACAAATGGCTAAGTTGGCGCTCGATCCCGGAAAGTCGGATGAAGATTATGTGTTAAGCGGTGAGACGAATTTAATGGGTTTTTCCGAATTATCGGACATGGAGAGGCTCAAAGAACTATTCGATGCTTTCAGTCAAAAGCGAGGTGTTATCCATTTGCTTGATCAATGCTTAAATGCCGAAGGCGTACAAATTTTTATCGGTGAGGAATCCGGTTATCATGCATTCGAACAATGCAGCCTGGTCACCGCGCCGTACTCGATTAACGAACAAGTGGTCGGTGTTTTAGGTGTAATAGGACCCACCCGAATGGCTTATGAAAGAGTGATTCCTTTTGTCGATGTAACGGCAAAATTATTAGGCGCGGCCTTGAATCCCAAAACATAAGCCCCACATTTCTTGAAATAGAGTTTTTCCGTGGATGCGGACCGTTTTTTTATTCAAACCGGAGTTTAATAATGAGTAACGAGCAGGAGTTGCCGGAAAAGGCAACGGACGAGCAAGCTGATGTCATTTCAGCGCAAAGCGCCAGCGCGCAGCTAGATAGCAATGTAGACGATAGCAGTCAGCCGCAGGCGGCTCAAAAGGTAAATGTCGAAGAGTTGTCGCAAAAGCTCGAGGAGGCCGAACAAAAGGCTACGGAAAATTGGGACAAAGTTCTGCGCATACAAGCGGAAATGGAAAACCTGAAAAGAAGAACCCAAAAGGATTTGGAAAACGCTCATAAATTTGCGTTGGAAAATTTTGCCAAAGAATTATTAACTGTCGTCGATAGTTTGGAGCTTGGTTTGCAAGCCGCTATCGGCGACAGCCCCGAAGTGCAAAAGTTTCGAGAAGGCAGCGAACTGACATTAAAACAATTCGAAGCCGTTTTTTCTAAGTTCAATATTGAAGTGGTTAATCCGCTTGGACAACCGTTTGATCCTGAGTTGCATCAGGCGATGGCTATGCAGCCATCTGCAGATGCCGAACCGAATTCGGTTATTAATGTATTTCAGAAAGGCTATGTCTTGAATGGGCGGTTGTTGCGTCCGGCAATGGTTGTTGTCGCCAAAGCCGAAGACAATCCTCCGCAAGAAACACCAAAAATCGATGAACAGGCTTGAACACATTAAAACAGCCCCCATATCGTAATCGACTAATTTTTTAAATACACTCTCAAGTCTGGAGCAATCAATGGCTAAAATAATCGGAATAGATTTAGGAACCACCAATTCTTGCGTGGCGGTGCTCGAAAACGGCACCGCACGCGTCATCGAAAATAGCGAAGGCGCCAGAACTACGCCTTCGGTCATCGCTTTCACCAAAGACGACGAGGTGCTCGTAGGGCAATCGGCTAAGCGTCAAGCGGTAACCAACCCCGAAAACACACTGTTCGCAATTAAGCGTTTGATAGGCCGTCGTTTCAAAGACGATGTCGTGCAAAAAGATATTAAAATGGTGCCTTATAAAATCGTACCGGCCGACAATGGCGACGCCTGGGTCGAATGTCACGGTAAAAGAATGGCGGCACCTGAAGTTTCGGCTCGGGTCTTGATGAAACTGAAAAAAGACGCCGAGGCTTATTTAGGTGAAGAAGTCAAAGAAGCGGTCATTACCGTACCGGCTTATTTTAACGATTCTCAGCGTCAGGCAACTAAAGACGCGGGCCGAATTGCGGGTCTCGATGTCAAACGCATTATCAATGAGCCGACCGCAGCTGCGTTGGCATTCGGGATGGACAAACCGAAAGGCGATATGAAAATTGCCGTGTACGACTTAGGCGGCGGTACATTCGATATTTCAATCATTGAAATCGCCGAGATCGAGGGCGAGCATCAGTTCGAAGTATTGTCGACCAATGGCGACACTTTCCTCGGCGGTGAAGACTTCGACCTGCGCATCATCGATTTTCTGGCCGACGAATTCAAACGCGACAACGGTATCGATTTGCACAGCGATCCATTAGCGCTGCAACGACTCAAAGAAGCAGCAGAAAAAGCCAAAATCGAATTGTCGTCTTCGCAACAAACCGATATCAATCTGCCTTATGTCACGGCCGATGCGACAGGACCGAAACATTTAAATGTCAAATTGACTCGGTCTAAATTGGAATCCTTGGTAGATGATCTGATTGATAAAACCAAAGCCCCATGCCTAATGGCGCTAAAAGACGCAGGCTTATCCGCGTCGGACATTGACGATGTGATTTTGGTCGGCGGTCAGACGCGAATGCCTCGCGTTCAAGACTTCGTTAAATCAATCTTCGGCAAAGAGCCGCGTAAGGATGTTAATCCGGATGAAGCAGTTGCTTTAGGTGCAGCGATTCAGGCCGGCGTATTAGGCGGCGATGTTAAAGATGTATTGTTGCTCGATGTAACGCCTCTATCGCTCGGTATCGAAACCTTGGGCGGTGTAATGACTAAATTGATCGAGAAAAACACAACGATTCCAACCAATGCCTCACAGGTTTTTTCAACGGCCGACGACAATCAAACGGCCGTTACGGTTCATGTTTTACAAGGCGAACGGGAAGTTGCCAGCGGTAATAAATCACTGGGTCGTTTCGATTTGGCCGATATTCCACCGGCCCCGCGCGGCGTTCCGCAAATCGAAGTGACTTTCGACATTGACGCAAATGGTATCTTGAATGTCTCGGCTAAAGACAAAGCGACAGGTAAAAAACAGTCAATTGTGATCAAGGCTTCTAGCGGTCTATCCGATGAAGAAGTCGATCGCATGGTCAAGGATGCCGAGGCGCATGCCGATGAAGACCGCAAAGTGACCGAACTGGTGAGTGCGCGTAATCATGCAGAAGGGATCGTCAATGCCACCGAAAAATCGATGAAGGAGCTCGGCGATCAAGTTTCCGCCGATGAAAAGTCGTCGATCGAAACTGCGATCAATGAATTGAAAGAAGCTCTGAAAGGAAGCGATAAAGACTCTATCGAAGCTAAAACTAATGCGCTGACTGAATTGTCCGGTAAACTGGCTGAACGCGTTTATGCGCAAAAAGCGGAAGCTGAAGGCAGTGCCGAAGGCGACCAGCAGTCGTCTTCAAGTACTTCGACAACCGATGACGGCGTAGTCGATGCCGAGTTTGAAGAAGTCAAAGACGACGACAAGAAATAATTCCATGCCGACGCCGTTCGACTTGCCGTTTACGGTATGTCGAGCGGCGCCGAACTTGATAGTACCAAGGCATGGTGTTTTATAACGCTACTCAATCGAGCCTTTATTTCTACGGGAAATAATGGGACTGTATCGAACGATAATTAATAGACATGGCAAAAGAAGATTACTATAAGCTTCTCGGCGTCGATAGAAACGCCAGCGACGCGGAAATCAAAAAAAGTTACCGCCGCATGGCAATGAAATTCCATCCGGATAGAAACAAAGATAATCCTGATGAAGCCGAAGCAAAATTTAAGCAAATAAAAGAGGCTTATGAGGTTTTATCCGACCCTAAAAAAAGATCCGCTTATGATCAATTCGGCCATGCCGGCGTCGATGCATCGATGGGTGGCGGTCCGGGCGGTTTCGGAGGTTTTGGCGGGGGATTCAGCGGCGAAAGTTTTAGTGATGTCTTCGGCGATGTTTTCGGCGATATTTTTGGTGGCGGAGGACGTGCTCGCGGCGGAGTTCAGCGTGGCGCCGATCTTCGTTACAATCTTGAGTTAACCCTAGAGGAAGCGGTAGGCGGAACAGAGGCAAAAATTCGCGTGCCGGTCATGGTCGTGTGTGACGAATGTCATGGGTCCGGCGCAAAAAAAGGCTCGTCTCCGGTCACTTGCTCGACCTGTCATGGTCATGGCCAAGTTCGGATGCAGCAAGGTTTTTTCTCGGTTCAACAAACCTGTCCGACGTGCGGCGGAACCGGCAAGCAAATCAAAGACCCTTGTCGGAAATGTCATGGACAGGGCAGAGTTCAGGATACTAAAACGTTATCGGTCAAAGTGCCTCCCGGCGTCGATACCGGCGACCGCATTCGTTTGTCCGGAGAGGGTGAAGCCGGCAAGGGCGGCGGACCGGCCGGCGACTTGTACGTTCAGGTTCATGTCAAGGATCATCCGATATTTACCCGCGATGGGGCTAATTTGTATTGCGAAGTACCGATTAGTTTCCCGACGGCTTGTTTAGGCGGAGAGCTGGAGGTGCCGACGTTGAACGGCCGAGTCAAATTGAAAATTCCGGCCGAAACTCAAACCGGTAAATTGTTCAGGTTGCGCGGCAAAGGCGTGAAACCCGTTCGCGGAGGCGCAGTCGGCGATTTGCTATGCCGCGTGCAAATCGAAACGCCGGTGCATTTGACCAAGGAACAAAAAGAGATGGTCGAAAAACTCGGCGAGTCTCTAACCGGCGGAGGCAAGCAGCACAGCCCTCAGGAACACTCATGGATGGATGGTGTGAAAAGTTTTTTTGACAAATTGACAGGATAATCATGATGACAAGAATTGCTGTAGTTGGCTCTTCCGGAAGAATGGGGTTGTGCTTGATCAAAGCGGCCGCTTTTGCCGATAACGCCGAATTGACTGTTGCCGTTTCAAGGCCGGACAGCTTATCGATCGGCAAGGATGCCGGAGAGTTGGCCGGTATCAGCCCGTTGGCGGTCAAAGTAGTCGATAGCTTAGCATCGGTAATAGACAAGTTCGATGTGCTGATCGATTTCACGAGGCCGGAACCGTCGATGGAGTATATCGAGATTTGCCGCCGAGCGGGAAAAAGTATCGTGATCGGTACGACCGGTTATAGTGAAGAACAGAAACATGTCATCGCCGAGACGTCAAAACAAGTGCCGATCGTAATGGCGCCCAATATGAGTATCGGTGTTAACTTGTCTCTAAAGCTGCTTGAGATGACCGCGAAAGTCATGGGCGATTATACCGACATCGAAATCGTCGAAGCCCATCACAGGCATAAAATCGACGCGCCTTCCGGAACTGCATTACGCATGGGTGAGGTTGTCGCATCGGCGTTAGGCCGAGACTTAAAGGATTGCGCGATCTATGGTAGGGAAGGCGTCACCGGCGAAAGAGACCGCAAAACGATCGGTTTTTCGACGATCCGGGCAGGGGATATCGTCGGAGAGCACACCGTAATGTTTGCCGATGAGGGCGAGCGCGTCGAAATCACTCATAAAGCCAGCAGTCGTATGACTTTCGCGAACGGAGCCGTCAGAGCCGCAATCTGGCTGAAAGACAAACCGAACGGTTTGTACGATATGCAGGATGTGTTGGGTTTGAAAGATTGATCTCACAATCGATTTCCTGATTAGCAAGATGCTTCAGCTTGCCGAGGCCAAGTGTCCGAGCAAGGACCAGTCGTAGTCACAAAAACCAAAATATGCTGTTACCCAAGCTCCAGCTTGGGTAACCTGTTCAGGAAGCTCTAGCTTCCCGCCAATCAAGAAAGATTGAACGAGCGAGTTGGGGTTGACTGAGAATGTGCGGAGGTTGTGTCGGTCTCAGGAAGCTGGAGCTTGGGAAATGGCGTGATGTGGGTTGGCCGTTTTTAGCTTGACGCGCATGGCTTGCGAACCACGTCCTGCTAGGGGATATGCTGATCTTTGGGCTTTAGCTGAAGAAACTTGCTAATCAGGATCGATTTAGAAAAAGCATTTATCCCCTTTGCTGGTCAAATTTCGACGCAGGGGTGTCGAATACGTCCATGTAGGTTCTGTGACAGCATTCCTGCTGTCACAGCCTTTTCCGAACACCTCGGCGCCTTCATACGTCAATGTCGAAATTTGAAGTTCGATGGGTACCATGAAGTGATTTGAAGATTGAGTTTGTTGATTTTTTAGCGCAGTTCTTCATGGTGAATTGATGGTTTATGATGCCCTCGCAGCCTCTCCAGCTTGAGAAACCGGTGCGCCAAGGTTACGCTTTACAAAGATAAACGGACCTATTCTATTTTTTCGATTGCGGGTTGTGATCCCAACTTGTTTCCTGCTTCACGGTCTTCCGTGGGGGCCGATACATTCAAATCCCTTCTTGCTCCATTTGTTCCTTTCTTCGATCGGCGTTTTCCTGCAGCAATGATTCCATCTTTTTAGTATCCTCAAGTGCTTTGGTTTGCGTTTCGAGTAGCTTTGATTGTTGAGAAACGTCAGTTTGCTGTTCGGAATCCGAGCAAGCGGCGAGGGCTATGGTTAATAGTCCTGAGATCAATTTGAATTGGATTTTCATGCCGGTTTCTTTGGCTGTGATCATGAGTTCCCCGGCACAAAGCCGGGGAGAAAGGTAAGACCTCTTGGCAGGACGGGGTTTACAACCCCGTCCGAAACCTTTCAACCGTGGCCGAAGCAAGCCGAAACGTTTAGGCCAAATCGAAACGTTGGGGAGTTTCTTTAGCTATACCCATGCAAGCCCCGGCACAAAGCCTTGGCTTGCATGGTAATCGGAAAGATACGACCTCAGTTTATTCGCTGATCCGGTGTCCCGCCTGCGTAAGCCTTGACTGCGCAGAATTTGAATTCCGGAATCTTTGCGGCAGGGTCCAGAGCATCGTTGGTGACTAGGTTCGAGCTGGCTTCGTTATAGCAGAATGCCATGAAAACGGTTCCTTGCTGTATGCCCAGTTCAGCACGGGCATAGGCGCTGAGTTTGCCGCGCCGCGATTCGACCGTGATGAAGCCGCCTGGTTCGATGCCAAGTTTTTCCAAGTCCAGCGGATGCACACTGACGACCGGATCGGGTTCGATCGAGTCCAGCGTCGGCGAGTGCCGCGTCATGCTGCCGGTGTGCCAGTGCTCTAGTTGGCGGCCGGTGATGAATATCAAGGGATATTCGTTGTCGGGCAATTCATCTGCATGAATGAAGTCGGCCGGTACGAATCTGCCTCTGCCGGTCGCGGTCGGGAAGCCGTCTGTGAAGATGATCGGTTGTCCCGGATCGCCGACATTTTCGAGCGGATAGGTCAACGAATCCTCATTCTCGAGTCTTTCCCAAGTCATGCCGGCAATGCTGGTCATCGCTTGACGCATTTCATTGAATACGTCTTCGGGGCCTTGATAATTCCAATCGCAGCCCAAACGTTTTGCGATTTCTTGAATGATCCATAGGTCTTGTTTTGCTTCGCCCGGAGGGTTGACCGCTTGGCGACCCATCTGGACGCGGCGATCGGTGTTCGAGAACGTGCCGGTCTTTTCGTAGAAAGCTGAAGCCGGCAGGATGACGTCGGCAAACCCCGCGGTTTCGGTTAGGAAAATATCTTGCACAACCAAATGTTCAAGCGAGGCCAGAGCCTTACGCGCGTGGTTTTGGTTCGGGTCGGACATTGCCGGGTTCTCGCCTTCGATATACATACCGAACACTTCGCCGTCGAGTATCGCATGGATCATTTCGACCGTGGTCAGGCCGCGTTTCGGGTCCAGTTCCGTATTCCAGAGTTTTTCATATTTCGCGCGGAATTTCGGATCCTCAACCGATTCGTAATCCGGATAGACCATCGGAATCAAGCCGACGTCCGATGCCCCTTGTACGTTGTTTTGACCGCGCAGCGGATGCAGGCCGGTTCCGGGTCTCCCTATTTGGCCGGTCATCAAAGCCAGCGCGATCAGGCAGCGGGCGTTGTCTGTACCGTGAATATGCTGCGATACACCCATGCCCCAAAGGATCATCGATCCTTTCGAGGTCGCATAAAGCCTTGCGACTTCTTTGATGGTTTCGGCGTCGATACCGCAAATCGGTGCGACTTTTTCCGGGCTGTAATTGCGTAGATGCGTGCGCATCTGATCGAAGCCTTCGGTATATTGTTTGATATAGGCGTCGTTTTGCAGATTTTCAGCCAATATCGTATGCATGATGCCGTTCAGCAATGCGACATCGGTATCGGGGCGGAATTGCAGTACGTGTGACGCGTATTTCGCGATCGCGGTGCGGTTTGGGTCCATCAGTATAATTTTGGTGCCGCGTTTGGCCGCATTCTTCATGAACGTCGCGCCGACCGGATGATTGACGGTCGGATTCGAGCCGATGATGATGATCACTTCAGCCTGGGCGACATCGGAAACCGGGTTCGATACCGCGCCGGAGCCCAAACATTCCAACAGTGCGACGACCGATGAGGCATGGCATAGACGGGTACAATGGTCGACATTGTTCGAACCGAAGCCGATGCGCACCAGTTTTTGGAACAAATAGGCCTCTTCGTTACTGCCTTTCGCGGAGCCAAGGCCGGCCAGCGCTTTCTTGCCTTTTTCGTCGCGGATTTTTTTCAAACCGTTTGCGGCGAAGTCGAGCGCTTCTTCCCAAGTGGCTTCCCTGAATTCTTTATCTAAGTCATTAGGGTCCAGCAATTCAGTGCTTTTCGGAACCCCTTCGCGCCTTATCAATGGCTTGGTCAGACGCAACGGGTTGTGGATGTAATTGAAACCGTAACGGCCCTTGACGCAGAGACGGAAATGATTCGTGTAACCGTCGCGGCCTTCGGTATAAAGGATTTTGTTGTCTTTGACATGATATTTGATTAAACAGCCGACGCCGCAGTAAGGACAGGTCGAATCGACGGTTTTATCGGCTTCTTGCAGACCGACATTTCCGGCAGGCATCAACGCGCCGGTCGGGCAGGCCTGGACGCATTCGCCGCAAGCGACGCAACTGCTGGCGCCCATCGGATCGGAAATATCGAAGACGATTTCGGAATGCGAACCCCGATTCGCATAGCCGATTACGTCATTCATTTGTTCTTCGCGGCAGGCTCTAAGACAGCGTGTGCATTGTATGCAGGCGTCAAGATTGACGGAGATCGCCGGATGTGAAAGATCGGCTTGCGGTTGGCTACGGCCTTTGAAACGAGGTGTGCCGACGTCCATTTTTTCGGCCCAAAAATCCAGTTCCGATTTCAGGGTATAAGGAGATTGGGACTGCTTCGGCATGTCCGATTTGAGCAGTTCCAATACCATTTTTTGCGAACGGACTGCGCGTTCGCTTTCCGCCTTGATGTTCATACCTTCGGACGGCTTGCGACAGCATGACGGAGCGAGTACTCGCTCGCCTTCGATTTCGACGACGCAGGCCCGACAGTTGCCGTCGGGGCGCAGATTATCCGAGTAACATAGATGCGGGATTTCTTTGCCGTGTCGTTTTGCAGCCTGTAAGATCGTTTCGCCTTCAAGAGCGAAAACTTCCTCACCGTCGAGTTTGAAACCGATTTGCGGTTGATTCATAAATTCAGGATTCGCAGCCATGAGTTAACCTCTAGTGCTTGTTAATTCGTCGGGAAAATACTTGATGACGCAGCGCATCGGATTGGGAGCGGCTTGGCCGAGCCCGCAGATCGATGCGTCGACCATGACTGAGGACAACTCTTCGAGCAAGTCGGTGTCCCAATTGTCTTGCATCATCAAGTCGGCCGCTTTTGCGGTACCGACGCGGCAAGGCGTGCATTGACCGCACGATTCGTCTTCGAAGAATTTCATCGCGTTCAATGCCAACTTACGTGCACTGTCTTGATTGGAAAAAATGATTACTGCGGCGGAACCGATGAAACAACCGTGCGGGTTCAAGGTATCGAAATCGAGCGGAATGTCGCCCATCGAAGCCGGCAAGATCCCGCCGGAAGCGCCGCCGGGGAAGTAACCGTAGAACTCGTGACCATCGAGCATGCCGCCGCAATATTCGTCGATTAGCTCGCGTACCGTGATACCGGCTGGTGCCAGGTGAACGCCGGGTTTGTTGACGCGTCCCGATACTGAGAACGAACGAAGGCCTTTACGGCCGTTTCTGCCGTGTGAGGAGAACCAGTCGGGGCCTTTTTCGACGATATCACGCACCCAATAGACCGATTCCATATTGTGTTCGAGCGTCGGCCGACCGAACAGGCCGACTTCGGCCAAAAACGGCGGTCTTAGCCGAGGCATGCCGCGTTTGCCTTCGATCGATTCGACCATTGCCGATTCTTCACCGCAAATATAAGCGCCGGCACCGCGGCGTAAATGAATCGGAGGAAGACGGTAGACCGTCGACGGCGGGTTATTTTGCAGATTGGCGATTTCTTTGGTGAGAATTTCGCGGCAGCCTGCGTATTCGTCTCGTAAATAGACATAGATTTCATCGCAACCGACCGTTAATGCGGCGATCAGCATGCCTTCGAGAAAACGGTGCGGGTCTTGTTCGAGATAGTGTCGGTCTTTGAAAGTACCCGGTTCGCCTTCATCAATGTTGACGGCCATCAGACGCGGGCCTTTAAAGCCTTTAACGATGCGCCATTTTCTGCCGGCCGGAAAACCGGCGCCGCCCAAACCGCGAAGGCCCGAATCTTCCATTTTTTTGATGATGCTTTCGGGATTGATGTCGCCTTCGATGACTTTTTTCAGCGTTTGATAACCGCCATCGGATCGGTATTGTTCGAGGCTGATATAGTCGGCAACCGGCGCTGTGATTTCATGTTCGGCAACTGTATTTAAGACGGTTTCCGTGGTCGCTTCATCAATCGGGTTTTGGCCGACTACGGCGACGGGTGCATGTTGGCATCGGCCCACGCAAGGGACTTTTTGGATTCTAACCTTGTCTTTGAGTACGGTTTCCAAGGCATCGATTAGTTCATGGCCGCCCGCCATTTCGCAAGAAACCGACTCGCAAACACGGATGGTTAAATCGGGTGGCGGTGTTTGGCCTTCCTTGACGATATCGAAGTGATGATAAAATGAAGCGACTTCATAGACTTCAGCTGTAGACAGGTTCATTTCTCTGGCCAGCGCTACCAAGTGCTTCGAAGAAATATGGTGGAAACGGTCCTGTATCTTATGCAAATGCTCGATCAATAAATCCCTTCGGCGAGACTCGTCGCCCAATAAAGTCCTGACTTCTTCCAGTGCCCGAAGATCGACAGCATGGCCTTTAGGGCCTTGACGCTTCTTTTTTTTGATCTGTTCGGGGCTAATATTGATCACTGCCACAGGTGTTTCCTCCAAATAGTCCGCATGTAGAGCGGAATTATAGCCAATTGTTCATGCTCAAGGAACTCGCGATGTTGTCGGATGTTCGGGTTCATGCTCAGTGTGAGCACTTTAACTTAGCTATGATATAGGTTTCAACTCATCATTTTTGAGTAAAATCATCAGAAATGCTGATAAAGGCGTTGGTGAAAGTTGGGCGAGTCGTTAAAATGATTTTGCAATAACATTATTTAATATGATTATTCAGTAATTTATGAATCCAACACATTTGTTGACCTTTGCTATAGTGGCTCGTTTTAAAAGTATTACGCAAGCTGCGGAGTATCTGCATTTGGGGCAACCGGCAGTTTCCGGGCAATTAAAAATACTGCAAAATCAAATCGGAGAACCTTTGTATTTCCGTAAAGGTTATCAAATCGAGTTGACACCTGCGGGACAAGGTTTATTGGAATATGCGCAGCAAATGACCGATATCTTCAATCAGGCCGGCGAGTACGTTCGTTGCCTGCAACAAGTTAATGCCGGAACTTTAAGACTCGGTTCGACGACGACGATCGCCAGTTTTTATTTACCTCAGTATTTGGTGTTATTACAGACTTCGCATGCCGGGGTTAATGTCAGAATGAAGACCGGCGATACCGATGAAATCATTAGAAATCTCGAAGATTTGGATTTAGGCTTTATCGAAGGGCCGGTCCATGCTCAGGAACTGCCAGGTAATTATCAAGTTATCAATTGGCAGGAAGACGAGATTGTTTTAGTTTTGCCCGAAGACCATCAAATTGCCCGCGATTATCCGGAATTTGTACCATTGGATGTGTTCATGAAATATCAGGTGATATGGCGGGAGCCTGGCTCAGGCGCCAGGCAAGCCGTGGAAATGTGGCTGGCGTCGGCGGGAATACAACCCAAAATCTCCATTGAAGTGACTGGTGTCTCGGGTATCAAAGAAGCGGTGCGCGCGGGCTTGGGAATTGGTTTTGCTTCGTCGCAAGCATTGCGAAACGAGCGGCAGGGTTTGGTCGCAAAAAGGCTCAATGCGCCGACCGGCTTGATTTGGCACCTTAAGATCATCGCCCCGAAAAAGGCGATACGCTCCAGAGCCACACAGGCTTTTTTGGATTTGTGTTTATGAGGGTTGATACTTTGTAATGACTTGCGCAGGGGTGCAGAGACTTTTATGATTACGACTCATAGTTTGAAAGCATGAGACCAAAGTCGGAAATTGGTTTATGACCATGGAAAGCATATTCTATCCGCACTATTCTCTGCCTCCCTGCGCCTCCGCGCGATGAAATATACCTTTCGCACTTCAAGTTTCGGCAGTGCCTGAGGAGGCGCCAGGGTGCTAGGTCGATTTTTGCTCCTGCAAAATCGACATTCACGCCATCCATGGTGCTCGCAAAGGCTTTGCCAGCATGGAGCTGGCATAGAGCCTACAGGGATGTATTCACGGCGTCCTTTGACGGACACCCTGGCGCCGAATTTTGATCTGCGATGGGTATATTTATTTTACTCCCTTTTGATCGAAAAACCGCCTAAGAATAAAAGGTATGGGATGTGTCTATCGAGGAACGCCGTGAACCCATCCATGGGGCTTGACGGCAGCGTTCGAACGCCAAGGATGGCGTGTATTAGGGCAACGCAGGGCAGAAAAATACTCCTGCATTTTCTGCATTCGTTACATCCTTGTAACTCAGCAGTTGCCGAGGAGCAAAAATCTGCTCTGCTGCCGACATCCTCGCTAGCCACACCCCATACCTTCATGAAAGTTAACTAATTTTTGAGTGTAAAGGGAGTAGGAGTTTGTTTTGCGTTATTTAATTATTGCCATTTCGTCGTTTTTTTGTGTAGCGACCCATGCCGGCGCCGTGTTGAGCATTGAGCAAGTCGCTGACGGTATTTATGTGCATCAAGGCAAACATGAGTGGCCCGACCATAAAAATCACGGTGCGATTGCGAATATCGGTTTCATCGTCGGTGAACGCTGCGTCGCGGTGATCGATACCGGCGGTAATCCGGAAGAAGGAAGATCGCTCAAGCGCGCGATTGCCAAAACGACTGGTAAACCAATTTGTTATGTGATTAATACCCATGTTCATCCCGATCATATTTTCGGCAATATCGCATTTAAGGAATCGGGCACTCAATTTGTCGGACATCATAAACTAGCCAGAGCAATGGCCGCGCGTGGGCAATTCTATATCGATAAGGCAGAAGATCAGATTGGCATGGCATTAACCGCCGAACATATCATTCCGCCCGATATAGAGGTTGAAAAAACGTTGCTCTTAGATCTGGGGGGGCGGGAATTGCTGTTGACCGCGCATCCGACCGCGCATACCGATAACGACTTGAGCATCTACGACCGGAAGACCGATACCTTATGGCTCGGCGATTTGTTTTTTATCGGACATTTGCCGACTCTCGACGGCAGTTTAAAAGGTTGGTTGGTCGAACTCGCCGAATTGGAACAAAAGTCATTCAAGCAGGTCATTCCCGGGCACGGGCCAGTGGTCACGGATTGGCCGAAGAGTCTCGAGCCGCAACAACGTTATCTCGGCACTTTATTGACCGAGATTCGTAACATGATTAAAAACGGAAGATTTATTGAAGAGGCGATCGAGCAGGTTGGTTATGAATTTAAAGGCCAATGGCAGTTGTTCGACGAATTTCATAAAAAAAACGTCACGGCGGCGTTTGCCGAATTGGAATGGGAAGATTGATATTTCGTTTATTAAGGAACGAGCATGAAATAACTTCGACAAATGCTGAAGGGGGTTCGGTGGCTCGATTGACAGGCGTCGGCGGCAGGGCAGATTTTTGCTCCTCGGCAACTGCTGAGTTACAAGGATGTAACGAATGCAGAAAATGCAGGAGTATTTTTCTGCCCTGCGTTGCCCTAATACACGCCATCCGTGGCGTAATGCAAAATCTGCATTCATGCCATCCATGGCAATCAGATTCCGCCGTCGAGCCTACATGAATGTATTCACGGCGTCCTGTCAAGCGAGTCGCCGAACCTCCGCAGTGCCTAAAGCTTGTAGAAGTAAATTTGTGCATATTCCTAACCCATTAATTTACCTAACAGGAGAAATAAAATGATAAATAAAATAATTGGGGCCCTTTGCTTGGCTTTAATAGCAAATGGG
Source organism: Methylotuvimicrobium alcaliphilum 20Z (assembly GCF_000968535.2). Taxonomy (NCBI): domain Bacteria; kingdom Pseudomonadati; phylum Pseudomonadota; class Gammaproteobacteria; order Methylococcales; family Methylococcaceae; genus Methylotuvimicrobium; species Methylotuvimicrobium alcaliphilum. Next base: position 2,166,791 of record NC_016112.1, read on the forward strand.
GCTTTGGCCGCCGAAGACGAGTCGGCCTGGACGTCGCAATTGAAAGATCAATTTTTCGCCGGACGCACGATTACCGAATCCGATGCCGTGATTGAACTTGATGCGCCTTATCGAGCCGAAGACCCCGCTTTGGTTCCGTTGAAAATAGTTAGTAAAATCCCGCAAACCAACGACAAATACATCAAAAAGATTTTGGTGCTGGTCGACAAGAATCCTTTTCCCTATGTCGGCGAATTCGAATTCACGCCCGATAGCGGTAAAGCGGATTTAGCGATGAGAGTTCGTGTCAATACCTATAGCTTTGTTCGCGCGATCGCCGAAACGAGCGACGGCCAGCTTTATATGACCAAGAAATTCGTCAAAGCCAGCGGCGGCTGTTCGGCGCCGATCGGTGCGGATTTGGATGCGGCAATGCAACGGCTCGGCAAAGCTAAATTCAGGTTGACCGATAATATCAAGCCGGGCGAGGCGAATGAGGCGCAATTATTCATTAGCCATCCCAACATCACCGGCATGCAGATGGATCAAGTGACGCGCTTCGTCAAAAAATCGCATTTCGTCAATCAGGTTAATGTGTCATTCAATGACAAGCCGATCTTGACGGCGAAAACCGATATCGCGATCAGTGCCGATCCAAATTTCCGGTTTTATTTCATACCGGAAAAGAACGGCATTTTGAAAGCGGAATTTACCGATATGTCTTGTCTAAGTCCAACCAGCCGAGCGAACTGTAAAGCAGGCCAAAGCTTTACCGAAACTTTGGCTGTAAAACCGTAAAACAGTATATGACCGGCATTGACGAAACCAAAGCCGACATGGTTTGGCTTCGTCTAGCTGCTTGGATCGGGTTCGAAAGCGACTTTGTCGTAAATTTCTTTTAGGCTTAACACGCAGTCGATGCTTTCCAGGTGAACGCTTGTATCAAGGCCGGCGGTTTCGGTCAAAAGCCAAGCGTCGCCTTGCCGGACATAGCGCTCGATCAGCGGCTGGTCTTGAGCGACCAACAGATATTCGCGAAGCGATTCGATCTTGCGGTAATGCGAAAATTTAGCGCCTCTATCGTAGGCTTCGGTAGAAAGCGATAACACCTCGATGATAACCGACGGGTTTATCAATGTGTCGACATGGTTGTCTTCGAATTGCGGCGTGTCGCAAGCCACTGCGATATCCGGATAATGATAGCTGCGTGCCTTTTTAGCCTTGACCCGCATGTCATTGATGTAAACCTCGCAGGGGCGGCTTTTGAGTTGAGCTCTTAGTTCACTCGCAATATTGATATTAATCAAATTATGTTCGCGGCTTGCGCCGGTCATCGCGAACATTTCGCCGTCGACGTATTCGCTTTTGATTTGCGCTTGGCGTTCGATTGCTAAATATTCTTCTTGGGTGTAATACTTTTTTTTGAGTACAGCAGACATTAACAGCCTCCTTTGTTTGAGCTCATCCGATTCGCCAAAAGCCTCTTTTGATGGGCGAATCGTGAGGGTGTTATTTCACGAAACAACTTTTTTCGGCATAAGCTTCGGCTTCTTCCATCAGCTTCCTCAATCGTTTGGCTTCCGGCGGGTCGCGGAATACGCCGCCGGCCTCGCCCGGCGTTTTACGCATAAAGCCGAAGGTTCTAGCTTGATCGTAATCGGCAAAACTCATTTTTTCAGCGATTTTGTCTATTTTGCATCCGCAGCCGTATTGGGTGATGTAGGTCAGCCCGCCTTTCTTTGCGATACAGCTCAGAACATAATCGACGCGTTCCTGAGTCGGAAAATCGCTGACAAAAGGCGCGTCTTCAGCAAGTTTTTCTTGAGTTGTGCTGCACCCGGCAAGTGTGGCTAGAATGGCTGAACCGATTAGAAGTTTCATTTTCATGCGAAGGTCTCTAATTCCTGATTTGATAAAGTGAAAAAATAGTAATTATTCACATTCCCCTTATCGTTCCCACGCTCCAGCGTGGGAATGAAGACCGAGACGCTCTAGCGTCTCGTACCGCTGGAGCGGTTCTCAGGCATTCCCTCGCAGAGCGTGAGAATGACAATTGCCGGGGGACTGAATAGTTACAAAAAAATGCTCTTAACCCAGCCTTAACAAATGTAGTGTCTACAGTCTAAGTTATTGAAGCATAAAAATTAAACAACGTGCCAAAATGGCTTTGCATAGCCTTAATATTCAGTAGCTTATGCTCGGTAAATATTAAAACTGGGCTAACAAAAGTATGGTCGGTTTATTAATTTACGTATACCCGTCGTAGATCAAAACTCGGCGCCTGGGTGTCCGCTAAAGGATGCCGTGAATACGTCCATGTAGGCTCTATGCCAGCTCCATGCTGGCAAAGCCTTTATGAACGCCATGGATGGCGTGAATGTCGATTTTGCAGGAGCGAAAATCGACCGGACACCCAGGCGCCTCCTCTGGCAATGCCGAAATTTGAAGTGCGAAAGGTATAAAATGCATTAAATATTAATGTTCAATTAAGATGCAATATCGGATGTCGAACGGAAAACTATTCCTCGACGGCAAAATCGACAATTAGTTTGAGCATGCCGTTCATTTTAACAGAGAATGCATCGAGTTCAGGATTACCTGTGTCGGTGGGTAATAAATGCGTACTGACGATGGTTTTACCCTCAAACGCATAGAGCACGACATTGCAAGGCATATGACTGACCGAATGGGGCGACAGAGTCAATAGCGTTTCAGCATGAGTCAGGTTACAAAATTGTATCGTATCGTAGTCCGGAAAATTTGCCGTTCCTCGATCTCGGATGACTTTTCCGATACGACTATGTGCGGTAATTCGTAAATTGTGTTCTGCAATGGCAATTTTAATCTCCGCCAGCACGTCATCGTAAGGTTTTTGGGTTTCGACCCGGTAATATTCGATGAACTCGCCTTTTTGTTGTAAGGTTTCGCAGCTTGCAATAATCATCAGGCTTGCGAAAATAACGATCGATCTTGTCATACAGTTTTATTCCCATTCGCTACTAACAGCTTAACATTATGAGCAATCCAACAAAAGTGACCGGCGTTATTTTGGCCGGCGGACTGGCCCGACGCATGAACAATCAAGACAAAGGTTTGGTGCTGTTTCATCGGAGGCCAATGGTCTCCTATGCGATCGATTCAATTAAGCCGCTGGTCGACCAAGTCATTATCAATGCCAATCGTAATCTCGACGCCTATAGTAAATTCGGCTTGCCGGTCGTTTCCGATCAAAACGGTAATTTCGAAGGACCCTTGGCCGGTATTCTTTCCGCGATGGCGCATGCCGATGCCGGAATATTGCTGGTAATGCCTTGCGATTCGCCGTTGATTAAGACCGATCATTTGCAACGATTGTTAAAAGCCGGTCTAAATCCCGAAATCGATGTGGCGGTTGCGTTCGATGGCGAGCGCTTACATCCCGTGTTTTTGGCCATCAAGACAACGCTCGAATCCAGCTTGATAGATTATTTGGGCAGCGGCGAGCGTAAGATCGACCGTTGGTTGATGAAACATCGAATGACTCAGGTCGATTTTAGCGACGCCCCCGAGGTTTTTGTCAACGTGAATACTTTAGGCGAATTGTCCGCGTTGGAGGGGCAGGGCAATGAGTAATCTCTATAGGCCTGATATGACCAATGCCGGATTGGGTTTTTCACTGCCGTCCGTTGCGATCGACGAACGAGGAGAAGCTCAAGCTATCGAATTAGTCGGTGAAAGAGCCTTGACCATTTATGTGGACAAGCAAGAAATCGTAACCTTGATGACGATTGGCGCGCATCCCGAATTATTGACGCTCGGGTATTTAAAAAATCAGGGATTTTTCGATGATATCGCTGACATTAAAGTTGTTCAGGTCGACTGGGAAACCGAGGCGGTCGCGGTCGTAACCCGGCAAGGCGGCAGCGACTTTTCCGAACGTATGGCACAGCGAACGGTGACGACTGGTTGCGGGCAAGGTACGGTATTCGGCCGATTGATGGAAAAACTCAAGCAAATCCGAGTGCCGGATGTGTCGATCAAACAATCGATGCTTTACGCAATGCTCGATGCGTTAAAAAATTATAACGAAGTTTATAAAAAAGCCGGTGCGGTCCACGGTTGTGCGTTATGTACCGGCGAGCAGATCGATTTTTTCGTCGAAGACGTCGGGCGGCACAATGCGGTCGATGCGATTGCCGGTTTGATGTGGCTGAATGATTTATCCGGTGCCGACAAAATTTTTTACACAACCGGACGCTTAACCTCGGAAATGGTGATTAAAGTCACTCAAATGGGCATACCGATATTATTGTCGCGTTCCGGAGCGACCCAAATGGGCCTCGAAATGGCCAGGCAAGCCGGCGTTACGATGATATCGAGGGCAAAAGGCAAACACTTTTTGGTGTTGAACGGCAGCGAGCATATCGAGTTCGACGCGATACCCGAACGTCGGAGAAGTTTCGAAGAGGGTTGATTTATTCGAATCGAGCAGGGATGATCCAAAGCGGACTTATGATTTGAACCCAAGAAAACATTTTGTCCACGAAAATGTTCAAATGTTGAAACTTTTCAGGCGGGGCGGGTTATTTAACTTGCCTCGAGCGGCTTTGATTAGATTTTGGCCACGGTCGAAACGTTCAGGACGGAGTTACAAACTCCGTCCTGCCAAGGAAAAATCCGGCCGACCAAGTACTAAATCGTTACATCAGTCTGATTCTTGCGCCATGATTGACTGCGTTCAACTCAGCTTTTTGATCCCGACGAATTTGTTTTGCGGCGTCAGTTCCATTTCGAAATGTCCATGAATACCTTGTCGGGTCAAAAAAGACTGGATGTTGCCGGCAGGAAATTGAATGCGTCGTCCGTCGTCGGCGATGACCGATATGGTTTTGGCCAGGCCTTGATAGACACCGAGGTATTGATCGTAGCTCAGGTTGAGCCTGAAGCGTATGAAAATTGATTGGTTCATCGAAAAGTACCGGGCCAGCAGGCTGGCCCGGCGGTCTGTTGCGGGTTAACGGCTATTTTGCAATGCGGCTATACGCTCTTCCAAAGGCGGATGGCTCATGAACAAACGGTGCATGCGGCTGCCGTGAATACCGAATGCGGCCAATTGTCCCGGCAGTTCTTCGGGTTCATGCGCCCGTTGTAAGGCCCGTAGCGCATTGATCATCTTGTCGCGCCCGGCCAATTTAGCTCCGCCGGCATCGGCACGGTATTCGCGGTAACGCGAGAACCACATGACCAGCATCGATGCAAGCATCGACAAGACTATTTGCATGACTATCTGTGTGATGTAATAAGCCGGACCATAACCGCGTTCGGTTTTGAACACGACTCGGTCGACCGTATGGCCGATCACCGTCGCGAAAAAATACACGAAGGTATTAACCACGCCTTGCATCAGGGCCATCGTGACCATGTCGCCGTTGGCAACGTGACTGATTTCGTGGCCGAGAACCGCTTCAACTTCTTCGGCGCTCATGCTTTGTAACAAACCCGTGCTGACTGCAACCAAGGCGTTGTTTTTATTCATGCCGGTCGCAAATGCATTCGGGTCCGGTGTTTGGAAAATGCCGACTTCCGGCATGCCGATACCGGCCGCTCTCGCTTGACGAGCGACAACATCGACCAACCATTTTTCGGTTTGATTTTGCGGGTGTTCGATGACATGCACGCCCATCGCGCTCTTTGCCGACCATTTGGATATCGCCAACGAAATCGCCGAGCCGGTGACACCGATAATAGCCGACATTAGCAGTAAGGCGTTTAGATTGAGATCGACACCTTGGGCATCCAATACCCCGCTGAGTCCGAATATATTGAAGATAACGCTGATAACGACCAATATGGCGGCATTGGTTGCTAAAAAAAGAAGAATACGCATCATAATTGTATTACCTTGAGTTTATTGAGGGTTGATAACGATATAAGGGACAATTTTTTTATTTCAAGCGCATTTTAGAGTGTTACCATATCGAAAAGTTTATTTGTAGGAGGCCTCTGTATGAAAGCCAAAATCTTTTTAATGCTATCGCTAATTGTATCGTGTCCGATCCAAGCCGCAAGCGTCGATGAAGTTTTAAAACAATTACAGTTGCCGGTCGGTTTTTCCATTTCGTTATTTGCCGAGGATCTTGCGAATGCCCGGTCGTTAGTCCGAGGCGAAAAGGGCGTTATTTTTGTCGGCACCCGCCAGCAAGGCGCTGTTTACGCCGTTCAGGACACTAATGGCGACGGTAAGGCCGACAAACGCTATGTCATCGCGACCGATTTATACATGCCGAATGGCGTAGCGTTTCAAAACGGTTCGCTGTATGTTGCAGAAGTTAACCGGATTATCCGTTTCGACAATATTATCGACAATTTGGCGAACCCGCCTAAGCCGGTCGTGGTATTCGACGGTTTACCTTCCGATCGGCATCACGGCTGGAAATATTTACGTTTCGGCCCGGACGGCAAACTCTATAGCGCGGTCGGCGCGCCCTGCAATGTTTGCGAGCCGGATAAAGAAATCTATGCAACATTGATTCGCTTGAACCCAGACGGTTCCGATCTTGAAATTTTAGCGCAAGGGATAAGAAATACCGTCGGTTTCGATTGGCAGCCCGGAACGAATACGCTGTTTTTTACCGAAAACGGCCGCGATCTAATGGGGGACGATGTTCCGCCCGATGAATTGAATCAATGGGCGGAGCCTGGTCAGCACTTCGGCTTTCCTTATTGCCACGGCGGCACCATTGCCGACCCGGAATTCGGCAAGCAACGAAGCTGCGAGGAATTTGTCGCTCCGGCATGGCAATTCAAGGCTCATAAAGCGCCGTTGGGTATGCGTTTTTATCGAGGCGAGCAATTTCCCGAACGCTTTAAACAACAGCTATTCGTCGCCCAACACGGTTCATGGAACCGGAGTCAGCCTCACGGTTATCGTATCGCTATGGTCAAGTTCAAAAATGGCCGGCCTGTATCCGAACATTCTTTCATTTCCGGTTGGTTGACGTCGTCCGATGAGGTTTTGGGGCGCCCGGTCGATATCCTGGAAATGCCGAACGGTAGTTTGTTGATTTCCGACGATAACTTAGGTGTTATTTATAAGGTAACCTATCAAAAATAATATGGATAAGGAATATGCACAAAATAATTTATACAAGTAATAGGCTTTGCGGCAGTTCGGTGACTCGCTTGACAGGACGCCGTGAATACGTCCATGTAGGCTTGACGGCGGCTATCCCTGCCGCCGACACCTGTCAATCGAGCCACCGAACCCCCGTCCTACATTTGTCGAAGTTATTTCATGTTTGTTCCTAAGGATTTTGAAGTTCTCGATAAGCATGAGGTTTATCACGGTTTTTTCCGGCTAGAAAAATACCGGCTTAAACATCGTTTGTTCGCCGGTGGTTGGAGCCCGGAAATCGAACGCGAATTATTTAGACGCGGTTCTTGTGTTGCGGTCTTGTTATACGACCCGGTCAAAGATACTGTGGTTTTGATCGAACAATTCAGGGTCGGTGCGATTTTAAGGCCGGAAGCCCCTTGGTTGTTGGAAATCGTTGCAGGAGCGGTCGAGGAGGGTGAATCGCCGGAGGAGGTCGCTTACCGAGAGGCAATCGAGGAAGCGGGCTGCGAGATTCTGGAATTACTGCCGATCAATGCGTTTTACACGACTCCCGGCGGTTCGTCGGAGTGGCTTAGCCTTTATTGCGGCAGGATCGATAGTACCGGTGTCGGCGGAATTCACGGGTTGGATCATGAGCAAGAGGATATTCGGGTTTCGGTCGTGAGTTTCGATGAGGCTTTTCGGCTCATGGAGCAGGGTAAAATTAACTCGGGCATTCCGATCGTCGCGATTCAATGGTTGGCATTGAATCGCGATAAACTCAGAAGTCGATGGACTTGAGTGTTTCGGTTTATTTGAAATTTTTGGGAACCATCGGCTTATTATCGAATAGGGTATGCCAACCCAATGCTATTCGGTAAACCAACCACAACACGGCAAAAATCAATAGAAACCAACCCAAACCCATCGCAAAGGTCAATCCGCTTGCCGCTAACAATGCGACAGCGACCCACGCGGTTTTGATTTGCCAGTCGAAATGGGATTCCAACCAAGTGCCCCGAACATCGTTTCGCTTGATGAAGTTAATCGCGACACCGATGAAAATAGGCAAGCCTGCAAAACCGAATGCCAGGACTTGACATAAATAGACGATGCCGGTTAGGTTTTTAAGCTTTTCCATTTTTTCGGCGTTAATTTTATTATTATCGGTTTCATTGCTATTCATGAAGTATCTCCTTACATAGTGTCGAACACTATGAGTTCATAAATGAGCCGTAAGTTCCCCTAGCGAATTCAATAGAATAACGGATGCCGGTTCGATTGGTTCAAGTAGTCGAAAAAATTACGAAACTGTAATAAATCGCGCTTAAAATTAAATTAAGCTCTGCTAAGCTTCATCAAAAATTAGAAAAGTGAGTCTTAAATTAAGAATCGTCTTTGTAACGTTTTGCCGTTTAGGATACGGTAAAAATAACTTTCCTAATTAATGCATAGGGCGGTGTCTCAGGTATATTGACACAGAGGGTAGACGTTCCGCGTCGATTGCGGCGGGTAGGTAGATTGAGAGACTTTAAATGCATTGGTTAGCTCTTGCTTGTTTTATCGATCACAGGGGACGCAGAGCGTCTCGGGATGCATTCCCACGCAGAGCGTCACTACTATTAAGTTAAGCCGTCACAGAATAAGTAATGCTGGCATTCAGGCTCGAATGTGCCTCAAAGCTTGCTATCCATGGCACTGGATTCCGCCAGTCCATGGCGGAATGATGGGGTTCCATTAACTTAATCGCAGTGACGCAGAGCGTAGGAACGATGATAAATCGCGAAGTTATTTGTTACGAAATCTTTAGAAAAATAGTTAATATTCGAGTTTTAGACATAAGGAATAAAAATCTATGTTAGAAAATGTCAAGTTGGGAATGATCGGTCTCGGTTATGTCGGTCTGCCCTTAGCCGTTGAATTCGGGAAGAAATACCCGACAATCGGTTTCGATATCAATGCAGAGCGTATCAAAGAATTGCAAAACGGCAGCGATCACACGCTTGAAGTCAGTGAGGAAGAATTAAAAGAAGCCGTTCATTTGACCTACACCTCATCATCCGAGGAAATCAAAGCCTGCAATATCTACATCGTTACGGTGCCGACGCCGATCAATGAATATAAACAGCCCGACTTGAGTCCGCTGGAAAAAGCCAGCACTCTGCTGGGCGGACTGATCAAACCCAACGATATCGTTATTTATGAATCGACCGTTTACCCCGGTGCGACCGAGGAAGTTTGCGTGCCGATTCTGGAAAAAATATCGGGACTGACATTCAATCAAGATTTCTTTGTCGGTTACAGCCCGGAACGGATTAATCCCGGCGACAAAGAACACCGAGTCACCAATATTCTCAAAGTGACCTCCGGTTCGACTCCCGAAATCGCCGACCGCATCGACCGGCTTTATCAAAGCATCATCACAGCGGGCACACACAAGGCCAGTAGTATTAAAGTCGCCGAAGCGGCCAAAGTTATCGAGAATACGCAACGCGACCTGAATATCGCATTGATCAATGAATTAGCGATCATCTTCAATAAGCTCGGCATCGATACCGAAGAAGTGTTGTTGGCCGCCGGTACCAAATGGAATTTTTTACCGTTCCGGCCCGGATTGGTCGGTGGACATTGCATCGGAGTCGATCCCTACTACTTGACTCATAAGGCGCAAGCGATCGGTTACAATCCCGAAGTCATCTTGTCGGGACGCCGCATCAACGACGGCATGGGCGAATATGTCGTGTCGCAATTAATCAAATTGATGCTGAAAAAACGCATCCATATCAAAGATTCCGATGTGCTGATAATGGGCTTGACTTTCAAGGAAAATTGCCCTGATTTGCGCAATACCCGTGTCGTCGATATCGTCAAAGAACTGCAAAGTTACGGCGTTAACGTGCATGTTTACGATCCTTGGATCGATCCGGCAGAAGCGATGGAAGAATACGGCATAACGACCATCGACAAGGCGGAAGTCGGCTGTTACGATGCGATCCTCTTGGCCGTTGCGCATGAGCAATTCAAGCGAATGGATATCACTTCAATCAAAGCGCTGGGTAAAAAAGAGTCGGTGATTTACGATTTGAAATACGTTTTTCCGGCTGAACTGACTGACGCACGTTTGTAATTTATGAAAATACTGGTAACAGGAACCGCCGGTTTTATCGGCAATCATTTGGCTTTGCGGCTGCTCGAAAGAGGCGACGAAGTCATTGGGATCGACAATCTGAACGATTATTACGATGTCAATCTGAAAAAAGCAAGGTTGGCGCGCATACTCGATCATAATCGCTATACCGATATCCGAGCCGACTTGGCCGACCGCGACAGGATTGAACAGGTATTCAAAGAGCATCGTCCGGAACGCGTCGTCAATTTGGCCGCGCAGGCCGGCGTGCGCTATTCGATCGAAAATCCTCATGCCTACATTGACAGCAATATCGTCGGGTTTATTAACATTTTGGAAGGCTGCCGGCATTACGGCGTCGAGCACTTGGTCTATGCGTCGAGCAGTTCGGTCTACGGCGCCAACGAAAGCATGCCGTTTTCGGTTCACGACAATGTCGATCACCCGCTGAGTCTTTACGCGGCGTCGAAAAAAGCCAACGAACTGATGGCGCATACCTATAGCAATCTTTATAACCTGCCAACGACCGGATTACGATTCTTTACCGTATACGGGCCTTGGGGCCGGCCCGATATGGCTTTGTTTTTGTTTACCAAAGCCATTCTGAGCGGCGAAAAAATCCAAGTTTTCAATTACGGTAAGCATCGCCGCGATTTCACCTACATCGACGACATTGTCGAGGGCGTGATCCGAACACTTGATAATATTGCTCAACCTAACCCGGATTGGACCGGCGCGAAACCCGACCCCGGAACTAGCCGTGCCCCTTGGCGGGTTTACAACATCGGCAATCAAAACCCTGTCGAGTTGATGAAATATATCGAAGTGCTCGAGCAATGCCTCGGTAAGACTGCGGAAAAAGAATTGCTCCCGCTGCAACCCGGCGACGTCCCCGACACCTATGCCGATGTCGAAGCGCTGGTGCAAGATGTCGGTTATAAGCCTGGAACGCCGATTGAAGTTGGGATAGCGCGGTTTGTGGAGTGGTATGGGAGTTACTATAATTTTTAGTGAGTAGTGAGTAGTGAGTAGTGAGTAGTGAGTAGTGAGTAGTGAGTAGTGAGCAGTGAGCAGTGAGCGGTATAGATGGGTGAAGCTGAGAGGGACTACAAACCACATTACCAATTGCAAGCATGGCAATCGGCAATGCATTTAGTAAAGTTGGTATATCTCTGGTCTCAAGATTTTCCAATCGAAGAAAAGTATGGTTTACAGTCGCAAATTAGGCGGGCGGCAATTTCCATTCCATCCAACATTGCTGAAGGTGCTGGAAGAACGGGATCGCGCGAGTTTGTCCATTTTTTGAGCATAACCAAAGGTTCTTTGAGCGAATTGGAAACACAATATCTTCTTGCACTTGATCTTGGTTTTGCCTCATCGGATCAGGTGCTTGAAGATATGTTAACCAGAACATCTAAATTAGTCTCAGGACTTCATAAGTTTCATAAACAGAAGATAGATAGTAGTAAGCGGTGAGCAGGGGGAGAAGAGAGTGGTAAACAGTTAGTAAATGGGCATTTTTACTTGACAAGGCTAATATTAGCTTCAAAATCCCGCTAACCGCTAACCGCTAACCGCTAACCGCTAACCGCTAACCGCTAACCGCTAACCGCTAACCGCTAACCTTAAACATATGCCCCTAAATCAAACGCCCCCCCTAATCGCCCACATCATTTACAGCCTCGGCGTCGGCGGATTGGAGAATGGTTTGGTTAATTTGATTAATCGCATGCCGGCCGATCGCTACCGGCATGTGATCATTTGCCTGAAAAACAGCACTGATTTCAAAAATCGCTTGCAGCGTAAAGACGTCGAAATTTACGAATTGAACAAACGGGAAGGGCAAGACTGGCAGTCATTCGTGAAAATGTATCGTTTGCTCAAACGAATCAAGCCGGCGATCGTACATACGCGCAATCTTGCCGCGATCGAATATCAGGTTCCGGCGCTGCTGGCAGGCGTCAAGCATAGAGTGCATGGCGAGCACGGCTGGGATGTGTTCGACCCGGACGGCAGCAACAAAAAATATCGATTATTGCGGCGCATGCTGGGGCTGATCATCGATCGCTTCATTCCGCTTTCCGGTCATCTCGACAATTATCTGCGCGCAAAGGTCGGCATTCCCGATTCGAAAATCCGGCGCATCTGTAACGGCGTCGATACCGAGCGATTTCAGCCCGCGCGTCTAAAAGTCGTTGTCGGCGATTGTCCGTGGCCCGATGCCGAAAAAAGGTTGATCATCGGTACGGTCGGCCGAATGCACGGCGTCAAGGATCAGATGACGTTGGCGCAAGCATTTGTCGAATTGCTGAGGCGACATCCAGAATCTAAAAATGCGATCGGATTGATCATGATCGGCGACGGCCCGCTGCGTGAGCAAGTAAGGCAATTGCTGGACGAAAACGATTTGCTCGATCACGCCTGGCTGCCGGGCGAACGAAGCGACGTTGCCGAACTGATGCGCGGGTTTGATGTTTTCGTCTTGCCGTCCCAGGCCGAAGGCATTTCGAATACGATACTCGAAGCGATGGCGAGCGGCTTGCCGGTGATCGCGACACGTGTCGGCGGCAATCCCGAACTGGTCGAACACGGCAAGACCGGATTTTTAGTTGAAAAACAAAATCCGTCCGAGTTAGCGGGTAGGCTAAGCGACTATATCGGCGATTCGAAGCTATGTATCGAGCACGGCAGCAAAGGTCGCGAACGGGCCTTGCAGGCTTTTTCTATCGATGCGATGGTTAAAAATTATCTGAGCGTGTACGATTCATTAAAGTGACATGCTAGGCTGTTAAAATTAAGCTAATAGTAGTTCTTAAAAATTACCCGAATTCTGGTTTCTAGCTTTTTTGGAAATAACCCCACCCCAACCCTCCCCTTCTCAGGGGAGGGAGCAATCTCCTCCCCCTGTCAAGGGGGAGGTTGGGAGGGGGCTATCCAGAAAAACGGTGATTATCGATTGAACCCTAATGGCAATATTTCGACAGCCTAGTGACACGCCCAATTCAAGAATTTTTATTTTCCAGGAAAAACCATGTGTGGAATCGTCGGTATATTTGATCTAAAGGAAAAACGCGAAATCGACCGCGAGTTACTCGGTCGCATGAACGAGGTGCAATTTCATCGGGGGCCTGATGAAGGCGGCTTGCATACCGAACCCGGCTTGGGATTCGGTCATCGGCGTTTGTCGATCATCGATCTTTCGAGCGGACAGCAACCGATGCACAGTCAAGACGGCAATGTCGTATTGACTTACAACGGCGAAGTCTATAATTTTCCCGAATTGCGTAAAGAACTCGAAGGACTGGGCTATACCTTCAAGACGCATTGCGATACCGAAGTGATCCTGATCGGTTGGCAGGCATGGGGCGAGTCTTGCGTGGACCGTTTGCGCGGCATGTTCGCATTCGCGATTTGGGATAGGGCAAAAGAAACGTTGTTTCTAGCGCGCGACCGCTTGGGCATAAAACCTTTGTATTACGCCGAATTGCCGAACGGACAGTTTATATTCGGCTCGGAACTGAAAGCACTCAAAGCTCATCCGCAATTACCGAGAGAGCTCGATGCTACGGCGATCGAAGATTATTTCGGTTTCGGTTATATCCCCGATCCGAAAACGATCTACAAAAACGTTCACAAACTCGAACCTGGATTCAAGCTGACGATCCGTCGGGGTCAACAAGAATTTCACCCCGTGCAATATTGGAATGTCGAATTCGGCGTGAGGCAAGTCAAGAGCGAACAGGAAACCGCCGAAGAATTGATCGAACGTTTTCGCGAAGCAGTCGACATTAGAATGGTTGCCGATGTGCCGCTCGGCGCGTTTTTGTCGGGCGGCGTCGATTCGAGCGGCGTCGTCGCGATGATGGCCGGGCTTTCCGATCAGCCGGTCAATACTTGCTCGATCTCGTTCGGCGATCCGGCCTTTAACGAATCGAAATATGCGCAGTTGGTTGCCGAACGCTATCATACGGCGCACCGCGTCGAACAAGTCGATCCGGACGATTTTCATTTGATCGATCGTCTAGCCGGACTTTACGACGAACCCTATGCCGACAGTTCCGCGCTACCGACCTATCGCGTTTGCGAATTGGCGAAAAAACAAGTGACCGTGGTGCTATCGGGCGACGGCGGCGACGAAAATCTGGCCGGATATCGGCGTTACCGCTGGCATTCTTACGAAGACCGCATGCGGCATATTCTGCCTGATGGATTGCGCAAGCCGCTGTTCGGCATATTGGGCAGGACTTATCCGAAGGCTGACTGGGCGCCGAAAATCTTCAGAGCCAAGTCGACGTTCGAATCGATCGCGCGCGATTCGCTCGAAGGTTATTTTCACAGCGTTTCGGTCAATTCGAACGAAATTCGTAGCGCGTTGTTTAGCCAAAACTTAAAACAAGAATTGCAAGGCTATCAAGCTGTCGAGGTATTCAGGCGGCATGCCAAAAATGCCGCTAGCTATGACGCTCAGTCGCTAGTACAATATCTCGATATCAAAACCTACCTGCCGGGCGATATTCTGACCAAAGTCGACCGCGCCAGCATGGCCCACGCGCTCGAAGTCCGCGTGCCGCTACTCGATCATAAGCTGGTCGAGTGGTTTGCCGGTCTTCAACCGGATTTGAAACTGAAAGGCCGCGAAGGCAAATATATTTTCAAAAAATCTTTAGAAAACTATTTGCCGGACGATATTTTGTATCGGTCGAAAATGGGTTTTGCGGTACCTTTGGCAAGTTGGTTTAGAGGGCCGCTAAAAGACCGCGTGCGAGAATCGTTATTGGGCGAGACGATGAGCCAAAGCGGCTATTTCGATCAAGCGTTTGTCAAAAAGATGGTCGATCAGCATCAAAGCGGAATTAGGGATAATAGTACATCGATTTGGTCTTTATTAATGTTTGAGGCGTTTTTAAGGAATTGAAATCAATTGTAGATTGTACAAGAGTACAATTTATTATTTGATTAACTTTTGTTAGTGTTGATCATCTAATTTAGTCATTCAAGCGGGTGAAAAAATGAGCGATATAAAACAACCAAACATCGCATACAGCGATCAAGACAAAATATCAGGAAAACGACGCACGCTTGTAAAAGGTGCTATAGGCGCAGCGCCAGCAATTCTCACATTAAGAAGCGGTGCCGCTTTTGCGCTGAATAGCGCACAAATGTGCGTGGCAAGAGCCAATGATTTAGCAGCGGACACTGAGCCCGCAATCTTATCTTCTACTACAGACGATGTGTGGTTGAGAAAAGAGGTGTTTTGCAGAACATTAACAGAAGATGGTGGTTCCGGTAATAGCACATTTAAAGTTTACAATGAAAGCGATATCAACACTGATTGGCGTCATGAAAACTATTCAGGGAGCAGTAGCGGCGAAATAGGTCTTTATGATGAATTTATTACCCAGGGCGGAGAGACGAAAATGAGTCTGAAAGGTCAATCCGGCGTCAGTCCGAGTTATACGTTTACCCCATCCGAACCGTGCTATGTATTATTTCAGGTCGACGCAGAGGGTAATGTGGTTGATTATGGGCAAGCGGTATCTGGAACTCCATATATCACCGAGTCTTGCTGGGCTTCGGCGATGGGCGCCTAGTTGTGTTGCTATTTCCCATCTTTGTTCTATATTTCAGTCATAAAATATGCCGGGTTTAGTGTGGAAGATTCCCGAATCCTTAATTTTGTGTATAGCGGAGTGGGACGATCAAGCCGTTGTTTATCATTCAATGTCCGGCGAAACGCATCATTTGAACGGTTTTGCCCTCGAAACTTTAAATCTCATACAAATCGGCCCTTTTACTCTTAACTCTCTGGTCGAAAGTGCTCTAAAAATTTTCGAAGTCGAAGACAAAACAGAGCTCGAACAGTATATCAAACAGATGATTTATCAATTCGAAAGTTTAGGTTTCATTGAGCTGATAAACCGTGAAAATTAGCGATATATCGTTCGATAAACTTGCAAACATGGCAAGTAGTGATACGGGGTTATGTTTCGATATCGGCTCTTTCGTCGTCAGATTAAGAACGAATGAAAAGAGTTTTTTGAAAACTTTTTCCTTACTCTATCAGGATTTTAGACTCGCACCGGATGCCTTCATTGATTTCCATGTCGATATCGGCAAGCCTGCTGGTTTTCGCCGTTGGTTGAGACCTCAAGTCATTTTCAGTATTGATGGCCGAGTACTATTCGAACCCTTTCCTTTAAGTCACGCGATGCCGCTTTTTGAATGGGGACTAAATTGGTGTGTGGCGCGCCGGGCTCATCAATTTTTAATGCTGCATTCGGCAGTCGTTGAAAAGCGAGGTAAAGCTATTATTTTTCCGGCTTTCCCCGGCTCAGGAAAAAGCACTTTGAGTGCTGCGATGGCTTTACGCGGTTGGCGACTCTTGTCCGATGAGTTTGGCTTGGTTAGTTCTCAAGACGGTTTGCTTCAGCCGATGCCTAGGCCCGTTCCGCTCAAAAACGAATCTATTGATGTGATCCGTAATTTTTCGGAAAATGCAGTGATCGGTCCTTTATTTCCAAAAACACGTAAAGGAACTGTGGCGCATTTGAGAGCGACAAATCAAAGCGTCGAGCAAATCAAACAATTGGCGAAACCGGCATTTGTTATTTTTCCCCGCTATAAATTGGCATCCGACATTACTGTTAAAGAACTCCCTAAGCATTATGCGTTTCTTAAACTAGCCACTCATGCCTTTAATTACGAAGTCATGGGGCAGACCGGATTTGAATTGGTCAGAGATATTGTTAATTCATGCGACTGTTTCAATCTTACCTATAGTAATCTGGATGAAGTTATCAGTCGTCTGGATGAGCTAATAGTCTAGCCCTATGTCCAGTATGCCGAATGCGAGGCATTTGTTGCTCCGCGCATTGACGAATCCGAGATCGCTCGAGCATTTAGAACTTAAGGAATGGGAGTTGTTGGTCCGGTTCGCGCGCGCATCGAAACTCTTGGCCGCTCTAGGATTTAAACTGGCAAAATCCTATCTTAATCCAATTATTCCACCGCAGGTCCAAGAACATTTTCTAGCTGCACAGAAACTGGTCGAGTATCGTCAGCGTTTGGTCATGTGGGAGTTGAATCGCATCAACAAAGTCGTTGCCAGTCTTGATGTCGACATTTTAGTTCTGAAAGGAGGCGCTTATATGATGCTCGATCTCGATATGGCGCACGGTAGGTCGGTGTCGGACATCGATATCTTGGTCTCTAAAAATGACATCGAACGCCTAGAAAATTGTTTGACCGATTACGGATGGCAAACCGCCAAAATCGATGCTTATGATCAGCATTACTATCGAACGTGGATGCATGAAATCCCACCGATGCGTCATCGCGATCGGTTTGTTGAAGTCGATATTCATCATACGATTTTGCCGCTTACCAGCCGATTGCATCCCGATCCTGATCGTTTGTTTAAAGATGCGGTTAAAGTTTCAGGGTACGATTTTAAAGTGCTTTCGCCTATCGATATGGTGCTGCATAGCGCTGCTCATTTATTTTATGATGCAGAATTAACCGACAGCGATTTCAGGGATTTAGTGGATTTACATGAGCTTTTGACGCTTTTTTCGGAGGATAAACCCGAATTCTTGGAAATGCTCGAGAAAAGATCTTGCGAACTTCAATTACAGCGACCTCTGTACTATACATTTTACTTTTCGAAAAACCTGCTTAATACTCAAATACCGAAAAAATTGATTACTGAACATAGCGGCCGACCTTCTGTATTTGTCAGATGGGTCATGGAAAAGTTGGTGCCGGTTTCGTTGCTACCGGAACATCCTGACTATCCAAGAAAAAGGGTGGCTCTCGCTAGATGGTTACTTTATATGCGCTCGCATTATTTGCGTATGCCTTTGTATTTGTTATTGCCGCATTTAATGAAAAAAGCCAAGAAACGCTTGGAACGTAAAGATCTTGATGAACTAAAGAGTCAACATCAAAATGATGACACTTGAATGCTATTGCATTCGGTTTTTTAACTAATTTGGTAAGATTTAAAAAACACTGATTATCGTTTTCACATAAACTCAACCGCAAAACCCTTTTGAGGTATCACTCTTACGACTTTGACGTCTAAAACCGGAGCATCCTCGATTTCCAAAGTTTGAATCTGTATTTCGTCGCCGATTTGCGGCAATGTATCGTTCAGACAATTGATAAACACTCCCCCGGATGAAAAGTCCTGCATTTGTAATCGTTCGGTTTTGCCTGAATCGGGAATAACGACCAGTACGGGGGCCCGATGGATTAATCGTGGATGAATTCTCTTATCGTTGGATGTAGACAAAGCTTTACTTCCTAGCAGAATATTGATGAGTTTTGGAAATCATAGTCAAAAGGTCGCAAGATTGCCAGGAAAAGGTATTTTCTACTCAAATATCCTTGACTAATTTATTGATTTGACTGGATTCAAGTAACTTTTCGGATTCCTCGATCATCTTTAAGCCATCTTCGATACCTTGAATATCCGGCAGTTTATGCTGGCCATATTCCTCTAGCGTTTTGATGACCCTGGCTACATCGAGCTGGTGACTGTCGACCGCTGGGAGAAATACCGTTTCTTCGTCTTCCTCGCGGTTTAGCTCGATAATGATGCCGCCATTTTTCAACTTCTTTAAAACAGTTCTAACAACCGAAACCGGAAGCCTGAGCCGTTTACTGATTTCGCCTTCTGTCAAAGGCGGTGCTTCTTCGGTAAATGCATGAATCATCAATTGCATTATTTTTAATGCTGAGGCTTTTTGTATGATTAGGCTCGGTTCGCTGTATTTTTTATCTTCCTTGAACTCGGTGAAATTTTGTAAATAAAAAGCGATTTCGCAACCGAATAGTACAATCATCCAGCCGATCTGTAACGATAGGATAAATAGCGGCAAGGCCGCAAAACTGCCATATATCGCGTTATATTCCGAGACGCCGAATTGCAAGGTGAGATAGGCCCATTGAAAAGTCTGATAGGCAATAGCGGCCAAAATGCCTGCGATTAATCCGGGTTTTAATTTGACTTTATGATTCGGAATATAAATATATATGAACGATAATAACGCCGACATGATAACCAATGGAGACAGACCTAATAGCTGTAACACCAGATTGGCGCCGAAATCGGGTAAATGCATGACGCCCAGTAACCAAGCAAGATGGGTTTTCAAAAAAACCGTAATGCCACTGGAAATGATGAGTAAAATCGGAGCGAGAAACATCAAGGACAAATAATCGCTGAGTTTACGGTTCAGCGGACGACCGCTGTCGATTTTCCAGATTGCATTGAAGGATTCTTCAATGAAGACGATAACCTTGATCACCGTAAAAAACAAAAAAATTACCCCAATCCCCGCTACGACGCCACCTTGGGCAGTTTCCAGCATATTTTCGGCAAAACCGATTATTTGCACGATCATCGTATCGTGTTCCGGGACTTGCTCCAGTAATTTTTCTTTTAGAATTCGTTCAAAACCAAAGCCCTTGGCGACGCCGAACAGCATTGCAAAAACAGGTACGATCGTTAATAGCGTATAAAGAGCCAAAGCCGAGGAACGGAGTATACAAAGGTCACGAATGAAGCCTTTTGAAGATAACAATATGATTTTCAAGGCATGCAATCCGTATGCTTCATAGCGATTCAATGACTGCTCTTGAATTCTCCAGACGTCTTCGTTAATAAATTTGATGATGTTCAATGGATTAGGGGGGTATTTATGATATGAGTTAAAATTAAAAGAGCAACGATATTCGTTAGACGAAATCCTTAATTGAATCCTTACATTAACGCTTACATTTTTCGCGGTCGAAGCTATAACTATCTAACCCTTTGTAATTATTCATCTCCCCCTATTGTTTCCACGCAGAGCGTCATTGCCATTAAGTTAAGGATTTTTCCGTTCGCCCTGAGCCTGTCGAAGGGTGAATGGAAAAATCCTGGGTCGATAAGTTAAGCCGTCCATGGTTCGACAGGCTCACCACGAACGGCTTAACTTAATGGCAGTGACGCAGAGCGTGGGAACGATAATTGCCAGGGGAATGGATAGTTACAACGCTTTTTAGGTACCATATTACAAAAGACGCCGTGAATTGTTAGGCCCGAGTCGTAATACTTTTTTTAATTAAACACAAAAAAATCAAGTCCTGTAAACAAAAAATGAGATTACGATTATCTCTTGCCGATTTAGGCCAATCCGTTTCGCTGATTATACCGGTTGGACTCCTCTATTTTGTATTTGGACTACTCGGCCTCGAATTGGCTCTACCTCCCAGTACAGCAAGCGCGGTTTGGCCTTCCGCAGGCATTGCGCTAGGATTGCTTTTACTTTTAGGTTACCGGGTTTGGCCAGGAATCTTTATCGGCAATTTTTTTATTTCCGCTCAGACATTCGGTTTCGACGACAATATGTTGGCCGTTTCCTTAATCTCGGCAAGCGGCGCTTCGGTTAGCGCTTTAACCGGTCGTTATTTAATCGGTCGTATTGTCGGGTTTCCCAGCGTTTTGCTGGAAGATAAGCATATCATTCTTTTTTTGTTATTCGGTGGGCCGGTTAGCTGTTCGATTCCTGCAACATTGGATGTTGCAGCGCTCACGCTGAGCGGAGTCCTCGGGCCTTCGGAAATCCCCATCAATTGGTTTATCAAATGGGTTGGAGACAGTATCGGCGTTTTTGTGTTTACGCCATTGCTACTGATTGTTTTTGCCAACCCTAAGTCGGTTTGGCGTAAACGCTTTTTTCCTGTCGGAATTCCTTTATTGTTAAGTTTTATGCTGATTATCGGTTTTTTCTTTTATGTGCAAAAACTCGATCGTAAACAGCACGATCTAGATTTCGAAAATCAATCGCTAATGTTAGCCGAGGCGCTTAAGCATCGAATCAAGCAGCATCAGCATATTGTTTATGCAACCGGCAATCTTTTTATCGGCGACAATGCTGTTGGGCCTAATGATTTTAAATTGGCGGCTCGGCATGGTTTTGATGAATTTCCTGAAATACAATCGATCAGCTGGCAGCGTTACCGCATAAAAGAGAAGACACGCTTAAAATTGCTTCCAGTCTATAGCGAGCATCGAGATGAGTCAATTTCGGTGGCGCTCGAATTATCGGAACGGCGGCTTGATCAATTTGCTCGTGTTCAAAGTTCCGATTCATTGGTAAAAGCAATTATTGAACCCGCTAAGGGACATATTCATTTCCTGTTACCGATTTATCGGTCAAAGAAGGAATCCCCGCAAACTCCTATAGGCATCTTAGCAAGTACGGTTTCTACCGAAAGCATGATTCGACAGACATTTAAGGGGCTTAATACAAAAGGCGTTTACCTTGCGATTACCGGTTCCGATTCCGAATCCGGTTATAGCATTATTTATAGCAATACCAAGGATCATTTGCATAATAATTTTCGTAAATATTCGTTGTTATTAGGCAATCAAGAATGGCAGTTTTATTTTTATCAAGACCATAGCTCGATTTACGCCCATTTTCATTGGCCGATGTGGTGGTTTTTGATAAGCGGTCTGTTATTTACCAGTTTGCTTGGTGCCGGGTTGTTAATGCTAACCGGTCGGCATGTCAAAACAGAATTGGTCGTCAGTGAAAGGACTGCGGAATTGTTGAGTGCCAAACAGGCGGCTGAAACCGCTAATGAAGCGAAGAATCAGTTTTTGGCAAAAATTAGTCATGAGCTGCGCACGCCGTTGAACGGTATCATGGGTTTCGCACAATTATTGCAAAAATCGCCGGAAATTCCTGAAGCACAAAAACAGCAAGTCAATATCATTAGTCATTGTAGCGAAGATTTATTAACGCTGATTAACGACATTCTCGATATTGCCGCAATTGAAAGTAATAAAACTAAGTTTGTAATAGAGCGTTTCGATTTTGTAAGTCTTATTAATGACATTGTCGAGTTGTTTAGGTTAAAGGCCGCTGAAAAACAATTAGCGTTTGTTCATAATCAACATAATTTGCCGCAATTTCTTCATGGCGATCAAAAACGCTTGCGTCAAATAATTGCTAATTTATTGGATAACGCAATTAAATACACCGATCGCGGACGCGTTACATTAACGACGGATTATCAAAACGACCAGTTGATTATTACGGTAGCGGATACCGGATGCGGCATAGCTAACGAGCATCTCAACTTGATTTTTTCCCCTTTTATTCAATTAAGAGGAAAGGGGCTTTACAAGGAAGGTATTGGCATTGGTTTGGCTATATGCAAGGAGTTGATTAAGCTCATGCAAGGCAGTATTTCGGTGCAAAGCGAGCAGGGGAGCGGCAGTGTTTTTACAGTGAATTTACCGCTGAAAACCGATTCTACAAAAGCCTCTAAAACTTCCGGTTTAGTTATTCCTTACAATAAGCATTTCGGTAAATTACAGATTTTAATTGCGGATGATAATGAAATTAATTTAATACTGCTGAAACAGTTACTGTTGAAGCAAGATTGTGCAGTCGACTGCGTTGACAACGGAGTCGACGCCTTGAATATGATTCACAAATATCATTACAAAGTTGCTTTTATTGATCTGAATATGCCTGTTATGAACGGAATCGAACTGGTAAGATTGCTCAGACAAGAAAACAATGATATTCAACTGATCGCAATTAGTGCCTATGCCGATCGACGGACAATCAGAGAAGCACTCGATGCCGGTTTCGATCATTATCTAACGAAGCCTATCGATACCAAACAATTAAACCAACTAATCCACTTTTTCGATTATGACTAGATTAAAGTTTTTTTTATTTTTACTGATCGCAATTTTTAAGTCGCATTCCGTATCTGCGGAGGGGTGGCCGACAATTGAGCTCTCCGGTATCGATCTGACTACGGTAAAACGCATTCAAATCAAGGAAGATCCGGTTTATAAAACTTCTAAAGAATACGAAGCGATTCCATTAGCGCAAGTTTTGAGTCGTTTTCCTGAAGCCGATCGAGCAGCTAAGGATAGGGTAGTCGTGTTTACTGCCAAAGATGGATACAGCGTTTCTATGGCGTTGGCGGACGCAATGTCGGAGCATGGCTATATTGCGTTTCGCGATACCGAAGCGCCTTCGGGGCAAAAATGGCTGACTTTCAAATTCGGCAAAGAAACCATAACGCCGGCGCCGTTTTATTTAGTTTGGCCTAAGCAAGGGCTAGACAAATGGCGCTATCCATGGCCATTCCAATTGGCATCGATTTCGCTGCAACCGGCATCAACTTATTTCGGTGCAGCGGCCCCGGCCAAAATAACAGATGATATTCGTACCGGGTTCAATTTGTTTTCGACTTATTGCATTCGTTGCCATTCGGTTAATTTGTCCGGCGGTCAAGTCGGGCCGGAGCTCAATGTTCCGAAAAACATTACCGAATATTTTATCGAGGCGGAGTTGGCCGGTTTTATTCTTAATGCGCCTGCTTACCGGTCGGGTACTAAAATGCCGTCTTTTGAAAAGATTCTTGATCGGCAACAAGCAAAGGCGATCGTTACTTATCTAAAACAAATGAAAAATGAAAAAGCCGGTACAAAATGAGTCACAACCAAGTCTATTCACCATGAGATTCATGGTAAAAAATCGTAATTATTCAGCATAAGTCATGTATGAGAAGGTGTCAGGCATTGATTTATAAGGCTGTCTGCAACAGGACGTTGCAGTCAGAGCTTACAGGGATGTATTCACGCGTCCTTAGAAATCAATGCCTGACACCAACCTACCGCATGCGCTGAATAGTTACAAAAAATCATTGATTATGGTTTATACCTTTCGCACTTCAAAATTCGGCAGTGCCTGAGGAGGCGCCTGGGTGTCCGGTCGATTAGTGCTCCTCGGCAATTGCTCCTGCATTGCCCTAATACACGCCATCCATGGCGTAATGCAAAATCGACATTCACGCCATCCATGGCGCTCCGCAAAGGCTTTGCCAGCATGGAGCTGGCATAGAGCCTACATGGACGTATTCACGGCGTCCTTTGACGGGCATCCCGGCGCCGAATGTATGCCCTATTTATCAAAGCATCTAGTAAAAAACGCGTATTTCTTGCCGAATTTTTTATCATATTACTTGCGGAGATTGTTCCGACAAGAGTTCGGCAAATTGGTCTGCCGTTACCGGATGACTAAAATAGTAGCCTTGGAACCCGGTACAGCCTTTACTCTTCAGAAATGCCAATTGCTCGGCCGTTTCCACACCTTCGGCAATCATCGTCAAGCCTAAATGTTTAGCCATGTCGATCATTGTTTCGACGATGATCGCATCGTTCGGGTCGGTTGAAATGTCGCGAACAAAACTTTTGTCTATCTTCAATTGATTCAACGGAAGTTGTTTTAAGTATGCAAGCGAGGAATAACCGGTGCCGAAGTCGTCGATCGAAATCGATAGGCCCAGCGCTTTCAAGGCTTTCATTTTTTCAATGGTATCTTCGATATTATCGATAACAACGTGTTCTGTTAATTCTATCTCTAAACAATCGGGCGTAATGCCGCTAACCTTCAGAGAATGTTCTATTTGATCGACAAAGTTGCTTTGTCTGAATTGATTCGAACTTACATTGATTGCAATACGCGGCACAATTAAACCATTTTGTTGCCATGATTGGATTTGCAGGCACGCCTCCATGATTACCCAGCGCCCTAACTGTAAAATCAAGCGAGATTCTTCGGCAATTTTGATGAACTCAACGGGTGGGATCAGGCCTTTTTGGGGATGTTGCCATCTAATTAAAGCTTCGGCTCCTATAATCTCGTTTTTGGCGCCAAACTGCGCTTGGTAATTTAAAACGAAATGACCTTGATCGATCGCTTCTCGAAGCTCGTTTTCCATTTTAATGCGCAGATCGGCAGCTTCTTGCATGCTCGGATGAAAAAAGCTGATGCTATTACGGCCGGAAGCTTTAGATCGATACATCGCCGTATCGGCTTGTTGCAGAATCCGGTCGGGATTATCGTCATTATCCGGAAATAAGGTAATACCCATACTGGGCGAGAGTTGATGTTGGAATGCATTAAGTAGAAACGGTTCGTTGATTTTAGCATTAATTTTTTCTGCGACCGTTAGTGCGTGATCGGCGGCTTCCGATAGGTTTTTGGCATTACAATTAATAAGTACGATAAACTCGTCGCCGCCTAATCGGGCAGCAGTATCTTCATCTCGTACGACCGATTGCAAGCGATTGGCTACTTGAATGAGTAATTCGTCGCCGACATGGTGGCCTAGCGAGTCATTCAGAAATTTAAAATGATCCAGATCCATGAATATCACGGCGCCGAAATGGCCATGTCGTTTGGCGATAGCAATTTCTTTTTCGAGACGATTGATTAACAAGCGTCGATTGGGCAAGTTGGTTAAGGGATCGTAGAAAGCCAGATTGTGTATGCGTGATTCATTTTCTTTTTTTTCTGTGATATCTGAAAAAATTGACACAAAATGGGTGATTTCGCCGGCTTCGTTTTTAACGGCGGTAACGGTCTGCCATTCCGGATAGACTTCTCCATTCTTTCGCCGATTCCAGATCTCGCCTTCATACTGTCCTTGACTAGCTAATTGCTTCCAAAATTCATCGAAACAATCACGATTATGATGTATGGAGCTTAAAACCGAGGGAATTTTACCAATCACTTCCTCGCTGGAATAACCGGTGATTTCAGTGTGAGCGTTATTGACCCTTAAAATCCTGCCTTTTTTATCGGTAATCATAATCCCTTCTTGGGTTTCGAAGGCTGTTGCTGCCAAGCGTAATTGCTCTTCGCTAAGTCGTAGTTTTCGATTGCTTTGATTAAGATCATGCGTGCGCTTTTCTACTTCGACTAGGATTAACTCGGTTTGTCCGGTGACAATCAAAAAACCGATACCCATTAAACTGGTCAGCAACATACCGCCGGCCAAAATACCCCAAACCGGCCAGGAATAATAATTTCCAAGAAAACCTAAATCTGGCGAAACTTGAATGAACCAGGATTGCCCGCCGATATTGAGCGGTTTTAACGTGGTGATGGCAAACGGATCCGGTATGGCGCGCTTAGGCTCTAACGGAAACAACCATTGTTGTTCTCCATCGGATGTTTTTTGGAAAAGCCTAATGTCGATATATTCAATACTTTTTCGAACTAAGGCATCGTCAATAAACCGCTCAATATCGAAAGCCTCGATAATATAGCCCTTCAAGGTCTGTTCGGTCTCGAAAAAAGGCGTATAGATAAAAAACTGCCTGGAACTGTTTCCAAATGCCAATATTTTAGAGCTTCGATCGGTTGTTGCTTGAGGCTCCAGTGCAAACACGATCTCTTGGTGGCGTTTTTCCGAGATAGGATGGAAGTCATCGAAATATTTTTTAGCCGAATACTTGATCGTCCATGCCGTTTTATCTTGACTTGCTTTCGAAGCCTCTAACCATTCAATATAAGGAACGCCTGGGTAGGTGTTGAAAACCCAGTCCGAAAAAATTTGTAACGATTGATAGTCAATCGTATCGTTCGAACCGATTAATGAGTGGTAAAGCGACAAGGTATTTGCATGTGCCTTGTAATTGTCTTCTAAAGCGTATTGTATCGTTTCCGCCTTGTTTTCGATGATTTCCTGTAGGCGTAAGCCTTCTCGTTGATGAGCCAATAAGTAAGAAATTGCGACTAAGGCTAAACCTACTATCAAGGCGGTGCATAACGGTAACCAGCGTTTCGTGCGGCTTTGTAAGGAAGGTTCAAAAATAGTCAAGAACAAAGGTGTGAAAACCACGATACCTATGCAATCTCCGAGCCACCAGGTCAAGAATCCGAATCCGAAATCCGATTCGACGATGACACCGGTTTCAACCAATGCATAAACGCTTAATAAGGCCGGTATCAATGTGGCGACCGGACCGGATAAGAGAAAAAACAGCATGATTTCTTTGGCTGAAATCAAAGGGTTCGGGTAGCCTACGATTTTTTTTACCAAGACGGCTCCGGTCCAAGCCCTGAGTACACTGTTGACCGGTGAGCTGAGAAAAATTAAGAGTTGGCGGGGTGATTGCCATAAGGTCATGAAATCGTAGACTTCATAATGGATGGCTAATTCAGCCAAAAAAATAGCCGGTAATACTTTGTTTCCCCAGAGCAACGTTGCCGCGAAGCCGATACCGGCCGGCGGCCAGATTGCTGTTGCGTAACTGGGCGGCAAGGATAGCGGTAATGCTAATTGTCCCGCAAAATAAAACAGTAAAGCCGTTAATGCAATCCGACTTAAAGTCGAGTTAACGGAGGTTCTATAATTCAAGGTGAGTTGTCCTTCGCTTTAGTGTTATTCGATCACCGGTAAACAATCCATGCGGAATGATATCAGAAAACCGGATGTCGATGATGTGATGACTTTGGCGGTGTTTAATCGGTAGAATAAGCATTTTAACATTTTAACCATAGACAATGCGCACCTCTCAATTTCCTCTCAATACTGTCAAAGAAACGCCTTCGGATGCCGAAATCGCCAGTCATAAACTCATGATTCGTGCGGGCTTAATTCGCAAATTAGCCGCCGGTCTTTATACCTGGTTACCGCTAGGGCTTAGGGTCATGCGGAAAGTCGAAAAGATTACCCGCGAGGAGATGGAAAAAGCCGGTGCACTAGAAGTTTTGATGCCGGCCCTGCAACCCGCCGAGTTGTGGCAGGAGACGGGGCGCTGGGAACAGTATGGACCCGAACTGGCTCGCTTACAAGACCGTCACCAACGCGACTTTTGTTTGGGACCCACGCATGAGGAAATCATTACCGATTTAGCCAGGCATGAGATTAAAAGTTATAAGCAGTTGCCGATCATCTATTATCAAATCCAAACCAAATTCCGCGACGAAATTCGTCCTCGATTCGGCGTGATGCGTTCTCGGGAATTCGTTATGAAGGACGCTTATTCTTTTCATCTCGATCAAGAATCCCTTCAAGAAACCTATCAAGTCATGTATCAGGCCTACAGCAATATCTTCAACCGCTTCGGTTTGCAATATAGGGCTGTGATCGCCGATTCAGGATCGATCGGCGGCGCGGTATCGCACGAATTTCATGTATTGGCCGAATCCGGAGAGGATGCGATTGCCTTTTCGACGAAAAGCGATTATGCCGCAAACATCGAAAAAGCCGAGGCGTTAATGCCCGAAGGCGACAGGGGGTCGGCTACCGAATCGCTCAATCTAGTGGACACTCCGGATCAACATTCGATCGACGAAGTCAGTGCTTTTTTCGGGATTGCCAAATCTAGTTGCCTAAAAACCTTGATCGTCAAAGGCGAAGAAGACGAGTTAGTCGCTTTGTTATTACGAGGCGATCATGAATTGAATGCGATCAAGGCCGAAAAAATTTCCGGTATCGCAGCTCCGTTGCAATTAGCCGACGAAGAGCAAGTGCTGTCCGCTTGCAATGCAAAACCCGGCTCGGTCGGTCCTTTCGGTCTGAAAATTAAAATCATTGCGGATCGTAGTGTCGTATTGATGTCCGATTTTGTATGCGGAGCCAATCAAGACGACAAGCATTACCGTGGCGTAAATTGGCAGCGGGATATTCCTTTGCCCGATCAAATCGAGGACTTACGCCTCGTGGTCGAAGGCGATCCGAGTCCGGACGGGGAGGGCACGATTACTATTGCTCGAGGTATCGAGGTAGGTCATATTTTTCAACTGGGTACGAAATACAGTTCAGCGATGAAAGCCGACATCATTAATGAAGGCGGTAAGAATCAGACAATGATCATGGGTTGTTACGGCATCGGCATTTCGCGCATTGTTGCGGCGGCGATCGAGCAGAACCACGATGACAACGGCATTATCTGGCCGGCTCAATTGGCGCCTTTCCAAGTGGCTTTGTGCCCGATGAATATGCATAAGTCGGAACGTTTGCGCGTTGCTGCCGAAAAACTGTATCGAGAACTACTTGATGCCGGAATCGAGGTGTTATTCGATGATCGAAAAGTCCGAGCCGGATTCATGTTTTCCGATATGGAATTGATCGGTATTCCGCATCGTGTCGTAATCGGCGATCGCAGTCTCGATTCCGGCATGATCGAATACCGGGCTCGAACCGCTAATGAAAGCCTAGAATTGCCGATGGCGGAATTAATACCTTTTTTGTTGCAACAATTGAGTTGATCATCGCTACGAATAGCGGTGATTCTAAAATTGAGCATTTTCGCTGTATTTTGAGAATGCGGTGTGCTTGCTGCCGA
This sequence comes from Methylotuvimicrobium alcaliphilum 20Z, assembly GCF_000968535.2. Lineage (NCBI taxonomy): Bacteria > Pseudomonadati > Pseudomonadota > Gammaproteobacteria > Methylococcales > Methylococcaceae > Methylotuvimicrobium > Methylotuvimicrobium alcaliphilum. Next base: position 2,196,134 of record NC_016112.1, read on the forward strand.
AATTTTCGTCCAGTACTCCCCAATTAGGAATTGCAGCTACGATAGTCGCTTGTAAGCAACAATGATCGAAATGTGAATTGATTAACATAAATTAAACGTTTTGGTAAATATCGCATCCAAAGTGTGAATTCGTCACAAAAAAACAGCATGGACTCAGGTTAGTCTGTGCTCAACATTTTTTAAGGATGAGTTCAAATGAAATTTTTACCAAGACCGATCATTTGCGAACGCTGTGGCGATGAGATTTTACCATCGGAACAAAGCCGGCCCGACGATAGAATTTGTCCTTGGTGCCGGCATATGATGATGGAGGCAAGCGAAATTTATCAAAAAACCAAAAGAAAGCGTTCTCCCCATTTAATCTTGCTTAATCATCGCAACTGAGTCTGTTATAAAGTTGTCTTGTGGACTCTTATTGGTCCAGTACCTTCCTTAGAAGGATTCATTTACGAGTAGCATTGGAATATTAATGCAGGCCTCAATCCGCTGTATCAATGCTATATCTCCTTCATTCTTGGCTTTTTCGATGCCGGAGTCTTTCGAAAATTGACAGATATCCTTTTTCTGCTTTAGAGTGCCGCTCTGACCGAATGCTATTGTGTGATAAATAATATAACTAATCAGGAGCGCATAAAATGGCAAAACCATTGATTCAATTGGCACTAGATTCTTTGGATTTCGACAAAACCCTGGAACTTGCTTCGCAAGCGGCGCCTTATGTCGATATCATTGAAATCGGTACACCCTGTATCAAGTTTAACGGGCTTGAATTGGTCAAGGAAATTAAACGCAGATTTCCTGATAAATTGCTGCTGGTCGATCTTAAAACGATGGATGCCGGTGAATACGAAGCCAGCCCATTCTACGAAGCCGGTGCCGATATCTGCACGGTACTTGGAACATCCGGAATTTCAACTATCAAAGGCGTTATCAATGCGGCTAAAAAATATAATGCCGAAGTTCAAGTCGATTTGATTAACGTCGAGGATAAAGCGAGTTGCGCTGAGGAAGCTGTGGCGGCCGGCGCACAAATTATCGGCATTCATACCGGCATCGACGCCCAGGCGGCCGGACAGACCCCCTTTGCGGATTTACAAGATTTATTGCGCTTGGGGTTAAACACTCGAGTATCAGTTGCCGGCGGTATCAAGCCCGAAACTGTACGCGATGTTGTTGAGGCCGGAGTTGACATAATTGTCGTAGGCGGCGCGATTACCGGCGCGCCATCTCCAGTCAATGCCGCTCGAAAAATTCAACGCTTGGTCAATAGCAAGGGCACGCATCGTGAATTTGTCGTCGATAAGATTTCGGATGTCTTATATGCGACCGATGACTCTTATGATAGAAAACTGACGAACATGCTCGATCAAGCTCGCCGAATTTTTGTCTCAGGCGCGGGACGGTCGGGCTTGATTGGCCGCTTTTTCGCGATGCGATTGATGCATAGCGGTTACGATACCAGTGTAGTAGGTGAAATTGTTACACCCAGCATCAAACAAGGCGATTTGCTCATTATAATTTCCGGCTCCGGCGAAACCGAGCAGTTGGTCGCATTCACTAAACGTGCTCGCGAGATTGGCGCAAAAATCGTGCTGATTTCAGCGAAAAGCGAGTCGACAATCGGCGACATGGCCGATGCCGTGTTTAGAGTCGGCAGCCCCGAACAGTATGGCAAGGTTGTCGGTATGCCGATGGGTACGGTTTTCGAGCTTTCCACATTGGCATTTTTGGAAGCGACCATCTCTCATGTCATCCACGAAAAAGGCATTCCGGAGGAAGAAATGAGATCGAGACATGCGAACCTGGAATAAATCTCGCGACAGTAACGACTGCCGAGATCGCGGCACACGGAAGTGCCTGTCATGCAATATCCGAATCCGGGCTCTCGATTAGGCAATTAACCGTGTTTGTCAATTCCGGTGCTTTCTCTACAGCAATTGCCAATTTGGAGATCAAAAAGGGTGTGGGGTATGCTTGGCGAGGATGTCGGCAGCAGGGCAGATTTTTGCTCCTGCAAAATCTGCATTCACACCATCCTTGGCGCTTAGCTGCCGCCAAGCCCCCATGGATGGGTTTACGGCGTTCCTCGACAGGCATACCCCACACCCTAAAATCGGCGAAACTGCTCAAGCTGGGAATTGCTGCTTTCTCTATGAAGCACATTAATTTCATGACGCCTTAATAGTGATCGCTCGATCTAAAAACGGCGGTAAGCTCACGAAAGGCACGAAATTAGGAATATGCACAAAATAACTTTTACAAGTATACGCTTTGCGGCGGTTCGGTGACTCGCTTGACAGGACGCCGTGAATACGTCCATGTAGGCTCTGTGACAGCATCCCTGCTGTCAAAGCCTTTGCCGAACACCCCAGCGCCTCCATGCGTCAATGCCGAAATTTGAAGTGCGATGGGTATACTGCCGAAAGACGCCCCAAACTCTCCTTACTTTTCGATTTCCTAGGAATCGTTTATTTCTTTTATCCCCTGTTATGAGAGTCGCTTTAACGCGCCCCTTCCTTACCTTTGATTTCTCAAGTCTAATTTCAAACAGACTGCTCAAGCAACCGTTGTTATAATAGCCGGCATTCTGTGTCGGTCAACGATGTTAATTGGTACTTCGCAGTGTAAGGCTGTTGAATTTCGATTGGCCATTCATATTTTATAGTGTTCGATAGCGTACTTTATTCAGGAGATAAGTGTTTTGGCACAAATGCAGGATATTACCAGCCCAATGACATTGCTGGAAAAACGGGCAACCGGTTCATTGGCGAGCATTTACGCATTAAGGATGTTGGGTTTGTTTATGATTATGCCGGTGTTGCCGTTATTTGCCGAGCATTTGGAAGGTTCCACGCCGCTTTTAATCGGGTTATCGGTCAGTATTTATGGATTAAGTCAGGCGTTATTACAAATCCCTTTCGGGCTAATGTCCGACCGCTTTGGACGAAAAAAATTAATTATCCTGGGCTTATTATTGTTTGCAGCCGGCAGCGTGGTTTCGGCGATGTCAACGACGATTTACGGTGTGTTATTCGGTCGGGCTTTGCAAGGGTCTGGAGCCATCGCCGCAGTCATTATGGCCTTGGTCGCCGATTTGACCCAGGAGGTCCATAGGACGAAAGCGATGGCCTTGATCGGTATCAGTATCGGCGTTTCGTTCGGCATCGCGATATCTATAGGGCCTGTCCTTGCCGGTTATGTCGGTGTTGAAGGTATTTTCTGGTTGACGGCGCTACTCTCATTAGCGGCAATAGTCGTCATCGTTTATGTCGTTCCGGATCCGATACAATCAAAAGTACACCGCGATGCCGAACTGATTCCGAGCCAGATAAAGCATGTGTTAAAAAATACCGAGCTGCTAAGATTTAATTACGGTATCTTTATTCTGCATTTGATATTAACAGCCAGTTTTATTGCCATTCCACTATTGATGAGGGATGCCGGATTAGGCGGCAGTCAACACGGACAAGTTTATTTGCCTGTGTTTATCGTATCTTTATTAGCCGCAATACCTTTTATTATTCTGGCTGAAAAAAAGCGTAAAATGAAACCCGTTTTTATCGGTGCGATTGCTGTTATCGTTGTATCTGAATTAGGTTTACAGTACTTTCATCAAAGTTTGACCGGGATTATTGTTTTTCTTTGGTTGTTTTTTTGCGGTTTCAATTTGCTCGAAGCCACGTTACCTTCATTGGTTTCTAAAACCGCACCGGGCGACATGAAAGGAACGGCCATGGGTTTTTACTCAACATCTCAATTTTTAGGGGCTTTTTTAGGCGGTGCGCTTGGAGGCTGGAGTTATGGCGAATTCGGAGGTAGCGCTGTTTTTATCATGAGTGCTGTGGCGGGAGCGAGTTGGTTGGTAGTATCTTTTACAATGAAACCACCCCGTTATCTTGCCAATATGTTGATTTCCATTAATAATCTTACCAGAATTCAAGCCGAGCAACTCACCGAAGAGATCCTCAAGGTTACTGGAGTCGAGGAAGTGAAGTTGCATTTCGGCGAAGGGGTGGTTTATCTAAAAGTCGATAATCGGTTATTGGATAAGGAACGTTTACAGTATTCGATAACTCAGTTCGATTCCTGATAATTCAACTGATTTTTGCTATTTATTTTAAGATTTAATCTAAATTTTTACCATCGTAGATCAAAATTCGGCACAAGGGGCACCCTGTAAAGGGAGTTACCGAACCCGCTACAAAAACTCATAGCTCCAGGAAGTTATTTTCCACGAAACCCTTAAGAATTTAGTGGAAAATACTCAGGCTGGTATCGGTGTTCCAAATGTAAAGTTTCCCTTGAGAATCTATATTTTTTGCTCAATCGTTTTTCGGAGAAAACATGCTAAACAAAGTAACATTAATCGGCAACCTCGGGGCCGACCCCGAAGTTCGCTATATGCCTAGTGGCGAAGCGGTAACAAATATCAGTCTAGCCACGACGATGCGCTGGAAAGATAGACAAACCGGCGAGCGTAAAGAGTCTACCGAATGGCATCGTGTGGTTTTTTTTAGAAGACTCGCCGAAGTTGCCGGCGAATATTTAAAAAAAGGCAGTCAGGTCTATGTTGAAGGCCGCTTGCAAACGCGAAAATGGCAAGGACAAGACGGACAAGACCGTTACACGACAGAAATTGTTGCTAACGAAATGCACATGCTGGGAAGCCGAAGCGGCGGCACCGCCAATTATTCCGATAATCAAGGTGCTTATTCGTCACAGAACTCAGCACAGAACTCAGCTCCAGCTCAATCTAGACCTCAATCAACACCCTCAAACTCAACGCCCCCGCCTTACGACGATTTTGACGACGATATCCCGTTTTGAATCATTTAGGACAAACTTTTGTATTCAATCTCGTGACTTTCGCGGACACCCCTGTGTCGAATTTTGATCTGCGATGGTATAAAAGCGGGCGACTCGAATGAGTTTGCTCAATGTTCTGATTGATTATCCATTATCACGAAGAGGTTAAATGTGGATATAGCGTCGTTAATCGGCTTTTTATTGGGCATAGGGATTATTACCGCCGCCATTGCTACCGGCGGCGATGTTATGTTGTTTGTAAATTTGCCTTCCATATTAATCGTCATAGGCGGTACCTTCGGCGTATCGTTGATGCGTATCCCGATTTCCGATTTTTTACGGTCCTTCGGTGTTTTAGGGAAAGCTTTTTTAAACAAAAGGGAAGACCCGGCTGTGTTGATCGAAGAAGCCGTAAGACTCTCCGATGTGGCTCGAAAAAACGGTCTACTAGCCTTAGAAAATGAGACCATTGAAAACGAATTTATGAGAAAGGGGATCAATCTATGTGTCGATGGGCATGATCCTGCTTTTGTAAAAAAAATGCTGTCTCAAGAAATTAACCAAATGATATCGCGCAACGAAGTAGGGCAAGATATGTGGAAAGGGGTTGGCGATTTAGCGCCGGCAATGGGTATGATCGGAACGTTGGTCGGTTTGGTGCAAATGCTTGCAAATATGTCCGATCCGTCGAGTATCGGTCCTGCGATGGCCGTTGCCTTGCTGACGACACTTTATGGTGCATTAATAGCAAACTGTTTTGCACTTCCGATCGTCGACAAATTATCTAAAGTTATGCTTTATGAAAAAACCAACAAAGAACTTATTTTAGAAACGATATCCGGTATTCAAGAGGGCATGAACCCTAAGGTTCTAGAGTCTTTATTGAATTCCTATATTTCTGATAAAAAGCGAAAAACCGACAATGAATAGGTGAAAAATGGCTGATGAATGCCCTAAATGCCCCCCGGTCGGAGCCCCCGCATGGTTGGCGACCTTTGCCGACTTAATGTCGCTGCTGATGTGTTTCTTTGTGTTGTTGTTATCATTTGCGACCATGGATACCATCAAGTTTAAAAAAATGGCCGATTCGATGATCAATGCTTTTGGCGTACAGAAGGATGTTCCGGCATACGATATTCCAATGGGGACCAGTATTATCGCCCAGCATTTTTCGCCGGCACCCACCGAGCCCACTCCGCTAGAGGAAGTCAAGCAGACGACTATGCAAGACTCGCCGAACTTGGAAGCGGCAAAAAAACAGTTAATGGAATTGACTCAGGCTGAAATTGAGGAACAGGCAGAAAAAATCAGAGAGGATTTAAAAGAGGAAATCAAGATGGGTTTGGTTTCGGTGGAAACGGAAAATCTGAAAATCATTATTCGCATTAGCGAAAAAGGATCGTTTCCATCCGGTAGTGCGGTGCTCAATACCGGATTTGAACCCGTATTGACGAAAATTACCGCATCGGTTAACGAATCGCCCGGAAAAGTCCTGGTGTCGGGACATTCGGATGATAGACCGATTAGAACGCAGATGTTCCGATCGAATTGGGAGTTGTCTGCTTCTCGTGCCGTAACCGTTTCTCATTTCATGCTAGACCAACCGGGAGCCGATCCTTCGCGATTCGTCATTCAAGGTTATGCCGATACCCGACCATTAGTTCCTAACGATTCTCCTGTAAACCGGGCGCTTAATCGAAGAGTCGAGATCGTTATCGTGCAAGTAGAACCAGGCGCCGACGAAGCAGGCCAAGAGTTTGTCGAGTAATATTGGGGGTGGCGAAAGCGATGCATCCAAAAAATATATTTCATTTCCAGGAAATTTAAATGAATCGGGATAAAGATAGACGGCGTTTTTTTCGCATTGATGATCAAGTGAATCTTTACTATAAAAAAGTAGATGAAGCGACTGTCACGCCAGCTAGTCATATGAGCGATAACGTACTGGGTAACTGTTCGTTGTCCGCCGCTTTGGAATTGATTTCACAAGAATCTCGTATCATGATGCATCGGCTCGATCGGACTATGCCGGATGTGGCCGATTATTTGAAATTAATTGAAAGTAAAATTGATTTGATTGCGCAGGCGATCATGATGCAAGGCACAGATTTTAAAGAGAAGGATACTCGCAATGCTAATCTAAGCGCATCCGGATTAGCTTTCGAAAGCGCGGAGGCCTTAGCGGTCGGTGATTATCTGGAAATTAAAATGTTATTGGTTTCGTGTATGGCTGTCATTGTGACATATGGAAGAGTTATTTATTGCAAGCCCAAAAAGAATCCTGAAGGCATTTATTCTCATATTATCGGTGTCGACTACGTTAATATGAAGGAACAAGATCGGGAATTGTTGATTAGGCATGTCGTGAAAAGACAAATGCAAAAACTCCGCGAGAATAAAGAGCCTTAGTGTTGACTTTAGGAGCTTTCACGAAGTCCTTAATTATTTTGGCAGATAAAACAATAATTCTATTTTTACTGTGCAGTGACAATTACCGATCAACAAAAAAAAATTCTGGGACTCCTTGCCGACGGCGAATTTCATTCGGGTTCTGTTTTAGCCGATACTCTCGGTGTGAGCAGATCGGCTGTTTGGAAACAGTTACACAGTTTAACCGAACTAGGTTTGGAACCCATCGCAGTGAGCGGCAAGGGCTACCGCCTGGAACGGCCGATCGAATTTTTAAGCGGCGAAAAAATCGAATCCGTGTTAATGGAGAATGTTCGTTTAAATATTTCGGATTTAAACATCCATGACCGGCTTGACTCAACGAATAACCATTTGATCAATCTTGCTAAAAGCGCCGCCCGGTCCGGAACGGTTTGTTTGGCTGAGTTTCAAACTGCAGGTAAAGGCCGGCGAGGTAGGTCCTGGGTATCGCCGTTCGGTTCAAATATTTACCTATCGCTCTTGTGGCACTTTCACAACGGCCCCTCCGCTATTTCAGGCTTGAGTCTTGCTGTCGGCGTTTCCGTGATTAGGGCCTTGGCATCCTTAGGTTTATCCGGTATCGGTTTAAAATGGCCGAACGATATTTATTGGCAGGGACATAAATTAGGCGGGATACTCATCGAAGTGACCGGTGAGACTCACGGGCCTTGCGCGGCTGTGATCGGTATCGGGTTGAATGTGTATATACCTGATCGGGAAGCGGCAATGATCGATCAAGCTTGGATCGATTTAACTCGGATTATGGGAGGGGTATCCATTTCGAGAAATCGTTTAATCGGAATGCTGTTGAATGAATTATTACCTATACTTGCCGATTACGAAAACCATGGCTTAGCACCTTATTTAGATGAATGGCGATCTTATGATTGCCTGGAAGGGCATCCTGTCGTTATCTATCATGGCGATTCCGCAATAACAGGCAATGCTGGAGGAATCGACGATAATGGCTTGTTTCGTTTAATGACTACCGATGGCAGAGCCTGTTGTTTTGCATCCGGCGAAGTTAGTTTTAGCAAGAAGTGACCGAATGGATTTATTGGTCGATATCGGTAACTCTCGTATAAAGTGGGGTTATAACGATAATCGTTTAGAACCGGGAGTGCCGGTTATTCATCAAGATAGTAATTTTGAAGCCCGGTTGTTTTCCACTTGGCGAGCCTTGCCGAAATCGCCGCAGCGTATGGCTATTTCCTGTGTGGCTTCGAATGCCGTATTAGATCAAGTCAAGACAATTGCTGTGGACTTGTGGCCCTCGTTGTCCATAATCCAAGCTCATTCCGTAGCCGAAGCGTATGGTGTTCGGAATGCTTATGAATATCCGGAAAAACTGGGCGTGGATCGTTGGTTGTGCCTGATAGCGGCTAGGCATTATTGGTCGGAACCGGTATGTATTGTCGATTGCGGGACCGCTATTACTATTGATGCGATGGACCGAAACGGTTGTCATTTGGGAGGGCTCATTTGTCCTGGTTTAACCCTAATGAAGCATTCGCTGTCAAATGGCACGGCCAATTTACAGTTTTCCGCACAAAGCGGTTTGCCGAACTTGGCTCGAAATACGAGCGATGCTATTGATAATGGCGCTCTTTATGCCGTTATCGGTTTGATCAAGAGTGTGATAGCAGATTTAAACAAGCCTGTTAAGGATTTAGCCGTAAATAAATTCCCCATTTTACAGAGGGATCGGTTGCTCGATTGGCAGGTGTCGGCGGCAAAGAAAGCCGCCGCCAAGCCTACACGGACGTATTCACGGCGTCCTGTCAAGCGAGTTCCTGAATCCTTAAAAAAGCTCATAGTTCCAGGACGTTATTTATCACGAAATCCTAAGTTAGTTTTAACCGGTGGAGACGCGGGCGATATTGCCCCTCATCTTGATAATGTATCTTGTGTTGTACCGGACTTGGTCTTAAAAGGCTTGTCATTGATTTCCGCGGAATAAGCTATGAAACTATTGGCCTTATTGCTAATAATACTCAATATCACGTTTTTTTTATGGCAATATCATTCCGGCGCTATTTCATTGGAGCGTGATGTTCTCATCGATACAACGGACACTGGACAGCAAATTACCTTAATTTCGGAACTAAACGACTCATCGAGCCTTAAGCAAGCGCAATCCGGTTTATTATGGTGTGCCGCCGGCACGGCGATTGAACAATCGATTCGCGGTGCTATATTCGTTTCGGATTTCAGTTTAGCGCCTTCTTCGGGGGCAAGGTCCGGTTTGCTACTGGCCGAATGGCTCGATATGCATTTCGTTTCACATCAGACGTCTTTAACGCGGCCAAAAGAATCACCCTCCATTCTCGCTTTTAACGATGACTCGACGGCTTTGACTAAGGCAACCCCAACACCTGCTAAAACCAGTATTCCGGACGAAATCCACCGCCATGCCAGCCAAGAACTTGAACGGGCTGAATTTGACACCGTAAACGAACTGCTTATTAAAAAACAAGCAATGGTGCCGAAAAAAAACAGGGTCGAGTCAAGTATGTGTTATGAAGCCGGGCCGTTTGATACGATGCAACAATTTTACAGTTGGCGAAAACAGACGGGCATCAATTCCGCTTCGATCAAATCGGTGAGCCGGGAAGAGCAAAAGATTAGCGACTACATGGTGTACTTGCCGGCCGGCGAAACTTATGAGCAATCATTGGCAAATGTTGAATTATTGAAACAAAAAGGAATTACCGATTATTGGTTGTTCCGGAAAGGCGAAGCCAAAGGGGATATTTCATTAGGTGTTTTTTCTAGCGAAATTAGAGCGGAGACTTTTAAAAAACAATTGGCAATCAAAAAGCTGGACGCTTTAATCAGGCCTCGTTATAAAAAAGCTCAACGAATTTACGCTCATATTCATATCAAACAGGAATACGAAGACAATTTGATTATCAGCCGCGACCGATGGCAGAAAACGCACCCTGACTTTGCCATCAAGGTTAATAATAGCTGTGTCTTTAATTGAAAAACGCGCTTTAGATTCTGCTTTTACCTTGGGCAATTGTAAAAGATTCAATATTCCTTCTAGCAATAAGCGCAGGATCATAGGGCCGTAAAAGGTAAGAGATTAAGGCTTCTTTAAAAACCAAGCTTTAACTGAGCTTGATACAGCGTTAGAATGCCCCTTCTAAAATTATTGTGATAGTTAAGGTAAAGTTAAGAAATTAATTTATTGACTTTAATCATTACGAATAATACCTATAATTAAATCGTACCGATTTATTCTCCTGATTAATCATCGCTTGCACATGAAAAAAATGTTTAAAAATTTGTTCGCTGTAATCGCCATTGTTACGTTAATATTCACGGTATTTTCCGTAAACGCGTCAGGAAAAAACTTATCCCTAAAGTCATCGGCAGCGATTGTCATGGATCAAGAAACGGGAATGATTCTTTACGAAAAAAAATCGCAAAATGTCATGCCTATCGCTTCTATTACCAAATTGATGACGGCAATGGTGTTGCTTGATTCTAAGCCTAACTTAAATAAATCCATTACGATTTCGAAACAGGATATCGACACATTGCGTCACAGTCGTTCGCGTTTACCTGTCGGAACAAAATTAACACTAAAGGAAATGATGAGGTTGGCGCTAATGTCGTCCGACAACCGTGCGGCTTCCGCTTTATCCCGCTCCTATCCCGGCGGCAAACCCGCTTTCGTCAAGGCCATGAACCGTAAGGCGCGGGCTCTCGGATTAAAAAACACTCGTTTTCGCGATCCTACCGGTTTGTATACTGAGAATAAGTCAACAGCGAGGGATTTAGCCAAGCTTGTCGCCTACGCGACTAAATACCCATTGATCAGAACGATGACGACCACCGAAAGTCATACCCAAAAAGTCGGTAAGCAAATGCTTAAATATAACAATACCAACATTTTGACTAAAAATCCTAATTGGAAAATCGGTCTATCGAAAACCGGTTTTATTAATGAGTCCGGCAAGTGCCTCGTCATGCAAACCTGGATAAATAACAGGCCAACGATCGTTGTATTACTCAACTCATGGGGGCAATTGACACCGGTTGGCGATTCTAATCGAATCAAAGAATGGATGAGCGGTATTTCGGTGGCCGAGTTACAAAAAAGAGGATGATTTATCCCCTTTGCTATACGTCTTGCCGTCCAAGATTCAGCACTAAGGATATACGCAATAACTTCTACAAGCATTAAGCTTTGCGGCGGCTTGGTAAGGAACGAACATGAAATAACTTCGACAACTTCTGGGAGGGGATTCGGTGGCTCGATTGACAGGTGTCGGCGGCAGGGCAGATTTATGCTCCTGCAAAATCTGCATTCATGCCATCCTTGGCAATCAGTCGCCGCCGTCAAGCCTACATGGAAGTATTCACGGCATCCTGTCAAGCGAGTCACCGAACCTCCGCAAAGCCTACTACTTGTAGCAGTTATTTTGTGCATATTCCTAACTCGCTTGAACGAGCCCAGCACCTTAATTCCATAGCCTATTTGCCACGGTTAATTGTCTTGGATAATGAAGGTGCTGGGCCTTTGACGGGCAGTCCAGCGCCGGATTTTAGTCTAGAAAGGATATGGGGATAATCATCATGATAGCATCACGCTATCGTGATCTTTGCAAGATATAAAATCCGCCAAAACTTCGATTTCTTCTCGATATAATATCGAAATATTAAGCTTGATAAGTAACATTGAGATAAGCTTAATTTCATATTTATCATTCATACTCTCGCGAATTCAACAATACTATCAAGCCCTGCGCATTCACTTAGGAACAAATAATCAAGGTGGCTGGCTTATCCACTGTGATTTTTAAAATGCCTAATTCGAGAGAGGCTTAATTCCAATAATTGTATCTATCGATGAACTTTATCCTATTCAAGCGCCTTTTTATAGGCATGTCATTCTGTTTATTGTGTTCTTGTCAGCTTTTGCGCGGGCCGGATACGGTATCCTCAGTCGAATTTTCACCGATCAGGGAATTTCCTTTATTCGATAGTCAAGAAATTATTGGTGTTGCTGCGCAAATAGAAACTGATGAACAAGACTCGTTGCTGGTAATCGGTCGTCATTTCGGTTTGGGTTATGACGAAATAACCCGAGCCAATTCTAACGTAGACCCATGGTTGCCGGAGCCGGGCAGTACAGTTCGTTTGCCATTGCGATTCATTATCCCCGAAGCGCCTCGAAAAGGCGTTGTGTTGAATTTGGCAGCTAAGCGGCTTTTTTTATACGACCAAAAAAACACTAATAAAGTATTTACTTATCCGGTTGGTATCGGCCGGGAAGGATGGGAAACGCCGCAAGGCTTGACCCGAATTACTGCGAAAACTGCAAATCCTAGTTGGACGGTTCCCGAGTCGATCAGGCGCGAGCATGCTAAAAAAGGCGATCCTTTGCCGAGAGTCGTCCCCGCCGGCCCGAACAATCCGCTTGGAGACTATGCTTTAAGATTAGGTTTTCCCGGTTATCTGATCCATGGCACCAATAAACCCTATGGCGTCGGCATGGAAGTAAGTCATGGTTGTGTGCGGCTTTATCCTGAAGATATTGCAAAGCTATTTCGGCATGTCGCTGTCGGCTCACAGGTTAGGATTGTTAATCAGCCTTTTTTAACCGCATGGGATGGCGACACGCTTTTTTTGCAAGCTTATCCGCCTACCCATAAAGACCCGAAACAAGTCAATCGACTTGTTCAGGACTTGATTGCGCGCTTGCAAAAAATTGAACAAGAATCCGGTCGATTGATCGATTGGGATAAAGTTCACGTGGCAATCGAGCGCTCCGATGGTGTTTTAACACCTATTTTAAAAGGCCATATAGATGATTTTTACTTGACCATATCGCGTCCCTCAATCAAGTTTAAACGGCCTATTCCCAAGGCAATCGATGTCGATGCATGGAAACTGAACGTGGCAACATTGCCAAATGTGAAACAAGCTCGTCAATTCGCAGCCATGCTCAATCATCAAGGTCCTCCAATTCCTGCGCATGCCTTTGCTACAAAAGTGATAGCGGGACCTTTCTCTAGCTCTCAAGATGCGTTTTCGGCAAAAAAACGCTTGCTATCGGAATTTTCGATTACTGCACAAATCATGGAGCCCGGTAAAATAGTCGAAACTCCGCAGGCACTTCAAGAAAGCACTATTTTTACTAATCTACTGACTTTTTTCGATTGATACTGTTTTTTGTAAACACCAGTTTGTAGGCAATTTCCACAAATTGGGAATCGATCAAGAAATATTCCAATAACATGAAGATAGTGAAGGTTTTCCAAGAACCTAGAAAAAGCATTTCGCCATGAAGAATAACAAGTTAATTCAATGACTTGCTGTGCGTTTGTATAAAATTTCGCTTACCAAAGAGGAGAGTTTAGCGAGAATGTTTAGGTATTTTCTTGAAATCCATCATGATCTTCATTTGCTTCATGGTTAAACTGCCGAATTCAAGCTAGAAATTAAGATACCAATTAATTGAAATGATGTGACTCATAAAATCTTGAGCAGTGGTTTTATAGAGGTATTGATTCATATAGCCGATTTCGGTTCTTATGTGCTCATCAAAATTATATCCAATGCCGGCGAAGGCTCGGTTTTGATCGAAACCGTTCACAGATTTCCAATCAGTTTTATTAATGTCGATAAAAACTTCGTTAGTCCCGACCAAGCTAAAGTTTGGTGCAAAAGTCAAAGGCAGTGATATTTTAAATAATTGACGATAACGCCAACCGACATCGTTACCGATTTGCATGAACCGTTGCTCCAATCGGCTACGACTGCTGAATGTCCCGAAAGAAAACGGTTGGTTCCATAACAGTTGCTGCCAAATGCGATGTTCGTCGAAGGGTTCGCTTACAAAGGGCTCTTCGGTCGGTATAAACGCATAACCAAGCCACATAGTCAGTGTTTCACTGAGCTCATAGCCTAAGCCGGTTCGCAGCATGCCTTGCGAAAATTGAGATGTGTCGTTGCCGAATCGACCCTGGCCCTCTAGCCAATATCGGTACTTTGAAAGATCGGGATCGATTACATCGAGGCTTCCAATAGCCGTAACGGTGCCCCAAGTTTGAAAATCTTCTTTAGGACCGGCAATCAGATCATTGCCATGAAAGAAACAGAATACTAATAATAAATTAGATAAACCTAAATAATATTTTTTTAACATTCCTGTATTTACCGTGAGTGATGATGACGCCATATTATGGCGATGATGAAAGTTAATACCCTTTGTTGAGTCGAATTTCGGCGCGACCCGCTAGAAAACGCCTTAATACGCATCCATATAGGCTCTGACTATATAGAGGCGCCAACTTAGAGAAATAAAGCGTCATTCCGCTAGGGATTGGAGAATCCAGTACCAGGGATGGCAGTGTGTAGCGCTAACCAAGATATTGGCAACCTCTGACGACATGTGCGCCAAAAGCTTTGACAGCATGAATGCTGTCATAAAGCCTACATGGACGTATTCGCCCGGCACCTAAATCTCAAAGCCTATAGGCCATGGTTAATTGTCTTGGATGCTGACGGCATCCTTGGACGGGCACCTCAGTGCCGAATTTTGATCTGCGATGGGTACTGTTAAGAGTCATTTTCTGATGATCGCGCGAATGTATAAAACAAAAAAAATTAGTCCGATAAATAATATTCAATCGTTGAAACGACTCGTATTTTTTTTATATGCGGATTGTTCGTATCGCGAGGTTCGATAGAAAATTGTCCTTGTGACGCTCGTTTAATTTTGCCGAGTTTGCTGCTGGAGTCTTCGGCAAATTTTTCTGCGACTTCACGGGCTTTGGTGGTCGCCTCTTCAATCATCTCAGGTTTTATTTGATTGAGCTGCGTAAATAAGAATTCGGTTCGATTTTGGTAATCCTGCGCCGTAAAGACAATGCCTTTTTTACCCAATTCCAATAAGCCGTTCATAGCGGAACGAACCTGATCCACATTGGCGGAGTAAACTGTGACGGTTTGTATTGCGCTGTATCTGAATTCGACATTTCCGCTATTTTGATAACTTTGCGCAGATTTATCGGTGATGGAGGGAGTTGAGACAGAGACTTCACCTTCAGCAACACCGGTTTTTTTCAGAAAAGCTTTGATCGTTTCCGTGTTTTTTTCAAGAGCCTCGTAAAGTAAGCTAAGCTCGTTATCCGCAACCATAAATTGAATCGGCCATATCACGATATCAGCAGAAAACTCTCGTTCCGACAATCCTTTAACAGTGACGCTACGTTCATATTCTTTGAATTTAATCGCGGCATGGCTCAGCAAGTAACCCAGCGAGAACAGTCCTAAAAATAAAAAAAGGCCTACGATAAAAGCACTGACCGGTTTCTTTTCGTCCATTATTTGTTCCTCGCTGTTCGCTTGATTGGTAAAGTATGCCTAAGGCATTGCATTTTGCCAAGTCGAGTCAAGTTTCAATAGAATCACGACATCATGCAAAGTAAACTGCTTACCCCTGAAAAGATTACATTACGAGCTAAAGCTAGTGCAAAGAATTATTCCCAACGGTTCAAGACAACTTTTAGGATTCGTTTATAAGCTTTTCAATAGTAACTATTCAGTCCCCCGTCAATTATCGTTCCCACGCTCTGCGTGGGAACACCTGAGTACCGCTCCAGCGGTACGAGACGCTAGAGCGTCTCGGTCTTCATTCCCACGCCAGAGCGTGGGAACGATAGGGGTGTGAATAATTACTTTCAATAAGTTATATAAAATTCGGTAAATCCGAAGTTAATGTGTATTTGAAGAACCGTCGAACAGATACTAGAATTTGTTCAAAGTAAGATTGAACGTTACTTTATTAAGAAGTGAATGAAACTAAATTTTCCTGTTTAAATTTGGTTTGAAAATAACGATTTTGTATTTCTCATCGAGTAGTTGAAATGGCTTTATCTCTCAAGATCGCAACGTACAAAGGCAAGCCTTTATCCGAACCTAAACTAGTGGCTTTTCCAAACGGCGAAGGCACGATAGGACGTTCCGATGATAATACGCTGGTTTTACCTGATCCTGATAAATTTGTATCTCGGCATCATGCATCGATCAAGTACGAAAACGGTATATATTATTTGACCGACTCTAGTCTGGCTGGCGTATTTATCGATAACGAAGCTAACCCGCTACGTAACGATTCGACACCTCTCCATAACGGCACCCTTTTAAAAGTCGGCGAATATGAAATAGAGACCATTATCACAGAAGACACTAGGCAGGATGATTTTCCTTTTCCGGATATTTTTGCCGATTCGCCGTCAAAACCGACAGAACCCGAAGAGTTGTTTTCAACGCCGATCGATACGGAAGCCAATCGACTGATGGGCGATAGCGGTTCACCCTTTCCACGGCATGAAGAATTGATCGACGCCAAAGAAAGCGAAACGCCCGAATTTGAAAGTCACTTGCAAGATCATGCTTCACCGCTTTTCGACAGCTTTATCGCTCCTCAGGTAGAAGCGGCAACGAAACCTTTTGAGGAAATTCCTGAAAACTTGAGTTTCGAGGATCTTTTCGCCGACTCCGATACACCCTCCAGCGATAGACAGGTAGAGGATGATTCGAGAGCATCGAGCATGGACTTGCTTAACGAGAGCTTCGCTCCGAAACCGTTTCAAGCCGATCCTGAGCCATCGGCTTCAGAGCCTTTTACACCCCCGCTCGCCCCTCCTGATAGTCCGCAAACTTCAAATTTAAACAGCATTCTAGCCGACCCGTCCGATTCTTCCCCTGAAACACCAATCGCACAACCCGTACAGAATATTTCCGATACGAGGCTATTCGATGCTTTTTTGCAAGGTGCTGGACTTGATCAAAACGAATGCGCAACTAAAAATCAATTGGAGGCGATGCAACGAGTTGGCAGAATGTTTCGGCAATTAGTTGCCGGTACCGTGTCGGTCTTACGAAGCCGAGCCGAATTCAAGAGTTTATTTCGCGTCAATGTGACCGTAATAAGAGCGGTCGACAATAATCCGTTGAAGTTCGCCGTTTCGACCGATGATGTTTTGAAGCAATTGATTCAAAATAAAGAAGGCGGATTTCTCGAATCGGTCGAATCGATCGAGCAAGGCTTCAATGACATCATGAATCATCAGCTCGCCATGCAAGCAGGGATTCAAGCCTCATTGACCGACTTATTGAAACGATTCGACCCGAAAACGATCGAAAAACAATTCGAGCAAGGCATCGTGTTACAAAAAAAATCCAAGTGTTGGGACAGTTATCAGGAAACTTATCGCATTGAGTCCGAAGAAGCCGTTGAGAATTTTTTCGGCGATGCCTTCGTAGAGGCTTATGAAGAACAAATGAAAGCCTTAACGACAGCGCGGAACAAAAATGAAAAATTTGGACTATGATGATTGGAGGTTTGAGAAAGCCGTTTTTCAACAGCAACTCCCAATTTGAGGGTAAAAAGGGTGTGGAGCATGCTTGGCGAGGATGTCGGCGGCAGGGCAGATTTTTGCTCATGCAAAATCTGCATTCACGCCATCCCTGGCAATCAGATTCTGTCGTCAAGCCTAGAAGGACACTTCACCCAGCACCTAAATTCCATAGTTCATAGACTATGATTAACTATCTTGGATAATTTAGGTGCTGGGTTCACGGCGTCCTGCCAAGCGAACCGTACCCTCGACAAAGCGCATAGTTCCAGGACGTTATTTATCACGAAATCCTTAATGGTATTAAACCTAAGGTTAGCTCGAAAATTCATATCACAGGGTAAAGGTTACAAGAACAATGGCGGAAAATAACAGGACGGTTTGGTCGGAAGGCATGTTTTTGCGGCCCCAGCATTTTCAACAACACGACCGGTATATCGAAACCTTCGTCAAGGAACGATGCGGCAACCTTACGCCATATGATTGGGGCGTCAAAAAAATTGCCATAGACCAGCGGCAGCTTGCCATGGGCAAATTCGCCTTGGCTGAATGCAGCGGGATTTTTCCGGACGGAACGCCGTTTAATTTGCCTGAAGACGACGACTTGCCTTTACCCGTCGATATTCCTACCGACGTACAAAACAATATCGTTTACCTGTCGCTACCGGTTCGCCAACCGGGTACGATTGAAATCGATACCGACGAGAACCGCCATAATCTGGCGCGCTATCATGCCTTCGAAAGCGAAGTTCGCGACCATAATACCGGATCGAATGCAACCTCTGCGATCTTGGTCGGCAAGCTGCATACTAGGTTGTTATTGGAGCGGCAAGAGCGCTCCGGTCATGTTTGTATCGGGGTGGCCAGAGTCATCGAGTCGAGGGTCGATAAAAACGTGATTCTCGATCAGGGTTTTATTCCGCCTTCGCTCGATTGCAATGCCGTGCCGATCTTGAACGGGTTTATCAAAGAGCTGTTCGGCTTATTGCACACCCGCGGAGAAGCGCTCGGCGGCCGGGCTTCCGAAGCGGGCCGGGGGGGAGTTGCCGAAATTTCCGATTACATGCTGCTGCAAATGGTCAATCGTGTTGAGCCATTGTTTGAACATTTGCAATCCATTCCCGCATTGCATCCGGAAAGTTTTTACCGAATTGCGGTGCAATTGGCCGGCGAGTTATCGACATTTTGCAGGCCCAATAAAAGACCGGTGAGTTTTCCGGTTTATCGGCACGACGATTTACAAACGACCTTTATGCATGTTATGGAGGAGTTGCGGCAATTATTGAGCGCGGTATTGGAGCAAAACGCGATTCCGATTCCGTTGACAGCACCGAAGTACGGTATTCGCGGCGCGAAGGTGCCGGACCCGAATTTGCTCAAGGATGCCGTATTCGTGCTGGCCGCGAATGCGCAAGTATCGAAGGAACAATTGCGCAGCGGTTTTCCGACGCAAGTCAAAATCGGTCCGGTCGAACAGATTCAGCAATTGGTGCGTTCGGCCTTGCCCGGTATTTCGATTCATGCGCTGCCGGTCGCGCCCCGGCAGATTCCTTATCATGCGGGTTTCGCTTATTTCGAGCTTAACAAACAAAGCGAGCTATGGAAGCAAATGGCTCAATCGGGCGGTTTTGCTATCCATATCGCCGGTGAGTTTCCTGGGCTTGAACTTGAATTTTGGGCAATCAAAAACGGTTAACGACAGTGAATCACGACGACCCATTCGGTAATTACATCGATGACGACAAAACCATCCTCAGGCCTACGCCGGGCGGAAGAAAGCCCAAACCTCAGGAGCCGATGCCGACGCATGCACCCGATAAAGCGCCAATGCCTCCTGAAGGCCTACACGAACGAATCGTCTATTCGAAAGATAATCCGTTGACCGCCTGCGCGTTGTCATTGTTGTCTTTAGTCGCGCAATTACGCAATACCGCGTCGCATCCCGACATTGCCGGTCTGAGAGATAGCGTGATCAACGAAGTCAAGCGTTTCGAAGCAAAAGCGCTAGGTCGCGGCGTATCGCCCGATCAAGTGCAGGCGGCGCGTTATTGTCTTTGTACCTTACTCGACGAGACCGTATTAAATACGCCTTGGGGCTGCAACAGTATATGGAGCACGCACAGCCTGTTGATTACTTTTCATAAGGAAGCTTGGGGCGGAGAAAAGTTTTTCCAAATTTTGAAGAATATTATGCAACAGCCCGGCACCCATCTACATTTGCTGGAATTGTTGTATTTTTGCCTTTGCCTCGGGTTCGAAGGGAAATACCGCATTCAGGAACACGGCATGACCCGGCTTGAAGAAGTTCGGGAAAATCTATATCAAATCATACAGCGGCAGCGCGGCGATATCGAAAAAGAGTTGTCTATACAATGGCAGGGCATCAAAGACAAACGTAACGTGTTGACCCGCTTGGTGCCGCTATGGGTAATCGGCGCGGTGGTCGGTATGGTCCTGATGCTGGCCTATCTCGGCTATCTCTATTTCATCAATGCCGCGTCCAATCCATTGTTGGCAAAACTTTATGCGATCAAGGACGGCCTTGAGCCGCTACAAGTCGCAGTCGCTGAACCGTTGCCAGAAACGCCTAAATCTCCCGATACTCCTACAGCTTATTCATTGTATGACGATATCAGCAGTTTTCTTGCGCCGGAAATTGCGCGCGGCGAAGTCGTGTTGGATCGCAAGAACGACAAAATCGCGTTACGCATCATGGGCAAGGGGTTTTTTGCTTCCGGTAGGGACTCGATAACCGCGAAATATTATCCGTTAATGAATAGAATCGGCGAAGCGCTCACCAAAGTCATCGGCAGTATTCTAGTTGTCGGTCATACCGACAGCGATCCGATTTTTTCGGCGAGATTTCCATCCAATTGGGATTTATCGAGAGCACGCGCGCAGTCGGTTGCCGATATGCTCAAAAGCAAGCCGGGAATCGCTGCGACCATTACATCCGAAGGGCGTGCGGAAACACAGCCGCTAGTGCCGAATGACAGCGCCGAACATAAAGCGATGAACCGTCGTGTCGAAATCATTTTTTCAGGATTAAAAGGACAAACGTGAAAAAAATCATCGGTTTCTTCAAAAATAAATGGGTCATTCAACTGATCGGTATTATTGCCGTCGGCCTGTTAATTTGGTTTTTCGGGCCGCTCATTGCGATAGCAGGAAGTGTCCCCCTTGAGTCCGAAGTTTCCAGGCTAATTACGATTCTAGTGATCGTCTTGCTCTGGGGATTGAATAATCTACGCATTCAGGTCAAAGCCAATCGTGCCAATACGCAAATGGTCAATGAGCTGGTCGGAGGCGCCCAAGGAACGACCGGGCCCAGTCAAGTCGAGCAAGATAGCGAGGAGGAAATCGGCGAACTCGGCAAGCATTTCGACGATGCGCTACGCACGCTAAAACAAATCAAAACTCAGTCGGGCCAGGGTCGTCAATATCTCTATGAATTACCCTGGTATATCATCATCGGGCCGCCGGGCTCCGGAAAAACCACCGCATTGATCAATTCGGGACTGGAGTTTCCGCTGGCCGACAAATTCGGCAAAAACGCGGTCAAAGGCGTCGGCGGGACCCGCAATTGCGATTGGTGGTTTACCGATCAAGCGGTGCTGTTGGATACCGCTGGACGCTATACGACGCAAGACAGTCACGAGGCAGTCGATAAGGCGGCATGGCTCGGTTTTTTAAATTTGCTGAAAAAACATCGGCCGCGCAGACCGGTCAACGGCGTGCTGATCACGATGAGCCTGTCCGATTTGATCAAGCAGACCGAGGAGGAGCGAATTCAACATGCGCAAGCGATTCGGCAGCGTATTCAGGAGTTGCACGAACATTTCGGCATTCGCTTTCCGATCTATATGCTGTTTACCAAATGCGATCTGATTGCAGGTTTCAACGACTT
The DNA here is from genome assembly GCF_000968535.2 of Methylotuvimicrobium alcaliphilum 20Z. Taxonomy (NCBI): domain Bacteria; kingdom Pseudomonadati; phylum Pseudomonadota; class Gammaproteobacteria; order Methylococcales; family Methylococcaceae; genus Methylotuvimicrobium; species Methylotuvimicrobium alcaliphilum. The sequence goes on from NC_016112.1 coordinate 2,217,656, forward strand.
CTTTGCCGATCTAGGCAAAGAAGAAAGAGCCCAAGTTTGGGGTGTTACTTTTCCTGAAGAAGATCAAGATCACCCTATCGATGCTGTTGGTCGGGTCGGCGATGATTTTGATGGCCTGCTGGATCGTTTGAATGCGCGTTTGCCGAAAAGACTTCAAGAAGAGCGCGACTTGCAGCGCCGTCATTCGATTTTCGGCTTTCCGCAACGCATGGCTTTGCTGAAAGAGAGTTTGTTGGAGTTTCTCAAAGAGTGTTACGGCGCGAACCGATATCAACAAGCCCCTTATCTCAGAGGCGTTTATTTTACCAGCGGGACGCAAGAAGGCACGCCGATCGACCGTCTGATGGGGATTTTGGCGAGTACTTTCAAACTCGATCGTTTTTTGGTGCCGATGTTCAGTGGCAAGGGAAAGAGTTTTTTCATTACCCGTTTGCTGAAAGATGTCATTTTCGACGAAGCGCTGATCGTCGGTTTGAACAAACGCGTAGAGCGTCGTTATGCCTTGCTTCGTCAGGTTGCATACGGTTCGGCACTGGCTGTGACATTATTAATGGCGGCCTTATGGACTTTTAGTTTTACTCGAAATCAGTCGGCATTGAACGAGCTGAGTCAAAAGATTGAACAATACGAACAAACCGCGGCGAATTATCCGAATCGATCGGACTTTGCCGACTTATTGAAACGCATGAATGCGATGCAAGACATTCAACGAGTTTATGGCGACGAAAAGCCCTTGTCGATGCGTTTCGGCTTGTTTCAAGGCAACAAAGTGCAACCGGTCATTAACGATACTTATGATCAAGTTTTATTGAAGCAATTTTTACCATTGATCAAGACAAGGCTAGAACAACGTATCCGAGGCGAAGAGGCGAATAACCCCGAAATTCTCTATGAACTCTTAAAAGTATATTTGATGTTCGGCGAGCCCAAACGGCTCGAGCCAGGCTTAGTGCGGCCTTGGATTGCTATCGATTGGAAAAAAAATTATGCCGACGATGTTCAAGTCGGCTTGCTCGGCCATCTCGATAATTTGCTCGAGCTAAAAATAGAGCCCCAGCTGCTCGACCAACGGTTAGTCGCCGCAACGCGGCAAGTGTTAAACCGCATTCCTGTTGCGCAGCAAGTCTATATGCGCATCAAGAGCGAGGCGATGCAGGATGGCAGCCGCGATCTCCGTTTGTCGGATGCGCTAGGGCCTAATGCGTCTCGGGTTTTTACGGTCGCGTCCGGAAAATTCGAACAGCAAACCATTCCTTATTTGTTCACACACGACGGTTTTTATCAAGTATTTCTAAAACAAAACCAAGCTTTGGCGAAAGAGACGGTCGAGGATAATTGGGTGTTGGGCGATGTCGGTAGAGCCCGCGCGCCCGATCCCGAACGCTTGCAGCAAGACGTTCAGACCTATTACGACAAGGATTTCATTCAGTATTGGAGCGATATGCTTGGCAATCTAAAAATCAGAAGCGTCGGTAATATTCAACAATCGATCGAATTACTCGAATTCGCTTCGGCGCCCAACTCGCCGATTCGACTATTATTGGAGACTATCGACAAGGAAACTTCCCTAACACGCAAACCGCCAAGTCCTTTGGATGCTTTGGCGGCGGTCAAGGAAGGCGCGGAAAAAACAGTAGATTCGCGCACGCAAAAACTGTTGCAAGCCGCACAAGCCGAAGGTGTCGTGCAAGCACCGACCGATCCGCCGGGCACAGTCGTCGAGCGCCATTTTCAACCGCTAGCTTCATTGGTAAGGAGCGTCGGCGGCGCAGGCGCGCCATTCGATCAGACCATCAATCTGCTCGGTCAATTGTACGGTTTTATGATCGATTTGGGCAGTACTTCAGATAGCGGCGGCGCGGCAATAAGGATCGCCGCTCAGCGCAGCGAAGGGGGCGGCGGAGGCGATGTCATGTCGCGCATGAAAATGGAATCGGCGCGTTTGCCAGAACCGTTAAAAAGCATGACCGAAAAACTGTCCAGCGGCAATTTGAATCTGATCATGGGGTCGAGCAAGGCGCAGCTCAATAAGCTTTGGCAGAGCGAGGTCATGCCGCTTTATAAATCGGGACTCGAAGGCCGTTATCCGCTGTCCAGACGCGCCACTCGAGAAATTACTTTGCAAGATTTTAGCCGGTTTTTTGCACCGAACGGTATCCTGGATCAGTTTTTCAATGCCAATCTCAAACCTTTTGTCGATACCAGCGGCCGAACCTGGCGATTGATCACTCAAAATAATCAATCGATCGGTATTTCGCGATCAGTGCTGATGCAGTTTCAATATGCGGCAAAAATCCGTGAAGTATTTTTTCAAGGCGGTAGTCAATTACCCTCGGTTCGATTCAATCTTAGACCGGTATCGCTTGATGCCAAAGCTTCACGGTTTTGGCTGAATTTGGAAGGTCAGCAATTGGATTACCGGCATGGTCCGGCGCGAAGTACGCAACTGCAGTGGCCTGGAACGGACGGAAGCGGTTCTGTGCGTTACGGTTTCGATACCTTAGACGGCCGTCAAGTCAGCCGTTCCGAGGAGGGCGCTTGGGCATGGTTTAAGCTGCTTGATAAAGCCCGAATTCAAATTACCGCGCAAGACAGGTTCATGCTGACATTCGCAATCGACAACTTGGAAGCGCGTTATGAATTGAGCGCGACCAGCGTCGATAATCCTTTTGCGCTCAAAGAACTGCAAAATTTTCAATTTCCAACGAGCTTGTAATGACTTTGCCTCATTCGGAACCCGGGTTTTACGGCAAACTGCCGATATTGGGCGACTTTGTTACCCGACGTTTGCCGCGCGACTTTCTGAATCCTTGGGATGGTTGGCTGCAAAGCTCGATTGCCGCCAGCAAGGAAGAATTGGGGGATGCATGGTTGAACAGCTATTTAAGTAGCCCGATTTGGCGTTTTGCGTTAAGTCCCGGGGTCTGTGGAAATTCTGCCTGGGCCGGAATATTAATGCCCAGCGTCGATAAGGTCGGACGATATTTTCCGTTGACGGTTGCGGCGAGCATCGACAGCGGCAATTGCTTGGCTTATTTGATGTCTTCGGCCGAACAGTGGTTTGAGCATCTCGAAGAAGCCGCATTGAGCGGTCTGGAAGACGGGCTCGATCCTGAAGTATTCGATCGATTGATCAAAAATATTCCCGCCGCACCGTTAGGGGCTTCCGAGGTTTCAAGCAATGTTCGGGATATGCGCAAAAATGCCGGAAAAAATGCATTTTATCTGTCGATGACTCGTCCTAAATCGATTGGCGATGCCTTTGTCGGATTGAGTGCATCGTTAATGAACCGGTTTGTTCCCGGCTTTACACTATGGTCTACCGGCGGCTCCGAGGATCAGACTCCGGCATTGTTGGCTTGCGAAGGTTTACCGCCGATCGCTGCATTCTCTGGATTTCTAAATGGGCTTATTACGGAAAGAGGATGGGATATTGAAAAAGGTACAGTTCCGGAAAACCTCGATAAATTACGCCAACCCGCCAATACGCCTGAGATTTTCGTCGCGAAGACTCAGAATATTGAAAATGAGCATGACACCGTACCGCTGTATATGACAACTGAAACCTTGCCGGATCAGCGTGAAGTGCGCTGGCAATCTTGGGCTCTCACCGATACCGGCAAACGCCGTAAATTCAATGAAGATTCGATACTCGACAGGCCTGAAGCCGGTCTTTGGGCGGTTGCCGACGGAATGGGCGGACATCAAGCGGGAGATGTGGCTAGCCAATTGATTGTCGATAGATTGAATAAAGTATCGTCGCGTTCTGATTTAGAAGCATATTGTAAAGATGTTTCCGCCTGTATCGTTAATGTCAACAAGGAATTACGGGAGCTTTCCAGTAACAGCTATAACGATTCGATTGTTGGCAGCACCGTCCTGGTATTGATCGGTAATTCAAATCGTTGCGCTTTTTTATGGGCGGGAGACAGTCGCTTATATCGGCTAAGGGACAACAAATTGGAGCAACTGACCCGTGATCATTGTGCTGAAAATGAGATTGCGCCGGAACAATCGGTTTCTTCGGCAGGTTGGACGGTCAAACAATCGAATGTTATCACTCGTGCCGTCGGAGCCGATGACGAATTGGAGCTAGATTGCGGCTACTCCGACGTGCGTCTCGGGGATTTGTTTTTGTTAAGTAGCGACGGTTTGGACAAAGAGCTAAGCTTTAATGAAATTGAGTCTATACTACTAAATCAAAGTTTGAAGACGAGTGCTAAGGCATTGCTCGACCTCGCTCTTGATAGAGGCGCTAGAGACAATGTCAGTGTAATTGTCGTCAGTACCAACGGCAATTCGGTTGAAAAATAAAATTTTAATACAATTGTCGTTTAAGGAGTGAGTGCATTGAGTATCGATATCGAAAAATATTTACAGGACATCGATCCTGATAATGTTTGCGGCGACGATCTGGAATACGACCCCGCTTTTATCGCGTTGGAGCAAGCCATAATCGGCAAGCCGGAACAGGAAATCGGCGACACTATTCAAGAAGCCGAACCGCCGGACTGGAAGGAAATTAAAAAATCCGCTGAAGCCTTGCTAGACCGGACGCGCGATTTAAGAGTTCTGGTTTATTACTTGCGCTCCTTGATTGCACTCGAAGGACTTACCGGTCTTAGCGAAGGATTAAAGTTAATCGACACATTGATCGCAAAGCACTGGGACGCTGTGTATCCTCGGCTCGACCCCGATGACGACAATGACCCTACTGAGCGCGTTAATATTTTGATGGCTTTATGCGATCATGAAACGATGTTGCGTCCTTTGCAGCTTGTTTCTTTAGTCGAGTCGAAAGCATTAGGCCGTTTTTGTTTTCGCGATTTCATGATTGCCGCCGAGAAAATGACGGTTTCCGAAGATGATAATGCCCCGAAATTAGGGACTATCGAAGCCGCTGTTCAGGATAGCGATATTGCTGCATTACAAAGTAATTTGGCATCGATCGTGGCAAGCGCCGAAAGCCTGAATAGTTTGGAAGACTTCGTTACTCAGCAAGTAGGCATCAACAATGCTCCTAACTTTGAGGCGCTTAGGCACTTATTGAAGGAGTTCGAGCATTTGTTATCGGGCTGGCTGGAGTCGCGCGGGGTCGACGACATCGACGCCCCACAAGTCGATCCGGAAAGCCAGGACGAGATGGCAAGTAGACCGCAAGCCACAAAAAAATCGATCTCAGGTGCCATCAATAACAGTCAAGATGTCCTCAATGCGCTCAAGTTGATTTGCGACTATTATAAAAAAAACGAGCCGTCGAGTCCTGTGCCGTTGCTTCTTGAGCGGGCGCAGCGGCTAGTCGGAAAAAGTTTCATGGATGCACTCATGGATATTGCGCCGGACGGCGTTAGCCAAGCCAGTATCATCATGGGGGCTAAAAGTGAAGATGAATAAATTAGGCTCGCAATTTCTCTTACAAATTTCTATCGAGGAGGTGTTAAATGGCTGAAAGCAGTCAAAAGTTTATCGCGCGTAATCGTGCGCCGCGAGTACAAATCGAATACGATGTCGAACTCTATGGTGCGGAGAAAAAAGTTCAACTGCCTTTCGTGATGGGAGTACTCGCTGATTTGTCGGGAAAACCCGCCGATCCATTGGCGCCTGTCGCAGATCGTAAAATGCTCGAAATCGATGTGGACAACTTCAATGATCGACTCAAGGCAATGAAACCTCGTGTCGCATTTACGGTGCCCAACACCTTGACGGGTGAAGGCAATTTGAATGTCGATCTTACTTTCGAAAGCATGGATGATTTTTCGCCGGCGGCTGTGGCAAGAAAAGTAGACGGACTGAATAAATTGTTGGAAGCGAGAACGCAATTGGCAAATTTGGTCACTTATATGGACGGAAAAGGCGGCGCCGAAGAATTGATAGCGAAGGTAATCAATGATCCGGCTTTATTGCAGTCGCTGACCGCTGCGCCGAAGCCGGCCGATCCAGCCGAAGCAAAAACCGAGGAAGGAGGAGAGTAAACCATGGCTGAAGCAGAACAGGCAACAGAAGCAGAAGTAACGACCGGAGAGGTCGCTGAAGGCAGCGATTTTTCGGCATTATTGACCAAGGAATTCAAACCGAAATCCGAACGAGCGAAAGAAGAAGTTGAAAGCGCGGTTCAAACGCTTGCCGAATTTGTTTTAAAGGATACTTCGTTGGTATCCGATGACGCGATAGCTTCAATCGAGTCTATCATCGCGCAAATCGATAGTAAATTGACCGAACAAATCAACAAAATACTGCATCATGAAGACTTTAAAAAACTAGAAGGTACTTGGCGAGGACTGCATTATTTAGTCAACAATACCGAAACCGACGAGATGCTTAAAATTCGGGTCATGAACATCTCAAAGAACGAGTTAGGTAAGACGCTCAAGAAGTTTAAAGGGACGGCTTGGGATCAGAGTCCCATGTTCAAAAAATTGTATGAAGAAGAATATGGTCAATTTGGCGGCGAACCCTTCGGCTGTTTAATGGGGGATTATTATTTCGATCATTCACCGCCCGACGTCGAATTATTGAATCAAATTGCGAAAATTTCCGCCGCATCGCATGCACCGTTTATTACCGGTTTGTCGCCGACTACATTGCAAATGGACTCATGGGGTGAATTAGCTAACCCTAGAGATTTGACCAAAATCTTTTCCACCCCCGAGTATGCGGCTTGGCGATCGTTACGAGATTCCGACGATTCCAAATATTTGGGAATGGCGATGCCGAGATTTTTGTCCCGTCTGCCTTATGGAGCAAAAACCGATCCGGTTGAGGAATTCGATTTCGAAGAAAATACCGAAGCGGCCAACAGCGCCAATTACACTTGGTCTAACGCGGCCTATGCGATGGCGACCAACATTAACCGCTCATTTAAACTTTATGGCTGGTGTTCAAGAATTCGCGGCATAGAATCCGGCGGTGCAGTCGAAGGTTTGCCGGTCCATACCTTTCCGACCGATGACGGCGGCGTCGATATGAAATGTCCGACTGAGATCGCGATCAGCGACCGCCGCGAAGCGGAATTGGCTAAGTCCGGATTCATGCCATTGATTCACAAGAAAAATTCGGATTTCGCCGCATTTATAGGTGCGCAGTCGCTGCATAAACCGGCTGAATACGACGATCCCGATGCAACGGCAAATGCCAATCTAGCTGCGAGATTGCCGTATTTATTCGCAACTTGCCGGTTCGCGCATTATTTGAAATGTATCGTCAGGGATAAAATCGGGTCGTTTAAAGAGCGCGACGATATGGAAAGATGGCTCAATAGCTGGATCAGTAATTACGTTCTGACTAATCCGGCATTGGCGACGGAAGAGGATAAAGCCATTCGTCCTTTATCTGCCGCCGAGGTGGTTGTTGAAGAAGTCGAAGGTAACCCGGGTTACTATGCGTCCAAATTTTATTTGAGACCGCATTATCAGTTGGAAGGCTTGACTGTTTCCTTACGACTCACTTCCAAATTGCCTTCACAAAAAGGCGGCTGATGATTGTAAGAGGGGTTTAAGCGATAGATAAACTCTCTTGGAAAATGGTTAAATCCCCTTTGAGATTATTCATCAGCAGTTTGTAATTCTATTTATTTCTGTAAATTATGAGGATAAACAATGATCTTATTAAAATTTGAACCCGAATTGAAAGGCGATTCCAAAGTCGATAAGCATGATGGTTGGATAACCATAGACTCAGTACAATGGGGGACCGGGCGCGCCGTAAGTTCTAGCGGAACCGGCGCCGACCGTGATACCAGTAACCCATCCTTTTCCGAAGTTACATGCACTAAAAGTATGGATATTGCCTCTGCTCAGTTAATGCAGGAAGCAGCATGCGGTAAAACGCTGGATAAAGCGACTTTTCACTTTATTCAAACAGGCGGAAAAGATGTTTCCGGACAAGAATTTGTGGAAATTATTTTAGAAAAACCGCTGATCAGCAGCTATAGCATGAGCAGCGGAGGTGAAAGGCCGAATGAATCCTTTTCCATCAACTATGTTGGTATCACATTACAGTATAACCAATTCGAAGAAGGCGGAACTGTTAAAAAAGGCGAAGCTAAAGGTTATGATTTAAAAACCAATAAAGCCAAAAATAAAATCTGATAATTCCCCGTTCTGGCTGAACAGCGGTTGTCGTATTTTTTAGACAGTTCAGCTAGGCGAATGAATTAAAGGACCTACTCATCCTTCCGAATGGGCGGTTTATGCCGCCCACTTTTTATCTATACTCATCGTAGATTAAAATTCGGCACTGGGGTGCCCGTCAAAGGACGCCTTGAACCCAGCACCTAAATTATCCAAGACATTAACCATGGGCTATGGAATTTAGGTGCTGGGTAAATACGTCCACGTAGGCTCTATGCCAGCTCCATGCTGACAAAGCCTTTGCCGGACACCCTGGTACCTTCTTGGATACAACCGAAATTTGAAGTGCGAAAGGTATATGGAATGACGCTAGCCGAGGACCGATACATGTTAAGCAGTGAACAAGCATTGAAAGACGGTAATCTTGAACAAGCATTGGCCGACATTCAACAGGCCGTGAGAAAAGATCCAGCCAATGTCAAAAATAGAATTTTCCTCTTTCAATTATTATCGGTTATAGGTCAATGGGAAAGAGCGTTGACCCAACTCAATGTCTTGGCTGACATGGATGCGGCAACTCTGGCGATGGTACAAACCTATCGTGAGGCACTTCGTTGCGAAGTATTGCGTAAAGAAGTTTTCTCAGGCTTGAAAACACCGTTGATTTTTGGCGAGCCTCAACAATGGATGGCCTTGTTGTTGCAATCTCTCAACCTCGCTGCGCAAGAAAAATACCAGGAGGCTCAAAACCTGCGCAATCAAGCTTTTGATGGCGCTCCGGCCACGGCCGGTTCAATTGATGGCGAACGTTTTGACTGGTTGGCGGATGCCGATGTCCGGCTCGGCCCCATGCTCGAAGCAATCATTAATGGGCAATATTATTGGGTTCCTTTTCAACATATCAACACTATCCAAATAGAATTGCCCGAAGACCTGCGCGATTTGGTTTGGATGCCTGTGCATTTTGCTTGGCAAAATGGCGGCGAAGCGGTCGGGTTTATTCCGACACGTTATGTCAACTCCGAAACTAATCCGGATGCGGCTATTCAACTGGCGCGCAAGACCGAATGGCAAGAACCGCATGATGGGTTATTCATCGGTCTGGGACAGCGCTTATTAAGCACTAATCACAATGATTATGCCTTGATGGATGTCCGTGAAATTAGTTTTGATGGCACTGATAACATATAAGTCATGGCCGAATTAACCCAAAAAGAACGCCTCCAACCTTCGTTACTCGATCGATTGACGGATGATGAGCCGAACAATCGGGTTGAATCCAGAGATAAGCGGGTGTTATCGATGCAGAGATTGAGGCAGTCGGTCCTGCGCGACGTTTCCTGGCTATTGAATGCCGATTCCTTCGAGTCCGTTGCCGATTTAACGGATTATCCGGAAGTCGCTCAGTCGGTTATCAATTTCGGCATACAAAATCTAGCGGGTACTTCCGTGGTCGGCGCGGACTTGACCAATATAGAAAGAAAACTTAAACAAGCCATTTCCGTCTTTGAGCCGCGAATTCTTCCCAATAGTTTGTCGGTTAAAGTATTGTCGGCGGATGTCATGAGTCATCAAGCTATCAGCTTCGATATCGAGGCCAATCTTTGGGCGCAGCCCCTTCCGATACATCTTTATTTACGGACTGAGATCGATGTATTGACTGGCGATGTTAATCTACGCGACATGGGCGGCTAAGGCATGGATCCGAAATTATTGCGCTATTACAACACGGAACTACACCATTTGAGGGAAATGGGCGGCGAATTTGCCGTCGAATTCCCTAAGATTGCAGCGCGCTTGGGCATGGATAGCTTTGAATGCGCAGATCCTTATGTCGAAAGATTATTGGAAGGTTTTGCCTTTTTAGCGGCACGCGTCCAATTGAAGCTCGATGCCGAGTTTCCGCGATTTACCCAGCACTTGCTGGAAATGATCTATCCGAATTATCTCGAGCCGACACCGTCTATGGCCGTCGTGCAATTTCAACCCGATTTAACGGAAGGTTCGTTAAATGAAGGTTTTACGATAGAAAGAGCAACCGCGTTACGCAGCCAGACGACAAAAGGCGAACAAACCCCCTGCGAATATCGCACCGCGCACGAAATCAAACTTTGGCCTTTACAAATCCACGAAGCGGAATATCTGCCCAATCTTGGGGCCGTGGCAAACCTCTGCGCACATAATCTGACCGGGGTAAAAGCCGCGATTCGCATCCGGCTCAAAACCACGGCAGGTTTGAAATTCAATGAGTTAAAATTGGATTCCTTACCCGTTTTTTTAAGAGGGCATGGCGAATTGCCGATGCACTTGTATGAACAATTGATTGGCGATTCGTTAGCCGTTTGCATGCAGCCGACCGAAAAACCTTATCGCTGGCAACATTTAGTCAAAGATAATGCGGTAACCCGGATAGGCTTTTCCGATGAAGAAGCCTTGCTCAATTATTCGCCTCGTTCTTTCCAGGGGTACCGTCTTCTGCAAGAATATTTTGCCTTTCCGGAACGCTTTATGTTTGCAGAATTTAACGGTTTCGCTCAAGCGTTGAATCAGTGCGATGCCGAAGAGATGGATTTAATCGTTCTGCTAAAACGAAGTCACGCAAAACTGATTAATGCCGTCGATAGATCTCAATTTGCGTTGTTTTGTACTCCGGCGATCAATCTGTTTCCCAAGCATGCCGATCCTATTTATATCGATCGGAAGTCGTCCGAATTTCATATCATTCCGGACCGCTCCAGACCGATGGACTTTGAAATTTGCCAAGTCAAGGAGGTCATTGGCATTGGGAGCGGGGGCGTCAATGAAAAAAAGGAATTTCAGCCGTTTTATCGATACAGCGACGAACGCAGCCATGACGTCCGGCCTGCTTATTATTCGTTACATCGGCAACAACGGATAGCTTCGTCGAAACAAAAACGTCAAGGACCGCGATCGAGTTATATCGGCAATGAGACCTTTATTACGCTGGTCGACGGGCAATCGGCGCCTTACAGTAACGACCTTAAACAACTATCGATCAAGGCGCTTTGTAGTAATCGCGATTTACCGTTGCTGATGCCGTTGGGCGGAGGAAAAACCGACTTCACGATGCAGAAGGGCGCGCCGGTACAAAGCATCCGTTGCCTTTCAGGTCCCACTAAACCTCGGTCGTCGACCGCCTATGGCAATGTCAATTGGAGTTTAATCAATCATTTGTCGATGAACTATTTAAGTTTAATCGACCGTAATGACAAAGAAGGTGCCGTCGCTCTGAGAAGTTTATTGAAGTTATATAGCGAATACAATGTTGCAGCTATTACTAATCAGATCGAGGGATTGTTGTCGATTCAAGCGAAAGATATCGTCAGACGAATCAATACGGCCGGCCCTATCGTTTTTGGGCGCGGCTTAGAAATAACCTTGAACTTCGAAGAGTCTGCTTTTGAAGGCAGCGGCGTCTTCTTGATGGGAGCAGTGCTGGAAAATTTTTTAGCCCGCTATGTTTCAATTAACTCGTTTACCGAAACCGTGGTCAAGTCCCCGGATCGGGGAGAAATCATTAGATGGCCGGCGAGAATAGGTCGAAGAAAAACGATTTAATCGAAGGTTTACTCGAACAGCCGCATCAGTATGATTTTTTTCATGCCTTACGGTTGATTGAATGTAGTCATGACGATAAACCTTTGATAGGACAATCCAGTCGGCCTGTAGACGACGCGGTAAGGTTTGGTCAAGAAGTCTCCATGGCATTTGAGTCGTCGACAATGAGTCAATTTATTACGGCTCAGGAAGGGAAGCCGGCCCGATTGACACAGCGTTTTTTAGGGCTGTTCGGACCCAACGGTCCGATGCCCTTGCATCTGACTGAATATGTGCGAAGCCGGGAGCATAATTTTCATGATCATACTCTGGCCCGATTTGGCGATATTTTTCATCACCGCATGGTTGCGTTATTCTATCGCGCCAAAGCGGATGCCGAACCTGCTTTCAGTTTCGACCGACCCGACCAAAACCGATTTGGCGATTATTTAGGAGCGTTAGCCGGGATCGGCGATGAGGTGTTTCAAGATCGCGATGCGATGCCGGATCTGGCCAAGTTTCATTACATAGGCCATTTAGCGAATCAGGCTAAAAATGCCGACGGGCTGATCGCTATCCTGGCCGATTTCTATAAATTACCGGTGAGACTCAATGAGTTCATCGGCGAATGGTTACAGATCGAAACCGAGGATTTGACCCGATTGGGTGAATCGGCCCAAACCGGTAGATTGGGCGAGTCGGTCGTATTGGGCTCCAGAGTTTGGAGTTGTCAGCATAAATTCCGGATTCTGTTCGGGCCTTTGACCCTAACAGAGTATGTCAGTTTGCTGCCTTCCGGTCAGCGATTGGAAAAACTGATTGCGATCGTACGAAACTACAGCGGCTTCGAGTTCGATTGGGATGTTAATCTAATCTTGAAAAATGACGAGGTACCGATGAGTCAATTGGACGGCTGCACGCGACTGGGTTGGACTAGCTGGCTTGGCGAGCGGCACAGCACTGAAGATGCGAACGATCTGTTGCTGAATCCGATACGGTAATGAGTCGATATAAGCTGGTGAGCAGTAAACAGTGAGCAGTCAGCGGAATTTGTGTCTAGATTTTGCCTGAAAACCAAGGAACGAGCATGAAATAGCTACGACAACTTTTGGAATAGGGTTCGGTGGCTTGCTTAACAGGTGTCGGCGGCAAGAATATCCGCCGTAAAGCATACAAGGACGTATTCAAGACGTTCTGTCAAGCGAGTCACCGAACCGCTAGAAAGCTGAGTGCTGTAGAGTTTTTCATTTGCATGTTTTTAAGTGATAACAGGTGCCGTTGTTTGAGCGCAGATCTTTATACGGGTCAATTCAATGATTATTTTGGGAGTGAGTTATGGGCGATATCAGCCGTGTCGCGTTATTCGGTAAGCTGAATAAAGTGTGCTACAAATCCATAGAGGGCGCTACCGTGTTTTGTAAAATGCGCGGCAATCCTTATGTAGAATTAACGCATTGGTTGCATCAAATTCTTCAGTTGCAAGACTCGGATCTCCATAAAATCATTCGTCAATTCAATCTCGACCCCTCCAAATTGGCGCGCGACTTTACCGAATCTTTGGATCGCCTCCCAAGAGGCTCTACATCGATTTCCGATTTATCGTCGCATGTCGAAGAGGCTGTCGAGAGAGGATGGGTATACGGTACATTAATGTTCGGCGAATCGCAGGTACGTTCGGGACATTTGGTTGTCGGCATTCTTAAAACGAAGGGTTTGAATCATGCCTTGCTCGAAATTTCCAACGAATTTGGAAAAGTCAAGCCGGATACCTTAACCGAACGTTTCGCGGAGATTGTCAGCGGCTCGCCTGAAGAAGGTCTGCATTCAAGCGACGGTTTTCAAGTCGGAGGAGGGGCTGTTCCGGGCGAAGCCAGCGGCGCGATGTCGCCGGCGCAGATGGGTAAACAAGAAGCCTTGAAACAATTCACTGTCGATTTAACCGAACAGGCGCGACAAGGCAAGATGGACCCGATCGTTGGGCGCGATGAAGAAATCCGGCAGGTCATCGATATTTTGATGCGTCGACGTCAAAACAACCCGATATTGACTGGCGAGGCCGGCGTCGGCAAAACTGCCGTCGTTGAAGGCTTCGCGCAGAAGATCGTCGCCGGGGACGTGCCGCCGTCCTTGCTGGACGTCACGTTGCGTACGCTTGATGTCGGTTTGCTGCAGGCAGGCGCCAGTATGAAAGGCGAATTCGAGAACCGCTTACGTCAAGTGATCGAGGAAGTGCAATCATCCGAAAAACCTATCATTTTGTTTATCGACGAAGCGCATACCTTGGTCGGCGCTGGCGGCGCAGCCGGCACCGGCGATGCAGCGAATCTTTTAAAACCGGCTCTGGCTCGAGGTACGCTCAGAACCGTCGCGGCTACGACTTGGGCCGAATATAAGAAACATATCGAAAAAGATCCGGCATTGACGCGGCGCTTTCAAGTCGTGCAAGTACTGGAGCCGAATGAGGAAAAAGCGATACTGATGATGCGAGGTGTCGCATCTGTCATGGAAAAACACCATCAGGTTCAAATACTCGATGAGGCTCTGGAAGCTGCGGTAAAGCTGTCTCACCGATATATTCCCGCCAGGCAGTTGCCCGATAAATCGGTTAGTTTGCTAGATACTGCATCGGCACGCGTAGCAATCAGCCAGCATGCCGTTCCTGCCGCAGTCGATGATTGCCGAAAACGGATTAACGGATTGGATACGGAATTGGCGATCATCGGCAGAGAAAAGTCGGTTGGCGTCGATATCAAAGACCGCGAAACGATTGTTCTGGAAAAACTTAAAGCCGAAAAAGATCGCTTGGCGTTGTTAGAAGAGCGCTGGAACAACGAACGTGAGCTCGTAAAAAACATTTTAGATATTCGTCAAAAACTGCGAGAACAGGGCGGTAAAGTCGAGGGGACCGACAGCAAACTCGAAAAAGCGGTTGACGAAGTTGCGGGAGTCGATTCCGAATCGGCAACACGCAATGGTCTGCTTGAGAATTTAAAAAACTTGCTATCTCAATTGCATGATTTGCAAGGCGAATCGCCGTTGATTTTACCGAGCGTCGATGCTCAAGCCGTGGCTTCCGTCGTCGGCGATTGGACCGGAATTCCAGTCGGGCGTATGGTCAAGAATGAAATCGAGACCATCATTCATCTGGCCGATGCCATCGAGCAGCGCATCATCGGACAACGTCATGCGTTGGAAATGATAGCGCGGCGCATACAAACCTCGCGCGCGGGTCTCGATAATCCGAACAAACCGATCGGGGTGTTCATGCTGGCCGGTACGTCGGGAGTCGGAAAAACCGAAACAGCCCTGGCCTTGGCCGAAGCCTTGTACGGCGGCGAGCAGAATGTCATCACAATTAACATGAGCGAATACCAGGAAGCGCATACCGTGTCGACGTTAAAAGGCGCGCCTCCGGGTTATGTCGGATACGGCGAAGGCGGTGTGTTGACCGAAGCAGTTCGACGAAGACCCTATTCGGTCGTGCTGCTCGATGAAGTCGAAAAAGCGCATCCGGACGTTCATGAAATTTTCTTCCAGGTTTTCGATAAGGGCTGGATGGAAGACGGCGAAGGCCGGGTCATCGACTTCAAAAATACGCTGATTCTTTTGACTACCAATGCCGGTACCGAGCTGATCGCCAATCTCTGCAAAGATCCGGATTTGATGCCGGAGCCTGAAGGCATTGCCAAAGCCTTGAGGGAACCGTTGCTAAAAGTCTTTCCGCCGGCATTGTTGGGCCGTCTGGTCGTTATTCCATATTACCCGTTAAGCGACGAAATGATCGCCGCAATCGCGAAATTGCAGTTAAAACGTATCGAAAAACGTATTGTTGAAAATCATAAGGTACCGTTCAGTTATGATGAGGATGTTATTAAATTGATAGCCGAACGCTGTACCGAAGTCGAAAGCGGCGGCCGCATGATCGATGCGATATTGACCAATACGGTTTTGCCCAGTATCAGCTCCGAGTTTTTAACGCGGATGATGGAAGGTAAGACAGTTGAAAGGGTGCATGTCGGTGTGGCGGATGGAGAGTTTATTTATGAATTTTGAATTAAACTACACATTGAGAATGCTCGTTCTTAAAGTCGTTAATGCAAATAATACACAGAGGTCTATCTTATGTCCTTTTATCTAAATGTACCATTTGTCACACAACTTGGTATTGGCGCAGAGATTGGTAAACATCACGGACGGGATGATCCAACTGGATGCTGGTATGCCAGTTTGTGCATGGTTGGATTTTATTTTGAAGCAGGCCCTCGGTTAGGTAACCCGGAATTATTTAAACGTCCTCTAGACAAACTTAAACACGGTACAGATGTCGGACATTTTCCTATAGGTGGTGATGCTGAATTAAAAATGATGCAGAACGAAGGATTAGAAGAAGTCCCTGAACCGGCTGATAAAAAATGGAAAAATTGGCAACTTGCGAAAATGCTTAAAGAGTATGGACCTTTAATGATGTCTTGGTGGGCTCCGGGGGCTCATGTTTCAGTTGTTATTGGTATAGACTCTGAAGCAAATGAAGTGATTTATCACGACCCGGAAAACGCGCCAAATTCTCGGATGTCGTTAAATAATTTTAACAGCAAGTTAATGTGGGGGAACCGCGCATTGATGCGAAAAAAAGGAAAACCACATCAAGGTTGATAAATTTATCTCACTGGTTTTTGCGGACAAGAACCTATTCTAAAGTTCACCTTGATTGATGACCGAATTCTTAGGTAGTCGATAAAATTATTATTCATAAAATTGAGGTATTTATGCCAGCTGTAGATCGCTTTCTTTCTGACCCTGTTGAGTTTATGCAAAATAACATCGTTTCAACTCCTGAAGGAGGTGATGTTAATAAAACAGGAGGTAAAAAATTTTTTACTCTGGAAAAACTTAATGGTCTTGCAAGTAGTGTCGAACGTCCAGGGGCGCAGATTGCAACTTATATGGCTCGGCCTGCAGGTAATGGAGGGAATGCTGAGGGCATAATGGAAATATATTGGTGCCCTTATCAGGATGACTCCATTCAGTCTACGACAGTAAGCAATGCTGCAAATATCATGTTTACTGCGCCGATGAACGGTTGCAGCTTTGGCGTTGGTTCTCCAGCCGAGGATGGTTCACGCTATGTCGCTCACATTAATATGAAATCGCAAAATAATGCATGGAACAAACAGGACGCTATCTTGAAGGGCAGCAAACTGGGAAGTACGATCGTGAGCCCGCATATGTATATGGGCTCGGATAAAGATCCTGTTCATGTGATCACTTTTGGTGTCCGTAACTCAAAAACTAGGCAATGGAGTTTTTATTACCAGCTTACCAAAATGGGTGTTGGCGCAAACGGTATTATTAAGACATTGATTGGAGTGTTTCCAGTCTGAAATTAAGTTAAGTAAGCAATGAAACTGACAGCATATACCCGTCGTAGATGAAAATTCGGCGCCTGGGTGTCCGACAAAGGACGCCGTGAATACGTCCATGTAGGCTCTATGCCAGCTCCATGCTGGCAAAGCCTTTGTCGGACACCCAGGCGCCTCCTCTAGCACTGCCGAAATTTGAAGTGCGAAAGGTATATAAGCTAAAAACCTTGATATAAACGAGCCAATAAAACCAGTTTTTTCAGTCGCCTCTGTTAGACCACTTTATAACCGGAATTTTATAAATCATGGCACAAAACAATAGATCCATTACTGCCGATACTCCTTTAGGCGATGATCAGCTGGTTTTCTATCGTATGACGGGGACAGAATCCATCGGCAGATTGTTCGAGTTTGAGGTTGAGTTAGTTCGCGATCTGAAACTGGGCAGTGTTAAAGCCGATCAATTGTTGGGCAAGGGAATGACAGTCAAGCTGGATCTGCCCAACGGGGGCACGCGGTTTTTTAACGGTGAGATCGTGCAGTTCAAGCATATAGGGCTCCATAGTCGCTTTAGTTGTTACCGTGCAACACTAAGGCCTTGGTTATGGTATTTAACCCTAAATGCCGATTGTCGTATTTTTCAAGATAAATCGGTTATCGATGTTATTAAGGCAGTATTGGACAACTACGCATTTGCCGATGTTCTTTATAAATTGGACGGCGAATACAAAACCTTGGATTATTGCGTTCAATATAGAGAAAGCGATTTCGATTTCATTAGTCGCTTGATGGAACACGACGGCATCTTTTATTACTTCGAGCATCAAGACGGTAAACATAAATTAGTAATTACCGATTCGAATAAAGCTTTCGAAACTCAAAGCGGCTATCGGTCCATTCCTTATATGCCTCAGGGAAATATCGAGAGCCGTGAGCGCGATCATATTCACGAGTGGCTTCAAGAGAATCAAGTCACGGCAGGTAAATTCGAATTGAATGATTTCGATTTCGAAACGCCAAGCTCCGATTTAACAATCAAAAAACACAACCCGGGGGGGTATTCTCAATCCGGACAGGAAGTCTACGATTTTCCAGGAAAATTCTCGTCATCAACGGTAGACAGTAAGCTGGTCGATAAGCGCTTAGAAGAGCGGCAAAATGCCTATTCCATTAAGCGCGGTCAAGGCAATGCTTTGGGCCTCATTCCCGGTATGAAATTCACACTAAGCGATTTTTATTTTGACGAAGAAAACATCGAACATGTCGTTGTGTCGGCATCCTATATTATTCAAGGCGACGATAGCGTTTCAGGTATGGGTGGAGGCGGTGAGATTTTTCAATGCAGTTTCGACGCGATCGATGCAAAGCAAGTCTTTCGATCGCTCAGATCGACACCCAAACCTTCGGTTTCAGGGTCGCAGACCGCGATTGTCGTCGGCCCGTCGGGTGAGGAGATTTGGACCGATAAATACGGTCGCGTCAAGGTCCAGTTTCATTGGGACAGGGAAGGACAAGACGATGAAAATAGCTCGTGTTGGGTCAGGGTTTCTCAGCCGATGGCCGGTAAGAAATGGGGGTGGGTTTCTTTGCCGCGGATCGGTCAAGAAGTCGTCGTCAGTTTTTTAGAGGGCGATCCGGACCGTCCGTTGATAACCGGGAGAGTTTACAACGACGATCAAATGCCGCCTTATGATTTACCTTCTAACAAAACCCAAAGCGGTATCAAGACCCGCAGTTCAAAAGAAGGTACGGCCGATAACTTCAACGAATTACGTTTCGAGGACAAAAAAGGCGAGGAAGAGGTTTACATCCACGCCGAAAAAGACCTTAATTGTGTAATCGAAAATAACGAGACTCGCAAGATCGGTTTAGATAAAAAAGACAAGGGCGATCAAACGATCGAGATCCAAAACGATAGAACAGTTACTTTGCACGACGGCAACGATAAGTTGAAAATTGAAACAGGCAATCGTAACATCGAGATCGATCAGGGGAATTATGACTTGAAGGTATCGACCGGCAATCATTCGGTCAAGATCGATTCCGGCAAAAGCACGATTGAAGCGATGCAGTCCATCGAGCTCAAAGTGGGCGGCAGCAGTATCGAAATCACCCAAGCAGGGATTACGATCAAAGGAACGATAATAAAAGTGGAGGCCAGTGGGACGTCGGAAATAAAGAGTCCAATGACCGTAGTCAAAGGAGACGGCATGTTGATTCTGCAGGGCGGCTTGACAAAAATTAACTAGCGTATGGGCAATGACTGAAATAAATTTAATAAAAATAAAACAAGAAAAGGCTTCCGAAATCTCTGGGTTGTTCGAGTTAAGCGAATTAGGTCAATCGTTATTAACTCAAGACGTCACGCCTGCTGAATTTATTGAAAAATTAATACAAGAAGAATGTTTCACTGATTGTATTAATTTTATCGCTTATGGCTTACCCAAAAGAGAAGCGACATGGTGGGCTTGCTTGTGTGCTCGTAGTTGTCAAAGTACTCAAATGAATCCAAAGGATGCGAAGGCGGTGGAGTCGGCCGAAGCTTGGGTGTATAAGCCTATTCAAGAAAATGCTAAAGCCGCTTTTATTGCTGCGGAAGCGACAGATTTTAAAACGGCTGCCGGTTGGGCGGCAACAGCGGCATTTTGGAGCGGTGATAATCTTTCACCTTTAGATGACAATATTGTTCTTCCGTCACCGGATCTTACTGCAAAAGCGGTTGCAGGCGCCATTATGCTGGCTGCTTCCCAAGATGGTGCCGCTCAGGTCAAAAACAGAAAGCAGACATTTATTCGGCAAGGCATTGATATTGCGAAGGGTGGCGACGGTCGTAAGGTTGTACAGTAATCAAATAAACTAACGGCTAGCCAAACCGTTTTATAACTTTCCCAATTCGAATTTCGGAATCGTGCTCCCTCTCTCAATCTCAAGATGTCCGATGAGATGGACTTTTCACCCTTCACGTTGTGAAAACCGAAATTTGATGATCGAACACAATTAAGGATTTGGTTGTAAATAGGAGGGCTCGGTAACTCGATTGGCGGGTGTCGGCGGCAGGGAAAGCCGCCGTCAAGCCTACAAGGACGTATTCACGGCGTCCTGTCAAGCGAGTTACCGAACCCTCAACATAGCACATAGTCCCCGGACGTTATTTATCACGAAATCCTAAAGGAGCGAGTATGTTTCCAGCAGCTAGAGTGACAGACATGCATGTTTGTCCTATGGTTACAGGGGTAGTGCCTCATGTAGGTGGGCCTATTTTACCGCCTGGAACCCCAACCGTATTGATAGGCAATTTACCGGCCGCAAAAGTCGGGGATATGGCGACTTGTGTGGGGCCTCCGGATACCATTGTCAAAGGATCATCCACGGTATTGATTTGCAACATGCCTGCAGCGCGCTTATTGGATAATACTGCGCACGGCGGAGTCATTGTCGGTCCTGGTTGTCCGACCGTTTTAATAGGCGGTTAAAGCTTTCTTTTTATGCCCTAGCGCTAAAAAGGCAAAGCCAATAGTTGGCCAATATCGAGCTTTTTGATACAGCACTAAAGTTACTGTGAAAGTTCGTAGATATAGACCCTTTATACCTTTCGCACTTGAAATTTCGGCATTGCCTAAGGAGGAGCCGGGGTGTCCGACAAAGGCTTTGCCAGCATGGAGCTGGCATAGAGCCTACATGGACGTATTCACGGCGTCCTTTGACGGACACCCCGGCGCCGAAATTTGACCAGCAAAGGATATATCTAATTTTTCGATATACGGCGCTCGACAGAGCGAATGCCGGTTCCGGAGAGGGTGCGGTTGCTCGACCGACAGGCGTCGGCGGCAGGGAAAGCCGCCGTCGAGCCTACAGGGATGTATTCACGGCGTCCTGTCGGGCGAGTGACCGTACCCTCCCCACCAGAGAACTTTCATTTGCCGGGGCGATGGCCAGGCCTTCATGAACGTTACTGTGAAAGTTCGCAAATCTAATTTTTCGATATGCAAAACAATGCTGTAAAAATGCCGGTTCCGAAGAGGTTGCGGTTACTCGATTGACAGGTGTCGGAGTTATACCTTTCGCACTTCAAATTTCGGCAGTGCCTGAGGAGGCGCCAGGGTGTGCGGCAAAGGCTTTGCCAGCATGGAGCTGGCATAGAGCCTACAGGGATGTATTCACGGCGTCCTTTGACGGACACCCTGGTGCCGAATTTTGATCTGCGATGGGTATATTTCATGCGCGTTCCTAAACAAATTTCCAGGTAAGCTGTTTTATGGCCCAAAACAATCGATCCGTGACAGCCGAGACTCCGCTCGGAGACGATCAGCTCATCTTCTACCGGTTGACAGGTAAGGAAGAAATCGGCCGATTGTTCGAATTCGACGTCGAGCTGATTCGCGATCAAAAACTGGGAGGCGTCAAGGCCGATCGATTGCTCGGCAAGGGCATGACCGTCAATCTCGATCTGCCGAACGGAACGACGCGTCATATCAACGGCGAGATCGTGCAATTCAAACATACCGGCCTGCGCGGACGTTATATTACCTATCTAGCTACGTTGAGGCCTTGGCTATGGTATTTGACGTTGAATGCCGATTGCCGAATATTCCAGGATAAATCGGTCATCGATGTCATCAAGGAAGTCTTCAGTCGCTACTCCTTCGCCGACGTTCAATACAAACTGGAAGGCGACTATCAGCCCTTGGATTATTGCGTGCAATACCGCGAAAGCGATTTCGATTTCATCAGCCGCCTGATGGAGCACGAAGGCATCTTTTATTTCTTCGAGCATGACAATGGCAAACATACTTTGGTCATCGCCGATTCGAACAAAGCATTTCAGATTCGGAGCGGTTATGAGACCATTCCTTATTTTCCGCTCGGCAACACAGACAGCCGCCAACGCGATCATATTTACGAATGGCTCCAGGAAAATCAGGTAACGACAGGAAAATACGAACTCAACGATTTCGATTTCGAATCGCCCAGTTCCGATTTGACGATCAAGAAGCACAATCCCGGCGGCTATTCGCATAGCGATCAAGAGATCTATGACTTTCCGGGAAAATTTACCGTATCATCGGTCAATACCAAGCTGGTCGATAAGCGACTGGAAGAGCGGCAAAATGCTTATTCGTTGAAACGCGGCCAAGGTAATGCTTCGGCGTTGATTCCCGGTATGAAGTTTTCGCTCGCGGATTTCTATTTCTCGGAAGAAAACAAGGAGCACATTGTCGTATCGGCTTCTTATGCGATTCAAGGCGACGATCTTGAATCGAGCATGAGTGGAGCGGGTGAGATATTCCAGTGTACTTTTGCCGCGATCGATGCTGCTCAGGCTTTTCGTCCGGAAAGACTCACTCGGAAGCCGATCGTTTCCGGCTCTCAGACTGCGATTGTCGTGGGTCCGTCAGGCGAAGAGATTTGGACCGACAAATACGGCCGCGTCAAGGTACAGTTTCATTGGGATAGGGAAGGGCAAGACGATGAAAACAGCTCGTGTTGGGTCAGGGTTTCTCATCCGATGGCCGGTAAGAAATGGGGTTGGATATCGTTGCCGCGCATCGGCCAAGAAGTGGTCGTCAGTTTCCTGGAAGGCGATCCGGATCGGCCTCTGATCACCGGACGAGTCTATAACGACGAGCAAATGCCGCCTTATGAGTTGCCAACCAATAAAACGCAAAGCGGTATCAAGACCCGCAGTAGTAAGGCAGGTACTGCTGATAATTTTAATGAAATCCGTTTCGAGGACAAGAAAGGCTCCGAACAGCTTTTCATCCATGCTGAAAAAAATCAAGACATCGAAGTCGAAAACAACGAGACACACTGGGTAGGCAACGACCGCAGTAAAAACATCGATCATGATGAAACAACCGTCGTCGGGCACGACCGAACCGAGACGGTCGGCAATAATGAGACGATCACAATCGGCGTCAATCGCACCGAAACGGTCGGTTCTAACGAGTCGATCACGGTCGGCTCGAACAGAACCCGCAATGTCGGCCAGAACGAAGTCGTCAATGTCGGATTGACCCGTACCCACAATGTCGGCGTCAACGAAATGATCAACGTCGGTGCCGCTCAGGAAGTCACGGTAGGCGGCGCGCAAGCCGTCACGATCGGATTGACTCAGGCCGTGACGGTCGGCAAAGACGTGAATGAAACGGTAGGCAACAATCGCAGAGCCAGCATTGGTAAGGACAATTCGCTCAGCGTCGGCAAGAATCTAACGATCGACGCCGGGGATCAGGTCGTGATCAAAACCGGCAAGGCCAGCATCACGATGAAAAAAGACGGCACGATCACGATTCAGGGCAAGAACATTACGATAAAAGGCAGCGGCGAAATCAATGCGAAGGCCGACAAAAATGTCGTAATCAAAGGTAAAAAAATCCTGCAAAATTAATATATACTTCGCGCGGCCACATTTGCTGGTAAGCTGACGCGCTCTTTTTTCCGATAGCGGCGTTACCTACATGGATGTAGGTAAGAGGCGTGAGCAGGAGCGGAAGCTTTGCGAAAACAGTTACATAGCTTGCTATGCGCCTGTTTTCGCGCCTTGCTCTCGAACAAAATAGCAATTGCCATAAAAGCCTCAAACATGACCGCGCGAAGTATAATTTTTCGGAGACGCAAGCATGACCGATGTTTTGACGAAACCAACGAATCAGCTTTACACAGAAAATGCCATCACAGAAAAGATCGACGGCGTGGTTGTCGGTTTATTGATCGGATTCGACGGTCAAGGCGCGCCTCTGGTCGGTTTCACTGGTAATCCTCAGGCTGAGGCAGCGCCGGCCCGTTCGACCGCGAACCTGACGCGCGAGGATATCGGCTGCGAGGTGGCATTATTGTTCGAAAATGGCGACCCGGCGAGGCCGCTGATCATCGGACGCATGCAACAGCCGGTTATTTCAACCGAAAAGCCGAATGAACAAGCTTTCAATGCAGAAATAGACGGCGAACGGGTAGTCCTGCAAGCCAATCAGGAAATCGTGCTGCGCTGCGGCAAGGCCAGCATCACGTTGACCCGCGCCGGTAAAATCATCATCCGAGGCGCTTATATTCTCAATCGCTCGTCCGGCGTCAATCGCATCAAGGGCGGCTCGGTGCAAATCAACTGATATGGATCTGATCAACGCCACCCGCATGCAGGCAGCCTATACTCAAGGCTTGCAAGTCGATGGCCGAGAATTGTTGGTGGTCGTAATCAAAGGGACTTTTCAGATACCCGAATGGGCCAATCAGGCACCCGAGCTTGCCGAAGAACAAGTTCCATTGGTTTTCGCCGATACTTTCACCGGAGAACCGGGATTTTCAGCACCCATTTATGAAAGCGACTTCGCGCCCAGAAAACCACGCTGCGACGTGTTGCTGCTCGGAACCGCCTATGCACCGGAGGGCTCGCCGGTCAATCAAATTCCGGTCGGCCTTAAAGTCGGCGATTTTAAGAAAGTATTTCGCGTCGTCGGCGATCGCGTTTGGCAAGCGGGTATCGGCGGCATCGAGGCGGGGCCGCCGGCGCCGTTTTTGCAAATTCCGATCACCTATGATCGCGCCTTCGGCGGATCGGACGATTTTCATGTCGATCCCGAAAAACACAGCGCCTATCGGCCTAATCCGGTAGGCGTTGGCTATCACGCCATGCTAAGCAGCGAACTCGTGAACGGCGCGCCGATGCCGAATACCGAGGAGAGCGAACGTTCGATCACGAATCCCGCCGGCGACTATCGACCGATGTCTTTCGGTCCGGTCGGGCGTAGTTGGGAGCCGCGTTATCGTCTAGCCGGAACCTATGATCAACACTGGACCGACCATATTTTTCCGTTTCTGCCGCCCGATTTCGACGAAGCCTATTTTCAGGCGGCGCCGCTCGATCAACAAATTCCGTATTTGCAAGGCGGAGAAGAGATCGTGTTGGCCAATCTGACGCCGTCGGGACGAAGCCGTTTTTGGCTGCCTAAAATAGACATGCCGGTCGTGTTTTTCCCGAAAAAAGGGGGCAAGGAAGAAACCCGGGCGGTAATCGATACCTTGATCATCGAGCCCGATTTGGGGCGATTCACGGTCACCTGGCGAATCGCACGACCGTTGAAGAAGAGCATGTTCGAAGTTTCACAAGTACTGGTCGGCAAAATGTCCCGGGCTTGGTGGCGTGCTCGGGAGTTAGGCAAAACCTATTATCCTTCGTTGGCGCATTTGGCTAAAGCCAATCGACCGGAAGCGGAGGAGGAAAGTTGAGTAATCCTATCCCATTGGTTTTATAAAAGAAGTGATGCAATGATTACCGATACCGAAATTAAAACAAAAGGCATGCAGATCCTTTCCGACTATCTCGGAGATGTCGAAGCGGAACGATTTATCGCTTTGATTCAGAGAGAGCCTTTCGATTACACAAAGTGGCATCAAGAACAGGATGATTCAATGACTATCGAAGAACTGAGTGAACATACAATGGCTTTGCGAAAAAAACTCGAGCAAACAACCAAATAGCATGCCGACCTTTTCTCCAAAGACCGCTAAGGGATGACCTCATGAGCTTTCCTTTGGCGATTACCGGTACCGGCCTGGTCACTGGCGTCGGCCTTGATGCGCCGGCGAGCTGTGCCGCGATACGCTGTGCGATCGACAATTTTCAGGAAACCCGCTTCATGGACCAAGGCGGCGAGTGGATCATGGGCTGCGAAGTGCCGCTCGAACAGCCGTGGCGCGGCAAAACAAAGCTGATCAAAATGGCCGCCGCTGCGATCCGAGAATGCTTGTCCGGCAACCCGTTGATCAATCCCGTCGAGACGCCATTATTGCTTTGTTTGTCGGAGCGCGACAGAAAAGGCCGGGTAATCGACGACGACAATCAGTTTTTTCATGATTTGTTGGAAGAACTGCAACTGGAATTTCATGAAAAATCACTGGTCATTGCCGGAGGGCATGTCGGCGTCGCACTCGCGCTGAGACATGCCAGGCCGCTCATTCAGGAATTGAAACTCAAACATGTGTTGATTGCAGCAACCGATAGTCTTCTTGTCGCGCAATCCTTAGCGCACTATGAAGAACACGAGCGCTTGCTGACCAGTCAAAACTCCAACGGATTCATACCCGGCGAGGCGGGGGCGGCGCTCATCATAGAACCGACTTACGCAAAGCCGGAGCCACAGCTCATTTGCCATGGCCTAGGATTTGCTGTTGAAAAAGCTCACATTGACTCGGAAGAACCATTGAGAGCAGATGGCTTAACTGCGGCTTTGAAAGAGTCGCTAATCGATGCCGGTTGCGGTGAAAGCATCCTCGAATTCAAAATCACCGACATTGCAGGCGAACAATATCATTTTAAAGAATCGAGCATCGCTTTCAGCCGCGTCGACCGTACTAAGCGAGAAGAATTCGACATCTGGCATCCTGCGGATTGTATCGGCGAAACCGGTTCGGCAATTGGCTTGGTTATGCTGGGATATTTGAAATCCGCCTGCGAAAAAAATTACAGCAAGGGGAATCACATTTGGGCCCATCTAGGCAATGACGACGGTAAGCGGGCTTCTATGATATTGGCTTGGCAAACGGTAGGAGCAAAATAATGGCGAATGAAGTGTATGCTAACGGCATGGAACTAGCCTGTAAAGCAGGCTCTGGAAAAACCATCGCTTCGTTTCCGGACGTTTGTTTTACCCCGCCGGAAAATCCGGCGACGCCGCCTGGCGTTCCTATTCCCTACCCGAATACTGGATTTGCCTCTGATACCACGAAAGGTAGCAAAAACGTGAAAATCACGGGCAAAGAAGTCATGCTGAAAAATAAGTCTTACTTCAAGAAATCGACCGGCGACGAGGCAGGGTCGGCTGCCAAAAAAGGGGTAATTTCAAGTACCAATAGAGGAAAAGTTTATTTCATCAAATGGTCGATGAATGTCAAATTTGAAGGTGAGAATGTTGATCGGCATTTGGATTTGACAACTGATAACCATGCAAGCCCTATGGCTAATGAGGCAGTTCCTTGGATATTTTCTGACCGGATGGCAATGGGTAATATTGGTGAATGTGCAGATGAAAAAAATAATGTTGAATCGAAGTGTGGCGATCTTAATAAACCGGTTAAGTGCCCCACCTCAGGATACGAATTAGTTGAAGCACGAAAGAAAAATTCCGGCAAAAGTAAGGCTGAAAAACAGGCTTTAGAGCGGAAACTAGGTGGGGAAATGCAAAGAGATCCTTGCCAGAAGGCCTTGCGCTGTTTTTTATCGCCATATGAACCTAATAAATGTTGCCCTGGACAGACACCTGATCACTTAATCGATGTCAAATCATTTGTCGAAGCTGGACAGGATCGAACAACGGGAAAACGAAAGCCAGGCTGGGATAAATATAATGACAAGGACGCACCCTCCATGTGCGTCGAAGGCGGTGCGGCTACCTGCTCAACTCATGGTGTATTGTCGACCAAGCGTAAAGCTTTTGTTAACCAGATGGGAGGAAAAGGAGCGGAGACAGATTTAGAAACACTTGCCATTGTTGGCGCAGTGACAGCCTCTGATACGTTTAAAGGGTGCAGTGTCGAGTGTTTAGAAGCCCAACTGCTTGATTATCACAGAAAGGTCCAGGATAACAACGCTAAGGTATCTATGTCACAGTTTGGACTTGGAGAGAGTGCTCCTTGGAAACAAGGTATATCAGCCAGAGCAGCAAAACTAGCCAAATCGTGGCTGGGATGAAAGTTTAGGATATCTAAAATGCAAATGAGTAATGTAAATCTTACAAATCCAGGGATTTCTTTTGTAACAGGAGCTCCCATTTCCTGTGATACTGGATTGTTGATACTTTCAATTGATGAACTTTTTCATGATAAGGAGCCACACAGCTTACTCGTAGTTAAGGATCATGACGTCACCAACGGTATTCTAGTTTCATCAAATTGCTGTGATGTTATTCTCGCAAATGAAGGTGGAAATCTTAACGGTTACTTTCTTGGCGAAGACGGTGGGATATGGTTTTACAACGGTAATACTATAGAGGCATCCGATCCCATTACTTCAAACAAAAATTTCGGAGCACTTAGGTCCCAAGCCTTTTCTTCTAATTCATATCATATAGTTGCGGGGGGAGGAAACACTGCTTTCCTAAAAAAAACCACTTCCGAATGGAAAGATCAGGAAATCAAAATGAGTCAGGATATTGAACAATTTAAATATGTAGGCTTTGAAAAAATAGTGGCACTACCTGAAGGATCATTCTATCTATTCGGTTGGCATGGGATTGGAATTTTATTAGCTGACAATCGTAGCACGAGATTAGATTTGCCAACAAATCTAGATATTTATGACGCTGTTCTAACTAACGATGGCTTTATATACACTTGTGGTGATCAAGGAACCATTCTTAGGGGGTGTGGCTTAAACGATTGGTCGATAATAAACAATGAAATTACTGGCGATAAGCTTTGGGGTATCTGTTCATTTGAGGGAAGGACTTTCGTATGCAGTATGAATTCAATCTATGAAATTGTCGATAACGAATTACAATTTATAGAATATTCAGAATTTAGCGACATCCCTCTGTGTCAATATACCTGAGACACCGCCCCATGCATTAATTAGGGAACATTTTCGGAGAAAATCTCATGACTGACACAACCGTACAAGCTATTCCTCATGCCGCGGCGAACGCGGAGGACACGCAAGACGCCCGTAGGGCGGCTGAAGTGTCCTCCGCGTTCGCCGCGGAACCTTCCCGCATCACCAGCGAAGTGCTTGAAAAGGCCGCCCGCCGGACGTTTACCGCCGAATACAAAGAGCGCATCTTGACCCAGGCTGATGCGTGTAGCGAACCGGGCTGCATCGGCAAGTTGCTGCGCACAGAGGGATTATATTCCTCACATCTCAGCAAATGGCGCAGCGAACGTGAGCAGGCCATCCGCGCCGGTCTATCCAAGCCGCGTGGCCGCAAACCTTCGGACAAGAATCCGTTAGCCGCTGAAAATGCTCGTCTGCAAGCCGAAATTCAGCGTTTGCAGGCATGCCTAACACAGGCGGAGGCTATCATCGATGTCCAAAAAAAACTTTCGCAACTGCTGGGCTTGTGCGAGATTCCAGCCCACACCGGGAGAGCATCATGAAGGCCACGCTTGAACTCAGCCGTGAGGTAGGCGTTAAGGCCGCCTGCGAGGCGCTCAACTTCAACCGTGCCTCGTTTTATCGCGCACAACAAGATCGCTCTTCGTGGCCGGTCGAACGTCCGCGCCCGCCGCTGGCACTGAGTACGGACGAAGAGCCACACGTCCTGGCGCATCTGCACAGCGAGCGTTTCATGGATCGCTCGCCTTATCAGGTCTATGCGGCGCTGCTCGACGAGGGCGTTTACCTGTGCTCCATCAGCACCCTCTATCGCATCCTGGTGCGCCACCAGGAAGTGCGCGAGCGCCGCAACCAGCTTCGTCGTCCCAACTACACCAAGCCCGAGTTACTCGCCACTGCGCCCAACCAAGTATGGTCATGGGATATCACCAAACTCAAAGGCCCGGCCAAATGGACGTATTTCTACCTCTACGTCATTATCGACATTTTCAGCCGCTGCGTGGTCGGCTGGATGGTAGCGCACCGCGAATCCACCGAGCTGGCTAAGCGACTGATTGGCGAAAGCTGTACTCGGCAAACTATCCGTGAAGGCCAATTGACTATTCACGCCGACCGCGGCAGCAGTATGACCTCCAAAGGCGTCGAGCAACTGCTGGCTGACCTGGGCGTGACCAAAACCCATTCACGGCCCCATGTCTCCAACGACAACCCGTATTCCGAGGCGCAGTTCAAGACCTTGAAATACCGACCGGGCTTTCCGGCTCAATTCGGCGCTATCGAAGATGCCAGAAGCTTTTGCGGAACGTTCTTCGACTGGTACAACCATGACCACTATCACTCCGGCATTGCACTGTTAACCCCGGCCAGCGTTCACAGCGGCCA
Organism: Methylotuvimicrobium alcaliphilum 20Z; assembly: GCF_000968535.2. Lineage (NCBI taxonomy): Bacteria > Pseudomonadati > Pseudomonadota > Gammaproteobacteria > Methylococcales > Methylococcaceae > Methylotuvimicrobium > Methylotuvimicrobium alcaliphilum. The sequence goes on from NC_016112.1 coordinate 2,247,568, forward strand.
AGCCGTCGAGATAGTTACGCAGCGCACGCAAGTCCTGCATGCCGCATTCGAGCGCAATCCGGAACGCTTCAAAAACCGCCAACCCCATGCCCAAGCCGTACCTGAAGCCGCTTGGATTAACCCGCCCCCTTCACGGACGGCAAATGAGGCTCTCGACCAGGAAAACTAAACTCACAATCTACACTAATTTTTTATTATGGGTGTCTCAAAATCATTGACATATACCGCATACCCAGTTTCACTTACCGACTTAAGACTTGCATAGACTGTGTTTGGTCCATCGGTTCCAAGCAATTAGTGCAATATGACGGATCTGATTGGCGAGAGCTAATGCTACTTTCATAACTTATACCCTGAAACTATGGACGAGCGGTCACAAATAACTCTTCAATGGCATCTTGTTCTTACGGCGAATGAACGTAAGCTAGATTTACCTTGGCAATTTACCTTCGGACGGAGCAATGATTCTGTAATGTCCGTCAATGTTTCTGGGCGGCTTTAATGAAGGTTTGCTGGCGCGAAACCGCCCTACGAATCTAAATTGATATTCGGGAGATGGCATGCTGAATTATCGGCGTAATTTTGTGCCGGGCGGTTGTTATTTTTTTTACGGTCAATTTTCTGGAACGTAAACGGGATTTGTTGGCCGACCATATCGATTTGATGTGTGCTGCCGAGTAACCCTACTCTGTTCCGATTCCGTACTTTCATAGTAACGTTCATGAAGGCTTTGCCATCGTCCCAGTAAATGAAAGTGCGAGGCGTTGGGGAAGGTGCGGTCACTCGCCCGACAGGACGCCGTGAATACGTCCATGTAGGCTCGGCGGCGGCTATCCCTGCCGCCGACGCCTATCGGTCGAGCAACCGCACCCTCTTCGGAACCGGCATTTTTACAGAATATTTTTGCATATCGAAAAACCTGATTAGCAAGTTTCTTCAGCTAAAGCCCAAAAACCAGGAGATCCTAGCAGGACGGGGTTTTCAACCCCGTCCTAAACGTTTCGACTTTGGCCGAAGTAAGCCGAAATGTTTAGGGCAAACCGAAACTTGGGGACAGGTTAAATAACCCGTCCCGCAGAAGTGGCTGCGGCTACAACTGGCCTCCGCTCGGACACTTGGCTTCGGCAAGCTGAAGCATCTTGCTAATCAGGTCGAAAAATTAGATAAAAAGTCTAAAACTACGAACTTTCATAGTAATAAGCTTCGCCGTACAAAATTTGCCTATTCTGTACTTTAGGCCCTTAATAGACTTTATGGAGGCATTGACGATGTCATTCCCGGCAACAACTGAACCGATGTCACCCGAAGAATTCCTCGAATGGGAGGAACGGCAAAAGGACAAACACGAATTCATTGGCGGCGAGATTTTCGCGATGGTTGGCGTGACGCGTCAGCATGCCACGATAGCCGGGAACCTTTTTCGATTCCTTGGAAACCACCTTGCAGGGACTCCCTGCCGTGTCTACATGGCTGACATGAAATTGAAATTGGCGAATGCTTTTTTTTATCCTGATGTGTTTGTCACCTGTTCCGAGTCGGATCATAAAGCCGAACGCTATATGTCCGAACCGCGTTTGATCATCGAAGTCTTGTCCGAATCCACGGAAGCATATGACCGGGGAGAGAAGTTTGCCAACTATAGAAAGTTTTCATCCTTGGCCGAATATGTATTAATCGACCTGGTTGCCCATAAGGCGGAAATCTTTCGGCGGGACGATACCGGGCATTGCGTTTTGTATGAATTCTGTGAGAATGAACCATTTTTTTTCAAGCGTAGACTTGGCAATCGATTGCGCTACGCTTTTCGAGAATGCCGATTAATATCATTCATCAACTATCCGAATAGAAACCAGGTAAACGCAATTTGCAAACTCCCAGCGTAATAACCAAAAGAATCATTCCCCAGATTCTCGAACAACACGCCGAAGAAACGGCTTTTCTGTGGATATTACGCAGTTATGCCGTCTATGCCCCGCATTATCGCTTGGAAGACTTGGCAAAACTCGACAGCCGCATCGAAGCGCATCTGGACGGTTTACGAATTGCCGGGAGCGAGGCTTGGCAGTTATGCGAAGAGGCCTTAAAATTCGGCGAACCGGGGGAGGTCTTTGCCGCAGGAATCTTGGCGCTGGAGAGCAAGTATGCGAATCGTCTCGAACGCGTTCTTGAAACAGTGACGCAATTTCCGGAAGCATTGCGCGGTCTGGTTTCGGCGTTCGGTTGGGTTGCGCCGCAACGACTTGCCGGTACGGTCAAAAGCTATTTGACATCGGATTCGCCTTTACTCATACAGATTGGCATTGCCGCCTGCGCAGTTCATCGCGCCGATCCGGGCTTGGTTCTCGCTAAGACTATCGCTGATGACCAAGCACCGGCTTCGCTAAAGGCCTGTGCATTAAGAGCCGCGGGGCAACTCAAACGCCGTGATTTGATTGAACCGATTCAGGATCAGCTAAAAGCAGACGATGAAGCAGTCCAATTTTGGGCCGCCTGGTCCTCAGTGCTGTTAGGCGATAGGATACGAGCGATCGAAACATTGAAAACGTCTGCTTGCATCAAGTCCCCGTTGGGCCAGCGCGCGTTTGATTTGCTATTACGCGCAATGTCTCCCATTGATGCGCATCGCTGGCTGAAAAACTTGGCTCGATATCCGGAATGGCAACGCGATTTGGTCGTCGGCGTCGGCATCATCGGCGATCCGTTTTATGTTCCTTGGCTGATCAAGCAAATGAGCATTCCCGAGTTGTCGCGAGTGGCCGGCGAGGCGTTCAGCAGCATCACCGGCGTCGATATCTCTTATGAAGATTTGGACGACGAACCGCCGCAAGGCTTCGATGCGGGGCCTACCGAAAATCCGGAAGATGAAGATGTAACGATGGACAGCGACGAAGACTTGCCCTGGCCTAGTCCTCTAAAAATAGCCGCTTGGTGGGACGCGAACAAGGGACGTTTCAACCAAGGCGTTCGCTATTTGTCAGGCATGCCAATCTCGGAATTGCAGTGTAAACGCATATTGACTGAAGGTTATCAGCGCCAGCGTAAGTCGGCGGCCTTGGAACTTGCGTTGATGCAAGTTGAAGCGCCTCTGTTCGAAGTGCGCGCACCAGGATGGCGGCAACAATCATGGTTAAGCGAATAAGCGGGGAGAACGGTTCATGTCGATATCCATTGCAGGATTGATTTTTTTGCTCGTTTCAATTGTATTTTTCGGTTTGGTATTAAGAAACTTTTGGACTCACCGGCACAGCCTAACGACAGAGGCGCAAATATGGTTAAGGCTCGCAATGATTTTCGGTATTGTCGCCGTTTTGCTGCTGTTCGTTTGAAGATTTTGCCTACTTAATGAATATGCTTTACTTTTTAAAATAAACGGAATTTGTTCCTCATTTCTTTGCGCAGATAAGTATAGTCGACAATGATTTTCCAATCGTGTTTGACATTAAATTCAATAGAATCCCAAGCGGCGATTTTAAAGACCTCTGTGCCGTCTTCGCGATAACTGTAATAACTGATGCTGTCGTCATCGATCATGACTAATCTCCCGAAAGCCTGCAGCGAGGGTGATTGGCGGCTGACCGGGTCGATAAAAAGATTCGTACCGATATAGTCCGAATTGGCGTCATACAGGATTAAGCCATCGTTACGCATGATCCAGATATCCGGTTGTATTTCATCCTGGTTCAGAATGGTCGCAAACAGTTTGGGCAGTATCTTTTCCGGGGACATTCTAGCTTCGAGGTATTCGACAATGCGACCGTCCTTTTTGATAGGCATTCGGTATTTTAGAATAAGTCGGTTATTTTCGAAATCGGCAATCGGTATTAGCTCATCGTTTTCTTCACTTGCGATAAACGCTCCTGTTAGCACTGAAATAGGTTGAATAAAAAACGAATCAAACTGCGGATAACGGTTTTGTAATTCTTCTAAGATCGACGACTCGTCGATATCGCCGGAGCTGAGTTTTTCTGCCGCTTGGCTCAGAACGGAAAATACCAGTGCGATTTTCGATTGCAGCGCATGCGCGATGGAACGTGCTTGTTGCTGTGAGCGTTCTCCGTAAAAAGTGATTCGGCTTAAGGCTTGTTCGGCTTCATGTTTAGCTTCATGCATTTGGTGTGCATAATGAAGCGAAAAGCCCGCTCCGATACTAATTGCAATGAGTAGCAAGGCGGTCAAGAAAACGGCAAATTTATTTTGTGCAAAAAAACGGCTTAATAATTCACGTCTTGAATAGGCATAGACATTGACCATGCGTCCGTCACGAAAAGCCTTCAATTCTTCAGCTAATTTTCCGGCATCGGTAAAACGTTGCAAAGGATTCTTATGCACGGCTTTTTCGCAAATCGCGATCAATTCAGGAGGTGCTGCAGTATTGAATTGTTTAGGAGAGGGAGTATCGGAATCCTTTTCTATTTGTTGCTGTACTGCGGAAATCGAGCCGCGGTAAGGTTGAGTGCCGGTAATAATTTTATAGAGAATCATTCCCAAACTGTAAACATCCGATGTTTTATCCGCGCGACCGCTGAATTGTTCCGGCGCCATATAGGCGGGCGTACCCAGCGCTTCCGATGTACTTGAGTCGCTTAAGCTATCGCGTTGGTGAGTGAGAGCTTCTCGATAAAAATAGGTATTGTCGTCATCGTCCAGCACCTGGGCTAATCCCCAGTCGACAACGATGGTTTCGCCGAAATTACCGACAATAATATTCGCGGGTTTTAAGTCGCGATGAATGACGCCTTTGGCATGAGCATAGGCCAAGGTATTGCAAACATCGATTAAAGTATCTAATAGTTGAATGCGTTGGTTGAATCCAGTTTTGGGATCGGTGTCGGATATTTTTTCGAATTTCCGGGCCAGCGTTTCGCCTTTAATATAGCGCATCACATAATAAGGCCTACCGTCGTTTCGTTGACCTAGCTCATAAACAGGAACAATGCCCGGATGTTCGAGTTTTCCGGTAATTTTGGCTTCATGTAAAAACGAATGATCGAGTTCAGCGTCGCCGCTTAGTTCATCCAGCATTTCCTTGACCGCGACTCGCCTGCCGATGGTCTCGTCATAGGCTAGATAAACCCGGCCGACACCGCCTTGACCGAGAATATCGAGTACGCTCAGATTCTTGAATCTTTGATTACCGGAATTTTTATTGTCGGGTTCAATAGTCAAAGGACGATTTGTGGCAAAACGTGTCGAGTCGTCTTCATCGATCAGCGATGTATTGGAATGGGATTCGTCGTTAAGCATTTGACCTCGGCTGCTCTCAGGCGTGTGTTCTGTTGAATATTGTCATAGTCTTTATCTGCTTCGGCACTCTTTTATCAAAACGCATAAACTTTTACTAAAGGATAATTTAAAATTTTGCTTTGCAATGGGTATAAATTCGTTTAATTTAAGATTTTTTTCTTCAAAGCCAATAATTCGTCATGCTTGGGTATTGCTTCGAGCCCTTCTTCAATTTTGCTTAGGCTTTCATCGTATTTTCCTTCAGCATATAATTGCTGGGCTTGTTCTGCCAGGATATCGGCAATCTTCTTTAAACCGTTTTTGGCTTCTTTATTATAAGGATCGATTTCAAGCGCTTGTCGATACGACCATAACGCATTACTGCCGGTCGGGGCGGTCAGATAACCGACTTCAAAATGAATCTCAGCCAGTTCCAATAAGTCTTTGACCTTAAGTTGTTGCTTCGGCGTTAGTTCAATAATTTTATCTTGAAGCGGGTCGGTTTCCTGCGATAGTTTGATATAGCCTCCGGTCGTAACGGCAATGGCTATTATAGCCATTGTGCCCAGAATAATCGGTAGGGGCGATTGTGGCTGCAAGTCGGTGATGAGCTGCTTGACCGAGGGAGTGCGATCTTTTCTTTCCAAAGCCAAGGCGCGTTGCAGGCCTTTCCACTGCCGACGACTTAAGCTAGGCACCGTTTTAGGTTGCAGATTAAGCTCATGGGCCTTGAGTGCCGATAATTTTCCGTAAGGATGCTTTCCAGTCAAAACTTCATAGATGACGCAAGCAAGCGCGTAAACATCGTCGCTAGGGTCGGGCTCTTTATTAGAAAACATTTCAAGGCTGGCATAAGCCGGCGTCAATGCGCCTAAATCCCTACGAGCATCGAAAATGGTTTCGTCCTGATCTTTACCGGGACGGACTGCACAGGCGATACCAAAATCGAGGACTTTGACTTCGCCGTTTTCTAATATCGAAACATTGCCCGGTTTAAAGTCGGAATGGATAATGCCGTTTTTGTGCGCATAAGCCAAAGCCAAGCACATGCCTTTGATAATGTGCCAGGCTTTTTTGAACGGCATACCGTTAGGAATAACTTTATTGATGTAGTCTTTTAACGACTGTCCGGTCAATACTTCCATCGACATAAAAATATGCGATCGGTCTCTGTCGAAGTCATAGACGGTAATGATATTCGGATGAGCCAATGTTTGAGCCTTTCTGGTCTCCCGTTGCAAAGCAATATAGGAAGTTGGGTTATCCTTGAATTCGTCGTTTAAAATTTTCAAGGCGACATAAGGAGACTTATCTTGAGCTTCTTGTTTACGTAAATCCAGCGCTTTATAAACGACGCCCATGCCGCCGCTACCGAGCAATTCCTCCAGTATGAAACGGTCTTTTAACACCGAGCCGATACCGATTTTTTCAGATTCGGTTGAGCTAAATCCCGATGATCCGGAATATCTAGTGCCGCGAGTCGTATTAATCATTTGCCCGGATGTTATATCAACCGAACTAACCGCACCCCTTTGGGCTGTGGATTCGAAACGATCGGTCAACCGGGTTTTCTCGAAGTCAACATTCGGTTGAATGATTTCGCCCGGTTTTGGTGTATTGGTTTTTGTTGTTGGCCAGACAATGGTTTCATCTTGCTCGTGAGAGGACGTGCTTATTCGTGTTTCGTCGTCATTATGCAGAGATAGAGTTGTTTGTACGATTAAGCCCTGGTGAATTTGCGGTGGTAAATAGCCCTGTTCAAAGCAGTCATCCAGCAACTTGCGCAGTTCGCCTGATTGTTCGGGATGTTCGCTAAGCAGTTGACGCATTTGTTTCGACAAATCGCCGAAGGTTGCTTCGCCTTCGCGGAAAGAATTTAGTACCTGAACAAAGTGGCTTAATGGGGTTTCCATGATTTTCCGGTGAATCGGGCTGTAACGGCTCTTAATGAGCGAAATGATAATGCAAAATAATAGGCGGGTAATAGCGAATGGTAAATAGTAAAAGGTGAAAGGTGAAAGGTGAATAGTCAATGATTAGCCGGACGAGGTTTTGTAAACCCGTCCGTAACGTTTTTAAGGTAGGAAAGGCATCAATCGCGTAACCTAGTATGACTGGGACAACGGGAAGTCCTTGAAGAAAGGTACGCATTGTCAACCTTCCGGTGCTTGTAAAAAAGCGGAAATGTCCCCACCAACTGCAGCAATAGCGCAGACCATTCAATTCAATCGAGAAAAATTAATAAGTATTTCCGAACCCAAATCCAAGCAAGCAGTCCATTCACTATTCACTATTCACTATTCACTATTCACTATTCACTATTCACTCTCTTAAACACCATCAGCGTAATATCGTCATTAAACACTTCGGTTTGGCAAAATTGTTTGAGCTGTTGAACAATATTATCGATGATGGCATCCGGCTCGTATTCAGTGGAATGAGAAAAAATATCCACGAGCCGCTTGGTACCGAAGAAGTCGCCTTGGGGGTTTTCCGCCTCGGTCAAGCCGTCCGTGTAGAGTAGCAAACAATCGCCTTCGGCCAACACGGTTCTTTTTTCCTCGAATTCGACATGCTCCCGAACGCCGACGATGAGTCCTTCCGTGTCGAGTTGCTCGCATTGAGCTCGAGTCCGGCGATAAAGTAGAGGGGGCGGGTGCCCGGCATTCGAATACCTAAGGTGGTGAGTTTGTGTCTCGTATTGCAAGTAAAATAAGGTGATAAAGTAGTCGGAATGGTTAAGATCGGCAAACAGAAAGTCATTTAATACATTGAGCGTTTGCGCCGGCGATGCCGGCCAATGCGCTTGCGCCCTAATGGCGCTTCTTGCCGAAACCATAAATAAAGCGGGTCCCACGGCATGACCGGAAACGTCGGCAATGACCATGTCGAGATGAGTGTCGTCACGGTAAAAATAATCGAAATAATCGCCTCCGACTTGCGTAGCAGGTAAGCAAAACCCGGTGATCTTGAACTGATTCGATATAACTGGTGCAGAGGGAAGCAAAGATGCTTGTATATTCTGAGCAATTCTCATTTCGTTTTGCGCAATGGCCAAATTAACTTGAGCCATGCGTATTTGGCGTTCGGCGGCTTTTCGCCCTGTAATGTCATGCACAAAGCCGCTGAATTCGTAAGCATGGCCTATTTTTAGCGGCGCTACACTGAGTTCGATAGGAAATTCAACACCATCTTTACGTAAAGCGATCTGTTCGGTCAGTTTATTCAAAACCGGGCTTTTACCGGTTTGCAAAAAGGTTTGCAGTTCGTCGTTCAGCGATTTACGAAAGCGTTTAGGTACAATCAACCCGGCGACATTTTGACCTATTGCTTCCTCGCGCGACCATCCGAACATGAGTTCGGCTCTTTGGTTCCAATCGGTAATGATGCCGTAGGAATCCATGATGATAATGGCATTGAGCGCGGTTTCAATGATCAACCTTGTTCTTTTCTCGCTTTCTATTAATGCGTCTTCATAATGTTTACGTGCCGTGATATCTCTGTCCACGCCGCGCCATTTAATCAAATTGCCTTGTTTGTCAGTTATCGGTAATCCGGTAGATTCGGCGATTACCTCGTGCCCGTCCTTATGTCGATAATGATTAAGTAGCGAATAGAAAGGTTTATGTACCGAAGAATAAGGCTGAAAGCTAGTTTGATCCTGAGGTGTCAACAGCTCCGTATAGTGCTTTCCTAAAACGGCTTCAGGGGTGTAGCCGATGATGGTATCGACCGCATTACTGCTATAGATGTAATAGCCGTTCGGGTCTTGCTCCCACAGCCATTCTCCGGTCATTTCGGCCATTTGCCGAAACCGTTCCTCGCTTTCCTTAAGCGCCGCTTCAAAATGCTTGCGTTCGGTGATATCTTCTTCGACAGCGAGAACGTGCGTAATTTGGCCTTGGCTGTTTTTTATGGTGCTGATGCTTTCAAACGCCCAGTAATCTTCACCGTTTTTCTTTTGATTTTTAATTTCTCCGCGCCATTCGCCCCGACTTAACAGTTGTTGCCACATGTTTAGATATTGCTCGGCGGTCGTATCGCCCGACTGCAAAATTTTCGGGTTAAAACCGAGTAGCTCTTCCTTAGAGTATCCGGTCATTTCACAAAATTTCGGATTAATGTATTCGATGCGTCCGGAAGGGTCGGTGATAATGACTGCGCTAGCGCTTTGCTCAACGGCTCTGAGCATTAAAATAAGGTTGATGTCGAGCTGGGTTTTTTCACCAAGTTTTTGAATCAGCAAAGCAAATCGGCTTACATTATCGGTTTCGCTTAAAGCAAGGCGGCATAATGAAATCAATGCGGGGAATGGAGAATCGGTTGCATCCTTCAGTTCGGCTTGAAAACTGATGCTGGTTTGCTCGAAAGGCATTTTCTCCAGAATTTCCTGCCAAAAATTCGCAGGATTAGACGCTGATAATAGTCTGTCGAGCGGTTTATCGATTAGCTGTTGCGTTTGATAACCGAAAAGCGCGATTGCGCTTTCGTTGACCGCATCGATAACCGGTGTCGAAGGTGTCCGGTTTTCAATGCTGGCGATGATTAAGCTTAAAACCGGGCCGTCGATAAACGAATGCATGTTAATCGGTTTATTTGGTAGTGTGAATCAAAAGACTGGGCAGTAGTAATCGATCAAAAATTAAAAAAACTGTGGATTATCGGCGACAAAACCATGTACCTTCGATTTGGGCTTAAAGTCCGGGGCTATCCAAGGTTGAATATCTTCATCGACTAAGTATTCAGCCAGCCATTGCGCTTGCCCGCGTATCGGCAAAATAAAGGCATATAGTTTACCGTTAGGTAATTCGGCGACGTCACCGATTGCAAAGATGGCCGGATCGGTGGTTTGCATGAATGAATTCACTTTTATCCCTCGGTTGACAGCCAGTCCCGCTGCGGCAGCAAGTTCAGTTCTCGGCTTGAATCCACAAGAGACTAAAGCCGCATCAAATTTACCGCCGTTATTGGAATTAACAAGTATTTCGCCGTTTTTCTTGTCGATGCCGGTGACAGATTGGTTAAATAAAACGTTAACTTCGCTATTTTTCAAAATTTTAAGCAGTTTTGCCGAGTCGCCATTGCTCAGTTGCCGCTCCATCAAGCGATCCATGGCATGAAACAGGCTAACTTTATCTCCCGAAACGGCTAAATCCGATGCCACTTCGCAACCGATTAAGCCGCCGCCGATAATCGCCCAATGAGGCGGTTTGTTCTTGTTCAACAACGTTTGTCGTATCTGACGTAATTCTTTGAGGTCGGCAAGGCTGTTAAGGAGATGAAAATTATTGCGATCGGCCATTAACGCCGGCGGGATGAAGGCTGCGGAACCTTGGGCTAAAACTAAAACATCATAGTCTATAGTTGTTTTTATTGATTCGGCTGCCAAATTGACGATTTTATGGTGGCGATCGATAACTTCCGCTTCGGTCTCTGTTAGAACTTCAATCCTTTTTTGTCGAATAGTTTCAAAAGTTTTGAGAATGATGGACTGCTCTATACCCTCCTTGCTAAAGCCGTGAGAAAGCAACGGCCGAGAATAAAAGCCGTCGCTTTCCCGTGTTACCACGGTGATACGAGCATCCGGGTTTAAAGTATGTAGTTTTTCGGCAAAGGTTATGCCGGCAAACCCCGATCCGATTATCACGACTTTCATGGCAATAATACTTAGAGGGGCTCGAAAGCGCTTTTTTCAGCTCCGCACTCAGGGCAAACCCAATCATCAGGAATATCTTCCCAACGAGTGCCGGGTTCGATTCCGCTATCCGGATCACCTAATTGCTCGTCGTAAATATGTCCGCATTCTAAACATTGATATTTTTTATAATCTGCCATAACGTTGCCTTATTAATGATGGATGAAATAGTCGTACCAAACACAATTTTCTATGAAATACCGATAGTGATTTATTTATAACTCAATTAGCTAAGCCAAGGCAAACATGAGTTTTAACATAACAGTCAAGCCAAGGTATCCAGTTCAAGCCTTTCGAGAATCATTTCGCTGCCGGCAGTAAGCCGAGTATCCCGGCTTTGGCAGACTGGGCAATAGAGCCGATTAGCCGGCACCTCCGACTCGATGCCGCACTGTTCACAGACGATTTGCGCCGCTTGTCGTTCAATAATCAAAACGGCACCATCGGCTATGGTATCGACGCGATTGATTTCAAAAGCGCTTTGCAACAATAAGGGCTCTACACCCGATAAAACACCGATTTTAACCGTGATGCTAGCAACTTTCGTTGCTTGATGTTGCCGGGCCAGATTTTTTACTTGATCCAGCAAATCCTCGCATAGCGAGAGTTCATGCATGCTGCGCATCCTCGGTTAGCATTTGATCGAGTAATTCCCAAGTTGACCGCGCTTCTTCCGCACTGATTTTCTGGATTGCATAGCCGACATGGATGAGAACATAATCGCCGATGCCTATCGGTTCATCCTGCAGTAAAAACAAACTGACTTCTCGTTCGATGCCTTTGATCGAACAAATAGCGCGACTACCGTTAATAGAGGCAATTTGCATAGGAATGGCAAGACACATGAGAATTCCCGAAATGAGTTTTAAATTGTGATAGTGGTTAGGTAAAGTCCCGCGGCCGCAATTGCTAGCCCCCCGGCTCGAGTCAACCAAAGCCGGCGTTTAATTAGCACGGCCATCGTAATGCCGAACGCATGAACCAGTGAAGTCGCGACAATGAAACCGGCGCCGTAGAATAAAGGCGATCCGGCTTGCGGCATTTCCAGTCCGTGCGCATAGCCATGGACGCTTGCGAATAAACCTGCGATCAGCATACTGGTGACGACGGGTAAACGCACCGAAAACATTAAAAAAACGCCTAAAAGCAATACCGTTGCGGCTATGGCAAACTCAAGCAAAGGCAGATTCAGGCCATACGAGGCCAATAATGCTGACAGGCTCATCGTGCCGACAAAAGCAACCGGCAAGCGCCAGAGTGCTTTATGACCTAATTGTACGGCCCAAATGCCAATTGCCAACATCGCCAGCAAGTGATCGACGCCTATGAACGGATGGATGAATCCTTCGGCAAAACCCGCGCCTTCCGCGCCGAAGGTATGGGCTTGAGCCGCCGTACCGTAAGCGGAGAACGCGGTGATTCCGATTATTGCATTGATAGACTTTATATTCATGTCACACCTTTTCGGCTAAATTTGAGGATAAAACTTCGTACTTGTTGTGAAAAAACCGGCTTAATGCTCCAGGACAATAGGTTTTATAACATGCTAGTATCTTGGCGGCAAAAGCAGTTAATAGAGTCGTGATTGTTGAATGGCTTTACGGCTTACGCATCCTGAAAAACAAACCCACCTAAGAGTTTTACTATAGCCATCATGATAACAGAACATTCATTTTCCGATACCTACATTACGCTTGCACATGGTAATGGCGGACGTTTCATGCGCGAATTGATCGAGCATTTATTCGCTAAATATCTCGATAATGCCTGGCTCGATACCCGTGCCGATGCGGCCGCCATGCCTTTCGACGAATCGGATGGTGAGTTGATGATCACGACGGACGGTTTTACGGTCGATCCATTAGAATTTCCCGGCGGTAATATCGGTAGTCTGGCTATCCATGGAACCGTGAATGATTTAGCGGTGGCAGGCGCAACGCCGCGTTACTTGAGTCTCAATGCATTTATCGAAGAAGGCTTGGAGATAGCCGTACTTGATCGACTTATTCGCAGCATGGCTGAAGCTTGCCGAGAATGCGGTGTTGATATCGTAGCCGGCGATACTAAAGTATTACGCCGGGGGCAGGGCGGCGGTGTTTATTTTGCCGTAACCGGTGTCGGTAAACGCTGCCATTCTATCAATCTGGGTATTGATAATATCGAGGCCGGCGATTGCATTTTGCTTAGCGGAACTGCCGGCGATCATGGTTGTGCCGTGTTGTTGGCACGCGAGCAATTCGGCTTGAGCGGAACGTTAAAATCCGACGCGGCGAGTGTTTTCCCGGTGACGCGTGCATTGCTGGATCTGCCCGGGTTACGATTTATGCGCGACCCGACCCGAGGCGGAATAGCGACTGTCGCGCACGAAATTGCCTCGGCTGTCGCCGGCACGGTCAAACTGCTCGAATCGAAGATACCGATTAACGAGCAAGTTAAAACCGTCGCCGAAATCTTAGGTTACGACCCTTATTATTTAGCCTGCGAAGGGAGGGTAATGGCCGTAGTCAGTGCCGGCGATGCCGAAGAAGCGCTTAAAAGAATGCGTAGCGCGGGTTGTAGCGATGCGGCGATTATCGGCGAAGTTCATGCCGGTAGGGCCCAGGTGATTTTGGAGACGGCGTTAGGCGGTGAACGAATACTAGAGGAGCTTGAAGACGACCCGCTGCCGCGGATATGTTAGATCTTCGAGCTGTCAAACATACCTTAGGAATATGCACAAAATAACTTATACAAGCAGTAGGTTTTTGGCGGTTTGATGACTCGCTTGACAGGGCGCCGTGAACCCAGCACCTTAATTATCAAAGATAGTTAACCATAACGTTCATGAAGGCCTAGCCATCGCCCCGGCAAATGAAAGTTCTCTGGTGGCGAAGGGTGCTGCCACTCGCCCGACAGGGCGCCGTGAATACGTCCGTGTGGGCTCGACGGCGGTTATCCCTGCCGCCGACGCCTGCCGGTCGAGCAACCGCGCTCTCTTCGGAGCCGACATTTTCTCTGCCGAGCTTCGTATATCGAAAAATTAGATATAAAGAGCCTAAATCTACGAACTTTCACAGTAACCAATGGGCTATGGAATTTAGGCGCTGGGTGAATACTTCCTTATTTACTCAACGAAATAAAAGATGAATCGTTTTGGTTATGAGTCGTGGTGATGATAGGTTTCAAAGATCGTAACGTGAAACGTTTCGATCATTTAATCCGGCAATATACCGGCCAGTCGCACAAAATTTAAGTATTTTTGCCGTTTTCCAGCAAATATCCCAACCCTCTTATAGTTCTGATATTGACTTCGAAAGGCTTAAGACGTTTACGTAAACGGTGTATATAGACTTCTATGGCATTATCGCCTAGTTCATCTCCGCCAGTCGATAAACGCTGAGCGATTTTATCCTTACTGACTACGTATCCGGCCTGTAGCATAAGCGTTTCAAGTACGCCATATTCGCGCTGAAACAAAATCAATGGATCTCCGTCGACTAGAACTTGGTGCTCAAGCGTGTCGAGGGTTAGCCTACCAACCACAATATCTTTACTAAAACCGCAGTAACTTCGACGAATTAGAGCATGGACGCGTGATTCCAATTCCCTACAATCGAATGGTTTCACCATGTAATCATCCGCGCCGCGCTTAAGCCCATCGATTCGGTCGTTTAATCCGTCTCGAGCCGTTAAAATCAAGATGGGAACCGTATCTTTGCGCATTCTCAGTTTCCATAAGATTTCGCTGCCGTCCATGTCGGGTAATCCTAAATCCAGTATCAACAAGTCAAAGTCTTGTGCGAGCAAAGCGCCTTCCGCATAATTGCCGTTCGGTGCACAGGTGACATCATAGCCGGATCGGGAGAGGGTATATGCCAATCCATCCGCCAGAACGGCATCGTCTTCTACGAGTAAGATTTTCATAGTTTTGATCGCGCTGTAAATTACATTGTTTCCTCGGTTGCTCGTTAACGAGCCAACGGGTGTTTTTTGCCGTTCTTTCTTTGGTCGTTGTAGGTTTAATCCCCCGGAATTTCCGGAGGATTAAACATCATCTATCGTTTCTCCTTTAGTTAGTTTTAGGATCCGGCCGTTCCCAGAATCGGCTGACCAATAAAGCCTCCATAATGCTCATTGATGGAATTGGGGACCAGCTTGGCATATTTACCTAGCCCGAAAACGCCCATCAGCATTAAAATAATACCGGCGATCACCGAGACTAAAACCAAAAAACCGTGCGCCTCGGCGAATGTGTCTCCGCCAGCTTCGCCGTGATCGGAATGAAGGCGGCGGTCGGCCCGTAAACTTGATACTTAGAACCGCTCCAGGTCCGGCCGATGATACAGGCCAGTGCGCCGGCGATGATGCCTTGTTCCGGCCGCAGCCCCATCGCCGTTGCGAATCCCATTGCCATTGGGATTGCGGTCAACGCAACGATGAGTCCGGCGCTGAAGTCGCGATAGGTGGTTTTCAACTAGGTTTCGCGGGTTAAATCTTCGAAACGGCTGTCCCAGAAGGTGTTGGATTCCTTCAGCCGCTGCAAAATCGATGTCGGTTGATTGGTTTGCGGCTCAGTTTTTTTACCGGAGCCGCCGGATCCTTCTTGAATATGTTTTTGAATAGTACTCATAAATTGCTCGCAAAATATCAAGTTAATAAATGCCCAACTTCATAACGCTAAGCACGTAGGAAGCCATTCGGCAATAGTGTCAAGCTTTGGTTGCCTTGACTGTTTTGCTTAGCGCCTAATGAAACTTCGGTAATTTTCAGGCGACTTTTGCGAATGAAAGGAATCGGATTGAAGCTGGGTTGCCGGTTTAACCTAGGGTTGTACCGTTTCGGAATGACGGCTTCATCGATTTGGTTGCCGTCGATAAAGGCGTTGAAAGCGGCTTGATTCAAGCCGGTAAAGAGCTCCGTTTTAATTAGTACCTTGTCGGCTGAATAGCTTTGACGTAAGGCCTTGCATGTTTTTTTGAATTCCGGAGTCTTCAAGGACTGAAGCAATTCGGTCTTTGAAAAATACAAAAGGTCGATTGGACAATCGGAAAGAAATCGGCAATGCGTCAAGACGAAATGGAGCTTGTCGTCTCCGGCGTTAGCTAGGGTATGCTTGACCAAATTTAGCGATTCCACCGAAAAATCGGTCGGAATCAAGATTGTTCTTTTCATATTTCAATCCTCTTAAAAATGGGGCAAGCTCATGTTATTGATTAATACTTTCACATGCCTTTCACCAAGCTTTCGCGAAACTTGCTTGAAACTTTCGTGAAACTTACACGGCGAGAAGAGATGTGTTGCGGCTTGAGGAATTTAAGGGATTTAAATCGAATGAACCCGGAGGTAACTATTTTTTTAAAAAAGAGGGTGACCAAGTGCTAATGGGCTTTAAATGCAGGGAACTGATCAATTAAATGCGGAGTGCTATATTGCAAAGGCAAAGGCCTTGAACATAAAAAGAGCAGTTAGCATATGTTATAGACCGTTCGTGCTGAGCTAAGTCGAAAGGAGAGCAGAAAAGTCTGAGTTGATTTGTTAAGCTGTTCATGGCTCAACAGGCTCACTACGAATGGCTTAACTTAATGGCAGTAAAGTGTGGGGGGCTAGTCAGTTTTTGCGTGAAATCAGAATAAGTCAAACTGTATCGGTTCAGCTCGAAATTGTCATTATTCCAGTGACTATCGCTACGAAAAGTATAGAGTTTGTCGACAATGGTTCAAACCGGGCAGGCTTCGATGATTTGTCCGTAACTGATGCCTGCGTCGTTTCCCGGTAATCGTTCCGGTAGATAAACCTCGAAGCCTTCCTGTTTCAAGTAGTTTATCGCCAATTCGGTCAATCGTTTATTTTGAAACACGCCGCCGCAGAGACCAATTCGGTCGATTCGGTGCGTTGTTCTAATCCGGATAGCCTGACCTCGGATCGTTTCGGCTAGACTGGCATGAAATTGACCGGCTCGTTCTTGTTTAGATAATTTCTTGTTTTGCAGCATCGCCAATAAAGGCGTCCAATCGCTGCGCCAAATGCCGTTTTCGTCTTGTGCCAAGGGAAGCATTGGCCCCGGTCCGCCATCGGCGCTCAAGGCTTCCAGTTCCATCGGAGCTTGGCCGTCGTAATCGGCTGTCGATACCAGCCCTAGCAATGCCGATGCGGCATCGAACAATCTGCCGGCGGAACTGCATAAAGGCGCATTGAGCTCGTGTTGCCAAGCTTTTTTCAAGAGTTCGGTAGGGAATGGGCATTCTTGCCATTCCCGGCCGCATTCCCAAAATAAAGCCGCTGCGCTTCGCCACGGTTCGCGACCGACTTTGTCGCCGCCGGGTATTCTGAAGGGTTTTAAAGATCCCGCGCGTCGCCATTCCCCGGGCTTGCCCAATAACGCTTCGCCTCCCCAGATCGTGCCGTCTTCGCCGTAGCCGGTCCCGTCCCAGGTAAAAACCAGCATGGTTTCGAATAAGCCGTATTCGCCGGCTAATGCCGAGGCATGGGCGTGATGATGAAATACCTGCGTTACCGGAAATCCCGATTGTTCGGCCCATCGGCTCGAACGGTAATCGGGGTGCGCGTCGCGAATGACTTTTCTGATGCTTATGCCGTAGAGCGTTGCGAGCTCGTCTATGGTTTGTTCGAAGACTTCTTGACTCCGCCTCGATCCGAGGTCGCCGATATGCGGAGATATCACGGCGCGGTCGTCCCAAGCTAGTGCTATGGCATTTTTCATGTGTCCGCCCACTGCAAGCACCGGCTCTTGTAACGTAAACGGTAGTGTCATTTCCAAAGGTGCACAGCCGCGGCCCAGTCTAATCGGTCTCATGCTACCGGCAATTTTTCTGAAGACCCCGTCGTCCGCCGGTCTCAATATCGGACGGTTATGATGTAAAAAAGCATCGGCTACCCGGCTTAATCGCCTCTCGACTTCATCGCCGTCGGTCATGACCGGTTCGCCGCTGATGTTCGCCGATGTCGCAACCAAAGGACCGCCAAAGTCAGCGCTTAATAGATGATGCAATGGGCTATAAGGCAGCATGATGCCGATTTCGGTGATACCGGGGGCGACGGATTCGGCCAGTGGACTACTGTTCCGTTTCTCGACCAAGACGATAGGACGGAGCGGGTCTTGCAATAAAGTCAATTCTGCCG
Source organism: Methylotuvimicrobium alcaliphilum 20Z (assembly GCF_000968535.2). Taxonomy (NCBI): domain Bacteria; kingdom Pseudomonadati; phylum Pseudomonadota; class Gammaproteobacteria; order Methylococcales; family Methylococcaceae; genus Methylotuvimicrobium; species Methylotuvimicrobium alcaliphilum. Next base: position 2,265,605 of record NC_016112.1, read on the forward strand.
GGTCGGGTTCTGCGTATTCCATCACGGCTGTTAGACCTTTTGGACCGCGCCAAGGAAGGAGAACCGCGAGCGGTTTGCGGGCGCGTTGTTTTCGTTCTCGCAAGCGTTGGACTATTGCCTCCGAGCTTGCATCGCAGATCAAGTGATAACCACCGACGCCTTTGACCGCAACGATTGCCCCTGCGCGTAAGGCTTCGATGCAGGCGGTCAAAGCCTTTCCGGTATCCGAAATGGTTTTTTCACCGGCGATGTGAAAAGTCAATGACGGTCCGCAGAGCGGGCATGCCAAAGGTTGAGCGTGAAATCGCCTGTCCAGGCGATTTTCGTATTCTTTTCGGCAGTCGGAACACAGTTCGAATTCGGACATCGCGGTGTTGACACGGTCGTAGGGCAGTTTTTTGATCAGCGTGTAACGGGGTCCGCATTGCGTGCAATTGATGAACGGGTAACGGTAACGGCGTTGTTTCGGATCGCTCATTTCGGCAAGACAGTCGCCGCATAAATAATAATCAGGCGGTATGTGAATGGCAGAAGCCGACTCGGTAATGCTATCGAGAATCGAAAACGTATCCAGGTCGTCGGGTTCGGCGGTTTGCCAGCTTGCGAGTGTCGGTTTTGAGAGAGGAGGGGCGTTATCGATGAGACGTTCCATGAACCGGTCGATCCGGTTCGGTTCGCCTTGTATCAAAATTTCAACAGTACCGGCCCGGTTAAGCACCCAACCGCTTAAGTTTAATTCATGGGCCAAACGGCATATGAAGGGGCGAAATCCGACGCCTTGCACTTGACCTGTGACTATCAAGCGGCGCGCATCGTTTTTGCGGAAAGAGGTTGTTAGAGTGGATATCAATACAAGGCGGGTTCAGCAAATTAAGTGCAAGTCGTTTCTTCGTGTTCGGCTGATCGAGTCCTGATTCCCGACGACCACCAAATTCGGCAGGCGCCTTCATCGGAAACCATGCACGGGCCAACCGGCGAGCGCGGCGTGCAGGAGGCGCCGAAGAGCTTGCAATCGACCGGCTTGATGCGGCCCAGCACGACTCTTGCACAGTCGCAGCCCGGCGGCATCGCGCCGGCATTTTTTCTCGCATTTTCGGCATGAACGGGAAAACGAAGCCGGGCGTTATGCTGTGCATAGTCGGCGCTAAGCTCAAGTCCTGAGGCTGGTATGATGCCGATTCCTCGCCAAGGGGCGTCGACGATCGTCAGGGTGCTTTCGACCAATCGGCGCGCGGTCGGATTGCCATGCGGTTTAACGACTTGCTCGTAGCAATTATCCAAAAAAATTCGGCCGTCGAGTTTTTGTCGTAAGACAGAATAAATCGCCGCCAATAAACTGTCCGGCGTGAAACCGGCAATCGCGGCCGGGAAGCCGTGGCGGTCCACGACGAATTGCCATTCCTCAGGCCCCATCACGGTTGAAACATGGCCCGGGGCAATCAGCGCATCGAACGACGGCGTTTCGTAGTCGAGTAGCATCTCAACCGCTGGCCAAGTCAGGCGACCGCTCATTAGCAGCAATAAGTTATCGGGAATGCCTTCGGCGAGCATACCGGCGACCGGGGCGCAGGTCGTTTCGAAGCCGGCGACGAAAAATACGACGGTTTTACCGGGTTCGGATTTCGCAATTCGAACCGCTTCGGAAGGCGAGGCGATCGGGCGAATGTCGGCGCCGGCGGCTTTGGCTTGTTCGAGAGAACGTACCGACTTGCTCGAAACATTGACCGGCACGCGCAGCATGTCGCCGAACGCCACGACGATGCTATCGGGTTCGTTCAGGCCGATTTGTATCGCTTGATAAATGTCTTCTTCCGGACAAACGCAAACCGGGCAGCCGGGACCCGGAATTAGGTCGATCATGTCGGGCAGGGCGCTTCTGAGTCCCGCCATCGAAATCGAACGCTCATGACCGCCACAGACGTTCATGATGCGCACCGGCGAGGTCAACGGCAGTGCGCGGATTTTATCGAGCCATTGTCGTGCATCGAGTGCCATCGGAAGACCTTAGGCTGGTGCGCCGGCTTTAACAACCGGGCGAAAGCGGACTTGCGCCGGATCGGCGTGTAATAGTTGGCCGTCGCGCTGGACGTTAGGGCGTGTCGTTTGTTGTTGCGCCAGTTTATTTCGATGCGCTTGGAGTTGTTCGTGCAGCCAATCAATCCAGGCACCCAATCCGGAATCGCCATTCTGCCGAGAAGATAGGTTAAACACAGGAGCTTTACTGGCTAAATTACGTAGTGCTTGTTCGGCCCTTTCCGGTGAAAAATCGTCGAGAAACGGCAATAAGTCGGTCTTGGTGATCAGCATCAAATCCGCAGCTCGGAACATGACCGGATACTTGGCCGGTTTGTCGTCGCCTTCGGTCGTCGAGAGCAGGGTGACGTTCAGATGATGTCCTAGATCGAAACTGGCCGGACAAACGAGGTTGCCGACATTTTCTATGAACAAGATATCGATAGACGACAAGTCGATATGATGCAGGGCATCGTGAATCAGATGCGCGTCGAGATGACACGCAGTCCCTGTCGTGATTTGATAGGCGGGAACGCCATGCGCGCGAATTCTGGCGGCATCGTTTTCGGTTTCAAGATCGCCTTCGATTACGGCCAAGCGTAAAGAACCGTTCAGGCGCTTGATCGTCGCTTCGAGCAAGGCGGTTTTGCCTGAGCCGGGCGAGGACATCAGGTTGATCGCCAAGACTTTCCGGGCATCGAAATGGCTCCGGTTATGTTCGGCTTGGCTGTCGTTTTTGGCGAGTAAATTTTTCAGTACCGTGACCGTCGTGGTACCGTTAGCCGGTTTTTCCGCTAAAACAAACGGACGATTACCGGGCGTGATATTACAACCGCAGGTGTTGCACATAGGGGTGGCCTCTATTACTTCTAATTAGTGCATAGCTATGTTATATGAGCGCTATGAATGGCACAAGCCGATAATAACACTTCGAAGGTTTGAGGGTACTCAAAATTCGGCAATCCTGAGTAAGATTGGAAGGTTGAATCTCGGAGTGAAATTCCCATAAACTGTTTTTTTGTATTTAAGGAGTCAATAAGATGCGTTATTTACACACGATGGTACGGGTTCGCGATTTGGAAGAAGCATTGGATTTTTATTGCAATAAGCTCGGATTGATCGAAACCAAGCGAATGGAGAGCGAGCCGGGCCGCTTTACGCTCGTTTATTTGGCGGCGCCGAAAGATAAGGAGCAGGCCGAGAACCAAGAGGCGCCGTTACTGGAATTGACCTACAATTGGGACCCTGAGGAATACACCGGCGGCCGCAACTTCGGCCATTTGGCTTTCGAGGTCGACGACATTTACGAAACGTGCCGAAAATTGATGGATGCAGGCGTTACGATTAATCGGCCGCCTCGGGACGGTCATATGGCCTTCATTCGCTCGCCGGATGAAATTTCGATCGAGTTACTGCAAAAAAGCGAGCCGTTGGAGCCGAAGGAGCCTTGGGCGTCGATGCAAAATACCGGAACGTGGTAATTAAGTCCGCCGGATTTGGAAATTTAGGCATTCGATTCCCGCGCCGGGACTCGGGAATCGATTGAAAGCCGAATTAGCTATTAACTTGAGCAATCCAGTCTTGCAAGTTGTAATAATTGGAAATGCGAGCGACTTTGTTATCACGGATTTCGAAGAAGGCGCCCGCAGGCAGTCTGTAAGTTTGTCCGGCAGCTTCCGGCAAGCCTTCGTCCGTTTGTAAGTATTCGCCCAAGACGACAAACTCCGCGGCGGCGCGTTTGCCGTCCGGGGTAGTCATGATGACCATGTCGACTAATTCTTCCTTGTAATTATTGTTCATGCAAGCCATGAACTGCGTAAAGGCCTCTTTGCCGATTTGGCGCTCGCCTTGATTGATATCGTGAATGACGTCATCGGTCAGCAAGCTTAAGAAGGTATCCATGTCGCCGGCATTGAAAGCAGCGTAGTATTGTTGTACTAAGTTAATGGTATCTTGATTCATAATGGCCTCTAGGGATTGAAAGGTAACTTTTAAAAAACCGACTATTTTATCGTTGTATTGGTTTTTACGCCATAGAATGCATGGCATTCAGTTTCGATCGGGTCTGATTCGGCGGTGACAGGCGCGTCTAATTGACGCAGATGCTTGCATTACAGCGGTCGCTTGTTTAGTCTTCCCGGGGACATTACTAGAACGGACTTGACGTATGAATCATCCTGAATTTCCATTGGCCGAGGAATTAATTTATTTAAACCATGCTGCTGTTGCTCCCTGGCCACTACGGGCATGCAATGCCGTAAAAGCATTTGCCGAGCAAAACACGCAGTTCGGAGCTTACCATTACCCCGATTGGCTCAAAAAAGAAAACGAGCTTCGCATTCAGCTACAAGCTTTGTTGAATGCGCCTTCGTCTGACGATATAGCGTTGGTTAAAAATACTTCAGAAGCGCTTTCGTTTGTCGCTTACGGCTTGGATTGGAACGACGGCGACAATATCGTCTCGACAAACGAGGAATTTCCTTCCAATCGCATACCCTGGCAATCCTTGGCAGGACGTGGCGTCGAATTTCGCCAGGCAGACTTGAACGGTACTTCCGCTCCGGAAGAGGCGCTATTTGCATTAGTCGATAACAATACACGCTTATTGACCGTGAGTTCGATAGAATTCGCTTCGGGCTTACGTCTGGATTTGGAAAAAATAGGCCGGTTTTGTAAAGCCAACGGTATCCTGTTCTGCATTGATGCGATTCAAAGTTTAGGAGCTGTTGAATTCGATGTGCAAGCTTATCAAGCCGATTTTGTGATGGCCGACGGTCATAAATGGATGTGCGGTCCCGAAGGCTTGGGGGTTTTCTACACGCACCCGGCCGCCCGAGCGCAATTGCAATTGACTCAGTTCGGCTGGCACATGGTTAAACATATCCACAACTATGAAAACAAGCCCTGGGAAGTACATCCCGGCGCCAAGCGATTCGAGTGCGGTAGCCCAAACATGCTGGGGATTCATGCCTTATCGGCCAGTTTGTCATTGCTGCTGGAAATTGGTATGGGTCATGTTGAAGCAGCAGTTCTTGCCAACGCCGATCGGCTTGCCGAAGGTATTATGCAAAATGAACGCTTGGAATTGATTAGCCTCCGAACTCGCAAATTGAAATCCGGTATCGTCGTATTTAGACATAAAACACTGGCGAATAAGCTGTTGTTCAAGCAATTGCAAGCCTGTGGTATCGTTTGCGCATTGAGAGGCCAAGGAGTTCGCTTTTCACCGCACTTTTATCATTCGGAGGCCGACATCGAGCGTGTACTGGATAGCTTGTCAAGCTTTTAAGGGATCGCTTTTAAATCTAAAAAGAGCAGTTGGCATGTGTTGTAGGTCGTTCGTGCTGAGCCAAGTCGAAGCATGAACGGTCTATAACGATTTTACCGGTAAGGGGTGTTTAGCCAGCAATTCCCAGTTTGAGCAGTTTCGCCGATTTTAGGGTGTGGGGTATGCCTGTCGAGGAGCGCCGTAAACCCATCCATGGGGGCTTGGCGGCAGCTCGAACGCCAAGGATGGCGTGAATGCAGATTTTGCATTACGCCAAGGATGGCGTGTAGTAGGGCAATGCAGGAGCAATTGCCGAGGAGCAAAAATCCGCCCTGCTGCCGACATCTTCGCCAAGCATACCCCATACCCTTTTTGATCTCCAAATTGGGAATTGCTGGTATTTAGCAATTTCACTTGCTTCAAATACCTCCGCACGTCAAAATCGGTTGCTTTCTTATATCAAGTGATGACTTCAAAATGTCCATCGATAGTCTATGAGCCGGAATAATCGGATTTTATTTGCCGGAGACCCCCATGGAGATTTTCAATCTTTGATTGATGCGGCGATTGAAAATAGACCTGATGCAGTAGTTTTATTAGGCGATTGCGACCTTGAACGACCTTTGGAGCAGTATCTACAAAAGATAATCGGTTTGACACGAATTTGGTGGATTCCAGGCAACCACGATTTCGACTTTCCGCGCCGTTATCATTATCTTTTCAACTCCGAATTGGCCGAATACGGCCTTCATTTGAAAGTCCGTGAAATCGCCGGGCTTCGAATAGCCGGTTTAGGCGGAATATTCCTTGGACGCATCTGGTATCCGCCGCAAAAGCCCCGATGGAAAAACAAAGCGCATTATCTCGCTAGCCAGCCTGGGCATATTAAAAAAAATGGATTATCGCTTAAATTAAAATCGGCAATTTGGCACGACGAAGTGGAGTCATTGAAGCGCCTTAAAGCCGATATATTGGTGACGCATGAAGCGCCAGGTTGCCATGAATACGGTTTTAGCGCGATTGATGATATTGCTAAGGCCATGGGGGTTAAAAAAATTTTTCATGGGCATCAGCATGACAGTTATTATGCAAAGTTACCTTATGACATCGAGGTCTTCGGGGTTGCCGACCGGAGTGTTGTCGATCTTTCCGGTAAGTTCTACCCGGTAAAGACCGACTAAGCAATGAATGTCATGAAGGCTATTTTGATATTGATTGAGCAAATATTTGCCGAAAACGCGACGCGGAAACCATTGCAAAAATGCCGAAGTTGATGATAAGTGTATCTTTCGCACTTCAAATTTCGGCAGTGCCTGAAGAGGCGCCAGGGGCCGCATGGGGCTGGCATAGAGCCTACAGGGATGTATTTACCCAGCACCTAAATTCCATAGCCCATTGGCTATGGTTAATTGTCTTGGATAATTTAGGTGCTGGGTTCACGGCGTCCTTTGACGGACACCCCGGCGCCGAATTTTGATCTGCGATGGGTATAATTATTGGGAAGAGTTATTGTTATTTGAATCCGCGCGCGTTATTTAAAATAAGAGCAGCAATAATCGGTAGGGCTTTTGATGTTAATTTGAAATTGCGCATTCGCAGGAACGTCGAACGACTCGCCCCCTTTAACTTTTTGCCATTGTTCGGAGTCCGGTAATAAAACCTCAAGTTCTCCGTCGATTATTTCCATCAATTCTTTATCGGTGGTGGTAAAAGTGTATTCTCCAGGCAACATAAAGCCTAAAGTTTTGATGCTACCGTCGACAAACTTAACGGTACGACTCGTAACATTACCGTTATGGTAGACATTAGCTTTTTTGATGACAGAAACATTATGGAATTTCGACATGGCGATCCTTTATTATGCACAGTAAAAAGGATGCGATTTTAGCAGACTTTTGAGCTGCTCTACATTAAAAGTAGGTGGGATTGCGGAGAGCGGGAGCTCAGGAGGGACTTTAACGCGTGATGAGATTTGGTCAAGCTTGGGCAAACTGTAGTTGCCCAAGCGCCCGGTTTAACTTAAATTAATATTCGGCTTTAACTTCTTGGTAGCCTTTAATTGCTTCGATTAAAGAAGCCTCGGCTTGAGCTTTGTCGCCGTTTCTGACGGCTCTACGTGCTTTTTTCAAATGAGCTGCAGATCTAGTTCTTTTGACATCCAATCTGCCAACTTCAATGCGCTTAGAGTCTTGACGCGCTCCTTTAATCAGCTCCAGTACAGTTTCGTCAGCTTCGCCGTTTTTCAGTGCAGCCAAAGCATCCTCTGACTTTTGCGCGGCGCCTGCAATAGATGCGGCAACTTCTTCCGGTGTTGCGTTTTCAATCTTTCCTGCGGCCAGGACTTGAGTAAAGCTTCCTAGGGAAAAAGTGACGGCGAGAGCGATGACGATCTGTTTTAAAAATTTCATGTTCTAGTTTACCTTTTGTGAGTTAATAATTTTGGCTATTGCTAAAACCTCGGGATTACGATCGCGGGTAAGACGCGTGTTCCGCAAACCTGATGCGCATGCATATTGAGCGTCTTGTCTAACTTTAGCCAATGTAGGGCCTTGCCATGAGCAAGCCTCACGCTAAGACCTTACAAAATCCATAGTAACACACTCAGAAATATTTACTTAGTAATTCTTACAATGGAGGCCAAAATCATGCTTTGATCCATAAGTTAATCAAAGTAAACTTGGCTATACCTTTCGCACTTCAAATTTCGGCATTGTCGAAGGAGGCCTTGGGGTGCTAGGTCGATTTTGCTCATGCAAAATCGACATTCACGCCATCCATGGCGCTCGCAAAGGCTTTGCCTGCATGGAGCTGGCATAGAGCCTACATAGACGTATTTACCCAGCACCTAAATTCCATAGCCCATGGTTAATTGTCTTGGATAATTTAGGTGCTGGGTTTACGGCGTCCTTTGACGGACACCCCGGTGCCGAATTTTCATCTACGATGGGTATAAATCTCTAAAAGATCAAGTTTAACGTTATAATGTTAATTTTAATCGCCTAAAGCGAATGTCCATACACGCACAATTCAAACAGCTTGCCCATCGATTACCGGAATGCCTGAATCAAGACCGCCATCGCCTGAAACGCCAACTCGACCGTTTGCGCAAAGACGCCAAAAATGGCAAGGTCCCGTCCGACAAACTTACTGACTTGACCGGCCGCATCGAACAATCGGCAGCATTGTTTTCGAAACGGCGCGCGTCGATACCCGCCATCTCATTTCCCGATTTGCCGGTCAGCGGCAAAAAAGACGAAATCGCGCAGTTGATTCAAGACCATCAAGTCGTGATCGTCTGCGGCGAGACCGGCTCCGGCAAGACCACGCAATTGCCGAAAATCTGTTTGGCTATCGGACGAGGCTCTGCCGGCTACATTGGTCACACGCAACCGCGCCGCATCGCCGCGCGCACGGTAGCGGACCGCATTGCCGAGGAGTTGGGCGAACCGGTCGGCAAATCGGTCGGTTACAAGGTTCGTTTTCACGATCAAACGCGCAAGGAATCGTTGGTCAAATTAATGACTGACGGTATTTTGTTGGCCGAAACGCAAAACGACCCGTATCTGAATCAGTACGATACGATCATCATCGACGAGGCACACGAGCGCAGCCTGAATATCGATTTTCTGCTCGGCTACATGAAATGGCTGTTGCCGAAACGCCCCGATCTGAAATTGATCGTGACCTCGGCTACGATCGACCCGGAGCGTTTTTCGAAACATTTCGCCGATGCGCCGATCATCGAGGTATCGGGCCGCACCTATCCTGTCGAAATTCGTTACAGGCCTATCGAACAGATCGAGGAAGGTGACGAAACGACGGCCGATTTACAAATGGCTATTTTGGATGCGGTCGACGAACTCGCGCGTGATATGCGTGGCGATATTTTGATATTTTTGAGTGGCGAGCGGGAAATCCGCGAAACGACCGAGTCGCTGCGCAAGCATCATCCGACCGGCTACGAAATTCTGCCGCTGTATTCGAAACTCAGCGTCGCCGAACAAGAACGTGTATTCAAGCCGAAAGGCGGACAGCGCATCGTGCTCGCGACCAATGTCGCCGAAACGTCGTTGACGGTGCCGGGCATTCGCTGCGTGATCGATACCGGACACGCGCGTATTAGCCGTTATAGTCATCGCAGCAAGATTCAACGTCTGCCGATCGAGCGCATCTCTCAGGCCAGTGCCAATCAAAGGGCAGGGCGCTGCGGCCGCGTCGCGGAGGGTATCTGCATTCGCCTGTATTCGAAGGAGGATTTTCAAGTACGTCCGGTATTTACCGAACCGGAAATTCTGCGTACCAATCTGTCGTCGGTGATTCTGCAGATGATTGCCCTTAACCTTGGCGATATTGAGGATTTTCCGTTTATCGAGCCGCCCGAAGACAAGATGATCCGCGACGGCAAAACGATGCTGCATGAAGTCAATGCGCTCGATAAACAGGGTAATTTGACCGAAATCGGTAAGCAACTGGCCAAATTGCCGACCGATCCTAAATTGGCTAGGATGCTGCTGGCAGCCGCCGACTATCAATGCCTCCATGAAGTATCGATTATTGTCGCGGCGCTGAGCATTCAAGATCCCCGTGAAAAACCGGCCGACAAGATGCAACAGGCGGATGCCAAACATGCCGTTTTCCGCCATGAAGAATCGGATTTTCTGACCTTGCTGAATCTGTGGAACCATTTCGAGGAGCAGAAAAAGCATTTGTCGAACAACAAGCTGCGTAAATATTGCAAAGATCAGTTTATATCCTATGTCCGCATGAAGGAATGGTTCGACATTCATGCGCAGATCATGCAGGTGATCAAAGGCGAATTGAAGCTCAAGCCAAACATGATCGAGGCCGGTTACGGCGAAATTCACCGCGCCTTGCTACCGGGCTTGTTGTCGAATATCGGCTTCCGGCACGAGCAATACGAATACCTCGGCGCGCGCGGACTCAAGTTTTTCATCTTTCCGGGTTCGGGATTGCACAAGCCGCGTCCGAAATGGATCATGGCCGCTGAACAGGTCGAAACGTCTAAAGTTTACGCAAGAACGGTCGCCCGCATCGAACCGGAATGGATCGAGGCCTGTTCCGGGCATCTGGTCAAGCGCAATTATTACGATCCGCATTGGGAGAAGAAGGCAGGGCGTAGCGGTATCTACGAGCGCACGCTGCTGTACGGTTTGACTTTGCAGGCGAAGCGCAAGATACCTTACGAACACGTCGATCCGAAGGCAGCGCGCGATTATTTTATTCGTTTCGGCCTTGTCAATCAGGATTATCAAACCAATGCACCGTTCTTCAAGGCCAATCAACAATTGCTCGAAGAAGTCGGCTACATTCAGCACAAGGGCCGGCGCGTCGATTTGATCGAGGACGAGGAATGGCTGTATCAGTTTTATGATAAAAAAATTCCCGAATCGGTCGTCAATAGCATTACGTTCGATCAGTGGCGTAAAAGCGTCGAACGCGACAATCCGAAATTTCTGTTCCTGACCAAGGAGGATTTAACTCGCGAGCAGGATGATTTCATCAACGAATGGGATTTTCCGGACAGCAAGCAAATTGGACGTTTGAGTTTCGATTTGCAATATCGTTTTGAACCGGGGCACGACGAAGACGGCGTGACTGCGGTCATTCCGGTGCATCAACTCAATCAAGTGATAGCGCAACCTTTCGATTGGTTGGTGCCGGGCATGCTGGAAGAAAAACTCATCGCGTTGATCAAGTCGTTGCCGAAACAACTGCGTAAGCATTTCGTGCCGGTGCCGCAGACAGCGAAGCAGTGCCTCGAAATCGAGCCTGATTTCAAGGGTTCGCTCTATGAGTGGCTCGGCATGCGTTTGCGCAAATTGACCGGCGAAGCGATTCCGTTGACCGAATGGCATCCGGAAACCTTGCCCGAGCACTTGACGATGAATTTTCGTATCGTCGACGAGCAAGGTAAGTTGCTCGACTACGGGCGCGATCTAAAAAAGCTACAGGATAAATACGCCGTCGAGGCTGTCGACAGTTTCGACAAAAAGGCCGCCGATGAATTGAATTTCACAGGCTGTATTCAATGGGCCTTCGACGATTTGCCGGAAACTTATGAATTCATACATGAAGGTCAGTCGTTTATCGGCTTCCCGGCGATCGTCGACGAAGGCGATGCGGTCGGCGTCAAGATTTTCGATACGCGTGATAAAGCCGACCGCTTGCACAGAGCTGGTTTGACTCGGCTGTTCCAGTTGCAGTTGAAAAAGGAAAAGACCTATTTGGCAAAAAACATGCCTCATTCCACGGCTGCTGAGCTAACGGTCAATCAGTTGCCTGAACATTCGATACTAAAAGATCATGCGGGCGCCTCTTACAAAGAAGATTTACTTTACTTAGTTTTTCTCGAATTGTTCGTCGGCGATCGCGTCATCCGGACGCAGAAAGATTTCGAACAGAGTATTCGCGAGCACAAAGGGGGGTTAGTAGCGTTCGCAAACGAGGTCGGCAAACTGACGCTGGATATTGTCGAACGCTATCAAGGCGTCAAAAAACGCCTGTCACGGTTGCAACAGGACAACGCGACCGTGCTCGATATCAACGAACAATTGTGCCTATTGATTTATTCTGGTTTCATTCGTCATACGCCGTTTGCACAGCTCAAACACCTGCCTCGCTACCTGAAGACGATCGATTACCGTCTCGATAAAATCGTCGGCGATGCCTCCAAAATCCCGATCGTGCAGCGTTATTGCACGCGCTACTGGAAAGATATTGCGAACCGAGCTAAGAAAACCGTCGTGCTACCGGAACAAGAAGCGTTCCGCTGGATGCTCGAGGAATTTCGCGTGTCGGTGTTCGCTCAGCAATTAAAAACCCCGTATCCGATTTCGGAAAAGCGCATCGAAAAGGCCTGGGATCAGCGGCAATAGTTCGGAGTCGCTACGAGTTATACACAGCATAAATCAAGGACTTATCCAGCTTGTTTCCATAAGCCATTGAAACATGAGCCCTCAATGTAAGTCATTGATTTTTATTTTAATAAGTTATCTGTATCGATTTTAGACAATTTAACTGAAGCGTAATAAATCCGGTGCGTTAGCGAATTAAAAAACAACGAATCCACAGAGTTATCCACAGGTTTTGTGGGTAACTTTCGAAACTATTCAGCGTGTTTGTGTTGTAGCAAAGACCGTTCATTGCTAAGAAGGTGTATATGAATTTTGTAAGCTACCAAATACTTCTGTCATTTTATTCGTTAATGCCGAAATTTGAAGTGCGATAGCTATGCCAGGGGGGAGCAAGAAAGGGGAATAAGAAGAGACTCCCCGAAAAACCCGGGGAGTAAGGCTTGAGCTTATTTACTGGAACTTATTTAAAAGTGCCACCGTATGATGTAGGGCGATCGAACTCCGTCCAAACATATTTCGGTTCTACCATACTTTCGGTTGGGATCGGACTCGTGATAATGTCGAAAACCCCGGAAGCAGTTCTTCCTACAGTTTGTAAAGTTCCGTTGATCAATCCGCCTGTCGCACCGACAACCGGGTTAGTTTTATTGGTTACATCGATCAAGTTTTTAGGTACTTCAGCAAGACCTGTAAACATATTTGCAACACCACCTAAAAATTTATCGCCAACTCGAGAAAGATAGCTTTCCTCTGCATGACTGATTGGGGTGTAAGCACCTAACGTTAAAACTAAAGCCACTGCGACAGGCTTGAACGTATACATCATTTTTCTCCTTGGTGATTTTTAAAGTATAGTGTCGTATCGCTATCACAGTATAGAGGAACCCATATGACTGGTCAAAGACTTAACATATAAAACTTAAGTGACGCTTAACTCGTATTCTAGAAATTCAGGCTGGTTTAATGAGGTAAAGGCGGGGCGTACTCTTTTGATTTTCCTGACTGTTGATGCATGACTTATCGTAACGGGAACCCTCCAAATCGGCGCACCATTTGTCGACTTCATCGGCTTCTTGATCGCCGCCGGGATGGCCAGGATAGGCAAGTATCGTCAATAATCCATCCGGTGCAAGCATTCGAAGGGCCTGATTCAGTGCGGCAATCGTCGTATCGGTTCGAGTGATCAGCAATTTGTCGCCGCCTGGAAGATATCCTAGATTGAACATGACCGCTTTGATGCGCCCGTGAAATTGCATGGGAATTATGTTTGTCATTTCCGCGTGACTCACCCTGAACAGCTCAACTTGCGTATCGATTGTTTCCTGTTCGAGTCTGCTCCGCGTTTTATCGATCGCGCTTTGCTGAATGTCGAATCCGAGCACGATGCCTCCGGGACCGACATGCCGAGCCAGAAACAGCGTATCGTGCCCGTTGCCGACTGTGGCATCGATCGCGTAATCGCCGGCTTGCAATACAGCCTTTACGGCTTTATGCGCTTTGTGAACTAGGGAAATGCGTTTCATAATAACGTTGGATGTTGCAGTGCTTATCTAAGGTTGCGTCGTTAAGTAAGGTATCGGCCAAATGACGGCTATAGCACGGAATTTGAAGGCTGCCCTTGGCGCCGAAACCATTGAATACCCAAAGCTTGGTATTTGCGGGATGCCTGCCTAGAAAAGGCATTCGGTCCTGCGTGCAGGGGCGGATGTTGGCTTGTTGATCGATGATGCGCGTTTTGGACTCGAAACGTGGATCTATCTTGGCAAGCGATTGAATCAATCGATGCTTGGCCCGCTCTGTAACGGCTGTATCGGTGCAATGCCTTTCGAATGTCGCACCGGTCCGGTAACGATTTTCTCCGATGGGAATCAGCCAGTTGCCGAAATTGATGATCTGTTCCGGTAAGACAAAGTCGCTTTCGATGGTTAGTATTTCGCCTTTGACCGCCTGCAATGGTAGCCAGGAAAACCAAGGGTTATTGAGTAAACGGTATCCTTCGCAAAAAATGATCCGTTTCGGCTTGAGTCCTTGCCGGTAGAAAGGCTCAAAGTCTTGTGTGCCGCGAAAATCGAACGTGATTTTTCGGTAACTGTCGAGGCCGATAAAGAAGCCCTGCAAAGCATCGAGCAGCGGACGGGTGTTTAAATAGCCTGTTTGTTTTTGCTCCAATAGCCGGCGGCAATATTGGAACGGATAAGCGAATGATTCTCTTGGGTGTATTTTCGATAAGTAGGCGCCATATTCAGGGTCGTTTAAGCGTTTTTGACATTGCGCGATTTCGGCTTCGTTGCGCAACAGACGAAACATCGTTTTTTCTACAAAGAAATTCCGATCGAAAACTTTCGATAGACGGCTGTAGAGCGCTTTCGCTTCCGGCAATAAATCGTCAACCCGATCGGATTTGACCAGGCGTATGCCGGTAACAGGATTAATGAGGCCGGCCGCAACTTGCGAAGCATTTTCGCGGCCGTCGTCGACGACCATGACCCGTGCGTTGCGTTGCATCAGTTCAAAGGCAAGCAGGCTTCCGGCCAGTCCTTGTCCTACGATTAGAAAATCGATATCCATTTTGTTTTTAGCCGCGACGTAGACATCGCTCCGAAACGACTATTTGAGCGTGAGCGGCATGCTCTTGAATTGTATGCCTTGCCATCCGTAACACATGAAATTTCGGATGTTTTGATGACCGGTTCCAGTCGGGTCGTTCAACACGTCCAAGCGATAATAATCGCCGAATAGATTCAAGGTTTGTTGCTCATCGAGTCCGTTCATTTTTGCGAACGCGAAAATTTTGCATGAGCCTTCGTTTGTACCGGCTTTATTGATTAATTCATTATCTTCGAGGCCGTTGCTAAATTCGGCTGGTTGATATTCGTAGTGTTCGGCTATCACAGCCATCGTTTCTTCGAAATCGACCGGTCTATTGGATTTTAATTTGTCGAGAAATTCAGTTAAAGTCATTGTTATCTATTGTTTTGTTAACCCAGCTTTAATATTTTCTGGGTATAAGTTATTGAATAGTTAAAATAAACACTATGCGCTATAGCACCATTCCAGCCTCTTTGTTTGAGCGCCTCTTCAGGTAGGGATTCGGTCATAAATAACTTCTTTAATTTTAATGTAAGGTAAGCACAGGGCAAACGCATTAAAACACTATAGAAAATCAGATAGTTAAAATATTCTTTTTTTCCTGGTTAACTATAAGATTTGGTTTGCTTGAAACCTAAATAAGGCTTTGTGTCGCTATCGCGACGCTTATGTGTAGTCGGTTCGCGGACCGACAACCGCGATACTGCTACGAAACCCAATCCCTGGGTTTCGCCCTTCGGGCCAGCTAAAGCTGTTCAAAATCGCTCCAGGCGATTTTGTCTTTGCTTGTCCAAAGAAAAGTATCCAAAAGAAAAGACACCCGGAGGCCGCTGCATCCTGCGCGCTGACGATTTTGCCGAGGGTTTTCGGAAGGGCTATCCTTAGCCCTCCGAAAACGAGCGGCATCCCTGCCGCTCCCCTAACGGGCTATTCTCGGCAAAATCGCCAGTGCTCGGCGCGGCCTAACGGGGCCCAGGGAGGGGTACCATAAGTTAAACCGAATTGACTAAGCGTTCTAAGCAACAGGATAACATATTGATATGTTGATTATTTTAATGCGTTTACCCTGCCGAACCCGCTACAAAACGTATAGCTCTAGGAAGTTATTTATCACAAAATCCTAAGCTCTTGCTTACCGGTTTCGAGAAGCCGGGATTGGGGCTTCTCGTACTGCGTCCCCAAGCAAAGAGCTTGGGGACGAGCGACCGGCCTTACTTCAGTCCGCTCACTGCTGACTGTTAACCGCTGACTATGCTTTAAGCGTGTTTCATCAAGCGTTCTTTTTCGCGCTGCCAGTCTCGGTCTTTCGATGCCGTTCGCTTGTCATGTAATTTTTTGCCTTTGGCCAAGCCGATTTCAACTTTGGCCCGACCGTTTTTCCAATACATCGATAAAGGAATCAACGTATAGCCTTTGCGCTCGACGCTGCCGATCAATTTATTAAGTTCTTGACGATGCAATAGCAGTTTTCTACCGCGTATGGAATCCGGATTGACATGTGTGGAAGCGGATAATAGCGGCGAGATATGAGTGCCATACAACCACGCTTCGCCGCGCTTGATTTGCACATAACTTTCCTTTAGTTGCGCCCGGCCTTCTCTCAGACTTTTGACTTCCCAGCCTTCTAAGACTAAACCCGCTTCGAAGCGTTCTTCAATAAAATATTCGTGCGTAGCCTGGCGATTGGTGGCGATGGTATTATTTTGTGACTTGTTTTTTTTCTTCGATTTTTTATCGGCCATGGCGTGTTAAGTGGATTTATAAACTGACGGGATCTAATAATTTTGGTATTTTACTCGATTTATCGATAATTATTTAGCTTTATAGCAAAGAACAGGCACGGAAATGACGCAAACAAAGAAATCAATTCATGGTGAATGGTCGTCGCGCTTAGCATTCATTCTAGCGGCAACCGGTTCGGCGGTCGGTTTAGGCAATATCTGGAAATTTCCTTATATTGCGGGAGAAAACGGTGGCGGAGCTTTTGTTATCGTTTATCTACTTTGTATTCTGTTGATCGGCCTTCCGATTATGATTGCGGAAACGCTCATAGGTCGCCGCGGACGGCAAAGCCCTATCAATACGATGTCCGATTTAGCTGATGAGGCGAATGCCGATCCTAAATGGCATTATGTGGGTTGGTTAGGCGTTATTTCCGGATTTTTGATTTTGTCTTATTACAGTGTAGTAGCCGGTTGGGGCATTGCCTATGTTTTTAAAGCTTTTTTAGGCGGCTTTTCCGGTGCGGACGGCACAACAATCAAAGATACTTTTAGCAGTTTAATGAGCAGCCCGCTGCAACAGATTTTTTGGCATAGTATTTTTATGCTGGTGACCATGCTAGTGGTCTCAAGAGGAGTGGCCGGCGGCTTGGAGAAAGCAGTCAGATTTTTAATGCCCGGTTTGTTTGTCATTTTAATGTTGTTGGTAGCATATGCAATGACGACCGGGTCTTACCAACAAGGCATTAACTTTTTGTTCAACCCGGACTTTAGCAAAATTACCGGTCAAGCCGTTTTAACCGCAATGGGGCATGCGTTTTTTACATTGAGTCTAGGCATAGGCGCGATCATGGTTTACGGTTCTTATTTACCGAATAGCATTTCGATTACTCGAACGAGTATCTTGATCGCCGGAGCCGATACTGCTGTTGCCTTGTTGGCCGGTATCGCGATTTTTCCTATTGTTTTTGCAAATAACTTGGAAGTTGCTGCCGGACCCGGGTTGATTTTTCAAACGCTACCGATTGCATTCGGCAATATGACCGGCGGCTGGCTGTTTGGCATTTTGTTTTTTGTTTTACTGGTTTTTGCGGCGCTTTCTTCATCAATTTCGCTAATCGAACCGGCTGTTGCGTGGTTGGTCGAAAATAAAGAAATCGATCGCAAGAAAGCATGTGTTTGGGCCGGCCTTGCAACTTGGGTTGTCGGGTTAGGTACGGTCTTTTCTTTTAATGTGTGGTCGGATTTTAAAATTTTCGACCGGACCATTTTTGATTTATTGGATTATTTGACGGCTAATTTATTGTTACCCATCGGCGGTTTCTGTGTGGCCGTTTTTGCAGGTTGGATCATGAAGCCCGATGATAGCGAGCATGAGCTGCGTAGTTCCAAGCCAATACATTACCAAATCTGGCGTTTTCTGGTTCGATACGTCTCTCCCGCAGCAGTTTTTCTGGTATTTTTGAATGTGGTTGGAGTGCTTTAATAATGGTGTTGGTACAAAAAAGCGCGCTGGTTAAATACTCTGCGCAAAAGATGTTCGATCTGGTCGATAATATCGAAGCGTATCCGGAGTTTTTACCCTGGTGCTCAGGAAGTCGCATTTTGTCTCGTAAGGACGATGTTGTTGAAGCCGAATTGATGATTGCTAAGGGAGGGTTTAAAAAATCGTTTGCAACCCGTAATAAACTGGACCATGGCGGTCGAATTACGATTGAATTACTGAACGGACCATTCACGCACCTGGAAGGCAAATGGGATTTTATGCCTCTGCGGGAGGATGCGAGTAAAATCTCATTGGATCTTGAGTTCGAAATGTCCGGAAAATTGGCGAGTCTGGCTTTCGGGGCTGTCTTTAATCAAATATGCAATACCATGGTGGCCTCGTTTACCGAGCGTGCAAAGGAAATATATGGCTGAAAAATTCATTAGAGTAGAAGTCGCTTATGCTAAACCGGAGCAGCAGGTTATTTTAAACGCCTCAGTACCGGAAGGTGCAACAGTCGAAGAAGCTATTATCAAATCGGGGGTTTTAACGCGCTTTCCTGAAATCGATTTGTCTCAAGCCAAGGTTGGTATTTTTAGTAGCGCCTGTAAACTGGATCGGGTGTTAAAGGAATTTGATAGAATAGAAATTTACCGGCCATTATTGCACGACCCTAAGGAGTCAAGAAGAAACAAGGCTGCAAAAGAATAAGTGATTGGCTTGTAGAATTCCTTCAAAAAATTCAACACTCTAAAGGAATTTTTAGGCTAATTGATCCTAGAGGATGAGGTCAGCGGATCATTGTCGATTGTGTTGTTGTCGGTCGGTTTTTTGAACTCGATCGTGCTACTTGATGTTTCATCGCTACCAAACACACCGGTTATTTTTTCCCAAACTGTTTTATCCAATTTGCGCTTGGGTAACACAATCGTTGTCTCGTGCGAAACTCGTTCTGTGGGCTTTGAGCTGGGTCTGAAATCGCCTTGTACTCCTATCAATTGATCCTCATCAAAGAGAAGCGTTACTTTTTTTTGCAGTCTAGCTCCGCCTTCCAATTGTTCAGAAAAAATATAATCCCAACGATGCTGTTGAAAGGGGTCGAGCAACATGGGCGACCCCATGATGTATAAAACTTGGCGTTTATTCATGCCAGGACGCAACTGATCGATGGTTTCCTGGTCGATCATATTGCCTTGTTGAATGTCCAATGTATAGACGCCCGGCAAGTTTTCCATGATAGTTGTACATGAAGCGAGTATTAAGCTTGCTAGGAAGCATGAAAAGACAAGCGGCTTTCTCATTTAGCGTCTAAGGGATAAGCAAAACGGGAATCTTACATCAATTACAATAATTATCCTAGAATGCAGTTCTGTACTGTTAAACTGTATGCTCATTGCAGGTAAAAAAGGCTACAATAGCTTTTTGCTTCCAGTTCTCTAAATTTTCAGGTACCGAACGGATTTAATTTATTCCGGAAAGCAAAACGATCCACTTTTTTATAGGAGATTTTATTTTGGAAAAACAAGATTTAAGGGACGCAGGCTTAAAAGTCACTCTACCTCGCGTTAAAATTCTTGAAATTCTTGAAAGCCAAAAAGATGATCGTCATCTAACTGCCGAGCAGGTTTACAAAATTTTGTTGAGTGAAAATGAAGAAATCGGGCTGGCCACTGTTTATAGGGTTTTGACTCAATTTGAAGCCGCTGGTTTGGTTGCAAGACATCATTTCGAAGGTGGAAATTCGGTCTTCGAACTAAATACTGGCGGTCATCATGATCATATCGTCTGCGTCAAATGCGGAAAAGTCGACGAATTCACCGACCCGGTCATAGAAAGCAGACAAAAAGAAATTGCCGACAAGCTGGGTTATGAATTAACCGATCACAGCTTGTACTTATATGGATTGTGCGTTAATTGCAAAAAATCCTAATTTCGTCCATCCTCTATCCAACACTGAATGTTTAAGCCTCTCATTTTGTATATTGGCCTGCGCTATACGCGGGCAAAACGCCGTACACAATTTATTTCATTCATCACGCTGACATCTATACTTGGCATCGCATTGGGAGTGACCGCATTGATTACCGTCTTATCGGTGATGAACGGTTTCGAAGCGGAATTGCGCGAACGGATTTTAGGTATGACTTCACATGCTACCGTTACAGGGCTCGATGGCCAATTGGAGGACTGGCAAAAACTAAACGGTTTGATTGACAACTATCCTAATATAGAAGGAACGGCTCCATTTATTAACGGCCAAGTCATGATTAATGCGGACCGACGAGTCAGCGGTACGATGCTGCGAGGCATCTTGCCGAACGTGGAGCATCAGGTTTCCGAAGTTGCCGAAAAAATGAAGGCCGGTTCGCTCGAACAACTAATGCCCGGCGAATACAACATCGTTTTAGGTGCGGAATTGGCCGCCTATCTCGGCGCGATGGTTGGAGACAAAATTACTGTAATCACCCCTCAAATCACGTCCACGCCGGCCGGAATATTGCCTCGTATGCGCCGATTTACCGTTAGCGGTATTTTCGAAGTCGGCATGTATGAGTATGACCGAAACATGGCGATTATCCATCTGGATGATGCATCAAGATTGTTCAGAATGGGGGAGGCGGTTTCCGGTCTACGCTTAAAGCTTGACGATTTGTTCAATGCGCCGCAGATCAGTCGATCCATCGCTCAAGCATTGTATGAGGATTATCGGGTTAGCGATTGGACGCAAGCGCACAGTAATTTTTTCCGCGCGATTCAAACCGAAAAGCGGGTCATGTTTATTATCTTACTGTTAATCGTTGCAGTGGCCGCTTTCAATATTGTATCGACGCTGGTCATGGTTGTAACCGATAAACGCGGTGATATTGCCATTTTAAAAACTCAGGGGTTATCTTCGCCTTCGGTCATGGGAATTTTCATCGTTTTAGGCGCGATTATCGGTGTGGTCGGCACTTTACTAGGAACTGCAGGGGGGATTGCCTTGGCGCTGAATGTCGAAACCATTGTGCCGGCGATTGAACAATTTTTCGGCGTGCAATTTATGGCGGCCGATGTCTATTACATCAGCGAGTTACCTTCGAAACTGGAATGGGAGGATGTGTATACAATCGCAGGAATGGCTTTTTCGTTATCGTTACTCGCAACCCTTTATCCTGCCTGGCAAGCATCAAAAATTAATCCCGCGGAAGTTTTAAGATATGAATGATTCGACTATTTTACAATGCCGCGATTTGACAAAGAGTTTCAAGCAAGGCGGACTCAATGTCGATGTATTGAAAGGCGTCGATTTAAATATCGGCATTGGCGAACGTGTGGCTATCATGGGCGCCTCGGGTTCAGGTAAAAGCACCTTACTGCATATGCTCGGCGGTCTCGATAAACCCGATGGCGGTGAAGTCGTTTTGGACGGAGTCAATCTCAATAAAGTCAATTCGACTAAATTAAATAAACTGAGAAACAGCTCTTTGGGCTTCATTTACCAATTTCATCATTTGCTGGGCGAATTCACGGTATTGGAAAATGTGGCAATGCCGTTGTTGATCGGCGGTGAAACGGTAGGTCAAGCTCGTCATAAGGCCGATGAGCTATTGCAACGAGTCGGTTTAGGGCATCGAGTGGAGCATAAGCCCGGAGAGTTATCCGGTGGTGAGAGGCAGCGGGCCGCCGTTGCCAGAGCATTGATCAATCAACCGAAATGCGTATTGGCCGACGAACCGACCGGTAATCTAGATAGTAAAACTGCCGAGCAAATTTATCAATTGATGTTGGAGTTGAATCGCGAACTCAAAGTGAGCTTCTTGGTCGTTACTCACGATCCGGTTTTAGCTCAGCGCATGGATACCGTGTTGCATATGGAAGATGGTCTGATCGTCAATCACTGAAAGGTGAAAGGTGAAAGGTGAAAGGTGAAAGGTGAAAGGTGAAAGGTGAAAGGTGAAAGGTGAAAGGTGAAAGGTGAAAGGTGAAAGGTGAAATGATGTGGCTTTTCTATCTCTTGTCAAGACTACATCATTCACACTTGATCGACTTGCATGCCTTTACACGAAACAAAAAAGCTAGCTATTTAGTACGATGTCGTAAATATACCTTTTCATCTCTGACGATCCTTATCGCAGACTCTTGTCAATCGATCAACCGAACCCTACAGGAAATAGAAAGGGGATATTTATGACCACATCTCCTCAAGGTCTTTATCATAAATCGCGGGAACTAGCGCTTCTGCCGCTTAGTCCAGCGCTTACCGACATGATAGCGCCAGAGATTGCTCATGCCGAAATAGCCGGCAGTCGAGCATATCGTGCCAATTACCAAGCAACCGAGTAAAAACGGCGCCCAAATATCGCCTAATTCCGCCATAGCATTTTCAAAGGTAAATTCAACGTCGTCATGCGGCTTTCTCGCCATCAGGAGTAACCCGACCCTATAGGCAAAATAAAACATCGGCGGCATTGTAAATGGGTTAGTGATCCACACCAACGCGACCGACAAAGGTAAATTAGCACGAAAATAAAAGGCGCCAACCGCGGCGATTGCCATCTGGCCGGGGACAGGAATCCAGGCGGTAAATAAACCGATTGCAAAAGCTAGCGCTACCGAACGGCGATTTAAATGCCATAAATTCGGCTCGTGCAAACGCTCACCCAAAAACTGTAGATTTTTGTGTCCTTTGATTTTATCGGGATGAGGCAGATACTTTTTGATGAGCTTTTTAGGCATGATCTTTGTAGTTATAGTTTTTCAGGCCCGTAGTTTATCAGGTTTCTTTTAAGCCGAAAAAGCATAAATCATTCGGAGAATCGATGGTTGAATCTGCGCTTTTCTTCGCAGCCGGTATTTGGACGGTTCAACAATTTCCACAATTGCCTGGAGGATGGCATTGGCTAGTCTCTGTTTGCGTTTTGGTCGGAATCTTACTCAGACTTAAGTATCGAAAAGCCGCAATCTTTTTGTTCGGTATGCTATGGGCGATTGTTTATGCATCGAACGCTTTATCGAATCGACTCCTAGTTGACTTGGAAAGCAAGATAATACCGATAGAGGGCCGCGTGACCGGACTGCCCCGTCAAAGCGATAGACGTGTGCGCTTCAACCTAACCGATATTCAAGGTCCTGAAGGCACACCTAAGAAACTGCGCTTGAGTTGGTACAATCCTAAGCGCGAAATTAAAGCCGGTCAGTATTGGTCGTTTTCAGTCAAACTCAAACGACCGCATGGCAATTTGAATCCGGGTGGTTTCGATTTTGAACGTTGGTTACTGAGCGAAGGCATCGGGGCAACCGGTTATGTTCGTGATAGACCGACGCCAGTTATGGTTTCGGATAAGACGTCGTTTTTTGATATTTCAACTTGGCGTCAACAGCTTTCGGATAGGCTCAATAACGCAGGTGCTTCAAGCGATACAATCGGCATTATCAAGGCTCTGGCAATCGGCGAAAGGCAACAGCTAAGTTCGGCCCAATGGAATATTTTCCGTAACACCGGAACCGTTCATTTAATAGCGATTTCCGGTTTGCATATCGGGCTAATTTCAGGGCTGATGTATTTAACGATCCTTAAATTCTGGGCCCGAACCGGAGTATTGAGATGGTCGCCCCATTATGTCGGCGCACTTGCGGCGCTGTTTATCGCTGCGTTCTATGCCGGTTTGGCCGGGTTTTCGGTGCCGACACAACGCGCATTGATCATGCTGGCAGCAGTTATGCTTTCGGTCATTTGGCAAAGAAACGTTAGTCTCTCCAAAACATTAGCGTTAGCTTTATTTGCTGTACTGGCGATGGATCCCTTGGCAATATTATCACCCGGTTTTTGGCTCTCGTTTTTGGCGGTTATTTTTATAGCCTTCATTGCAGGAGGGAGACTTCAGAAAACAAATCGCTGGCTGGCGGCGCTAAAAATTCATTGGGCGATGGCATTTGCGCTTGCGCCGGTATTGTTATTCTTTTTTCAGCAAACGTCATTAATTGCGCCACTGGCAAATTTAATTGCTGTTCCTGTCGTTAGCTTTCTGGTTGTACCCATTCTGCTTCCTTCCATGTTTCTTCTCGGGACGATACCTGGGTTAGCGGAACCCCTATTGTTGCTAGTCGACACAATATTAAAAGGATTGCTTTGGTTTTTGGCTGAATTAGCCGATTGGCCATTCGCGACAGTTTCTTATCCTCAACCTACGTTGATTGCAGTGGCTTTTTTTGTGCTGGGTGTTTTTATGTTATTGATGCCTCGAGGGTTAACCGGGCGCTGGCTGGGATACCTAATGCTTTGTCCATTATTTTTTCCGAGCTTGGATCGCCCGGAAGATGGAGAGGTCAAACTAACCTTGCTCGATGTCGGACAAGGCTTAGCTACCGTAGTGCAAACCGCAAAGCATGTGTTGGTATTCGACACCGGAATTCGTTTCGATTCCGGATCGGATAGCGGCACATCGGTCTTGTTGCCGTTTTTACGTTATCAAGGCATCGATCGAGTCGATAAGCTTATTATCAGTCACGGCGATAACGACCACATCGGCGGCGCGGCTACATTACTCAGGGGTATTAGGACGGATGCAGTTTTGAGCAGTGTTCCGGAGCAAATTGATCATATATCGGCTGATTTTTGTAGAACCGGTCAAAGTTGGTCATGGGACGGCGTCTCATTTGTTATGTTAGCGCCTGGCGAAACGGCCGGTTTTCGTTCGAACAATGATAATTCCTGCGTGCTCAAGGTTATCGCCGAGCAAGGCAGTATCTTGTTGACCGGCGATATTGAAAAAAACGCTGAAGCTTGGTTAATCGAAAATTACGCTTCCGATTTGCTTGCCGATATTTTGATCGTTCCGCATCATGGTAGCAAGACATCCTCGACGCTGTCTTTTTTGCAAGCCGTTTCCCCTAGTTATGCACTGATTCCATCCGGTTATAAGAATCGCTTCGGATTTCCTCATCAAGAGGTCATCAAACGTTTGGATAATTTAAACATTAATTGGTTTGATACTGGGCGCCATGGTGCTTTGACCGTAACGACGACAAAACATACGCTAAAATTGGAAGCGCAGCGCTTAGCCCGTCGGCGCTATTGGCATGCGGCCCCATGATTAATCTATACCCTTTGCTGGTCAAATTTCGGCGCCTGGGTGTCCGTCAAAGGACGCCGTGAATACGTCCATGTAGGCTCTGTGGCAGCATCTCCGCTGTCAAAGCCTTTACGAGCGCCATGGATGGCGTGAATGTCGATTTTGCAGGAGCAAAAATCGACCTAACACCCCGGTGCCTCCATACGTCAATGCCGAAATTTGAAGTGCGATGGGTATAACCCCATAAAAAAGCCTAATGGAAAAAATAATAACCAAGCACTTTACTATGGTATTAAATAGGACTAAAATAGTCCTGAATTTTTGGAGCAGAGTATGTTGCGTCTAGGCAAGTTAACAGATTATGCGACAGTGATTTTAAGCTATATGGCAAAAAACCGCTTCCAGATGCATGCTGCCAATGAAATCGCCGATATAACCGGTATTGCACCGGCAACGGTCAGTAAACTTTTAAAACAACTCGCCAAGGCGGGTCTAGTTTGCTCGACTCGAGGCGCGAAAGGCGGTTATGAGTTGGCGAACTTACCCGAATATATTACTGTGGCGAGCATTATTAGCGCCGTAGAAGGCCCTATTGCTTTAACCGAATGCAGTATTTCGCAACAAAACTGCGAACAGGCCGGCGGCTGCGAAATCCGCGGCAGTTGGGGGAAAATCAATCAAGCCATCTTTAATGCGCTTGATTCAATTACACTAGCGGATTTGATTTTGCCGGCATCGAAGCCGGATGAATTTTATGTGCCGGTAGCGAGTCTTTACCGGTAACGACGGAGAACGAAATGTCAGCAAGCGCAAAAGAAATCGAACAACTGATCGGAAAAGAATACAAGCAAGGCTTTGTCACGGAATTGGAAACCGACACTTTTCCGCCCGGTTTGGACGAAGAAGTAATTCATAAGCTCTGGAAAATCAAAAACGAACCCGAGTTTATGCTGGAGTACAGGCTGAAAGCGTTTCGCCATTGGCAAACAATGAAGTCGCCTGAATGGGCCTTCGTTAAGTTCGAACCGATCGATTATCAAGCAGTCAGTTATTATTCAGCACCTAAGCGTAAGGAAGACGGGCCGAAAAGCCTTGACGAAGTCGATCCGCAAATCTTGGAAGCCTATAAAAAGCTCGGTATTCCGCTCGACGAGCAAGAGCGTTTGGCCGGGGTTGCGGTCGATGCAGTGTTCGACAGTGTTTCGGTTGCAACCACATTTAAGAGTAAGCTGAAAGAGGCAGGGGTAATCTTCTGCCCGATATCCGAAGCCTTACGTGAATACCCGGAATTGGTTCAACAATATCTCGGCTCTGTCGTGCCGACCGGCGACAACTATTTCGCAGCCTTGAACTCGGCCGTGTTTACCGACGGTTCGTTCGTCTATATTCCGAAAGGCGTGCGCTGCCCGATGGAATTGTCGACTTATTTTCGCATCAACGCGGCCAATACCGGCCAGTTCGAAAGAACGCTGATCATCGCCGACGAAGGCAGTCACGTCAGTTATCTCGAAGGCTGTACCGCACCAATGCGCGATGAAAACCAGTTGCACGCCGCGGTCGTCGAGCTGATCGCATTGGAGAATGCCGAAATCAAATATTCGACCGTGCAAAATTGGTATCCCGGCGATAAAGAAGGCAAGGGCGGAATTTATAATTTCGTGACCAAGCGAGCCGATTGCCGTGGCGACAATTCGAAGGTTTCGTGGACGCAGGTCGAAACCGGATCGGCAATCACCTGGAAATATCCGAGCTGCGTGCTGACCGGCAATAATTCGATCGGCGAATTTTATTCGGTCGCATTGACCAATAATTATCAGCAAGCCGATACCGGCACAAAAATGATACATATCGGCAAAAATACGCGTAGCACGATCATTTCGAAAGGCATTTCGGCGGGCAGGGCGCAGAACACTTATCGCGGCTTGGTCAAGGTCTTGAAAGGTGCCGAGAATGCGCGCAACTATACGCAATGCGATTCGCTCTTGGTCGGCGACAAATGCGGCGCGCACACGTTTCCGTACGTCGAGGTAAAACAACCTTCAGCGCAGGTCGAACACGAAGCGACGACGTCGAAAATCAGCGAGGATCAACTGTTTTTCTGCCAACAACGCGGTCTTTCGGCCGAAGACGCCGTTTCGATGATCGTCAATGGTTTTTGCAAGGAAGTCTTCAAGGAATTGCCGATGGAATTCGCGGTCGAGGCTCAAGCCTTGTTGGGGCTCAGTTTGGAAGGATCGGTTGGGTAGTGGGTAAATACGACAAGCTGCTTCAGAAAATATTAAGCGGTCGTTCCGATGGCAATGTTTCGTTTTCCGAACTCAGGCAGTTATTGACAAGACTCGGATTTGAAGAGCGTATAAAAGGTGACCATCATATTTTTGTTAAACACGGCATTTTTGAAATTATCAATTTACAACCGAAAGCTAATTTAGCGAAACCATACCAAATAAAACAAATACGAAATATTCTTGTTCGATACCGATTAGGTTTAAAAGATGATCAGCAAATATGAATTGATAGTTTATTGGAGCGATGAGGATTCGTCATATATCGTTGAAGTGCCTGAACTCCCGGGTTGTATGGCGGATGGGTCCAGTTATCAGGATGCGGTTGGAAATGCCGAGCGCGTTATTCAAGAATGGTTGGAAACCGCTCATGAATTAGGACGACCGATTCCCGAACCCAAAGGCAGATTAATGTATGCCTAATTTCAAGGCAAACACATCATCATATAGAACTTAGGCTAATATCATGCTCAACATTGAAAACCTCCACGTCAGCGTGGACGACAAACCGATACTGAAAGGGATCAATCTTAAAGTAAATTCCGGCGAGATTCACGCGATCATGGGGCCTAACGGCTCCGGAAAAAGCACGCTATCCCACGTTTTGTCCGGTAAGAGCGGTTATACCGTCACCCAAGGTCAAGTGACTTACGAAGGCAAAGACCTGACTGGAATGGCGCCTGAAATCAGAGCCCGCGAAGGCGTGTTTTTGGCATTTCAGTATCCGGTCGAAATTCCGGGCGTCAGCAATATCTATTTGCTCAAAGCAGCGTTGAATTCGATTCGCAAACACCAAGGCTTGTCCGAAGTCGATGCGATGGATTTTCTGACGCTGATCAAAGAAAAAGTCCGTTTGCTCGAAATGGATGAAAAATTTCTGTACCGGGCCGTTAACGAAGGCTTTTCGGGCGGTGAGAAGAAACGCAACGAAATCCTGCAGATGGCGGTGTTGGAGCCGAAACTGTGCATTCTCGACGAGACCGATTCCGGTCTCGACATCGATGCATTGAAAGTCGTCGCCGAAGGCGTCAATTCGATACGTTCACCGGAGCGTTCGTTCGTGATGATCACGCATTATCAACGACTGCTCGATTACATCAAGCCGGATTTCGTGCATGTCTTGGCGCACGGACAAATCGTCAAATCGGGCGGGCCGGAGTTGGCCTTGGAGCTCGAGGAAAAAGGCTATAGCTGGGTTGAAAACAAACAGGCCGCTTGATATGACTACGCAAACCGCTAGCCGTTACACGGCAGAATATTCGAAAATCGAAACGACGTTACCCGGCGGGTCGCTGCCGTGGCTGCGCGCATTGCGCAGTGATGCGCTGAAGCAATTTTCCGGGCGCGGTTTTCCGTCGCTACGGGAAGAAGAATGGCGCTATACGAACGTTTCCGGCATCGAAAAAAATTTGTTCGAACCGCGTCTTGAACCGAGTGACAATCAAATCGACAAAGATTGGCTCGAAAATTATCGTTTGGCCGATTGTTGGCAAATCGTGCTGGTCGACGGGTATTATTCGCCCGAACTCTCGGACTTAGCGGACCTTCCGGAAAACGTAACGGTCAAGAGCCTAAGCGAATTGCTCGAGGCCGATGCAGGGCAAATCGAAACTTATTTCGGCCAAGCGGTCGGCATCGACGAGCACAGTTTCGTCGCATTCAATACCGCGTGGTTTACCGGCGGCGCATTCATTCGCATACCGGCCAAAACCGTTTTGGACAAACCCGTGCAATTGCTGCATGTCGTCACCGACCCGAACCGCTTGGCAACGACGCGCAATCTCGTGATTGCCGAATCGATGGCGCAGGCGCAGATCGTCGAGACCTACGTCGGTACGGATCAGTCTTATTTATCGGCTTCGATCACCGAAGTTTTCGTTGAACAAAATGCCGATTTGACTCTATATAAAGTGCAATGCGAATCGGAAAAAGCGTATCACTTCGGCGGTACTTACGTGAAACAGGGCAGGAACGCGCGCTTCAGTCATCACAACTTCGCATTCGGAGGTCTACTGGCAAGAAGCGAAATTCACGTCGATCTCGGCCATGCGAGCGAATGCAATCTGAATGGTTTGTATTTAGGCATCAAACGGCAGCATCTCGATAATCACACGCGTATCAACCATCTCGAGCCGCACGGCATCAGTCGCGAAGTTTATAAAGGCGTTCTGGACGGCAGGGCGCGTGGCGTGTTTCAAGGCCGGGTCGTGGTCGCCGAGGATGCACAAAAAACCGATTCGGAAATGAACAACCGAAATTTATTGCTTTCGAACGATGCCGAAGCCGACACCAAGCCGCAATTGGAAATCTATGCCGACGATGTCAAATGTGCGCATGGCGTGACGGTTGGACAACTCGACGAAAAATCGGTGTTTTATCTGCAATCGCGCTGTGTCGACGAGGAAACCGCTCGCAATATGCTGACGTTTGCGTTTGCGAACGAGATGGTTACTAAGATAACGCAAAAAAGCCTGCACGATCTCGTGCTCGCGGAAGTGCTGAAACGATTTCCGCAGCAGGGGATTATGCAAGATTGGTTGTAACGGGTATTGGCCGTTGATTCATCCACAGGGAACACAGAGCATTTGTAGCCATGCCTCTGTGAACTCGGTGTTCTTTGTGGTTTTATTGTTTTGAAGAGATAAATGATAAAAGCCTAAAGCAACCTGAGTTCGGGTTAAGAAACTCAGCCAGTATCAGGCCTCGCTTCCAGAAGACGCCGTGAATAGCTTGAGCACAGCATCCATGCTGCGCACACTTCTTCCAGCGAGGCCTGATACTGACTTGACCATCTGGAATATATGCTTTTTATATTTCGAACTCAGGTTAAATTATGTCGCCGATATCGATTGTGATTTCTGGGAGTTCGGACAAGGCGATCGAATCACCGGACGTCAATGTTCGCTTCTCGGCATAAAGATCGCCGGCCGGCTTTCGGTAAATTTCGACGCTGGCCTCGTTGAGGTTGACTAGCCAGTACTCGGGAATTCGGTGCATGGCATAAAGATGCATTTTTTGATTGCGGTCGAATTCGAGCGACGAATCGGCGACTTCGATCAGCAATAAGACATCGTTGGCGACGGGATGACGGGTCGAGTAAAAGTCCGGGGTCGGTTTCAAGAGCATGAAGTCCGGTTCCGGTTCGGACAGATCGCCGAGTCGCAAAGGATTTTGCGCATTCATGATAGCCTTTCCGGCTACGCGTATGGCAAAGAAATTCATTAGCCGGATGACATGACCGGCATGATTGCAGCCTATCGGGGACATTTCCAAGATTTCTCCGTTGATCAATTCGAGACGGCTGTCGGGCGGGAAAATGCCGGCTTCGCCCAATCTGCGCCATTCGTCGATATCGGTCAGATGTTTTCGAGGATTTGCGATCGCCATAATTGAAACCGGTTGATTTTAAAAAAGATGTCATTATTCAGCATAAGTCATGTATGAGAAGGTGCCAGGCATTGATTTATAAGGCTGTCTGCAACAGGACGTTGCAGTCAGAGCTTACAGGGATGTATTCACGCGTCCTTAGAAATCAATGCCTGACACCAACCTACCGCATGCGCTGAATAGTGACAAAAAGATAAAATATAAAGAATACACGCCAAACAAGCAAACCATGACTCAATTTCCTATCGATAAAATACGCAACGATTTTCCGATTCTGAACGAGAAAATCCGTAATAAACCGCTGGTCTATCTTGACAATGCGGCCTCCAGCCAGAAACCGAACGTCGTGATCGATTGCATCAGTCATGTCTATCGCCATGATTACGCGAACGTTCATCGCGGCGTGCATACGCTTAGCGTGCGCTCGACCGACAAGTTCGAAGGCGCACGGGAAAAGATCAAAGATTTCATCAATGCCGAATCGGATAAGGAAATCATTTTCACGAAAGGCACGACCGAATCGATCAATCTGGTCGCGCAAAGTTACGGCAAAGACAATATCAAAGCCGGCGACGAGATTCTGATCAGCGCAATGGAGCACCATTCCAACATCGTGCCGTGGCAGATGCTGTGCGAACAGACCGGCGCGATACTGAAAGTCGCTCCGATTAATCTTCGCGGCGAACTGATCCTCGACCAATTCATCAAACTGATCGGCGATAAAACCCGCTTGGTTGCGGTCGCGCATATGTCGAATGCACTGGGTACGATCAATCCGGTCAAACAAATCATCGCGGCCGCGCATGACAAAAACATTCCGGTATTACTCGACGGTGCGCAAGCGATACCGCACATGCCAGTCGATGTGCAAGAATTGGATTGTGATTTTTATGCCTTTTCCGGCCATAAGCTATACGGTCCATCCGGCATCGGCGTGTTGTACGGCAAACAAGCCTTGCTCGAAGCGATGCCGCCGTATCAAGGCGGCGGCGATATGATTCGCAGGGTTACGTTCGAAGAAACCGAGTACAATACGCTGCCTTATAAGTTCGAGGCCGGCACACCGAGCATCGCCGACGCAATAGCCCTTGGTGCCGCAATCGATTATCTAAGCGCAATCGGTATGGATGCTATCGCCGCATATGAGGCCGAACTACTCGATTACGCGACCGAACAGGCTAAGAAGATCAAAGGCCTTCGAATCGTCGGCGAAGCAAGCGAAAAAGGCGCGATCCTGTCGTTCGTGCTCGATCATATCCATCCGCACGACATCGGCACGATGCTCGACAGTCTCGGTATTGCGGTTAGAGCAGGACACCATTGCGCGATGCCGGTCATGGACTTTTTCGAAGTGCCCGCAACCGCACGAGCGTCGTTCGCGATATATAATACGAAGCAGGAAATCGATGTATTGATGAACGGCATAGAATCTTTAATAGAGGTATTTGGTTAATGTTTGACGATTTAAGAGATCTTTACCAAGAGGTCATTTTCGACCACAACCGCAATCCGCGTAATTTCAGGATCATCGAGAATGCGGATAGGAAAGTGGACGGTTTCAATCCGCTGTGCGGCGACCGTCTGACGCTGTTTTTGAAAATGAACGGCGATGTGATCGAAGACGCGAGCTTTCAGGGTTCAGGTTGCGCAATTTCGACCGCCTCGGTTTCGTTGATGACCGAAATCGTCAAAGGCAAAACCGAAGCCGAAGCCGAAGCCCTGTTCAAAACTTTTCACGAAATGACGACTGGCAAGGACGAACAAATCAATCTCGAAGCGGTCGGCAAACTGGCCGTGTTAGCTGGCGTCAGAGAGTATCCGGCGCGCGTCAAATGCGCGACGCTGGCTTGGCATACGCTCGATGCCGCGCTCAAAAACGAAAAGCAATCGATTTCGACCGAATAAGCGCCTTTGACTGAGCCACTTTATTTGGGCAAACTTGCGGTGCTTTATGAAGGGCAGGGCGATGCCGATGATTTTAAGCGATTGGCCGAAAGGTTGGGCGTTCCGCTTAGAGTAACGTCCGAACCCAATTTCGATCAGCTTGAATCATTTTATTTGACCTGGCGCGATGGTGTGCTGAAACTGCTCGACCGTGAACTGCTGAAAAAAGGCGGTCTGGCGGTCGACATCGAACCCCGTCCCGGCGAGCAGCGTTCCTGGCCTGCTCCGAAAAACACGCCGCTGGGTCAAGCCTTGGGACGAAAAACGCAGACCGTTGTCGATGCGACGACAGGCTGGGGCCAGGATAGCCTTCATATCTTCAGGATGGGTTATAGTTTGCGCTGCATCGAACGTTCGCCGGTCATGGTTGAGCTATTGCAAGATGCTTTTCGGCGTTTGGGTGAATTGGAGTGGGTCAAAAATCTGTCGCTCGAGTTACCCGAACTGATCGCCGGCAATGCGATTGAAACTCTCGCCGGGCTCGATGAACATCCAGATTGCATCTATATCGACCCGATGTTTCCGCCGAAACGCAAAAAATCGGCGTTGGCGAAAAAATCGATGACGATTTTGCAAGAATTGCTAGGCGATGATCCGGATAAAGATGAATTATTTTCCGCAGCGATGCAGTCAGCAGCGAAGAAGGTGGTTGTCAAGAGTCCCGATTATGCCGAGCCGCTCGGCGGCAAACCGAGTCAGAGTTTTCAGGGAAAACTGTTGCGTTACGATGTATATGTCAAAAATTAAAATCTAGGAGTCATCATGTCCGATTGGATAGATGTCGTCGATCAAGATGCCTTGGCCGATGGCGAACATGTCGTTATCGATGTCGATGGCGCCGACGTCGCAATATTCAAAATAGACGGCGAATTTTTCGCGATCGAGGATGTCTGCACGCATGACGGCGCAGAAATCGCCAGCGGCGAACTCGACGGAGACGAAATCATTTGCCCGAGACACGGCGCTCGGTTTTGCGTTAAAACCGGCGCTGTCAAGTCGCCGCCTGCCTATGAAGACATCCCCTGTTTTCCGTTGCGTATCGAAAACCACCGTATTCAAGTTCGCGATGATCGTTGGGATTAACCGTTCAACTTAGAAAAAGTATTTCACCATGAAGAATAGGAAGTTAATTCAATAACTTACTACTCGTTTGTGTAGAACGTTCGCTCACCAAAAAGGTTAGTGAGAAGGTTTAGGTAATTTCTTGAAATCCTTCATGAACTTCATGTGCTTCATGGTTAAACTGCCGAATTCAGGTTCAATCGTTTTTCGTTTATGAATGAAACGCGCTAATCGTATATAATCTAATGTTTTTCCATGAGGCTGATTGAGTGCGAGTCAATGTTCGGCCAATGGTTTTTCGGTTTCTTTAGATTATAAACATTCATGCAAGAAATTAATCCTATCAAAAACAAAATCTCCGACCTCAAAAGCCGCGGCGACGCGCTTAGGAGGTATCTTTGACTTCGATATCAAAAGCGAGCGCCTGGTCGAAGTCCTGAAAGAACTCGAAGATCCCGCGATCTGGAACAATCCCGATCAAGCCCAAGCCATGGGCAAGGAAAGGGTGCAACTCGAAAAAGTCGTCGGCACGATCAACGAGTTGGATAGCGGCCTCGCTGACGCCGAAGAGTTACTAGCGATGGCAGTAGAAGAGGGAGATGAAGAAACCGTCGATACGGTTGCGAACGACCTCGATCAACTCGAAAGAAAGGTTGCCGAACTGGAGTTTCGGCGCATGTTCTCCGGTGAAATGGATCCTAATAATGCCTTTCTCGATATTCAAGCCGGTTCCGGCGGCACCGAGGCACAGGATTGGGCTTCGATGATCGAGCGCATGTATTTGCGCTGGGGCGAAGCGAAAGGTTTCAAGACCGAATTGATCGAAGAATCGCCGGGCGATGTCGCCGGCATCAAGAGCGCGACGATCAAGTTCGAAGGCGAATACGCCTTCGGCTGGCTGCGCACCGAAACCGGCGTGCATCGATTGGTTAGAAAATCTCCGTTCGATTCGGGCAACCGTCGTCATACTTCGTTCGCCTCGGTATTCGTATCGCCCGAAATCGACGACGACATCGATATTGATATCAATCCGGCCGATTTGCGTATCGACGTTTACCGGGCCAGCGGCGCAGGCGGTCAGCATGTCAACCGGACCGAGTCTGCCGTAAGGATTACTCATGGACCGAGCGGCATTGTCGTGCAATGCCAAAGCGATCGTTCGCAGCATAAGAACAAAGACACCGCAATGAAACAGCTCAAGGCCAAGTTATATGAAATGGAAATCATGAAACGCAGCGAGCAACAACAGGCGCTCGAGGATTCCAAATCCGATATCGGCTGGGGCAGTCAGATCCGGTCGTATGTCTTGGATCAATCGCGCATCAAAGATTTACGCACCAACGTCGAAACCGGCAACACACAGGCAGTACTCGACGGCGAATTGGATCAATTTATCGAAGCAAGTTTAAAAAGCGGGTTATAAACGAAAGGATTGAAACTCAATACGATATAGTCGAAATCCTAAAGAAAGTTGCTATACCCCTCGTAGATCAAAATTCGGCACCGGGGTGCCCGTCAAAGGACGCCGTGAATACGTCCCTGTAGGCTCTAGCCCAGCTCCATGCTGGCCCCTTACCTAGCGTTAGGTGAGGGGCCGAGCACCCCGGCGCCTCCTCAGGCACTGCCGAAATTTGAAGTACGAAATGTATATCAACGCGAAACCACTAATGGTACAAGTAGCACCCTATTGCCCCTGTCTTCTTAACATTTAAAATCTTAAATAACACCTTAAAATCATGTCCGAACTTTTGCAAGACGAACAAGAACAAATCAGACAACGCCGCAGCAAACTGATTGAAATACGTGAGCGCGGCATAGCATTTCCTACGGATTTTCGTCGTAATGTCGTAGTCGGCGAACTGCTGGCGGAATACGGCGAAAAAACCAAGGAAGAACTCGAGGCCGAACCGATCCGCGTCAAGGTGGCCGGACGCATGATGACTCGCCGCATCATGGGCAAGGCGAGTTTCTGTCATATTCAGGATATGTCGGGGCAAATGCAGCTTTATGTCGCGCGCGATCATCTGCCGGAAGGCTTTTATAACGAGCAGTTCAAGAAATGGGACATCGGCGACATCGTCGGTGCCGAGGGCGTGTTGTTTAAGACCAATGTCGGCGAATTGAGCATCAAAGTCGACGATATTCGTTTATTGACCAAAGCGCTTAGGCCATTGCCTGAAAAATTCCACGGCATCGCCGATCAGGAAATCAAATATCGCCAGCGTTATTTGGATTTGATCATGAGCGATCAATCGCGCAAGACTTTCCTGATCCGTTCGAAAATCGTCACATACATTCGAGACTTCTTGGTCGCGCGACAATTTCTCGAGGTCGAAACGCCAATGATGCAGGCGATTCCCGGCGGTGCGACCGCGCGTCCGTTCAAGACGCATCACAATGCCTTGGACATGGAGTTGTTTTTACGCATTGCGCCGGAATTGTATTTAAAACGACTGATCGTTGGCGGTTTCGAACGCGTTTTCGAAATCAACCGTAATTTCCGCAACGAAGGCCTGTCGACACGGCATAATCCGGAATTCACGATGCTTGAATTCTATCAAGCCTATGCCGAGTATCACGACTTGATGGATTTGACCGAAGAAATGGTGCGAGGCATTGCACTCGAAGTACTCGGCCAAACGCTGATTACTTATCAAGGCGAACACTACGACTTCGGCAAACCGTTCGATCGCATGACCGTGGTCGAATCGATTCTGCATTTCAATCCGGATTTGACGGTCGATGATCTCGCGACGCGCGAAGCGTCGGCGAAGGTGGCCGAAAATTTGAAAATTCCGGTCAAGGACGGCTACGGTCTCGGTAAGCTTCAGATCGAGATCTTCGAAAAAACGGTCGAACACCGCTTGATGAATCCGACCTTTATTACTGCGTATCCGGTCGAAGTGTCGCCATTGGCCAGACGTAACGATGATGACCCGCATGTGACCGACCGTTTCGAGTTTTTCGTCGGCGGGCGCGAAATCGCGAACGGTTTCACCGAGTTGAACGACGCCGAGGATCAGGCCGAACGTTTCCGTAAACAAGTCGAGGAAAAAGAAGCCGGCGACGACGAAGCGA
Source organism: Methylotuvimicrobium alcaliphilum 20Z (assembly GCF_000968535.2). Taxonomy (NCBI): domain Bacteria; kingdom Pseudomonadati; phylum Pseudomonadota; class Gammaproteobacteria; order Methylococcales; family Methylococcaceae; genus Methylotuvimicrobium; species Methylotuvimicrobium alcaliphilum. Next base: position 2,302,365 of record NC_016112.1, read on the forward strand.
TGCATTACGACGCCGACTATGTCACGGCATTGGAACACGGCATGCCCCCGACGGCGGGCGAGGGCATAGGCATCGATCGTCTGGTGATGCTGTTCACCGACGCGCCTTCGATTCGAGATGTATTGTTATTCCCACATCTTCGGCCTAAGAATTAACCTAGAAAAAGCATTTCACCATGAAGATAATGAAGAATAAGAGGTTAATTCAATAACTTGCCAATATCATTACGACTTCAAAAGGATTTTATCGGGTAAAAAGGAAATGTAATAAACAAACTGCTTAAACCGAGTAGTCCATCATGAATCATCCGGCTTTACGCGAGGCGACTTACGAAGACTTGTTCGATCTGCCCGAACATATCATCGGCGAAATCATTAACGGGCAGTTAATGACTCAACCGCGCCCCGCACCAAGACATGCCTTGGCCGCTTCGGTGATCAGCGGCCAGTATATCAGTCCTTATCATCGAGGTAGAGGAGGGCCCGGCGGTTGGTGGATATTGTTCGAACCCGAATTGCATTTGGGTCGAAATATTCTGGTTCCTGATTTGGCCGGTTGGCGGCGCGAACGCATGCCGCAATTGCCCGATGAGGCTTATTTTAGTATCGCTCCCGACTGGATTTGCGAAGTGATTTCGCCCGGAACTTCGCGCATCGATCGCGCCGTTAAGATGCCGATTTATGCGGCATGCGAAGTGTCGTGGCTATGGCTGGTCGATCCGGGGCCAAAAACGCTTGAAGCCTATCGTTTGCTGGAAGAGCATTGGTTGCTTGAGCATACCTGGCAGAATGACGATATGGTTAGGGCGCCGCCTTTTGACGAAGTGGAACTGGTCTTGGCGGACTTGTGGGCTCCTTGATGGTCATTCGCGGGCTTTCGTATGAATAAAAAACTTCTTATCGGTGCAACGCTATATACCTTTTTCGTCGTCTACGGCAGCTTGGTTCCGCTCGATTACCGGCCAATGCCTTTCGACATAGCTTTGGAAAAATTCCGAAATATTCGTTATCTCAATCTAGGCATAGAATCGCGTGCGGACTGGGTAGCGAATATTCTGCTTTACATACCGTTGGCTTACTTGTGGGCGGCTGGTTTTGGCGGCCAATTTCGCGGATACACCAGGCTACTGGTTGCGGCACCGGTTTTGCTGTTTTGTTGGGCTTTGGCTGTTTCGGTCGAGTTTGCTCAGTTATTTTTCCCACCCCGTACCGTTTCGATCAACGATTTAATCGCCGAGGCAATGGGCTCGGCCATGGGCGTAGGGCTATGGTTATTTTCAGGCGATTATTTTCGACGTTTATCTCGTCATCTTTCGCTTGGTAATTTTCTATCGATCAAAGCGGCGATTATTTTCTATATCGCCTTCTATTTTGCCTTAAGTTTTTTTCCGTTCGATTTTGTTATTTCCCATCAAGAGCTTGACGCTCGGCTGACTTCCGGCAGTCACAGTCTTTTTATGTCCATCGATACCTGCCGCGCCGATGGTATTCGCTGTGTAGTCAAACTCGGGGCAGAAATAGTCGTATTGATTCCGTTAGGAGTTTTACTCTGTTTATTGCCTTATATTTCGCACCCCAAACTGGTTTGCATCTTGACCGGTTTTTTTATCGGATTGTTTGTCGAAACCGGTCAATTATTTCTGGCGTCTGGTGTGTCGCAAGGTATTTCGGTTCTGACGCGCATGACAGGCCTCGGGCTAGGCGCGGTCGTGTTTGCCTTTTTTTCTAAACATGACAAAGACTATTGGATCGCTTGGTTGAAGCCCACGATCCTAACGCTTCTACCTCTCCATGTTTTTTTGGTAGCCGCACTGAATGGCTGGACAGGCGGGAATTGGATCGGTCTTGAAAAGGCTCTTGAAAAACTCGAGACTGTTCAGTTTTTACCGTTTTACTATTTCTATTATACGACCGAGTCCTTGGCCATGGTGAGCTTGCTCAGCAACATCGGGATGTATTTTCCGATTGGCTTGGCTTTTTGGTTATGGAACTATGCAGACTCCAAACCTGAGCGTTTTCATTGGTTTTTAGTCGGATTAACTGCCGCTGTTTTTGCCACTTTGATAGAAACCGGCAAGTTGTTTTTAGCACCTAAACACCCTGACCCAACTGATGTATTAATCGCATTTGCTTCGGCGGCATTGGTCTATGAATCGCTTAATCATGCGATGCGCTGGTTTGCTAACGGAACGATCAAGCAGGGAAGGGGATTATCGATTGCCGAAGCATTCCACGATGACGAAAACTCTATTTCAGAGGATGATCCTATTCGGTCATCGACAACCGTCAAACCGGAAGAAATCGATAAACGTTGGCGCTTATTCTCGGGAATTCTTGCGCTGATTATTGGTTGGGCTTTCTTGAATTATCCGATCGGCGCACCATTTCTATCGGTATTATTAATCGCTTACGCGGCTTTATTGTTTCGTTATCCTCATGCCTGGCTATTCGTCTTACCGGCAATGCTACCGGTTTTGGATTTTGCCCCTTGGACCGGGCGGTTTTATTTTGACGAGTTCGATCTGGTCGTCATGACAACCCTTGCGGTTTATTATTGGCAAAAATCCAGTATTCGATTAACTCGACAGTTTTCCGGAACAGTTAAGCTATGTTTAGGATTGTTTGCTTTAATTTATCTAACTAGCCTATACAGAGGCTTATTTCCGTTGCAAGACATCGATATCAACGCCTTTTCCAATTACTACAGCTATTATAATAGCTTACGAGTGGGTAAGGGGGTTATTTGGGCCTTCTTTTTGTTACCGCTGTTAAAACAGACATTGCAACAATACCCAAAGGCAAAACAGTATTTCGGTTACGGAGCGTTGTTGGGATTGATCGGCGTCATTGGCGTTTCGATTTGGGAGCGCTTTTTGTTTTCCGGTTTGTTCAATTTCGAAAGCGATTATCGCATCACCGCAATGTTTTCAACCATGCATACCGGTGGCGGGCATATCGATGCTTATTTAGTCTTGGCATTACCTTTTATTGCGATGCTGTTTCTCTACACGCCCCGCAGATTGATAGGAGGAATGGCCGGCTTTGGAATTTTCGCTGCCGGCCTTTATGTCCTGATGGTGACCTTTTCCCGAGGACCTTATCTGGCTTTTGCGGTAGCATTTCTCGTTTTTTTGATCAGTCTAGTTTTTGCCGTTAACGCGAGACATTTGCGCACTAACCGAAAATCAATACCGCTGTTGAGCGTGGTATTACTCGTTCCGATAATGGCTATTCCGGTCTTTCAAGGTGGCTTTATACAAGAGCGCTTCAAGCGTATCGATCAAGACCTGGATGTTCGCCTGCAGCATTGGCAAGCTATTCTCGACATGAGAGATGACGATGCCATGACAACCTTATTTGGAATGGGCGTTGGCAGTTACCCAAGAACCTATTTTTGGTGGCATAGAGGTGTTGGCATGCCGGCCACCTATACGATACAAAGCGATGTCGGAAATCGCTATTTGCGTTTAGGATCGGGGGGGGCGCTTTATTTAGACCAACAAGTCGCGATAAAGCCCGATACTGAATATCGTTTGTCCGCGGATTTACGTTCGGAGTCGGGGCGAGGGGAGATTACCTTACCCATCTGTGAAAAATCGTTATTATATTCGTTTCGTTGCGTCTGGAGCACCCTACGAATCGATTCCGAGCCGGGCACATGGAGCCGGGCGGAAAAAATCTTAAATACAAAATATGTCGGATCCAGTTTGGGTAAAACAGCGGGGGAATTGTCGAGACGTCCGGTTAAACTGGGTATTTACAATAATAGTCAAGGCAATGTCATTGATATCGATAATATCAGCTTGATTGATTCTAATAATAAAAATCTGCTTAGCAATGGCGACTTTTCCGAAGGTACGGATTATTGGTTTTTTACGATCGATAATCACCAAGCTCTCAATGTCGACAATTTTTGGGTACATTTATTATTCGATCTAGGCTGGTTTGGTACCACTGCATTTATAATCTTGCTGATTTATGCTTGTTATAGACAGCTTAAAGCGCTTAGCAAAGGTGACTATTATGCGGCGATTTTACTCTCATCGATTTCGGGATTTGTTATTGTCGGTACGGTTGGTAGCCCATTCGAAGCGCCTCGACTCAGTTTATTGTTTTTCCTGATCGTGTTTTTTGCATTGAGCGAAAACAAAAAATTACCATTACGCAAGCGAACCCCGCAATTCGTTAAGTCGTCATTAAGTTAATCCTTGGAAAATGTAACCCGGTCTTAGCTTAACGGCTATGACTACGGCTACGGATACTTTAACCGTTATACGCGTTACTTTTTTTCAGGAGATTCAACAATGATGAAATTGATCGCAATAATCATCACGGGTTTGGTTTTTTCAACATCGGCCTTGGCTTCAGGCGGTCATCACCATCCAGGCCGAGGTAAAGGATATAGCAAACATTATTACCATCCGAAGCATAGAGCTAAACGATACCGGCCTGTCGAACGCGTGTATTATCGCGAAGAGGTCCATTACTATCCGCAAAGAGTCACGTTTTACGAGACAGTGCCTCGTTACATACCGGCCCCCGCCACCTATGTGCCGGCTCCACGCTATAGCCGCTATGACCAAAGGTCCACGCAAGGACTGGTAGGCGGCGCCGTGGGTAGCATGTTAGGTTATGAAGTTGGAAGAGGCGATCCGATTGCATCAGGCATCGGCGCTGCGGCCGGCTCATTGCTTGGCAACGAATTGGGACGTAGATAACGATAAATCTATTCGGCGGATTCGTACAACATGAGATGCAGGCCCCATAAATCGGTGAGTCACAATGGTTGTTAGTTTCCGTTGGGCTTTCGGCGGGTCATAATAAGAAATTAAACCACCAAGGGAACATTTGGATTCTTAGTGGTTTAATTTCGCCATCAATCGCTGTAAAACACCAGCCCAATTTCGCGTGATATACTCATCGTAGATCAAAATTCGGCACCGGGGGCGCGGAAGACTTTTGAGGTGCTAACGGAATAAAGCAGGACTATAAAATACAAAGCAATAAATGATTTTAATGGCGCATAATGTATATTATGTTAAATAGTGGCATAGTAGCTTTGTCGTTTGTAATAATCTTTATCAATTAACCCCCTCATCATTTGATATTCACAGAATAGTAACTAAACTTTGATTTCTTTTTACAGCTCACTTTAAGACCTAAGGCGCTTCCCATTTGAAGTCAAACGAATCGAATAAAAATCTACGACGAAAGCAATTTGGATTTTTAGTGTTGCTCTTTGTTTTGATGTCGCAGGTTTTATCCGCTCCAACGCCAAGCATTTATCCTGTTGTCAACAGCGCATTAACGCAAAACTCTGTTAGCCGAAACGGGTTGAGCGCTATATTTAGAATGCGGCTTCGTCAATGGCAAGACGGGTCACCCATCACTGTTTTTGTATTGCGTGACAACAATCCTCTTCATCAGCAATTTTGCAAACAAGTGTTAAATGTGTTTCCACATCAGATGCGTCGAAGCTGGAACAAGCTGGTATTTAGCGGGACCGGCCAGGCCCCCGTTACCGTTGCCAGCAAGGAAGAAATGGTTGATAAAATCGCATCTACACCTGGCGCAATCGGATATTTAAGCGATGAAGACATCACTGAAGATATCAAAATCCTGATCATTAAATAAGGCCTTTTCCAGTCATGCGTCATACGTCGACTTTAAACCGTTTTTTTAAATTGCATAGCTACGGTATCGTATTAGTTTTATGCTGCTTGTTTACAAACGCCCAAGCCTTCGAAAACGACTGGTTACCTCAAAACCTTCAAATTCACGGTTTTTTATCTCAAGGATTTATTCATACTTCCGATAATAACTTTTTTGGTAAAACTGACGACTCGATATCAAGCGACTTTAGAGAGCTCGGCATCAATGCCTCTTATAGGATTTTGCCGGAATTGCAAATTGCCATGCAGGTGGTATGGCGCGATGCGGGTAAAACCGACGATAGCAACGTCCGAATCGATTACGGTGTAGCCAGCTATAATTTATATTCGTCGGAACATTCATTGTTAACACTCAGGGGTGGCAGAGTCCCTACTCCGTTAGGCTTATACAACGATACGCGGGACGTTGCCTCGACTCGCCCCAGCATCTTATTACCGCAATCGATTTATTTCGATGTCAATAGAAATTTGGCCTTATCAGCCGATGGCGGCTATATCTACGGAGAACATAGAACCGACTATGGCGATTTTTCGTTGAATTTCGGTGTAGTTATACCCCGATTGGACGATCCTGATTTCAAGAATGTTATTGTAGGCTCCGATCCTGGGAAAATGGAAGGCGATGTTTCCTGGGTATTGCGTACCGGTTATGAATGGGAAAACGGCTTAGTCAAATTGGCCGTTACCTATGCCGACTTCAATGGCGATTATAAGCCGTCCTCCGGTGCTCTTTTACAGCCTGGTTCCTGGCGATTCAATCCATTGATTTTATCCGCTCAATACAATACCGAAAAATGGTCGCTTACCGGGGAATACGCCTTACGCCGAGCTCAATTGAGGAATTTCGGGGCTATTCCGGACACTGAATTTACCGGCCAAAGTTTTTATATACAAGGCACCTATAGACTAACTTCTTCTCTAGAAGCTTTAGTGCGTTATGACGAATTAATTTGGGATATGGATGATAGAAAAGGTTTGAAACTCGCGCAAGCCGCACCCGGAATTACCAATCATTCCAGGTTTGCTCAGGATTGGACTTTTGGTTTACGTTATGAAATATTGCCGGCATTGAATTTCAGTGCCGAATACCACCGAATCAATGGAACCGGCTGGCTATCCAACTTGGAAAACCCCCAAGGAACAACGCAGCATTGGGATATGTATACCATTATGATGTCTTACGATTTCTAATAGCCTACATCGTCATTCTTATGAAATTCAAGAAATGGCATCGGCTTGCCTATTCCATAACCTTGCGCATAATCGACACCAAGTGCTCCCAGTTTTTCGAAAATAGCGTCATTTTCAACGAATTCGGCAATCGTTTTTAAGCCCATTCCCTGTCCTACACTGTTAATGGCGTTGACAAATAATTGGTCATCTAGGCTTGAATTAATATTTTTTACAAATGACCCGTCTATTTTTAAATATTCAACCGGCAGTTGTCTTAGATAGCTCATCGATGAAAAGCCCACACCGAAATCGTCCAAAGCAAAACTTCCGCCTATGCTGTTTATATTATTTATAAATTCATGGGCGGACTGTAGGTTGGTTACGGCTTGCGTTTCGGTGACTTCAAAAATAAATTTATGTGCATCGAGCCCATATGAACGCAACAGCTTATCGATTTTTGAAAAAGCATCGACATTTGAAAGCGTCTCCCCGGATAAATTAATTGACAGCCTAATATCGATTCCTTGTTCTATCAATTCAACCTGTTTTACGAAAGCGAGTTCGACAACGCACATATCGAGTTGAAAAATTAACCCCGTTTGTTCGGCGACTTCGATAAACATACCTGGCGGAATGATTTCGCCGTTGCTTCCAATCATTCTCAACAGACACTCGTAATGAGATATAGTCTTATCACGAATATGCATGATCGGTTGGTAAAACAGCTTAAATTGTCGATCGTTAAGTGCCTGTTCAATTTTAGCTTTCCAATTGACCTTCGTCTTGATTTCGCTCCGATGAATATCCTCGCTATTTGCGAGTCGCCACCCTCCCCGGCCGGATTCTTTGGCTTTATACATCGCAACATCGGCAGTGGCCAAAAGGTCTTGAGCGGAGCAATTAGGCTCTGGAAATATTAACAATCCTGCACTAACCGAGACCCGGTGTTGTTGATTGTTGTCCGTTATCGATACCGAGGTCATTCCTGTACAAATTTTTTGCACTAAATCCTCGGCTGCTTGTTGACTGATTTCAGGAGCCATTACGATAAATTCATCGCCACCAAAGCGAGCGATAACATCGGTATCGCGAGTGAAGCTGCGTAGTTTTTCGGCCACTTTAACTAATAGTTCGTCACCGACTTGATGGCCGCTGCTATCGTTAACGTATTTAAATTGATCGACATCGAAAAAAATCAAAGCCGAACTATGATGATAGCGAATCGCCATATTGATAGCATGCTCGAATTCTTTTTCGAATTTTCGGCGGTTATATAGACCTGTCAACGGGTCGTGTTCGGCTAACCAAGTCAATTGTTTTTCGGATTTGCGTCTATCGGTTAAATCCAACCCGACAATGAGAACTTCAGGATCGGCATCGATACCTAGCTCTTTGAGCACTAATGGCGATAAAAACCATGAGATATAGAGTTGAGCACCGTCGGCGGAATAAATCGGACATTCGTATTGAAAGGTATTGTTATGCTTATCCGGTAGTTGTGTTATTGAACTTTCAATCATTCCTCTATGTTCTTCAGTAGGAATAAATTCGACAAAATCTGTATTTAATAACTCGGCTTCCGTATATTGAAGCAAATGTTGCGCATACAGATTGACCGATTTAATACGCCCCACGCTATCGACCGTCATAATAATGACTTGAGCCGAATTAAGAATATTGTCAATAAAATTCTTTTCAATTTGCAGCTCCAAAGCCTGCTCGGAAAGGCGTTGGGTGCGTAAATTAACTTCATCGTCCAATTGCTTAAGGGTTGAAATCAGTTGATGCGAGGCGGATTCCAAAACATCGATTTCATCTTTAAAGAAACTGTGTTTTTTCGAATGAAGTAATAATTTAGCCACTAAGTCGTATTGTTTTTTTGCGATCAACGGCAATAATACAATTAGTCTTTTTAATTTTTGTGTCGGTCCAATCAATAATAGTAACAATACTCCACCGGACAACAATAAACTAAGCAATCCATTAATGGCATAGAGAGCAGTCGCTTTTTTGATTTCGTCCAAGCCCCGACTAATGTCTTCAATAATCAAAAGTACTGTATTGTTGTTTCCGTTAAACGGAAAAGGAATGATCTCATAAGTCCTTTTCTCAAACTTAAATATTTTCGGATGATCGGGTATTCCATCAGGATATTGCCGACTAAAAGCATTAAGTAATCCGATATTCCGCTCTGAATCCGTTAAAGCCACTATATTTGCTTGCCATGGCTGAATAGATAGTAATTCTTTTTTTGGATTTGTAAATTCATGCGGTAACGTTAAGATACTAATCCCGGAGCCGGTCAAGTCTCTCATCTTTAAAACTGTATCGGCAAGATCGATACCAAAAATGAATACGCCAATAAAACTTCCATGATGTAAAAACGGCGTAGCATGAAAATGAACGCAGCGCTCCTCGCACAAAATATTGTCGAACGGTGATTCGTGGGTAATCACATAATCCAACCATTCTGAAAACTGCCCTTGATATGGCGTGTTTCCCCAAGAACCAATCAACTTTTCATCCGAGCTAAACAGAAATGCCGATTCGATATCCGATTCGACTTCAATTTTAAACCAATTATTATCGATAAAATGGTTAATGACCTCCAATGCGTTTTGGGGGGCTGTTTTGTCATCGATAAATGCCGGAATCAACCACCCGATATCGACCCTGTCGTTTTTGATGCCTTCCAAAATACCTTGAAAAGCTTGTCGATAAAAGCGATGGACACGAGACCTTTCTTGCTGGTAATTCTGATTCAATGAAAACTGTCCGAACAAAACAATCGCGCCGGAGGCTAATGCTGTTGCAAAGCCGACAGCGAGTATTGTTTTCCAAACCAGACTTAAAGACGGCTGTTTATTTTTTTTAACAGTTCGCATGTAGTAAATGAAAGTGCGTCGAACTTAAGATTGAGTTAGTTCTGATCTGATGGTATCGAAAAGGGTTCTATATTCCGGCGATAAATTTTGATACGACTGTTCAGGAAAAATACAAAATGGCGCACGTAAACCAAAATATTCAATTGTTTGACCAATTTGTGTCAATTCGATCCCAAATCGGACTAACAATTTGGCTAAGCGAGGCTCCATTAACGCTACCCCATATTCGAGTTTTTGCTCCAACATCAATTCGATTGCTGCAAATGCTAAACACATCGGCATATAGTTAATAGGATATCTTTTATTTTCCACATCACCTCGATTATCGATTTGATCGGCAGAGTAATTGATATCGGCCGGTCTTCGCCTAAATGATGGCAGAATAGCCATTCTTGAAATCTCCCCTGTTCTTCCGGATCTAAGTGTTGCCAACCCTAGCTTGGATAAGTCGAACGGATGTTTGTAATGTTTCTCAACAGGTAATTTCATATCAGATGATTCATTGGCAATAATGAGCCTTACATTTCCAATTGGAAGATGATTTTTTTTCAATATGAGAAGACTATGTATCGCATCATCGTCCCATTCATCAAACTCCTGTTCATTGTAAACTGAATCGGCCGATATCATTTTTTGGTCTTCATAATACACACGATACCTAAGGTTATAAGCTTGCTTTTTTAAATCCGGCGACAAAGCTTTTTGGGTACAAAAATATTTCGAATAATGATCTATCAAGCTCAAGTTGGAATTCATAAAATGACTCCCTGTCTAAATTGGTGTTTTTGACTAGACTTTAAGGCTCTTCCGGATTTCCCGTGGTAATTTGAAAAATTAGCGGCAAAGAAAATTCTTAATGAATAAGTTACATTCAATATCAGTTGCTTAAAGAAAATCTTCGTTTCTTATTCGGTATCGATGCGCTATTACCACGGCAAGTACGGAAGAGCCGACTTTAAAGCATAGTTGAAAGCCATTATTTATCCAGGAGTCTAATAAACCAATGAACAATTTTCATGGAGTAGTGAACAGTTTGTATCTACAAAAAGCCGCAGAAATCTTCTTGCCTATCAAACAACTCACCTATGAGCGTATGCATATTATTCCTGGAGCTACTCTACTCGATGTAGGGTGTGGCCCTGGAATCGACGTTAATGCGCTATCGAAACTGACAGGGGGGGCTGGAGAGGTCATTGGGATTGATCATGATCACGCTATGTTGAAAAATGCGGCGCAATTTTGTGAAAGCAATCTGAGGAATAATAAATTTGAATTTATACACGGGACTGCAAACGAACTCCCCTTCAAAAATCATTATTTTGACGCATGCCGCAGTGAAAGGCTTTTTATGCATCTCAAATATCCCGAGCGGGCTTTATTCGAAATGCATAGAGTAACTAAACAAGGAGGTATCGTGGTGGTTGCCGATACCGATTGGAGCAGTTTATCCATCGATACCGAACATCCGGAAACCGAACAAATTCTTTCGAATTATCGAATAACCCAGGTGCTGAATAATGGATATTCCGGCCGAAATTTATATCGCTTATTCAGGCAGACCGGCTTTTCTAACATAGCTGTAGAGGTTATGCCAATTTGTCTAACCGATTATAATTTGTTTAATTTTCTTTCTATGCAACAGAGTGTGGAAGATCAAGCTTTGGCTAGTCAAAGTATCCAAGAGTCAACGTTGAAACATTGGCGCGAAAACCTAAAACAGTTTGCTGATAACAACTGCTTTTATTGTTGCGTTAATATTGTAGTAGTTTCAGGCGAAAAGTCCTGTTAAAGAAATGAAGTATCATTATATTCCCTTTATATACCCATCGCAGATCAAAATTCGGCACCGGGTGCCTGTCAAAGGACGCCGTGAAGACGTTTATGTAGGCTCTATGCCGGCAAAGCCTTTGCCGAACACCCCGGCGCCACCTCAGGCACTGCCGAAATTTGAAGTGCGAGAAGTGCGAAAGGTATAGCTTTATGAAGGTATGGGGTGTGGCTTGGGTTTACCCTGCACCTAAATTCCATAGTCCATTGGCTACTGGGATAATTCATCCAGCTCCTAAATAAGCCATGTTTTGAATCATTGCCAAAGACCTATGGAATTTAGGTGCTGGACTTAGGGTGTTGGGTTAACGGTGTTCATCGATAGACTCATCCCATACCTTTTATTCTTAAACGCTTTTTCAATCAAAAGGGAGCAAATTGAAAAGCCGCTTGAAATTCTCGTTGCTTTGATGAGCAATCGTTTCAAATGTTGTGTTTCTCAATTTTGCTATAAATTCGGCCACATGACGAACATAAATCGGATAATTAGGCCGCCCACGAAAAGGAACCGGAGCTAGGTAGGGCGAGTCGGTTTCAATCAAATATCTATCCGCCGGAATTTTTTTCGCCACTTCTTGTATTGCTTTAGCATTATTGAACGTTACAATTCCTGAAAAGGAAATATAAAAATTCAACTCGAGCGCACGAAGTGCAAATTGCCAGTCTTCGGTAAAACAATGGATGATACCGCCGACCGAATCGGCACCTTCTTCTTTCAAAATACCTAAAGTGTCTTCTCGGGCTTCTCGCGTATGGACGATTAAAGGTTTGTTTAAACTCTTCGCCGCCGCGATATGACGTCTAAACCGCTGGTGTTGCCAAGATAAGTCCCCTTCACTTCTAAAATAATCCAATCCGGTTTCACCGATGCCGATGACTTTTTCGGCTTGGCCAAGTGTGATTAATTCATCAGTTGTCGGTTCCTTTCCGTCATGCGCATTGGGATGCACGCCGACCGTCAAGGAGATCTGAGGATAAGGAGCGACCAATTCGCACATCGACGGGTAAGCTTCAAGATCGATGCTGATGCACAGCATGTGCTCGATTTGTTGTTTCGATGCTTCTTGCATGAAGCAAGAAAAATCATCTTGATAAGGAGAAAGATCGATACGATCTAAATGGCAGTGAGAGTCGATTAGCATGGGATAAAACAGATGTTAGGATTGAGTCTAATTGGAGAAATTGGAGCGTAGAAGCCGACAAAACCAAACCGTTACATTGTATGGGTGGCTCGATCCGATTCCAGTGCACCGGCTAAATAGGTTTCTATTTTATTACGTGCCATGCCGCCATCCTGGTCGCTGAATTGAACGCCGATACCGGTAGTACGATACCCTTCCGAACCGGCCGGTGTTTTCCAAATAATTTTACCGGCAATCGGCAAGCGTTCTGTTTCTTCCATTAAATTCAATAGCATAAAAACTTCCTGCCCCATTTCGTATTCGCGATTTGTCGGAATAAACAATCCGCCATTGGTAATGAAAGGCATGTAGGCGGCATATAATGCGTTTTTATCTTTAATCGACAAGGATAATATTCCTTGTCTGGGCGATGATGATTCAGACATGCTTTTTCCTATTTTTCGTTAAGCCGCGCCCACTCGATTAGTAGCTCTTCGAATAGCAATTGTTTATTGAGCTGGGTATCGATGCGGTTTCGACTGGTAAGCATAAGATCGTAGACGCTATACAAACGTGATAATTCTAATGTTTGCGCGGATTTGTACAAGTCTTCGAATAAATCACGATTAATCAGTTTTTCGGTAGGTAATTGAAAGCAACATTTAATTAAATCCGTAACCCACCCCGTTATCCAAGTCAACAATAGGCCGGGATCCAGTTTAACCCATTGTTCCGAGACAATATACGGATGAGTGCGCAAAGCGGCGATGTCGAGCCATTGATCGAAACATTTTCGACGTAATTCAAGGGTATTGTTCCTCGCATAATCCAAGGCCAACAAAGGCGAGCCTTTCGATACGCTTAGCAATAAGTCGCTATCTTTTTTTATTCCTTGGTCGAACAACCACTGTTTAACGCGTTCCGGATCGGGTCTCGAAAAATAAACTTTTTGACATCGACTCATCAAAGTGGCCGGGAGTCGGCTTGGTTTATCCGTGATGAGCAACAGAACGGTTCGTTCGCTCGGTTCTTCAAGAAATTTCAAAAAAGCATTAACCGCTGAGATATTTAATTGATCGGCCGGTTCAACTATGACGACACGATTTGCTTCATATTGCGGTTTTAATGATAACACCGACAGGATGTGTCTGATCTGATCGACCTTGATAGCTTTACCGGGCTCCTCCGGATTCAATCTGATATAGTCAGGGTGCGTTTGTGCGTTAACTAACTGACAGCTATGACATTGCCCGCAAGGCAGTCCGTTAGTATCTGTTTCAGAGCAAAGCAAGGAATGTGCGAAACGCTCCGCCAACCGGCTTTTGCCTCTGTCTTTATTTCCGGCAAACAATAGGGCTTGAGGTATGCGTTGACCGGTAATGTAGCGGACAAGATGCTGCCAGTCCGCTTCCTGCCAAGGCAATAGATCAGGAGTGATGGTCATTAAAAACAAACGGGTGTAAAAAACGTGTTATTTCGCTTTGTACATCGATAAGTGCTTGGTCGGATTTAATAACTTTAATACGTTCCGGTTCCAATTTAGCCTGCAATAAATAAGCACGCCTCACTTGTTCGAAAAAAACCAAGGTCTCGGATTCGATGCGATCCAGCGAACTGCGATGACGAGCGCGCTTGAGCCCTATTTCGACCGGTGCATCGAATAAAAAGGTTAAATCGGGGCGTAGATTACCTTGAACGAAATTTTCCAGCCACTGAATCGCTTGAGCGCTCATATTGCGCCCTCCGCCCTGATAGGCGTAGGTCGCATCGGTAAAGCGGTCGCATATTACCCAGGATCCGGCATGTAAGGCCGGCTCGATCACCTGTTTGAGATGTTGAGCGCGGGCTGCGAACATCAATAACAATTCCGCTTGATCGGTGATGACTTCGTCGGATGACTCTAATAGTAAGATTCGAATATGTTCAGCGAGCGGAGTGCCTCCGGGCTCTCGAGTGAGAGTCACAGGAATTCCGTGCAAGCTTAGATAATCCTTTAAAAAACTCATATTGGTGGTTTTGCCGACCCCTTCCCCACCTTCAAGCGTTATGAATTTTCCTTTAATCATCATTGTTTTAATTGATAAGTGGTTACAGCCTTGTTGTGTTCGGCAAGATTGGCGGAAAAAGCATGCGTGCCATCTCCCTTAGAAACAAAATAAAGACTCTCTCCCTCCTCAGGATGAAGAACCGCATGTATCGAGGCTTGTCCGGGCATCGCGATCGGCGTCGGCGGTAATCCGCTAATCACATAGGTATTGTAGGGAGTATGCGTCAACAGGTCTTTCTTGCGAATATTGCCTTGATAATCCTCGCCCATACCGTAAATAACGGTTGGATCGGTTTGCAGTAACATGCCTTTTTCAAGCCTGCGAATAAACACGCCGGCAATGATCGGACGTTCCTCGGGAACGCTCGTTTCTTTTTCGACAATCGACGCCAGTATCAATGCTTGATAAGGAGACTCAAACGGAAGATTATCCTGCTTTTGCTGCCACTCCTGATCCAGGATACTCAGCATGCGATCGTGAGCCCTTTTTAATAAGGCAAGGTCGGTTGTGTTTTTGTCAAAGAAATAAGTATCGGGAAAAAAAAGGCCTTCGGGATGACCGTAATCGGAATTCAAATAACTGAGTAAGGATTCGCTATCCGATTTAGCCAGTGTTTTTTGAATATTAGGATGGTTATTGATCTGCTCAAGAAACTGATTGAAATTCCACCCTTCCGGAAAAGTAATGGCATATTGTCTGCTTTTTCCGGATGCGAATAACGAAAGAATATCAAAAGCGGTAGCGCCTTGAGCGATTTCATAGTCTCCGGCTTTCAAACGGCCGGCGGATTGTGTTTGCAGGGCTAATAATTTTAGCCATAGCGGTTTAACCGCTAATTCTTGTTCCTGAAGTTTTTCAGTAATGCGACCGAACGAATCGCCTTTGTTGATTTCAATATAAACCGGCTTGTCGGCTAAAGGAGTAGCTACAAAGTGCTGGTAATCTATCCATAGCCAGCCGAGTAAAAAGCTGGTTAATACAATCGAAATACCCATGAATTTATTTAGCATGCCTGAAGCCATTCTATTTTGTACTGTTCGAGCCAGTCCGTTATTTCGCGGGTTACAGGGCCAACAGCAAATGGCTTGCCATCAACTTGGGTGACCGGCCATAGACCGATGACCGAATTACAAACAAATATTTCATCCGCGTTTAATAATTCGTCGAGACCGAAATAACGTTTCGACAAAGTTAACGCATTTGATTCGGCAAGTTCCAAGATAATTTCGCGCATAATCCCGGCTACGCCTGAGTGAAGAATCTCGGAGGTATAGAGTTGTCGGTTAATGACATAAAACAAATTAGTCATTGTTCCTTCTATAACGTTCCCATCGGCATCGAGCATCAAACCTTCTTGAATGCCGGGATCGTTCCATTCGGCACGAGCTAAAATCTGTTCGAGGCGATTGAGATGTTTAATGCCGGCAAGCGCCGGATTTAGCCCTAAACGGGTAGAACAAACCCTGGCAGTAATGCCATTGCGGGTATAATTTTCAGAATAATCAGGAAATGGATAAACGCTAATAACACGAGTCGGTTTGATGCTGTCCGGTTGCCGATAACCTCGACCGCCCGTTCCGCGCGTCAGGATAATTTTTAACACGCCTCGATCGACGTCTTTAGCCGCATTCTCGGCTTCCGCGACTAAATTGCCGGTATCTTCTAAAGGGATCTGTAGACGCCGGCAACCTTCTTTTAGGCGGCGGATATGTCTGTCGAAAAAAACCAGTCGGCCTTTATTGATTTCAATCGTTTCAAATAAACCGTCGCCATATTGAAATCCGCGATCCGAAACATCGATGGTGCAACCCATCGCACCATTGATTAAAAACACCGGAAACTCACCTATGTCATCGAGCTAATTATTCGAATCGCTTAAAAATCAATGTGCCGTTAGTTCCGCCGAAGCCGAAAGAATTCGATAAAGCGACATTCATCGACATATCCCGAGCAACATTCGGAACATAATCCAAATCGCATTCGGGGTCTTGGTTATCCAAGTTAATAGTCGGCGGCGCTATTTGATTTTTCAGGCTTAATGCCGTCAGTACCGCTTCGATGCCGCCTGCAGCACCCAAGAGGTGCCCTATCATCGACTTGGTTGAACTGATGGCAACCTTATAGGCATGATCGCCCAAGGCGGATTTCATCGCCTGTGTCTCACCGAGATCGCCGGCGGGCGTAGAAGTTCCATGCGCATTGATATAATCGACATCTTCAGGATTTAAACCGGCATCGCGTAACGCATTTTTCATGCATCGAGCGGCGCCTTCTCCGCCTGGCGAAGGTGAAGTCATGTGATATGCGTCTCCACTCATGCCGTAACCCACGAGCTCGGCATAGATTTTCGCACCACGTGCTTTAGCATGTTCCAACTCTTCCAGAACAACAACACCGGCACCATCGCTTAACACAAAGCCGTCACGATCACGATCCCATGGGCGACTTGCACGTTGCGGATCATCGTTTCTTCTCGATAAGGCTTTCGCTGACGCAAATCCGCCCATCGCGGTCGGTGAAGTGGTACAACGTTCGGCGCCTCCGGCGATCATTACGTCGACATCACCGTATTTGATCATTCTAGCGGCGTCGCCAATGTTATGTGTACCGGTTGAACAGGCGGTAACAATCGCAAAATTAGGTCCTTTTAAACCATATTTAATCGATAAATTACCGGAAATCATATTGATGATATTGCCGGGTACAAAAAACGGCGAAATACGTCTCGGACCGCTTTTATCATATAGCGCATAACAGTCTTCAATGCCTGTTATCCCGCCTATTCCCGAACCGATTGCCACACCGATTCTTTCGGCATTACTATCATTAACCTCGATGCCGGAATCCTCGAACGCTTGAGATCCTGCGGCTAATCCGTAATGGATAAAACCGTCCATGCGTTTTGCATCTTTTTCAGGAATATATTGAGAGATATCGAAGTTTCTTATTACGCCACCGAAAGTCGTGGCAAATGCAGAAATATCGAAGGAATCAATGGCGGAAATACCGCTTTTACCATTGACGATTCCGTCCCAGGTTTCCGAAACTGTGTTAGCTAAAGGCGTAACCGCGCCTAGTCCAGTTATTACAACTCGGCGTGTGCTCAATGTTTTGTACCCGAAGTTAATTTTAAAGAGGGGATATTAAGGCATGCATAAGTAGACATTAACAGCATCCACTTACATACTTCGAACGGTCATATTTTCGGTGGTTTGACGCCCTCTTTTGTTCTATAACGCTCACACCTCAGTTTTCTACTTACGTCCCTGTATGCGTCGAACAAAATTATCATGTCATAATTCGCCGAGAACATGACCGTTCGAAATATAAAGCAGTTTTTATGCGTTTTTTTCGACGTAATCGATCGCTTGTTGAACAGTAGTGATTTTTTCGGCTTCGTCGTCCGGAATTTCACATTCGAATTCTTCTTCAAGGGCCATGACGAGTTCAACGGTATCCAAAGAGTCTGCACCAAGATCATCGACAAAAGAAGCATCGTTAGCGATATCTTCTTTAACACCTAATTGCTCAGCGACAATCTTTTTTACTCTTTCTTCAACATTACTCATAATTATTATCCTCAACAATGTAAGATTATTTTTAAAAAATAATACTTACAATAGTATAGTTATTTGTTTTACTTAGAAATCCCGTCATCTCATTCCAGACGGCGGGGGAATTATACTTTATATTATAAAAATATCACAATATTATGCCATGAACATGCCGCCGTTCACATGCAGCGTTTCTCCGGTGATATACGCGGCACGCTCCGATGCTAAATAAGAAACGGCATAGGCTATTTCTTTAGCATCGCCCAAGCGGCCTAATGGTATTGAGCTTAAAAGTACCTGCTTATGCTCTTCGGCCAGTTCACGGGTCATGTCTGTATCGATAAACCCGGGAGCAACAGTATTCACGGTAATGCCGCGCGAACCGACCTCCTTGGCCAGCGACTTGGAAAAACCCACGATGCCGGCTTTAGCGGCGGCATAATTGGCTTGACCTGCATTACCGGTCGCACCGACTACCGAGGAAATATTGATTATTCTACCGGTTTTAGCTTTCATCATGCCGCGTAAAACGGCTTTACTCATGCGAAAAACGGATGAAAGATTTGTAGCAATAATTTCATTCCATTCGTCATCCTTCATACGCATCAGTAAATTATCGCGAGTAATACCGGCATTATTGACGAGAACGTTTGGCGTCCCAAAATTGTCATTAATGGTTTTAATTACCGTATCAATCGAGTCAGGATCGGCGACATTGAGTTTAATGCCTGTTCCTGCGTCGCCTAAGTATGCGGCAATCGCTTCAGCACCCTGGTCGCTTGTTGCCGTTCCGATTACAAAAAACTCGTCGGCAGCCAATTGCTCGGCAATTGCACGACCGATACCTCTGCTCGCACCGGTTACCAATGCTATATTTTTAACCATTCACTATCTCCAAGGCTTGATTTAATGAGTCAGGATCATAGATGCTTAAATGTTCGGCATTCTTAGCAATTCGTTTATTCAAGCCAATGAGAACCTTACCCGGGCCGCATTCAACAAACGCCGTAACACCTTGGTCGGACATAAACTTGACGCCGTCTACCCAACGCACCGGTTTAAATAATTGCTCCTTTAACGCATTGCGAATGACTTCGGGAGCGCTATGGGTGCTGACGTCAACATTATGGATCAGAGTGATTCGAGGTGAATCGATACTGGTTTGCTGTAAGAGGTCGCCCAATTGCTCCGCAGCCGACTGCATTAACGCGCAATGCGAAGGGACGCTAACCGGAAGCAAAACTGCGCGTTTAGCACCAACTTCCTTAGCCTTCGCCATTGCGCGCTCGACCGCTGCTTTATCCCCGGCAATGACAACTTGACCAGGCGCATTAAAGTTAGCCGGCGCTACCACACCACCTTCTGCCGAATCTTTGCATAGTTTTACGACTTCATGATCTTCCAGTCCTAAAATTGCAGCCATGGCGCCCTGTCCTGCCGGAACCGCCTCCTGCATCAGGCGGCCCCTTTCGGAGACTAGCTTGATTGCATCCTCATAAGCCATCGCACCGGAGCAAACCAATGCGGTATATTCTCCCAAACTATGTCCTGCCACCCAACCGGGTTGGACAGGACACTGCTTGTTCCAGATTTTCCAAACAGCGTAGCCGGCAGCTAACATAGCCGGTTGAGTTATTGCCGTTTGATTTAATTTTTCTAAAGGACCGGCTTCAACGATCGCCCATAAGTCATAAGACAACACCTCGGAAGCCTGTTCAAAAGTTTGCTTAATTTCCGGATAGACTTCCGCCATGGCCGATAACATGCCTACCGACTGGGAGCCTTGACCCGGAAAGACAAAAGCCAAATTATAAATTTGTTCAGTCATTCATTAATTCTCTAGTATTTGATTAAAGCGGAACCCCAAGTAAACCCAGCGCCGAAAGCCTCCAATAATAGCACTTGGCCGCGTTGAATTCGCCCGTCTCTAATGCCTTCATTTAATGCCAGTAAAACGGATGCCGATGAAGTATTTCCTTGTGTTTCCAATGTCAATATGACGTTATCCATCGACATTTTAAGCTTCTTAGCCGTGGCGGCAATAATTCTCGTGTTGGCTTGATGCGGAACTAGCCAGTCGATCTCGGAGCGTTCCATGTTGTTTGCCGCTAAAGTTTCATCGACTATCTGACCTAGCGTATTGACAGCGATCTTAAATACCTCGTTACCGCGCATATTGACATAACCGGGCTCATCGCGATTAGACTCTGCCGCGACTTGAGGGTTAGGTAAATAGAGTAACTCTTCATATCCCCCGTCCGAGTGGATGTGAGTCGATAGGATGCCCGGACTATCGGAAGCTTGCAACAAAACGGCACCGGCGCCATCGCCGAAGAGTATGCAGGTGCCTCTATCGGTCCAATCCATGATCCGGGAATAGATTTCGGTGCCGACAATTAAAATGGTTTTAGCTGCTCCCGATTTAATATATTGGTCTGCAATGCTTAACGCATAGATGGTGCCCGAACAAGCGGCTTGAAGATCGAACGCCACACAATTTTTGATGCTCAAGCGTTCTTGCAATAAACAGCCGGTGCTCGGATAAACACGATCCGGAGTGCCGGTCGCGACAATAATCATATCGATTTGCTCAGGAGCTATGCCGGCTGCTTCAATAGCTTGACGTGCGGCAATTTCCCCCATGCTTGATGCAGTCTCGTCAGGCGCCGCGATACGGCGACTTTTAATGCCGGTTCGCTCATAAATCCAAGCATCAGAGGTATCGACGATTTTTGAAATATCGTCATTTGTGCGAATTTGCTTAGGCAAGTAACCGCCTGTGCCGATTATTTTAGAGCAATGCGTCATAAACTCTCTCTTTTCGATAATATGGTTTCGACCTGCTCGCCTATCTTTCTGATGACGCCTTTGGAAACTTCTATTTCCGCTAATTGCACGGCCGTTTTAAACGCCAGAGCATCCGCACCGCCATGGCTTTTGATCACTAAACCATTCAAGCCGAGAAAACTGGCGCCGTTATACATTCTCGGGTCTATTCGCTGCTTGAAGGATCGAATGACAGGATAGATTAGCAAACCGGACAGTCGCGTAAAAATATTTTTATTAAACGCTTCTTTCAAAACGGTACCGATCATCTTAGCGGCACCCTCGATAGATTTTAGTGCTACATTGCCGACAAATCCATCGGCGACAATCAAGTCGACCTTGACGTTTCCCGCCGTCAAAGAATCCCCTTCCACATAACCAATATAATTTAACGATGAGTTTTCGAGCAATTTCGCGGCGGCTTTAACTTGTTCGTTACCCTTGACTTCCTCTTCACCGATGTTGAGTAAGCCGACAGTCGGATTATCGATGTTTTCAACAGCTTTAACCAATTCAGATCCCATTACCGCGAATTGAAAAAGATGCTCCGCCGTGCAATCGACATTGCCGCCTAAATCCAAAACATGGGTGTGACCGAATATCGAAGGTATTGTCGAGATAATCGCCGGTCGATCTATGCCCGGAATCATTTTTAAAACAAAGCGCGCGGTCGCCATCAGCGCACCGGTATTACCCGCGCTCACACAAGCATCGGCTTCGCCGCTCTTAACCAGATTAATCGCGACACGCATTGAGGAATCTTTTTTATTTTTTAATGCTTTAGAAGGTGACTCTTCCATACCGACGCATTGCGATGCGTGCCGTATCGAAAGTCGGTCGGCAAAATCAACCAAAGCCTGAGACAGATGATCTTTTAGCACGACTTCGTCGCCTACTAAGATCAGTTTTAAGTTTGGATTGTTCTTTAAGCAATCCAATGACGCCGGAATAGTTACCGCGGGTCCATGGTCCCCGCCCATCGCATCAATTGAAATTGTTAAACTCACGCCTGCGAATGACCCTAAAAAATAAGATGCTCAACCGATTCGGACAAATCCGGTCCGGTTGAGCATCTTGGTATAAAAGAAATGGACTTAACTTAGTCTTCGTCGTTAGTGTTTACGATTTGGCGGCCTTTGAAAAAACCATCGGGGCTAACATGATGACGCAGGTGAGTTTCTCCAGTCAACGGATCCTGAGATAGGGTCTTACTGGTTAACGAATCATGAGAACGACGCTGTCCACGTCTTGAGCGGGTTACTTTGCTTTTTTGTACAGCCATTATTTCACTCCAGTATGCTTTAGTTTGGCTAAAATTGAAAAAGGGTTATTAGAATTCGATTGTTCGACATCCAAAGAATCCTGATGATCGACACTTGTCTCAGCTTTAAAACAAGCTTCCGAATGACGCGGAAAATCAGGTAGGGCCAGCAATAGCTCATCCTCAACAATATCTTTGAGGGGAATTTTTCCTTCCCCAACCAGCAAAGGCTCGTAATCTTCCGGTAATCGATCCGCTTCATCCAATGAACTGACGATCCCTAGCTTAATGTTGTTTTCAATATGCAAATCCATTTCATTTAAACAATTTTGACACTCCACGGTCAATGTCGCTGCAATTTTCCCTTCAACGCTTGCCAGTCGTCCTTGCCGGCTAAAAAAAAGGTCAACAGTAGCATCGCCAGTGTCATCTTTTAGCAAAGGCGCCAAACGACTTAGGCTTTTTAGTTTTATTTGTCCCGAGAGTTCGCTATGCTTATCAGCAAAACTCAGAGGGTCTATAAGTTCGGGTAATCGATCCAACATAACCGGGCAATAATAGCCCTAATAGAGTACTTCGTCAAACCGCAATCTAATTTACTAAAATGGAATTCAAAAATCTGGTCCTCGCTTCATCTTCCGAATATCGGCAATCTTTGTTACGGAAATTGCATTTGGAATTTATTAGTGATTCGCCGGAGCTTGATGAAACACCGCTACCCGATGAGTCTCCGAGGCAAACCGCTCTCCGGCTGAGCCAAGCCAAAGCCAGCGAATTAATCGGAAAATTTCCAGGCAGTTTAATTATCGGCTCCGACCAAGTCCCGGTTCTCAAGGGCTGTCGACTTAATAAACCAGGTAATAGAAAAAACGCCATTGAACAACTTTTAGCCGCGTCAGATCAATGTGTGACATTTTACACCGGAGTGGCGGTAGCAAACAGCTTAACCGGTGAAGTGATTAGCGATATCGATGAATGTCACGTTTATTTTAAAAAATTAACGCAGACTGCTATTAATCGTTATGTCGATTTGGAAAAACCGTTTAATTGCGCGGGAGGATTCAAATCTGAAGGAATGGGTATCGCTTTATTGAACAAAATTGAAGGAGACGATCCTAATGCCTTGATTGGACTACCTTTAATTAAATTAATTGGCTTACTGGAAAAGTTCGGCGTCAAGGTGATTTAAATAATTCATTAACCTGAAAAAGCATTTTGTCCACGAAACACACGAAAATCACGAAAATATTCAATTAGTTATACTTTCAAGTCACTTATCCAATTGAGTGATTCAAGAGATTTATGTAACCGCATGATTACTTTCGTGTATTTCGTGGACTGACTGCCGAATTTAGGATTAAGAGCCTTGAAAAGGTTTAATGGAACTGCTTGCCCGGAGCCAATATATCGAATGTAGCATTAGCCTCATCAACCGCCGCCGCCATTACTTGTTTTATTTTAGCTTCATTGAGTCGAAGAATAGATAAGGTTGATGACGATAAGGTCGACAAAAACTCATCACGCGTTTTACTCTCATTCAAATTAATCGCCAAATAAAGCAAATGGGCGTCCAATTTATGGATCAACGCTTTTTCAGGGTGCAGCTGGTAGCGTATCGCTTCCGATATCGATTCAGGGAGTTTCCATGATTCTGCCAGCTCCCCTCCTACATCGGCACGCGTAAAACCCAAGACTTGCCGCTCTAAATTGGCCAGTTGGCGCTTGTTTTGGAAATTGTTCTTTAGTATTTGCCGAGATTGATCGGGCAACTTGGTATAGATGACTAATGCCCCGATGTCGTGCAGCAAACCGGTCAAAAACAATCGTTCGCAATGCAAAACTGCCGCCTTCTTAGCTAGTAATTTAGCAATGACCGCGCAATGAATACTTTGTATCCAAAAGTCGGTCATGTTAATTAGGTCGTCGGGAATATTGTCGAAAGTATCGACAACTGAAGTCGCTAACGCTAAGCTCTGTAATTCCTCTATTCCGATAATGGTAACGGCTCTAGAAATCGTATCGATTTTTGCTTGAAAACCGTAGAATGAACTATTGACGATTTTCAATAAACGCATACTTAAAGCCGGATCTTTCGTTATGACCCTACCGATATCGATAGCGGTATAACGAGGATCTCGAACCATTTCCCTGATTTGAAAATAGATATCGGGCAACGAATAGAGCTTGACGGAGTCTTCAATTAAGGATTTTGCAGTCAAACTCTTTGTCACCGTTGAGCCCGCCTTACTTGTGATAAAGCGCTAAAACCTGTTTAACATAATTACGGGTTTCAGGATAAGGAGGAATGGAATTATTATATTTTTTTACCGCGCCTTCTCCAGCGTTATAGGCGGCAACGGCCAATGTTAAATTTGAATTGAACATCTTTAGCAAGTCCTTCAAATAGCGTGTCCCGCCATTGATATTTTGCACCGGATCGGTACGATCTCGAACCCCGTAGCGTTTGGCGGTCTCCGGCATCAATTGCATTAACCCCACCGCGCCCGCCGAGGAAATGGCTTGAGCATGATAAGCGGACTCCGCTTGAATAACGGCATGTACCAGTTTTTCATCGACCTGATGTTTCGAAGCCGCTTGTGCAATGATATCGTTATATTTCTGTTTATTACCTTTCATTCGGCCCACAGCCCAATTGTAACTCGAAGGACGGGTGCGGATGATTCGCTTATAAAATCGATGAGCCGGCCGATCGGTGTAATAAACTTTGCCGTCGGGCGAAACATACTTATAAATATCGGCCGACAAAACCTCGGAGAACAAAAAAAAGGCTACATAGAAAAAGATCTTTTTTCGCATGACTTGTTCCCAATTTTTATATTTCGAACGATCAGTCCAAAGTATGCGTAATAATTGTTAAAAAACCTAAGCACCATTTCACACAATCAGTATAGTTCAGCTCATAAACACTTTATGTTTTATCGGCACTGCTTTTCGAATCGGCCAAATATTTGTCGATGTCTTCCTTGGAAAACCCTATTTTCTTAGCTACCCGATCGGCATGACTGACTCTGGATATACCCTCTATTAACTTATAGGTAGGCGCACCGCCGGCAAATTCGACTTGTTTCGGCAAGCCGATGCCCTTCGCGACAAAATTATCGACTAATTGATGGTTGTGTGTGATTAAAATAGTGCTGTTGCCTTTTCGGTAAAAACCGTCAAGCACATTGGAAGACGACTCGAGCTTTTCTTCGAAGGTCGTGCCTTCGGATAGCTCATCGAGCACTACGAGGCTTTTAGCCGTCGTAGCCAAAAAGATATCCCGAGTTCTTTTTAGCTCGGTACCGAAACGCCCTTCTCCATCATCCAAATGACTGATTTCCGGTACTTGATAGAAAATCTTATCGGCAACGGTTAGAGTCGCCGATTTGACCGGTACATAGCAGCCGATTTGTCCCAATAGCTGAATTTGCGTGACCGTTTTACAAAATGCTGTTTTACCGCCGCTGTTGGGGCCCGTAACTAAAACCAGCTTATCATCATCCAATTGGAAATCGTTACCGACATATTCCGGATTCTGGTAAGCAAGAACAGGATTGCGCGCATTAACGAGATTGATACGATGATGATCGGCTTCGATAAATTGCGGAAGAGCAAGGTCTCCACCGAAGCTTTCCCGGAATTTTATAAACGCAAGCAATTCATCTAATTGGCCCAGCGCATCTAAGGTTTCGCCAACCGCTTGCGAAGTTTTAAACTCATTGCGTAACGGAATAATACAACTGTCCCGATCAAAACCGCCGACTACAGGAAAATAAATTAACAGTAGCGGCACAAAGAAAATCGATACCACCGGTATCGATTCCTTCGAAATACTAAACAGGCTAGTAGGAAAAAAGTTCGCAAGCGCCCAAAGTACACCAAAAAAAAGAGCAATCAATAAGGGTTTAAAGAGATTAGGCTTAAAAATAATCGCCGGGATCCACGATCCTTTTCGTTCCTGTTTGCTCTGTATGCCTTGTTCGCTGATAAATACCGGGCCTTTCATCAATGAGTAAGCTCGAGTCTCGGTAAAGTTTTTAATCTGCCCCAATACATCATTCAGATAGGCGCTTTGCGTTTCAGGCACGGCCTTGACTTGATCAACTAGGTCCAGCATGAATCGGGTGCCGCGCTTGTATTGAAGATAGCCGAAACCTTCGATTTCATTTTCTTCTCGCGCTGTTCCGAAAGAACCCAAAAATTCTCCGTATAACAACGAATAAAGATTCTTTTCATTACTCGAGGCTTGTTCAACAATGTCTTGAAGCTGTTGTTTCAATTCGTCGTCATCAGCTATGGCTTCGGCCGCTTGTTGCTTCGATTTGATAACTTCGATAGAGTCGAGCGGTTTGGCGAGCGAGCGATACAAAACCGATTGTCCGGCGATAGTTTGAGCGTGATTTAAAGTATCGAAGATCTCATCGACTTCAATCGCGCTGAAAGCGCCCGCGTCGAGTACGCCCGGTTCGCCCTCGGCAAACCGGCTTGATCGTGTATCCGGCCAATTTTCAGGCCAAGTTTGTAATATTGTCGATTTCATGGTTTCTTCTTTCTATCGATAATTCCAAACACAATAATGGCCGCAGTCACAATTCCGACCATCATGATGGTTTCTCTTGACGCTCCGAACAGATAAGCGATTCCACCGCCGATACCCATGCCGAGCCCACTAAACGCTAAACTGCGCATTAGTCTACAAACAGCGCAATTTCTATCGTAGTCTTTCATCGCAAAACCTTACGGGGATTCAATGCCTACCTTTAATGGCGAACATTAACGATTGATCAAATTCAAAAACTCCGAGCGGGTACTAATTTCTTCCCTAAAAATTCCCGTCATCACTGACGTCGTCATCACCGAATTTTGTTTTTCGACACCGCGCATCATCATGCATAGATGTTTTGCTTCTATGACCACCGCAACACCTCTGGCATTGATGGATTTCTCGATAGCATCGGCAATCTGTTTAGTCAATTTTTCCTGGATCTGTAAGCGTCTGGCGTACATATCGATAATTCGGGCAACCTTCGAAAGACCCAGTACCTTACCTTGAGGTAGATAACCGACATGGCATTTGCCGATGAAGGGTAATAGGTGGTGTTCGCATAACGAATAAAGCTCGATATCCTTAACGATGACCATATCTTCAGTATCGGCCTCAAATATAGCGTTATTTAACACATCGTCCAAAGATTTTTCATAACCGTTATTCAAAAACTTGAATGCATCCGATGCCCGCTTAGGCGTATCGATCAAACCTTCCCGGGTCACATCTTCGCCGACTGCTTCGATAATTTTGGAAAAATACTCTTCCATCGTTCGTTCTCGATAATTAAAAAAGCAGGCCAGTATACCTTATCGGGATATTAAATCTAATGCCTTGAGTAGCGTATTTTGATCGGCCCCCTGTTTCGTTCCGTTTTCGCTAATATACCGCCGCCAAGACCTGGCACCAGGAACCCCGTGAAAAAGCCCAAGCAGGTGCCGTGCTATCGAATACAATCGCACGCCTTGTTTTAATTGCTCGCCCACATAAGTAAGTAAAGCCTCTACTATTTCTTCACGGCTCTTGATTGCATGAAAGTCCCGGTAAAACAGTTCATCGACACCGGCTAATAAATAAGGATTCTGATAAACCTCTCTTCCGACCATGACGCCATTGACCTCGTCATTAATGACAAGCGCTTGATCCAATGAACGGACGCCGCCATTCAAAATAATTTCCAATTTTGGAAAATCCCTTTTGATTCGATATACAACATCGTAGCGTAGCGGCGGAATTTCCCGATTTTCCTTTGGAGACAGTCCGCTCAACCAGGCTTTTCTGGCATGAATGATAAACACCCGGCACCCGGCTTCGGAGACCAGGGTAATAAAACGATGTAACGCTTCGTAGGAATCTTGGTCATCGATACCGATCCGACATTTGACGGTCACCGGAATCGACACGACCCGATTCATTGCCGATAAGCATTCGGCAACTAATTCCGGAGTCGCCATCAAACATGCGCCGAATCGTCCATTTTGGACCCGGTCGCTAGGACAGCCGACATTCAGGTTAACTTCGTGATAGCCGTAATCTTCAACCATTTTAGCGCATGCCGCTAATTCCAGAGGATGACTACCGCCCAATTGACATGCCAATGGATTTTCGTCGGGATGGTATTGTAAAAACCGATCCCGGTCGCCATGCAGTAAGGCACCGGTCGTAATCATTTCGGTATATAAGTAAGCATGTTTTGACATCAACCGATAAAAATACCGGCAATGCCGGTCCGTCCAATCGAGCATCGGAGCGACGCAAAACTTTCTTGACGCTATGATTTCCGGCAATGCTGAATCGGATTTCGATGTGATGACCGTCTCTTCATTGCAAGTTTTAAATTCAGATTGATCCATGATGGTATTCAGCAACTGTGCTGGGCCGGTTGTGCCGTATTTTGTTGCAAATGCTCATTTTTCAACTGAATGTAATGCTGATAAGAATATTCCAAAAATTCTTTTTCGCGATCCGTCAATGGACGAACCTGCTTGACGGGACTGCCGACATAAAGAAAACCGCTTTCGAGCTTTTTGCCGGGCGGCACTAACGCACCGGCGCCGAGCATGATGTAATTTTCTAAAACCGCCCCATCCAAAATGATCGCCCCGATGCCGATTAAACAAAAATCGCCGACGGTACAAGCATGAACCACCGCGTTATGACCTATCGTAACGCCTCTACCAATCGTTAACGGATGGCCTTGAGGCGAAAACGGACCGGCATGGGAAACATGCAAGACCGAACCGTCTTGTACATTAGTACCATCGCCGATACGTATCGACTCTACATCGCCCCGAATAACGGTCGAAGGCCAAACCGACACGTCATCGCCCAATACGACGTCGCCAATGACGACAGCGCTTGGGTCAATCAAAACCGAACGCCCTATAACAGGCTGTTTATCTTTAAATTTTCTAATCGACACATAACCTCCAGGTTATTTACTATAATTTTGCTAAGGATTTGGTCGAAAATAACTTCCCTATTTTAAGGAGGGTTCGGTTGCTCGATTGGCAGGTGTCGGCGGCAGGGAAAGCCGCCGTCAAGAAGCCTACACGAATGTGTTCACGGCGTCCTGTCAAGCGAGTTACCGAACCCTCAACAAAGCTCATAGTTCCAGGGGGTTATTTATCACGAAATCCTAAATTCAAAAACGAAAAACTTTAATGCGATGAACAAAAGTCGTCAACCGACTTAAAATTGAAGCATTATAGCTTTCATACGAGAATACCAATGCTTAACAAGTTAATAAAACAGAGGTTGCCATTGTGATTTTTAACGGTATTAAACGACAGCTTCGTTCGGTCATACAATGGAATAACCCGCATCCGGAAGCGCTGCTCGAACAATGGACGGACAACGGCGATGAAATCAAAAATGCTTCCAAGTTGATAGTCGGGCCCGGACAAGGCTGCATTTTTGTTTACGAAGGTAAAGTCAAAGCGGTCATTCAAGAACCTTGCCTAGTCGAACTCAACACCGCGAATATTCCGTTTTGGACGACGATTAAAAAATTCATGCAGTTTTTTGTCAGCGAACATAAAGTTGCGATCTATTTTTTCAGAAAAACTAAAATTCTCGATCAAAAATGGGGGACCACATCACCCATCAAATATGAGGATCCGAAGTATCATTTTCCGGTAGGACTAAAAGCCTACGGCAATTTCAGTTATCGAATTTTAGATGCCGAAGATTTTTTCAATAACATCGTCGGCAATCATAACAATTTTTATATCAACGAGTTTCGCGAAATCATGGCGGCTCGTATCATGCATCCATTAGCCGATTATCTTGCCGAAAGTCGATTCAGCTATGCCGACATCGACGCGAATCGCGAAGAAATCGCACACGGCATGCACATCAAATTATCAACGGCCTTTCAAAAACTCGGTTTTGAAATCACCGATTTTCGCATCGAAGGCACCGATTTCGACGAGGATACGCAAACACGCATCAAACGTATTGCCGACTTGACGGCCGAGACACATGCCGCGCAAATCGCAGGTATCGATTATACGCAACTGCAACAACTAGAGGCGATGCGCGACGCAGCCAGAAATGAAAGCGGTGCGGCAGGACTTGGCATGGCCATGGGTGCGGGCCTCGGTTTCGGGCAATCCATGGCGCAAACCGCTATACCGGTTCAAACCAGTCAACCGCAAGGTAATTCGGAAGCGGTGCAAAAGTTAGCGCAATTAAAACAGATGCATGATTCCGGCTTGATTACCGAGCAAGAATACGCCGATAAAAGAAAAGAAATTCTCGATCGTTTTTAAGTCCTATGAAACGTTGTCATAGCTGCTCCGCGCCGCTGCTCGCCAATACCAATCTTTGCCGCTATTGCGGTACGCGAAATGACGTCGACTTGCATGGAAAGCATCATTTTGTCACCATCGATCATGAATCGGAACGAAAATGTCCGCACTGCGCCGTGTCTTTACATACGATTGGCCTAGACCTCGACGATGGCCTCGGCGAGTTTATGATAGAACGCTGCGAACACTGTTTCGGCTTATTTTTTGACCCCGGCGAGATTGAGCGATTGTTAAAAAGCTCGGTTTCGAATGTTTTCAGCATCAATCAACAATTGCTCAATAATATCAGCGCCGAGCGTTATCAAGCACACAGCAAAAAAGTCAAATACATCAGATGCCCGGTATGCGATGCCTTCATGCGACGCACCAACTACGGACACCGGAGCGGCGTCGTCATCGACCGATGTAATGCACACGGAATATGGCTCGATAATGGGGAAATTACGCACTTGATGGAATGGAAAAAAGCAGGCGGATTACTATTGCATGAGCAAAAGTTTCGCCATAAACCCCAAATAAAGCAATATGTTAAATCTCCTACAATACCTAGATATACTTCCGAAAATCCAATGAGCGAACCGGTTTTGCTAGACACGCTATCTTCATTGATTGCCAAACTTTTTACTTGATTGGGATTAGCAGCTCCTAGATTTGATTGAAAAACCGTCTGATAATCTGAAAGCTGCGGGGTTCACTGCAGCCCTCGACAGACACATCCTCTACCTTCAACGAGGTCGAACGGCTTTTCAGTATGAAAGGGGTAGATATCAGCAATTCCTCTGCTAATATGAAGGCTCGGCCAACCCGCACAACTTTATCGAAACTACTTCGGATGCTTAATTCAGTTATAATGGCCAGCTTAATTGTTAACCCTATTTTCAAAGATCTTTGAATGACAAAAAATTTCTTATCCATTAAATGACGCCAAGTACATGACGACACTCATACTTTGACGGGAAACCAGCAAAATACAACCGCTATTGAAATATTCTATATTTTTTAACGGTTACTTAAGCTTTGCTGAATCTAATACCGCAATCAATTTAGCTTGAATGAGAAATCTACATGTACACAAAATTCTTCGGCCTTAAAAAAAAGCCATTCTCATTGATTCCAGACCCGGAATTCTTATACCTGAGCTCGAAGCATCGAAAAGCTTTAAGCACCTTGCAGTACGGCTTGATGAGTCACGCCGGCTTTACCGTAATAACAGGCGAAATCGGCTCAGGTAAAACCACACTGATTCGAAGTATGTTAGATAAAATCAAGGATCAGTGCACCGTCGGCGTTATCACTAATACGCATAGTGCTTTCGGTGATTTGTTGACCTGGGTACTAGGTGCGTTCGAAATCAATCACGAGACGAAATCCAAGGCAGAGCGCTATCAATTATTCGTCAAGTTCATTAGCGAACAAGCTCGCAAAAGGCGGCGCGTAGTACTGATTGTCGACGAAGCTCAGAACATGGAAATTGAAACACTGGAAGAGCTCAGGCTGCTCTCCAACATTAATGTCCAGCAAGAAATCATGCTCCAGTTGATTTTGATCGGCCAACCTGAGCTCGTGGATAAATTGAACGAACCGCAGTTAATTCAATTCGCTCAGCGTATTTCGATCGAATACCATCTTACTCCCCTTAACTTTGAGGAAACCGAACTTTATATCGACCATCGCTTGCAAACCGCCGGCAGCCAAACCAAAATATTCAATCAATCGGCTTGCGCGGCCATTTTTTATTACAGTGCCGGCGTTCCACGCCTAATCAACAACATATGCGATTTAGCAATGGTTTTTGCATTTGCCAACGATACCAAGGAGATTGGCTGGAAAACGATTGTCGAGGTAATCAACGAAAGAAAAACGGGCGGAATTAATCGTTTCAGAGGAAAGCATTGCCCGGAACCCGACTTAATGCAGAAAGTAGCGGAAGCGGAAAAATTACGCCGGGCAATCCTCGAAAAAACTGGAGTCGATATTTCAAAGTGTCATTAAGCGACCGGTAGCTCTATTTAAGAAGAGCCTTCATTAATAGCCACTAATTCAACATGCTGTAGCGCGGCTGTGACATGCAAAAGCTTTCCGATACGATACAGCACTCTTTGATCCCTGCGATGAACCTCAATCGTCTGCTCCGGTTTCAAGTAATGCGCACCTAAAATAATACTCTCCGGCTGATGTAAAATCGAATCGGCAGGAACGTAAATCGCCACTTGACCTTGCTGCTTATTAATGCCAAGCAAAATGATCCAAACTAATTCGGAACGCATTCCCATCAGCTCAATACCCAGAATCAACCCCTCGTCTTCAAGTCGACTGATTCTTCGGATCTGACCGATTTCCAATTCTTTAAACCCTTGTTGTTGAACCGCAAACAACTCGCCAACTTTGATTCTTTGGTCTTCCGAATTCCAAATCAAGGCATAGCCTTTAATGCTGTTATTCAAGATCACAAAATCGCCGAATGGAATTTTATTGAGCAACTCAATCGGTTCAGGTTGTGACCAGATTTTATTACCGCTTGAAGCCAGTGCGCCGAGTTTATGGATTTTGGCTGCTTTCGGATCGATAGCCAAATGCCCGTTTTTTTTCTGGTTTAGGTTATAAGCAATTTCATCGCCTTCCGGAACCAAGTCTAAATCCGGTGCTTGCCATCTGCCGGCAATTCTTGGATCATGCGCAGACTTCACTTTAATCGTTTCATTGTCGACACCCTGTATTTTTGCGAGCATACTGACGATTGGCTTAAAGCCGATATAGCCCCTAGCATTATCTGTCGATACAATACGAGTGTATTTTCTGATACGCTTTTTGGTCAATACTTCCGCCACTCTGAAAAGCAAATCCTTATCGATAAAGCGATAATCCGATTTTTGATCCTTTCTTCTTTTTTGAGCGGCGGTAATGAGAAAATTAACGACCGGCAGTGTAGCTATATAACGAGTATTGTTTTGTGGTTCGGTTAGGGGAGGCATGCATTTGGTCGGCGCTTCATCAATATCCAAATTAAACTGAAAAACACCCTGTATCGCCCCAGGCGCAACAGCGTTAGTTAATCTGATAGTCTCAACACACTCTTCTAACAGATTGAAAAGCGTATTCATTTCACGAACTCTAAAACAATCGGTATCACAGCATGAAAAAACCAGCATTTGCTTGAAGATGCTAGCAATTGTTTTATGCTTAACATGATTCATATTCACTGGAATATTTAAAAGCTCAAGGGTTTCCGCTCTCATGTAATTACGGTAACAATTTAACCAAAAGCCTTTCTGAACGCTAGCATAGACTTGGCTTATATGCAGTAAAACTTGACTCGCGGCATACATTGCCGAAAATAATATTTGTGCTTGTTCCTGCTTGCTCCAACTGGAATCTATCGACTCGAGCTGATGACTCAAATCCGAAAAACTCATCGTCAATTGCGTGTAAATCCATACTAAAATTTCAACATTCGAATCTTCTTCTTCAGATAAGGGAAAGCCGCTATCTAAATACACGCTTTCAAGCCTCTCGGCAACTTCATTAACCAGCGGAATTGCTTGATACAGACATGTAAAGCGAAATCGAGGACTGACATCCATGCTATTCATAACATGAAAAGCCGAAGCCAGTTCACGACAAATCTCGTAACCATTTTTAGAAGATAATAAATCCAGCCATTGCGCAAAAGATTGTTCATCAGGAGCAAATGGCATTGCTTCGTTTGTTAAGTTGGGTTGCAATCTGAATTTAAGTTTATTCATTTTGTCCTTAATCATCAGTAAGTGTCATTAAGCGAACGCAGTTTCTGCTATACTCGATTGCAGTTTAGACTATCAGTCGAATCGGTATTCCAATTTTTACTTTTGGCGAATGTTTTTTACGGAATCAGCATGTCTTTATTGAATTTTTTTTTCAAGGATAACAAACAAGGTTCCGCCTGCAGCATTAACCCTGATTCGATAACGGTTGAAACGCTGAAAACGTTGATTCCCATTCGGAGTTTAAATGAAGAAATGCTGGAGTCTTTCGCAACCGACCGGTACTCTGAGGTTTTTCCCGCCAACACTATTTTGTTCAATCAGGGCGAACAAAACGACTCCGCTTATTTTTTATTGAAGGGAACGGTCATTATTTCCGACAGTGCCGGAAAAAATTATGAAGTCGAAGCTAATACCGCACGCGCTAAATTTCCCCTCTGTAGCGGTATCAAACACGCCTTGAACGTTATCGCAAAAACCGACGTAAGTCTATTGAGGGTTTCGCATAAAATCATGTGCGCGCTGCCGCCCTCTTCTCATCATCCCGCTCCGCTTAACATACCGAAAGAATTAACCGATAACCGTTTATTGCAAGCTTTTTCACAGTATTACCTAGAAGAAAAAATGGACGTGCCGTCGCTGCCGGAGATTGCTTTTAAACTGCGCAAAGCAATTCAAGCCGACATTGGCGTGGCCGAAGCCGTTAGAATAATTCAGCTGGATCCGGTTATTGCGGCAAAATTGATTCAAGTTGCAAACTGCCCGTTATATTTAACCGCCATTCCGGCTAAAACATGCTTCGAAGCAGTCAATAGAATCGGTTTAAAGGCAACCCAAAATTTAGTGATTTCTCTCAGTCTTAAACAAATATTTCATTCTCAGAATCCACTGATCAAAAAAATACTGGATAGGGTTTGGAGGCAAAGCATCTACATTTCCTGTATTTGCTACGTCTTAGCTAGCGAAA
Organism: Methylotuvimicrobium alcaliphilum 20Z; assembly: GCF_000968535.2. Lineage (NCBI taxonomy): Bacteria > Pseudomonadati > Pseudomonadota > Gammaproteobacteria > Methylococcales > Methylococcaceae > Methylotuvimicrobium > Methylotuvimicrobium alcaliphilum. The sequence goes on from NC_016112.1 coordinate 2,337,799, forward strand.
CCAAAAAAGTCAATCCGGAAGAGGCTTTACTCGGGGGCTTGGTTTGCGATATAGGGATTGTTCCTTTCTTGAATTTTGCCGCTAACCTTCCGGAGGATTACTACAAGGAAGAGTCGCTTGAGCGTGTCATTCCCTTTATAAGAGGCCCTGTCAGCGCCTATATCTTGCGAGAATGGAGTTTTCCCGAAGAACTCTACGAAATACCTTTGTATGCCGACGATTGGTACCAACATCGCGGCAATCAGATTTCTCTCATCGATATCGTCGTATTATCAAGACTGCATAGTAAAATCGGCACACCGGAGATGGCTAATTTGCCGGAAATAACCTCCATACCGGCAGCAAGCAAACTGGATTTTATCCAACTCTCGCCGGAAAACTCGTTACATATTCTTCATGACGCGCAAACTAAAATTAACGAAGCCAAGCGAGCTTTTGCAATATAGATACTATGCTACTGAATCTATTTAAAAAAAGACCTATTCCAAAGCCTAAGCAAGCTCCCAAAAGGGAACAATCGATAACGGCTGAAATACAGCTTTCAAGAGAAAATCACTCAAGAAACAACATTAAACCGGTTAGAATTCCGGTTAATTTTCTTAAACGGTTAATGCCTTTAGGGCAACTGTTAACCGAAGAAGAGATACAGGCTTTAAAAATTCGCACCGAAAGTTTCGCCCCGGGGGCTGCCCTTTTCATTCGCGGTACCGAGGTCGATGCACTCGTTTATCTGTGCAAAGGTATGGTGTATTTAGAAACGGCCAGCGGTATTGGGCAAGAAATTAACGAAGCCACGCTAAAAGCATTGTTTCCATTATCGAGCGGGGAATTTCACCAGTTTACCGCCATCGCCAAATCGAATGTCACGGTCATCTATATTCCAAAAACCGTATTACTACTTAACCGTAACCCGATTAACCCACTAAATAACCCACTACTTGCCTCCGATTCGCTACAAAGCAATCCATTTTTCCTCCGCTTTTACGAGCATTTTCAGCAACACGATTTAAAAATTCCCAGCTTTCCCGATGTCGCTTTAAAGCTGAGGCGATCGGCAATGCACGACATCGGCATTGCCGAAGTCGTCAAGATCGTCAACATGGATCCGGTTATCGCGGCAAAATTAATTCAAATCGTCAATAGTCCGTTATATCGAACACTCAACCCAATTACCAACTGTCATGACGCGGTTAATCGCTTGGGGCTTAAAAACACCATGAACCTGGTGACAGCGATCAGCATGAAAAGCCTGATAAAGAGCGAAAAACCAACGATCAAGAAGCGTATTCAGGAGAATTGGGCACAGAGCATTAAGGTTTCGTGTATTAGCTATACGCTGGCAAACTTGACTCGCCAAGTCAACCCGGAAGAAGCCCTGCTGGCCGGGCTTCTTCATAATATCGGAAACCTACCCATGTTAATGTTTGCCGACCAATTGCCGGAAAGCGCTTTCACAGTGAGTGATCTTGACCAATGCATCAATTCACTACAAGGTCAAATTGGCACGATCACCTTGGAAAGATGGGAGTTTCCTGATAATCTCAAAGCAGTTCCGGTAAAAGTAAGCAACTGGTTCGATCACTCCGGCGATACCTTAAATCTTAGTGATATTGTGTTGCTCGCTAAATTCCATTTCTTATTGACGCCGCATGAAAATAAGGTAGAACTGCCTTTAATCAATACTTTGCCGGCATTTCAAAAGCTGGATTCTCAATTATTGACTCCGGAACAATCATTGCAAATATTGCAAGATGCCAAACAACAAATTAACGAAACAATGAAATACTTTCTGGCTTGACGTATGTCCAATTGGTTTTCCCATATAATCGATCATTTCACGTCCAAGCCCGCTGAATCTAAAAACGATCTACAGGAACATATTGATAATCATCCAGTTACGGCTGCCCCTATTTTATCCTGCGACAAACCTTTCAAGACAAGTCGCATAAAACAGCCAGTCGAAATACTAAAACAATTCGTACCGATAAGAAACCTTGACGATGCGGCAATCGATCTTTTGCAGCAACGGACAAACTGTTATCGGGCTGGCAATACGATTTTCGTTAGAGGCCAAAACAATAAAGGCAAAGTGTTTTATTTGCACAAAGGAACACTCGAATTGACACCGGACTGCGAAAGCATCTATCAAATGAGCGCCGATTCGCCGCTGTCGCATTTACCGCTTAACAGCGGCAAAACTATTGGCGCGACGGCAATCGCCAAAACCGATGTGGAGATCATCGAAATATCGGCAGAACTCATTAAATTGTGGACCGAACAAAGTAAAACGAATGCAACGCAATTAGAACTGATCGATATCGACCTGCCTAAACAAATCGAAGATAACGGTTTTTTTAGCGATTTTTGCCGGATTTATCGCGAAAACAAGCTAACTTTACCATCTTTGCCAGCAGTCGCTCTAAAACTCAAACAAGCGATGGAATTCGAGATTGATGTCCGCGAAGCCGCCAAAATTATTCAAATCGACCCCCCAATCGCCACCAAGCTAGTCCAGATCGCCAACAGCCCTCTTTACTCTCCAATTTCGCCGGTAACCAATTGCCAGGAAGCGGTCACCCGCCTTGGCTTAAACGCCACTCGGCAATTAGTGATGGGCATCGGACTCAAACAAATGTTTCGATGTCAAAACAAACACTTGCTTGGTGCCATGCAATCGCTTTGGAAAAACAGTCTGTACACCTCAAGCCTCAGTTTTATATTGGCTCAGGAGAGCGGTAAAGTGAATCCCGAGGATGCCTTGTTAGCTGGACTCATCAGCGATATCGGCATCATCCCTTTGCTGCATTTTGCCGAACAACACCCTGAGCACTATAAAAATCGCTCCGAACTTGATGATACCATCCCAGTTTTAAGAGCGCCCATCGGCAAATTAGTCTTGCATACCCTCGGTTTTTCCGAAGAACTCGAGCAAATACCGCATCATGCCGAAGACTGGTATTATGACAGCGGCGATAAACTGACGCTGACCGACATTGTCATACTGGCTAAATTACACAGCTATATCGGCATTCAACATGATAAAAAGCTACCCTATATCAATTCGATTCCTGCATACACGAAATTAAACAACGGCAAATTGACGCCGGACTTTTCACTGCATATCCTGCACAAAGCGCAGCAGCGCATCGATGCAGCGATGCAAATTCTTTCTTGATTGATATCCAAAACAGATGAATAACCCATTACTGACCGATAATACTCTGCCTCATTTCTCCGAAATTAAACCCGAACATGTCGTACCCGCCATCGAAAAATTACTGGCAGACGCGCGTGCGACGGTCGATCGGCACCTCAAGGCCACCGACCAATATAGCTGGGAAAACCTGATCGAGCCGATCGAAAACACCGAAGACAAGCTAAATAAGGCCTGGTCTCCAGTCAGCCATATGAATTCGGTGGTCAACAGCGAACCGCTTCGTGAAGCCTATAATGCATGCTTGCCGTTGCTCAGCGATTATTCGACCGAAATGGGCCAAAACGAAGCCTTGTTCAAAGCCTATCAAGCGATCGCACAAAGCGACGAATTTCAAAGTCACGACAAGGCCCAGAAAAAAATCGTCGCCAATGCCTTGCGCGATTTCAAACTGTCCGGCATCGACCTGGAGCCGGCCAAGAAACAACGCTACAAAGAAATTAGCCAAGAACTGTCGAGGCTGACTTCCCGCTTCGAAGAAAACCTGATGGATGCGACCAATGCCTGGAGCAAACTGATCACCGATAGCGACGACCTAGCCGGCCTACCGAAATCGGCATTGGCGCAAGCCAAACAAACCGCCGAGGCCAATCAACAAAGCGGCTGGATGATTACACTGCAATTTCCGTCATTCCAAGCCGTGATGACCTATGCCGACAGCCGTGCGCTGCGCCGTGAACATTACGAAGCCTTCGTCACGCGCGCATCCGATCTCGGACCGCACGCGGGACGCTGGGACAATAGCCAAGTCATGGAGCAAATCCTGTCGTTGCGCCATGAACAAGCGCGCCTATTAGGTTATGACAATTACGCCGAATTATCCCTGACAACTAAAATGGCCGACAACCCCGACCAGGTCATCGGCTTTCTCGAAGATTTGGCCGATAAATCTTGGCGACAAGCCCGCAAAGATTTATACGAATTGCGCGAATTCGCTTCGAAACACTACGGAATAAAAGACTTACAGCCTTGGGATATCGGTTATTACTCGGAAAAAATGCGTCAGCATTTTTATCAACTTTCACAAGAAGAAGTGAAAACCTATTTTCCGATCGACCGCGTCTTGCCTGGCCTGTTCGCGATCGTCGAAAAACTCTACGGGCTCGACATCAGCGAAATCGACAATTTCGATAGTTGGCACGAAGACGTCCGTTTTTATCAGATTCTCGACCGCGACGGACAACTTCGCGGCCAATTCTATACCGATCTCTATGCCCGTCCGAAAAAACGCGGCGGCGCTTGGATGGACGTTTGCGTCAGCCGCAAGAAATACCAAGGCGAAGTCCAAACGCCGGTCGCGTATCTGACCTGTAACTTCACGCCGCCGACCGGCGACGACCCTGCCTTATTGACCCACGACGAAGTGACGACGCTGTTTCACGAATTCGGGCACGGTCTGCATCATATGTTGACCCAGGTCGACCATCTCGGCGTATCCGGCATCAACGGCGTCGAATGGGACGCGGTGGAATTACCGAGTCAGTTCATGGAAAACTGGTGCTGGGAAAAAGACGCGCTGGAATTGATTTCAGGCCACTATCAAACCGGTGACAAACTGCCGGACAGCCTATTCGATAAAATGCTCGCCGCGAAAAATTTTCAATCCGGCATGATGATGGTTCGGCAACTCGAATTCAGCCTATTCGACTTGATAATCCACAAAGAATACGATCCGGCCAAGGGCGGGCGTATCTACGAAATTCTCGAGCAAGTCAGAAAACAAGTCGCCGTGGTTACGCCACCGTCGTTTAACCGCTTTGCGCACAGTTTTTCACATATCTTCGCGGGAGGCTATGCGGCAGGCTATTACAGTTACAAATGGGCCGAAGTGCTGTCCAGCGACGCCTTTTCGATGTTCGAAGAGCATGGCATCTTCAATGAAACCATCGGTCATGCATTTTTGACCAACATTCTCGAACAAGGCGGAAGCGACGACGCGATGGAATTGTTCATCCAATTTCGCGGACGCGAGCCTGAAATCGATGCACTGCTCAGACACAACGGAATCATCTGATGAAGTATCACGACCTGCGCGATTTCATCGCGCAACTGGAAAAACAAGGCGAATTGAAGCGAATTCAATACCCGGCCGACCCGGTGCTCGAAATCACCGAAATATGTAATCGCACCTTACAACAAGAAGGCCCTGCCCTGCTCTTCGAAAAACCGAAAGGTCATTCGATACCGCTGCTCGGCAACCTATTCGGCACGCCGCACCGAGTCGCGATGGGCATGGGCGCCGATTCAGTCGAGTCCCTGCGCGAAATCGGCAAACTCTTAGCTTATTTAAAAGAACCGGAACCGCCGAAGGGTTTTCGCGATGCATTGGACAAAATTCCGGTATTCAAGCAAGTATTGAACATGGCGCCGAAAATCGTTAAATCGCCGCCCTGCCAGGAAGTCGTGCTCGAAGGCGATGAAATCGACTTAGGCAACTATCCGATACAAACTTGCTGGCCCGAGGATGCCGCACCGTTAATCACCTGGGCATTGGTGATAACCAAAGGTCCCTACAAGGAACGTCAGAACCTGGGCATTTACCGGCAACAAGTCATCGCAAAGAACAAAGTCATCATGCGCTGGCTCGCGCATCGCGGCGGCGCTTTGGACTTCAAGGAATGGCAAGAGGCCCATCCCGGCGAGCCGTTTCCGGTTACGGTCGCGCTCGGCGCGGATCCCGCGACGATACTAGGCGCCGTCACGCCGATACCGGATAGCCTGTCCGAATACGCCTTCGCCGGATTACTGCGCGGCAGCAAAACCGAACTAGCGGACTGCCTATGCAATAACTTGCAAGTCCCTGCCAGCGCCGAAATCGTTTTGGAAGGTTTCATTTATCCAAACGAAACCGCGCCCGAAGGTCCTTACGGCGATCATACCGGCTATTACAACGAAGTCGACGAATTTCCGGTGTTCACGATCGAAAAGATTACCCAGCGCCGCGATCCGATTTACCACAGCACCTACACCGGTAAACCGCCCGATGAGCCGGCCGTTCTTGGTGTAGCATTAAACGAAGTGTTTGTGCCGATCTTGCAAAAACAATTTCCTGAAATCGTCGACTTCTACCTACCGCCCGAAGGTTGTTCTTATCGCTTGGCCGTGATCAGCATCAGAAAACAATACCCGGGGCACGCTAAACGCGTCATGCTTGGGCTTTGGTCGTTCCTGCGCCAATTCATGTACACAAAATTCGTCATCGTCGTCGACGATGACGTCAATCCGCGCGAATGGAAAGATGTCATCTGGGCGATGACCACGCGCATGGACCCCACCCGAGATTTCACGCTGCTCGACAACACGCCGATCGATTATCTCGATTTTGCCTCGCCGGTATCGGGATTGGGCTCGAAAGCCGGTTTCGATGCCACTAATAAATGGCCCGGCGAAACCGACCGCGAATGGGGGCGGCCGATCGTGATGTCCAAGGAAATTATTCAGAAAGTGGATAGTATTTGGGAGGATTTGTTTTAACTGCCTTCCTGCGGGACGGGTTATTTAACCCGTCCCCAACGTTTCGGATTGGCCTAAGCGGTTTCGGCTTGCTTCGGCCACGGTTGAAATGTTTCGGCGTACAGGGAAGTATGCTCACCGAAAAGAATTTCAAGCCCGCACCACTATACCTTTCGCACTTCAAATTTCGGCAGTGCCTGAGGAGGCGCCAATTTGCTGTTATTGAACCCAATAGTGCAAAATTTGAGTAAAAGTCCCGTCTCCATTGTTGACTGACTCCATTTGACCGCTGATACCAGAATATCGGCCTGTTCCGCCGACAATCGCTATGACTGACGTTCCCTTATCGAATTCACGCCCAGCAACCTGAATACTACCGTTTGTCATAGTCAAAGTCCATTGACATTGGAAGCTATGGCCAACGCGCGTGCGTATGCACATGCCGCTATTATTACCGATCCGTGAACCTTGTTCATCGAGTAAGGGTTGATCGAACGTCAAAATATCCCCCTCCGTATCTCCTAACTCTCCAATATCAACCAGTTTAGCCTGATGCGTTCTCGCATCCGCGATGGTGATCAGTGTTTTGGGCATACAATGTGTGCAGGCTGTCATGCTTAAGAAGTAGACCAATAAGATGAGGCGGTCTAAAGAGTCAAACATCTAATTTTCCTCGCGATTAATGTATCATCATCGTAGATCAAAATTCGGCAGTTTAGCCATGAAGCACATGAAATTCATCGAAAGTCGACGTGTGCTATGAAATCTCCAAGGCGTAACCTCCCCGCCGCGGATCGCCGATGCCGAAAAAGCTGTCCGGCGAACTACTAACCGAATGCGTACCGCCAAAAAATAGATTACAGCTGTTCCAGACTTTATGATTCGAATAATTTTTAAGAAGCCGTAAGACCTCGTTATTATCAAAGCCTCCCTCTATACTGAGCAATCCGGCTTCATGATGGATGCGAGGATGCCTGACTGCTTGATCCAGTGGCATTTTAAAATCGATTACGTTAATCAATACTTGCAGTATCGCCGTACGGAGCCGATTGGAACCGCCCGACCCCAAAGCAATACGCCGCTTGTCCGAAAGCGTCACGATGCATGGCGCCATCATAGAAGTCATTCTTTGATTGGACGGCCAATTATGAAAGCCCTTGGGATTGAGGTCTTGTTCGCCCAGCATGTTATTAAGCAGAATGCCTGTGCCGGGGATGAACAAGCCGCATCCTTCGCCATTACTGGTAGTGAGACTGGCGACATTGCCCAAACCGTCGATGACGCTGATTTGCGTGGTTCCCCTAGAACAAAACGGCGCGGGTTTGATATGCCTAAGATAAGTTTTGACGTTTTCCGGATCCAGAACATGCTCCCCCGGATGGTGCGAGCTATCGCTCAGATAGGAATCGATGCGTGCCTTGTTGGTTAGCTCTTGAACCTGGGCCAATAAATCGAGATAGGAGGCCGTGCCGCAACGATAGCGGGATAAATCGAAAGACTGCAATAATTGGAGTGCAAAGGCTATCAATGTACCGCCTGAACTAGGAGCGGGATTGGTTTTCACTGTGGCGCCGCGATATTCGATCGACAACGGTTTTCGTTTGACCGTTCGATAATGCCTAAAATCTTCGCTAATAAGATGGCCGCCTTGCTCGGCACAAAGCCGTGCGGAAGCGGCGGCGATTTCACCCTGATAGAAAAACGCTTCACCCTCCCGAGCCAGCACCTCGAGACAATCGGCAAAATCCGGCAGATATAGTAATTCACCTTGTTGCAGTAATTGGCCTTGGTGCATTTTGCTGCCGAAGGCATTGCTCGCTTCGGGATAACTCAGATAAATGGCCTTGACGATGTCGAAAATATAGGACTGAAAGGCATTCATAATGACGCCATTTCTTGCCAGTTCAATAGCGGGTTCGGCTAAAACAGTCATCGGTAGCGTACATAGTTCCCGGTGAACCGCAAATAATCCTTTAACAGTACCGGGCGTCGCGACCGAACCCAAACCGATATGAAACTCCTGCCGAACTGTGCCGAAGTCTGCGGAAATCGGAAAAAAGTCCGTGTCATCGACGCTGCGCTTGGAGAGCGGCGTTTGAACAAAAAAATCATAGAGCACAGTGTCGCCGGGCGCGGTACGGGCCATCAAAAAACCGCCGCCGGCCAATGAGGATAACACCGGCTCAGCAACACAAGCCGCCAAATGCGCGGCAATCACCGCATCGAAAGCATTGCCTCCTTCGCCGAGAATATAAGCGGCTGCTTTTGCAGTTTGCTCATGACCTGCCGCCACCACACCCCTACTCTGCATTTTGTATCAGACTCCAATTCTTCCGTAACGGAAAAATAAGCATATCATGCTAATGCTATTCATCTCTTGACTTAAAACGATCCCTAAAGACGAGAGTTAGCCAGATCGTCAACGTTATGGTTGTAAAGACTGTCACCGCAAGTTCGATGATTTAACTCATACGATTTTCGCTGGACATCATCAACCGTTGAAAACCTGGATACTCTGCTTATACTTCATGGGGTTGAACATGTCGAATTCCGATATTGCGCGCGAATTGGACTTGAATGAATCGGACGCGCAACAAATGACATGTTAGTTGCGATCCGGTATTGTGGCTAAAAAACCGACGGTGGCTCTAGAAGGCGAAGTGGAATGCGATGAAGTCTATGTGGTCTCAGGCCACAAAGGACAGCCCGCTAAAGTAAAAAAAAGGGCGTAAAGGTCGGCGTAACCGATTAAAAGGCGCGCGTGGACGCGGGACTTTGGCCAAGGAAAAGCCGCCAATATTCGGCATGATTCAGCGAGGCGGACAAGTCGTCATTCACATGGTCGAGAATATTCAACAAGCTACCATCAAACCTTTAGTGCAACAAACGATTGCTAGCGGTACATTGATCTATACCGATGAATACACGATTTATGATCGCCTTGAACAATGGGAATACATTCGAAAAAGTGTCTGCCATGGGGCCGGAGAGTATGCGCGCGACGAGGATGGCGATGCTTTCACGAAGTCCATGTCAACACCATGGAAGGGCTCTGGTCTTTGTTACGCTCCTGGTTGCGACCTCATCGCGGTATCTCTCAAGAATATCTACCGCTCTATTTGGGCTTTTTTGAATTTATTCGTAACACAAAACGCGGCAAAGCGTTATTACAATCTCTGGTTGAATTGTTGGTGGCGTGAAACAGCTCCCCGGATTCCACTATGAGCCAAAGCTTTTTTACGTTACCTTTGTTTTACGATCACAACGGAAAACCCAGAAGAACCGACGGATAATTTTTTACATAATCTGATTTCTAATTGACGTTAAAACCGGATATTCATATTCGGCATCAAATCCCTCTAGCTCTTGGTCTCCTGAAATTACGTTAAACCAACCTGTAAAATCCGAATCGAGAGGAATAGTGTCTAATTTAAGTTGCATGCGCTCTTCTCCGTTATCCAGCTTCGAAATCACCAACATACCGCATGTGGTCCGACAGCGCATATCGGACGATTTGAAATGATTGGGCCGTTCATACACAATTTTTAATATACGTTTGTTATTCATAATAAAACTCCAGTTATGTATTATTACTAATAAATCTATGCCATTACCGTAAAATCGGATTTTTAGGCCGCCATTCTTTCTGCCGTTTCTGACGACTTCCGAACCATTGATGCAACACTTATTATATCCGCTATTTCAAACAACGATAATACTTGATCGATATTCAAAATAATCACGAACCGACCTTTGATCTTACCCATGCCACCGATGAAGTCGGAACGGATATTAGCGCCGAATGAGGGAGCCGGTTCTATATCGGCCGGTAGAATCTCCAGGACCTCATTGACAGCATCAACCATAACGCCGATATCTTGTTTTTCGCCTTCTTCCGTATGAATTTCAACAATAATAATGCACGAACGGCGTGATACCCGGGCCTCAGGCATATTGAACCGGGCATTCAAATCGATAACAGGCACAACCGCGCCGCGCAAATTGATAACCCCTCGAATAAACGCAGGCATGCGAGGAATTTCAGTTAGCTGACCATATTGAATGATCTCTTTTATAGCCAATATCCCCATCGCAAAAGTATCGCCAGCAATCATGAATGTTAGATATTGATTCTGCTCAAGATCGACATCATGCGCTTGTTTCTTATTTCGATCGGCAACTTTTTCCATGATAACCTCCTAGAATCGGGCGTATTCGAATTCGTCATCCGCCAATTCCTCGTCTTGAGCTTCATTGACGATTTTTTTGGTACGGCTCGAAACTTTATGCACTAATTTCAAATTCCCGCCAGCAGCCAAGCGATTTCCCGCAGATTGTTCGGTAATTTTGAAAAAGCTCATCAAATCGCCCAGTTGCGAAGATTTTGCCCCCAATTCTTCGGAAGTCGACGACAGCTCTTCCGCAGCGCTGGCGTTTTGCTGTGCCACTTGATTCAATTGACTAATCGCCGTATTAATCTGGCTCACACCGGCCGATTGCTCTTCGGATGCAGCTGCAATCTCCTGCACGAGGTCTGAAGTCTTCTGGATCGACGGCAGCATTTGATCGAGCAGTCCTCCTGCTTTCTCGGCAGTATCGACGCTTTTCCCTGCCAGTTCCCCGATTTCCTGTGCCGCGACCTGACTGCGCTCCGCTAAATTACGCACCTCGGCTGCAACAACAGCGAACCCCTTACCGTGCTCCCCGGCTCGCGCGGCTTCAATTGCCGCATTGAGCGCCAATAGATTGGTTTGATCGGCAATACGGGCTACGGCTTTGACGATATCGCCAATGTTGGCCGCCTGTTTTTCCAACTCAACCACCATTTCGACAGATGTCGATTGGCGTTGAGCGGCAATGCCCACATTATTAACAAGGCCCATGATTTCATCGCTGGTTTTCATGACCAAGGACTGTGTGGCATCCATTTTCTTTTGACCTTCTTCGGCATTTTGCACTTGACGAGCAACTGCATCTCCTACTTGTTTGAACGCGGTCAACGATTCGTGCGCTGCCCCCGATGCTTCTTCGGCGCCCGTAGCGATTTGGTCGGACGCGCGTTTAAGTTCCTCCGCAGCAGATGCTGCCTCATTGATGCCGGATGCAAGTTGACCTGTTGCAGCGGCTATACGCTCAGCGGCTTGTTGCTGTTTGGCGAGAGTGCGCGCTTTTTTACGTTGAGCTTCCGCGTCACGCACTGAGACCGTCGACTGTTTGGCACTATCGGCAGCAACAACATGAGCTTGTGAAATATTTTTTTTAACTATGGCCATCGGTGGGTCTCCTTAAAATGTCGCACTTGCAGAGTACGACAATCATCTATTAGCATTCGGAAAAAATTACATTTCTGTCGAGTTGTCTTCAAGCCGCTATCTACCTTAGATTTGCTTTTGACCGAATATCATTTTGAGCTTCTATACTTTTCGCACTTCAAATTTCGCCAGTGCCTGAAAAGGCAACGGAGTTCAGGCAAAAACTTTGCATGCATGAATGCCGACACAGTGCCTGGAAGTTTATACGGCGCTCTTTTGACAGGAACCCCAACACCGAATTTTGATCTGCGATGGATACAGTTTCCCAATTAAGCTCTAGCGATGATTCGCCTGAGCCAAGAGGCGTCGTTAGTAGCCGTGCTACGCATGAAGAAGAGCAAGCTGAAGTACCGGCTCCGCGAGTATCGCGGGGAGACGGTGATCAACCGTGACTTGGATGTCCAGGCGCTGTATAAGCACGTCGTTCGGAAACACTGGCAACCCATTGCCGGACAGCCGTACCAGGCTAAAGTCGTGGATGTTGAAATCAACCTGGCCGAACAGGACAAGCAGCCCGAACAGTGGGCACCGGTTCGACTGTTGTTTGTGCGCGGCACCGCCCGCACCGATAAAACGCAAGCCGGTAAAAAGGATTGGGCGGTGTTCCTCTGCACCGATACCGCCTTAACGGCGACACAGATACTCGAACTTTATGCGATGCGCTGGGCGATCGAAGTGTATTTCAAGGAAGCGAAGCAGCAGCTGGGCTTTTTGAAAGAGCAAAGCAATCATTAAGCGGCTTATGTGGCTTCGATTCACTTAACGGCCATACGCTTTTGCCTGTTGGTGATTGCCAAACAGATGCACGGTGTTGCCAGCGTTGCCGGTATGAGGCAGCAGTTGCGAGCGAACAGTACCGACATCCATTATGCCGCCAAACTGTGGCAGGTATTTCGTGCCGTGCTCAGCGGTGCGCTGGATGAATTAACAGCGGTATTGGGTGATGCGGTCACCGCACTCGTGCTGGAAACGATAAATGCACACATACACTGCTGGTTTACGCAAGCCTTGCAACTTGACCCTAAAACCCTAAGGCTTGAGGCCTTATAGATCAAGGGTTTTGGGCTATTTATGGGGTTAAAATAAACTCCGAAACTTTAGTAATAATTCACCTGATTAGCAAGTTTCTTCAGCTAAAGCCCAAAAACCAGCATATCCCTAGCAGGACGGGGTTTGCAACCCCGTCCTAAACGTTTTGACTTTGGCCGAAGTTAGCCGAAATGTTTAGGGCAAACCGAAACGTTGGGGACGGGTTAAATAACCCGTCCCGCAGAAGTGGCTACGACTGGCCACTGCTCGGACAATTGGCTTCAGCAAGCTGAAGCATCTTGCTAATCAGGATAATTCATGCCCTAAATGCGGCAAGCCGATGGTACTAAGAACTGCCCGGAGCGGTGCTAATCAGGGCAAGCAGTTCTTGGGCGGCATACAGGTCGATTAAATCCTGCCAACTCAGTTCGCCGATGATATTCTGCGCATTGTCGAGAATCTCATACAAAACTCCATCGCCACCGCGTATGCTGAACAGCACAATAGCATCCACTTCACCGCCGCCTTCCCGATGAGGTTCATCGCTGGCTGGACTAGACGTGTATTGGCCAACAGGTCTGATTTCCTTGATGCTACCATCCGCTTGATACAAGCGATGCTCGCCCTGGATGACAAAGGTTTTATTTAAGGCTTTGTGCCGGTGTAAGACAATTTGCCGGTTAGCGGCAAATTTAAACAACACATCTGCGATGTGGCGCTGCTCGTCAATATCCAGAATCGAATACTGTAGATATTCGATATTGGCCAGGGTTTGCCAGTGGATATGGCTATCGTTGAAAAGAAAGTCGCTCATGGATCATCCTCATCTTGAAGGGAATAACAAAAACATTACTGCACTGATCGATTGCCGTTCAGGTGACTATAGCTTATGCAATGCTGTATTGACCGTAAGCCGATATTTGCCCGCCAAGATCGGGCAATTTGCCCGTGTATCCTGAGATAGCTTTGCAGTAATCTTATAGGCTCGTAGAATGCAGGAACACCAGACTCTCCCACACAAGTCATGCCATGAATTTACAACTAAATTTGCTAACCCGAATCGCATTGGTGGCTTTAGCATGCTTGCTGGTAATCGCAGCTTTTGTGCTGTATCAAAGTCATTGCGTTGCCAAACAAACCACCGGGCAAATGGCCGAGTCGCTAGGCAAGCAATTGGAGTCGCAATTGTTGTTGATCAATGTCGGGCTGGGTCAAACCAATCCTTTTCCGGATTTTGGGCCCTGGAAACATTCCGGTAATCAGCCTGGTATCTGCCTGAGTTATACCCCTGCCGATGGCTCATTGCCACGTAGCCTTTGTAACGGAAGCAAGCTAAACCGGGCGGAATGGCCGACTTTCTTTGAAACAGGCTATCGGCAGATTTTTAATCCCGGTTTGCCGGCGATACGGCCGGTTGCGCTAAACGGCAGGCTCTACGGCTCCCTGACAATCACGCCTAGCGCGGAACTGGAAATTGCCGAGGCTTGGAATAGGATGCTGAGCTTGATGACCTTATCCGGCGTTACGGTCCTTGCCGTCTGCCTGCTGGTGTATTGGAATATCAGCCGCGTCTTAAAACCGGCAAAAACCATTGTTGCAGGCATCAAAGAGATGGAATACGGGCATCTTGATTGCCGTTTACCTGCGTTTGAGTTAAATGAATGGCAGCGTATTGCTGCGGCTATCAACCAACTGGCGAACAGTCAGCAACAATTGCTAGACGAGCGCCAAAAGCTAGTGTTGAAGTTAATCAACATACAGGAAGGTGAGCGTCGCTATTTGGCAAGGGAGCTACATGATGAATTCGGTCAATGTCTGGCGGCCATCAATGCTGTCGCTGCTTCAATCAAACAAACGGCGTTACAACAATGCCCGGCACTCGTCGCCGAAACCGATCACATTAGTCGAATTACTACCCATATGTTGGAGAACGTACACGGCTTGCTGGGGCGTTTGCGTCCGGCCGAATTTGAGGAATTAGGATTAGCTGCCAGCCTCAATAGCCTGGTTGCCGGCTGGAATGCGCGTAGTGGCGACAAGACTCGCTTTCATTTAGACATAAGCGGCGATTGCTCATCGTTGACGGAAGTTCCGTCCATGACCTTATTTCGGATTACCCAGGAATGTCTGACCAATATCGCCAAACATGCTACTGCTTCCCATGTCAGCATTAGTCTGATCATCGGTTTAGAGTCTGCAATTTTGACGGTCGCGGACAATGGCGTAGCCAAGACGTTGCCATTGGCCGATACCGCCGGAATCGGCTTATTGGGCATCCGTGAACGCGTCACTGCTTTGCAGGGACGATTGCAATTGGCCATTGCCAACCCACACGGTTTAATCGTTGAGGTATGCTTACCGATAGCGGCCAATATCGAGCACACGGCATGATCAGCATTTTATTGGTTGACGATCACGCCATTGTCCGTGAAGGCTACCGAGCATTGTTGAGCAAACAGCCCTGTATGCGAGTGGTTGCCGAAGCTGGCGACGGTACACAAGCGTACCAATTGTTTAAGGAATACGAACCTGATCTGGTGATTACCGATATTTCGCTGCCGAGTAGCAGCGGATTGGAGTTGATTGCCAAGATAAAACAGCGTCGAGCTGACGCCAGAATACTGGTCTTCAGCATGCACCAAAACCCTGCCTTTGCCGAGCAAGCCGTGCATGCTGGAGCTTTGGGCTATGTAAGCAAAAGCAGCGAACCTGAGGTGTTGTTGCGTGCCATTCATGACGTATATTCAGGACGCCATGTATTAAGTCCCGACATCGCTCAAATACTGGCACTGGAAAAACTGGGCAGCGAACGCATTGCTCTACAAACCTTGAAAGTACGCGAGTTTGAAATTTTGCGTTTACTAATGGAAGGGCAAAGCCACGATGACATTGCTCGTGTACTGAACATCAGCGCCAAAACCGTCGGCAATTGTCATTATTTGATCAAAAGTAAGCTCGGTGTTGCCAGCGATATTGAATTGACAAAACTGGCCATTAAATTCAACGTACTTGATCCATTGGAGTTATCTCGAATTGTTGAGTGATGATGTGCATTATTAACAGTATCGAATGTCGGTTAAGCGAATTACAGCAGACACAGCCTCTAAAAAATCGACCGTCGCTATTGGGTCGCCATGTGACCGTCTGCTCTTCAGATTCATCGCCCGAAAGCAGTCAACGGAATTCCGATTCCCGAAAGCGGCCAAACGTCACTGGGTGCAGCCAAGGCACTGCCGCCATTCGGGCATGGATTTAAGTTTCTCCAAACCCGACATTCGCGAAAGCTCACAAACGCAATAAGCCGGCAGCAAAACATTAGACATTTCGGCACGAACTGTCTAATGTTAGGTGTTCTAATTCGCGCTATTCTCTGTTTTTGCCAAAAGCCAACCGAAGAACAGTATCTAATTCGGTGCCGTCCAGCGCCACCAATAGGGTACCGCCAACACTCACGAACGGCTTCAGGCAACCTTGTGTGTACAATCTGTCACCTACTTCGGCCAACACCGGATAGAGTGTTTCCTGTGCAATTGGGATCCAGCAAGTTGCCGATTTGGCTGGTCGAAGGAATTTGATGAACACCAAAAATCGACCTGATTAGCAAGATGCTTCAGCTTGCCGAAGCCAACTGTCCGAGCAGTGACCAGTCGTAGCCACATCTGCGGGACGGGTTATTTAACCCGTCCCCAATGTTTCGGTTTGCCCTAAACATTTCGGCTGACTTCGGCCAAAGTCAAAACGTTTAGGACGGGGTTGCAAACCCCGTCCTGCTAGGGATATGCTGGTTTTTGGGCTTTAGCTGAAGAAACTTGCTAATCAGGAAAATCGATTGTGCGTTATTTCGATTGTGGAGTTTTTCCATCCGTCGCTGATAATCCAGAAAAGACGGGCTTTGCGTGAAGAACACCGAGAAGGCGCTCAGAGCGGCATCTTCTATCCTGTATTTTCGATTGTTGCCGGGTTTACGGGAGTCCGGTAAGTCTTCGAAGGTGCGACGTATCAAGTCAATTATTTCCAAGTCCATTTGTATCTACCAATGGCTTTATTAATGTTGCGATTGATTAGTTTTAAGTGCCCCTTATTTTATCAGGGTTTTAAATTGGGAATTGCTGATTTCATCCGAGAAATCATACCCCCCTGCAAGTTAAACAGATTCCCCACTATTCTCTGATCGTTGCGTTTTCACCGATGACTCTACTCATCCGGGTATCAGGTCGCCTCAAATCTGCGGATTTCGAACAGCGCCTCATTTAGGTCCATTTCGTCGGCTTCCAGGAGTTTGCCGACCAGATGCTCCGTTAGCGGCTTGAGTTGGGCCAGCACGGCCTTGGTTTCGCCGTATATGCGCTCGCTCTGTGCTTCCATGATGCTGCGCGTTTCCTCGTCCACTTCGGTATGTTCACGGGAGAGTGCGCCGAAGTTCAGCCGAGTCTTGCGGTACATGCCCATTTCGCCCACGGCGTGGTGCAGCAACTGCGTCACGCGGGTGATATCGTTGTGTGCCCCATTGGTCGTGCCTTCCTCACCAAAGAATAGTTCTTCATTGGCCATGCCGCCCAGCAGCACGCGCACGTCGTGTTCGATATCGCTCTTGGTCTTGAGCAGATTGACCCCCTGCTTGTGAAACACGAATCCCAGCGCGTTGGTACGCGAGTTGGCCTTAAGCGAAATCTTGATGGTTTTCAGATCGGCCAGGATCTGCTCCCAGTTGTCGTTGGTCAGCTTGCGTTCGTGCTCAAGGTCCACCAAAAAATGACCCCATTCGTGCACGGCGATGATGCGACGGTCGCGCTCACGTTCCGCAGTGGTGTCAGTATTTACGTTACCCACCAACACGCGTTCAGCAGCCTGCATCAGGGTATTGGCGCCGATCATTTCGCCGGTCTGCACGGCCGAAATGCCCGCCTGATTGACGATGGTCTCCAGGTCTGCCGGGCTACTGCCTTCGGTCACATCCACCAGATGGCGCAAGTCCAGGTTGGGCAGCACTTTTTCGGCTCGCTGGCCCAGGTAGTGATTGATGACAGCCAGCCGCTCTGCTCGGTTAGGCATACGAAAATCCACCTTCATCTGAAAGCGGCGCAGCATGGCCTCGTCCATCTCCATGGTCTCGCTATTGAAGTTGCTAGCCACGATCCAAATGATCTCGGCTTCGTTTTTGCTGCGCACACCATCCAGCACGGAGAGAAATGTATTCGCGGTGTCGTCGTCGAACTTGCGGCGGCCGCCGCGTTTCATGAACAGATCCTGTGCCTCGTCCAAGAAAATGATACAGCGCTTGCGCCGCTTGGCCATGGCCACGATACGGCTGAGCGTATTCGAGCCGCCGGACACGAAGCCCGTTTCCAGATTGGCGGCAGAGTGGAACAGGATGGGCAACTGCAACTCCTTGGCCAGGTAGCTGGCTAACTTAGTTTTTCCGGTACCGGCCGGGCCGCTGAACATCACATTAAAAGGTTTGAAGATGCCGTACTCAGCATATTCCGCGCGGCGCTCATACTGATCCTTGATCTGTGCCACCTCGGCCTTGATGTCCCCCATGCCAACCAGGTCGTCGATGGAGCCGTGCACCTGTGCCGGCTCGATGAACTTGAGCGACTTGTGCTGACCCATGAGCTGGAAATACAAGAATCCCAGTACGCCGAGCGTAAGCGCAACCGACAGTACACCACTGACGTTGGCCTTCCAGCCGTCCTTTTCGGATTGCGGGCGGGCACTGGCAAAACGCTGATCCAGGCGCTCAAACAATTCACTGCTGCTGGCGCTGAGTTCACCGCGCGGGATGAAGGCAAGCTTGGCGCCCCAAGGCGCTATGGCCGCTCTGTCGGCGAAAATCTTGGTCTCCATGTCGCTGGGGTAGTACGCGTACTGCTTGCCCTGCGATTCGATCAGGATGATGCGCTCCGATACGTTCCACAGCAGCGGCTCGTAAACCACCGTAATACGCTCGACCGGGTTCGTTTCCAGGAAGCTCAGCAACGGGCCGTTACCAAATACCACAGGCAGCTTGTCGTTGAACGTCCACACCTCCTCGCCCTCCGTACCGGCAACAGCCATGGCCTTGACCTGCTCAGCAATGGCGGCCTGCTTCTGAATGAGTACGAACGAATAGATGCCGGTGGCTGGAATTAGGAGAGCCACAACCAACATCGTCACCTTGACGGCGGTCGATTGAATCACGAACCAGTCCTGTATCTGTCTGGCGGCCTTCTTGATGGCGAACCACAGGCCCGGGGATTCCGAAGCCTCGTCGCTACGTTTTAACAAATCCAACATGGAAACCCCTAGTTACGATCGTTGCGGCACGGTCCATTGCAGGAACGCAAGGCGCTCAAACGCCTTTTTGAAGCCTCTTTATGGGTAACTGGCAGAGAAGAACCTTGAAGAAACCCGACTAGCGATTAGAGTCTGATTCTGGCTAGAGGTTCAGTCTGTCGAGCCAGAAGTGTGGGACGTCCGGGTAGCGTCCGTTCCAATCCGCCCAGTCCTGCTGGTAAAAACGACCATCTTCTTAGGCCCCGCGGCATCCCACGCTTCTGCGGTAAGTTTGGTTCCGCTCAGGATTGGGTCTTGGGCGATTCGATTGAGCGGCGGAGCTTCGGCCAACAGCTCTCAGAATATATTCCTAAATCGGATGATATTCAGTTTCTTTTTTCTTACCAACAGGACTAGCGGGAGCATTTGAACAGAAACTTACGGTTTCGATTCATCGTCATCGATACGGATTCTGCTCAGGCCGTAGTTATCGATTTCCGTTATCCATTTTTCCTCGGCCTCCCCGATAGCTTTAAATCGTTCGCTCATTTCAATCTCGCTCAAATGATTGACCCCGGTTTGTCTCATCGCGTCGCGGTCCGATAACCTTCCAATTAACTGACTCCAAAAAGTGTTATCTTCGAACTCTTCAATATAATCTTCAGCCACGGATTCACCTGCGAATTCACCTGAAGTGACGTACTCCCCTCGTTCTTTATCGAAATCGACAAGAGCCTCGAAGCCCATCTCCTTGGCGTACGACATCAATTTTTGCATCAAATTTCTGTAGTCTTTGGTATCGGCGCGATCATCTGTGCTATGTGCGTGCAAGACCCAATCGGCGATATGGATCAAATCGAGCAATATCCGGTATTCTTTTTTCGTGAAGTTTATTTTCATAATGGGGCGCAAAGTTTTAATCGTTAGTCGTAACAGGGTTATAAACCGTAGTCGCGAATATTGCCGTTTGAGCCTGGCAATATCAGTAGCCCCAATACCATTCTCATACAACGCCCTTATTTACGGATCAATGGTGCTTTTTATTATCCGCTAAAATACGGTAAACGCTGGCCTCTCCAATGTTAAGCTGCCGGGCGATCTGCGTTTTGGTTACGCCATTGGCCGCGAGTTCAACGACTTCCTGGCGCAGTCCGGTGGCCAAAGGCTTTCGGCCTTTATACTTGCCCGCGGCTTTTGCCTTGGCGACGCCTTCCCGCTGCCTCTCCAGCATAATTTCCCGCTCGAATTGAGCGACGCCGCCCAAGACGGTGAGCATCAGCTTGCCGGTGGGCGTCTGCGTATCCATGCTCAGGTTAAGAATGCGCAGGCCGGACTGCTTTTTTTCCAGCGTCTGAATAATGGCCATGAGATCCGCAACCGATCGAGCTAACCGGTCCAACTTTGTCACGACCAAGACATCGCCTTCTCGGGTAAATTCCAAGGCCTATTCTAACTGAGCCCGAACGGAAACCGAGGAAACCTGGTCCTGGAAGATTTTTTTGCACTGAGCCGCTTCGAGTTCTCGAAGTTGTGCTTCAAGCCCGGCAATTTGGTCAGTCGTCGACGTTCTGGCGTAACCGATAATCATGTTTCTCTCAATGGAATTTTCAATGCTGTGATAGAGAGTCGATCATAATGCAATTTAAGGTCTATTGAGAGTGTTAATTCATGATGGGGGCAGCATTTGGAAAAAATCAGCCGCTGGTTCCGACTTCAAAACTATCGGGCATTCCATTCGAAAAATTGCCACTAATTTCGATGCGAGCCTAGTCAGATTTTGAACGCCTTGGATCGGCTATGAGCCGTCAATGGCGCTTAACGCTTAGGAACTATCATGAAATAACTTCGACAACTGTTAGAAGGGGGCGGTGGCTCGATTGACAGGTGTCGGCGGTAGGGAAAGCCGCCGTCAAGCATGGATGTATTCACGGCGTCCTGTCAAGCGAGTCACCGAACCTCCGCAAAGCCTAATACTTGCCGCAGTTATTTTGTGCATATTCCTTAATTTCATCCTGTCTCTTTTATAGTAGGCTTTGTTTTTATGTACAGGATCCAACCTAAGCTGCGCGGAATCATTGGCGATACCTCCGGTCAATTTGGAAAAGAAATTTTAAGTTTCCTCCGGTATATGTCAACGCTTGTGTGAAAGGACGTCGAATATCGGTAGAAGCTCCTGCCGAACAGTATCCAGCACTGCACATTCGATCTCACTAGCAAGAACCTTATGTGCATCAGAATAACGCGTCCAGTCCAAGTGATTGATTCTTTCGAAGTCGATTTCGTAGTAGGTGTGGGCCTGGCCAAAGGTGAATGTCACTCTGTCTAACTTACCATCAGCGGAATGTGTCAATGACATTGAGACATTCCGGCCTCCTGCGATCTTGCGGATCACAATGGCCGTACTCCTATATTCTTCAAAATGGGGAACACCGGCCAAGCCGGGGACATAGATGCTAAATGGTGGATTTGTTTTTGTAATGTGGCTTCCAAAACCAATAGTATTGCCAATTCTTTCAACACCTGCGCCGGAATTCCTGCCTTTATATAACTCAATTTTATATGAAGCATTTTCTTTATCATCACTCTTTCCTTGGAAAGTGATTATGGACCTTCTTCCAGAAGACATATTTTCTAATGCACCACCATGACCTGACCAATATCGGCAAAATTCCCTGTTGGACTATATTTTATAAGATTGTCTGATATTATTTTCCACTGCAACTCAGTCGCTGTTTGAGCTGCTGTTACAGCTGTATGGATTGCCTGCAAAGCGAAGCGCTGCTTTTTCCAGCATTATTACCGCCTACAAGATAATTTATTGGTGCTAAATTCAGTTCCAAATTCGAAATTCTTTTGAATTTCTGAATCGTTATTTTTTCCAGCTCCATTTTCAATAACCCCAAAATATATTAAACAAACCTCACCTCCACCATTTCATTAAGCCGTTTACGCCTCAATTCCCAATCCCTCATCACTGCCGATAGCAGCTTATAAAACGCCTGACTGTGATTTCGCTCTTTCAAATGGCAAAGCTCATGGGTTATCACGTAATCGATGCAATCCTTCGGCGCAGCGATCAGCTCCGGATTGAGGATGATAGTGCCTTGCGCGGTGCAGCTTCCCCAGCGCTTGGACATAAAGCGAAGCTGTATGCCTCGGTCATGTTCGATGCCCAATCTGACAACGTGCCGAA
Source organism: Methylotuvimicrobium alcaliphilum 20Z (assembly GCF_000968535.2). Taxonomy (NCBI): domain Bacteria; kingdom Pseudomonadati; phylum Pseudomonadota; class Gammaproteobacteria; order Methylococcales; family Methylococcaceae; genus Methylotuvimicrobium; species Methylotuvimicrobium alcaliphilum. The sequence goes on from NC_016112.1 coordinate 2,360,255, forward strand.
CACAAACCGCATAGCGTTCGGAAAAGATGGCCTGGGCTCGAAAGCGATACCAATCTTGTAGAAGCGTTTTGACTTTTTCAGTATTGTCCGGATGAGCGGTCTCGATGATCAATCGGCCCTGCATGAGTTTCACTTGATCGACCGCACCCGGCTTGACCCATAACCGATATTGCCGGCCTAAATAACGATGCGTTTCACCGGTTACATAGCGCCTTTGGGGAAGAATCGGCGGATAGGCTTCAAACTGCAATTTTTGCTTAAAAATCCAAGTTGCCCTTTTTCTGACCTTCTCGGCAATGGCTTCTTGACCGGCATTTCTCGGCGCATCGACAATGACCCGGCCATCAGGATAGACATGAATGGCCAGTGTTTTACGATCGCACGCATTCACCGAATAAACGATCTCGGTCTGTCCGAATAAAATCGAATGCGGCTTGGATTCCTTCACGGCTACAACCGGGCCGTTCATGACAAATCGCGTCGTTCGGCAATCGATAACACTTGCTGGGTGATGCGCTCGATCAAATCCAGATCCATCGCCAATTCATAACGACCTTTGAGGCTATAGAGATAGTCTTCTATTTCGTTCATCATCCCGTTTTTAATGTCCTGGTTACGCGTCCAGTCGCGGATTTTGTGTTCGCGGATAATGGCTTCCAGTTTCACTGCGGTCTCTGCGGCAAACAGGTCGGGTGTGACCCCTGGGACCGAGTACGCCGCCAAGGGTTCTTGAATCACGCCATAATAGGCTTTGGCTTCGTCGCGGTGCGCCAAAATATCCGGCAAGTCGGAACCGGTTTTACCGCGTAATTCATCTAATGTTTCACGAACACGCTTCAGATATTCCATGTCAGACAGGCGTTTCGCACGGTGTTCGGCAATCGCTTCATCAATCAGCTCTGACAGCCGTTTATACAAGGCAGGGTCTTCTTCCATCTTTTCGGTGATGGTTTTCTTTACCCGTGAGGCAATGGCATCGGCCTTGGCCGCGTCGCCCTCGATCGTTTCAATTTCATGTTCGAATTCATCGATCGCAAACACGTTGACCGGCTCAATGAGCTGCTTCACGGCATCGGCCCCGATGTATTTATTCACCATGTTGCGGATTTGGGTTTCATAGGATGAATAATCCACCGCTTCGCCGTAGCGTTGCTTGACCGCTTGCCGCAGATTGAGGAAATACTTCAAATCGTCCTTGTAGCGGGCGATTTTCTTCTCCGGCGTTTCGTCCTGAAACTTGGCATTGGCCAATGCCAGTTGCAGGGTTTTGGCAAAAGCAGCCAGACACTCATAAAAGCGTTGCCGCCGGTCTTCCGGTTCCAAATGGCGCTGCATCGCTTCCAGGTCTTTTTGATTGCCGACTTCCTTGAACACCTCCCAAACATTGGTGTGGCGTTGCGGCAGCAGTTTGATCTCTTCGCTGATGTCGGTCAGCGTGCCTTCGATGTCTTCCGGATCGAAACCTTCATTTTCCAAGGCGGCGTAAGTATCGATCGCATCGTTGAGTTCGCCGAAAATACCCCGGTAATCGATGATCAGACCGTAATCCTTGCCTTCAAACAAGCGGTTCACGCGAGCAATGGCTTGCAGGATATTGTGCTCGCGCAAGCGTTTATCCAGATACAGGACGGTATTGCGCGGCGCATCGAAACCGGTGAGTAATTTGTCTACGACGATCAGAATTTCCGGTTCGTCGGAGTACTTAAAGGCGTTGATGACGCTATCCAAATATTTTTGCTCATTGCCGTATTTGGCCATCATCGCTTTCCAGAACGCTTGCACGTCTTCCAGCGCATTTTCATCGACCGTTTGATTGCCTTCGCGGGTATCGGGGGCGGAAATCACCACCTCCGTCGTGACATCGCCAAACTCGTCAAAGTATTTTTTATAGCGCAACGCCATGGCTTTGCTGGAAACGGCAAGCTGACCTTTTTTACCGGTGCCTTTGTAATTGGTTTTGAAATGCTGGCCGATGTCATAGGCGATCTCGGCCATGCGCTGTTCGGATTTACTCAGTTCTTCTTCGCGGCGGAATTTCTTCTTGAGGTCGGCTTTTTGTTCGGGTGTCAGGTCTTTGGTGATCCGTTCGAACCAAAGATCAATTTGTGCCTGGTCTCCGTGTAATTCGCTCATGCGGCCTTCGTAAAGTAACGGCGTTACGGCGCCGTCGGCTACCGCTTGGTTCATCGTGTATTTATGAATGAAGCCGCCGAACTTGGCCGCCGTGGTCTTTTCCTTCTTGAGCAGCGGCGTGCCGGTAAAGCCGATATAACAGGCATTCGGGAATACGTTCTGCATTTTGGCGTGCGACACACCGTATTGAGAACGGTGCGATTCATCGACCAAGACAAAGATATTGCTGCTTTCATCGCTGATCTTGCGCTTGCGGCTGGCCGACTCGAATTTGTCGATAATCGTCGTGATGATGCTGGCTTTGTTGTGGGCGATCAGTTCTATCAGGTGTTCGCCGGTCTTGGCTTGCACGACCGGTTTGCCGCAGGCATGAAAAGTCTTGTAAATCTGATCGTCCAGATCGACGCGATCGGTGACCAGCACGATTTTGGGGTTGTGAATGTCCGGCGATAACACAAGGGCTTTGGCTAACATCACCATGGTCAGGGATTTGCCGGAACCGGTGGTATGCCAGATCACGCCGCCCGGTCTTTGGCTATCGCCTTTGCGTTGGCTAACCCGCGCTAATGTTGCGCCCACGGCAAAATATTGCTGATAACGGCAAATCTTTTTTTCCTTGTTGTCGAAGACGATGTACTGATAAATCAGCTCCAGCAACCGTGCTGGCCGCAATAGGCTATGCAGGGCTTTATCCTGCGGCGAAGGCAGACGTTCCCCAGATTGCCAAAGGGTTTCCATATATGCCCGCTGCCGCTCATCACGTTCGACAAACAAAAGGGCGTTGAAATCTGCTCCGGCGGGTTCATTGACCAACTTATGCAAAAGCTTTTCCTGCCCGTCTTTGTCTTCTTCTTTCCAAGTCGCCCAAAACTTGGCCGGTGTGCCGGTCGTACCGTATAGGGCTTTGTTCTGGCTGACCGATAGCAATAGTTGGGCATAAGTAAACAGCTCGGGGATTTCATCGGTGCGTTGATTGCGTAAATGCTGGCTGATGCCTTCTTCGGCCGCGTCTTTCAAATCGGGGCGCTTGCATTCGATCACAGCCAACGGAATGCCGTTCACAAACAAGACAATATCCGGCCTGCGGGTCTGTTTGCTGTGTCGGCGTTCTAAAACAAATTCGTCACAGACGTGATAGACATTGTTTTCCGGATGTTTCCAATCGATGTAATGCAGAGAAAAACTTTTAGTATAACCATCAATGGTTTGTTCCAGCGCTTTGCCCAAGGTAAGCAGATCGTAAACCTGCTCACTGGTATTCATCAGACTATCGAAAGGAATATCGGTCAAAGCCTGCACGGCTTTTTGAATGTTACTCTCGCTGAACGCGTATTTCTGGCCTTTGAAGGTAATCGAGTTGAATTTACGAAGTTGTTCCTTCAACACGCTTTCCAAGATCAGCTTGGAGGTGCGCCCGCCGCGCAAGGCCAGATTTTCCGAAGGGGTTAGGTATTGATAGCCCAGCTTGTCCAGCAAGGTGACGGCGGGCAGGAGTGAGGATAAATCTTCCAGATAATCATGGGCGGCCATATTAAAATCCAGTCATTCCTGATTGCAATTTACAATCCTGTTTTGATTCCATTAGAATGACAAGCAACACGGCCCCTTTCGTTTTAGCTACTTGGGTAGTTAAAACGCTAAGGGGTTTTTTATTGTCTATTGCTTTTGTCATTACCATACCTTACACTTCTTTTAAAGGTTCCCCCTTGATGACAAGAGCCCAAGGGGCTCTCTCCGGAAGGAGTAGTCGAGGGGGTCATTTTTTAAGTCATTAAAAAATATCAATAATAATACCGTGTTCCGGTTCTAAAAATATCAAATTCACTGCTTAAAGCCGGTTTAATTCGGTCATAATACTCAGTGTCACCTGTTTGCCACTTTCTAAAGATCGCCCAATTGCAATAATCGGCAATCTGCAAGCCGTAATGCGACTTTGACGCATGGTGAAGTATCTTGAAACGGCAATCTTCCGGAAGCATTTCTTTAAGTATGTGCTTGATGGCTTTCTCTACAGATTCCCGTTTACGTTTAATCGGAATGGTGTCGGTGATGACAATGATTTCATCGATATGGGTACCGTTCTCCCGTTCCATCACATGCCGCAGCAAGTATCCCAGCATCTTCGGATAGAACTGTTTTTCGTCGTGTAAAGCTGGCTCGGTTTTTCTTTTCTCGACGACCAAACTATCAATTTTGATATGATTCAGGGCATTCCCAAGAATCCCAAACACTTTCTTGCGCACATGTGCATTATCCTCGGCACAATGAAAATATTCGGTATTGAGTCCATATTCCAAACAGTCATGCTTATACTCATCAATTTGAGTATAAGTCGAAAATGGGCGTTTCATTGTAACGCTGGTCAAAACAAAGTAAGGCGTCCCCTTGGAACTAAAGTCAAAATTTCCACCTTCATCGAGAAAAATATAAACGCAGTTAGTCAATTGAAACTCCAGAGCAACAGCGTTCAGTGTGTCAATAAAGACAATACCGTTTCAAAGGCTTTGACTTCCGCCGCTATCGACAACTGGAAAAAATCTCGATAATCGTTTTGGATATGCGCTTTATCCAAGGCTTCGTAATAGGCCAAACGGTCTGCGGCCTGGAAGATCACCGGTAAAAATCCGGCTTTCATTAAATCGAAATTCATCAGCAAACGCGCGGTGCGGCCATTGCCATCGACAAAGGGATGGATTTTGACAAAGTCCACATGCAGGCGGGCGGCGCGTTCGAGGGGGTGACCGTCAACGGCGTGGTAAGACTCTACTAATTCAGCCATCTGTTCGGGGACAGGCAGAAAGTCCGGCGGCCTATGTAAGCTACCTGCAATCAAGACGTTCTCATGGCGATAGACGCCGGCGTTCGGGCTATCGATGTTTTTCAACACCAATTGATGGATGGCTTTGATCAACCGTTCGGAAAACGCCTCGTCACCGGCAATCACCGCCTCGACGTAGTCGATGGCATTCTTGTGATTGATGACCTCGAAATGCTCGCGCATCGACTTGCCGCCGATGGTGATGCCTTCCAGCACCACTTTGGTTTCTTTCAGCGTCAGCGTATTGCCTTCGATGGCGTTGGAGTTGTAGGTCCATTCCAGTACCCAGTGGTCATGCAGGGATTTCAGGGTATGCGGCGGCAGCGGTCGGCGGGCGTCCAGTTCGGCTTTGAGTTGGTCGCAGCGTTCAAACATGAGCTTCTACCTTAACCCGCTTCTTGCCGGTCAACAATTGTTGCATCAAGCCTTTTTTCTGCTGTTTCAGTGTGGCAAGTTGTTTTTGGTGGGTTTGGATTTCGGTGTCGGCAGCGGAAAGGACAGAGGCAATTTTTTTTTGTTCTTGTACATCTTCAGAAATATATACTTTGATCTCTCCAAAATGATGAAACTTTAGATTCCAAGTATCAGAAGTTAAGCCTTGCGAATATCGTTGAAATAGGTGAACGATCGGCATTGATTTGAATAAATAAGCGGCAAACTTACCATCAATTTTATCGGTCGGAATGCAAACGGTGTAAGCTGGACTGATTATGCCTTCAAGCGTTGACAGAGCTGAAACACCTTGCCACATTCTCATGGTGTTATAGCCAATATCACCTGCGCATATTCTTAGATATTTTGATTTGTTGTCATTTGACGTGTCTTTACGTTCGACTTCATTTCTAGGAATAACACCTTTTTCGCGGGTAATTGAAAGCAAGTTAAGACCAACATGCCCCGTTTCATTACGCTCTTTAAAAAGTTCGGCCAAATGGAAAGTTTTCCACTCCCCCTCAAACCCAGCAAACCGCTTCTTGCCAGTCAAAAGCTGCTGCATCAGGGCTTTTTTGCGCTTTTGCTTGGCGGCAATCAGGGCTTCCAGTTTTTCAACGGCTTTGTCCCAAGTGGAGAGGATTTGGGCGATTTTTTGTTGTTCGGGAAGGGAGGGTAAAAGAATCTTTATCGTCCGATAATCCGCTAAAGTTAGTTTCGGCCGTGTTTGGCCTCCTGTTCTAAAATAAACCTGTTTTGAAATTGAATAGCTGTTAAGCACGCTACATAGAAATATCGGGTCAGTTAGTGAAAGATTAGGTCGAAGCCTAATAATATCCGCTGTAATTACTCCTGGTAGAATATTCATCGGATATAAAGCCGCTATCCCAGGCGGTAGTCCCATCTTCGTTATAAGTATATCGTTTGATTTTACTGAGTGGGCTACTAATTTTTCAGCCTTTTCTTTCGTTACATATACATTACTTACCCATTCAAACCGATTCCGCTTTACATCTCTTACAAACACCACAGGAACGCCATTGCAACGATAATCGCTCTGAACCAGATCGCTTCCAAAGGGACCAATTACAAAACTGTTCTTTTCATTTTTCGATAAATTAACTAATTCAACAAGTTTCCATCCATCAGGTACGTGCATAACCCAACTCCTTCAAATACCCCGTCATTTCCTGTTTCGCTTCGCTCAACTCGCTTTCAATTTGGCTGATGTCTGCCTGCACGGGAGAATAAGTCGTTTTATGCTGTTCAGCGGTGGGCATCAGTTGCCTCCGCGTTGGTTTGAGCAACCCCCTCCCAACCTCCCCCTTCGCAGGGGGAGGAGATTGCCCCTTCCCGATTCCTTCCTTCAAATTGAGAAGAGTTTTCTCCCTTTTCTGATAACGGGAAAGTCGAAGTGGGGCCTTCTACCTTCCCTGGCAAGCTGAAGTCCGAGGTAGGGGGCGCTCCCTCCCCTGGCAAGGGGAGGGCCGGGGTGGGGTTGCATTCCAATACCTTCATCAACACTCCTTCCAGGTTTTGCATCACCTCTTGATTGGTAAAGCGTAAACCCCGTAGACCCAGGCTTTGCAAATAACTGTCTCGCTTGGTATCAGCCGTCTGCGCTTCCGGATGAAAATGACTATCACCGTCCAGTTCCACTACCAACTGCCACTCAGGGCAATAAAAATCGACGATGTAATGGCCTATGCCATGCTGACGGCGAAATTTAACGCCCAATTGCTTGCCGCGCACCGCTTGCCAAAAGCGTTTTTCCGGTTCGGTTGGGTTTTTACGCAGATCGGCACGGCGATCACGATATTGCGGCAGGTTGAAAATAGTTTCTTCAGACTTGACCATTCTCTTTCTCCCAATTCTCGAACTCGCTGTCATCCTCCGCTTGCAAACGGGCTTGATTATTCGCTACGGCAATTCGTTCTTCGGCGCTCAGTGTGTCGCTGTCGTCTTCCAAGACATGTACGCTTTGTTCCGGTAGCAGGCGTAGAAAACCAATAATGTTTGGGTAGATACTTTCTTCAACTTCTAGGCTGATCGTTTTCATCATATTCACCGCGTTAGTTTAATTCCCATGCTTTTTGTGCTTTTTTAGACAAGGATTCAACAGTTTCGTTTTTCCATAGTTTGGTTTGCCAGTGTGTGTAGTCAAATTGCTCGCGTTTTATCAGCATGATAAAACGTTCGGCATCTACCCTGCTTAAACTGGAAAACAACGCTTGGAATCCTGCATCGATAATTTCGCTATCGGTTTTCATGCTTTATAACCCAATTCCTTCAAATATCCCGTCATTTCCTGCTTCACGCCCTCCAGTTCGCTTTCCAATTGGCTAATTTCAGCTTGCACCGCATCGATATCAATCTCAGCCTCTTCCTCGAAGGTATCGACATAGCGCGGAATGTTCAGGTTGAAGTCGTTGTCCTTGATTTCGTCGAAACTGGCCAGATACGCGTATTTATCGACGCTTTCCCGTGCCCGATAGGTCGCCACGATCTTGTCGATGTCCGATTGCCTTAGCCGATTCTGGTTCTTAACATCCTGATAGTCGCGGCTGGCGTCGATGAACAGCACCCCCTCCCGGCCTCCCCCTTCGCAGGGGGAGGTAGTTTTCCTCCCTCCCTTGATAAAGGGAGGGGCGGGGTGGGGCCCGAACTCAACTCTGACAAGACTTTGGAGCGGTTTCTGTCTTTCCTGAATATCAAAACAGCCGCCGGAATACCCGTGCCGTAAAACAGATTGGATGGCAGGCCGATGACCGCATCTAGCAAGTTTTCTTCAATCAGTTGCTGACGGATTTTGCCTTCGCTAGAACCACGGAATAACACCCCATGCGGCACGACCACGCCGACCCGCCCGGAATCTTGGGTGGTGGTTTCGATCATGTGCGAGATAAATGCATAATCGCCTTTCGATTTGGGCGGCAAGCCGCGATGAAAGCGTTTATACGGATCATTTGCCGCGTCATCATGTCCCCATTTATCGAGCGAGAACGGCGGATTGGCGACCACCACTTCAAACTTCATCGTGGTGTCGTCCTCGATCAGTTTCGGGCTGCGGATGGTATCGCCCCATTCGATACGGGCATTGTCCATGCCATGCAAGAACATATTCATTTTGGCCAGTGCCCAGGTGGCGCCGGTGATTTCCTGACCGTACAGGGCAAAGTCTTTGATGCCGTTTTTCAAAAGCTGATTACCGCATTTAATCAACAAGGAGCCGGAACCACAAGCGGGATCGGCAATGCGTTCACCTGCTTGCGGATTTACTAATTCGGCAATCAGTTCCGAAACTTCGGCAGGAGTATAAAACTCCCCTGCCTTTTTACCGGCACCGGCGGCGAATTTCGCAATCAGATATTCATAGGCATTGCCAATCACATCCAGATTGCCCACGCGGGACGGGCGTAAATCCAGCCGCGTATCGTTAAAATCCTCTAACAAATGCTTTAAGCGGGTATTGCGATCTTTGGTCTGGCCCAGATTGGCTTCGGAATTGAAATCAATGTTGCGAAACACGCCGGAAAGCTTTTGCTTGTTGGTTTCTTCGATATGTTCCAAGGCAATATTGATGATCTCACCAATGTTGGCTTCATTGCGTTGATCGTACAGGTTTTGAAAACTGCATCCTGTGGGTAGAACAAAGCGCTCGCGCTGCATCCGGCGCAGAATCATTTCTTCATCATCACCGAATTTTTCCTTTAGCCCTTCATAGTGCTCCTGCCAAACATCGGAAATGTACTTCACGAACAGCATCACCAGAATATAGTTTTTATACTCTGCCGCATCGACGGTACCGCGAAAGGTATCGCACGCCTTCCAGAGAATGCCGTTGATTTCGTCCTGATTGATTTTCGTACTCATTGTTATCCTATTGATACTGCTCTAAAGTTTTATCCAATAATGCATCTAAAAACTGTTTTTTCTTCTCGATCAACCGTTCTAACAGGGCTTTTTCTTTCAGTCTGCACACATGCGCGTTAACGATGCGCTCTTGCACCTCTAAGGGCGGCACGATCACCGGTAAATCCTCTAATGTCGTGCGGTTGATATGCGGCAGGGCTGTACCCGCGACATGCCGTGAAAAATAACGTTGCGCCTGGTTGTGATTGATATACCAAACCAGGTAAGCCGGTCTAACTATAGTCGGCTGGACCCTGACGATAAAAAAATGTGGTCCGGCAACCGTGGTTCTGAAATCTCGTTCAACTAAAACAGCAAATATGCGGTTACCACGCCCATTAAACAGGATGTCTCCCGGTTTCAAATAATCGGGATTTTTCCACCCTGTTAAATGAACCTTGAAAAGATCGGTGCTATCAATTCCGCTTTCCGGATCCACATCTTTCATTTGTACAACGGATACCTCGCCATCCGAGGCGTGTTGAATACTCCCTCGAAAAGGGTGACCTGCCATTAAAGTGGTTATTTGCTTTAAAGCCGTTTTCATAAACTTTGCATTATTTTCATTGATGCAAAGTTTAAGTACAGGCAAGGACCTCTGTCAAGCTGTTTTTTTGCAGTAAAAGAGAAGATGCAAAATAATTGAGTTTTTGCCCTAAATGAGGCTTATTCAACAGCCGAAGATAGATGGGATTAGGCTTTGTCGCTTCTCAAACGAAGAAAATATACCGTTACAATACGATTTATTTGAGTTTTCAGCTTGCAGCTTGTATAGATCCTATCAGATTCTCGATGAGAACACGGTAACCCTTTTTCTTCTTAGCATCGAAAAGCTTCCCAGCGGTTTCCAACGCTTCCGGTTCGGTATCGAACCAATCCTTCCGGACGGTTCCGGGCGATCCCACCCTGCCCCATTCCCGGACCAACGACCAATCACCCAATATGCCCGGCGTAATGAAAAGCTGATAGAACCGCTACCTATTTTGATCGGGATCTTAAACTACTGGAGTTCGGCACGCCCGATGCTGGCATAATGGAAACGTCCGCATTGCTGCCGTTTATTGTTGTACTCGGACTTGCGGTCGAGATGTACTTAGCGAGTTTCACCAACGAAAAAAAATACCAGCCCCTAGATTTAAGAGATTTAAAACCTAAATTTTCATTTAAAGTCGCAATGGTACTTACCCATGCCAAAGGTAGTTTTATTTCCTACATGCATCCACTGACCCACATAAAGAATTTGAAGTAAGACCGGAATAAAATCGCCGCTTAATTGAAGGTTGCCTAAAACTCCCTCAAAAGTCATTTTTTGATGTTGTCGATTCGAATAGCGTTACCAATTACACTCGGACAAATTAGAATTACAGTCAAGACGTTTTATGGCATCATCCAAAGCCGAAAAATCGGGCTTTACATAATCCTTACCATAAAACTCCACCAGTAGAAAATAGCGTCTAACCAGTGTCATTAAAAACTCCCGTGCATTAATTGAATCCTTGAGCACACGACCGTTTTTTTTGATACTGACCGGGGTTTCAAAAACGATATCGATATTACCTGCATCAAATAAAGGAATTGAAGGTTCCAAGTAAGAATCAGGCGGCGGCTTAATAAAAACGCCATGTTCATAGCAGCAAACCGCCCCATTTCCTAACGTTAACCAATGAACAGTCTCAAGACGGCCTTTCGTATTCGACTTGCTTACCCCCCTCGAAAACGCTCGGGCCCAGGCATAAATGATCAAAGGCAAATTTTCAAGAGCAGGCCCGGCCAGAACCATTGAAAATTGCAAATGATCACCAGCACTATAATGAGTTGCCCCTAAAGGAGGGGGTTCGATAACAAACGGCCTAGGAATTTGATTAAATTGTTGAAGACTATGTTCGTTTACTGTCGGAGTTTCAAAAATCTTCGTATAAAGACAGGTTGCCGACAACATGCAGTTGCTGCATGCCTCCCCAGGCACAAGGCAAACTATTTTTTAAAAGCCATGCCAAAAACGCCTCGCAACATCGAGCCGCTATAAAAATCCAGTTGTAGAGAATCCTCCAACTTAATAACGCTGAACGGCTAACGTATTCATGCCAATCCTATTAAATATTATGAATTTAGGCTTTTAAGCAATTCTTTTGCTTTTTTATTACCGCCCGCATTGATGTAGACCAAGATCGCCTTACTAATTTCCTGAAGTTTTTGCTTGTCATCAGAGGTCCAACTTTCGTCCACTGCTTTACCAATCATCGATTTGAGATCTCCGTACAATTCACCTCCTATGATTTCTCTAACCTTGCCTTTCTGTTTTTTTTCGAGTTTATCAGCAAGAGCCTCAATACTTAATTGATGGCCACTCATCGATGCTCTCAGATGCTTCTTTTGCTCATCCGCCAAAATTTCGGCCAATTCTTTAGCATAATTAGGGTCCTCGATCATATAACCATAGCCCGCCGCGGTTTTAGCGCCCGCACCTAACCAAGTCAGTGCGTTTGAAAGTGCATCAAAAATCTTCTCGAGTTGAGAAGAATCATCATGCTTACGCGGAGCAATGCGAAAAACCAAACTAGTTTTTTTAACCACCAAAAACGGCACTGGAACCGGCTCGTGCCAATCAGCCAATGGAAGCACGAATTAAAATTAGCGGTTACGCCCCACCATTTCCCCAGTCCGGTTAATGTCTGACCGGTAACAGCTTTACGTTCTTTATAGGATTCTTTGGAGATTAATGAGACGGGAAACTGTGTTTCGATGAAGGTTTTATCGGTGATTGGCATAGTGGGCTAAAAGTTAGGAAAATACGGCGACTGGGATGAGTGTGCTAATTCAGGCATTTTGCAGCTCATTCAAACCAATTTTCTAAGGCCAAATTCTGAAAGTTGTCGAAGTCTTTAGTGTTTCGGGTCACCAGCGTTAAATTTTGGCTAACGGCAATCGCTGCGATTTCACCGTCAGCATAAGCACAGGTAAGTCCCTGGCGTTGTAATCTGGCCCGCTCTTTTGCATACCAATCTGCGGCCGCTTGGTCATACGGCAAAACCATCAAGCCATTAGCCGATAACATCGCTAAATAGGATTGTAATTGTTTTTTCCTTTTAGACGCTGCCAGTAACTCGCAACCATAGACCAGCTCATGCCAGACAATCGCCGCTGTTGCATACTCACCGTCATGATCGGCAAGCTGCTGTAAGACGTTGTCATCGGGCTTTAAGCGAGCGGGCTCCGAGAGGATATTGCTATCCAGCAAATAACTTATTCGTCCCATGAAAATTCCCGTTCCTGGCTGGCTTCACGTATTTGTTTGAGTTCGGCATCAGTCAACGTGCTATCCGCGTCCAATTGACAACGCCATTGTTGGATGGCCTTGAATAAGCCTGTATTCTTTTGGGCCAGCCTTTGATAGCTGGCCTCTGATAACATCACGGCAACAGGCTTGCCATGACGGGTAAGATGAATCGCTTCATTCGATTCAAGCTGATGGATCAATTGTGACAGGTTGTTTTTTGCCTCGGCTATGGTACTGGTTTTCATCGGAGACACCTCTAATATAGCTATATTTATAGCCATAATAAGTCTTTCGATAACCGTTATCAAGCCTGCCGTTACTGAAAATATTTATAAACGTCTTTTCTATGTAAAAAACGAGTAAAAATCAATTCATCGTTTAATACTTCCAATCCCACTCACTATTCACCTATTCGAACACGGTATAACGTATCATAACCCTCTATTTTTTTTACATTTTTTAGTTAGGTTAAACTTTCCGCTACCTTGCATTCTTCAATCATTTCTTTGATTTTAGCTAACAGCTAAATGCTGCGTAAGTCTTTGGCGAACTTGGACTCAAATCTGACTTTCACTTCAGCTCGCCATCCGTTGGGAGAGAGAAAATAAAAAATTCAACTTATTGCGTATGTTCCTAAGCTGGCACATCCCTGTGTTTCTTGTGCAACCCCTTGCTAATGACGCCCTCAAAATACCGCCCCAACTTCCAATGGTTTAGCGGATGTCGATCGAACCGGTTGTCGCCAACGAATCCCTGCCAATCGCTTGCGTGTTGGTCAATGTGTTTTTCGAGGCATTGATCAGCGTCGATTTCTCGACTTTCGAGCCGACGACGCTGATCGAGCCGGTGCTGGCGGCGCTATTACGACCGATCGCCTGAGTATTAGTCAACGTGTTTTTAGAAGCGTTGATCAATGTGGATTTTTCGATTTTGGAGCCTTCGGCCATGGCGGTGCCGGCGACGATTGACATTAAAACGACTGCTGCTAAAGATACTGTTTTCATGATGGTTTCCCCTTAGGTTTTGTTGATTTGGTTCGTTCAAGCGCTTCGTTGAACTTGGGTACAGTATCCCGATTTTCGGAAGAAAAGGCGGTGATCGAGTCACGCCGTTTGTGTGATTTATTCACCGGCCGGCGAAGATTCGGTTTGCCATCGACAGGGATATACACATTCGGATCGTATTCCCGGTCTCGGTTCGGGTCGTAAGTAAAGCCCGGGACCGTGGCGCTGGCCCGTTCAATCTGGTAAGTCCCGTTCAAAAAAAACTGCGATCCCAGCCAGTTTAAATCCTCCTTCGGCAAGTTGTTGGGATAAGGTTGGTTATGGTCTAAAAACATCGCCATCGCATGCCGGTAGCAATCCTTATAAAACATCTGCACCTGGCGGCGCAGCTGCGGGTCTTTGACACGCGCGTTATCGATGCTAAACGACATCAGGCGGATATTTTCGGTACACGGAATCCCCAGGATCGCCGCATCGTTGATGCCGCCGGTCACCGCCAGAACGACGTACCACCAGATCGGCACCTTGGCATTGTTGCCGCCTAGCGTCGCCGCCGTAAACGTCGTGTCGTAGGTTTTACCGGTATTGCCGCCAGCCACCGCATTGCCGCCCGGACTGCACGCCTTGGTATAACTCAAATTGTTGTAACTGACGGTCATGTACGGTTGGACAGCAATCACCAACACCGCGAACATTGTCGTGGCATCGATTTCGATGCGGCGCAACGACACAGACGACGCGTCCTTGGCTTCCTGGCTGGTAATCGGTTTGACGATATTGGGAACGCCGTCGAATAACCGGGCACGGGATAACGCTCGGCGCCGCTCAAATGCGGAAACACATACATGATCAAGGTCTTGTTCATTAGCCGTGGAAAGATTTGCCGAATCTCTGACTCGGCGTCCTGTGTATAAGCGAACAGCTCCGAAGTCTGTTCCGGCTTGCGGCGTGCCGCTTCCCGCTCGAGCAATTCGCCGCGCGTCGCGTCGAGTTCGTCCTGACCGTTCTCGGTACCGGAAAAATGTCTGCGGTAAACTTCTTTCATGGTCGGGCCTTCCTGGGGCAAAATCGATTCTTTGTCGCCGGTTGCGCAGCCCGTCGTGATTAAAGCCAGGCTCAAGCGCACAGCGCGTTAATCCAGCACTTCGTCGTCAGTCGTTTGAGTTGAGGCATAATGGGTTTTTCTCCCGTCCGGTTCATAATCGATCGGTAGTTCGATGTCGACGTGGACGGCCAATTCGGCGCCGGTATCCACGTAACCGGCAAGGCCGCTCGCGCGTGGTCACTTGCCATCGCCAATGACATGACGACGAAAGCGGTGAGTCGATGAGCGGATTGGCCCATCTTATTACGTAATTTCTTCATGTTTGATGTCTCCGTTTTGAAAAAGAGAATGAGACCAGCGAAATAGATTCAGTTTAGGGTTGGGTCAACGGATGAAGTAGCCCACGAGCAAGACCACAACGATTGCTCTGAGCACAGAAGAGGTCATGTCATAAAAGTCTCCTTTCCTGGTTTGCCAGGCGTGATATTGCGATTGCGCGATCCAGACCAACCACAGCAAATAAATCACCGCGAAGACCATGGCGATCCCTAACAACAGTTGTCCCGGATTGGCGATATTACCGGTCGCCTGCGTGAAGGCGGCTGCTTGCTGATTCGTCATGTCAGTGCCGGTAGTCGCCTTTCAAGGGCGGAAAACTGCGCGGCTGCGTCGACGGAGCCGATAAATGCTCTTGAATCCCCAATACCATGCGGTCAAGATCGAGCGCCAACCAGTCATATTGAAATTGCACCCTGGCGTCGCTGTCTGCCTGGGCTTTGGCTTCGGCGATCAGCGGTTTCAAGGATTCAATCTCATGTTTTATTTTGGCTAACGCGGTACGCTCGGCGTCGCTGTCGGCAAAGGCCGAAAATGGGCAACTAGGTAGAAGCAAAAGCTTAACGATACGTGGTACTCTTCGGGTCATGGCGTTCTCTATGCGATGAAATCGATGGGGTGCTTACTTGCCGGTTATTGTTTACTTCAGAATCCCCAAAAAGCCATAAAAAACCCTAACTGAAATTCCGATGGGTTTTTTTATGGCCGATAGTCCGGCGTTTGTTCATTACCTTACAAATATTTTTTAAACGTCGACGACATCACCAAAAGCGATACCGCGAACAGCACGGCGAACGGCAGCACGACCAGATTGGGATGAACGCTCACAGGCATCGCGAGATAGACTATCCAAGGCAAAATCAATGACGGATAGAGCGCTTTTTTGGCCCAGTGATAGACGAACGACGACTCTCTCCCGCCACTCCAGCGACGAATGTCGCGTTGCACCAGCCCATCGACCAGGCCCGTCGCGCCCAACAGGACGAAGGCCGGCATTGCCAAGGTCAATACCGCCAGACGCACCCCGAATATCTGCGTCACGGTCATGGCGGCCAGAACGTAGGCTTCGACCATTTGAAAGAGACGATGCAGACTTTTTCTAAACTGTCCGGAACTGGCTTGGGTCGGGATTGCCAGCCAAATGATCGCTGATTGAATGCCCGTTTTTTTGAAGGTCAGATCGTAGAAGTTTTGGGAAAAACGCTCGGCATAGCGCATCGGGCTCTCGACGATCGCGCTTTGCCGAAAATCACGGTTCAAATACTGCAATTCCTGTTGCAGCATGCGTTCGCTGTGGTCCACGCCCGGCTCGTCCCAAAAACCGGTTGCCATGCCCACCCACTCGATCACGATCGAAAACACCAGCGTCAGGATCAGGTACATCACGATCTGCACCAACCGGATCAGCGTCGTCGCTATAATGCCTTGCTCTGCGGTTTGCTGCGCCGACGCCGGCCGTCGTTTGGTCTGTTCCGCCATGTCAGCCGGCCCACCAATGGTCGCTGGTCAAATAACGGCGCTGCATTTCGGCGGCCACTTCGCGCAGGCTCTTCGGCATCATGGCGTCGTCGCTTTTGGAGGGCAGCGGCATGCGGATTTTCCACAGATTGCCGCCTTCGAGCAGCGCGAATGCCTGGCCTTTCGGCAACGCCATCACGTTGGCCGGCGTGATCAACGGGACTTCGGTCACCGCTATCCGGTCTTGGTTGGTCGAGGTGAAATCGACCTTGGAAGTCGGGTCGGCGGTGTCGTTGACGCCGGAGACTTCGGTCACGGTGGTTACGTTACAGCTATCGACTTGACTGGTCAGCATTTCCGCCGTGGCCAATTCCTTGACCCTGAGCATGATCAGCGTATTGAAGTTGCCGGCTACCTGCCCGGCTTTGGCCTTGCTGCCGATTCGCGCTTCGACATCGGACCAGGTTTGCGTGTAGGCCGTCACCTGAAAACCGGACCCGCCGGCCTTGTTCAGCAGCGGAATGAACTCGTCGCCGATCAATTCGTTGAACTCGTCTGCATGCAGCGATATCGTCGGCATGTCCGGCGCCTGTTCCGTTTCCGGCATGCCGCGATCGGTGCCGTGTTTGTAAATTTCCCCCGACACCGACACCAAGTCGGCGAACATGGAATTGCCGACCGCCGAGGCGACCGCGGTGTCGGTGAGCGCATCCAGTCCGATATAGACCACGCCCTTGCGGCGGATGATCTGCCGCCAATCGATGATCGGGCGATTGTCTTCCATGTCCGAATAATCCGGCGAGATCAATGACGCGGTTTTGCCGGAGATCAGTTTTTCCATCAGCGGCAGCAGCGAGGCCACGATCTTGTCAAAATAGGTCTTGTCGTACTCGAAGGCGGAGCGCAGGCCGTCGGCCACCGGATCGTACAATCCGTTCTCCTTGGCATAACGAACCAAAGCAATCGCCTCGTGCGACCTGCCTTTCAACGCGAACGGCAGATCCCGTTCATTAATAGCTTCCGCCATGCGCTGGACTTCCTGGACCCATTCGATCGGCGCGACATCCGGCAGCCATTGCCGGTAGTATTCGATCAGCAGGGGTTCGATATGGGTGATGTACCGCGTGACTTGCCGGTAATCCGGGCGCCGGCCCATTTTGACCAAGGCCACCGCGATCATGTTCGTGAACCGCCAGGCGAATTCCCGGAACGCGGCGGAGTTGCCTTCGCTGGGCAAGGTGTTAGTCAGTCGTGTGGCGACTTCGGTGATTCGGGAAAAGTTGCCGATCGCATTGTAACGGCAGGAGATATCGGGATAGCCCAAGTGGAAAATGTAGGTCTCGTCGCTACGCCCGGCCCGTTTGGCTTCGGCGACCACGCGTTTCATCAGGTCGGCGTCACCCTTCGGATCGAATACGATAACGGTATCGCCCCGGGCAATATCCTGGGTAATCAGGATTTCCGCCAAGCGTGTTTTGCCGACTCGAGTGGTGCCGAGCACTAAGGTATGACCGACCCGTTCGCGTAGATCCATCGTGACAGCCTGTTCCCGCATTTCGACGGCGTGAATTTGCGGCTTGCCGCCGACCGGCGGCAAGGGTCTGACCGGGTTCCACGGCGATTGGCTTCGCAACAGTTTGGCGACTCTATTGAGTAGGAATGAATGTTCCCATTGCGACTCCCTGCGTCGGGCCCAGCGATAGAAGGCGGACGGCTCGACGTAATGCCGAACTTTCGGATTCAGGGTGTCGCGCAAGCGCTGCGTATGTTGTTGCCGCCACAAGAATCCCTTGCCTAGAAACAGTCGGCGGCGACTGACCGGAATATGCTTGGGCTCGACGACATATTCCGGCATCCGGCGCATGTTCCGTTGATAACACAGGATAATCATCGCGTCGAACAACCGATAGAGTCCGAATCCGGTCAACAGCACCGCCGACAGATAACCGACCGCCGGCGTCATCATGATCGCCCAAGGTGCCAGGGCGGAGATCAGCGCGATGCCGAAGGCGCAACCGGCGGACCACAGTTCGATTGGCGGACGCAACAGCGCTTCGACGGGATAGGTCTTGTTCATTGCTCGATGCGGTGTTGTGAAATCAACACGGGGTAATGTTTCAACTCCAATTGTTTGGCGATAAAGTCACCCGGCACCGGGTTGACTTCCAGTCCATCGGCGGTTTGCCTTAATCGACGAAGTTGATAGGGATTCTCCACGTTGACGACGATGCCGGTCGCACGATGCCGTTTTAGCTGTTCCAGGTTATGCCGAAGCCAATCGAGCGAGAACTCGTCATATCCGATGATGAACACCGGGCGATCGAGCCCGGGCCGATCGATGACGCGGGCTTGGACGGGCCCCGGCGTCAGCGCCTGACTGCTGACCGGCAGCGGATCGAAGTTTTGGGGGATATCCGGTAAAGATAGGGATTGTTGATAGTTCGGGTGTTTTATTTGCAAACGGTCCGGCATTGGCCGCGTGTTGCCGGCGTCGAATAGGACCACCGGCTCGCTGTTTGCTGCTGTGCCGAATAGCGCAATGAGGATGAAACAGTAAGTGACGCAACGCATAACGGACTCCTGATTGAGGGAGTCGTCATTGTTGATAACCGGGATGAAATCGACAATATAAAACCCTTAATCCGATTTAGAAGGGTTTTTGTTGCCTTGATGTACTCTGCGCTGTGTACTATTTTTTTTAAAATCAGTACTAGCGACACCGTCTGAATCAAGCCATGGATTAAGATATCCTTGGATGAGATAATTATTCTAAAGCGGACGCAAAGAAATAATTCATTTTAAATCGGCTGAACATCTGGTTACGACCCAAAACAGCCTGTCAACCATACGAATTCCTTTTGACCGGTGTTATTCTTAAAGCAGACAGAAATTTAGAATCCAGCACCGCTTTAAGCTTTACCTTATTAAGAAATGATCTGGCTTAATAGTCGGATTTTATAAATCCGCCGTTTCAATTCATTACAAACTCGCAATAGATTTTTACGGCACCGGCATCCTGTCTTAGTAGCCCTCTCATTCCAAGTTTCGCTAAACTGTCATGCAGTTGGGATTTTCTATAACTATCCCGAACTGAATCGGTAAGGCTGTCATTCCGATTGCCCTTGTTTAGATTATCCAAAGACTTAACGACATTTATCGGGACCTTGGGTTCTTTCTTATCCTTACCCACAGTTCCTAAACGGGTGCCGAATTCCCTGCGCATCGCCGTCACCCGCACCTTGCTTTTACGGCTTTGCATATCTTTCTGATCGACAGAACAGCTAAAATAAGAGTCGTCGAAAAACACGCAATCCGGTAAAATCGACAGCCTAAACCAACGGTCCTTTTGGTTTTCAATCACGATGTCCTTCGAATCCTTAAACGACTCGGCCAGTTCGACAAGTTCGGTCTGTAACTCGCAATCGTCTTCCACTTCTAACCAACCATAAGGATGCAATGCGATAGAGGTATCTTTTTCAACAAAAGAAAATTCGCGCAAATGCGCGGCCAATCCTAATAAGAGCGATAGCGTCGATTCATTCAGTTGAAAATCAATAGCCGATTCCTTGCCCGGAGTACCAGCGAGAATCTGTTGCCTTTCATCCCGAGGCAATACGATTCGAAATTTTGCCGGGTCATGGCAATTGATATAGTTCGTTTTGAAACTGTCTTCCAAATCTTCCAACGCAAATTTCAAGTAGTCTCTGTCCTCGAAATCGTCGTAAAGCGCTTCGATATAAGCCGTCTTACCATCCGAAGTTTTCCCTTGCGCAATTTCATCCAACGAAAACCAAGCAAACTCCGCCGTACTTTTCGCGATCTTTTGTTGCAATAAACAAAAGCCTTCCAAGGTCAGATCAATGGCATAAATTTCCAGAAAATATTCGGTCAAGGCGTGGTTTGATTTGGCACCTTGCACCTGTCGATAAGGCCTTAAGGCCCGCCATGGACGAAATACATAATGCTGTTCGTATTCCAGACCAACTTCTTCCAGCAATTCTCTTTTGAGCGTTTCGGCCAACGCCGGTTTAATCGATGCACGATCAGCCGATTGCAATAGGCGCAATTTGTCTTGCATGTTGCCATCAAAATGGCTGAGGTCTTTTTGGTTGACTCGACCTCCGATTAAGCCGTAGTTTCCTGATTTCTTTTCATGTCGGGTTTTATCCTCGCGATGAAAAAAAAGAACCTTGCCTTCATGCTTGATCATGCTCCAGGCGACATGAATATAACGAACCGGTTCCGCCTTTTGCTTGAGATGACGATCGTTGCGGCGATTCTCGATGATCTGTAAGACCTCTCGTTGGCGTTCTGTTTTACTAGGATCCACGTCTCGGGTATTCCAGAAATCCGTCTCGAAATAGCGCGAGCCCGGGTCGATCAGGGCTGTCAGCGCGGACAAAGCCATCAACTGGGCCGGGAAAGAAACGAAACACCATTCACCCCGCTGCAAGTCTTGCGGCTTGAGCGTCGCCAAACTATCCAGCAAGGCTTCGCAGAGATTAACGGTGTTTCCGGCAACCTCCGCTGATATGCCTTGAATTTCGGATAGTCCGGCAATTAACGTGTCACGGCTGACGGCGTAAAAATCGCCTTCCTCTTCGGCGAAACGCGGCAAGGCGTTTATCAAGGCTTTAATCAGATGGCGGGTCATATTGTTCCTTTGCATTTGCGTTGCATGACTCGATTATTTGGCGCCGGCTTCCACTTGGGCAATGACTTCCGCCAGCAACGACGGGCGAATATGCAGCGTGGTTTGTGTCGGTATCGCGCTCAGCAGAGCCAAAACCTCAGTTTTAGAACGACTTTGCCGGCGAATGGCCCGGACCAACAAACCCAGCGTGCCGTGCGCCGCAATATCCAAACCTTTGGCGGCAAGTCGCGCGGCGGTATCGTCGGTCAACAACAAACTGTCGCCGAATTCGATGCACAAATGCAGCGCTTCCTGCTCGCCGCTATGCAGGGTGTAAAGCGGCGTTAGCGCCGTAACCAATGGAGAGATCTTGGCAGGGCTCTGCCGGACGAATAGCGCCGAAAATGCAGCCATCGCCCGAGGCCGGTGAATAAGAACTTCCTGCCAAACGGCCTCGGGCACATAGACTTTATCAAAATCGGCCAATACGTCGAGACAGCCTAATTCGTCCAGATGAATGATAGGGCCGGCATCGGCGACAACGACCGGTTTAGTCTTGTCCATTTAAGCCCCAATCGACATCGTCCTTGATGAATTGCTCGGCCATCGCTTCGCGGTGCGATTCCAGATAACGCCGCATCGCTTCGGCGATCAATTCGTCGATATTGGCGTTCCAGCCTTGTTGCACCAGATATTGGGCTTGCTGCAACAGTTGATCGGGGATTTGGGTTTGTAGGGTGGTCATGATTTAGTCTCCGGAAAGCTAATGCGATAAATATGCCTGGCCAGTTCGAAAATAAACTTCGATTTTTGGTAATTGAAGTAATTGAATTGATAGTTCAAATTGGCAAACGTTTTGATTTTTTCCATATCGATCTGGTCTTTATGTTCACGATCGGATGGAATATTCACATTGCCGTTCGAAGTTAAAAACCAAAACGCTTGATACAACCCTTTGATAAAAAATTCGCTCTCAATATTTTTGTCTTTATTTTTTTGCAGGTTATTTAACGCATCATGAAAATTAATGGCTTGCCTTCTATTGCCGGTTTTGTGCAGAGTATTCGCATAGTTTTCAATTAATGGAATTTTTCTACTTCTGAAGTCTCTGCCGTATATCTCCGACATCTCCGATTCATCGAGCGGAGGATCGAACAGGCTTAACAGATGCCGCTCATAAGGCAAAACCTCATCCCTCAAATCGAACATTGCCCGCATATTGACGATAAATAAATAAGCCACATCTTGGGCTTCAAGCCGTTCGAAAATCTTGCTGTGCGCGGACCAATTGCGAGTCATTTTCATGATCCACGAAAATGCGTACAGTTCATTCTGCTTATCGAGCCACTGCGGTTCGGCCGCTTCCCATTCGTGAGCCAACGTTCGGATCAGAAGTTTATAAAAAACCGTCGGTTGTTCCGGCTCGCGCAATGGTAAAAAATTGGCCAGCACGTCCAAATAATCGTGAACATCGTCCAAGCCGGGGTGTTTTTCCGGTTCTTTGATGAATTCCTTAAAGCGATAGCGGTCTTCGGGAAGGCCTTTCAGAAAACGGCAAGCTTCTATAATGCCGCGCCGCAATCTTGAATAAGAATTTTGATGGTGATCTTTAACCCATTTCTTTACGTCCTCATCACTTTTTTTGTAGCTAGTCGGTGGATTGATTTTGGCCGCTTTGAATGCCTTCTCATTGTCACTTAATTGATCTCCATGATCGGAACAACAAAGAATATGGTCTTTCGGAAACCCCATATTAACAACCAGTTTCGTGTAAAGATAAAACCCCGCTTTTTTCTTCATTTCGTAGCACGCGGTTTTCCAAGCCACTTCATTAGCCGTTTCGTCCTCCTGCTTTTGATAATTTTCGAAGGTCTCTAACAAATGCAAAAGCTCTTCGTTAGTTACATCTTTATAAGCGATATCGGGAGGATAAGCAGGCAAGTCGATGTCTAGAATAATGTAATCGACTTTTTTGTCCAGATCCGAGGTAATAAATTCCAGGCCATCCTGTAACGTCAATTCAATAAAGACGCCCTGGGCTTTCATGTTTTTTTTCAGCGCCCGTTTATCTTCATCGAACAAGCTAACGTTGAATACGCTTCCTAACACATTGCTTGCGGTTGCCTTAGGATCGCCTTCAAAATCCTCGACCCATAAAAAATAGCTCATGCATTATCCCTCAATCGGTTTTTAAAAGTTCATTGGGTATACCGAATTCCAACACAAAATCATCCAGCGGTTTGGGTTTACTAAACTGGCTGCCGGTCTTTCTGGCCAATGCCGACAAAAAAACATGGCCTTTACCGCTGCCTTTTAGCCTGGAACGTTCGTTTCGAATACTGGGATTGCGGCAAATCAACCAGTGATGAACGTCCCGCTCGGTCCCTTCCAATCGCACCGGTTGTCGATCGGCCGACGAATAATACTTGAACGCATTGACCAAAATCTCGTTCAGCAAGATGGTCAACAACGATTCGGTGATGCCGTATGCTTTGAATTGTATATCGGTGCGCTCGAATCCGTGCAATTCCAACTTGAAAAAACGTTCCTCGATCCAAGATAATCGCTGTTCGAGCGTCGCCGACCGGTTCAACAAAGCGGCATAGCTTTGTTCCCAATCGGTTTGTAGTTGCCGTTCCAGTTCATAGTGCTCTTCATTCCAGACTTTGCGGCTAATATCGGGACTGCACAATCCATGCGATTTGGCGTAACTCATATAATGCTGCTGAATTTTTTCGGCGCCGGAAACCGAAAGCAAATGCATCATGATCATGTTCAGCGTATTGTCGAAAACCGACAACAAACCGCTATCGCCCTGCATGTCCTGCATTAGCCGGTTTTTAAGTACGGTTTCATCGGTGGAAATAATACTGAAAACATCCAGTAAACCGCGCATGGTTTGAGCGGCTTGGGCATACAATTTCGGTTGGTTTTCGTGCGTGGTATTGTAGATGATCGCATCCAAAGGACTGCGGAATTTATGGGCGAACATAGCCATCGTGTCTTCCAGCTCTTTTTCGGATTCCTCAAGTTTTTTATTTTTGACTTCGAGTTCCCGATTCTTTTCTTCGAGTTCGACGGCTTGTTGTAGGCTCGTCAAGCAAATGTTTCTCAAGCCGATATTGGTTTCCTTATTTCCACCAAAAAAATCATCAAAAAAAGTCTCCGCTTGAACGATGTCGTTTTGTGTCAATAAGTTAAGTCTCAACAAACCGAGTGTTCTATTATGCTCGGTAAATCCATAATCTACATTAAGGGAAAGTTTTTCCATCAAAAACTCACCGACTTCACCTGGATCAAATTCCCTAGATAGACGATCAGCTTTAACTAAATCTTTTTCTACTCCCTTGCCCAATGCATAACACATCATCAAAAATAATTGGATGAAATCATAGGTATGGTCATCAGAAGAATCGAAGCCGTCATGGGCCTTATTAAAGTATTCAAAAGCTAAGCTATCGTTTTGATCTACGCCTTTTCCCGATACGCGTAATAAACCCAAAATTAAATTGGGCAAAGCGCTGGAGTGTCCAATTGAAACTTCGGAACACCATCTGTAAATAAAAACATAAGAGTTTTGATTTTCCAAAGATTCCGGAATTACTTTAGATAGATACTGCTTGATCAGCCAATCGCCGGCTTTGACGTAGCCGCCTTTAACACAATTAAGCATGTAACCCATGCCTTCTTCGTAGTTTTTGTGGGATAGTAGAAACTGAGCGGAACGAAATTGACTTTCAAGAAACTCGTTTGTTGGGCTTTTATCTTGCCAATGTTCAGCGGCTTTTATAAACCATTGGTAGCCCAGTTCACTGTTTTGCTCGACGCCGTTGCCCAATGCGTAGAGTTCGCTTAACAACAAATAGGCTTCGATCATACCCAAGCTATAATTCGGTGCTTGCTCCGGATTGGAGTCAAAAAAAGACTCGGCTTGCTCAACAACCTTGTTTGCCCAAAAAAAGGCACTTAGATCGTTTTTTTCGACACCTTCCCCGTGGTAATAACAACAGGCTAGTTGGTATTGCGCAGCGGCAAAGTGGTGAGCCGCGGCCTTGCTGAACCAGCCGACAGCCAATGTTTTATTCTGCTGAATACCGAGGCCGTAAAAGTACAAATAACCTAACCAATATTGGGCTTCCGCGCATTCTTGCTCGGCTGCCTGTGTCAACCAATGGAAAGGTTGCTCCGGACTTGGGAACAGATGCTTTTGAAGGAAGGATTTATCGACCCCAAAGCGGACTATGCTCCAAAAAGCAATAGATTGCGTGAATTCCGTTACTTTAAGTGGATCATGTTTTTTTATGGAAAGCTCTGAAATTACGCGTCTGTGAACTAAATCATTTAGGATACTTGAGAGAGAATCTTCGCTCTGAATCTCAGGCCTTGAAGCAATAAGAGATAAAATACCTAATGTCAGTTGTGCCTCGGCAAGTCCGTCCTCCGCCGCATTCTGCAACCAATTGAGCACCATAGCGTGGTTTTCATCCGCTCCTTCATCATCATCCGCTTTTGGGTTCGCATAACGCTCCAAAGCCAAATGCAGTTGTGCTTTCTCGTCGTTTTTGTTGCTCTGCGTTTGCAACTTGGAAATCGTGTTTTGTTCGCTCATGATTCTGGTCTCTGGTTTTTCGTTTGTATCGGTCGATTCGGTTTCGCTCGATAGCGGTTTTTCTTGTTCGCCGCCGGCGAGGCGGCGGTGAAATATTTACATCCTGAACGTTTATCGTTCTATAAATTCCACTTTTACCGGGATATTCAGGTCTTTGCCGATTTCTTCTATTAACGCTGTCGCGTTATGCTTGTTGACATGTGTCGTAATGTACCAACCGTCGCAACGTTTCTGCGTTTGGTAGCCGTTCGCCGGCGTTTTGGCGATGAGCGGGGCGGCGCTCAGCGTTTTATTCAATTTCGCCACCCGATCCAGATTGAACGCGCGACTTGCGAGGGCAGCGCCGGGCTTTTTTATGAACGCAACTCTCAACTGATTTTTGCTGATATTGAGATTCGAAATGACTCAAGCAGTTTTTGATTTCCATTTCCAAAGATTGCAGGCGTAGGCAATGATCGCTGGCGGCGGAAACTTGATCGAAGTTCCCGGCCATAGCGGCTTCCGCGGTCGCCAATTTCAAATCGTCGCCGGCTTTGCCGATAACGGCGAACAGTTCGTTGAATTTTTGGGTGACGCTTTCAGGCAGTCTGTTCATGTTGTCGTTCTCCTGCGGTTCGTTCGGTTAAACGGCATTGCATGGTCGGCAATGCCGCCGCTTATATTCTTAATCGATACATTAAATTACTGGTTTGAACGGGTTTGTATCGGTAAATAAAGGCTTGCGCCCGCCGTGCCGTTCGTTTCAACTTGGCGTGTAGTATCTTCGAAAGATTTGCCGCTGTAATGGGAAAACTGTGGGCATTTTTTGATGATTAGCAAATAGTCGTTCGAGCTGATTTAAATGAACAGATTTGCTCATGCCTTCCAATCAAATGGTTCAGCCGCTTTTTGACTGTATTTTACGCATGTCTTCGTACGCACAAATCAAACAGCTTGCCTATCGATTACCGGAATGTCTGAATCAAGATCAGCATCGCCTCAAATGCCAACTCGAACGATTGCGCCATGACGCCAAAAAAACAACAAGGATTCGGCCGATAAACTCGCTGAGTTGACCGTCTTCATCGAACAATCGGCGCGCGTCGATTCCGGCGATTTCCTCTTGCAGTTTTTGGAATACCTGATCGAGATCTATCTTGGCATAGCACGCTCGCCGAAGCTGGCTGCCTAGCATATCCTCCAATGCAACCACTTCGGTGCAAATGCCGTGCTCCCGGAGCTCCCACACCAGCGGCGCGTGATCGTCGTCGCCGCTGACCAGGGTCAGGAAGTCTGGTTTCAAGCGCATACAGATCGACAGCGTTTTGATTTGCAGTAACTGATCGTCAGATTGTTTGAAACCGCAGCCTTGCATACGTTTGGCCGGGCATACGATGGTTTTTGCGTCCAGCATTTCCAGCGCATAGCGCTTGCGGTCGATTTGTTCCGCGACCGTCGCCACGGCTTCCGCGCTGTCGTCTTCCGGGACGCGCTTCCGTATTGTGTATAGGATTTCGATGGCATCAACGCCGCCTTCTGACATCATAAGCGGTGAACCTGAGTCATGAGCCGCGTGCTCTGCGTTCTTGCCATCGATGGCGAGGATTTTTCTGACCACGTTCATTTTCTCTTTTTTTCGTTGCGTTTTTTACCTTAAAGGACATCTTCAAGTTACGAAAAATTATCTAAAAAGGAGCTTTTGTTGTAACTGCAAACCTGAAGCAATTACGCTATGGATCTAAACCCTTTTGTAGCGAAAATTAACGAATCAGATTTTGAACAACCAACAGGCGATGTTATTTCAAATCAATATTTTAAAGACACCTGTAAGAAGATTTTGATGGAGAACTGTAGGAAAGTTCGGATTGGATAGATAAATAACTGGCTGGCTGGTTTAGAATTAATAGCAGCTGTTGGGTTACATGAGAAATAACACCACTGGTTGGCAACTTTTGGCCGTTATCTTCCCAAATTGGTCGATTTGAGCCAATGACGGCTATGGGGAAATGTATTAACGTATTGTTTCTATTGTGATAGAGCTTTACTGAAATAATCGCTTATCCCAAATGACTTTTTTAGGCTCTGAAACTATGAAATTATTGGCATCAGGATGAAGCGGGTTAACGAGGGCGTTTTGGTCTAATCTGGCAATAACTGATGGGACAATTAATATTGCAGTCCGTGCTTGGTTTAGCCATTGGTCGCCAAATGCCCTGGCCGGGACGTTGTTTTCTGAATCCCAACCCTCTGGGAGCTGGTTCTCATCAACGATTTCTACCGAAACACTGCCAGGTACGTCTACGATGACATACTGCTGAGTTTCAGGAATACGGCCGGTGTTGGCATGTGCCAGAATTTCTAACATGGCGCAAGAGTATGACAACGAACCATAAATAACCGGCTTGCCTGGGCTATTCCATCGTCCGCCAATGAATGCAGCGCCTGTCCCGTCCCAAATAGGATGACGTCCGTCCGCAATCCGGTAGATCTGCACTAAGCCGCAATACCGTAATACAAGCGCCAGAGCAATTCTTCGACCCGACGGGCTCCTATTTCGGTCATCGAAACCTCAAGGGGAGCGCGATGTTGCAGCATCGGATGAGGCTTATGCAGAAATTCCCTGGCATCGTCTTCCGAGTTCCAAACGTACTGAGCAGTCGCATAGATTCTGGCCAAGCGTTCAGTTCGTTCGGATTCTTGGGCGCTTAATCTATCCCGGCGGCGCTTATAAGTCGCCTCGGGGACAATCCGATACAGCAGTTGTTTGCGCTCTTCCGTGTTGAGACCAATAGTGTCTACAATAGTTTTCAAGGCCTGTTTGGGCAAGCCGTGTGATACCAGGGCATCCAACTCGGCAAAAGAATGGGGTACCGGTATCAGCGACATGAATGAAGCTATTTTTTCTGGGGTTACTAGAACCATCTTGAAGCCTTAAAGTATCATTTGATTAAATTATGATGTCTCACATGATACCTTTTGTCAATTTTTGGATAACACCGACAAGCTATGCCGAATCATTTTAAAAAGGGTATCACAATGCGGCCGCTAAAGGGCGTCCGCATCCGGGTCAATCAAACCTCCATAGGCTCTGCCATTACCATGGCATCGTCGACTTCTACGCCTAAGTATCGTTCTGTACCTTCCAGTTTGATGTGGTTTAACAGCAATTCTTCCGCGCGAGGGTTCTTGATCTGGGGATAAATAAGTGAGGCCTTGATGCGCCGGAAAGAATGCGTGCCATGATACGAATCTGACTGATTTTCACCCATGAACGCTTTGGCAGCTTTGAAGCAAGAACTTCGTGCGTAAGCGGAAAGCCCGCTTTCTGCTCTTGGCTTGTAAGTGCCATCGCTATGACAGTACCAGAGCGCTCGTTGAATATATCTTGGTTTAGGATAAGGACCGGGCGCTCGCCGGACTGCTCGCGACCTATCGTAGGATTGAGATCAGCCCAGCGAATCTCGCCCCTCAGTATTTTGGCCATACATCCAGATCCTCAAGACAATCCTTCGTCAGCCATGGCCTTCTCGAAAGCAGGATCCAGCTTGGCACATTCCTCGGCCAAGCGATTGCGCTCAAGGCGCTCCAGCTTCTCTAGCACAGCCTCCTGAATGGCGCGGCTACGATTGCTAAATACTTTGCGCTTCACCAGGGCATCGACATTGGCGAGAACCCCTTCCTCAATAGTTATTGCTACTTTCATTTGACTCATGTTCGTTACCCTTAACGGTATGATGGATTAGCATACTCCCGAGATTAATAAAGTAGCAAGGCGATGCGGTTAACGCTAAAGTAAAGGGCGCGTCGATCAGCTAGGCATTTTTTACACTAACCCCAATTGTTTAAAAACATCAACACCTGTTCCGGTTTTCTATTTAATGATTGCAAAATTAAAAACCTGACACCGACCTACCTTACTCACTCTAGTCTTTATTCAATCCAAACGGAGGCATTCTGAATCACTTTGCCCTCACCTCACAAACACCAACAAGCCGATCTACAACTCTTCAAAGACCGCTTGCCACCGCCCGAACTGGATGACATCGCCCGACTGTAATCGGCAATGCGATTCGGCTTGGCCGTTTACCATACTGGGATTGGTGGCTCCCCGGTCGGTGAGATAATAGACGCCATCTTTGAAATCGATAATGGCCTGATAACGGCTAACGGTCGGGTCATCGATGACGACATCATTATCATCCAATGCGCCGATGCGGATACTTCGCCGATCGATAAGAAAAACCTGCCCGCTTGAGTGCCGTAATTGGGCTTTCGGCAATGAATCATCGGTGGAAGGCGTGTGCGTTTCGGAAACGGATTCCGGTTGCTGTGGCGTTATCGGCTCAAGCACCCGTTTTCGGCGCTTTACAATCAACATAATCAGTATCAGCAGCAGGACTGCGACAAAAGCCAAAAGGATTGGGGAGAAATACTCCACATTTGCCGCAGAGCTAGTCTCCGCCTGCCGATCGGGAATGTTCAAGTCCAAAGGCTTTTTCAAGCTTTGACCATCGACTAGACTGACCTCTAAATACAGATCGTTCACGCGATCGGGCAAAGCATCGCGGTCGATCGTCAAGCGCAGACCGGTATCCGTCCGTTGAAAAAATTCAGCTCCCAATTCCGTCAGCGGCATACCGGCACGGTAGAGTGAATACCTACCACCGGTAGATTCGGCCAAACGGCGCAGGTTCTGCTGCTCGATGCTATCTTTGACACCCAGGCTAACCACACTGATCTTGGCATTTTGCGCCGCCTGTATCACGTCATTCGGCCCGTAAGCGCCGGGCAAATCTTCGGCATCGCCATCGGAAACCAAAACCAATATGCGGCGATAACCGTCGCAGTTTTTCAGTTCGTCCAAGCCTTGCAGCGACGAGCGAAATAATTCGGTGCGTTGGCCTTTCAGTTCCAAGCGATCGATCGCGGCAAGTAACGGTGCCGGGTCTTCGGTAAAGTCTTGCAGCACCGTCAATCCGGCATCGAAACCGCCGATGGCGTAGCGATGCCATTCGTTTTTTTCGGCAACCAGGGCCTTCAACAAGGGAATCACTTGCACGCTGAAAAAATTTCGCATCGACAGGCTGGTATCGGTCATCAACAAATAGCAAACCGGCCATTCGGGTTGCGGAGCCCATTCCCGGGTTGTCGGCGCCAACGGCGATGTCCCGTCAATCAACTCGACACTGCTGATCGGCCCGGCCGTTTCCCCTTGTACCCAAGCGCTTATCCTTAGCCGTTGTGCTTCCCGATCGTAAACGGCTTCATCCAAAACGATTTCCGCAGCCATGGCTTGACTGAGGGTCATCGGCAATAACAGCCCATAACGAAACCAATGATTAACCTGTCGCCTCATAATTGCTTCCTCTCATATCTATGTTAGTCGACTTGAACGCTACCGTCAGCGTTAACGGTAATGCTAACCATCAAGCCTTTTTGTTGTTCCACCGCCAAACGTAGAGGCTTCAAGCGACTGCTGCCGTCACGGTAAAACACTCGGCCCTTAACTTCCGCCACTGCCGGATTACCGCGCCGGGCATATAAATTGGCATAAACACGGTACACGCCCGGCGTCGCCTCATGCAATTCCCACACTTCATTGCCGGGCCCCACGAGGCTGTCTTCGGTGAGTTCGCCGGGATGATTGGGGTGTGTTTTCTGCCGAAAATTAAACTCGATCCCGGCCGGATTGACGACATGCAAATCCACATCATGGTTAACCGTGCTCCAGCGGATGTAAATTACTAAAAAGGTTTTGGCCAGCTGTTGCCGGGCCGATTCGACTTGCTGTTGCAGTTGTCTCGCCCTACCCTCCGCCTCGCTTCGCGCTTGTTGCTGCTGTTCCAATAGCTGTTGTTGCCGCGTTAACTGTTCTCGTAACTGCGCTACCTTGGCGCTCAACTCCGGCGGCGACTCTTTGAGATAATAGGGCAACAAAATCAACGTCAACAACACGAACGCGCCTAACGCCGAAGCAAACAAATCCAGCGCCGACATACTAAAAATAGAAATCTCGCGATTGCGGCGCCGCATCGTCAATGATCCTTAATTCGGTAAACCACTTGCTCCGAACCGAAAATCAAGCGTTGCCCCGGCTTGATCGTTGCCCAGACCCGATTGGCAAGTTTGGCATGATCGACAAAAACGCCGTTGGTAGAATCCAAGTCCATGACCAGTAGGCCGCGTCGCTCATGCCATCGTAACTGGGCATGGCATCTAGAAACATCGGTCTGCTCGATCACGAAGCTCACCTGATTCGGATCACGGCCCAACTTATAGATAACGCCCGGCTGCAAAGTCAATACCGGCCACTGCTTCTTTTCCGGATGCAATACAATCGCCACCGTAGGGTTTGGC
The DNA here is from genome assembly GCF_000968535.2 of Methylotuvimicrobium alcaliphilum 20Z. NCBI lineage: Bacteria > Pseudomonadati > Pseudomonadota > Gammaproteobacteria > Methylococcales > Methylococcaceae > Methylotuvimicrobium > Methylotuvimicrobium alcaliphilum. The sequence goes on from NC_016112.1 coordinate 2,392,248, forward strand.
AATGGCTGCGGTTTTGGAAACCCTTTCGAGTCGCGCTTGATAAAGCCTGCAGGATGGCCGGACGGCATTTTTTCGCCCCACTTTTTTCGATACCATTCGCTCAATACATGGCTATCGACGATAGCCGGAGAATGCTTCCGTTGTTGCCGGAGCGTCACGGCCAAAAGCAATGCCAAGACGACCACAATCGCGATCAAGCCCTGATGATCGCTCGCCATGGGCTTACATAGTGAATGATCGAGACTAAAATCAATGCGATGGGAACGTAAAGCTTGAATCAATTCATCCGACTGTATCGAAAAAAAAGTCCCTTCGTTGATGTCCAATCCGATTTGGTTTGGCGCACGGCCGCCTGAAGCATCCACGGCATGGATCCCGCTTCTGGCTTTCGCAACATTGACGCCAACGACCCGACCGCACGCATCGAGCAAAGGACCGCCACTGTTGCCGGTATTCACCGTGGCATCGTGCTCAAACAATGCGATCGCGCGGCCGCCGCTCGTCAACGGAAATAATTGCCGTGCCGAAATGACGCCGCGTTTGATTTTAGGATCGATGAAGGCAGGATTCTCGGGGCTATTATCCGAAGCACCCGGAAAACCGATCGATACCACCTCTTGATTTTTTACGACGTCGGCCGCCTTGGTCAACGGTAAGGGCGGCAAAGGCCAGCTATCGATTTTGAGAATGGCCAAATCCTGTTCGGCGGAAGACCAAACAATATCCACGCGATGCAATTTGGCTTGCGGAACGATCGCCTCGACCGCTACCAACTCGACTTGCGCCTGCATTGCGTTCTCGACGACATGATGATTACTGATGAAATAACCCTGGCCGTTAATCGCAAATGCGCTTCCGCTGGATAACGCATTGAAATGGCCGGGCCGGGCATTATCAATCGCCACCACACGAATCACCGCCCTATCCAATCGCTCCCAATCGACCGCTTGGTCCCGGCAAGCCGATAGAGACAAGAGCATCGTCAAGGCCAGCAACCCCCCGCGAAGAATCAATCGTCTAGTCATTTTGGTCCGGTTCATGTTGAAGCGATGGGTCTAGGGCTTTCGAAGACGAAGGGATAACGACATCATCCGTTCGTAAAACGTTTGATTCAGTGGACTCATCTTCCTTCGCGGCGGCTATGCGATGGTCCGGTTCATTGTCGAACGGCATCGCACTACCTGCCGGTTGGGTTGGCCAGAGCGTCTTATCCAACCACCCGTAAGCCTCTGCAATCAGGCCGGCGACGGCCAGTGCAATCAGAAAAACCGGACGGCAACGGCGCTGTTTGACCGATTTGGAATGCTCTCCTTCGCAGAAAACCGTCAATACTGTCGTATTATCCTGGCCCGGTAACCGGGCCTGCGCGACGGCCGACAATAGACAGTCGGCCGTTTGCTGCGCGTCATGCCCTTCCTTCATCAAGGCATGAATTTCCGGATCGGTGAGCGTATGAATACCGTCGCTGGCCAGCAAGAAGCGGTCGCCCGGATGGACCGGCAAACCTTCATTCGGGCAATCGATGAAGGTAATCTCTTCGCTCGTCACCGCGCTGGTAATCGTATGATACTCAGGATGTTGCAGGGCTTCCTCCCGGCTCATTCGCCCGCACTCGACGTCTTCCAGCAAAACTTCTGCAAACGCATGGTTCGCATTCAAACGCTGCCAATGACCTTGGCTCAAGCGGTACAAAGGACTGTCGCCGACACTTAACCAAAAAGCCCTGCCTTCAACCAAGGCCAAAGCCACCAGAGTGGTCCCCATATCGGCCTCTCCTGCTGACGATTGTTCGCAGAGCTGTTTTAAATGCGCATGAGCGGATTGCAAAGCGGCCGTCAACACCGATGGCATGCTGGCGTTTGTCCGGTCTTTGAAAGACCGAACAAACGCTTTGGTGACTTGCTCGCTGGCGATCGCTCCACCAGAATAGCCGCCCATGCCGTCGGCCACGATAAAAACCTTCGCATCCTGACTGTCAAACGTGGCGAAATAATCTTGTTGTTCGCTGCGTTCGCCGAGGGTTTGGCCGTTACCGATGGAATCTCTGTTCAATGGCGGATTACCTGTGGTTAGTTTGGTTATAGATCAATTAGACATAACGGACAAGTGTGTTGCCGGTTTGGTTTGTTTTCAAAAAACAAAAATCACTGTCCGCCGCGCACCAAACGAACGTGGTAGTTGAGGGTCTTAAGGTTGAAGCCGACAGAGCCATTGCAGAAATGCACGAGCCACGCGCCGTTCGAATGGTAGGCATACGGCGACGAAGACCAAAATACCCAAGATGTAGTATTGGGAAAAGCGTCCGGATGGATCGTAGGCTTTTGGTGTTTGCCCTCACATACATTCCCAGTGTCATTCCAGGTTTTAGGCGAATCAGTCGAACAATATATCAAGGTTTTCAGTTCATCAATCGTCGGCACGCGCCAATCGCGATAACCGGCAAATACTGTTTGTCGTGCTGCTTCAATGGCTTCATCGTACTTGTACTTTTTCGCCTTGCCCATACAACCTTGGTTTTGCCAAACTTGTCCAAGACTGCAGCGCATCCATTGTAGACCCGTTGTCATATCAGTCACGGTACCGTCTCCATTATCCCGATAACGGCCGGCGATGAGTTCTTCTTGTTTTGCTTTAGGCTTTATTATCCCTTGTTTGCTCTTTTCAGTGGCCAGTCTTTCCGCTTCAGGCTGTTTTTTGGGGGTTTGATGGATCTTGCCTTGCAGCAAATATTGAAACTCTCTTACCGTTTGCGGTCGGTTTTTGCCGCGAAATTCTAAGGCACGATCGATCGCGGCCAAAAAAGCCGGGCTGTAGCTTTGGCTTTCGAGTCTGCCGCTGAGCGGTTGATAGGGGTCGGGTTCGTCTTCGGTCAACGCCATGCTGCGTTCGGTCGCTTCCGGCGGGGCATTGCCGGTAATTGCCCGATATAAGGTTGCGCCCAGCGCATAGATGTCGGTCCACGGTCCTTGTCTGCCTTGGCTGCTGTATTGTTCGAACGGAGCGAATCCGGCGCTGACCACCACGCTCAAGCTGCGGCTGCGTTCGCCCAAGGCCATTCGGGCCGCGCCGAAATCGATCAGGATCGGCGTGCTGTTGGTACGGAGAAAGATATTGTCCGGTTTGATGTCACGGTGCAGAAAATCGGCCTGATGCACCGCACGGACGCCGTCGAGTACCGGCAGAAAAATCGACAGCGCTTCGGCTTCGTTCAAGGGCCGTTGGAGCCGGTCCAGGTAGGCACTCAAGCTCTCGCCTTGTTCGTAGTCCATCACGATGTAGGCCGTGCTGTGTGCGGTAAAGTACCGGAACACTTGGACGATATTCGGGTGTTTGAATTGCGCCAGCGTTTGGGCTTCAGCCATGAAACGTTCCAGACCCCATTGATAAGCATCTTGGTCGCGGGTCGATTTCGGCGCTACCGTGACCGAGGCTTCGCGGACCGCCAAGTCGGTCGGCAAGTATTCCTTGATCACGACCGGTTTGTTCAGGTGTAAGTCCTGTGCCAGATAGGTGATACCGAAACCGCCGGCGCCCAAGACCGCGTCGATTCGGTATTCTTGCAGTTGAAAACCAAGCGGTAGCGCGTTTTTGTAGTCGTTATCGGGTGTCATGGTCATTGTTTTTATTATTCCCTCGGTCTCAGGCTTAGTTCAACAAAGCGCTCAGGCGGCAAAAAAGAGACCATCGTAGTGTGTTAGGATTGATCATTTTAAATGCAAAAATCAAAATCACTGTCCGCTGCGAACAAGGCGAACGTGGTAGCCACTGGTCTTACGTGCATCGGATTGGAAATAGCCATAGTAAAAATCTACGTACCAAGCGTAACTTAAACTGGTGGGCGACGAAGACCAGAAAACCGAAGCAGGTGTGTTAGGAAAAGCAGTCCGATGAATCGTTGACCTTTGATAATTCCCTGAGCATGAACTTTTAGTATCATTCCACATTTTAGGCGAATCGCTAGAGCAATAAATCAAGGTTTTCAATTCAAAAATTGTCGGCTCGCGCCAGTCACGATAACCGGCAAAGACAATTTGTTGCCCCGCATTAAGTGCGTCATTGAATGTGTATCGTTTCGCCTCCCCCATACAGGTTCCATTTTGCCAGATTTGGCCTAGACTGCAGCGCATCCATTGCAGTCCCATAGCTATATCGGTTAACGTGCCATCCCCGTTATCCCGATAGCGGCCGGCAATCAAACCTTGTTGTCTGGTTTGTGTCTTGGCTTTTTCCAATTGACGTTTTTCATCGGCTAGCTTTTCTGCATCGACCCGAAGTCTCGCCTCTTGCTGTTTTCGATTTTCCTCAGATAGACGCTCAACTTGCGCTGCACGTTGAGTTTGCTCTTGCTAGAAAAAGATTGCCATAAGCATGGTGAAGAAAATGATGGGAATAATAAGGTAAATAATACTTATAGCAATAACTGTTTCAATAAATAAGCGTATTCCAAAAGGAGGAGCTTTCGGCTTGGCAGAGCTTGCGGTGCCGGTTTTTTTCGGCCGCGACTCTGCCGCTTCAGGCTGTTTTTTGGGAGTTTGATGGATTTTGCCTTGCAGTAAATATTGAAACGCTCTCACCGTTGGCGGCCGGTCTTTGCCGCGAAATGCCAGGGCCCGGTCGATCGCGGCTAAAAAAGCCGAGCTGTAGCCTTGGCTTTCGAGTCTGCCGCTGAGCGGTTGATACGGGTCGAGTTCGTCTTCGGTCAGCGCCATGCTGCGTTCGGTCGCTTCCGGCGGGGCATTGCCGGTAATTGCCCGATAGAAAGTGGCGCCCAGCGCATAGATGTCGGTCCACGGGCCTTGCTTACCCTGGCTGCTGTATTGTTCGAACGGGGCGAATCCGGCGCTGACCACCACGCTCAAGCTGCGGCTGCGTTCGCCCAAGGCCATTCGGGCCGCGCCGAAATCGATCAAGATCGGTGTGCTGTTGGCCCGCAGAAAGATATTGTCCGGTTTGATGTCGCGGTGCAGAAATTCGGCCTGATGAACGGCGCGCACGCCATCGAGCACCGGCAGAAAAATCGACAGCGCTTCGGTTTCAGTCAAAGGTCGTTGGAGCCGGTCCAGGTAGGCATTCAAGCTCTCGCCTTGTTCGTAGTCCATCACGATATAGGCCGTGCCGTGTGCGGTAAAGTACCGGAACACTTGGACAATATTCGGGTGTTTGAATTGCGCCAGCGTTTGGGCTTCAGCCATGAAACGTTCCAGACCCCATTGATAAGCATCTTGGTCACGGGTCGATTTCGGCGCTACCGTGACCGAGGCTTCGCGGACCGCCAAGTCGGTCGGCAAGTATTCCTTGATCACGACCGGTTTGTTCAGGTGTAAGTCCTGCGCTAGGTATGTAATACCGAAGCCGCCGGCGCCCAAAACCGCATCGATCCGGTATTCGTGCAATTGAAAGCCGAGCGGCAGCGCGTTTTTGTAGTCGTTATCGGGTGTCATGGTCATGGATTATCGCTATTGCGTTGGTTATCCTAAAAAATTCAGTCAGATATCGTGGAATCCGTTCGTGTTGAGCTTGTCGAAACATGAGCGGATTCCACGCGCCCCCATTGGGTGAGCATTCTCAATCCCGCAACCCTTCGACAGGCTCAGGGCGAACGGGATTGAGAATGCTCAACTTGATTTTTTAGACTCATCTACCCGTATCGCGATGGCCGAGTAGTTGTCATGTTCGCCGGATGCTCGACTCAATAACCGTTGTCGCAGTGCGTTCAGCCAGTCTTGCGGCGTATCGGTTTGCGCCAGGTCGGCCAGCATTTCGTGTTCTTCGATATATTCCCAGAAACCGTCACTGCACAGTAGAAAGGCATCGCCGGCTTGTAGCTTCTGTTCGGTCTTGGCGATGGTCGGTTTCGGCAGGTTCGGTTCGCCTAGACAGCTCAGTAAGCGATTGCGGTCGGGGTGATGTCGGATTTGTTTTGCGTCGATGTCACCGGTAGCAACCAGCATTTGCGGAACGCTGTGGTCTTTGGTTTGAAAATGAATACCGCCGTCTCGAAAAAAATACAGCCGCGAATCGCCCAGATGCGCCCATAAAACACGGTCGGCTTGGCGCAACAACAACACTAAGGTGGTGCGCATGCCGGCCAAGTCGGGATCGTTTTGTTGCTGCCGGCGCAGTCCGTGTTGCGCGGCCGTGAACAAGGCCGTTATATTTTCTTGGGTCGATTGCGAGCTTTGACGATAAGCCTCGCGTATCGTCGTCACGGCGGTTTCTGCCGCGACCTCCCCGCCGCCGTGTCCGCCCAGGCCATCCGCCAATAGCCAGGCTTCGCCGTCGTCAACCGATTCATGCGCCACGGCGTCTTGATTGATCGCGCGGCCGCCGGTTTCGCTCAGCGAAGCGGTATGGCAGCGAATACCGGCATCATCGGGGCTTGTTTTGTGACGGCGGAAAAGAGACCATTTAGGTGTCATAAGGTGTAGTCATCATTAATGCAAAAAACAAAAATCACTGTCCGCCGCGCACCAAACGAACGCGGTAGTGGCTGGTCTTACTGCTGCTGCCGACATGGCCATTGTAGAAATGCACGTACCACGCGACGCCCGAAACGTCGGCATGCGGCGACGAAGACCAAACAAAGGAAGCGGATGTATTAGGAAAAGCGCTCTGTTGGATCGTGGGCCTTTGGTAATCACCTCCACACACTTCTCCAGTGTCATTCCAGGTTTTAGGCAATCCGCTCGAACAATATATCAAGGTTTTCAATTCAGCAATCGTCGGCACGCGCCAATCGCTATGGCCGGCAAAGACCCTTTGTCGTCCGGCTTGGAGCGCGTCATCGAAGGTATATCTTGACGCTTCACCAGTACACGTTGAATTTTGCCAAGTTTGGCCAAGACTGCAGCGCATCCATTGCAGACCCGTGGTGATATCGGTTACGGTGCCATCTCCATTATCCCGGTAGCGGTCGGGAATTAAAGACTCATATCCCTGTTGGATATAAAACGCTAATGTCAAAACAGCGCCAAGCCCAGCAAGCAGCCACATGTGAATAGGCGTTTTTTTGTTGGAGGCTTTAACGGGGGCTGGTTCGCATAAGCGCCAACTTAAGACGCAAGACCTTGATTCACAGTTGAAAAATCAAGATGTGGCCACAACATAGAGTATTTTTACCGACGAAAGTGAAAATCCCTATGAAGCAGCCACAGCTAACAGATACCCTTTTTGATGACTTTTTGCAAGAGCTTCCAGCAGATTTCCAGGAGCAGGCCTATGAATTACAGGCGTTTGCACGGGCACGGAAAATCCGATCACCGTTGCAATTATTACAGTTAGTCCTGTTGTATTGCGGACTGGACTTGTCGTTGCGCAGCTGTGCCGGCGAAGTTGCCAAGCTTCAAGGCTATTTGAGCGACACGGCGGTGACCAAGCGACTGGCGGCCTGCGTGGCGTGGATCAAGTCGTTACTGAAGCGTGTGTTCGGATTGGATAAACAGATTAACAATGGCTCCTTGAATTTCATTGTGATTGACGGTTCGACCGTGCAAGAACCCGGCGCGAAAGAAACAACGTATCGCTTGCATGTGGCGATCGACTTGATGAGCTTGACACTCCGCGAGGTCAACGTCACGACCGATAAAGTCGGCGAGAGCTTGGATCACTATCAGTTGACTGCAGGTGATGTCGCGTTGCTTGATCGAGGCTACAACCAACCGAAGTCTTTAGTCCCGGTCATTGATCGCGGCGGCCACGTCGTGCTGCGCTACAATCCACACAGCATGACCCTTTACGAACGGTGCAACGAACC